>NZ_JBFAHK010000001.1:0-1059769 GCF_040802095.1 Nonomuraea sp. NPDC050783
GGCATGTCGATCGAGATGCGCGACACCGACGAGGACGTCTTCCGCGCGGCGGAGGAGCTCGGCATCGATCTGTCCCGGCGCGAGCCGAGCAGCGTGGAAGAAGTCTGAGGGGGAGATCGCACAAATGCTGGACGTCAACTTCTTCGACGAGCTCAGGATCGGCCTGGCGACCGCCGACGACATCCGTCAGTGGTCCCACGGCGAGGTCAAGAAGCCGGAGACCATCAACTACCGCACCCTCAAGCCGGAGAAGGACGGGCTCTTCTGCGAGAAGATCTTCGGCCCGACCCGCGACTGGGAGTGCTACTGCGGCAAGTACAAGCGCGTCCGCTTCAAGGGCATCATCTGTGAGCGCTGCGGCGTCGAGGTGACCCGCGCCAAGGTGCGCCGTGAGCGGATGGGCCACATCGAGCTGGCCGCGCCCGTCACGCACATCTGGTACTTCAAGGGCGTCCCTTCGCGCCTCGGCTACCTGCTCGACCTGGCCCCGAAGGACCTGGAGAAGGTCATCTACTTCGCGGCCTACATGATCACGCATGTCGACACCGAGATGCGTGAGCGTGACCTGCCCTCGCTGGAGGCGAAGATCTCCGTCGAGCGGCAGCACATCGAGCAGCGCCGCGACGCCGACATCGAGGCCCGGCAGAAGAAGCTCGAGACCGACCTGGCCGAGCTGGAGGCCGCCGGCGCCAAGGGCGACCAGCGCCGCAAGGTCCGTGAGGGCGCCGAGCGCGAGATGCGTCAGCTCCGCGACCGCGCCCAGCGCGAGCTGGACCGGCTGGAGGAGGTCTGGAGCCGCTTCAAGAACCTCAAGGTCCAGGACCTCGAAGGTGACGAGCTGCTCTACCGCGAGATGCGCGACCGCTTCGGCCGCTACTTCAAGGGCGGCATGGGCGCGCAGGCGATCCAGGACCGCCTGATCGGCTTCGACCTCGACGCCGAGGCCGAAAACCTCCGCGAGACCATCCGCAGCGGCAAGGGCCAGAAGAAGGCCCGCGCCCTCAAGCGGCTCAAGGTGGTCTCGGCGTTCCTCAACACCACCAACTCGCCGCGCGGCATGGTGCTCGACTGCATCCCGGTGATCCCGCCGGACCTGCGCCCGATGGTGCAGCTCGACGGTGGCCGCTTCGCGACCTCCGACCTCAACGACCTGTACCGCCGGGTCATCAACCGCAACAACCGCCTCAAGCGTCTGCTCGACCTCGGCGCCCCCGAGATCATTGTGAACAACGAGAAGCGGATGCTCCAGGAGGCCGTGGACGCGCTGTTCGACAACGGCCGGCGCGGCCGCCCGGTCACCGGCCCCGGCAACCGCCCCCTGAAGTCCCTCAGCGACATGCTGAAGGGCAAGCAGGGCCGCTTCCGCCAGAACCTGCTGGGCAAGCGAGTCGACTACTCCGGCCGTTCGGTCATCGTCGTCGGCCCGCAGCTCAAGCTGCACCAGTGCGGCCTGCCCAAGCAGATGGCGCTGGAGCTGTTCAAGCCGTTCGTGATGAAGCGGCTGGTCGACCTCAACCACGCCCAGAACATCAAGTCGGCCAAGCGGATGGTCGAGCGCGCCCGCCCGGTGGTGTGGGACGTGCTCGAAGAGGTCATCACCGAGCACCCCGTGCTGCTCAACCGCGCTCCGACGCTGCACCGCCTGGGCATCCAGGCGTTCGAGCCGCAGCTGGTGGAGGGCAAGGCCATCCAGATCCACCCGCTCGTCTGCACCGCGTTCAACGCGGACTTCGACGGCGACCAGATGGCCGTGCACCTGCCGCTGTCGGCCGAGGCCCAGGCCGAGGCGCGCATCCTGATGCTCTCGACCAACAACATCCTCAAGCCGGCCGACGGCAAGCCCGTCACCATGCCGACCCAGGACATGGTCATCGGCCTCTACTGGCTGACGACCATGAAGGAGGGCGCCCAGGGCGAGGGCCGCGTGTTCGGCTCGGTGGCCGAGGCGCAGATGGCCTTCGACCGCCGCGAGCTGGACATCCAGGCCAAGATCCAGATCCGGCTCAAGGACGTCCTGCCGCCGCGCGAGTGGGTGGCCCCCGAGGGCTGGGAGCAGGGCGACCCGGTGCGGCTGGAGACCACCTTCGGGCGGTGCCTGTTCAACCAGACGCTGCCGGCGAGCTACCCGTTCGTCGACTTCCAGGTCGGCAAGAAGCAGCTGTCCCAGATCGTGAACGAGCTGGCGGAGACCTACCCCAAGATCGAGGTCGCCGCTTCGCTCGACGCGCTCAAGGACGCCGGCTTCCGGTGGGCGACGCGCTCCGGCGTCACGATCTCGATC
Organism: Nonomuraea sp. NPDC050783; assembly: GCF_040802095.1. Taxonomy (NCBI): domain Bacteria; kingdom Bacillati; phylum Actinomycetota; class Actinomycetes; order Streptosporangiales; family Streptosporangiaceae; genus Nonomuraea; species Nonomuraea sp. NPDC050783. The sequence continues at coordinate 2,282 of NZ_JBFAHK010000001.1, forward strand.
GAGGACGTCGTCGCGCCGCCCAACAAGACCGACATCATGGAGAACTACGAGCGCCGGGCCGACAAGGTCCAGCGCGAGTACGAGCGCGGTCTGATCACCGACGAGGAGCGCCGCCAGGAGCTCATCGAGATCTGGACGCACGCGACGGCCGACGTCGAGACCGACATGGTCAACGCCTTCCCGGCGACCAACCCGGTCTGGATGATGGTCAACTCGGGCGCCCGCGGTAACAAGATGCAGGTCCGGCAGATCGCCGGCATCCGCGGCCTGGTGTCCAACACCAAGGGTGAGACGATCCCGCGGCCGATCAAGGCCTCCTTCCGCGAGGGCCTGTCGGTGCTGGAGTACTTCATCTCCACCCACGGTCAGCGGAAGGGTCTGGCCGACACCGCGCTGCGTACCGCCGACTCGGGCTACCTGACCCGTCGTCTGGTGGACGTCGCGCAGGACGTCATCGTGCGCGAGATCGACTGCGGCACCGACCGCGCGGTCCCGCTGCACGTCGGCGAGCGGGACGCCTCGGGCAACCTGGTCAAGGCGGAGAACGCCGAGTCCAACGTGCACGGGCGCATCCTGGCCGAGGACGTCGAGGTGGACGGCAAGGTCATCGTCCCGGCGGGTGTCGACATCAACGACATCCACGTGACGAAGCTGGTCGAGGCCGGCGTCGAGACCGTCCGCACCCGCAGCGCGCTGGTGTGCGAGGCGAAGATCGGCGTCTGCGCCACCTGCTACGGCCGCTCGCTGGCCACCGGCAAGCTGGTGGACGTCGGCGAGGCGGTCGGCATCATCGCCGCCCAGTCGATCGGTGAGCCCGGCACGCAGCTGACCATGCGGACCTTCCACACCGGTGGTGTGGCGGGCGCCGACATCACCCACGGTCTGCCCCGTGTCACGGAGCTGTTCGAGGCGCGCATCCCCAAGGGTGTCGCCCCGATCTCCGAGGCCGAGGGCCGGGTCAGGATCGACGAGACCGACAAGACCAGGAAGATCGTCATCACTCCGGACGACGGCTCGGAGGAGATCGCCTACCCGGTCTCGATGCGCTCGCGCCTGCTCGTGCAGGAGGGCCAGCGCGTCTCGGTCGGCACCCAGCTCGTGGCCGGTGCGGTCAACCCCAACGAGGTGCTGCGCATCCTCGGCCCGCGGGCCGTGCAGCTGCACCTGGTGGCGGAGGTCCAGCAGGTCTACCGGTCGCAGGGTGTGTCGATCCACGACAAGCACATCGAGATCATCGTCCGGCAGATGCTCAAGCGGGTCAACGTCCTGGAGTCCGGCGACACCGACCTGCTGCCCGGCGAGCTGGTCGAGCGGCCGCGCTTCGAGCAGATGAACCGCGAGACGGTGGCCGAGGGCGGCACGCCGGCCGCGGGCCGTCCGGTGCTCATGGGCATCACCAAGGCCTCGCTGGCCACCGAGTCGTGGCTGTCGGCGGCCTCCTTCCAGGAGACCACCAGGGTCCTGACGGACGCGGCGATCCACGCCAAGTCCGACTCGCTCCTGGGCCTGAAGGAGAACGTCATCATCGGTAAGCTCATCCCGGCCGGTACGGGCATGCCCCAATACCGCAACATCCGGGTGGAGCCCACCGAGGAGGCCAAGGCCGCCATGTACACCGTCGGCGGTTACGACGGCTCGGCGGCCGACTACACCTTCGGCACCGGCAGCGGCGAGGCCGTGCCGCTGGAGGAGTACGACTTCGGCCAGTACAACCGGTAACCTGTGACGAGTGACGCGCCCGGGCCCCTCTTCCCGAGGGGGCCGGGCGCTTCGCGTCGCCCGCGGGGCCGGTGGATCGGCCCGGCGGGCGGGCCCGTCCAGATCGCGGTCCGGTGACGCTTGGGCGTACCGCGAACGAAACGGCCCGCGGCCCTATATCATTGGCCCGGAGCTGTAGACGGGCCGCATGAGACGAGGCCCTGACGACCCGGAGTGGCATGGCTTGTCGGCCCTGCTGCGCCGTTTTGACGTGTCGCTCAGGCCTGGGTAGTCTTGAGCATCGTGCCCGTCTTCATGCGGGCTCTCGACCGTGCGCTCATGACAAGCGCAGGACGGTCTTCCGGCTCGTAAACCTCGCGGGACGTCTGCGTGAACAACGCGACACGCCCGAGCGCGGGGGCACCGGGACGGAGAAAATCAGCAGGTCATGACACCGGCAGTACCTGCGAAAGCACCACCAATGACGTAACACCGGCCAAGGCACGAAACGGAGTGGCAGTGCCCACTATTCAGCAGTTGGTCCGCAAGGGCCGGCAGGACAAGGTCTCCAAGACCAAGACTCCTGCCCTCAAGGGGAGTCCGCAGCGGCGCGGCGTGTGCCAGCGCGTTTACACCACGACTCCGAAGAAGCCCAACTCGGCACTGCGCAAGGTGGCCCGCGTTCGGCTCACGAACGGCATCGAGGTCACGGCTTACATCCCTGGTGTGGGTCACAACCTCCAGGAGCACTCCATCGTGCTCGTGCGTGGCGGTCGTGTGAAGGACCTGCCCGGTGTTCGCTACAAGATCATCCGCGGTTCGCTCGACACTCAGGGTGTCCGCAACCGCAAGCAGGCCCGTAGCCGCTACGGCGCGAAGAAGGAGAAGAGCTAACCATGCCTCGTAAGGGTTCTCCTGGCCGTCGTCAGCTCATGGCTGACCCGGTTTACAGCTCGCCGCTGGTGACCGCCCTGATCAACAAGGTGCTCCTGGACGGCAAGCGTTCCATCGCGCAGTCGATCGTGTACGGCGCCCTCGAGGGCTGCAGGGAGAAGACGGGCAACGACCCGGTCGTCACCCTGAAGCGCGCTCTGGACAACGTCAAGCCCACTCTCGAGGTCCGCAGCCGCCGTGTCGGTGGCGCGACCTACCAGGTGCCGGTCGAGGTGCGCGCCGCGCGCAGCACCACCCTGGCCCTGCGCTGGCTGGTGCAGTACTCCCGCGCCCGCCGCGAGAAGACCATGACCGAGCGCCTCATGAACGAGCTCCTCGACGCCAGCAACGGCCTCGGGGCGAGCGTCAAGAAGCGCGAGGACACCCACAAGATGGCCGAGTCCAACAAGGCCTTCGCCCACTACCGCTGGTAACCCCGGCGGGTCCGACGAGACGACGAGGACGCGAGTTACAGTGGCCGCTACGACCGCTCTTGACCTGGCCAAGGTCCGCAACATCGGGATCATGGCCCATATCGACGCGGGCAAGACCACCACGACCGAGCGCATCCTGTTCTACACCGGCATCAACTACAAGATCGGTGAGGTCCACGAGGGCGCTGCCACGATGGACTGGATGGAGCAGGAGCAGGAGCGCGGCATCACCATCACGTCTGCCGCGACGACCTGCGAGTGGCTCGGTCACACGATCAACATCATCGACACCCCGGGTCACGTCGACTTCACCATCGAGGTGGAGCGTTCGCTCCGCGTCCTCGACGGCGCGGTCGCCGTGTTCGACGGTGTCGCCGGTGTTGAGCCCCAGTCAGAGACGGTGTGGCGTCAGGCGGACCGCTACAACGTCCCGCGCATCTGTTTCGTGAACAAGATGGACCGGGTCGGCGCGGAGTTCCACCGCTGCGTCGAGATGATGGTGAGCCGTCTGGGCGCCACGCCGGCCGTCATCCAGCTCCCGTGGGGCGTCGAGGCCGACTTCAAGGGCGTCATCGACCTCATCACGATGAAGGGCCTGCTCTGGAGCGCCGAGGCGGCCAAGGGCGAGATGTACGACACCGTCGACATCCCGGCCGACCACGCCGACGCCGCTCGCGAGTGGCGCGACCGCCTCATCGAGACGGTCGCCGAGAACGACGACGAGCTGATGGAGCTCTTCCTGGAGGGCGCCGAGCCCACCGAGGAGCAGCTGGTCGCGGCCATCCGCCGCGCGACGCTGGCCAGCGCCATCAACCCGGTGCTGTGCGGCACCGCGTTCAAGAACAAGGGCGTGCAGCCCCTGCTCGACGCGATCGTCGCCTACCTCCCCGCCCCGACCGACATCCCGGCCTTCAAGGGCCACGCGGTCGGCAACGAGGAGAAGGTCGTCGAGCGTCACGCGGACCCGAGCGAGCCGTTCTCCGCCCTGGCCTTCAAGATCGCCAGCGACCCGCACCTGGGCAAGATCACCTACATCCGCATCTACTCGGGCACGCTCGAGGCCGGTTCACAGGTCATCAACTCTGTGAAGGGCAAGAAGGAGCGGATCGGCAAGATCTACCAGATGCACGCCAACAAGCGCGAGGAGCGCCCGACGGCCATCGCCGGCCAGATCGTCGCCGTCATGGGTCTGAAGGACACCACGACCGGTGACACGCTGTCCGACCCGGCCAACCAGGTCGTGCTCGAGTCGATGACGTTCCCGGCCCCGGTCATCAACGTCGCCATCGAGCCCAAGACCAAGGGCGACCAGGAGAAGCTGTCCACCGCGATCCAGCGCCTGGCCGAGGAGGACCCGTCCTTCCAGGTCCGCCGCGACGAGGAGACCGGCCAGACGGTCATCTGGGGCATGGGCGAGCTTCACCTGGAGATCCTCGTCGACCGCATGCGTCGCGAGTTCAAGGTCGAGGCCAACGTCGGCCGCCCGCAGGTCGCCTACCGCGAGACCATCCGCCGCAAGGTGGAGAAGGTCGACTACACCCACAAGAAGCAGACCGGTGGTTCCGGTCAGTTCGCGCGGGTGATCATCGACCTCGAGCCGCTCGGCGAGGGCAACGACGGCTACGAGTTCGAGAACAAGGTCACGGGTGGCCGCGTCCCGAGGGAGTACATCCCGTCGGTCGACGCCGGCGCCCAGGAGGCCGCCGAGTTCGGCGTGCTGGCCGGCTACCCGATGGTGGGCGTGAAGGTGACGCTCCAGGACGGTGCCGCGCACGACGTCGACTCCTCGGAGATGGCCTTCAAGATCGCCGGCTCGATGGCCTTCAAGGAGGCCGCGCGCAAGGCGGACGCCGTTCTTCTCGAGCCGATGATGGCCGTCGAGGTCACCACGCCCGAGGACTACATGGGTGACGTCATCGGTGACCTCAACGGTCGCCGCGGGCAGATCCAGGCGATGGACGAGCGGGCCGGCGCCCGCGTCGTCCAGGCGCTCGTGCCGCTGTCTGAGATGTTCGGCTACGTGGGTGACCTGCGTAGCAAGACGCAGGGGCGCGCGAGCTACAGCATGCAGTTCGACTCCTACGCGGAGGTGCCCCCGGGCATCGCCAAGGAGATCGTCGCGAAGGCCCGGGGCGAGTAGGTTCCGGTCCCTGGCGGGGTGGTGCGAGCCACCCCGCCGCTCCAGGGTCCTGGGACCTCCCGGGCCCGAGTGTGTAGACGAAAGTCAGTCAGATTCTCAAGGAGAGAACCAGTGGCTAAGGCCAAGTTCGAGCGGACCAAGCCGCACATGAACATCGGCACCATTGGGCACATCGACCACGGCAAGACCACGCTGACCGCGGCGATCACCAAGGTGCTTCACGACCGTTACCCCGAGCTGAACAAGGCGACCCCGTTCGACAAGATCGACAAGGCGCCGGAGGAGAAGGCCCGCGGTATCACGATCTCCATCGCGCACGTCGAGTACCAGACCGAGAAGCGCCACTACGCCCACGTGGACTGCCCCGGTCACGCCGACTACGTGAAGAACATGATCACCGGTGCCGCCCAGATGGACGGCGCCATCCTGGTGGTCGCCGCCACCGACGGCCCGATGCCGCAGACGAAGGAGCACGTCCTCCTGGCCCGCCAGGTCGGCGTCCCCTACATCGTCGTGGCCCTCAACAAGGCCGACATGGTGGACGACGAGGAGATCCTGGAGCTCGTCGAGCTCGAGGTCCGCGAGCTCCTGTCCGCTCAGGAGTTCCCCGGCGACGACCTGCCGGTGGTCCGCGTATCCGCGCTCAAGGCTCTTGAGGGCGACCAGAAGTGGGCCGACAGCATCATCGAGCTCATGAACGCCGTGGACGAGAACGTGCCCGAGCCGCCGCGTGAGACGGACAAGCCGTTCCTCATGCCGGTCGAGGACGTCTTCTCGATCACCGGTCGCGGCACGGTCGTCACCGGCCGTATCGAGCGCGGTGTCGTCAAGGTCAACGAGCAGGTCGACATCATCGGCATCAAGCCGGAGAAGACCACCACCACCGTCACCAGCATCGAGATGTTCAACAAGATGCTCGACGAGGGTCACGCCGGTGACAACGCCGCCCTGCTGCTCCGCGGCATCAAGCGCGACGAGGTCGAGCGCGGCCAGTGCATCATCAAGCCGGGCACGACCACCCCGCACACCGAGTTCGAGGGCCAGGTCTACATCCTGTCCAAGGACGAGGGCGGCCGGCACACGCCGTTCTTCAACAACTACCGTCCGCAGTTCTACTTCCGCACGACGGACGTGACCGGCGTGGTGCACCTCCCCGAGGGCACCGAGATGGTCATGCCGGGCGACAACACCGAGATGCGCGTTGAGCTGATCCAGCCCATCGCCATGGAGGAAGGCCTCAAGTTCGCGATCCGTGAGGGTGGCCGCACCGTCGGCGCCGGTCGGGTCACGAAGATCATCAAGTAGCTAGACCGTCGGGGCGGCGGTCGGCCCCGGACCTTTCGGGACCGACCGCCGCACCACGTAAGACCCCGCGCACAGGCGCCGTGATCCAGCAGTGGGTTCGGCTCAGTGACCGAAGTCACTGCCGGATCACGGAAGAAAAGGCAGATCGACTGCGTCTGCCTCGTGGGGTCACGCAGGCTTCGACCTGCCTGAACACCAGCGGCAACAGGCCGCACGATACTTTTTCAGACGACAGCGAAGGACACCGAGGCCACTATGGCGGGACAGAAGATCCGCATCCGGCTTAAGGCCTATGACCACGAGGTCATCGACAGCTCGGCCAAGAAGATCGTCGAGACGGTGACGCGGACTGGCGCGAAGGTCGCGGGCCCGGTGCCGCTGCCGACCGAGAAGAACGTGTACTGCGTCATCCGCTCGCCGCACAAGTACAAGGACAGCCGCGAGCACTTCGAGATGCGCACGCACAAGCGGCTGATTGACATCATCGACCCGACCCCCAAGACCGTCGACTCGCTCATGCGGCTCGACCTTCCTGCGGGTGTCGACATTTCGATCAAGCTCTGAGGGAACGCACTGACATGGCTAAGACGATCAAGGGCGTCCTGGGCAAGAAGCTCGGCATGACCCAGGTCTTCGACGCGGACAACCGGATCGTTCCGGTCACCGTGGTCGAGGCCGGTCCGTGCGTGGTGACCCGCGTCCGCACCGCAGACAAGGACGGCTACTCCGCCATCCAGCTCGGCTACGGGCAGGTCGACCCCCGGAAGGTCAACAAGCCGCTCGGCGACTACCTGCGCAAGCACGACATCACCCCGCGCCGTTACTTCGCGGAGATCCGCACCGACGACGCGAGCGACTACACCATCGGCCAGGAGCTGCTGGCCGACACCTTCGAGGCCGGCCAGTTCGTCGACGTGACGGGCAAGAGCAAGGGCAAGGGCTTCGCCGGTGTCATGAAGCGGCACGGCTTCGGTGGTCTGGGCGCGTCGCACGGTACGCAGCGCAAGCACCGCTCGCCGGGTTCCATCGGTGGCTGCGCCACCCCGGGCCGCGTTTTCAAGGGTCTGCGCATGGCTGGCCGGATGGGTAACGTCCGCACCACCGTGCAGAGCCTCAAGGTTCACTCCGTGGACGCCGAGAAGGGTCTCATCCTCATCAAGGGTGCGGTCCCCGGCGCGAACGGCAGCCTGGTCCTCGTCCGTACCGCTGCCAAGAAGGGGGCTGCCAAGTGAGCACCACTATTGACGTCCTCGACGCCAGCGGCGCGAAGACCGGCACCGTCGACCTCCCCGAGGACATCTTCGGGGCCAAGGTCAACGTTCCGCTGATCCACCAGGTGGTCGTGGCCCAGCTCGCCGCTCGCCGGCAGGGCACCCACAAGACCAAGACCCGCGGTGAGGTCTCCGGCGGCGGCAAGAAGCCGTACCGCCAGAAGGGCACCGGCCGCGCCCGCCAGGGCTCGACCCGCGCGCCGCAGTTCACCGGCGGTGGCACCGTCCACGGTCCCGTGCCGCGCGACTACTCGCAGCGCACGCCCAAGAAGATGAAGGCCGCCGCGCTGCGCGGCGCCCTGTCCGACCGCGCGAGCGGCAACCGCGTCCACGTGGTCAGCTCGCTGGTCTCGGGCGAGACCCCGAAGACCAAGGCGGCGCTGGAGGCCCTGCGCAAGATCACGCAGTCCCCGCGCGTCCTCGTCGTGGTCGACGAGGCCGACGAGCTGACGTGGATGAGCCTGCGCAACGCGCCCGAGGTCCACCTGCTGGACGCCGGGCAGCTCAACACCTACGACGTGCTCGTGCACGACGACGTGGTCTTCACCCAGGAGGCCTACGACCAGGTCGTCGCTCGCCTGAGCAACAGCGGGAAGGAAGAGGCCTGATGGAGAAGATCGCCGACCCGCGCGACATCATCATCAAGCCGGTCGTCTCCGAGAAGAGTTACGGCCTGATCGATGAGAACAACAAGTACACGTTCCTGGTGAGGAAGACCGCGAACAAGACCCAGGTCAAGATCGCCGTCGAGCAGATCTTCGGGGTCAAGGTCACCAGCGTGAACACGATCAACCGGCAGGGCAAGCGCAAGCGCACCCGCACCGGCTACGGCAAGCGTCCCGACACCAAGCGCGCGATCGTGAGCCTGGTCGAGGGCGATCGGATCGACATCTTCGGTCAGATCGGCTAGCAGCCAGAGAGACAGGCGGGCCGCGAGGTCCGCGGGCCGAGACCGCCGCACCCCGGTGCGGCGGGCTCACCCATGTAACCGACGAAGGATGAACGAAAAAGATGGGCATCCGTAAATACAAGCCGACGACTCCCGGTCGCCGCGGTGCGAGTGTCTCGGACTTCTCCGAGATCACCCGCAGCGAGCCCGAGAAGTCGCTGCTTGCGCCCCTTCACAACAAGGGCGGCCGCAACGTACACGGCCGGGTGACCGCACGCCACCAGGGCGGCGGCCACAAGCGCGCCTACCGGATCATCGACTTCCGTAGGCACGACAAGGACGGCATTCCGGCGAAGGTCGCGCACATCGAGTACGACCCCAACCGCACCGCCAACATCGCTCTGCTGCACTACGCCGACGGCGAGAAGCGCTACATCATCGCGCCGACGGGCCTCAAGCAGGGCGACCGAATCGAGAACGGCCCCGCGGCCGACATCAAGACGGGCAACTGCCTGCCGCTGCGCAACATCCCGACCGGTACCTTCATCCACGCGGTGGAGCTCCGTCCGGGCGGCGGCGCCAAGCTCGGCCGCTCCGCGGGCGCCCAGATCCAGCTGCTCGCCAAGGAAGGCCAGTACGCCACCCTGCGTATGCCGTCCGGTGAGATGCGCATGGTGGACGTGCGCTGCCGGGCGACGGTCGGCCAGGTCGGCAACGCCGAGCAGGCCAACATCAACTGGGGCAAGGCCGGCCGTATGCGGTGGAAGGGCAAGCGCCCCACCGTCCGCGGTGTCGCGATGAACCCCGTCGACCACCCGCACGGTGGTGGTGAGGGCAAGACCTCCGGTGGTCGCCACCCGGTGAACCCGAAGGGTAAGCCCGAGGGCCGCACCCGCCAGGCCAACAAGGCCAGCGACCGGCTGATCATCCGTCGTCGGAGCAAGAGGAAGAAGCGGTAGGAGCAGCCGAAATGCCACGTAGCCTTAAGAAGGGTCCCTTCGTGGACGACCACCTTCAGAAGAAGGTCGACGTCCAGAACGAGAAGGGCACCAAGAACGTCATCAAGACGTGGTCGCGGCGCTCCATGATCGTTCCCGACATGCTCGGGCACACGATCGCCGTGCACGACGGCCGCAAGCACGTCCCGGTCTTCATCACCGAGTCGATGATCGGCCACAAGCTCGGAGAGTTCGCTCCGACGCGGACGTTCCGCAGCCACGTCAAGGAAGACCGGCGCAGCCGGCGATAGACGCCTTCAGAAGCATTCAGAGGAGTAAGCGATGGAAGCCAGGGCTCAGGCGCGGTTCGTCCGCGTCACGCCCCAGAAGGCCCGCCGTGTGGTGGACCTCATTCGCGGGCTGCCCGCTTCGGAGGCGCAGGCCGTGCTGCAGTTCGCTCCCCAGTCGGCGAGCGAGCCGATCTACAAGGTGCTCAGCAGCGCCATGGCGAATGCCGAGCACAACTTCGACCTCGACCCGCAGACGCTCGTCGTCAGCCGGGCGTGGGTCGACGAGGGCCCGACGCTGAAGCGGTTCCGTCCGCGTGCCCAGGGTCGTGCCTATCGGATCAACAAGCGGACGAGCCACATCACTGTGATCGTGGAGTCCCGCGAGCCGAAGGGAAGGACCCGATAGTGGGCCAGAAGGTTAACCCGCACGGGTTCCGCCTCGGCATCACGACCGACTTCAAGAGCCGGTGGTACGCCGACAAGCTGTACAAGTCGTACGTCGCCGAGGACGTGGCGATCCGCCGCATGCTCCAGAAGGGCATGGAGCGGGCCGGCATCTCCAAGGTCGAGATCGAGCGCACCACGGACCGCGTGCAGGTGGACATCCACACCGCGCGTCCCGGCATCGTGATCGGCCGGCGCGGCGCCGAGGCGGACCGCATCCGCGGCGACCTGGAGAAGCTGACCAAGAAGCAGGTCCAGCTCAACATCCTCGAGGTCAAGAACCCGGAGATCGACGCCCAGCTCGTCGCGCAGGGCGTGGCCGAGCAGCTCTCCAGCCGTGTCTCCTTCCGCCGCGCCATGCGCAAGGCGATGCAGTCGGCCATGAAGTCCGGCGCCAAGGGCATCCGTGTCCAGTGCGCGGGTCGTCTGGGCGGCGCCGAGATGTCGCGCTCGGAGTTCTACCGCGAGGGCCGCGTGCCGCTGCACACGCTCCGCGCGGACATCGACTACGGCTTCTACGAGGCCCGTACGACCTTCGGCCGCATCGGCGTGAAGGTCTGGATCTACAAGGGCGAGGCTCCGACCAGCCGCGCCGAGCGCGAGGCGGCCGCCGCCGGCGCCCGAGCCGGCCAGCGTCGCGAGCGTGACGACCGTCGCGGTGGCGGCGACCGTCCGCGCCGTGGTGGCGACCGCCCCCGTCGCGGTGGCGGCCGCGGTGACCGCGCCCCCCGTACCGAAGCGGCCTCGCAGGCCGCCCCCGAGACCGGCCCGGCCGCGCAGCCGGGTGCTGAAGGGAGCTGACCATGCTGATCCCGCGCAGGGTCAAGCACCGCAAGCAGCACCGGCCCGACCGCAGCGGAGCCGCCAAGGGCGGCACCAGGGTCGTGTTCGGCGAGTTCGGCATCCAGGCGGTTGAGCACTCCTACGTGACCAACCGGCAGATCGAGTCGGCTCGTATCGCCATGACCCGTCACATCCGCCGTGGCGGCAAGGTGTGGATCAACATCTACCCCGACCGTCCGCTCACCAAGAAGCCCGCCGAGACCCGCATGGGCTCCGGTAAGGGCTCGCCCGAGTGGTGGATCGCCAACGTCAAGCCCGGACGCGTGATGTTCGAGCTGTCCGGCGTGGCCGAGCCGGTCGCACGCGAGGCGCTTCAGCGTGCGATCCACAAGCTGCCGATGAAGTGCAAGATCGTTAAGCGTGAAGTGGGTGAGGCGTGATGGCTAAGGGCCTGACCGCCGGCGAGCTGCGGCTCGAGGACCAGGACACCCTGGTCCAGAAGCTGAAGGAGGCGAAGGAGGAGCTGTTCAACCTCCGCTTCCAGGCGGCGACCGGTCAGTTGGAGAGCCACGGGCGGCTGCGCGCCGTCCGCCGCGAGATCGCCCGTATCTACACCGTGATGCGCGAGCGCGAGCTCGGCATCGTCACGGTCGAGAAGGAGTCGAGCGATGGCTGACGAGACCACCACCAGCACCGAGACCGGCGCCACCGAGGCCGAGGGCACCCAGCGGAACTTCCGCAAGGTGCGCGAGGGCCTCGTGGTGAGCGACAAGATGGACAAGACCGTCGTCGTCGCCGTCGAGGACCGCGTCAAGCACCGCCTGTACGGCAAGGTCATCCGCCGGACGACCAAGTACAAGGCGCACGACGAGGCCAACGCCTGCGGCGTCGGTGACCGCGTGCTGCTCATGGAGACCCGTCCCCTCTCCGCCACCAAGCGGTGGAGGGTCGTGGAGATCCTCGAGAAGGCCAAGTAGGCCCTCTCGGATGTACCGCGCCTCGTGGGGGCTCCCAGAGCCCCCATGACGGCGTCCAAGGACGCGGGGTCCTTCCGGGCCTCGCGTCGCCTGCGGTGCGGCCCCAGCGGGGCTGTGGCCGTGGGAACAAGACAACAACGGGTTCCGCCAGGCTCAGCGATGAGAACCGGCGCGACTAACAGGAGTTCAACGTGATCCAGCAGGAGTCGCGGCTCAAGGTCGCCGACAACACTGGTGCGAAGGAGATCCTTTGCATCCGTGTGCTCGGCGGCTCGGGCCGACGCTACGCCGGTATCGGCGACGTCATCGTCGCCACTGTCAAGGACGCGCTGCCGGGCAGCACGGGCGTCAAGAAGGGCGACGTGGTCAAGGCCGTCGTCGTCCGCACGGTCAAGGAGCGCCGCCGGCCCGACGGCTCCTACATCCGCTTCGACGAGAACGCCGCCGTCATCATCAAGGACAGCGGCGACCCTCGTGGCACTCGTATCTTCGGCCCGGTCGGCCGCGAGCTGCGTGACAAGAAGTTCATGCGCATCATCTCGCTCGCACCGGAGGTGCTGTGATGTCGAAGCTGCACGTGAAGAAGGGTGACCTGGTCCAGGTCATCGCCGGCAAGGACAAGGGCGCCAAGGGCCGCGTCATCGCCACTCTCCCGCGCGAGGACCGCGTGGTGGTCGAGGGCATCAACATGATCAAGAAGCACGCGAAGGAGACCCACCAGGGTCCGCGCGGCGCCAAGACCGGCGGCGTGCAGACCATGGAGGGCCCCATCCACGTCTCGAACGTGAAGAAGCTCAAGGACGACAAGCCCGCCGACAAGAAGGCCGACGACAAGACGGCCGACGAGAAGACGGGTGAGGACAGCTGATGACCGCCACCACCACTGAGACCGAGCGCCCGACGCCGCGGCTCAAGACGAAGTACCGCGAGGAGATCGTCGCGCAGCTTCGCGAGCAGTTCGACATCAAGAACGTCATGCAGATCCCCGGGCTGACCAAGATCAAGGTCAACATGGGTGTCGGCGAGGCGGCTCGCGACTCCAAGCTGATCGAGGGCGCCGTGCGCGACCTCACCGCGATCACCGGCCAGAAGCCGGCGGTCGTCCGGGCCCGCAAGTCCATCGCCCAGTTCAAGCTGCGCGAGGGCATGCCGATCGGCGCGCACGTGACGCTGCGCGGCGACCGCATGTGGGAGTTCCTGGACCGGCTGCTGTCGCTGGCGCTGCCCCGTATCCGGGACTTCCGTGGCCTTTCGCCCAAGCAGTTCGACGGCAACGGCAACTACACCTTCGGTCTGACCGAGCAGGTCATGTTCCACGAGGTCGACCAGGACAAGGTCGACCGGCCGCGTGGCATGGACATCACGATCGTGACCACCGCGACCAACGACGACCAGGGCCGGGCGCTGCTGAAGCTCCTCGGCTTCCCGTTCAAGGAGGCCTGATCCAATGGCGAAGAAGTCGCTGATCGCCAAGGCGGGGCGCAAGCAGAAGTTCGAGGTCCGGGCCTACACCCGCTGCTCGCGCTGCGGCCGCCCGCGCGCCGTCTTCAGGAAGTTCGGCCTGTGCCGCGTGTGCTTCCGCGAGATGGCGCACCGGGGCGAGCTGCCCGGCATCACCAAGTCGAGCTGGTAGTAGGTACCCTGGTGGGCGGCCCTGGTGCCGCCCATCGAGGCACTCATATTCCGTAGAAGAACCGGACGCCCGTCAGGGGCGTCCATGACCGCGCCGAAGGTCCACCGGCAGAGCGCTGCTTGGCCGACTGGAAACCGCGGCGAGGAAGGCCACTGGCCATGACGATGACCGACCCGATCGCAGACATGCTCACGCGTCTGCGCAACGCGAATTCGGCGTACCACGACAGCGTGTCGATGCCGTACTCGAAGATCAAGGCGCACATCGCCGAGATCCTCCAGCAGGAGGGCTACATCCAGGCTTGGACCGTCGAGGACGCCAAGGTTGGCAAGAACCTCGTGGTGGAGCTCAAGTTCGGGCCGACCCGTGAGCGGTCGCTCTCGGGCCTGCGCCGGGTTTCCAAGCCCGGTCTGCGGGTTTATGCGAAGAAGGACAATCTGCCTCGAGTCCTGGGCGGGCTGGGCGTCGCGATCATCTCGACGTCCCACGGCCTCATGACCGACAAGCAGGCCGGCAAGCGTGGTGTGGGCGGGGAAGTCCTCGCCTACGTCTGGTAGAGGGGAGGAACACAGCATGTCGCGTATCGGACGGCTGCCCATCCCTGTGCCCAGCGGCGTGGACATCACGATCGACGGCCAGGACGTTCAGGTGAAGGGCCCCAAGGGCACGCTTACGCACACCGTCGCCGAGCCCATCGCTGTGGCTCGGGACGACGACGGCTCCATCGCCGTCACCCGGCCCAACGACGAGAACAAGGTCCGTGCCCTGCACGGGCTGTCGCGCACGCTCATCGCCAACATGGTGCAGGGCGTCACCCAGGGCTACTCCAAGTCCCTGGAGATCGTCGGCGTCGGTTACCGCGTCCAGGCCAAGGGCCCGACGCAGCTGGAGTTCTCGCTGGGCTTCAGTCACCCGGTCATCGTCGACGCCCCCGAGGGCGTCACCTTCCGCGTCGAGAAGCCGACCCTGTTCCACGTGGACGGCATCGACAAGCAGAAGGTCGGCGAGGTCGCCGCGAACATCCGCAAGTTGCGCAAGCCCGACCCTTACAAGGGCAAGGGCGTGCGCTACCAGGGCGAACAGATCCGCCGCAAGGTCGGAAAGGCTGGTAAGTAGGCATGGCTCCGAAGACTGCGTTCAGCAAGCACACGGCTGCCCGCACCGTCTCGCGGGCCCGCCGCCACCGCCGCGTCCGCAAGAACATCGTCGGTACGGCCGAGCGTCCGCGCCTGGTCGTCAACCGCTCCACGCGTCACATGTTCGTCCAGATCGTGGACGACTCCGTCGGCCACACGCTGGTGAGCGCGTCCACCATGGACCCCTCGCTGCGCACCCTGGAGGCGGACAAGACCGAGAAGGCCAAGAAGGTCGGCGAGCTCCTCGCTCAGCGGGCCAAGGAAGCCGGGATCACCCAGGTCGTCTTCGACCGCGGTGGCAACCGCTACGCCGGGCGCATCGCCGCGCTGGCGGACAGCGCCCGCGAGGGCGGGCTGGAATTCTGACATGGCAACTGAGATGAGGAACCACTGATGGCTGCAGCTCCGCGTCGCGGTGGCGGCACCGGTGGCGAGCGGCGGGACCGTCGTGACGATCGCCGCGGTGGCGCCGCCGACAAGGGCGTCTCGTACATCGAGCGCGTAGTGAAGATCAACCGAGTGGCCAAGGTCGTGAAGGGTGGTCGTCGCTTCAGCTTCACCGCCCTCGTCGTCGTCGGTGACGGCAACGGCCTGGTCGGCGTCGGCTACGGCAAGGCCAAGGAGGTGCCCGCGGCCATCGCCAAGGGCGTCGAGGAGGCCAAGAAGCACTTCTTCAAGGTGCCCCGCATCCAGGGCACCATCCCGCACACCGTGCAGGGCGAGGAGGCGGCCGGTGTCGTCTTCCTGCGTCCGGCCTCGGCCGGTACCGGCGTCATCGCCGGTGGCCCGGTGCGCGCGGTGCTGGAGTGCGCCGGCATCCACGACGTCCTGTCGAAGTCGCTCGGCTCCGACAACCCGATCAACATCGTGCACGCCACCGTGGCCGCTCTGAAGGGCCTCTCGCGGCCCGAGGAGATCGCCGCCCGCCGTGGCCTGCCGATCGAGGACGTGGCCCCGCCCGCCATGCTCAAGGCTCAGCGCGAGGGCCTGGCGGAGGCGGCGGCCGCTAAGGCGGTGAGCTAGTCATGGCACGCCTGAAGATCACTCAGGTTCGCTCGAAGATCGGTGGCAAGCAGAACCAGCGCGACTCGCTGCGTTCGCTTGGCCTGAAGCGAATCGGCGATGTCGTCGTCAAGGAGGACCGTCCCGAGATTCGCGGGATGGTCGCCGTGGTGACGCACCTCGTCGAGGTGGAAGAGGTCGACTAGTCATGACTGACAAGGCTCCGCTCAAGATTCACGACCTCCGTCCGGCCCCCGGCGCCAACAAGGCCAAGATCCGCAAGGGTCGTGGCGAGGGCTCCAAGGGCAAGACGGCCGGTCGCGGCACCAAGGGCACGCACGCCCGCACCACGATGCTCCCGGGCTTCGAGGGTGGCCAGGTGCCGCTGCAGAGGCGTCTGCCGAAGCTCAAGGGCTTCTCCAACGCCCTGTTCAAGACGTCCTACCAGGTCGTCAACCTGGACCGCATCGGCGAGCTGTTCCCCGAGGGTGGCGACATCACCGTCGAGGCGCTGGTCGCCAAGGGCGCCGTTCGCAAGAACCAGCTCGTGAAGGTGCTCGGCACCGGCGAGATCTCCGTCGCGGTGAACGTGCAGGCGCACGCCTTCTCCGCCGCGGCGAAGGAGAAGATCGCCGCTGCCGGTGGCTCCGTTACCGAGCTGTAGCAACGCTATGACGAGGCGTGGGGGCTCTGACAATGGGCCCCCACGCCCGTAGTGCGTTAGAGTTCGCGAGACGGCAGGCTTCTGTCCGGCTCGTTTTGACAATGAGACTCAGATGGCAGATCCCCGCACCATCGCATACTCAGATCGCCGAATAGGCGCGCAGGAGGGACCGTGCTGACCGCGTTTACCCGGGCGTTCCGGACGCCGGACCTGCGCAAGAAGTTGCTCTTCACGCTGGGCATCATCGCGCTTTTCCGTCTCGGCTCGGTTCTTCCGACTCCGGGAGTTCACGTCCAGAATCTGGCGGCCTGTTTCGACCAGGCACGCAACTCGTCCACCGGCAACCTTTATGGGATGGTGCAGCTCTTCAGCGGCGGTGCGCTGCTGAAACTTTCGGTGTTCGCGCTCGGCATCATGCCGTACATCACCGCGAGCATCATCCTCCAGTTGCTCGTCGTGGTGATTCCACGTCTTGAGGCGCTGAAGAAGGAAGGCCAGGCCGGCCAGACCAAGATCACGCAGTATACGCGTTACCTGACCATCGGCCTCGCGATCCTGCAGTCGACCGCCTTCATCGCCCTGGCCCGCACCAGGCAGCTGTTCCCCAACTGCCAGCAGGACGTGCTGATCGACCCCGACAACATCTTCACCATCGTGACGATGGTCATCATCATGACGGCCGGCACCTCGGTCATCATGTGGCTGGGCGAGCTGGTCACCGACCGCGGCGTCGGCAACGGCATGTCCATCCTGATCTTCACCCAGGTCGTGGCGGTCTTCCCGTCCGAGCTGGTCAACATCTTCAAGGCCAACCCGTTCACCTTCACGGTGGTCATGGTGGTCGGCGTCTTCATGATCGCCGCGGTGGTCTTCGTGGAGCAGGCGCAGCGCCGCATCCCCGTCCAGTACGCCAAGCGGATGGTCGGGCGCCGGATGTACGGCGGCACCTCCACCTACATCCCGCTGAAGGTCAACCAGGCCGGCATCATCCCGGTCATCTTCGCCTCCTCGCTGCTCTACCTGCCACAGCTCATCACCTCGCTCTTCTCGACGAGCGACAACGTGGTCATCCGGTGGATCTCCCAGAACCTGGCCACGGGCGACACCCCGATCTACATGACCACGTTCTTCCTGTTGATCATCTTCTTCACGTACTTCTACGTGTCCATCACGTTCAACCCCGCTGAAGTCGCCGACAACATGAAGAAGTACGGTGGGTTCATTCCGGGCATCCGCCCCGGCCGGCCGACGGCTGAGTACCTCAACTTCGTGCTCACCCGCCTGACCGCCCCGGGGTCGCTCTATCTGGGTCTGATCTCCATGGTCCCGATCGTCGCCCTGGCGGTGTCCGGTGCGAGCCAGAACTTCCCGTTCGGAGGGACGAGTATTCTGATCATGGTAGGCGTCGGCCTGGACACGGTGAAGCAGATCGAGAGCCAGCTGCAGCAGCGTAACTACGAAGGCTTCCTGCGGTAGTGCGTCTCGTTCTGGTGGGGCCCCCCGGAGCGGGTAAGGGGACGCAGGCCCAGTACATCGCATCGAACCTGTCCATCCCGAAGATCTCGACAGGTGACATCTTCCGTGCCAACGTCTCCGGAGGCACGGACCTCGGCAAGCTGGCCAAGACGTACATGGACCGCGGCGACCTGGTGCCCGACGAGGTCACCATCGCCATGGTCCGCGACCGCCTGTCCGAGCCCGACGCGCAGGACGGGTTCCTGCTCGACGGGTTCCCGAGGAACGTCGCGCAGGCGGAGATCCTGCGCGACATGCTCAAGGACTGGGGCCAGGCGCTCGACCTGGTCCTGGAGCTGGTCGTGGACGACGACGAGGTGGTCCGGCGGCTGGCCGGCCGCCGCACCTGCAGCCAGTGCGGCCGCATCTGGCACGTCGACTTCGACGACAAGAAGGACGACAGGTGCGACGCGTGCGGAGGCGTGCTCTTCCAGCGCGACGACGACAAGGAAGAGACCGTCAGGCACCGCCTGGAGGTCTACCAGGAGCAGACCGCGCCGCTGATCTCCTACTACGCCGGCGAGGACATCCTCGTCGGGGTCGACGCCACCGGGCCGGTCGAGGAGGTCACCCGGCGGGCCATGGAGGCGATCCACCCTTTCATGGGGTAGCTGCGGCGGCATCGACATGCGGAGGTGGCACGGGGTCCCGTGCCACCTCGCGGCTATTGTGGGGGAATTGGGCCCCCACCGTGGCCCGTTGAGACCCAGGGGGGCAGAACATGTTCAAACGAAACCGTCACGGCATCCAGATCAAGTCGCCGGAGCAGCTGGAGAAGATGCGGGCGGCCGGGCTGGTGGTCGGGCGCACGCTCGACCTGCTGAAGCGCTCGGTCGAGCCGGGCATGACGCCGCTCGACCTCGACTCCATCGCCGAGAAGGCGATCAGGGGAGAGGGCGCGATCCCGTCGTTCAAGGGCTACCAGGGCTTTCCCGCGACGATCTGCGCATCCGTCAACGACGAGGTCGTGCACGGCATCCCGACCAACGCCCGCAAGCTGCGCGAGGGCGACATCATCTCGATCGACTGCGGCGCCATCCTGGACGGCTGGCACGGCGACTCGGCCGTCACGGTCCCGGTCGGCGAGGTGGACCCCAAGCTGCTGGAGCTGATCCGGGTGACCGAGGAGGCCATGTGGCGCGGCATCCTGGCGCTGCGGCCCGGCCGGCACCTGTCGGACATCGGCCACGAGGTCGAGCGCTACGTCAAGTCCCAGGGCCGCTACGGCATCCCGCCCGAGTACGGCGGCCACGGCATCGGCACCGAGATGCACATGGACCCGTGGATCGCCAACCACGGCCGGCCCGGCCGCGGCCCGGTGCTGGAGGAGGGCATGTGCCTGGCCATCGAGCCGATGGTCAACCTGGGCACCGAGCGCACCCGGGTGCTGGCGGACGAGTGGACCGTGGTCACCGTGGACGGGAAGTACTCCGCGCACTTCGAGCACAGCGTCGCCGTGACACATAATGGTCCTTGGGTGCTGACCGCCCTGGACGGGGGCGAAGGGCGCCTGAGCCGGCCGCAGAACTGACCTGGAGTGGTGGGATGGCCAAGAACAGCCCTGAGATGCGTGCCTCCGATGCCGACCGCGACCGGGTTGCCGCCGTCCTCCGCGAGCACACCGCGCAGGGCCGCATCACCATGGACGAGTTCAACGATCGGCTCGAACAGCTCTACAAGAGCAGGACCTACGGTGACCTGGCCAAGCTGACGGCCGACCTGCCCGAGGTCGACCTGCGCCACCGCCCGGCCAAGGCGTCCCAGCCGGTGCAGAAGCGCGACATGCACACGGGCATGAAGGCGGCCTGGGGCGCGTGGGCGATGGCGAGCGGCATCAACTGGGTGATCTGGTTAATCGTGAGCCTCACCTCGGGCGAGGTCGTCTACCCCTGGCCGCTGTGGGTCATGGGCCCGTGGGGCGTGATCCTGCTGATGAGCACCATCTTCGGCAACAACCAGCCCAAGCAGCGCTAGCGACTGTGCACTACTGCACTGTGTGCATTCGTGCGCAGTGCGGATACGTCCGGATTCCTAACGTGAGCGGTGTCGGCACACGACTACCGAAGGAATCCACATGCGTAAGCTCTTCGCGGCCACCGCTCTCGCCGGCTCGCTGGCGGTCACCGGGCTCGCCATGGCCGCTCCCGCCGCCCAGGCGGCCACCGCGGGCGCCCAGACGGCCGCCACGTCCGCGAGCTCCGTCCACAGCTGGGGCAAGTACTACTCCAGCAACCGCAAGGCCTACACCTACGGCAAGACCTGGAAGAAGGGCAACCGGGTCTACACGCACTGGTACGGCAAGTCGCACGCGAAGCGCGGCTACGTCTGGTTCCGGTACTACTCCGGCGGCAGCTGGCACTCCTTCTACCGCGGCTGGAACGGCTCGCACCACGAGCAGTGGTCGCAGCCGGGGATCAAGAAGCTCTACACCTACACCTGCTGGAGCGCGCCCAAGAAGTACTGCGGCCCGGTCCACCGCATCTACTGACCGATCCTCTCGTCCCCGTAGAAGGAGAAGTTCGTCCCCGTAGAAGGCCCGCCGGGTTCTCTCCCCCGGCGGGCCTTTCGGTGTGGCGGTGGGGTACACTATGACGTGGTTGTGTCAGGACACCTGGCACGCATTTCGCGTTTTGGGCTCAGGTGTCGTACACTCCTTAGTCGGCTCACTATGACTTATCACGCGTCGGTGGTCCTTGCCGATCGCCGCTCTCTCCGAAGCGTGAAGGTCGCGGCTGCGTAGTGAACCGGAGCCTCAGACGACCGATCAGTGAAACGCGAGGAATTTTGGCCAAGAAAGACGGCGCCATCGAGATCGAGGGCACTGTGGTCGAATCGCTCCCGAACGCCATGTTCCGGGTGCAGCTCGACAACGGCCATAAGGTCCTGGCCCACATCAGCGGACGGATGCGGATGCACTACATCCGGATCCTGCCGGACGACCGGGTAGTCGTTGAGCTGAGCCCCTACGACCTGACTCGTGGGCGGATCGTCTACCGATACAAGTAACGGCGGAATCCGCAGCGTAGCGAGGGCCTCCGCCGTCAGGCGCGAGCTCCGCTCGCAAGGAAGCACGTCTGAGGAACGAAGGACAATGAAGGTAAAGCCGAGCGTCAAGAAGATCTGCGACAAGTGCAAGGTGATCCGCCGGCACGGTCGCGTCATGGTGATCTGCGACAACCTGCGCCACAAGCAGCGCCAGGGCTAGTCGCCGCAAGGCTCCTCCGAGTCCGCCCCGAATGAGGGAGCGGGCTCGACGTATGAGGAGCCCGCACTCAGTAAGCGCGTCCCAGCCTGGACAGGCGGCCTCCGGCCGAACCGTCCAGGAGACCCCCGGTCGGAGGCCGGGGCCCTCACCCCGGGCATGGGGAGGGGTTGTGCGGCGCAAGACCTCCGCCACAGAAAAGGAGAATGCCCGCCATGGCTCGCCTGGTCGGCGTCGACCTCCCCCGCGAAAAGCGGCTGGAGATCGCTCTCACCTACATTTACGGGATCGGCCGCACCCGCGCCAAGGAGATCCTCGAGGCCACTGGTGTCAGCGGGGACCTGCGGGTCCACCAGCTCAGCGACACCGAGCTCGTTCCGATGCGTGACTACATCGAGGCGAACTTCAAGATCGAGGGTGACCTGCGCCGCGAGGTTCAGGCCGACATCCGTCGCAAGATCGAGATCGGGTGCTACCAGGGCATCCGGCACCGCAAGGGCCTTCCGGTCCACGGTCAGCGCACGCAGACCAACGCGCGCACCCGCAAGGGCAAGAAGAAGACCGTCGCCGGCAAGAAGAAGCCCGGTAAGAAGTAGTCCTCGCAGCCGCTGGACCGAAGACCTCAGGAGTAACGGCAAACAATGCCTCCTAAGAGCCGCCAGGGCGCCCCGAAGAAGGTGCGCCGCAAGGAGAAGAAGAACGTCGCTCACGGGCATGCCCACATCAAGAGCACGTTCAACAACACCATCGTCTCGATCACCGACCCCAACGGGAACGTGATCTCCTGGGCCAGCGCCGGCCACGTGGGTTTCAAGGGCTCCCGCAAGTCCACCCCGTTCGCCGCCCAGATGGCCGCCGAGAACGCCGCCCGCCGCGCCATGGAGCACGGCATGCGCAAGGTCGACGTCTTCGTCAAGGGTCCCGGCTCCGGCCGTGAGACCGCGATCCGCTCGCTGCAGGCCACCGGCCTGGAGGTGGGCTCGATCCAGGACGTCACCCCGGTTCCGCACAACGGTTGCCGGCCGCCGAAGCGCCGCCGCGTCTGAGATAGCCCAGGAGATATAGAGAAATGGCTCGTTACACGGGCGCGGACTGCAAGCTCTGCCGTCGCGAGAAGACCAAGCTCTTCCTCAAGGGCAGCAAGTGCGAATCCGCCAAGTGCCCCATCGAGATCCGTCCTTACCCGCCGGGTGAGCACGGCCGCGGACGCCCCAAGGAGTCCGAGTACCAGCTTCAGCTTCGCGAGAAGCAGAAGACCCGCCGCATCTACGGCGTCCTCGAGAAGCAGTTCGCGAACTACTACGAGGAGGCCACCCGCAAGTCGGGCAAGACCGGTGAGGTGCTGCTCCAGATCCTGGAGAGCCGCCTCGACAACGTGGTCTACCGCGCCGGTTTCGCCCAGTCGCGGGACGCCGCCCGCCAGCAGGTCCGCCACGGGCACATCCTGGTGAACGGCAAGAAGGTCGACATCCCGTCGTACCGCGTGCGCGAGCACGACATCATCGAGGTCCGCGAGAACAAGCGCAACCTCCTGCCCTACGAGGTCGCGCGCGCGACCGCGGGCGAGCGCACCATCCCGGCGTGGCTCGGGGTCGTGCCGGACAAGCTCCGCGTCCTGGTGCACCAGCTGCCGGTCCGGCAGCAGATCGACACCCAGGTTCAGGAGCAGCTCATCGTCGAGCTTTACTCGAAGTGAGCCTCGACCGAGGTGTGGTTCGCCGCACCTCGGTTACGCTTTTCATCGGAGTGGCGTCATATAGCGGGCGCCACACGAAAAAGGGGAGAACCCGCACATGCTGATCGCTCAGCGCCCGACTCTTCTCGAAGAGTCCCTCGACGACACCCGCTCCCGGTTCGTGATCGAGCCGCTGGAGCCGGGCTTCGGCTACACCATCGGCAACTCGCTGCGTCGCACGCTGCTGTCGTCCATTCCGGGCGCGGCCGTGACGAGCATCCGGATCGAGGGCGTGCTGCACGAGTTCTCGACCGTTCCCGGGGTCAAGGAAGACGTCACCGACATCATCCTCAACCTCAAGGAGCTGGTCGTCTCCTCCGAGCACGACGAGCCGGTCGTGATGTACCTGCGCAAGCAGGGCCCCGGTGAGGTCACCGCCGCCGACATCGCGCCCCCGGCCGGTGTCGAGGTGCACAACCCCGAGCTGCGCATCGCCACGCTCAACGGCAAGGCCAAGCTGGAGATGGAGCTGACCGTCGAGCGCGGCCGCGGCTACGTCTCCGCCGCCCAGAACAAGCAGCCGGGCCAGGAGATCGGGCGCATCCCGATCGACTCGATCTACTCGCCGGTGCTCAAGGTCACGTACAAGGTCGAGGCCACCCGAGTCGAGCAGCGCACCGACTTCGACCGCCTCATCCTGGACGTCGAGACCAAGCCCGCCATGAAGCCCCGCGACGCGGTGGCCTCGGCCGGCAAGACCCTCGTCGAGCTGTTCGGCCTGGCCCGCGAGCTCAACGTCGAGGCCGAGGGCATCGACATCGGCCCGTCGCCCACCGACGCCGCCCTGGCGGCCGACCTGGCGCTGCCGATCGAGGAGCTCAACCTCACCGTCCGCTCGTACAACTGCCTCAAGCGCGAGGGCATCCACACCGTGGGCGAGCTGGTCGCGCGCAGCGAGCAGGACCTGCTCGACATAAGGAATTTCGGCGCCAAGTCGATCGAAGAGGTCAAGCAGAAGCTGCACGAGATGTCGCTGTCGCTCAAGGACTCCCCTCCCGGGTTCGACCCGAGCGCGGTGGCCGGCGGCGGCTACGACGACGACGACAGCGCGTACGTCGAGACCGAGCAGTACTGATCACCACACACAGATAGCGCGGGCCCCCTCGCAGAAGGGGGTCTGGCGGCCCGACTCCGGTACCTGGCACGGCCGGGGCGGGTTGACTCCTGAGGAGAAGATCCCATGCCCAAGCCCACCAAGGGTGCACGTCTTGGCGGCAGCCCGGCGCACGAGCGGCTGATCCTGGCCAACCTGGCGACCGACCTGTTCCGGCACGGCAAGATCCGCACGACGGTCACCAAGGCCAAGCGCCTGCGCCCGCTGGCGGAGCGCCTGATCACCAAGGCGAAGAAGGGCGACATCCACAACCGTCGCCAGGTCCTGACCGTCGTCAAGGACAAGGGCGTCGTTCACCACCTCTTCACCGAGATCGCGACGACGTTCGCCGAGCGTCCCGGTGGCTACACCCGCATCACCAAGATCGGGGCCCGCAAGGGCGACAACGCCCCGATGGCGGTCATCGAGCTGGTCACCGAGCCGCTGAACGCCGTCACCACGCGCCGCACCACGGCTCCGGCCGAGACCGCCGCCCCGGCCGCCGCTCCGGCGACCGAGGCCGCCGAGGGTCCTGAGGCTTCCGAGGCCGAGGAGCCCAAGGCCGAGGCCGCCGAGGCTTCGGAGGCTTCCGAGACCGAGGCCGCCGAGACCGAGAAGGGCGAGGCCGCCGAGGCCGAGGCTCCTGAGGCCGCGGCGAAGAAGGACGAAGCCTGATCTTCCAGGCAGGCTGAATCGGGCCCGGAACCCCTCCGCGGGGGCCGGGCCCTTTTCCATAGGGAGGGTTCATCGTGGTACGGCTCCGCCTCGACCTCGCCTACGACGGCGCCGGCTTCTCCGGCTGGGCCAGGCAGCCCGGGCGGCGCACGGTCCAGGGCGAGCTGGAAACGGCGCTCGGGCGGATCCTGCGCCTCGGCGAGCCCGCCATGCTGACCGTGGCCGGACGCACCGACGCCGGGGTGCACGCGCGCGGCCAGGTCGCCCACGTGGACGTGCCCGACGAATCGCTGGCCGAGCTGGACGGCAACCGGCCGCAACCGCAGAGCGTGGACGAGCGGCTCGCTGCGCTCGTCCGGCGGTTGGGTGGGGTTCTGCCCCCGGACGTACGGGTTCACGGCGTCTGCGTGGCTCCTGCGGGCTTCGACGCCCGGTTCTCGGCGCTGTACCGGCGGTACGCGTACCGGGTGTGCGACGCCGCGGGCGGCGTGGACCCGCTGCGGCGGCACGAGATCCTCTGGCACAACCGGCCCCTGGACCTCGGCGCGCTCAACGCCGCGGCGGCCCGGCTCCTCGGCGAGCACGACTTCGCCGCCTTCTGCAAGAAGCGCGAGGGGGCCACGACCATCCGCGAGCTGCAGCGGCTCGACTGGGTACGCGAGCCGGGCGGCGTGCTCGTGGCCACCGTCGTGGCCGACGCGTTCTGCCACTCGATGGTGCGGGCGCTGGTCGGCTCGCTGCTGGCGGCCGGCGACGGGCGGCGCCCGGTGGAGTGGCCCGGCGAGGTGCTGGCGCGGGCCGTCCGGGACTCGGGCATCCACGTCGCGCCCGCCCACGGGCTGTGCCTGGAGGAGGTCGGCTACCCGGCGGACGAGGGGGCACTCGCCGCGCGTGCCCAGGCCACGCGGCGAGTACGGACCCTCTCAGTCCTTGGTGACGCGGCGCTCCAGGACCAGTGAGGTCTGGTCGCGGAAGGCGCCGCTGACCTTCGGCAGCGTCTTGTCCTTCTCGGACGGGTTACGTCCGTCGGCGTGCGTGGCGTAGCTGAAGACGATGTACCGGCCCCAGACCAGGCCGGCCGCGTACCCGCCGGCGATCTGCACCCGCTCGCCGCCCGAGCCCTCAGGGCCGGGCAGGGGGCGGAACCAGACGTTCTTGGCCAGATCCTTCGCCTGGTCGGCCGCCGTGGCCGCCTCCTTGGTCGGCAGGACCGCGATGCCCGTGGTGACGGCGTAGCGCTTCTTGCCGTCCACGTAGGTGGCGCGCAGGACACGGGTGCACTTCTGCGCGTCGAGCGCCTCGGCGAAGGCGCCCGTGGCGGCCTTGCCGCAGGTCGTCTCCATGACGGCCTTGACCCGCTTGAACGTCGTCCCGGCCGCGCTCACCTTCTTCTTCGGGAACGCCTCCGACAGCGACAGCTTCTGCGGGTCCGTCTGCTCGGAGTTGAGGATGGACGCGCCGGGGCCGTCGGTGGAGGCGGTCGTCTGCTGCCCTTGGCCCTGTCCCTGGCCCGGGTCGGACGGGGCGGCGGTCCTGGCGGCGGCCGTGGTGGGGCTGGGGCTGCTCACCGCCTGGTAGGCGAAGAAGCCGCCCGTGGCGATCCCCGCCAGGGCCAGCGCGCCCAGGGTCACCAGCAGCGCCCGCTTGCCGCCGCCGCCCGACGGGGGTGGCGGCGGGGGCGGGATCTGGAACGGCGGCTGCTTGAACGCCCCCGGCGGGAACGCCGGGGCGCTCGCCGTGCCCTTCTGCGCGGTCGTGGCCACACCCTGGGGCGGGGTCGGCAGGTCCAGGCTGGTGGACTTGCGCTGGCCCCAGGTGTCCCTGGAGAAGGGGAGGTCGGGGAGCTGTTGTTGGTGGTGGTGTGGTGGCGGGGCGGCGGGGACAGGGGTGGGCGGCCAGACCGGGACGTCGCCGGGCTCCGGGGGGTCGACGAGCTCCTGAGGGCCGGTGGAGGCGTCGTCCGGGGTGGACGGGGTGGGGTCGTCCGAGGGCTGGGGCGTGTCGTGGTCAGGGGCGGCGTTCTCGGCCGGAGGTGGGAGAGTGGCCTCGCGGTCGATGGCCACGGGGGCGGCCAGGGGGACCGTGTGGCCCTGGTGCTGGGGGGGCTCCGGGGCGGTCGCGGGGGTGTCGCCCTGGGCGGGGTTCCCGTGCGCGGGGTTGTCCTGTGCTGGGTTCCCGTGGGCTGAGTTCCCGTGGGCTGGGTTCCCGTGTGCGGCGTTCTCAGGCGTGGGGTCGTTGCCGGGCGTGGGGCCGGTGCCGTGGGGGGCGGCCTGGCCGGGCGGCCGGACGTTCGGGCCGGAGGCGATGGCCTGGCCGGGCGGCGGGACGTTCGGGCCGGAGGCGGGGTGCGAGAGGCCCGCGGGCCCGGCGATGGGGTGCGGGCCGCTGTGGCGCGGGTCGTCCGGAGGCGTGGCGGGATGCGGGCCGCTGGTACGCGCGCCGGCTGGGGGCGTGGCAGGGTGCGGGCCGCTCGTATGCCGGATGCCCGGGCGGGTGGTGTCGGAGGGCGGGGCGGCCGGGCCGGGAGAGGGCTGGTCCGGGGTGCCCGCGGCGGGGTGGTGGGGTGGCCGGGGGACGCCCTCGGGCTCGGTGGCGTCGGGGTCGAAGGCGGAGGGCTGCGGCGGCTCGTCGGGCTCGGCCACCAACTCGCCCGTGGCGGCGGGCCACGGGGGTACGGCGTGCGGGTCCGAGACGGGAGCGGGCCATACGGGCATGCCCGCCGCCGCCGCGGTGAAGGCGGGGGGCGGCTCCCACGATGGCGTGCCGGGCACGGCCGGGTGCGCGGGCCAGGGCGGCATGTCCTGCGCCGCCTGCTCGGCAGACTGCGGACTCCCCTCGCCGGCCGCCGGAGCGGCGGGCCAAGGAGCGGGCCCTACGGGGGGCACACGGCCGGCTGAGGTCTGCCCCTCCTGCAACGGCCCAGCCCAGGGGTTGCCGGCGTGCGGCCGCGGGTCCTGCGGCACGGAACCCTCGGCGTCCGGTTGCGGGACGCGGGGGGCGGGGCCCCCGGCATGGGGCTGCGGGGCGTAGGGCGCGAGACCTTCGGCGTGCGGCTGCCGGGCGTGCGGTGCGGGACCCTCGGCGTGCGGCGGCGGGATGTGGGGCTCGGAGGGGGGTCGGGGGGTCGGGGTGTGGCCTGGCGGGGCAGGGGGTGCCGAGCGGGGCTGGGGGTGGCCCGGGTGTATCGGGCCGGAAGGGGCCGACGGGCCGTGGCCGGTCTGGACGGGATGCCCGGGATGTCCGGGGCCGGGCTGCGCTGGATGAGCGGCGTTCGGCGGAACCGGGTGACCGGGGCCGAAAGGGCCCGAGTGGACGGCGTTCGGCGGAGCCGGATGGTCGGGGCCGAAGGGGCCCGGGTGGCTGGCGTTGGGTGGAGCCGGATGGTCGGGGCCGAAGGGGCCCGGGTGGCCGGCGTTCGGCGGAGCCGGGTGGCCGGGGGCGAGGGGGTCCGGGTGGCCTGGGGTAAAGGGGGCCGGTTGCGCGGCGTTGGGTGGAGCCGGGTGGCTAGGAGTGAAAGGGATTGGGGGGCCCGCGTTCGGCGCGGCCGGGTGGCTGAGGCCGGGGTGCGCTGGGTGGCCGGCGTTCGGCGCAGCCGGGTGGCCGGCGTTCGGTGCGGTTGGGTGGCCGAGGTCGGGGTGTGTGGGGTGACCGGCGTTCGGTGCGGCCGGGTGTGTGGGGTTCGGGGGAGTTGGGTGTGCGGGGGTGGAGAGGGTCGGGGGAGTGGCCGGGTGGCGGGGGGTGTGGGAAGGGCGGCCGGGGTCCGTGGTGGGGTTGTCGGCGTGCCAGTCGTACGGGGCGTCGGCTTCTGCGGGGACCTCCCACGGCTGGGACGCCCCGGCCTCCGCCTCAGCTCCGGCGCCGGTCCCGGGCCTGGACCCGTATCCGGACCCGGACCCGGGCCCCGTCCCGGGCGGCTCGCTGAGCGGTGGGGACGTGAGAACGGGAGGGACGACGAACTGCGGCTCGTCGCCCGGCTCCTCCTCGCCGGGAGTGAACACCGGCGGGACGTCTCGCCCCCGTCCGTGGGGCTGACCGAAGCTCGGCGGCGGCGTCGCAGGTCCGGCCGTGTTGTCGGCGTCCCTGCGATCGTGTTCGGACCCGGGTTCCTGACCACGCATAGGGCGAGCCTAGCGAGAGAGGGGTGATCATTACGCCGGTATGGGCGTTCCCAGGGGCAACGGGCATCCCGTTTGGGGGAGTTAGGGCCTACGAAGACGGGTTACGCCGTCGCGCTGCCGTTCAGCGTCCGGTTGTCCAGTGCCTTGAAGACCGTGGCTTTCGTGATGTCGTCAATGGCCTGGGAAATGCGCTTTTGTCCCTTGGAATCGGGCTTGGCGCCGTCCTTGTTCTGGAACCACACCATGATCGCGTAATGGCCGTGGGTCCAGATG
The DNA here is from genome assembly GCF_040802095.1 of Nonomuraea sp. NPDC050783. Lineage (NCBI taxonomy): Bacteria > Bacillati > Actinomycetota > Actinomycetes > Streptosporangiales > Streptosporangiaceae > Nonomuraea > Nonomuraea sp. NPDC050783. The sequence goes on from NZ_JBFAHK010000001.1 coordinate 31,430, forward strand.
CGGGCCCCGCCGCTGCCCGACCCTAGAAGCTTGGTGACACTGTCCTTACCGGCGAGCGGCTTCACGTAGTTCTTCGTGTCGCCGGCCTTGGCGACCTTGCTCGCGTTCTTGGCGGTCGAGAGGTTGGCCACGCCGACCGTGCCGATCACCTTGCCCGCCTTGTCGCGGAAGCTCGCGCGGACGAGCTGGGTGCACTTGGCGGTCTTGAGCGCCTTCTGCAGCTTGTCGCCCAGCGCGCCGTCGGTGCACTTCTTGTCCTTGCTGGTGACCGTCATCTCGTAGCCGCGGCCGGCGGCGGTGAACTTGCCCTTCTTTCCGAAGAGCTCCTTCACCGAGATGGGGTCGGGGTCGGTGGAGCGGTTCTCCGCGTAGCCGTACTTGCCGGGCGGGACCGACGGCAGCGGGGCCGAGGTGCGCAGCGGCTCGGCGGTCTCGGCCGTGCTGGGGCTGTCGGCGTTCCACATGACGGCGATGCCGGCGCCGAGCGCGCCGAGCAGCAGCACCCCGCCGATCGCGAACCACAGCGGCGCGCGCGAGCGCGGGCCCTCGTCGTAAGGGCTCCAGCCGATCCTGCTGTTGACCTGTTGCGGCGCCCCGGTGGCGGCCGGCTCGCCGGACGCCGGCTGCGGCCCCTGCTGCGCTTGCGGCCCCTGTTGCGCCTGCGGCCCCTGCTGCGTCTGCGGAGGGACGTCGTAGGCGGGGCGGGCCCGGCGGGAGCGGCGGGGGGCGCCCTCCTGAGGGGTGCCGGGCTGCTCCGGATAGGGCGGCCTGGGGCCAGGCTGCCTGGGGCCGGGCTGGTCGGGGTCAGGCTGCTCGGGGAAACCCATGCGGCGACATTACCGCGCCGAGGGTCGCCGCATCTCCTCGATCGCGACGGCGCCCGCCACCGGACGGGACGGAAAACGGCACTCCACCGCAGATCGAACGCTCGCGCGGCTTCCCCGGCGGGGAGGAGGTCAGCGGGTCCCGAAGTCCTGGGTCCACCACGGGCCGTCGGGGCCGGAGGCGACGCCGACGCCGATGGTCTTCAGCCGGCAGTCGAGGATGTTCCTGCGGTGGTCGTCGCTGCCGAGCCAGCCGCGCACCGCCTCGTCGGCCGTGCTGTAGCCGGCGCCGATGTTCTCCGCGGCGCCGTAGCGGTAGCCGGCCCGCTCCATGCGGTCCCAGGGGGAGGCGCCGTCGGGGGAGTTGTGGGTGAGCTGCCCGGTGCGCGCCATCTCCAGCGAGTGCGTACGGGCCGAGCGCGTGAGCCCGGCGTCCACCCGCAGCGGCCCGCAGCCGCGCCGCGCCCGGGCGGCGTTGGTGAGGGAGACGACCTCGGACGCCATGCCGGGGACGAGCGCCACCTCGGCTCCCTGGTCGCCGCCGAGCACCTGCGTGGGGTCCTGCTGGTTGTCGGAGAAGCCGGGGATCTGGCTGTCCGTACGCTTGGCGCTGGGCCTGGGGGTCGCGCCGCCGCGGCCGGGGAGCCGGTTGGTGGTGACCTCCCTCGGGATGCTCTCCAGCTGTTGCAGCGCCTTCTTCGCCGAGGTCGGGGCCGGGTTGGCGGTGGCGGCGGCGGGCGGGACGGTGCCGTTGAGATAGACGTGCGGGCTGGCGCTCGGGCTGTCCGTCAATCGACCGATCAGTACGCCGGTGAACAACACCGCCGCCATGAGGCAGGTCAACACACCCAGATGGCTCCGGCGCCGAGCGCCCCGCTGGGTTGGCCGGGTGTGAGAGTTCTGCCACATACCGCAGTCAACGATAGGGATGTCGGGTCCTGGGAAAGAAGGGGTCCCAGGGAAACGAAATCGAACCGTTCTGAGTCGGGTAGACTCGTCCGCGGGTACCGGTCTTTTGACCTGCAGACAGGCGGGCGGGTAACCTAATCGTTCGTTGTGTGCATAGGTCCTGCGTGACCAATGCGCGGCGCGTCCGGCGTCATCTCCCATCGTGCGGAGACGGAAGGTCCGGGCCGTCGTGTGCCCGCACCGACCGACCAATGTGGCTGTCACATCCTGACAGCGCCGAAGACGCGAGCATAAAGAAGGCTACGACCGTGCGCACGTACTCACCGAAGCCCGCCGACGTCCAGCGTCAGTGGTACGTCATCGACGCGACCGATGTCGTGCTGGGCCGGCTGGCCAGCCACGTCGCGACCCTGCTCCGCGGCAAGCACAAGCCGATCTTCGCCAACCACGTCGACACCGGTGACTTCGTCATCGTCATCAACGCGGACAAGGTCGCGCTGAGCGGCAACAAGCTTGAGCAGAAGAGGGCGTACCGCCACTCGGGTTACCCGGGCGGTCTGCGTTCCGTCTCGTACGGCGAGCTCATGGAGAAGCGGCCGGAGAAGGCCGTCGAGAAGGCCGTCAAGGGCATGCTGCCGAAGAACTCCCTCGGCCGGAAGATGGCGAAGAAGCTGAAGGTCTACGCGGGTTCCGACCACCCGCACCAGGCGCAGAAGCCCGTGCCGTTCCAGATCACCCAGATCGCCCAGTAGCAGTAGCGAAAGATTCAGAGGAGAACCGTGGCTGAGCCCACCGGTGTCGAGACGGCCGTAGAGACGGCCGAGCTGGAGGACTACTCCGGCGAGGACTTCCCTTCCGAGTACACCACCGAGTCCGCCGCCAGCGCCGACGCTCCCGTGCGCAAGCCCGTCACCACGGGCAACTCGTACGGCACCGGCCGCCGTAAGGAGGCGATCGCCCGCGTGCGCATCGTCCCCGGCACCGGCAAGTGGACGATCAACGGTCGTTCGCTCGACACCTACTTCCCGAACAAGGTCCACCAGCAGATCGTCAACGAGCCCTTCGTGGTGCTCGGCGCCGAGGAGGCGTTCGACGTCATCGCCCGCATCGACGGCGGCGGCGTGACCGGGCAGGCCGGCGCGCTGCGCATGGGCCTGTCGCGCGCGCTGGCGATCCTGGACGTCGAGGTCAACCGCCCGCCGCTGAAGAAGGCCGGCTTCCTCACCCGTGACGCCCGCGCCACGGAGCGGAAGAAGTACGGCCTCAAGAAGGCCCGCAAGGCTCCGCAGTACAGCAAGCGCTGAGTTGGCGCGCCTTTTCGGCACCGACGGGGTGAGAGGGGTCGCGGGCCGCGACCTCACGGCCCAGCTCGCCATGGACCTGTCCGTGGCGGCGGCCCACGTCCTCGGCGATGCAGGCGCGTTCGCCGCCACCGGGCGTCATCCGGTGGCGGTCGTAGGCCGGGACCCGCGTGCCTCGGGAGAGTTCCTCGAGGCGGCCGTGGTCGCCGGCCTCGCGGCGTCCGGCGTGGATGTGCTGCGCCTCGGCGTGCTGCCCACTCCGGCCGTCGCCCACCTCACGGCGGCGCTCGGCGCCGACCTCGGCGTCATGCTGTCGGCCTCGCACAACGCGGCGCCGGACAACGGCATCAAGTTCCTGGCCCGCGGCGGCTTCAAGCTGTCGGACGCGGTCGAGGACGAGATCGAGCGGCGGCTCGGCGAGGAGTGGAGCTTCCCCGTCGGCTCCGGCGTGGGCCGGGTGCGCGACGCGTACGGCGAGGCCGACCGCTACATCTCGCACGTGCTGACCACGATGAACCGCCCGCTCGACGGGCTCAGCGTGGTGGTCGACTGCGCCCACGGCGCCGCCCACATGGTGGCGCCCGAGGCGCTGGTGCGCGCCGGCGCCCGCGTCGAGGCCATCGGGGCCCGCCCCGACGGTCTCAACATCAACGACGGGTACGGCTCCACCCACCTCGACCGGCTCCGCCAGGTGGTCGTCTCGCGCGGCGCGGACCTGGGCGTGGCCTACGACGGCGACGCCGACCGCTGCCTCGCGGTCGACCACACGGGCGAGATCGTGGACGGCGACCGGATCATGGCGATCCTGGCCGGCGCCATGCACGACGAGGGCCTGCTGGCCAAGGACACCGTGGTCGCGACCGTGATGTCCAACCTGGGCTTCAAGCTGGCGATGCGCGAGGCGGGCATCTCCGTGGTGGAGACCGCGGTGGGCGACCGCTATGTGCTGGAACGCATGAAGTCCGAGGGCTACAACCTCGGCGGCGAGCAGTCGGGCCACGTCATCATGCTGGACCACGCCACCACCGGCGACGGCCTGCTCACCTCGCTCCACCTGCTGGGCGTGGTGGCCAAGGCGGGCGTGCCGCTGAAGGAGCTGGCCGCGGTGATGACGCCGCTGCCGCAGATCCTCATCAACGTCAAGGGCGTCGACAAGGCCAAGGCCGGCGCCGGCGAGCTGGCGGCCGCGGTGGCCGCGGCCGAGGCGGAGCTGGGGGAGACCGGCCGGGTGCTGATCCGGCCGAGCGGCACCGAGCCGATGATCCGGGTGATGGTCGAGGCCGCGTCGGAGGAGCACGCCACCCAGGTGGCCAACCGGCTCGCCGACGTGGTGCGCACGGCCTGCGCCTGACCGGCCCGCTTCAGGGTGAAGGGCCCGCGGAACGCTCCGCGGGCCCTTCGCTTACCCCTGGACCTGTCGCCCTTCCCGCCCGCCCGCCGATTATTCGTCCCCGGTGAGGGAGAAGGCACGCAGGCGGTGGCCGGCCCAGAGGACGCCCGCGATCGTGACGACGAGCAGGGCCGGGATGGCGAAGCCGAGCGTGACGTCGGCGCGGAAGAACGGGGAGTCGGTGATCTGGGCGGCCACGGACTGGCCCCAGTGCTGGATGGAGAACTTGCGGGCGCCCGGGACGAGGTTGCCCACCAGGCTCTCCCAGACCAGGGCGTAGATGACGCCGATCGTGACCGCGTGCCGGGTGACGACGCCCAGCAGCAGGAAGACGGCCGCGTAGGCGATGCCGGAGACCAGGGAGCCGAGGGCGAAGCCGGCCGCGATGCCGGCCTCGTCGCGGACCAGGAGCCAGCCCGCCACGTACGTCGGCACCGCCGCGAAGACCGCCAGCAGCGAGACCGCGACGGCGAACTTGGTGCGGACGATGACCGGGCGGGAGATCGGCTTGGACATCAGGTGGATGATCGTGCCGTCGTCGATCTCCGGGGCGATGACGCCGGTGCCGGCGATCAGGCCGAGCAGCGGCAGCATGGTGCCGATGGCGAAGGTCTGCAGCAGCAGCACGGCGTTGCGCTGGCCGCCCTCGCCGACGAGCAGGAACAGCACGGCCAGCCCGATCAGCGCGAGGGGCAGCAGGAGCAGCAGGATGATCCGGCGGCGGCCGAGCAGAGCGCGGTAGGTGATCCCCGCTACGACGGTGTTCATCAGGTGCTCCGGTTGATCAGGTAGGAGAAGACGCTCTCCAGGTCCTCGTCGGCGGGGGAGACCTGGTGCAGGCGGACGCCCTCGGACCGGGCGAGCTTGGGGAGGAGGCGGGCGAAGCGGCGGAACTCGGTCGCCTGGACCTCCAGGCCGTCGGGGCGCAGCGTGATGCCGCCGGCCGAGGGGTCGCGGATGAGGGCGGCGGCGAGCTTGCGGTCGTCGCTCGAACGGATCATGAACAGGTGCGGCCGGTCGGTCATCAGCCGCCGGATCTCGCGGAAGTTGCCCGAGGCGGCGTGCCGCCCGGCGACCAGCACCTCGATGTGCTGGGCGACCCGCTCGACCTCCTCCAGGATGTGCGAGCTGAACAGGATGGTCTTGCCGGCCGTGCCCATGCCCCTGATCAGGTCCATGAGGTGCAGGCGCTGGCGCGGGTCCATGCCGTTGAACGGCTCGTCCAGCAGCAGCACGGGCGGGTCGTGGACGAGCGCGGCGGCGACCTTGACGCGCTGGCGCATGCCCTTGGAGTACGTCTCCACCCGCCGGTCCTTCGGCTCCTCCATCTCCACGGTGGCCAGGGCCTTGCGGGCGGCCTCGACGGGGTCGGGCAGGCCGTGGAGCCGGGCGGCGGACAGGACGAACTGCCAGCCGGTGAGGAAGCCATACACGCCCTCACGTTCCGGGACCAACCCGATATTTCGGTAAATATGGTGGTTCTTCCAGACACGATCGCCGTCCAGCGTGACCGTGCCGCCCGACGGGGCCAGGAACCCGGCCATCATGTGCAGGAGCGTCGACTTGCCCGCGCCGTTCGGCCCGAGCAGGCCGGTGACGCCGGGGCCGATCGTCATCGTCACGTCGTTGACGGCCACGACGTTGCCGTACCAGCGGGACACCTGTGAGAGCTCGATCTTCATCGCGCGGCCGCCTTCCGGTAGCGCAGGGCGAGGGCGGCCAGGCCGGCGGCGATCAGCAGCACGAGGATCGCCGCGGAGGCCGGCCCGCTGGGGTAGGGGCCCTCGATGGAGTGCGGCGGGGTGCCGAACAACCAGGACTGCACGGAGTCCACCAGCCAGAACGGGTTCAGCAGCCACGCCCAGGCGCCCTCCGCCTGGTGGCCGGTCGAGGCGAGCGCGCCGTAGACCACGGGGACCGCCGCCGACGACATCAGGTAGACGACCATCACCGAGGCCACGCCGAGCCCGCGCCGCGGCGTGAACGAGGCCAGCGCCAGCCCGAACACCGACAGCAGCACGGCCAGCACCAGGGCCATGAGCATCGCGCCTGCGTACTCGCCGGTGGCCGGGGCGCCCGGCATGTCCACGACCAGCTCGCCGACGAAGGTGAGCGTGAGCGGCACCGCGACGAGCAGGAACAGCGCCGCGGTCATGGCGGCGACCTTGGCGGTGACGTACTCGGTGACCGAGACCGGCCGCGACAGGTAGAGCGGCAGCACGCGGTAGCGCAGGTCGGGGGCGACCACGGTGGGCGCCTGCGAGGCCAGGAAGATCGCCACCACCGCCTGCATGACCACGGCGAACCCGCTGTAGGGGATGCCGCGCTGCTTGAGCAGGGCCATCAGGGCGATGCTCACCACGGAGGGCAGCAGCATGATGGCGAACAGCGCGAACGGCATGATCTTGCTGCGGGCCGGGCGGCCGAGGCCGAAGACGCCGCGCAGGCTGTGCGCCGCCAGCGCCCGCAGCGTGTGGGCGCGGCCGAGCCGGGGCCCGTCGTAGTGCCGGTAGCCGATGTCGTAGATCTCAGACACCCACGGCCTCCTCCCTGAAGACGTCCTCGATGCGGTGGCGGCCCTGCTCCATCCGGATCAGGCACAGGTCGAGCTCGGCGGCGGCGTCGCGGACGGCGTCGTAGGTCTCCGGCCCCAGCACCTTGACCACCAGCAGCCGGCCCTGCGGCGAGACGGTCTGCCCGGCCTCGGCCAGCCGGGCGGCCAGCGCCTCCGCGCCCTCCTCGACCTCGACCGTGACGGTCTGCGTGGCCTGGGTGAACTCGCCGATGGCCGACGAGCGCAGCAGCCGCCCGGCGTCGATGACGATCACGTGGTCGCAGATGCGCTCCAGCTCGCCCAGCAGGTGGGAGGTGACCACGACGCTGATGCCGAACTCGGTGCCGATGCGGCGCACCAGCGCCAGCATCTCGTCGCGGCCGCGCGGGTCGAGGCCGTTGGTGGGCTCGTCGAGGAAGATCAGCTTCGGGTCGTGGACGAGCGCCTGGGCCAGCTTGACCCGCTGCTTCATGCCGGTGGAGTAGCCGCCGACCGGGCGGTAGCGCTCCTCGGCCAGGCCGACGTGGCGCAGCACGTCGGCGGCGCGCTCGCGGGCGGCGGTGCGGGGCAGCCCGGACATCCGGGCGAGGTGGACGACCAGCTCGGTGGCGGAGACGTCGGGGGGCAGGCATTCGTGCTCGGGCATGTAGCCGACCTGCCTGCGGATCTCGGCGCCCTGGGAGGTGACGTCCAGGTCCAGGACGCGGGCCGTGCCGCTGCTGGGCGGCAGCAGGCCGAGCAGGATCTTGATCAGCGTCGACTTGCCCGCGCCGTTCGCCCCTACCAGCCCGGTCACGCCGGGGCCGACGGCGACCGTGAGCTGGTCGACCGCGGTGACGGTGGGGAAACGTCTGGTCAGCCCCTCGGTGGCGAGGATGTGCATGAGCCGGACCCTACCCGGGCGGTCCCGGCCGTGGCCTCGGTCATACGGATGAACGTCGTCCTACTTGAGGCCAGAATCTGCGCTGGACCATCAGGGTGAGAGTGCCCGAGATGACCATGCCGAGCACGTTGACCGCGAGCTGGGAGACCGAGCCGGCGACCTCGGTCCAGTCGCCCAGCGCCAGCGCGACCGCGGCGTAGCCGGCCGCCGGGACCGTGGTGACCGAGATGAACACCCCGATCAGGGCCGAGGACTTGCCCGCCGTGACCGACAGCACCCCGGCCGTCCCGGCCAGCAGCGCCACGATGAACGACCACCGGTCGGGCTTGACGATGAACTGCATCTCCGCGTTGCCGCGCAGGTTCTCCATGCCGATCCAGCCGAGCAGGTGCATGGCCAGCGCGCAGGCGAAGGTGACGACGACGGCCACCAGGAAGCCGATGACCAGCGTGCGGAGCGAGGTGGCGATGAGGTGGCCGCGGCGGTGCAGCAGGCCGAAGCAGACGGCGGCGATCGCGCCGAACTCGGGCCCGAGCACCATCGCGCCGACGATGAGGATCGGCGAGTTCTGCAGCACGCCGACGCTCGCCAGCAGGGTGGCGATGGTGAGGAAGGTCAGGTACGCCCAGGTGATGCGGGAGTCGGACGACACCCGCTGCGCCAGCTCCTCCCAGACCACCGCGTCGTCCGGGTCGCCCGGCGCCTCCTCGACCGCCTCGACCGCCACCTTGGACAGCGACAGGTCCACCTGCTCGGCGGCGATCGAGCCCTCCTCCTTGAGCCAGTCGAGCCGGCTGATGACCTCGTTGGCCGACTCCCTGGCCGCGTCGCAGAGGATCACGTCGCCCTCGGGCACCCGGCCCGCGCCGGCCAGGACGACGATGTTGGTGACGCCGGGGCACTCCTCCAACACCGCCGTCACCTCGTCGGTGCGCGCGGCCGGGCTGATGAGTCGCAGGTGCAGCACGAGCCCATTGTCGCGGATCACCCCGTACGGGATGGACGGGGAGGGGTGGGGTCAGGTCCGGCGCAGTCGTACGTGCCGGACGGAGTGGTCGGGGCCCTTCTTGAGGACGAGGTCGGCCCGGCCCCTCGTGGGGGCGATGTTCTCGACCAGGTTGCGCTCGTTGATGTCCCGCCAGACGTTGACGGCGAAGGCGGTGGCCTCGTCGTGGGAGAGCTGCGCGATGTGCCGGAAGTACGACTTCGGGTCCTCGAAGGCGGTGCGGCGCAGCTTGTGGAAGCGCTCGACGTACCAGGTGCGGATGTCCTCGGCCCTGGCATCGACGTAGATGGAGAAGTCGAAGTAGTCGTTGACGGCGAGGGAGGTGGGCGGGGCGGGTTGCAGGACGTTGAGTCCCTCGATGATGAGGATGTCCGGGCTCTTCACGGTCTGTACGGCACCGGGCACGATGTCATATTCGAGGTGGCTGTAGACCGGGGTCCCCACCTCGGCGACCCCCGCCTTGACCGCCGCCACGAACCTGACCAGCGCCCGCCGGTCGTAGCTCTCGGGAAAGCCCTTGCGCTGCATGATCCCCTTGGAGTCCAGCACCGCGTTGGGGTAGAGGAAGCTGTCGGTGGTGACCAGCTCCACGTGCGGGTGCTCGGGCCAGCGGGCCAGCAGCGTGTGCAGCAGCCGCGCCGTGGTGGACTTGCCCACCGCGACGCTCCCGGCGATGCCCAGGATGTACGGCACGCGCCCCTCGGGATGGCCGAGGAAGGCGCTCAGCACGCTGCTGCGTTGCTTGGATCCGGTGAAGTGCAGGTTGAGCAGCCGGGTCAGCGGAAGGTAGATGTCGGTGACCTCGGTCAGGTCGATCGGGTCGTCGAGACCGCGCAGCTCCTCCAGCTCTTCGGCGGTGAGAGTCAAGGGCGTGTTCTTGCGGAGCTCGCTCCACTGCTCCCTGCTCAGTTCCACGTAGCCGTTGTTCACCTAGGCAGCGTAGCGATGAGCGGGGCGCGGGATCTTGGGCGGCCCCCGGCTCGTTCCTCCACAGCCTGTGGATAAATCATGGGGATTATCGAGAGCCAGTTCGGGGAACGAAGATCGGTCCGGCGAAATCGTCATGCGGCGGTTGGCGGCGGGCTACTGTTCCGAGGCGTGGACCGTCGCCGCTTCCTCGCCCGCCTGGCCGCCGCCGGCATCGCCGGCCCCTTCGCCGGAGTCGCCTGCGCGGGGCGGCAGGGCGGCGCCCAGGCCGCCCCCAGCGGCTACGGGCCGCCGCGCCCCGTCCGCGACCTGCGGGACGGCAAGGTACGCCTGCACCTGCCCGACGGGTTCCGCTACCGCTCCTTCAGCGCGGCGGGCGAGCGGTTCAGCGACGGCGGCGAGGTGCCCGGCCGGCACGACGGCATGGCGGCCTTCGCCGGGCCGGGCGGCAGCGCGATCCTGGTCCGCAACCACGAGGTCGGCGGCGCGGTCGGCGCGTTCGGCGACCGCGACCGCGCCTACGACCCGATGGCCGGCGGCGGCACCTCGACGCTGCGGGTCACCCGCCAGGGCGAGGTGATCGACAGCCGCCCGTCGCTCACCGGCACCATGCTCAACTGCTCGGGCGGCCCCATGGCCTGGCGGGCCTGGGTGAGCTGCGAGGAGACCGTCAACGGCCCCGACGTGGCCGACGACGCCGGCGGCGAGGGCAACGCCAGGCTCACCGAGAAACACGGCTACATCTTCGAGGTGCCGCTCGGCCGCGCCGCCACGGCCAGGCCCATCAGGGCGGCCGGGCGCTTCCCGCACGAGTCGGCCGCCTTCGACCCCTCCTCCGGGGCGATCTACCTGACCGAGGACAACTTCTCCCACCCGTCCGGGTTCTACCGCTACCTGCCGCCCAAGCACCCGGTGCTGGCCGGCGGGCTGCTCGACGGCGGGCGGCTGCAGATGCTGGCCGTCGCCGACGCCGACCGCAAGGACCTGTCCCTCGGGCAGCCGGCGGGCGCGGCGTACGCCACCGAGTGGGTGGACATCGACGACCCCGACCCCGAGTTCCGGGGGCGGCCGGCGTACCACGAGGCCGTGCAGGCCGTCGGCCGCCAGGGCCGGGCCAAGGGCGCGGCGATCTTCGCCCGGCTGGAGGGCGCGGTCCACCACCAGGGCACGGTCTACTTCGTCTCCACCCAGGGCGGCGACACCTCCCCGGCCGACCCCATGCCCGACGGCTTCGGCAAGGGCCGCGGCCAGGTGTGGGCGTACGAGACGTGGAGCGGCCGGCTCAGGCTGGTCTACGAGTCGCCGCGCGCGTCGGTGCTCGACCTGCCCGACAACGTCACCGTCAGCAGGCGCGGCACGCTCGTGCTGTGCGAGGACGGCGACGGCGACAACTACCTGCGCGGCCTCACCCGGGACGGGAAGCTGTTCGACTTCTGCCGGCTCCAGCCGATCCCCGGCGACCCCGGGGCCGAGTTCGCCGGCTCCACGTTCGGGCCGGGCGGGCACACCCTCTACGTCAACGTCCAGGCCAAGCAGGGCAGGACGTTCGCCATCTGGGGCCCCTGGGAGCGCGGGCTGTTCTAATGAGGACATGATCCTGGGCATCGGCGTGGACGTGGTGGACATCGCGCGCTTCGAGCGGGCTCTCGAACGCACCCCGGGCCTGCGCGAGCGGCTGTTCACCGAGGGCGAGCGGCCGCTGCCCGCGCAGTCGCTGGCGGCCAGGTTCGCCGCGAAGGAGGCCGTGGCCAAGGCGCTGGGCGCGCCCCGCGGGCTGGAGCACCAGGAGGCCGAGGTGTGCCGCGGCGAGCTGGGCAGGCCGGAGCTGCGGGTCAGCGGCCGGGTCGCCGAGGTCGCCCACGAGCTGGGCGTCAAGCGCTGGCACCTCTCGCTCAGCCACGACGCGGGCGTGGCCGTGGCCTATGTGATCGCTGAGGGATAGCTTCGGATCATGCGCACCGCCTACACCGCCGACCAGATCCGCGCCGCCGAGCACGCCCTCATGGCCGGGCTGCCGCCGGGCACGCTCATGCAGCGCGCCGCCGCCGGGCTCGCCGCCGCCTGCGCCGGCCTGCTGGGCCGCGTCTACGGCAGCCGGGTCGTGCTGCTCGTCGGCAGCGGCGACAACGGCGGTGACGCGCTCTACGCGGGCGAGCGGCTGGCCCGGCGCGGCGCCCGGGTGGAGGCGGTCCTCGCCGGGTCGAAGACGCACGAGGACGGGCTGGCCGCGCTGCTGGGCGCCGGCGGCCGGGCGACCGGTCCCGACCCGCGGGACGCGCTGGAGCGGGCCGACCTGATCGTGGACGGGCTCGTCGGGATCGGGGTCTCCGGGGCGCTGCGGGAGCCGTACGCGGGGCTGGTCGCGGCGGCGAACGCCGCCCGCGCCCCCGTCGTCGCCGTGGACGTGCCGAGCGGCGTGGACGCCGGCACCGGCCGCGTCGAGGGCGCGGCGGTACGCGCCCAGGTGACCGTCACCATGGGCGCCCGCAAGACCGGCCTGCTGGTGGACCCCGGTGCGGCGTGCGCGGGCCGCGTCGAGCTGGTGGACATCGGGCTCGGCCCTTTCCTGCCCGACCCCGACGTGGCCGCGCTCACCGACGGCGACGTGGACGACCTGCTGCCCCGCCCCGGCAAGGAGTCCGACAAGTACCGCAGGGGCGTGCTCGGCGTGCTGGCCGGCAGCGACCTCTACACCGGCGCGGCCGTGCTGGCCGTGGGCGGGGCGCTGCGGGCCGGGGCGGGCATGGTCCGCTACGCCGGCCCGGCCGAGCCCGTGGCGCAGGTGCGCGCCGCCTGGCCGGAGGCCGTGATCACGCGGCTCGACCGGCCCTCGATCGAGGACGTCGGCCGGGTGCAGGCGTGGGTGCTCGGGCCCGGCCTCGGCACCGGCGACTGGGCGCACGAGCTGGCCGCCCAGGTGCTGAGCACCCGCCTGCCGGTGCTCGTGGACGCCGACGGGCTGACCGTGGTGGCGCGCGACCGCTCGCTGCTGTTCCGCGACGCGCCGACGCTGATCACGCCGCACGCCGGCGAGCTGGCCAGGCTGATCCGCGCCGAGCGCGCGGACATCGAGGCGGCGCGGCTGGAGCACGCCCGCGCGGCGGCGGCCGAGCTGGGCGTGACCGTGCTGCTCAAGGGCTCGACCACGGTGGTGGCCGAGGAGTCCAGGCCGGTCCGGGTCAACACGACCGGCACGTCCTGGCTGGCCACGGGCGGCACCGGCGACGTGCTGTCGGGGCTGGCGGGCGCGCTGATGGCCCAGGGGCTCGGGCCGTACGACGCCGGGTCCTGCGCCGCCCACCTGCACGGGCTGGCCGGCCGGCTGGCCGCCGACGGCGCCCCGCTGGCCGCCGCCGACGTCGCGACCTGCCTGCCGGCCGCCATCCGCGCGGTCACCGGGGCGGACGCCTGAGCGCGACGGGGCGTCACCGCCGGACCGCCTGACGCGACGTCACGTTCCGGTCACCGCCCAGGGCGGAAATCGCGCTCGACCACGGCGCTGAGCTGCCACACTAGAAGGATGTACTCCCGGATGGCCACGCCCGCCGAGGCGCGGGTCGACCTGGCCGCGATCAGGCGCAACGTCGCCCTGCTCAAGGAGCGGGCGGGCGGCGCCGAGCTGATGGGCGCCGTCAAGGCCGACGCCTACGGGCACGGGCTGGTGCCGTGCTCGCGGGCCGTGCTGGAGGGCGGCGCGAGCCGGCTCGGGGTCGCCTTCGTCCGGGAGGCGCTGGAGCTGCGCGCGGGCGGCGTGACCGCGCCGATCCTGGCGTGGCTCATCACCCCGGGCGAGCCGCTGGCGCAGGCCCTGGAGCACGACGTGGAGCTGTCGGCCGCCGACGTGCGGCTGCTCGACGAGATCGCCGCCGCCGCCCGCCGCGCCGGCCGCGCCGCCAGGCTGCACCTGGAGGCCGACACCGGCATGAGCAGGGGCGGCGCCCCGCTGGCCGCCTGGCCGGAGCTGCTGCGCAGGGCGCTGGAGCTGCGGGCCGAGGGCGTGGTCGAGATCGTCGGCCTGTGGTCGCACTTCGCCTGCGCCGACATCCCGGGCCATCCCTCGGTGCGGCAGCAGCTGGAGGCGTACGAGACGGCGCTGAAGCTGGCCGAGCAGGCGGGCGCGGCCGGCTCGCACGTCATCAGGCACCTGGCCAACTCCGCCGCCGCCCTGACCCTGCCCGAGGCCCGCTACGACCTGGTGCGGCCGGGCATCGCGATGTACGGCCTCAGCCCGATCCCCGAGCAGGGCGACTTCGGGCTGCGCCCGGCCATGACCCTGGTGGCGCGGGCCGCGCTGGTCAAGCGCGTCCCGCGGGACTCCGGGGTCTCCTACGGCCACCTCTACACCACCGACCGCGAGACCACGCTGGCCCTCGTCCCCATCGGCTACGCCGATGGCATACTCCGGCACGCCACGGGAAGGGCGGAGGTGCTCGCGGGCGGGCGGCGAAGGCGGGTCGCGGGCCGGGTCTGCATGGACCAGTTCATGATCGACATGGGGGACGACCCGCTCGCCGCCGGCGATGAGGTCGTGCTGTTCGGCCCGGGTGACGGGGGCGAGCCGACCGTTCAGGAGTGGGCCGATACGCTCGGCACGATCACGCATGAGATCGTGACCAGGATCGGCTCGCGGGTGCCGCGGGTCCACACCAGCACGGCGGCTTGAGCGGAGAAGGATCGGGGAGATGACGACGACAACACGGCGCCGCAGGGCAGGGATCGCCGGCGCGCTCGTCGGCGCGGCGTCCGCCGGGGTCGCGGCGGCGGCCATGGCCAAGCGCTACGCGGTCGGCCGCATCAGGCTGCGTCCCGACGCCGAGGCCAGCGAGCCGTTCGGGGAGCTGCGCGGCAGGGAGCGTACACACATCACCAGCGACGGGGTGGCGCTGCACGTCGAGGTCGACGGCCCCGACGACGCGCCGCTGACCGTCGTGTTCTGCCACGGCTACTGCCTCAGCCTGGAGTCCTGGCACTACCAGCGCAAGGACCTGCGCGAGAACTACCGGCTGGTGTTGTGGGACCAGCGCTCCCACGGGCGCTCCCAGCGCGCCCAGGCCGACGAGTCCATGATCGACCGGCTGGGCGACGACCTGGCCGAGGTGATCGAGGAGTTCGTGCCCGGCCCGTGCGTGCTGGTCGGCCACTCCATGGGCGGCATGACGATCATGGCGCTGGCCGACCGCCATCCCGGGCTGTTCGGCGAGAGGATCCGCGCCGTGGCGCTGCTCGCCACCTCGGCGGGCAGGCTGGCCGAGCTGACGCTGGGCCTGCCTGCGGCGCTGTCCAAGGTCGTCCACAGGTTCGCGCCCTCCACCGTGTCGATGCTGGGCAAGCGCGGCACGCTCATCGACCGCACCCGGCACGCCGGCAGCGACCTCGCCTTCCTGATCACCCGCTACATGGGCTTCGGCGACTCCAAGAACGTCAGCCCCACCGTGGTCGACTTCGCCGAGTCGATGATCAGGGCCACGCCCACCCAGGTGATCGCCGACTTCTACCCGGCCCTGATGAACCACGACAAGCTGGCCGCGCTGCACGTGCTCGACCCGGTGCCCACCGCGATCATGGTCGGCGACCACGACTGGCTCACTCCGCCCGACCACAGCAGGGCCATCGCGGCCGCCCTGCCCAAGGCCCAGCTCACCGAGGTGCCCGACACCTCCCACCTGATCCAGCTCGAACGTCCCGGCGTGGTCAACGACGCGCTGCGCGACCTGATCAAGAGAGTGGAGCCGTAGTGAGAGTCCCGACCGCCGAGTCCATGCGCGCGTACGGCGCCCGCCTGGCCGCCCACCTGCGCGCCGGTGACCTGATCGTCCTGTCCGGGCCGCTCGGCGCCGGCAAGACCACGCTGGTGCAGGGCATCGCCGAAGGGCTCAAGGTCCGCGGGCCCATCACCTCGCCCACGTTCGTCATCGCCCGCGTGCACCCCTCGCTGCGCCAGGGCCCGCCGCTCGTCCACGTGGACGCCTACCGGCTGGGCGGCGACCTGGAGGTCGACGACCTCGACCTGGACGCCTCGCTGGAGGAGTCCGTCACCGTCGTCGAGTGGGGCGAGGGGCTGGTCGAGGGCCTGGCCGACGACCGGCTGGAGCTCCACATCGACCGCGAGGCGGGCGACGAGGCGGGCGACGAGGCCCGCGTCGTCACCGTGCGCGCCGTGGGCCCCCGCTGGGCCGACACGCCGGTTGATCGGCTCGAAGGATAAAAGTCCGGCCATGCTCCGATAAAGCTGTCACCCTTGACGTACCTGACCGGTGATACCAATCATGATCGTTGGTTAGGGATTCGCCCAGATTTTCTGGGTATCAGGGAGGGCGACATCCACGATTCGGGTGGATGCTGGTGCCAGGACGGCAAAGTGGGGTGCGGCCGGTGCTCAAGGTCAGGCGTGTCGCGTACGCGGGAGCCATCGTCATGGTCGGTCTGACCGGCTGCACAGCCTCGGCCGAGTCCGGCCCCACATCCACACCCACAGCCTCCGGCACGGCCACCCCCACCATCTCGGCCACCAGCCCCCAGCCCGTCGTCACCAGGCCCAGCATCCAGGTCCAGCTCAACCCCGACCGGGTCACCGCCGGCGAGACCTCCACGGTGTGGATCCTGGCCAACTGCCCGGTGCCGACCGGCGGCCCGGCGCACACCGGCACCGCCACCTCGCGGGCGTTCGTCACCGGCGCCACGCTCAACCCGGTGCCCTCCGGGGCCGGCAGCCCCACCCCCACCGGCACCGTCGGCGGCTCGCCCTGGGTACGCGGCTCGGCGGAGGTCTCGGGAACGGTCCGGCGCGGCACCTACACCGTCAGCGTCAAGTGCGACGGCACCAACGACGCGGGCACCGCCAGGCTCCGGGTCGTGGCCGGCGAGGCGCTGCCGACCCACGTGCCCACCCGGGCGCCCCGGGCGGGCGGCGGCGGCACGTACGCCAAGGACTTCGACGAGGACTCCTCCATCCCCTTCGGCCCGGCGGGCGTGGTCGTCGGCCTCGTGGCGATCGCGGGCATCGGCTGGGCGGTCAAGCGGCGCAAGGCGTAACGCGATGGCACGACCGGGACGGGTCGTCGTCGCGGGGGTCGTCACCGGCCTGGTGTTGTTCGCCTTCGGCAAGGGGGCGCAGCAGCAGGCGTCCACGCCCGCCGCGAACGTCGTGCCCGAGAGCATCGACATCCCCTCCATCGACCTGGAGGCCCCGCTCATGAAGCTGGGCCTGACCAGGAGCGGCGACGTCGAGCTGCCGCCGTACGAGAAGCCCAAGGTCGCCGGCTGGTACGAGGGCAGCGCCGTGCCCGGCGAGAAGGGCGCCTCGGTGATCATCGGCCACGTGGACACCAAGACCGCGCCCGCCGTGTTCTACAAGCTCAGGGAGTTACGCAAGGGCCAGACCGTCAAGGTCGAGCGCAGCGACGGCAAGACGGTGACGTTCAAGGTGGACGCGATCGAGCAGGTGCACAAGGACAGCTTCCCCACCCGGCGCGTCTACCTCGACGACGGCCTGAAGCTGGTCACCTGCGGCGGCAGGTTCGACTACGCCAAGGGCGAGTACGTGGACAACATCATCGTCTACGCTTCCCGGGCATGAGCCATCCTCCGGCCTCCGGCGGCACCCGGGTGCCCTGGTCCGAGGTGCACCCGGCGGTCCGCGCGGCGGTCGAGGACTTCCTCGGCGGGCGGGTGGCCGAGGCACGCACCCAGGACGGCGGGTTCTCCCCGGCCGCCGCCGTGCGGCTGCGCACCGAGGACGGCCGGCGCGCCTTCGTCAAGGCCGTCGGCCCCGAGCCCAACCCCGACACCCCGCGCATCTACCGCGCCGAGCTGAGGATCGCCGCCGCCCTGCCGGAGAGCGTGCCCGCGCCCCGGCTGCTGACCGGCTTCGAGCTGGAGGGCTGGGTGACGCTGGTCTTCGAGGACGTCGAGGGCGCCCATCCCGAGCTGCCCTGGCGGCGCGACCAGCTCGACCTGGTGCTGGCCGCCCTCGACCGCATGACCGGCGCGCTCACCCCGTCGCCGATCGACGCGCCGCCGATCCACGAGGTCTACGGCGAGGTGTTCCGCGGCTGGCGCCTGCTGGCCGGGGAGGACACCGCGGGGCTCGCCCCCTGGGCGCTGCGCCACCTCGGCGAGCTGGCCGAGCTGGAGTCCGGCTGGCAGGAGGCCGCGGCCGGCGACAGCCTCGTCCACGCCGACCTGCGGGCCGACAACATCCTGATCGCCGGGGAGCGCGTCTACGTCGTGGACTGGCCGTGGGCCTGCCGGGCCGCGCCCTGGTACGACCGGGTGGGCATGCTGCCGTCGGTCGGGATGCAGGGCGGGCCGCCGCCGTGGGAGCTGTTCGCCGATCCCGATCCGGCCGTGACCGCCGTCGTCGCCGCCGTGGCCGGGTACTTCATGCGGCAGTCGCGCCGGCCGGCCCCGCCGGGGCTGCCGAAGGTGCGGGAGTTCCAGCGGGCGCAGGGCGTGGTCGCGCTGGAATGGCTGCGGCGGCGTACGGGCTGGGCGTGAGGCGGAGGCTCGCGCGGGGGCAGAGGCTCGCGCGGGAGGCGGAGGCTCGCGCGGGAGGCGGAGGCTCGCGCGGGAGGCGTTTCCGCGGGGCGGGGCCGGCGTTACGGCCGGGTGAGCGGTCCGCTGCCGGTAGGCTAATCAGTCGTGCTGGTCCTGGCCTTTGATACCGCGACGCCCGCCGTCACCGCCGCGCTCCACGACGGCGAGCGCGTGCTCGCCGAGCACACGACGATCGACGCCCGGCGCCACGGCGAACTCCTCGCCCCCACCATCGAGCTCGTGCTGGACGAGGCACGAGCGGCCCTGCGTGACGTGACGGCCGTCGTGGCCGGCAGCGGCCCCGGCCCCTACACCGGCCTGCGCGTCGGGCTCATGACCGCGCAGGGCCTGGCCACCACGCTGGGCGTGCCCGCCTACGGCGTCTGCACGCTCGACGCGCTCGCCTACGGCAGCGGCCTCACCGAGCCGTTCCTGGCCGCCACCGACGCGCGGCGCAAGGAGGTCTTCTGGGCCCGCTACACCGACCTGCGCACCCGCGCGGACGGGCCGTTCGTCGACCGTCCCGCCGACGTCCCGGCCGGCGGGCTGCCGGTCATCGGCGCCGGCGCCGACCTCTACCGCGACGTGCTGGAGGCCAAGGGGCACGAGGCGCCGCCCTACCCGTACGCCGGGGCGCTGGCCGCGCTCGCCGTCGAGCGGCTGGCCGCGGGCACCCCGCTCGACCCGCCGCGCCCGATCTACCTGCGCCGCCCCGACGCCGTCGTGCCCGGCGCCCCGAAGAAGGTGCTCGCGCCGGGCGAGGGCAAGCGGGCGACGGCGTGAGACCGGACGACGGCATGAGACCCGACGACGGCGCGAGACCGGGCGGCGGCGTGAGGGTCCGGCCCATGACGGCGGACGACCTGCCGGCGGTCATGGCGATCGAGCGGGCCACGTTCCCGCTCGACGCGTGGAGCGAGGGCATGATGCGCGGCGAGCTGGCCGACATGCCGCGCTCGCGCCACTACGTGGTGGCCCTGGTCGAGGACGAGATCGTCGCCTACGCCGGGCTCGCCGCCGCGGCCGACCAGGCCGACGTGCAGACCATCGCGGTCATGGAGAAGCACCAGGGCCGGGGCATCGGCGGCGCCCTGCTGACCGAGCTGCTGGCCGAGGCCCGGCGCAGGGGAGCGCGCGAGATCTTCCTGGAGGTACGCGCCGACAACCCGCGCGCCCAGGCGGTCTACCGGCGTTTCGAGTTCGAGGAGATCGGCACCCGCCGCCGCTACTACGACGACGGCACCGACGCGATCATGATGAGAAGGAAGCTGGATGACTGACGAACCCCTGGTCCTCGGCATCGAGACGTCCTGCGACGAGACCGGCGTCGGCATCGTCAGAGGCCACACCCTGCTGGCCAACACCATCGCCTCCAGCATGGACGAGCACGCCAGGTTCGGCGGCGTGGTGCCCGAGGTCGCCTCGCGCGCCCACCTGGAGGCCATGACGCCCACGGTCGAGGCGGCGCTGGCCGCGGCCGGGCTGCGCTTCTCCGACATCGACGCCGTGGCCGTCACGGCCGGGCCGGGGCTGGCGGGGGCGCTGCTGGTCGGGGTGGCGGCGGCCAAGTCGTACGCGCTGGGGCTCGGCGTCCCCCTCTACGGCGTCAACCACCTGGCCGCCCACGTGGCCGTGGACGAGCTGGAGCACGGGCCGCTGCCCAAGCCGTGCATCGCCCTGCTGGTCTCCGGCGGGCACTCCTCGCTGCTGCTGGTGCCCGACGTGACCGACGACGTGATCTCGCTCGGCTCGACCGTGGACGACGCGGCCGGGGAGGCGTTCGACAAGGTGGCGCGGGTGCTGGGGCTGCCGTTCCCCGGCGGGCCGCACATCGACCGGGCCGCCCGCGAGGGCTCGGGCACCGCCGTCACCTTCCCGCGCGGCAAGATCGACGACGGCACGCTCGACTTCTCCTTCTCGGGGCTCAAGACCGCCGTGGCGCGCTGGGTCGAGGCCAGGGAGGCGGCGGGGCAGAGCGTCCACGTGCCCGACGTGGCCGCCTCCTTCCAGGAGGCCGTGGTCGACGTGCTGACCCGCAAGGCGCTGCAGGCCTGCCGCAAGTACGGCGTGGACGACCTGCTGATCGGCGGCGGCGTGGCGGCCAACTCGCGGCTGCGGGCGCTGGCCCAGGAGCGGTGCGACGCGGCCGGGGTGCGGCTGCGGGTGCCGCGGCCGGGGCTGTGCACCGACAACGGGGCGATGGTGGCCGCGCTGGGCTCCGACCTGGTCGCCGCCGGGATCGAGCCCTCCAGCCTGCAGATCCCCGCCGACTCGTCGCTCCCGATCACCACCGTGCACGTCTGAGCGGCGCCGCCGGGGACGGCACGCCCCCCGCGACGCCGCTCGGAGGGGTGCTCAGTCCTTGCCCCGGCTGGGGCGCAGCAGGGCCTCGGCCAGGGCCAGCATGGTCTCCTCCAGGGCGCTCAGGCGCTTGGTGAGGTCGCCGGCGGCCGGCTCGACGATCTGGGTGACCGTCCGGGCCAGCTCGTCCCGATCGGGCCGCGCGCCCACCAGCGCGGTCAGCGCCTCGGCGGCGGCCGTCAGGCGCTCGGCCTGCTCGCCGGCCTGCGTGTCGAGCAGCTCCGGCAGGCTCAGGGACGCGGGCAGCTCGCTCACGCGCCGGCCGACCGCCTCGATGCGGCCGTTCATCGCGTCGAGGTGCTCGCCGGCCCGCTCGGTGCGGGCGGCCAGGCCGTCGAGGTGAGTGCCGAGGCCGGTGACGCGGGTGTCGAGCCCGTCGAAGCGGCCGCCCAGGTGCTCCTCGGCCTCTCCCAGCCGCTCGTCGAGCGCGTCGAGCTGGGTGTCGAGCTTGTTGAAGCGGCCCTCGGCGCGGTTGGCGGCCTCGCCGACGCGCTGGTCGGTGGCGGCCACGCGCTCGTCCAGCGCGGTGCAGCGCACGTCGAGGTGGGCGTCGAGCGCGTCGAAGCGGTCGTCGTGCCGGCCCAGGTGGCCGTCCAGGGTGCCGAGGCGCTTGTCCAGGGTGCCGAGCTGGCCGTCGACGTGCGTCAGCCGCTTGTCCACGCCGCTCACGCGGCCGTCCAGGCCGTCGAGGCGGGTGTCGATGTCGGACAGGCACTCGTCGGCCGACTCCAGCCGCCCGTCGAACCCGGTGAGCCTGGAGTCGAGTCCGGCCAGCCGGCCCTCGGACCGGTCGAGCCGGGCGTCCACGCCGTCGAGGCGGGCCGTGAGGCGCTGCTCGCTCTCGCCGAGCTGCACGGCCAGGTGCCGGTCGGCCTCGTCGAGGCGGGCGGTCAGGCGCTGCTCGGCGGCGGCCAGGCGGCCGTCCAGGCGCTCGCCGGCCTCCTGGAGGCGGGCGGCGAGCAGCGCGCCGGTCTCCGTCAGCCGGGCCGCGACCCGCTCGTCGGTCTTCGTCAGCCGGGTGACGACCCGCTCGTCGGTCTCGGCGAGCTGGGCGGTGATGCGCTCGTCGGTCTCGGTCAGGCGGGTGGTGATGCGCTCGTCGGTCTCGGCGAGCTGGGTGGCGATGCGCTCGTCGGTCTCGGTCAGGCGGGTGGTGATGCGCTCGTCGGTCTCGGCGAGGCGGGCGGCGATGCGCTCGTCGGCCTCCTCCAGCCGGGTGGTCACCCGCTGGTCGGTCTCGGCGAGGCGGGCGGTGAGCCGCCTGCCGGTCTCCTCCAGGCGGGCCGCGCCGTCGTCGAGGCGCGCGCCCAGGCGCTGCCCGGCGGCCTCGACCTGGCTCGCGAGCTGCTCGGCCGCGTCGGTCAGCCGCTCGTTGACGCCTTCCGACAGCTCGCCGACGGCCGCCTCCACCCGGTCGGTACGGGCGGCCAGCTCGGCCACGGACCTGTCGAGCCGGGTGAAGCGGCTGGCGGCGGCCTCCATGCTGGAGTTGAGCCCGGCCAGCATGGCGGCGAACTCGGACATGCCCTTGGTGATGCCGTCGGTGGTGTCGAGCACGGACCGCAGGCGCTTGAGCGCCTCGTCCACGTTGTCGCCCACGGTGCCCAGGTCGGCCCAGAGGCTCGGCAGCTCGGCCACCGGGGCGACGCGGGCGTCCACGTGGCCCACCCGGTCGCCGACGGCGTCCACGTGGTCGCGGACCGCCTCGACGTGCTGAGCCAGCCCCTCCGCCCACATGGGCGGCTTGTCGGCGATGTCCTCCAGCCGCCCGCTGACGGACTCCAGGGTGCCGCTCAGGCCGCCCAGCTCGCGCTCGCGGACCTCCCGCAGCAGCCATTCCATGCCTTCGAGCCGCTGGCGGATCTCGTCGAGGACGGCCCCTTGCGTGCGCTGCTCGTACACGTGGTCCTGGGAGGCGCGGGTGAGGAGGTCACGCATCCGGTCGGAAATGGCGGTGTAGCCTCCTGCCGCGAGAAGGGTCGTGTGGTTGGAATTGTCCACCGAAAAGCTCCTTCGCTCGCCGACGGTTTGCCGCGCAGCGGTGGGACGGGGTCCGGTTTGCACATCAATGGCGAGAACGCGGGTGACCGCATCAGGGGGAGAACTCCCGCCCGCCAACCTTAGCCTTTCGATCAAGGTCCGTCATTGCTGAATTGAAAGATCGTAGCTGACGGGATATTGACCGTTTTCCAAGGTCAGACAGGCTGGGAGGTGTCGCAGATAAGTGCATATGGCCGGTCGAGTACGCGAGTCAGGATGACGACCGCAGAATTCTCCCCGTTAAGCCGCAAATCAGCGCGCAACCGCTCGATGTCCACGGCGGAGCCGCGCTTCTTGATGGTGACATTTCCGATTTTCCGCTCGCGGAGCGCCGCGCGCAGCTTTTTCAGCGAGAATGTCATGATCTCGTCCACCGCGTACCGGGTGGCCCACGGGGTGTCCACCGGCTCGTCGGCCGCGATGTAGGCGATCTGCGGGTCCATCAGCCGCCCGCCCACCAGCCCGGCCACCTCGCGCACCAGGTGCGCCCGGATCGCGGCGCCGTCGGGCTCGTAGACGTAGCGGCCCATCGCGCCCACCTCGGCCTGCTCCGCGGAGCCGGCGGAGGCCAGCGTGTGGCCGCCGGGCAGCAGCGTGGCGCGGCGCACCAGCCGCAGGCGGCGCTCGCCCGTCCAGAGGGCGGCCTCCTTGACCTCGCCCTTGTAGGAGACCCACTCGGCCTCGGCGCCCTCGGGGATGTAGTCGTACGGGATGCCGGGGGCGACCTTGACGCAGGCGCGCCCGGCCCGCGCCACCAGGGCGAGCATGGTCGGCCAGGGCGGGGAGTAGGCCATCGGGTCGAACGTCCGGCCCCGGCTCGTCCGCCTGGCCGGATCGGCGAAGAGCACGTCGTAGTCCTCGGGCCGCACGCCGCCCGCGTTGCCCACGAGCACCGTCACCCGGCCGGCGACGCCCAGCGCCTCGGCGTTGGCCCTGGCCACGGCGGCGGTCAGCGGGTCGATGTCGACGGCCGTCACGGTGCAGCCGGCCCGCGCCAGGGCCAGCAGGTCGCCGCCGATGCCGCAGCAGGCGTCCACCACGCTCGCCCCGGCCAGCCGGCGGGCGCGGTGCTCGGCCACCTCCCTGCGGGTGGACTGCTCCAGGCCGTGCGGGGTGAAGTACATCAGCTCCGCGTCCGCGCCGAACTTCGCCCGCGCCCGCGCCCGCAGGCCCGCCTGGGTGAGGGCGGCCGAGGTGAGCGCGGCGTCGTACGTCCTGCGCAGCTTCGTGGCGGCGGCGACCGGGTCGGCTCCGGCGGCCGTCAGCTCCCCGGCCTCGGCGAGCGCCTGCCGGCCGCGCGGGGTCAGGAGCTGTCGGAAGGCTTCGAGGTCCACGTCCCCCGACGCTACCGCTCCGCCGACCTCTCCGTGACCTGGGCCGCCGGTGGGGTGCCTTCCGGGGACGGGGTGCAGCTCGGGGCCGGGGCGTCGCCCAGGGAGAGCAGGAGCTTGCGGAGCAGGGCGGCCAGGGCGTCGCGGTCGCCGGCGGAGAGCCCGGACAGCAGGCGGGCCTCGTGGGCGGCGTGCCGCTCCAGGAGGTCGTCGGCCACGCGCCGGCCCTTCTCGGTCAGGGCGACGAGCGTCATGCGCCGGTTGCGCGGCGCCGGGCCGCGATCCACCAGGCCGCGCTCGACCAGGTGGTCCACGCGGTTGGTGAGCGCGCCGGGGCTGACCATGGCGACGGCCGAGAGGTCCTTCATGCACATGCGGGCGTCCTCGGCGCGCAGCAGGGTGGCCAGCATGTCGAACTCCCACGCCTCCAGCCCGTGCTCGGCCAGGAACTCCCTGACGCCGCGCTCCAGCAGCCGCGAGGCCCGCGAGACGCGGCCGACCACGCCCGTCGGGGACACGTCGACGCCGGGCCGCGCGCGGGCCCACTGACCGATGATCTCGTCGATCGCGTCATCCATGCCGTCAATCGTACGACATTGAAATGTTCGACGTCGTGGTATACCGTTCGGCGCAGAAAACTTCGATGTCGAAATTTTTGAGGTGGGACGATGAGAGTGCTGGTGATCGGCGCGACCGGTTACATCGGGGCGGCCGTGGTGGAGCGGCTGGCCGGGGAGGGGCACGAGGTGGTGGCGTTCGTCCGCCCGGCGGCGGACGGCGCGAGGCGGGTGCCCGGCGCGGCCGAGGAGCGCCACGGCGACCTGGCCGACGCCGCCGCGCTGCGGGCCGCGGTCACGCCCGACGTGGACGTGGTCGTGCACGCCGGCCAGCTCACCGGCGACCGGGACGCCGACCTCGCCGCCATCGGCGTGCCCGCCGCCGAAGGGAAGCGGCTGGTCTACGTCAGCGGCGTGTGGGTGCTCGGCGAGATCGACGGGGGCGACGAGGACAGCCCGACCCGGCCGATTCAGCTCGTGGCGTACCGGGACGAGGTGGAGCGGCTGGTGATCGGCGGCGGCGGCTCCGTGGTGCGGCCCGGCGTCGTGCACGGCCGGGGGGCGGGCATCCCCGCGCTCCTGCGCGCCCAGGCCGCCGAGCGCGGCGCCGGCGTGTACGTCACGTCCGGCGACCGGGTGCCGACCTGGACGTTCGTCCACGTGGACGACCTGGCCGAGCTGATCGTCGCGGCCGTGGAGCGGGGCGGCCCGTCCGTCTACCACGCCATCAGCGAGGAGGCCGTGCCCGTCACCGCCGTGGCCGAGGCGGCCGCCCGCGCCGCCGGCGTGAAGGAGGCCGCCGAGCCCTGGCCCCTGGAGGAGGCCGCGCGGGTGCTCGGGGCGGGTTTCGCCGAGGCCCTGGCCCTCAGCCAGCGGATCGGCGCCGCCCGTACCCGCCGGGAGCTCGGCTGGAACCCCAGCCGCCCCGGCGTCGTCGCGGACCTCGCGGAGGGCTCGTACGCCTGAACGTCACCTGGAGTTCTGATCGCTGTCAGCAGACGCGGACGCGTTCGTGTTGACTGTCAAGGCCCTCTTGCATATGTTTCCTGTTGGCACTCTCCCCTTGAGAGTGCCAACGTGCGACGAGGCAGGTCTGACACCCGCGACGGCAGGCCCAGCTGGTCGCCTCTTCTGATCATTCACATCTGAAGGGGAGGTCCGATCGTGACGACCGCCACCAAGGTTCCCGTTAAGCCGCTCGGCGACCGCATCGTGGTCCAGCCGCTTGAGGCCGAGCAGACCACCGCTTCCGGCCTGGTCATCCCGGACACCGCCAAGGAGAAGCCGCAGGAGGGCCGAGTGCTCGCGGTGGGCCCCGGCAACTGGGATGAGGACGGCGAGAAGCGGATTCCGCTCGACGTCTCCGAGGGCGACATCGTCCTCTACAGCAAGTACGGCGGCACCGAGGTCAAGTACGGCGGCGAGGAGTACCTCGTGCTCTCCGCCCGCGACGTTCTCGCGATCATCGAGAAGTAGGCCGGACGCGTCGAGCCCCGGGCGCTCTTGCGGGCGGCCGGGGCTTTCGACGCCAGGAGAGGACTTTCAGCATGGCGAAGATCCTGGAGTTCGACGAGAACGCGCGCCGCGCCCTTGAGCGTGGCGTCAACGCCCTCGCGGACGCCGTGAAGGTAACCCTGGGCCCGCGGGGCCGCAACGTCGTCATCGACAAGAAGTTCGGTGCTCCGACGATCACGAACGACGGCGTGACCATCGCTCGTGAGATCGAGCTGGAGGAGCGCTACGAGAACCTCGGCGCCCAGCTCGCCAAGGAAGTGGCCACCAAGACCAACGACATCGCGGGCGACGGCACCACCACCGCGACCGTCCTGGCCCAGGCCATGGTCCGCGAGGGCCTGCGCAACGTCGCCGCCGGCGCCTCGCCGCTGTCGCTCAAGCGCGGCATCGACCAGGCCGCCAAGGCCGTCAGCGACAAGCTGCTCGCGACGGCCCGCGAGGTCGGCGACAAGAAGGAGATCGCCAACGTCGCGACGATCTCCGCCCAGGACGCCAAGATCGGCGAGCTGATCGCCGAGGCGTTCGACAAGGTGGGCAAGGACGGTGTCCTCACCGTCGAAGAGTCCAACGCCATGGGCATGGAGCTCGAGTTCACCGAGGGCATGCAGTTCGACAAGGGCTACCTGTCGGCCTACATGGTGACCGACCCCGAGCGGATGGAGTCCGTCCTGGAGGACGCCTACATCCTGCTCACCCAGGGCAAGATCTCCTCCATCGCGGACTTCCTGCCGCTGCTGGAGAAGGTCGCCCAGACCAAGAAGCCGCTGCTCGTGGTCGCCGAGGACGTCGAGGGCGAGGCCCTGGCCGTCCTGGTCACCAACAAGATCCGCGGCACCTTCACCTCCGTCGCCGTCAAGGCCCCCGGCTTCGGCGACCGCCGCAAGGCGATGCTCCAGGACATGGCCATCCTCACCGGCGGCCAGGTCGTCAGCGAGGAGGTCGGCCTCAAGCTGGAGCACGTCGGCCTGGAGGTGCTCGGCACCGCCCGCCGCGTCGTGGTGACCAAGGACACCACGACCATCGTCGACGGCGCCGGCGACACCGCCGCCATCGAGGACCGCGTCAAGGAGATCAGGCTCGCCATCGAGCAGTCCGACTCCGACTGGGACCGCGAGAAGCTCCAGGAGCGCCTGGCCAAGCTCGCCGGTGGTGTGTGCGTGCTGCGCGTCGGCGCGGCCACCGAGGTGGAGCTGAAGGAGAAGAAGCACCGCCTGGAGGACGCGATCTCCGCCACCCGCGCGGCGATCGAGGAGGGCATCGTCTCCGGCGGTGGCTCCGCGCTCATCCACGTCTCCAAGGAGCTCGACGACCTCGGCCTCAGCGGCGACGAGGCCACGGGCGTCGGCATCGTCCGCCGCGCGCTGGTCGAGCCGGCCCGCTGGATCGCCGAGAACGCCGGCCTGGAGGGCTACGTCGTCACCCACAAGGTCTCCGACCTGCCCGCCGGCCACGGCCTCAACGCCGCGACCGGCGAGTACGGCGACCTGATCGGCCAGGGCGTCATCGACCCGGTGAAGGTCACCCGCTCCGCCGTCCAGAACGCGGCCTCGATCGCGGGCATGCTGCTCACCACCGAGGCGCTCGTGGTGGACAAGCCCGAGGAGGAGGCTCCGGCCGCCGGCCAGGGCCACGGTCACGGCCACGGCCACTGATCCGGCTTCCCGCCGATCGATCCTCACGGCCCGCGTCCCCCCGCCGCCCCGCGCGGCGGCGGGACGCGGGCCGTACGGCTTTCCGGGCGTTCCGCCGGAGGCTCCGCGGGGCGTTCGACGGGCTTCGGTGGGCGTTCGGTGGGCTCCAGCGGGCTTCAGCGGGCTTCGACGGGCTTCAGCGGGCTTCGGCGGCGGTGCCGAACGGGTTGTCGATGACGTAGCGCCAGTGGCCGTCCGGGCCGCGCCTGGCCACGTCCGTGGCGGTGCCCGCGACGTGGACGCGCTCGCCGCCGGCGTCCGTGCCGTCGATCTCCCAGTCCACGATCAGCAGGGCGAGGTCGCCGGTCGCGTACACGTGCCGGGGCCGCACCGCGATCGGCAGCCCCAGCGCCACGAACGCGGCGTTGGCCGCCCTGGCCGCCGCGCCGTCCAGCGGCCGGCCCGGCTCGGGGACGAAGAGCGCCCCCTCCTCGTAGACCTCCGCCAGCGCCGCCGGGTCGCCGCTGTTGAACCGCTCGGCGAACACCGCGGGCACGTCCTCCGGCCGTTCCGCAAGCCGCATGGTGCACACTTCCCTTCGCAGATTCCCGATCGCGGCAACGCTAGGAGGCGCCCTCGTGGCTCACCAAACGGTTGGTCACACCGCCCGGCCGGGCCTGCCCGACGACCCGCGTGCCGGCGTCGCCGCGCCGAGCCCGTCCTGCCCGGTGGAGGTCACCCTCGCCGCGCTGCGCGGCCGGTGGACCACGCTGGTGGTCCGCGAGCTGCTGCGGGGCGAGCGCACGTTCACCGAGCTGCGCCAGGCCCTCCCCGAGCTGTCGGACAAGGTCCTGTCGGACCGGCTGGCCCATCTGACCGGGGCCGGGGTGCTCGTCCGCTCCCGGCGGCCCGGCTGGCCGCCGCGCACCCGCTACGCGCTGACCCCGCGCGGGCGCAGGCTCGGCCCCGTGTTGCAGGCGCTGTGGGACTGGGGCGCTGAGGAGGAGTGAATACCCTGGTCGGGTCGGCGGAGGGCCGACGGGAGGTGGCCGGATGAAGTACCCGTTGGCGGTGCGGCGGCTGCGGCGGCTCGCCGAGACGTGCGACCAGACGCGCCGGGTGGCCGCGGCGGAGCCGTTCCTGCTGGCGGCGTACGTCTTCGGCGAGCTGGTGGAGGGGGCCGACCCCGTCGGCCGCCTGGAGGTCGTGCTCGTGGTGAACCTGCCGCCCGCGGAGGTGACGTGGGGCTCCCAGCCGCCCGGCGCCGCCTGGCTGGTCGACTTCCTGGAGCTGGACAAGGGCGGGGTGGACTACTGGTGGCGCTCCCACCGGGACCCGGCGTGGAACCACCACGTCAGGGAGCCGGTGCGCTTCTGGTCGCACGCGGACGGGGTGGACGAGGGTGTGCTCGGCGCGCTCCGCGACCGCCGTCCCGACCTGCTGCGGCCCGGCTCGCCGGGGAGCGAGCGGGAGGCGCGGGCCCGCACCGCCGAGGAGCTGGAGGCGGCGCTCGACCACCTGCGGGAGGTGCAGCGCTCCTTTTGGGACCGCAAGTGGCGGCGGCGGCACCGCGGCCTGGGCCGGTACCCGGAGCACCACCTGTGGGAGGCCGTGCGCGGCTACCTGGACCTCCTGGACGCCGACCGGTCCCCCGGCCAGGGCCAGGAGTCCCGCTAGGCGCTCAGCGTCCTGAGGAGGTCCAGGGCGGGCCGGTCGAGGGAGCGGGCGCAGGCGCCGAGCGCGACGACCGCCGTGCGGCGCTCCGGGACCACGGCCAGGATGCTCCGGTAGCCGCCGGTCCCCCCGTTGTGGAACAGGATGCGGGGGCCGGTCCTGTCGCGGGCGTCGGCGAGGGCGACCCAGCCGGGAAGGGCCGTGGCGGCCCCGCCGATGGGATGGCCGGTGGCGCGGACCAGGTCGAAGGCGCGCGACAGCTCGTCGGGCGCGTCGCCGAACGTGAGGCGGGCCAGGCGCAGCAGGTCGGCGGGCGTGGAGTGGAGGCCGCCCGCGCCGGCCAGGCCGGCCAGGTGCCAGGGCGGGCGGGGGCGGCCGAAGCGGGAGTGGCCGGGGGCGAGGCGGGCGGCCCGCTCCGCGTCCAGGACGACCTGGGTGTCGGACAGTCCCAGCGGGTCGCAGATCTCCGCCCGGACGAGCTCGTCGTAGTCCTTGACGCCGGCCCGGCGGGCGAGCGCCAGGCCCAGGAGGCCCGCGCCGAGGTTGGAGTAGTGGAAGCGGCGGCCGGGGGTGGAGCGCAGGCGGGTGCGGCCCAGGCCGTCCAGGAGCGCCTCCTCGGTGCAGGAGGCGTACGGGTCGGTGGAGAACAGGCCGCGCGGGAGCAGCCCCTTGGGGATCCGCGGCAGGCCGGAGGTGTGGCAGGCCAGGTGGGCCAGCTCGATCTCGCGCCCGTCGCGGCGCGGCACGGCGGTCCCGGCGGGCAGCAGCTCGCGCAGGGGCTGGTCGAGGGCGACCGTGCCGCGCACGGCCAGGCGGGCGAGGACGAGCGAGGTGAACGTCTTGGTGATCGAGCCGATCTCGAAGACGGTCCCGGGGCCGGTGCCGTGGATCGTGCTCTCCTCGCCGCGGACCGCGCCGAGCGCGAGCGCGCCGGGGCGCCGGGCGGCCAGGCGGGCGGCGCTCTCGCGGACGAGGTCGTCCAGGGGGTCGCTCATGGCGTCAATCATGGTTGACGGCCGTCTCGTGTGTCAACGCCGCTTGCCGGGTTTCGCGGTTGGGTGGAAGTGGGGGAAAAGGTGGATAAATGGAGTAAACCGATGGTCGCTGATAAGCGTCCCCACCCTGGCAATTGTCGTACATTCCTGCTTATCAAGTGAAATATTATGTCAGCAGTAAGGCTTAGTGTGGTCGCTTGATTACTGTTGGTTATCGTCGCGTCAATGTGACCAATCCGTAGCCGTTCGCCATGACGACAGGCCGGATCAGTGCGGGCATCATGCCTATCGTGAGCGAGGGAAGCGTCGCCGACGCCAAAATTGGGGTAAGGCTCGCGTCGAGACTTCCGGCACGGACGGATGACTCCGACCTTAGAGAACTGACGAGCCTCGCCGTACAGGGGGATCGCAGCGCGATCGAATCCCTGCTCGGCGAGTTGCGGCCGATGGTGGTGCGGTATTGCCGCGCCAGGCTGGGCAGGGTTTCAGGGCAATATCACATTGCAGATGACGTAGCCCAGGAGGTTTGCATCGCGGTGTTGTCCGCGTTGCCGCGTTACCGGGACATGGGACGGCCCTTCGCCTCCTTCGTCTTCGGCATCGCCTCGCACAAGGTGGCCGACGCGCTGCGCAGCTCGGTGCGCTCGGCCGTGCCGACCCAGGACCTGCCGGACGGGCCGGACGAGGGCCCTGGCCCGGAGGAGACCGTGGTCCGCTACATCGAGGTCGAGCACGCCCGCAGGCTGCTCGCCCGGCTCCCGGACAACCAGCGGGAATTGTTGTTGCTGCGGGTCGTCTCCGGGCTGTCGGCCGAGGAGACCGGTAATGTACTCGGTATGTCACCAGGTGCGGTCCGCGTCGCCCAGCATCGGGCGCTGGCCAGGTTGCGGCAGATGGCGGAGCTGGAGTCCGCTTGACCCCGGAGGACGAGACCGACGCGTTGCTCGATGTGCTCGGTCGTGGAGAGCTGCCGGGTCCGGGCTCCGCTCACGCGGGTGACCCGGCGGCGCGCGTGCTGGCCGCCCTGGTCGCGGACGTCCTCGACCAGCCGGCCCCGCCGGGTGGCTTCGCGCGTTCCGAGGGCGGCCCCGGCGTGCCGAGGCCGGTGACCGTGGCGGGGGCCGCTCCTCAGCGGCCGGTGGGCTCGGTCAGCGGCGCTCCTCCGTGTCGATGACGCCGTCGACGTAGCCCCTGGCGTACTCCCAGGTCACGTAGTCGGCGGGATCGGGATGGAAGGCCGGCTCGTGGACCTGTGGCTGGCCTTTCTCGATCATTTGCCGGAGGTTGCCGCGCAGCAGCTCCCAGTCGAAATAGTGCTGCTCGCCGCATTCCGGGCAGTCGAGCACGAGACCCAGCACCCCCTGCGGTTCGAGCAGGGAACGGAAGACCTCGACGTCGGCGAGGTCGGTGATGGCCTCGTCGCGCTCGGCTGCGGTCAGTGGCTCCGCGTCGTCGAGCGCGCCCATCGCCGAGGAAGGGTCGTTCGGGTCGTCCGCGAACGGGTCGCGGGGGACGTCTTCCAGCACCTTCCCACCATATGACCGATGCGGCCCCGGCGGTGAGTATCCGGCACCGGCGGTGAGTGTCCCATCGCGGTGAGGCTCCCCGTGCGGCCCCCGTGCGGCCCCCGTGCGGCCCCCGTGCGGCCCGCCCGGCCCGGCCGGCCCGGCACGCTCCGGCCTGCCCGTTCGTCAGCCCAGCCAGCCGCGCCTGGCCGCCTCCACGCCGGTGTGGAAGCGCGACTGGGTGCCCAGCTCGGCCATCGCGCCGGCGAACCTGGAGCGCACCGTGCGGACCGAGATGCCGAGCTGGCGGGCGATCGACTCGTCGCACATGCCCTGCGCGGCCAGGCGCAGCACCTGCACCATCCCCTCGCCTTTGCGGCTCCAGGGGAGCGGCACGGCCCGCGCCCACAGCTCGTCGAACAGCGCGCGCAGCACGCCGACGACGATCGGGGTGCGGACGAGGTAGAAGTTGTAGGCGTGGTCGGGCAGGTTGCCGCCCCAGAACGGCGGCAGGCCCGCGACCTCGGCGCCGGCGGTCATGAACCAGCTCGGCACGCGGTCGAGGGTCCGTACGCTGCCGCCGGTGCCGGTGAGCTCGGTGAGCTGCGCGCGGGCGCCGGGCAGCGCGAGCGTGGCGACGGGAATGACGGCGCGAACAGTGAGCAGTTTTCGTTTTTGCGCGTCAATCCAAGGATCTGCAAATTTACGGACAAAGTCCGCCATAGTGCGTTCGTCCGGTATTGCGGTGACGAATTCCATGCCCGGCGACTGAACCGCGATGCCGAGCACGCTTTCGTAGAGCGCGTCCGCGCCGTTGGCCGGCTCCATCGTGAACGAGCCGCTGCGGTAGTCGCGGCCGGCGTCGTAGTCGCGGATGAAGGTGCGGATGGAGCCGAAAGCCGAGTCGATCATCCGGCTCTCCTCGGCCAGCCGGTCGAGGCGCTGGGCGATCACCCGGCCGAGCGCGGCGGCGGGGTGCCTGGCCAGGTACTCCCCGGAGCGCTCGTCCACCACCCCGAGCTTGACCAGGTCGTCGAGCTGGCGGCCGATCTTCTCCTCCGGCCCGTCCATGACCTGTGCGATGTCGGTGCGGGTGGCCCTGTGCAGGCGCAGGATGGCCGTGTAGAGCGCGCGCTGGGCCGGATCGAGACCCAGCGTCTCCAGCGGGTCTGATCGGGTGCGGGAGTCGTTGCGCATGGTGTGCGGCTCCGTAGGGGGAACACGGGCGTGCCGCGAGGATAACGCCGCATTACGCCGGTGTCCGCTGCTTGGAACGACTCATCACCGCTCCGCGATCATCCGGGAGCTCCAGGTACCGGCCGGATGCAGCTTCGTGCAGTTGCACGTTTGGACATTGCGGTGTGCCGGTGCGTAACGCAGGATTTACATAGCGTCGGCATCCGAGCAAGGTGGGGCGGTGCGGCCCATCAGGACGCGGAGGGGGGTTCGGTGGTGCACAGCGCCGCCGCACCGGGTGTCGGTGGCCGGGGGATGGGGCGGATCACCGACCGTCCCATCCCCCGGCACTTTTTGCTGCGGAGTCCGGTTCGCGAACGGGTGCCGGGAGAACGACGGACCGTGGGGGTCATCGTCCTCCCGGCATCCCCCGCCGGCGCCCCTCGCCGCAGGCCATAGACTTAGGCCAATCAAGGCAACGGCAGAGGGGGCCGCAGCATGTCCAAGTTCACCGAAACCGGTCTGACCTTCGATGATGTGCTGTTGGTGCCGGCCTATTCCGACCTGCAACCGGGCGAGGCCGACACCGCCTCCCGCCTGTCGCGCGGCATCACGCTGTCCATCCCGCTGGTCTCGGCCGCCATGGACACCGTCACCGAGGCCCGCATGGCGGTCGCCATGGCCCGGCAGGGCGGCATCGGCGTCCTGCACCGCAACCTGTCGGTCGAGGAGCAGGCCCAGCAGGTCGACCTGGTCAAGCGGTCCGAGGCCGGCATGGTCACCAACCCCGTCACCTGCAGCCCCGACGACACGCTGGCCGACGTCGAGCGGCTGTGCGCGACCTACCGGATCTCGGGTGTGCCCGTGACCGACGCGTCGGGCGCGCTCGTCGGCATCGTCACCAACCGCGACATGCGCTTCGAGAGCGACCAGTCGCGCCCGGTGCGCGAGGTCATGTCGAAGATGCCGCTGGTCACCGCCCCGGTCGGGGTGTCGAGGGACGAGGCGTTCGCGCTGCTGCGGCAGAACAAGATCGAGAAGCTGCCGTTGGTCGACGCCGACGGGCGGCTGCGCGGCCTGATCACGGTCAAGGACTTCACCAAGAGCGAGCAGTACCCACTGTCCACCAAGGACTCCGACGGCCGGCTGCTGGTGGGCGCGGCCGTGGGCGTCGGCGGCGACGCCGAGCTGCGCGCCAAGGCGCTCATCGAGGCCGGGGTGGACGTCATCGTCGTGGACGTCGCCCACGGCCACTCCAAGGGCCTGGCCGACATGATCGCCAAGATCAAGGCCAACAGCGGGGTCCAGGTCGTCGGCGGCAACATCGCCACCAGGGCGGGCGCCCAGATGCTGGTCGACGCGGGCGCCGACGCGGTCAAGGTCGGGGTCGGCCCCGGCTCGATCTGCACCACCCGGGTGGTGGCCGGGGTGGGCGCGCCGCAGGTCACCGCCATCCACGAGGCGGCCAAGGCGTGCGGGCCCGCGGGCGTGCCGGTCATCGGCGACGGCGGCCTCCAGTACTCCGGCGACATCGTCAAGGCCATCGCGGCCGGCGCCGACACGGTCATGCTGGGCTCGCTGCTGGCCGGCTGCGAGGAGTCGCCCGGCGAGCTGATCTTCATCAACGGCAAGCAGTTCAAGTCCTACCGGGGCATGGGCTCGCTGGGCGCGGTACGCAACCGCGAGCGCGGCGGCACCTCCTTCAGCAAGGACCGCTACGCCCAGGCCGACGTCGGCGGCGAGGACAAGTACATCCCCGAGGGCATCGAGGGCCAGGTGCCCTACCGCGGCCCGGTCGCCGCCGTCGCGCACCAGCTCGTCGGCGGCCTGCGCCAGGGCATGTGGTACGCGGGGTGCCGCACGATCGAGCAGATGCACACCGACGGGCAGCTCATGCCGATCACCGCGGCGGGCCTCAAGGAGAGCCACCCCCACGACATCCAGATGACCGTGGAAGCTCCGAACTATCACAGAAGGTAATGAGTTCATGACGCAGCAGGTGGAGATCGGCCGGGGGAAGACCGGGCGGCGGGCGTACTCGCTGGACGAGATCGGTCTGGTGCCCTCGCGGCGCACCCGCGACCCGGAGGAGGTCTCGATCGCCTGGCAGATCGACGCCTACCGGTTCGAGCTGCCCGTCGTCGTGGCCCCCATGGACAGCGTGGTGTCGCCGGCCACCGCCATCGAGATCGGCCGGCTCGGCGGCCTGGCCCCGCTCGACCTCGAAGGGCTGTGGACGCGTTACGAGGACCCGCAGCCGCTGCTGGAGGAGTGCGCGGCGCTCGACGCGGCTGCGGCCACCAAGCGGCTCCAGGAGATCTACGCCGCGCCGATCAAGGAAGAGCTGATCGGCCGGCGCATCGAGGAGATCCGCGCCTCCGGGGTGACCACGGCGGTGCGGCTGTCGCCGCAGCGCACGGTCCAGTACCACAAGGCCGTGATCGACGCGGGCGTCGACATCTTCGTCATCCGCGGCACCACCGTCTCGGCCGAGCACGTCTCGGGGCGGGCCGAGCCGCTCAACCTCAAGCAGTTCATCTACGAGCTCGACGTCCCGGTCATCGTGGGCGGCTGCGCCACCTACACCGCCGCCCTGCACCTCATGCGCACGGGCGCGGCCGGGGTGCTGGTCGGCTTCGGCGGCGGCGCCTCCCACACCACCCGCAACGTGCTGGGCGTGGCCGTGCCGATGGCCACGGCGATCTCCGACGTGGCGGCGGCGCGGCGCGACTACATGGACGAGTCGGGCGGCCGGTACGTCCACGTGATCGCCGACGGCGGCATGGGCACCTCCGGCGACATCGCCAAGGCCATCGCCTGCGGGGCCGACGCCGTCATGGTGGGCTCGCCGCTGGCCCGCGCGGCCGAGGCCCCCGGGCGCGGCTTCCACTGGGGCTCGGAGGCGCACCACCCCGACCTGCCCAGGGGGCGGCGGGTCGAGTTCGGCACCGTGGGGACGCTGGCGCAGATCCTGCACGGGCCGTCCAGCGTGGCCGACGGGTCGATGAACCTGATGGGCGCGCTCAAGCGCACCATGGCCTCCACCGGCTACTCCGACATCAAGGAGTTCCAGCGCGTCGAGGTGGTCGTCGCGCCGATCCAGCGCTGACGGCCCCGCCCGTACGGCCCGTCGCCCGGTCCTTCCCGGAGGACCGGGAACGCCGCGCGTGACCTCTGGACGACGTCCGGGCCGTCGGCGCGCCCCGGGCGCGTAGGGCGTCAGGCCGGCTCCCCGGTGCGGGCGAGCCACGCGGTGACGCCCAGCAGCGCCGCCGTCGTGACGGCGACCGCGGCCAGGCTCGCCGGATGGGTGAACCACGACGGCCCGGCGGCGACGACGAGGAACGGCGCCAGGACGACAGCGGTCCGGCGGCCCCCGGGGCCGGGACCGGGCGACGGCGCGAGGGTCAGCATCGCCGCGCTGACGCACGCCGGCAGGGCGGACAACACCATGCCGGCGGCGATCGACGGCCGTCCCGAGACGAGAAGCACGTCGCCGACCACGGTGGTCCCTTCGGGCAGGGACGACAGCCGGACCATCGGCTCGGCCGCGTTCAACGCCGCCACGGCCCACGCGCAGGCGATCGCCGCCCATCGCCGCCCCAGCCACGCCAGCAGCACGACCAGCCCGTACGGCAGGGCGAAGACGAGCGCCGGGAGGGCCAGGTCGAAGGCGAGCCGGCCGGCGTACCCGGCGGCGCGGAACAGGCCGGCTCCGAGCAGCAGAAGAGGGGCGAGAAGGGCGGCCAGATCGACGGCGGCCCGCCAGCGCCGCCGCGACCCGGGTGGCGCGACCCGGCGCAGCCGGATCGCCAGGCCGCCGCGCACCAGGTCGAGCACGTCCCGCCCGGCCGGGCGGCTCCGGCCCGGCGCCGCGGCCGCCAGCAGCACGGCGAGCATCTCCTCCCCGTGCCGCGCCCGGTGGTCCTTCGGATACCAGGCCAGCAGCCGGCGGTAACGCCGCTCCAGCGCCGTCACGAGGCGCCGCCGAGGGCCGGCGGGGCGGCCGGGCCACGCCGCGGTCGCGCGGTGGCGGTGGCGGTGGCGGTGCCGGCGGTGGAGCGGCGCTGCTCGCCCTGGAGCCGGTCGGGTGCGGCGTACAGGGTGCCGGCACGCAGCCGCACCCGTTCACTGGAGACCTTCAGGGCGTCGGTGACGATGCCGTGGCCGTGTCGCGGCCCGGCCGCCAGGGCCGTGAGGATCAGGAGCGCCGGTTTCCGCGTGGATCTGCGATTCATGTTGTCGATATATACCTATGATCTTCCTATGGTGGCAACAGTGTGACCAGCCGCGGGAGGGACGTTCCCGTGGTGCACGGCCCGTTCCTAGATGCTCTAGGATATAGCCTAGAGTTTCTAGGAAAGGGAGGGCTCATGGCGGCGCGTGCGGGGCTGACGGTGGAGCGGATCACCCGGGCGGCGGCCGAGCTGGCCGACGAGGTCGGGTTCGACAACGTCACCGTGTCGGCGCTGGCCCGCCACTTCGGCGTCAAGGACGCGAGCCTGTACTCGCACGTCAAGAACCTGCGCGACCTGCGCACCCGGGTGGCCACCCTGGCCGCGGGCGAGATGGTGGACCTCATCGCGGCCGCGGTGGCCGGGCGGTCCGGCAAGGACGCGCTGGCGGCCTTCGCGGGCGCCTACCGCGACTACGCCCTGCGCCACCCCGGCCGCTACGCCGCCACGCAGAGCAAGGTGGACCTCGCCGAGGTGGCCGACCTCGCGCCGTTCCTGCGTACCGGCGAGCTGACGTACGGCATGCTGCGCGCCTACGACCTGGAGGAGCCCGACCTGACCGACGCCGTGCGGCTGCTGCGCAGCACCTTCCACGGCTACACCAGCCTGGAGGCCGCGGGCGGCTTCCAGCACCCCCGGGACGTGGACGTCTCCTGGGGGCGGGCCGTCGAGGCGCTGCACGTGCTGCTGCTGCACTGGCCCCGAGCGAACGAGGAGGAACGATGAGGACGGGAACCCTGCGCGTCCCGGGCGCCGAGCTGTTCTACGAGGTCCGCGGCGCGGGCCCGATGGTGCTGTTGGTGCCGGGCGGCGGCGGCGACGCCGGCACCTTCGACGGCGTGGCCGACGTGCTGGCCGGGCACTTCACCGTGGTCGCCGCCGACCCGCGCGGCTACTCGCGCAGCCGCCTCGACAGCCCCGAGCCCGTGGACCAGCGGGTCGAGACGCAGAGCGAGGACGCCGCCCGGCTCATCGACCACCTCGGCGGCGGCAGCGCGTACGTCTTCGGCGGCAGCGACGGCGGCATCGTCGCGCTCGACCTGCTCGCCCGCCATCCGGGCCGGGTGCGCCGGGCGGTGGTCCACGAGCCGCCGTGCGTGGCCGTGCTGCCGGACGCCGCCGAGCAGCTGGCCTTCTTCGGCCAGGTGTACGAGATCTTCCGGGCCGAGGGGCTGGCGGCCGCCGCGGCGCACATGATGGAGGGGATCGGCGGTACGCTGCGGCCCCTGCCGGACCCGGCGAC
Organism: Nonomuraea sp. NPDC050783; assembly: GCF_040802095.1. Lineage (NCBI taxonomy): Bacteria > Bacillati > Actinomycetota > Actinomycetes > Streptosporangiales > Streptosporangiaceae > Nonomuraea > Nonomuraea sp. NPDC050783. The sequence continues at coordinate 70,022 of NZ_JBFAHK010000001.1, forward strand.
GCTGCCGCCCCGGGCCGCCGAGCGGGTCGCCAGGACGTTCGCGAACCTGCCGCTGTTCATGGAGCACGAGCTGCGCCAGTTCACCGCGTACGAGCCCGATCTGGACGCCCTGGCGGGCGCCGGTGACCGCCTGGTCCTGGCGGTGGGGCGGGAGACGCGGGGGCACCTGCCGTACCGGCCGGCGGCGGAGCTGGCCCGGCGGCTCGGGCGCGAGCCGGTCGAGTTCCCCGGCGGGCACGGTGGTTACACCGAGCGGCCGGAGGAGTTCGCCGAGCTGCTGGTGCGGGTGCTGCTGGGCTGAGCGGGGGCCGTCGCTTCGCCGGGCGCCGGGCGTCGGGTGTCGGGTGTCGGGCGTTGACAAGCGGAACGGCTGTTCCGTAAGTTGTAAGCGGATCAGTCGTTCCGCATCTTCTGGGGGTCTGCCATGCCCGAGTTCCCGAGTGCCCGCGAGGTGGCCGAGCGTTTCCTGAAGGCCGCGGTGGAAGGGGGGCTCGCCGACCTCTACACCGAGGACGCCGTGATCGAGATCCCGTTCGCGCCCGAGGGGTGGCCGGACCACTTCGTGGGCCGGGAGGAGCACCGGGCCAGGTTCCAGCGGTCGGCGGCGGTCGTCCGGCACGAGCGGATCGAGGACGTGACCATCCACGAGACCGCCGATCCCGACGTGGTCATCCTGGAGTTCGTGATGCACAGCGTGCTCCTGGACACGAGCCGGCCCGTCGAGCGGTCGTTCATCATGGTGGTGCGCGTCAGGGACGGCCTGATCGCGCACTCCCGCGACTACTCCGACCCGGTGGCCACGGCCGAGCTGGCCGACGCGGTCCGCGCCCGGCGCGCGTAGCGGGGCCTCGGCCGGCGCGCCGGTGCCGTAGGGTGCCCCGATGGCCGATCTCCAGCACACCCACGAGCTGACCTACGACGGCGACCTCGTCACCAAGCGCTACCTCGGCGACCGGCCCGGCGCGGCCGAGCGCGAGTGGCGCGCGCTCACCCTGCTGGCCGAGTACGCGCCGGGGCTGGCGCCGCGGCCGGTCGCGTTCGAGGCGGGCGCGGTGACGATGAGCCGGATCGACGGGGTGCCGCTGCGCGGGCTGCCCGTGCGGGAGGAGCACGGCGTGGCCCTGGCCGCGGCGCTGGCCGAGCTGCACGCCGCGATCCCCGCGCCGGTGCTGGAGCAGGTGCCCGTGCGGCCCTGGCAGTGCGCGGCGGTCCGCGACTGGATCATGGAACGGGCGGGCCGGCGACTCGGCGACCCCCTGGCCGCGCGGGCCGCGCGCGAGGGGCTGCGGTGGCTGGAGAGCCGGCGGCCGGACGGGAGCGGGATCACGCCCGTGTTCGGGGGCGGGGACGGCAACCTGGCCAACTTCCTGTGGGACGGCCGCCGCGTGCGCGTCGTCGACTTCGAGGACTCCGGCCGCAGCGACCGCGCGTACGAGCTGGCCGAGCTGGCCGAGCACGTGTCCATGTGGGTGGACGGCGAGGTGGAGATCGCCGGCCGGTTCGAGCTGGGCCCGCAGGAGGAGCGCCGGTTACGCGAGTGCCGCAGGATGCACGCCCTGACGTGGTTGTTCCTGCTCTCGTACGACGACCCGCGCAATCCGCGCAATCCGCCCGGCACCTTCCGGCGGCAGGCGGAGCGGGTGCTGGCGGTGCTGGGGGCGTGAGAGGCGCGCCGGGAGGGTCAGCCCGCCAGCACTCCCAGCAGGTGGCTGACCTCGCGGGTCACCGCGTCGCGGCCGGCCTTGACGTACTTGCGCGGGTCGACCACCCGCGGATCGTCGCCGAGGTGGTCGCGGATGGCGCCGGTGAACGCCTTGTTCAGGTGCGTCGCGATGTTGATCTTCTTCATGCCGTGCCGGACGGCCGCCCGCAGCGTCTCGTCCGGCACGCCCGACGAGCCGTGCAGCACCAGCGGCACCGGCACCGCGGCACGCAGCTCGGCGATCAGGCCGAGGTCCAGCTCGGCGTCCTTGGTGGTCATGGCGTGCGAGCTGCCCACGGCCACGGCGAGCGCGTCCACGCCGGTCGCGGCCACGTACGCCACCGCCTCGTGCGGCTTGGTACGCGCGCCGGGCGCGTGCACGCCGTCCTTGCCGCCCACCTCGCCCAGCTCGGCCTCCACCCACACGCCGCGCTCGTGGCACCAGGCCGCCACCTCGGCCGTGGTGCGGACGTTGTCGTCGTCGGGCAGAGCCGAGGCGTCGTACATGACCGAGCCCAGCCCGAGCCCCACCGCCTCCTCCACCAGCGCGCGGTCGGTGGCGTGGTCGAGGTGGACGGCGACCGGCACCTCGGCGCGCCGGGCCACCGCCAGCGCGGCCAGCGTGATCGGCTCCAGCGCCCCGTGGTAACGCACGCAGTTCTCGCTGATCTGCAGCACGACCGGCAGGCCCAGGGCCTCCGCGCCGGCCACGATGGCGGTGGCGTGCTCCAGCAGGATCACGTTGAAGGCGCCGACTCCCGCGGGCGACTGGCGGACGAGGTCGCCGATGGGGGCGAGGGGCATGGGAGGCTCCTTACGATGCCGGGGTGACGGTGATCCGGGGATGGATGTCGGCGTAGACGTCGCGGTCGAACGCGCCGGCCACCGGCGCGGCCACCGCCGCCGCGCCGAGCGCCGCGGCCCGCCGCAGCCGCTCCGGCCACGGGGCGCCCTCGACCAGGCCCAGCGCCAGCCCGGCCACCAGCGCGTCGCCCGCGCCGGTGGGGTTGCCCCGCACGGTGTACGGCATCCGCGCCCGGAACGTCCCCTCGCCGGTGACGGCCAGCACCCCGTCGGCGCCCAGGGACACCACGACCGCTCCGGCGCCCTGGGCGCGCAGGGCCTCCGCGCCCTCGCCCGGGGTGCCCGGCACGGCCCTGGCCAGCTCCTCGGCGTTGGGCTTGACCACGGCGGGCCGGCCCTTCGGCGCGTGGCGCAACGGCTCGCCGTCGGCGTCCACGATGACGGGCGCGGGCGCGAGGCCGGCGAGCGTGGCGTAGAGGTCGGCGGGGACGCCGCGCGGCAGGCTGCCCGAGATCACCACGGCGTCGGCGCGCCCGGCCAGGGCGGTGTAGTGGCGGGTGAACGCCGCCAGCTCGGCCGCCGTCACCTCGGGCCCCGGCTCGTTGAACAGCGCCGTGCGGGGGGTCTCGCCGCCCTCGCAGACCGCCAGCGTCGTGCGGGAGTCGCCGCCGATGGCGAACACCGCGGCCGGCAGCTCGGCCGCCCGCAGGTCGTCCTCGATCGCCCGCCCGGTCGGCCCGCCGGCCAGGCCGGTGACCAGCACCTCCTGGCCGAGCGCGGCCAGCACGCGGGCCACGTTGACGCCCTTGCCGCCCGCGCGCCGGTGCACCGCGCCGACCCGGTTGACGCCGTCCCAGTCGACGGCGGGCACCTCGTAGGTCACGTCGAGCGCCATGTTGAGCGTCACCGTGAGGATCATCAGGGCTCCGCGATCCAGACGCCGTCCTTCATGACGCCGTCGACCTCCAGCTCGGGGGAGAGCACGACCAGGTCGGCGGCCTTGCCGACGCCGATGGAGCCGACGCGCCCGGCCAGGCCCAGCACCCGGGCGGGCGTCAGCGAGGCGACCTGGACCGCGTCGGGCAGCGACAGGCCGAGCTCGCGCACGGCCCGGCGGAAGGCGACGTCCATGGTCAGCGTGGAGCCCGCGATCGAGCCGCCCTCCGCGAGCCGGGCCACGCCGTCGTCCACCCGCACCCGCATGGAGCCGAGCAGGTAGTCGCCGTCGCCGAGCCCGGCGGCCGACATGGCGTCGGTGATCAGCACCGTGCGGCCGGGGCCGGCCACCTCGTACGCCAGCCGCAGCATGGCCGGGTGCACGTGCACGCCGTCGTTGATCAGCTCGACCGTCACGCGCTCGTCGTCGAGCAGCGCCGCGATCGGGCCGGGCGCGCGGTGCCCGAGCGGCGGCATCGCGTTGTACAGGTGCGTGGCCATGCTCGCACCCGCCTCGATGCCCGCGATCGTGGTGTCGTAGTCGGCGTCGCTGTGCCCGATGGCGGCGATCACGCCCTCGGCGGCGGCCAGCCGGATCGTGTCGAGCGCGCCGGGCAGCTCGGGCGCGATGGTGACCATGCGCACGTGCCCGCGCCCGGCCTTGACCAGCTCGGCGAGCTCGCCCGGCGACGGCTCGCGCAGCAGCGCCGGGTCGTGCGCCCCGCAGCGGCCGGGCGCGATGTAGGGGCCCTCGAAGTGGATGCCCGCCAGCAGCCCTTCCTCGCACAGCTCGGACAGCGCCGCCGCGGCCCTGGCCAGCCCCTCGGGGGCGTCGGTGACGAGGCTGGCCATCATGGTGGTGGTGCCGTGGCGCCGGTGCAGCTCCGCGGCCCGGCGTGCCTGGTCGAGGTCGCCGGTGGGGAACGAACCACCCGCGCCCCCGTGGTTGTGGACGTCCACGAAGCCGGGCACGACGTGCCGCCCGCCCACGCTCAGGCCCGGGCCGGGGGCGCTTCCTTGGCCGACATGCGTGATGCGGCCGTCCTCGATGGTCAGCCACCCCTCGTGCACTCCCTCGGGGGTCACGATCCTGGCGTCGGCGAGAGTAAGGCTCATGAAGAAAGGATCACAGATCGCGTGAGGTGCAGCGGCTCGTCGGGGTCGAGCCCGCGGGCGAAGGCGCGGGCGACGGCCACCCGCTGGGCGCGGATCAGCTCGGCCATCGGGTCGAGGTCGCTCTCGACGAACGTCGCGCCGGTCTCCTCGACCTGGGCGCGCAGGCCCTCGGGGGCGGTGCCGAGCATCCAGGTGACGCGGCCGGGCGCGCCGATGCTGATGGGGCCGTGGCGGTACTCCATCGCCGGGTACGCCTCCGTCCACGACCGGGACGCCTCGCGCATCTTCAGCGCCGCCTCCTGGGCCAGGCCGACCGTCCAGCCCGTGCCGAGGAAGCTGAACTGCTCGGCCTCGACCAGCCCGGCGGGAAGAGGCTCGGCCACGGCCCGCTCGGCGTCGGCGATCGCGCGCGTGAGGTCCTCGCCGAGGCTGGCGCGCAGCAGCGCGAGCTGCGTGGTGGCGAAGCGGGTCTGCACGACCGAGCGCTCGTCGGCGTAGTCGAGCACGACGACCTGGCCGGCGGCGTCCATGATCGGGGTCCTGGGGTCGGCGGTGATGGCCGTGCTCGGCGTGGTGAGGCGGCCGAGCAGCTCCAGCACCTCGGTCGTGGTGCCGGACCGGCTCAGCGCCAGCACCCGGTCGTAGGCGCGGCCGGCGGGGAACTCGGAGGCGGCGAAGGCGTCGGTCTCGCCGTGCCCGGCCCGCTCGCGCAGGGTGGCGTAGGCCATCGCGACGAACCACGACGTGCCGCAGCCGACCACGGCGACCCGCTCTCCCTCGCGCGGCAGCAGCTCGGCGGGAACGCTCGCGACGGCGCGCCGCCAGCACTCCGGCTGGGACGCGATCTCGGCTTCGGTGTGGGTGGTCACGCCGGGCCTCCTCAGGATTGATTGTTTCTGCATCGTTTATAGCAGGAAAGCGCATGATTGGGCAGTGGTGGCTCAGGCTCGCCCGCTGTGCCACGCTTGCTCCTGACCCCATCCGCTAGGAGGCCACGTGTCCCGCTACGACCGCTGGAACGCCATCCTCGAACTGCTCGCCCAGGGGGGCCGGTTGTCGGTCGAGGAGGCGGCCCAGGCGCTCGAGGTGTCCACCGCGACCATCCGGCGGGACTTCGACCAGCTCGCGCAGCAGCAGATGCTCATGCGCACCCGCGGCGGCGCGGTCGCGCAGAGCGTCAGCTACGACCTGCCGCTGCGCTACAAGACCGCCCGGCACACCGACGAGAAGCACCGCATCGCGGCCGCGGCGGCCGAGCTGGTCATGGCGGGCGCGGTGGTCGGGCTCAACGGCGGCACCACGACCTCCGAGCTGGCGCGCACCCTGGCCACCAGGCCCGCCCTGGAGAGCGGCTTCACGGTCGTCACGAACGCGCTCAACATCGCCGCCGAGCTAACCGTCCGCCAGCACGTCAAGATCGTGGTGACCGGCGGGGTGGCCAGGCCGCAGTCGTACGAGCTGATCGGCCCGCTGGCCGGCGGCGTCCTGGAGCAGGTGACGCTGGACATCGCCTTCCTCGGCGTGGACGCGCTCGACGTCGAGCTGGGCGCCTCCGCGCACCACGAGGGCGAGGCCAGCGTCAACCACCTGCTGATCAGCCGGGCCGCGCAGGTCGTCGTGGTGGCCGACTCCTCCAAGATCGGCAAGCGGGCGTTCTCCCGCATCTGCCCGCTCGGCCAGATCGACACGCTGGTCACCGACGACCGGCTCTCCGACGAGCTGGCCGGCGGGCTCAGCGACGCCGGGGTCAAGGTCGTGCGCGCCTGAGGCGGTTCCCTGGGTATGTAGGGAGCCTCAGGACGTACTCAGGGGGTGTCATGGCGTCGGGGATGTGCGCGGCCCGGCTCGGGCCCGCCGAGCGCTCGGCGGCGCTGGAGCGCATGGCCGCACGGGAGCTGGACGTGGTCGTGGTGGGCGGCGGCGTGGTGGGGGCGGGCGTCGCGCTCGACGCGGCCACCCGCGGCCTGGACACCGGCCTGGTCGAGGCACGGGACTTCGCCTCCGGCACCTCCTCGCGCTCCTCCAAGCTCATCCACGGCGGCCTGCGCTACCTGGAGCAGCTCAACTTCGAGCTGGTGCGCGAGGCGCTCCAGGAGCGCTCGCTGCTGCTGCAGCGCATCGCGCCGCACCTGGTCAGGCCGGTGCCGTTCCTGTTCCCCATGACGCACCGCTTCTGGGAGCGCCCGTACGTGGGCGCGGGCGTGGCCCTGTACGACACGCTCGGGCTCGCCACCGGCCTGACCCGCGGCGTCCCCGGCCACCGGCACCTGTCGCGCTCGCGCGCCCTGCGGCTGGCCCCGGCGCTGAAGAAGTCCGCCTTCACCGGCGCGGTCCAGTACTGGGACGCGCAGGTGGACGACGCCCGCTACGTCATGACCCTGCTGCGCACGGCGGCCACGTACGGCGCGCACGTCGCCCCGCGCACGCAGGTCGTCGGGTTCCTGCGCGAGGGCGAGCGGGTCACCGGCGTGCGGGCCCGCGACCTGGAGTCGGGCGCCGAGCTGGAGATCCGGGCCCGGCAGGTGGTCAACGCCACCGGCGTGTGGACCGACGACATCCAGGAGCTGGTGGGCGGGCGCGGCCAGATCCACGTGCGCGCGTCCAAGGGCATCCACCTGGTCGTGCCGCGCGACCGCATCCACTCGCTGACCGGGCTCATCCTGCGTACCGAGAAGTCGGTGCTGTTCGTCATCCCGTGGGGCCGGCACTGGATCATCGGCACCACCGACACCCGCTGGACGCTGGACAAGTCCCACCCGGCGGCCTCCCGCGCCGACATCGACTACCTGCTCGACCACGTCAACGCCGTGCTGTCGGTGCCGCTGACCCGCGATGACGTGGAGGGCGTCTACGCCGGGCTGCGCCCGCTGCTGTCGGGGGAGTCGGAGGAGACCTCCAAGCTGTCCAGGGAGCACGTGGTCGCGCATCCGGTGCCGGGGCTGGTGATGATCGCGGGCGGCAAGTACACGACGTACCGGGTGATGGCCCGCGACGCCGTGGACGCGGTGGTGCACGGCCTCGACCAGCGGGTGCCGCCGTCGTGCACCGACCGCGTCCCGCTGGTGGGCGCCGAGGGCTACCAGGCGCTGTGGAACTCCCGCCACCGCCTGGCCCACTCCTCCGGCCTGCACGTGGCCAGGATCGAGCACCTGCTCCAGCGCTACGGCTCGCTGACCGGCGAGGTGCTGGAGGTGGTCGAGGGCGACCCGTCGCTGGGCCGCCCGCTGACCGGGGCCGACGACTACCTGCGCGCCGAGATCGTGTACGCCGCCACGCACGAGGGCGCCCGCCACCTCAACGACGTGCTGACCCGGCGCACCCGCATCTCCATCGAGACCTTCCACCGGGGCCAGGCGGTGGCGCAGGAGGCCGCCGAGCTGCTGGCCGGGCCGCTCGGCTGGACCGGTGAGCAGGTCAAGCGGGAGGTGGAGTACTTCACCAAGCGCGTCGAGGCCGAGCGCTGCTCCCAGGAGCAGGACTCCGACCAGGAGGCGGACGCCATCCGGCTGGGCGCGCCGGAGATCGTCCCCGTCGTCGCGCCGGAGCGGGCATGACCGGGCCGGGGGCGAGCCGGGGCCCTGTACATCGCCCTGCACATCGCCCGCGGGCCGGGCGGCGCCTCAGCGCAGCGGGATCCACGCCTGTGAGGCCAGCGTCGCGGTGTCGTTGACCTGGAGGCCCTCCTGCGACAGCGTCCAGATCGAGGAGCCGATGACCATCGAGCGCTGGATGCCGGGCTGGTACGCGTAGTCGCCCTCCTGCTGCTGCGTCGGGTGCTTGATCATGCCCAGCTTCGTCACGCCGGAGTCGTCGATCCTGAGCACCAGCGCGCCCGACTGGTCCTGCTGGTACAGCGGCACCACCGTCAGCCCGGTCTTCGGCCAGTACAGGAAGGCGTGCGGGTCCCACTCGGCCTCCGAGCCCGACTCCTTCTGGAACAACCGCGACAGGCGGCGCGGCGCGGCCGGGTCGCTGACGTCGAACAACGAGATCTGCGTGCCCATCGTCCGACCCTGCGCGCTGGCCTCCTGGCCGATGCCGATCAGCCGCCCCTCGGCCCCCGGGTGCAGGTACGCCGAGTAGCCGGTGATCTTCAGCTCGCCGGTCACCCGCGGCCTGGCCGGGTCGCGCAGGTCGAGCGTGTAGAGCGGGTCCACCTGGCGGAAGGTGACGCAGTAGCCGACCGGGCCGATGAAGCGCACCGAGTAGATGCGCTCGCCCTCGCCCAGGCCGCCGACCTCGCCCGTCCTGGCGAGCGTGCGGGCGTCGAGCACGTGGACGGTGCTGGAGCTGCTGCGGCCGTCGGGTGAGACGGCCGTGGTGGCGGCGCGCAGGTGGCCCTCGTACTCCGACAGCGAGTACTGGTTCAGCAGGCGGCCGGAGACCTTGCCCGAGGCCACGTAGGCGGGCGCGCCGGGGGAGCCGACGTCGAAGCGGTGGATCTCGGTCTCCTCGGGCGGGACCGCCGGGGTCGTCGGGGTCGTCGGGGCCGGGACGGGCTCGCTCGGCGTGGGCTCCTCGGCCGGGGCGTCGTTCCCGGTGGCCGGGGTCCGGTCGGTGGGGGCGGGGGTCTGGTCGGCCGGCGCCGGGGTCTGGTCGGCCGGGGCCGGGGGCAGTGGCCACCACCAGCGGGGGTTGCTGGCGACGTACAGGCTGGTGCCGGTGCCGTAGACGATGTCGCCGTCGGCGGCCAGGGCGATCGGGTCGGTGCCGGCGGCGGTGAGCCCCGTGGCCAGGTCGAGGGTGTGGACGGTCAGCAGGGACGTGCCGGTGTAGTCGGCGGGGTGGCTGATCCGCTCGCACGGGACCGTCTCGTTCCTGACCGCGCCGGCGGCGTCGGTGATCTGGAGCTTCGGCAGCCAGGCGTCGAGCGGGGCCCGGCGGACCACGGCCTGGTTGCGCTTGATCTGCTCGGCCTCGGAGGTGTTCTCGCCGGCCTGCGGGAACTCGATGCGCGGCTGGTCGCGGGTGACGATCCTGACCGTGGAGCCCACCATCCGGGCGTCCACGTACGTGCCCTGCGGCTTGACCGTGCCCATGACCTTGGGCCGGTCGCCGGCCAGGTCCACCAGCACGTACCGGGTGTCGCCCAGGGGGGCGAAGGACGTGGACTTGACCATGACGTCGCCGTAGCCGCCGCGGAACAGCACCAGCGCCCGGTCGCCGGACATCAGCAGGTCGGCGGGGGCGTAGTAGCGCTCGTCGCCCTCGGTCAGCCTGAGCGAGGCCCGCACCTCGCGGGTGGCGGTGTCGATGATCCGCAGGGTGCCGTTCGTGACCGTCACCACCCGCTTCCCGTCGGTCTTGACCAGGTCCGGCTCGTCCACGCCGGCCTCGTGGACGTTCGTGGTGGAGTGCTCGGTGGTGTCCGCCTTCGCGTTGGGGGTGATCGACGCCGTGTCCGAGCGCTCCATCGCCAGCGGCACCACGGGGCCCAGCCCCCAGGCGGTCACGTTCCTGGCGGCGTGCTCGCGCAGGCCCGCCAGCAGGTCGTCGCAACCGGTGTAGGCCACCAGGCGGACCGCGCCCAGCGGCGACGGCTTCGCGCGGGCCGGCCGCTGCTCCGGGGAGCCCGGGGACGCGGTGCAGGCGGTCGCCACCGCCGCCAGCGCGGCGGCGGTCGCGGCCGTTCGGATCAACGTCTTCATGCCCCTATCACGGCTGGTGGGGGCGGACGGTTCAGGAGCCCCGCCGCGGGTTGACGGTGAAGGCCGGGCTGACGTCGAGGTCGTCCGGCACCGCCAGCAGCTTGCGCAGCAGCGTGCCGGTGAAGTCCACCACCTGGACCTCGTCGGCGTCGTGGTTGTTCTGCTCCCAGCAGTAGAGGTGGGTCTCGTCGTAGAAGCCGAGCACCTTGTCGCAGTCGGAGCTGAACTTACGCACCCGCTTGCCGGTGGCGGTGTCCCAGATGCAGTGGTCGCCGTCGCCGCCGTTCGGGCAGTTGGTGACGAACGTCCTGCCGGAGGGCGAGAAGATGTCCTGCGTGCCGGCCGACAGCGTGCCGATGCCCGGCAGCGAGCGGGTGGCCTTGCCCTCGGCGTCGAAGAAGCGCAGGCCGCGGTTGGTCTCCTCGCCGTAGACGTTGACCGCGCCCGTGCCCTCGGCGTCGAGGCCGAAGGCGGTGTCGCGGACGGCGGTGTCGCTCACGTTGACCACGGTGGCCTTCTGGGCGGCCACGTCCACGAGCACGAAGCCGAGGTAGACCCACTTGTCCGCGCCGGTCTTGCGCTCGATGTTGAGCAGGATCCTCGAACCGTCCCGCGACCAGGCCCTGATGCTGCTGATCAGCGGATCCTTGACCGTCTTGATCGTGACGCGCTCGCCGCTCCGCCGGTCGGTGATGACGACGAAGTCGTAGGAGTCGGAGGTGTAGTCGCGGCCCCGGCCGGCCAGGTAGCGGCCGTCGGGGGAGACCATCGACTCCCAGTTGCCTGCGTACTTGGTGAACGAGCCGGTCAGCGAGCCCCTGGCGTAGTCGGTCCAGTCCTTCTTCTTCTTGTCGTAGACCTCGTAGGAGGTCAGGGTGATGGCGTCGCCGGGGTTCTCGTACAGGTGGATGTCGCCGCCGGGCAGCTTCCTCTCGGTGCCCGTGCGCGGGACGTCCGCGACCTGGGACGGGCTGGGCGCGGCGCTCCGGCTGGAGCGCTCGGCGGTCGGGGAGGTCGTCGTCGGGAGCGCCGTCGTGCGTTCGCCGGACCTGTCCAGCGTGACGATGACGATCACGCCGGCGAGCAGGAGTAACGCGGCCCCCACCGTGACGCCGGCGATCAGCGGGCCGCGGCTCCTGCGCCGCGGCCGGTCGTACATGCCGGGGTAGGTGGGCTGGCCGTACGGCGGGCCGGGCGGCCGCGTCGGCTGCCAGGGCTGGGGGGAGCCGCCGGGCGGCGGCGGCACGGGGCCGGAGTGCGGGTGCGGCACGGGGCCGGAGACCGGGCCGCCGGGGTGGTGGCCGGGCGGCGGCGGGTAGCCGCCCTGGGGCGGGTGCCCGTTCGGCGGCGTCCGGGGCGCGGCCTCGGCGGCGGCCTGGGCGAGGATGCCCGCGTTGGGCGCCGGGTGCTGGAGCAGGCGTATGATCACCTGCTCGGCGGTGGGCCGCTGCGCCGGGTCCTTGTTGAGGCAGGCGGTGACCACGTCCAGGAGCTGGCCCTCCAGCGCGCCCAGGTCGGGCTGCTGGTTGAGGACGCGGTTGATCACGGCGGGCATGGTGTCGCTGCCGAACGGCGCCCGCCCCGACGCGGCGAACACCATGGCGCCGGCCCAGGCGAACATGTCCGCGGCCGGCCCCACGGTGTGCCCCATGACCTGCTCGGGCGGCATGTACGACGGCGTGCCCACGACCATGCTGCTGATCGTCGAGGTGGCGTTGAGCGCCCTGGCGATGCCGAAGTCGATCACCCGCGGCCCGTCCGCGCCGATGATGACGTTGGCCGGCTTGAAGTCGCGGTGCACGATGCCGGCCTGGTGGATGGCGGCCAGGGCGGTGGCCGTGCCGATGGCCAGCCGGTGCAGGACCGAGCCGGCGCGCGGCCCCTCCTCCTGCACCACGCGCTGCAGCGAGGGCCCCTCGATGTACTCGCTGACGATGTACGGCCGGTCCTGCTCCACGCCGGTGCCGAGGACGGCGGCCGTGCAGAACGGCGCGACCTGCTGGGCCACCTGGACCTCGCGCAGGAACCGCTCCACGCTCACGGCGTCGCCGGACAGGTCGGGCCGCAGCCACTTGACCGCGACGCGCGTGCCCGAGGAGTCCTCGGCGAGGTAGACGACGCCTTGACCGCCCTCGCCGAGCCGGCCGAGGAGATCCAGGCCCCCGAGCCGTTGCGGATCTCCGGGACGTAGCGGAGCGAAGGATGCCATGTAGGGATTCTGGCGCCAGCCCACGAATCCGCAAAAACTACCCGCGGGTAAGCCTGCGGAATATCCTTCTGCCATGCGCGCCACCGCCACCGGCAGGACACAGGACATCATCTCCCCCTTCACCGGAGAAACCATTGCCGAGCTGCCGATCAACGACGCAGACGACGTCAGGCTGGCGTACGCGCGGGCCCGCGCCGCCCAGGCCGCGTGGGCGGCCAGGCCCGCCGCCGCGCGCGCCGAGCCGTTCCTGCTCCTGCACGACGCGATCCTCGACCGGCGCGAGGAGATCCTCGACCTCGTCCAGGACGAGACCGGCAAGGCCCGCAAGCACGCGATGGAGGAGGTGCTCGACGTCGCGGGGTGCAGCCTCTACTACGCCCGCCGCGCGGCCCGCCTGCTCGCCCCGGCCCGCCGCCAGGGCATCTTCCCGGTCGCCACCCGGGTGAGCGAGCTGCGCCGGCCCAAGGGCGTCGTCGCGGTGATCTCCCCGTGGAACTACCCGCTCTCGCTCGGCGTCACCGACACCGTCCCCGCCCTGCTGGCCGGGAACGCCGTGGTCCACAAGCCCGACACGCAGACCGCCCGCTCCACGCTCTGGACCCTCGATCTGCTCACCGAGCTGGGCCTGCCCCGCGAGGTCTGGCAGGTCGTGCTGGGCGAGCCGGACGACCTCGGCGACGCGCTGCTGGACGGCGCCGACTACGTGGCCTTCACCGGCTCCACGCGGGCCGGCCGGAAGATCGCCGAGGCGGCGGCCAGGCGGCTCATCGGCTGCTCGCTGGAGCTCGGCGGCAAGAACCCGATGCTGGTGCTCGACGACGCCGACCTCGACGTCGCCGTCCAGGGCGCGCTGCGCGCCTGCTTCACCAACGCCGGCCAGCTCTGCCTGTCGGTCGAGCGCCTGTACGCGCACGAGTCCGTCTTCGACGACTTCGCCCGCCGCTTCGTCAAGCAGGTCAAGAACCTCAAGCTCGGCGCCGGCCACGACTGGTCGGTCCAGATGGGCTCCCTGACCTCGCGCCGCCAGCTCGACGCGGTGGCCGCCCACGTGGACGACGCCCTCGCCAAGGGCGCCACGCTGCTGGCCGGCGGCCGGGCCCGCCCCGACCTCGGCCCGCTGTTCTACGAGCCGACCGTGCTCACCGGCGTCACCGAGGCCATGCGGCTGTGCCGCGAGGAGACGTTCGGCCCGGTCGTGGCGCTCTACCCGTTCGCCACCGACGACGAGGCCGTACGGCTGGCCAACGACACCGACTACGGGCTCAACGCCTCCATCTGGACCCGCGACCTGGCGCGCGGCCGGGCGCTGGCCGCCCGGATCAAGGCCGGCACGGTCAACCTCAACGAGGGGTACGGCTCCGCGTACGCCTCCTACGACGCCCCGATGGGCGGCATGAAGGCGAGCGGCCTCGGCCGCCGCCACGGCGCGGAGGGCCTGCTGCGCTACACCGAGTCCCAGACCGTGGCGGCGCAGGCCGGCTGGCTGGGCTTCGAGCCGCCGTTCGACCTGACCCCCGAGGCGTGGGCCGGGTTCCTGGCCGGCACGCTCAAGGCGATGCGGAAGCTGCGCATCCGGTGAGCGCGCCCGGCTTCGACGTCATCGTCATCGGCTCCGGGTTCGGCGGCAGCGTCGCGGCGCTGCGCCTGGCCGAGAAGGGCTACCGGGTCGGCGTGCTGGAGGCGGGCCGCCGCTTCGACGCCACCACGCTGCCGGCCACGTCCTGGCGCGCCCGCGACTTCCTGTGGGCGCCCTGGCTGGGGCTCAAGGGCATCCAGCGCATCCACGTGCTGCGCGGCGAGCGCGGCACGGGCGTGATGGTGCTGGCGGGCGCCGGGGTCGGCGGCGGGTCCCTGGTGTACGCCAACACCCTGTACGAGCCGCTGGACCCGTTCTTCGACGACCCCCAGTGGGCGGGCATCACCGACTGGCGGGCGGAGCTGGCCCCCCACTACGACCAGGCCAAGCGCATGCTCGGCGCGGTGGTCAACCCCACCTTCACCCGCGCCGACGAGATCATGACCAGGGTCGCCGAGAAGATGGGCGTGGCCCACACCTTCCACCTCGCGCCCGTCGGCGTGCACTTCGGCCCCGACGGCGTGGACCCGTACTTCGGCGGGGCGGGCCCCGCGCGGCGCGGCTGCATCCAGTGCGGGGAGTGCATGACCGGCTGCCGCCACGGCGCCAAGAACATGCTCACCGAGAACTACCTGTACCTCGCCGAGCGGGCCGGCGCCCGCGTCCACGCCGAGTGCACGGTCACCTCCGTGCGCCCCCTGCCGTCCGGCGGCTACGAGGTGCTCGCCCGCCGCACCGGCTCCCTGCGGCAGCGCCGCGTGTTCACCGCCGCCCAGGTGGTCTTCGCCGCAGGCACGTACGGCACCCAGCGCCTGCTCCACAAGCTGCGCGACGACGGCGTGCTGCCCCGGCTCTCGCCCCGCCTCGGCCGGCTCACCAGGACCAACTCCGAGGCGCTGCTCGGCGTCGAACGCATGGAGCGGCACGGCGACAAGCTCAACACCGGCGTCGCGATCACCTCCTCCATCCACCCCGACGCCGAGACCCACATCGAGCCCGTCCGCTACGGCGACGGCTCCAACGCCATGGGCCTGCTGCGCACCCTGCTGGTGGACGGCGGCCAGAACCGCCGCCGCGCCTTCGCCCGTGAGGTCGCCCGGCAGCCGCTGCGCGCGCTGCGCCTGCTCGACCTGCGGCGCTGGTCCGAGCGGACCGTCATCGCGCTGGTCATGCAGGCCAAGGACAACTCGATCACCGTGCGCCGCACCCGCTGGGGGTTGCGCTCCTCGCGCGGCCACGGCGAGCCCAACCCGACCTGGATCCCGGCCGGGCACGAGGCCGTGCGGCACGCCGCCGCCGAGCTCGGCGGGGTGGCCGGGGGCACCTGGCTCGACCTGTTCGACATCCCGACCACGGCCCACTTCCTCGGCGGCTGCGCCATCGGCGACTCGCCCGCGACCGGCGTCATCGACCCCTACCACCGGGTGTACGGCCACGAGGGGCTGCACGTCGTGGACGGCTCGGCGGTCTCGGCCAACCTGGGCGTCAACCCGTCGCTCACCATCACCGCCCAGGCCGAGCGCGCCCTGTCCCTCTGGCCGAACGCGGGCGAGCCCGACCCCCGGCCGCCGCTCGGCTCGCCGTACGTCCGGCTCGCCCCGGTCCGCCCGCGCCGCCCGGCCGTCCCCGCCGGCGCTCCCGCGGCCCTCCCGCCGGAATAAGGTCGACGCGCCCGGCGACTACCCGATCGGCGACGACCACCTGACGCTGACCAGCGAGGACGCGGTGACCGCCGCCGAGATCCTGGGCGCCCGCCGCCTCCACCTCCTCGCCCCGGGCGAACGGACGTCCCTCTGAGCCGCCGCCTCTGACAGGGTGGGAGGGTGAGCTGGAACACCACCGCCCTCGGCGTCCTGGCCCCCGGCCCGCCGACCCCGCTGATCGACCTCCCGGTCGCCGCCCCCGGGATCAGGCTCCTCCTCAAGGACGAGTCGCGGCAGCCGACCGGCAGCCTCCGGCACCGCCACGCCAGAGCCCTGTTCCGCCAGGCCATCGCCGACGGGCTGGTGGGCGAGGGCACGATCGTGGTGGAGGCGACCGGGGGCGACGCGGCCGTCGCGCAGGCGTGGTTCGCGCGGCGGCTCGGGCTGCCGTACATCGTGATCATGCCCGGCGAGCGCACCGAGGCCCGGGCCCGCCCGGTGGAGGCGCTGGGCGGCGAGTGCCGCTTCGTCACCCCGCCCCTGGCCATCTACGACGCTGCCCGCGCCCTCGACGGCCACTTCCTCGACCAGTTCGGCCGCGCCGCCCCACACGACCTGGCGGAGGAGCTGTTCGCCCAGGTGCGGCCCGACTGGGTGGTGACGGGCGCGGGCACCGGCGCCACCTCGGCCACGCTGGGCCGGTGGATCCGCGACCACGCCCTGAGCTGCCGCGTCGCCGTCGCTGACCCCGAGAACTCCGCCTACTTCCCCGGCTGGACCCTCGACGCCCCTGACTACGCCACCGGCATGCCCTCCCGGATCGAGGGCATCGGCCGCCCCCGAGTCGAGCCCGGGTTCCGTCCCGACCTCGTGGACCTGGTCATCCCCGTCCCGGATGCGGCGAGCGTCGCCGCCGCCCGCCGCATCAGAGAGCTCACCGGCCTGCCCGCCGGCGCCGCCTCGGGCACCGCCCTCTGGGCGGCCCTGGAGCTGGCCGGGCGCATGCACGCGCGGGGCGAGAGCGGCACCCTCGTCGCCCTGCTCGGCGACGCCGCCGACCGCCACCTGGCGACGTACCACGACGACGCCTGGACGGCCGCGAAGGGCCTCGACGTGGAGCGGCACACCGGCGAGCTGCGCCACCGCACCACCGCCTGACCTCCCGCCGGGCGCCGGCGGTCAGGTCAGGGGGTGGCTGACCCAGACGTTCGGCTCGACGTAGACCGCGTGGTCCTCGCCGGGGTGGCAGCGGACGGGGGCCAGCGCGCCCGGCACCTCGACGTCGCCGGGGCGGTCGAAGGGCAGGCCGGTCCACGACCGCCACTCGGCCAGCGTGCCGGCCACCACCATCGAGCGCGGCGCCACCTTGACGATCTTGCCGCCGGCCCGTACGTGCACGCGCAGCCAGGCGTCGTGCGGCAGCCCGTCCTCGCGGGTGCGCCAGGCGTACTCGGACATCGGGGTGCGGGGCTCCAGGTGCTTGCGGTTGGGGCGGACGGGGGCGACCAGCTCGGTGAAGCCGAGGCGGGCGGCGTGGTCGCGCATCGCGCCCAGCATGACCGACGACAGGCCCTTGCCCTGCTGGTCGCGGCGGACGCTGATCTCCAGCGCGGAGATGCCGTTGGGGCTCTGGCCGCGCTCGCGGGCCAGCCAGCCGAGGCGGATCACGCCGTCCCAGCCGTCGTCGGGCAGCTCGGCGGCCTCCGACCGGTACGGGATCATGCAGGCCCGCGCCACCGGCCGCCCCGGCTCGGCGTCGTCGTCGGCCACCAGGACGTACCCGGCGTACGTGGTGTCGGTGAAGGGATAGAACAGGTCGGCGAGCGGATCGTTGAGCATGAACTCCGGCCACGTGTGGTCCATCGTCCACAACGCCGGCGCGAACTCCGGCCGCTCGGCCAGGGTCGTGATCTCAAGGGCCATGCCGGTCATTGTCACATCGCGCCAGGCCCGGGAGCACCCGCCGGAGGGTGCGCTAGCGTCGGCCCATGACGGAACTCAACCCCAGGCTGCGTGCGGTCGCCGACCTCATGGTGGCCGAGGCGCGCGAGGGCGGCGGCCGGCACGAGTACGACGGCCGCGTCCAGGACCTGTCACCCGAGGGCGTGCGTGCCGGGCTGGCGCGGCTCGGCGAGGGCGCCGCGCCCGACGACCCGCACGACGCCGAGCACCTGCGGGTGTTCGAGGAGAGCCTGCGTTTCCAGTTCGGGGAGCTGGAGATGCACAGGAAGAACCCGCTCCTGCACCTGTCCAACCTCGAACTGGCCTGCTACGACCGCGACTACGGCCCCGAGGAGGAGCGGGCGCGGGCCAGGGCCGCCCACCTCGCCCTCTGGCCCGCCGCCGTGGACGCCGCGATCGCCTCGCTCGACCAGGTCAGCGCGCCCGTCGCGCGGTCCCTGACGGGCGCGGTCAAGGGCCTGGCGGCCGGCGTCACCGACGAGGCCGCGCTGGCGGCGCACGGCCGGCTCGTCGCCCACCTCGAACGCGCCGCCGCCGAGGGCGACCCCGACGCCTCCCTCGGCGCGGACGCGCTGGCCAGGCTCATGGGCACCGCCGAGGGCCTGCCGGTGGACCTGGGCCGGCTGGCCGAGCGCGCCGACGCCGAGCGCGACCGGCTCATGGCGCTGCTCGCCGAGTCCTGCGCCAAGCTGGGACGCTCCGGGCAGCCGCCGCTGGAGGTCGCGCGGGAGCTGGTCAAGGAGCACCCCAGCGCGGACGAGGTCATCGAGGCGGCCCGCGCCGGCACGGAGAAGGCCATCGCGTTCACCCGGGAGAAGGACCTCGTCCCCTACCACGACGGCGAGTGCCTGGTCGGCCCGGCTCCGGAGTCGCGCCGCTGGGCGATGGCGATGATGGCCTGGAACGCGCCGGGCGAGCCGGAGGGCCCGTCCTGGTACCACATCACGCCGCCGGACCCGTCCTGGCCGGAGCGGGAGCAGGAGGAGTGGCTGGAGGTCTTCAGCCACGCGACGCTGCCGGCGATCAACGTCCACGAGGTCGCGCCGGGGCACTTCTCGCACGCGCGGGCGCTGCGCCGGGCGCCGTCCGAGGTACGCAGGCTGCTGATGTCGATGGCGTTCGTCGAGGGCTGGGCGCACTACGCCGAGGAGTTGTGCGTCGAGGAGGGGTTCGAGCCGGACGACCCGCGCTTCGAGATCGGCGTCTGGCTGGAGGCGCTCATCCGCGTCACCCGGCTGGCCTGCGCGATCGGCGTGCACACCGGGCAGATGACGGTCGAGGAGGGCGCGCGGCGCTTCGAGTCCGACACCCACCTGGTCGGCCCGGCGGCGCTGTCGGAGGCGCGGCGGGCCACGTTCGACCCGACGTACGGGCGTTACACGTGGGGCAAGCTGCTCATCCTCGACCTGCGCGAGCGGGCCCGCGAGGAGTGGGGGGCCGGTTTCAGCGTCCAGCGCTTCCACAAGGCGCTGCTGGACCTCGGCTCGCCGCCCCTGGGACTGATCGGCGCGGTGCTGTAGCGTCGGGCGGGTGCGGGAGCTCGCCGGCAAGGTGGCGGTGGTGACGGGCGCGGCCGGCGGGATCGGCCGGGCCCTGGCGCTGCGGTTCGCGGCCGAGGGCACGGTGCTCATGCTGGCCGACGTCGATCACGGCGGGCTGGCGGAGACGGCCGCGCTGGCCAGGCAGGCCACTCCTCGGACGGGCTCCCCGCCCGTCGAGGTGCTCACGCAGATCACCGACGTGTCCGACGCGGCGGCCGTCGCCCACCTGGCCGACCGCTGCTTCGGCGAGCTGGGCGCCGTCCACGTCCTGTGCAACAACGCCGGCGTCTACCAGGGCGGCCACATGTGGACGCGGACCGTGGAGGACTTCTCCTGGCTGCTCGGCGTCAACGTGTGGGGCGTCCTGCACGGCATCCGGGCGTTCGTGCCGCGCATGATCGAGCAGGGCGGCGAGGGACACGTCGTCAACACCGTGTCGGTGGCGGGGCTGTCGGTCGCGGCGGGATCGGGCGGATACGCCGTCACCAAGCACGCCGCCCTGGCCGCCTCCCTGGCGCTGGCCCAGGACCTGGCCGCCACGGGCGCCAGGCTCCGGGTGACCGCGCTGTGCCCGGGCGCGGTGCGCACCGGGATCGCCGACTCGGCCCGCACCCGCCCGCCCGCCCTGGCCGCCACGCCCAGCCAGGACGAGCTCGACGCCCGCGACCGCGTCGTCAGGCGGGCCGGGCGCGGCATCGACCCCGCCGAGGTCGCCGAGCTGGCGGTGGCGGCCATCCGCGAGGAACGTTTCCTCGTGCTGACCGATCCGGGGCACGCCGACGGCCTGCGCCGCCAGTACGAGACCCTGCTCTCCGGAGACCTGCCGTCCCCTCGGTGATCACCAGTGGCGTTCGTGGGCCAGGACGCGGGTCACCTCCCCGCCGGGCCGCACCAGCAGCCGCACGCAGTCGCCCGGCAGCACGTCCTTGTAGTCGCCCGGCTCCACCGCGTACGCGACGGCCTGCTCCGAGCGCCCGTCGTGCAGCGCGACGTAGTGCCTGTGCCGCTCGGCGTCGTACCAGCGCCTGACGACGTGCCCGGCCACCTCCCGGCGCCCGGCCGCGCCGGACCCGGCGGGCTCGATCCGGCCGCCCTGCCAGCCGCTGCCCGTGAAGATCCACTCCTGCTGGTGGGCCGGCGGGACGGCGTCCGCCGCGACCCGCCGCCCGCGCTCGGTGAGCAGGAACCCCCGCCCGCCCAGCAGCAGGCTCCCGCCCGCCACGAACGACACCATCGTCGCGATGCCCCCCAGCCACGACACCCCGGCCCGGGAGACGGTGGCGAACCAGGGGACGACCAGCGCGACGGCCAGCACCACCGGCACGATCATGCTGGGCCAGCGCCGCCGGGCCAGCCCGAGGCCGATCGCGTGCTCCCTGACCAGCGGCATGAGCTCGCTCTCCAGCTCGGCGCCGTCCGGCATGAGGTCCACGACCCGCGCCCGCGCGGCGCCCGCCAGCCGCTCGCGCACCCGTTCCAGCACCCACCGCTCGTACGGCGCGGGCGGCGCGGGCGGCGACTCCTCCACAGCGGGGACCGATCCGGCGGCGGGCGACCCCGCGGGGGCCGGGCCGGCGGCCGACAGGGAGAGCCGATCGCCCTCGACCGCCGCCCAGCCCCGCTCCGCCAGCTCGAACAGCGCCGCGTGGAACACCTCCTGCGCCCGCGCCCCCCGCAGCAGCTCGGCCACCGCCTGCGGAGGCGGCGGCGGCCCGGCGGGCGGCGGGGCCCCGGCAGGCCGCCCGCGACCGGCCACCTTGACGGCGGCGGCCAGCGTGGCGACCCAGAGAGCCCAGGCGGTCGCCGGCCAGACAAGATCCATCGTTCTGTGTTAGCACGGGAGCCGGTGCCAGGCCAGGCGTAATAACAGGGACCGATAGACTGGGGCCACCGCACGTCGCCTATGGGGGGTTCTCTCGGTGTCAGAATTCGACACGGTGCTGGTGGTCGACTACGGCGCGCAGTACGCGCAGCTCATCGCCAGGCGGGTGCGCGAGTGCCACGTCTACTCCGAGATCGTCCCCTCGACGATGCCCGTCGAGGAGATGATGGCGAAGAACCCCAAGGCGATCATCCTCTCCGGCGGCCCTTCCTCGGTCTACGCCGAGGGCGCGCCGCCCGTGCCGCACGGCCTGTTCTCGACCGGCGTGCCCACGTTCGGCATCTGCTACGGCTTCCAGGCCATGGCCCAGGCGCTCGGCGGCGAGGTCGCCCGCACCGGCGTGGCCGAGTACGGCGGCACCGACCTGGAGGTACTGGACGAGGGCGTGATCTTCGCCGGGCTGCCGGCCAGCCAGCGGGTGTGGATGTCCCACGGCGACAGCGTGGCCGCCGCGCCCGAGGGTTTCCGGGTGACCGCCTCCACCGGCGAGACGCCGGTCGCGGCCTTCGAGCACCCCGGCCGGGGGCTCTACGGCGTGCAGTTCCACCCCGAGGTGCTGCACTCCGAGCACGGTCAGGCGGTGCTCAAGCACTTCCTCGACGCGGCCGGCTGCCGCCCGTCCTGGACCATGCTCAACATCGTCGAGGAGTCCGTCGAGGCCGTGCGCCGCCAGGTCGGCGACGGCCGGGCGATCTGCGCGCTGTCCGGCGGGGTCGACTCGGCGGTGGCCGCCGCGATCGTCCAGCGGGCCATCGGCGACCGGCTGACCTGCGTCTTCGTCGACCACGGCCTGCTGCGCAAGGGTGAGGCCGAGCAGGTCGAGCGCGACTTCGTCGCCGCCACCGGCGTCAGGCTGCGCGTGGTCGAGGCCGCCGAGCGCTTCCTCAAGGCGCTGGAAGGCGTCAGCGACCCCGAGGAGAAGCGCAAGATCATCGGCCGCGAGTTCATCCGCGTCTTCGAGGACGAGCAGCGCGCCATCATGGCCGACGGCCCGGTCGAGTTCCTGGTGCAGGGCACGCTCTACCCCGACGTCGTGGAGTCGGGTGGCGGCACCGGCACCGCCAACATCAAGTCCCACCACAACGTCGGCGGCCTGCCAGAAGACCTCCGGTTCACGCTGGTCGAGCCGCTGCGCACGCTGTTCAAGGACGAGGTGCGCCGCGCCGGCGAGGAGCTGGGCCTGCCCGCCGCGATGGTGTGGCGGCAGCCGTTCCCCGGGCCGGGGCTCGGCATCCGCATCGTCGGCGAGGTCACCCGCGAGCGCCTGGAGATCCTGCGCGAGGCCGACGCGATCGCCCGCGAGGAGCTGTCCCGCGCCGGCCTCGACCGGCAGATCTGGCAGTGCCCGGTGGTGCTGCTGGCCGACGTCCGGTCGGTGGGCGTGCAGGGCGACGGCCGCACCTACGGCCACCCGGTGGTGCTGCGCCCGGTCACCTCCGAGGACGCGATGACCGCCGACTGGGCGCGGGTCCCGTACGACGTGCTCTCCCGCATCTCCACCCGCATCACCAACGAGGTCCGCGAGGTCAACCGGGTCGTCCTCGACGTGACCAGCAAGCCCCCGGGCACCATCGAGTGGGAGTGAGCCGCCGCCCCGTGGCTCAGGGCAGCGGGCGGTCGCTCAGCTCGCAGCCGCGCGGCCGCTTCGGCCGCTCGTCGCGCCACCCGGCGCCGTCCGCCCACGCCCTGTAGCTCATGAGCGTGCCCTCGGCGAGCCCTTCCGCGCGCTCGGCGGCGATCTCCACGTGGGCCGGCACGGTGCCGGTACGCGGGTCGAGAACGGTGGCGAACCGCTCGGCCACCTCGCCGTCGGCGCCGAACTCGGCGGTGAGGCCCTCGCTCTTCACGAACGTCACCGCCAGCCCCGGCCGTCCCAGCGGGTCGGTCGGGCCCACCACCTTGCTCGCCGGCAGCCCGGCGAGCAGGCGCAGGGCGGCGGCCCGCACGGCCGGAGCGACCGGCATCTCCCGCAGCAGGCCCGCGTCTCCTCCAGGGGATTGGCGCCGCCGAGCGCCTTGCGCAGCTGCTCGCGGGCGCGGTTGAGGCGGGAGGCGACGGTGCCGGCCGGAATGCCCAGCGCCGCGGCGTCCTCGGACAGGCGGCGGGCGATGTACCGGTGGATCCAGCTCGGGTGGCACGGCCATGCGGGCATCCCTAGCGTCGGAGGAACGTGAACGCCCCTTCTTGCCCGGAGCCCCGTCATGCTTTCACGCCCCGCCGTACCGCCGAAAAAATTGTTCGGCCCCCTGCGCATATCCCTGAGAATGGAGGGAAGAGACTTTGGCTCTGCGCCACCTCCGCAACCAGGTCGGTGTCGGGACGCCTGAGGCGCCGGTCGGTGCGGCAGGCATCTGGCGCGGGCGGGAAGGAAGACACGCCAGTATGGCCCAAGCTGGTGAGCACAACGGCCGGCCGCCGCTGGTCCTGCTCGTGGAGGACGATCCACAGGACGCGCTGATCGTCGGTGAGCTGCTGGAGGACAGCGGCCTGACCGTACGCCTGGAGTGGGCGCGCTCGGTGAAGGAGGCGCGCCAGGCGCTGGTCCGGCTGCGGCCCCAGTGCGTGCTGCTCGACCTCGACCTGCCTGACGCGTTCGAGTTCTCGGCGCTGTCCGCCGTCCTGGAGGAGGCCGGCGACGCGGCCGTCGTGGTGCTGACGGGCCTGGCCGAGGAGCAGGCGGGCCTCGCCGCGGTGACCGCCGGCGCCCAGGACTACCTGGTCAAGGGCCGGGTGGAGGCCGAGTGGCTGGGCCGGGCGCTGCGTTACGCCATGCAGCGCAAGCAGGCCGAGCAGGCGGCGGTGGCGCTGCACGCCGAGCGCGTCCGGGCCAAGGAGAACGCCCGCCTGGAGCGCGGCCTGCTGCCGACCCCGCTGCTGCAGACCATGCCGATCCAGGTCGCCTCGCGCTACCAGGCCAGCCGCGGCTCCCTCACCCTGGGCGGCGACTTCTTCGACGTCGTCGAGTCCGACGACAAGGTCGTCCACGCGGTCATCGGCGACGTGTGCGGCCACGGCCCCGACGAGGCGGCGCTCGGCGTCTGCCTGCGCATCGCCTGGCGCGCGCTGGTGCTGAGCGGCGTGACGGGCAGCGCGCTGCTGCGGCAGCTCGAACGCATCCTGGACGCCGAGCGCTCCAGCCCCGAGATCTTCGTGACGATGACCACGCTCGTGCTGGAGCCCGACCAGCGCACGGTACGCGTCTGGCGGGCCGGCCACCCCGGCATGCTCCTGCACACGCTTGACGGGGTCGAGCTGGCCGACCCGGCGCAGGGCCCCGCGCTCGGCCTGCCGATCGAGTTCGACTGGGAGCAGCACGTCATGGAGCTGCCTCCCGGCGGCGGGCTGACGCTGTTCACCGACGGCCTGTTCGAGCGCCGCCTGCCGGGCGAGCCGGCCCGCTGGCTGGGCGAGGAGGGCCTGCTGGAGCTGGCCAGGCGGCGGGCGCACCTCGACGGCGAGGCGTTCCTCAACGCGCTCGTCGAGGACGTCGAGACCGCCGCCCCCGAGACCGCCGCCGACGACCTCGCCGTGGTCCACCTCCGCTGGAAAGACGAGCTGTGAACAACACTTCAGAGAGCGGCTGGCGCCGCCTGACGATTCACGGCTGGTTCGTGGCCGTGCTCGCGGTCGTCACGGTCCTGGTGATCACCTGTGCCGTGGTGGGCACGATCATGCTGGACCGCACCGCCCGCCTGTCCGACCAGCTCACCGAGCGCATCTCGCCGGCCAGGATCGAGGCCGCCCAGCTGGAGAACGCGCTGCTCAACCAGGAGACCGGCGTCCGCGGCTACCTGCTGTCCGGCCGGCGTGACTTCCTGGACCCGTACACCCTGGGCGTGGGCGCCGAGCAGCGCAGCGCCGACCGGATCGCGTCCCTCCTCCAGGAGCGCCCGCGCCTGGTCGCCGACGTGCAGGCGGTCCGCGTCGCGGCCGAGGCGTGGCGGCGCGACTACGCCCGGCCCGTCATCGCCGCCAAGGAGTCCGGCGGCGCCGTCCCCTCGGGCGACGAGGGCGGCAAGCGCACCTTCGACGTCGTCCGCGCCCGGCTCGACCAGCTCTCCACCGAGCTGTCGCAGGCCCGCGCCGCCGAGCGGGCCGAGCTGCAGCGGGCCGAGCGGATCCGCAACTGGGCCTTCGTCGCCATGCTGGTGCTGTTCCTGCTGGCCGGCGTCTCGATGACGGTGCTGCTGCGCCGCGCGGTCGGCCGCCCCCTGGACGAGCTGCGGGTGGCCTCCCGGCACATCGCGACCGGCGACTTCGACCATCCCATGCCCGCGCGCGGCCCGGCCGACCTCCGCGAGCTCTCCCGTGACCTTGACCTGATGCGCGCCAAGCTCGTCCGCGCGCTGGAGGAGTCCAACGAGGCCCAGGGCCGGCTGCGCGCCCAGACCGCCGACCTCGACGCGCAGGCGGTGGAGCTGCGCCGCTCGAACGCCGAGCTGGAGCAGTTCGCGTACGTGGCCTCGCACGACCTGCAGGAGCCGCTGCGCAAGATCGCCACGTTCTGCCAGCTCCTGCAGAAGCGGTACGGCTCGGTGCTCGACGAGCGCGGCACCCAGTACATCCACTTCGCGGTGGACGGCGCGACCCGCATGCAGGTGCTCATCAACGACCTGCTGAGCTTCTCCCGGGTGGGCCGCATGTACGACGACCGCAAGCCGGTCGAGCTGGGCGAGGCCCTCGACAAGGCCCTCGACGACCTGTCCACGGCCATCGAGGAGTCCGGCGCCCGCGTCGAGCGCCCGGCCGGGCTGCCCACCGTGATCGGCGACCGCACCCTGCTCGGCCTGCTCTGGCAGAACCTCGTTGGCAACGCCGTCAAGTTCCGCCGTCCCGGCGAGGCGCCGGAGATCCGCATCGAGTGCGGGCGCGGCGACGAGGGCGAATGGCTGCTGTCGGTGTCCGACAACGGCATCGGCGTCGAGGCCGAGTTCGCCGAGAAGATCTTCGTCATCTTCCAGCGCCTGCACAGCCGCGAGACCTATGGTGGCACCGGCATCGGTCTGGCCATGTGCCGGAAGATCGTCGAGAATCACGGTGGCCGCATCTGGCTCGACACCGATTACACCGGT
Source organism: Nonomuraea sp. NPDC050783 (assembly GCF_040802095.1). Taxonomy (NCBI): domain Bacteria; kingdom Bacillati; phylum Actinomycetota; class Actinomycetes; order Streptosporangiales; family Streptosporangiaceae; genus Nonomuraea; species Nonomuraea sp. NPDC050783. Next base: position 96,113 of record NZ_JBFAHK010000001.1, read on the forward strand.
GGCACCCGGATCTGCTTCACTTTGCCCGACACTGGTTCCGACACCGTTTCCGATGCCGCCACCGCCACTGCCACCGCCACTGCCACTGCCACCCAGGAAAGCAGCGCATGACCACTCCGCAGGCCATCGAGGTGCTTCTCGTCGAGGACGATCCCGGCGACGAGCTGATCACTCGCGAGGCGTTCGAGGACAACAAGATCCACAACAACCTCCACGTCGTCAGGGACGGCCTGGAGGCGCTGGACTTCCTCTACCGGCGCGGCGGGTACGCCGACGCGCCCCGCCCCGACCTCGTCCTCCTCGACCTCAACCTGCCGAAGTACGACGGCCGCCAGGTCCTGGAGAAGATCAAGGGTGACCCGGAGCTGCGCGCGATCCCCGTCGTGGTCCTGACGACCTCCTCGGCGGAGGAGGACATCCTGCGCAGCTACGACCTGTTCGCCAACGCGTACGTGACCAAACCCGTCGATCTGGACCGGTTCCTGACCGTCATCCGCCAGATCGACGAGTTCTTCGTCACGGTCGTCCGCCTGCCCGGCCGCCAGCGCGCCGTGGGCACGCACGACGACGTCTGAGCGGCGGGGCCGAGCCGGCGCCGGGCCGGTGCCGGGCCGGCCGCTATGCCGCCGGCCGGTAGGACGACGGGCCGGTCCAGGTGCACGCCCGGGTCTCTTCGAGCAGCAGGTCCACGACGTCCGACAACCGCCCCTCCCGCTCGAACGCGCGCCGCTGCCGGGCGGCCGAGCTGCCCCGGGCCAGGGCGTCGCGGGCCAGGTTGGAGATCAGCTCCCAGTCGCCGGTCTCCTCCAGCTCCGGCCGCAGCCCGTCCACCAGGTTCATGAACACCTCGGCGGCGGCCCGCGGCACGCCCTCGACCGGGTCGACGAGGTCGCCCTCCAGCCCGGAGCGGGTCGCCTGCCAGGTGGCGGCGCGTACCGGTTCGAGCTGCATCTCCCGGTGCGGGTCCCGCCGCACCGCCGCCAGCTCCCGGGTCACCAGCGCCCGGAACAGCCCGGCGATGAGCACGATGTCGTCCACGCGGGGGCAGGAGTCGCAGACCCGCAGCTCCACCGTGGGCACGTGCGCGGACGGCCGCACGTCGAAGTAGATCATGCCGGGGTCGGTGATCGTCCCGGCCTGGATGAGGTTGTCGATCATGCGCTCGTAGTCGGCGGCCGACTCGTACTTGGCCATCGGCCCGGACGTGGGCCAGCGCTGCCACACGAGCGTGCGGTAGCTGGCGTACCCGGTGTCCTCGCCGAACCAGAACGGGGAGCTGCACGACAGCGCCAGCAGCGGCGGCAGCCACGGCGTCACGCTGTGCGCCACCGCCGTCGCCAGGTCCTTGTCCTCGACCTGCACGTGCACCTGCGTGCCGCAGATGAGCTGCTCGCGGGTGAGGAGCTGGTAGTCGTCCAGCATGCGCTCGTAGCGCGGGTCGTCGGAGATCTTCATGCTCGACTTGTCGGCCAGCGGCACGGTGCCGGCCGCCACGATGCCCAGGCCCAGCTCCTGCCCGGTCTGGATGACCATGTCACGCAGCTCGCAGAGGTCCTTGGCGAGATCCTCCAGCCGGGCGAACGGCTCGCTGTTGGCCTCGACCGTGGAACGCTGCAGCTCCTTGGAGAAGCGGCTCTGGGGGAGGGCTTCGAGCAGCGGTCCTGAACGGGTGGACAGGTACTTGGTGCGGAGATCCACGACGTGGAACTCCTCCTCGACACCCACCGTCAACGGTCCTGTCCAATCTGCCATGATGTCTCCCGCCTCTACGCCCGGTTCAGAGAGGGGTTCTCTTTCCAGAAATGAGGCTTTTGCACCTGGTCAGTACGCGAGCCGGCCGCGACCACGCCGCCCGCCGGGCCAGAGCCCGCGAAAGCCGCCACGCGCCGGCCGGCAGGAGCGGCACCAGCAGCGCCCCGATGGGGATCGGCGAGGCCATGTAGCGGAAGTCCTGGGCCGAGATGTTGGCCAGGACCGCGAGCTGCTGCCCGGCGACCACGGCCGCCACCCCCAGCACGTACCGGTTGCGCCGGGCCACCGCCCCCAGCGCCACCGCCAGGTACGACAGGTACGCCCACGACGCCCCGCGCCACAACGCCCAGTCGTACTCGGGAGCCAGCGACCCCGTCAGCCACGGCTCGGCCACGTGGTACAGCTCGTGCGACAGCGGCCGCAGCGAGTACACCCACCGGCCGGGGAAGTCGGCCACCTTGCCCGGGCCGACGTAACTGTCGGCGGTCGGCCGCAGCGAGAGGCGGTACGTCGAGCCGCCCGTCATCAGCGGGTCGCCCACCGGCCGCCACGCGATCGACCCCCGGCACAGCCGGGCGTCCACGATCAGCCGGGGATCCTCGGTCAGCAGCCGCCTCCACAGGCCGAGCAGCTCGCCGGCGTGCGCGTCGGCCTGCTGCCAGCTGAAATCCTTGCGCCAGATCAGCGTGTTGATCGTGTAGCAGGTGCCGCCCCACCACCAGCGGTCCAGCGGCGCCACCGACTCCAGCAGCGCCCGGTCCCGGGTGCCGAAGAGCCGCGGCCGGTCGCGGAAGGCCACCGCGATGTCGCCGAACGCGGTGTGGTAGACGTACGTCTTGGCCGGCGCCACGATGCCGACCTGGGGGAGCACCACGTTCGTCAGCACGAGCGGCAGCGCCGCCGTCACCGTGCCCACCAGCAGCAGCCGCACCCGCGCCGTCCGTACGACGACGACCAGCGCGACCACGGCCACGCCCACCACCAGGAAGCCGTTCGCCCGGAACAGCCCCAGCGCCAGCATCAGCGCCCCGAGCCCGGCCAGCCCGAGCCCGGTCACCCGCCGCGCGGCCGCGAACCGCGCGCACACGCCCGCGATCGCCACCGCGCAGATCGTGAACGGCACGTCCTTCCACAACGTGACCGTGAACGCCCCCACGGGCGGCGCCAGCGGCATCAGCACCGCCACCACCGTGGTGAGCCGGCGCGGCGCGCCCAGCGCCTTCAGCGACTGCGCCAGGAACGTCAGCGCCCCGGCCATGGCCGTGGTCTGCGCGAACGTCACCGCGCCCAGGTCACCGGTCTCGGTGAAGCTCAGCCACAGGATCGCGTCGTAGAGCACCGAATGGTCGCTCACCCACGGGCCGACCACCGTGTGGCTGAGGTACAGGACCGAGTCGCGGCTGAACAGGCCGGGGTAGAAGGCCGCCCACCAGCATCCGAGCACCGCCTGAACGGCGAGGAAGGTGGCGAGCGCCGCCCACGGCCCCCTCGGCCTGGTCACGGTCGTCACCGTGGCGTCGCTCCCCATGACTCTCGCAATCCCGGGCCGGGTGGCCGGCTCCTCCTAGGGGTAGCTCACTCCGGACTTCGGGCCTTTGCCGCGCAGCAGCGTGGGCACCGTGACGAGATGGTAGCCCTGCTTCTTCAGCTCCATGAGGATGTCCGGCATGGCCTTGACGGTGGCCGGCACCGTGTCGTGCATGAGGATCACGCCGTCGCGCCTGGCCAGCTTGAGGACGGTCTTCTTGATCTTGGCGGCGTCCTGGAGCGACCAGTCGAGCGTCGTGCCGCTCCACAGGACCTGCGCGAGGTTCGCCTCGTCGGCCGTGCGCAGCACGCGCTCGTCGGTGTGCCCGTACGGCGGGCGGAACATCGTCGGCCGGTAGCCCGTGGCCTTCTCGATCACGGTCTGGGCGACCCGGATCTCCTGGCTGATCTCCTCGTCGAGCAGCCGGGGGAGCGAGGTGTGCGAGTAGGTGTGGTTGCCGATCGCGTGCCCCTGCGCCAGGGTCTGCCTGGCGATCCGCGGGCGCTGCTCGACCTTCTTGCCGACCAGGAAGAACGTGGCCTTCGCGCCGGCCTTCCGCAGGGTCTTGAGCAGGGCCGGCGTCTGCGGGCCCGGGCCGTCGTCGAAGGTCAGCGCCAGGCATTTCACCCGCGCGCAGTCCACCGGCGCCTGCGCGGACGCGGCGGGGGCGGACGCGGCGGCCGCGGCCGGAGCGGCGGCCGGGGCGGCGGTCAACGTCAGGGCAGCGGCGAGGAGGGCATGAGTCACCACGGGGTAAAGAGTAAAGCCAACACCAAGTGCCCGTGATCCGGGCCTCACCCGTCCGTGACCCGAGCCTCACCAAACCGTGACCCGAACCCGCCGCACCCGCTCCGCCCGCCGCGCCCGCTCCGTCCGCCGCGCCCGCTCCGTCCGCCGCGCCCGCTCCGTCCGCCGCGCCCGCTCCGTCCGCTCCGCCCGCTGTGTCCGGCGGGCGCGGTGAGCCCGCGTCACCGGCCCCGGCGGGCCCGCAGGAAGAGACTCACCCCCCGCAACGACCTGACCGGCAGATACCGCTCGGCCCGCACCACCGCCGACAGCCCCGCGTTGACCAGCAGCGGCATCTCGTGCAGGTCACTGCCCACCGAACGGCGGCGGCGGTGCCAGGTGACCAGCGGCCGCAGCAGCACGTTCCAGCTCCAGATCCGGTCCACCTCCAGCCCGGCCTTCTCGACCACGACGGTCAGCGACTCCCGCCGGTAGCGCCGCAGGTGCCCCACCGCGTCGTCGTGCGCCGACCACAGCGTCATGTCGCACGGCACCGCGATCAGCGCGTGCCCGCCCGGCGCCAGCACCCGGGCGATCTCCTCGGTGACCAGGTGGTCCTCGCGGATGTGCTCCAGCACGTCGAACGCGGTCACCAGATCGACGCTGCCCGACTCGAACGGCAGCGCCCGCGCGTCCGCCCGGACCGCGTTGACGCCACGCTGCCGCGCGACCTCCAGGGCCGCCTCGCTCGTGTCGGTGGCCGTGGCGTCCCAGCCCGCCTCGGCCAGCACGCGGGTGTTCCCGCCGCCGGCCGCGCCCACGTCCAGGGCCACTCCGGGCCGGCCCAGCTCGCGCAGCTCCCGGCGCAGGATCGCCCGCCGCTCGCGGTACCACCAGTGGCTGTCCTCGAGCGCGATCAGCCGGCGGATTTCCTCGGTCTCCATCGTGTGTCTCAATTTCTCGTGAGGGGTGAAGCGGTGACACGGATCACCATGAGCAGGCAGTAGGCGGCCACGACCGCACCCACCTCGGCCGGCCGCCCGGCGCGGGGCGGCAGCAGGTGCAGGGCGGCGGAGGTGAGCGCGTAATTCGCCGCGACGAACACGACCGCGCGGAAATGCGGGGAGGTACGCCGCACGCCGCCCGTCCGGCGGCCCGCCGCCGCACCGGCCATTCCGGTCAGGACGAGCGCGCACATATTGGCTGGAACGGGTTCCTGGATTTCGCGCAGCGGCAAATAGAACAACGCGTACAGGAGGACGGAGCACAATACGTAGAGCGCGACGGAGAACCCGCCGCCCGCCACCGCCCCGAACCTGGCGGGCCGCGCGGCCCACGCCGCCCGCCCGGACTGCGGGGGCTGCGCCGCCCGTGCCGCCCGTGCCGCCCGTCCGGGTTGTGGGGGTTGTGCCGCGCGGGCCGCCCGTACGGGCCGTGCCGTTCGTACGGACCGTGCCGCTCGCGCGGGGCGTGCCCGGCCCAGGACCGCGTCCGGGTGCCGTGGCATCGGCTCCGGGCGGGCGACCGGCACCCGGGCCCGCCCCGCCGCCATCGACCACGCGACCCTGGCCAGCCCCTTCAGGTCGTCGATCGCCGTCCTGACCACCCGTACGCGCGAGTCGGCGTCCTCGATCCAGTCCACCGGCACCTCGTGGACGCGCAGCCCGTTGTGCTCGGCCAGCAGCAGCAACTCGGTGTCGAAGAACCAGCCGTCGTCCTCGACCTTGTCCATGAGCGGCCGCACCACGCCTGCCCTGGCCGCCTTGAACCCGCACTGGGCGTCGCTGAACCCGGCCCCGAACCCGTGCCTGAGCAGCGCGTTGTAGGCCCGCGAGATCACCTCGCGGCGCACCGAGCGGTGGGTACGCGCGCCGTGCCCCAGCCGGGTGCCGATCGCGATCTCGGAGTGCCCGCTCGCCACCGCCGCGACCAGCGGGAACAGGGCGTCGAGATCCGTGGACAGATCGACGTCCATGTACGCCACGATGTCGGCCTGGCTCTCCTGCCAGGCCGCCCGCAGCGCCGCCCCCCGCCCGCGCACGCCGATCCTGCGCGCGTACACCCGCTCGTGCTCACCGGCCAGCCTGGTCGCGGCCGGCCAGGTGGCGTCGGTGCTGCCGTTGTCCACGATCGTGATGCGCCACGGCAGCGGGAAACCGTCGTCGAGGAAAGCGGCCAGCGTGCGTACGCAGCCGGGCAGGGCGCGCTCCTCGTTGAGCACGGGGATGACGATGTCGACGCTCGCCGGCCGGGCCGCCGTGTCCAGGACGCGGGGGGTCGGCTGCGTGGCGGCGCGCGTGTCCATCGAGCTCCCTGATCTCTGCCTGTGGCCGTCGTTCAGGGAAATGGTGATGTGACGTGCGGCGAGGCGTCCGCGTTTTCTGTTCGCCATTCCGTGAGCTGGAAATACTTTTACCTCGGAACGAGCTCGTGAACGGAAAACTCTCGGTTCCGGAACCGCAGGGCGGCATATCCATCGAGTTTGCTGTCATTCCTGCTCAAAAGCCACCGGACGCCATAAACGCGGGCAAGTTTCTGGACGTTCTCCCTTGTCGGCGCGGCGAACACCGCGTCATTGGCCGCCAGCCGTGCCCCGTCCGCGAACGGCACCTCCAGGTACGACCCGCCGAACAGCCTGGTCCGCGACAGCGTGCTCTCGGCGTACGCCCACCCCTCCACGAGCACCCGCCGCTCGCTGAACCCCGCCACCCAGTAATGCCTGCTGTCGCACGCCGGCGCGGTGACCGGCCGGCAGTGCAGATCGGTGGCCACGACGTCGCCGGGCGCGGAGTGCCCCCGTATCCACCGGGCCGCCTCCCGCCCGCCGCGCGGGACCTCCCGCTCCCGCAGGTCCGGGCCGGGCACCACGTGCTCGACCACTTCCCGTACGGACGCCGGCACTCCGTACCCCGCCATCAACCCGGCCACGGCCAGCACCGCCCCGCGCCGCCACACCACCAGAGCGACCACCGCCAGCACCAGATAGGGCCCCACCACCCATCCCAGCACCCCCGCCCCCGGCCGCACGGCCTCCACCGTCGGGAGCGCCCCCGCCTCCGGCCGTACGTGCTCCGCCACCAGGAGCCCCCCCGCCCCCGCGACCACCCACGCCACCACGGCCCCGACCCCTGCCCACGCGACCATCCGCCCCATGCCCGCCCGCGCCCGCCAGGCCGTCACCACCCCGCACACGGCCGCGACCGACAGGTAAGGCCGGACACTCTCCAGGAAGTAGAGCTGCGACTCCGCCGGATGCCCGAGCACCAGAACCGCCCCGATCCCGGCACCCCCCATCCCCACCAGCAACGACCACGGCGGCTCCCACACCCGCCGCCCCAGCCCGGCCACCCCGCCCCACACGCACGCCAGGCAGAACAGGTGCACGCAGGCCAGCACCGCCACCGGAGCGACCGGGACCGCCGCCAGCTCCGGCGGCCGGATCCCCGCCACCGCCCCCCAGAGCCCCCGCGCCGTCGCGAGTGGCGCGACCACCGTCCCCTGCCCCCCGCTCCGGAACACCACCACCTGCGCGACCACCAGGAACCCCAGCACGAGCGCCGCCGCCCCCAGCCACTCGCCCGGCACCCGCCGCTCCACCACCCACCGCACCACGGCCACCAGCACCAGCCCGGCCAGCAGCAGCGGCAGGAAGGTGGCCTTGGCCCCGGTCAACGCCGCCAGCAACAGGCCGAGCGCCACCCAGCTCCGCCCCCGCACCCGCCCCACCAGCAACAACACCACGGGCGCGAACAGCAGCCCGCCGAACGTCTGCGTAGGGCTCGCCCAGGCGGTGAACATCGACCGCGACGTGAAGACCACGCCCTCCCGCAACACGGGCCCGAACAGGAAGTACGTCACCCCGACCGCCGCCGCCCCGGCCCCCCAGCCACCCCCGACCCGCCGCCCCAGCACGGCCACCAGCACCACGAGCGCGGCGGTCATCGGCAACGTGGACAGCCGGTAGACCAGCGTGACCGGCTCGATCCCGGTCACCCAGCTCGTCGCCGCCATCTCGGCGTGCACGAACCAGTGGTAGGACAGCGGCTCGCCCAGGACGGACGGGAACGTGGGCGGCACCTGCCGCTTGAGCTCCCCGACCAGCGCCAGGTGATAGGGCAGGTCCACGTACGCCCGGCCCACCGGCACCCGGTAGAGGAACAGGGCACTCCACACCACCAGATACCCGACGACCCCGGCCAACCCCCACGCACACCAGCCCGGCACCCTCTCCCGCCCCGCGCCCGCGCCCATACCGCTTCCGGCAACACCCGTACCCGCACCCGCGCCCGCACCGCTTCCGGCAACACCCGCGCCCCGCCAGTGCCGCCGCAACCGGGGGACGGCCACGAACGCGCCGACCACCACGACCGCCGGCCCGATCACCAGCACCGGCACCCCGGCGGCCCTGGCCGCGAGGTAGGCCGGCACCTCCACCGCGTACCCGAGCGCCAGCCCGGCCGCGACGTCCTCGGCCACCGACCGCCCGCCACCGGTCAGCGCCCGCCACAACAACACTCCCGGCAGCGCCACCCCACCCCCGAGGTACGCCCCGAACGCGAGAAGATCCCGCCCGGAGACCCCGCACCACAGGAACACCCCGGCCGCCCCGGCGACCACCACCAGAGCAGGCAGCCACCCGCGTCCGCGCGCCCCCGGCCCGGCCTCTTCCCGCTCGACCCCGGGAACCCCGGGGACCCCGCCCGTCATCGGACGACGGTCACCAGCCGCGTGAACTCGACCGGCAGGTCAACCCCGTCCCAGACCCGGTCGAAGCTGAGCGCGCTCCCCACCGGCACCATCCGGTCGACCCCCCGCCCGCCCAGCCGCCGGGCCAGCTCCTCCAGCTCCTCCCGCCCGAACCCGAAGTGCGTCATCGTCTGATCCCGCCGCTCCACCACCGCGGCCAGCTCCGCCAGCGCCCCGATCCGGCAGTGCACGAACGTCCCGGCCCCCAGCCACCGCCTCGGCAGCGGCACCCCGTCCGCCAAGGTCACGTTGGCCAGCGCGTTCCCCCGGAACTCCACGCTCTCGGCGACGCCGTCGGCGGCCAGCCCGTACGTGGCCACCCGCTTCTCCACCGCCATCCCCGCGTCCCCGCCCCACCCGCGCCGGCCGAGCACCCGCGTCACGTGGTCGGTGAAGTCGGCCCGCGCCGTCTCGCAGTCGCCCTCCGCGCCCACCCAGAACACCGTCCGCGGCGACGAGCAGGCGGCCTGGTCGAACCAGTAGGTGTCGTTGACGAACCCCTCCGCCACGGTCACCCGCGCGTCCCGGGGCGCGCACGACCACGCCGCCGCCCGCACCACCGCGAACGACGAGCGGTCGGGAAAGGCGAGGTCCCGGGCGTGCGGCGCGAGCGGATGCCGCCGCACCTCCCGCACCGTACGGTCGCCGCCCCACACCACCCGCAGGTCGCACGCCGCCGACAGCGCCGACGTCACGGCCTCGCGGGACCGGTCGTAGGAGACGATCCGCTGTGTCTCGCCCACGACGGGATCGGCCTCGGCCAGCGCCTCCCGCAGCGTCTCCACGATCACGTCGGCGACCGCCCCGGCCCGTGGCGAGAGCCGCACGACGTTACGATTGCCCATCAACGCGGACAGGGCCCACGAGTAGACGAAGACGGTGTCCACGTTCGCCGGCGGCACGTGGAAGACCAGGCCGCGCGGCACCCGCACTCGCGCCCCCGCCAGCGCGTCCACGGTACGGGCCAGCTCGCTGGGCCGCAGGAAGAACCCGAGGGACCCCAGCTCCGGATACCGCCGCGCCAGCGTGGGCCGCAGCAGCCGCTTCCCGAGCGCCGCCAGGAACCCGCGCACCCGCTCGTCCCCGACCTCCAGCCCAGCACCGGGGGAGCGCCGGTCCCGCAGCCCGTGGAGCAGCACCTCGACGGGCACGGCCTCCACAGCGGGAAACCGCACCCGCACCACACACCCGCCCTCGCTCCCGTGCCCGTCATCGGGAGCGGTGGCCGTCACGGCATCCAGCCCTTCGCCCGTCATCAGCCCTGCCCGAAGGTGTCACTACAGCCGCGCACCTCAGCCCGCGGCAGCCTGCCGAGCACCTCGAACCGTTTCCCCGGCCACGCCCCGTCATCGACCCCGCGCACCACGCCCAGGTCCTCGGTGAGCAGCACGTGCCCGGGATAGGAGGCGGGCAGCGTGCTGACCACCTCGACCAGCCCTGGCACACCGGGCGGCGCCTCCTCCCAGGTCTCCGGATCCCGGATCACCACGTCGGCGAAATCCGGGCAGTAGAGCCCGTCTCCCTCGGGCCCTTCCAGGAAGATCGTCCCGATCTGCTCGACCATCCCGTAGAAGTTGTGGATCAGGACGAGCCCGCACTCCGCCCCCAGCCGCCGCCGGAACTCGGCGTTGTCCACCGCCTGCTCGGCCAGCCGCTTCCATCCCCCCGAGTGGACGAGCACCCCCTGCGACAGGTCCACCCCCAGGTCCAGCAGGTAGAGCCACACCATGAACGTGAACCCGAACACCAGGAACCGCCGCCCGCCGTGCCGGGCCAGGAACCCCTTGACCGCCTCGGCGTCCACCCGCCCCTGCTCGTCGAGGACGAACGTGTGGTCCCTGCCGAAGTTCATCATCCCGAGCACCCCGGCCCCGCGGGCGCTGAGCGTCGCGCTGCGTACCACGGTCCGGCTGTCGACCACCAGCATGGGCAGCCGCCGCTCGCCCAGCACCACCTTGAGCGTCGCGGCCAGCATGCGCGTCTGCGCGGCCGCCGCCTCCCGGTCGAGGTAGATCCGGCTCGGCCGCTGCCCGGTGGTGCCGCTGGAGGTGAGCACCCGGAACACCCGCTCCCGCGGCACGCTGCGCAACTCGTGCGTCTTGAACAGCCGCACCGGCAGCCACGGCAGGTCCACCAGCCGCTCGTACGGCGGCCGCGCCCCGATCGCGTCGAGGATCCGCCTGTACGGCGGGCACGCCTGCCGGTGCCACGCGGTCAGCTCGGCCAGCTCCTCGACGAGCCGCGCCTCGCGCTCCTCCTCGCGCAGGCTGAAGACGTTCATGCCGGGCCCTCCACGCTCCCGAGCCCTGCTCCCGCCGCCTCCGGCGCCGAGGCCGCCGGCCCTCGCCGCCCGCCGCGCCCCGGCCCGCTCACGAGCGGCCTTCCAGGGATCGGTAGTCGATCTTCCCGGTGGCGAGCAGGGGCAGGCGATCGATCGGCCGGACGTCGAACCCGCTCCAGTGGAGCCGCAGCTCGGCGCCGAGCCGCCGGGCGAGCCCCGCGCAACCGGTCGCGTCCAGCCCTTCGACCCACACCGTCACCCGGTCGTCGCCGCTGGTGGCCGCGACCGGCCCGGTGTTGCGCAGCAGGCGCTCCACGTCGTCGAGGTTCACCCGGACGCCGAAGATCTTGGCGATGCGCTTGAGCCGCCCGGTGATGTGCAGGAAGCCGTCAGGGTCGAGGTGGCCGAGGTCGCCGGTGCGCAGCACGCCGCCGAGGTCGTCGCCGCGAGCCAGGTCGGCGGCCGTCTCGGCGTAGCCCATCATGACGTTGGGCCCGTGGTAGACGACCTCGCCGTCCTGGATCTCCAGCCGCCCGCCGGGCACGCTCACGCCCACTGAGCCGAGCTTGTCGGCCAGCCGGTCGGGCGGCAGGACGGCGATGCGCGCGGTGGCCTCCGTCTGCCCGTACATGACGAAGAACCGGTCGGCCTTGGCCGCGAACTCCGTGACCAGCGCCGGGGCGAGCCGCCCGCCGGCCTGCGTGAGGGTGGCGATGGTCGGATGCTCGCAACGGTCGTAGCGCAGGCGGCGGAGCATCTCGTACTGGTAGGGGACGGCGGCCAGCGAGGTGCAGCGGTGCGCGTCCAGATGGGCCCAGAACGATCGCTCCAGCAGCCCCGCCTCGGTCAGCACCACGGTCGCGCCCGCCGCGAGATGGCTGTTGAGCACCGAGAGGCCGTAGCTGTAGTGCAGCGGGAGGCTCGTGGGCGCGATCTCGCCGGGGGTGATCGACAGTGCCGTGGCGATGCCGGCGGCGTTGGACAGGACGGCCCGGCGCGACAGGCGGACGAGCTTGGGGTTGCCCGTGGAACCCGAGGTGGCGAGGAGGACGGCGAGGTCGGGGTGCGGGTCGGGCGCGTCGCGGCGGACCGGCGGCACCCCGTCGGCGGCGTGCGTGAACCCCACCAGCGCCGCGGGCCGGAACCGCCCCGCGAGCTCGGCCAGGGCACCCGGCGACAGATCGGGGTCCAGCAGCGCCACCGGCCGCCCGGAGCGGAAGGCGGCCAGGTAACGGAGCACGGAGGCCAGGTTGTTGCGCATGCCGCAGAACAGCGGCCCGGGTCGCAGCCGCGCCAGCACCTCCGCCGTCCGCGTGATCCGCCGCTCCAGCTCGCCCACCCCCAGCACCACCGCCTCCCCGGCGATGATGAGCTGAGCCTGCGGATGCGGGAACATCGGGTCATCGCCCGCGGAACCGGCTGCCCCGATCGCCGGAGCGCCCGCCGCCGGCCCGCCCGCCGCGGCCGTCTCCCCGGGCGGCGCCGGGTGGCCGTACGGATGGGCGCGCGGGTGGTGTGCCGCGGAGGCCGCCGGCAGGGGCTGCGGGGCAGGCTTCGCGAAGGCAGGTGGTGGTGCCGGTGGTGGTGGAGGCGGCTGCCGCCGGTGGTTCGTCATGGCACCAGACCTCCGTCCACGCCCAGGATCTGGCCGGTGATGAAATCGGCGTCGGGGGAGAGCAGGAACGCGACCGCGCCCGCGACGTCGTCGGGACGGCCGAGGCGGCCGAGCGGGGTGGCGGCGATCGTGGAGGTGCGGGTCTCGGGGTCGAGCGTGGCCAGCATGTCGGTCTGGATGTAGCCGGGAGCCACGGCGTTGACCCTGATGCCCGAGCGGCCCAGCTCCTTGGCGGCGGCCAGGGCGAGGCCGATGAGCGCCGCCTTGGAGGCGGAGTAGACGGCCTGCCCCGGGCCGCCCGCGCGGCCCATGACCGAGGAGACGAGCACCACCGCAGGGAACGTGCCGCGCCGCAGGAGCCGGATCGCCCCCTGCAGGGTGTGGGTCGCGCCGACGGCGTTGACCTCGAAGAGCCGGCCGACCGTCTCGTGGCGGACCATGCCGAGCAGCCCGGCGGCGTGGATGCCGGCGTTGACGACGAGCGCGTCGAGGCGGCCGTGGCGCTGCTGGATCCGCCGCATCATGGCCGAGATGAGGGCGGGGTCGGCGACGTCGCCGTGGACGGAGTCCGTCAGGCCGCCGGTCTGCGCCGCGACCTCGGCGGCGGCCTTCTCGGCCCGCTCCTCGTCGCGGCCGTGCAGGACGACGCGGTCGCCGTGCGCGGCCAGCCGGACCGCCACCGCGCGCCCGATCCCCGTCGTGGAGCCGGTGACGAGGACGACGCGGGCGCCCACCGGCTGGATCTGCCGCCGGTGGGTGGCGTGGGCCTGCGCGGGGACGGATGCGGACGCCGCCGCCGAGCGGCTGCCCAGACCGGCCCATGCCGTCGCGAAGTCCGGCTCCGGCCACGGGGTGCCGAGACCGGGGACGGCTCGCGCGAGATCGATGCGCTCCTGCTCCTCCGCCCCTGAAAGCTCGGGATCGGAGGCCGCTTGCTCACCCCCGGCGGCGGCGGTCGTGACGGCGGCGGCGGTGCCCGGTGTGGGCGTCCGGCCGACGGCGGGGCTGCCCGGCGTGGGCGCCTGGCCGACGGCGGAGCTGGGGCGGGGTGGTGGTGTAGGGTCGCCGGGGCCTTCGGACGGTGCCGTGCGGGGGTGGCCCCCGGTGGTCTCCTGCTCCGGTGTCATCGCGCCCTCCCGTGCTCGGCAGACGCTGCCTGGTCCGTTGTCATGCCGCCCCCAATGGCTCGGACGATGGCTGGCCCGGTCTCGTGACACCTCCGGTGGCCCGGAGGTGGGCTGGGCTGGTTCGTGTGGTCAGGTGGCGTCCCCCGACGCCTGGAACGTCCCGGTCGCCGACCTCCCGCCCTCCCCGACGGCCTCCGGGTCGCGGACCCCTGCGGAGAGGTGCCCGCGACCCGGAGCGCGCGGGTCAGACGGCGGCGTCGATGCCGTGTTTCTCGAGAAGCTCGGCCGCTCTGGCGAACGAGCTCATGTCGATCATCTCGTCGGTGTCGATCATGATGGAGAACTCGTCCTCCATCGCCGCGACCAGCGCCATGTGGGCCAGTGAGTCCCACTGCGGGATGGCGCGGTATTCGAGGTCGTCGACGGCTGCGTCGGCGGGAAGGTTGAGAGCTCTGCGGAAGACGGCCCGCAACCGGTCGAGACGGCTCATGATCACTCACTTACTCTCTGTCCTCAGGCCGGGACCGAGTGTAGCGGCATTTCCGGGTCCAGAAAAACCAAGTCCCCACCCCTGGTAATGGAACCGTATAACGGCGAGTGAGGCACGTTCGGGGCTGGGAATGTCGGATGGGGCGCGCCAACCGCTACAGGGGGAATGATGGACGAATCCAATCACTGGTACGGGCACTCCCGCATACTCGGCAGATACTGTGAGATACCTGACGAGGTGCCGAAACGTATCCAGGGATTCCTTCAGCATGGATGGAACTATCTCCACGGATTTCCGCCGAACGACCACTGGTGCAGTCCGGGTTATCCGCGTTTCATCTGGTCTGACGTGCTGCGCCGCCGGGGCTGGTCGATGGGGCGCAGGGGGTACTACCTCATCGGGGCCCCGTGGATCTATCTTCTCGATCTGGAGCCCGAGCTGGGCGTCACGTCGAAACGTGAAGGCACGATCTGGTATCCCTTTCACGGCTGGGAGAAGAGCTCCGTCAGCGGTGATCACGCGCGGCTCGCCGACGAAATCCGAAATGTCGAGACAGGGCCGGTCACGGTCTGCCTTTATTGGCTGGAATTCGCGAATCCGGACATTCGTCAGGCGTATGAATCGCGGGGGTTCCGGGTCATCTGTCATGGCGAGCGCGGATCCCGCTGGGAGGGCAAGGGGCGCGACTTCCTGCGCAAGCAGCTCGTCCAGCTACGACGTCACCGCAGGGTGGCCTCCAACCGGCTCGGCAGCGCGCTGTTCTACGGCGCGTCGGTGGGATGCGAGGTCGCCGTGTACGGGGACCCCATGCAGTACGAGGACGAGCGCCCCGAGTACGGCGGCACGGCGCGCCGCCTGCGGCTCTGGCCCGAGCTGCACGGCACGCAGGTCGATCCCGAGCTGGCGGCCGAGGTGGCCCGGCGCGAGCTGGGATTCGAGTATCAGGCGACACCGGAGGAGCTAAGGCGCATGTTCGGATGGAAGCGGGTGCGGTACGCATGAACGAGGCACCCGGGAACGTCCGGTTGATCGGCGGAGAGATGCTGCTGTGGTCGGACATGACCGACATGGGTGGCATCACCGACTGGCGGGGGGCGGCGCTTGAGCTGATCAGGCGGGTGCTGCCGTCGGACGGCAAGGTGCTGCTGGTGGGACCGCATCCACAGGCAGTGGTGGACGAGGTCGCGGCCCTCGCCGGCCTGACCCCCCTCCAGGGGACCGGCATGGACCGCCAGCAGGCCAGGACAGGCCGCCAAGGGACCGGAACGGATCGCCCAGGGACCGAGGCAGATCGCCCAGGGACCGGAACGGATCGCTCAGGGACCGGAACGGATCGCCCAGAGGCCGGGGTGGGTCTTCCGGGGGCCTGGACGGAGACGCGGGCCCCCGAACCCGACGCCCCCGAGCCCCACAGCACCCATCCCGACACCACCGAACCCGACGGCACCCAGCCCGGCACCGCCGGAGCCGACGCGGACGGGTGCGAGGAGGCGGTGGCGTTGGAGGTGGCCCTGCTCCTGCGGTCCTATCCCGACGCCTGCGTGCTCGGCGAGCGGCATCCGGGCCTGGAGGTCTTCTGCGGCAGGCTGGAGGCGTTCGCGGCCGACGAGCCGTACGACCTCGTGCTGGCGCTGGACGGCCTGCTGCGCACGCACTCCGCCGAGGCCCCGGCGGCGGCCTGGATCGAGTCGCTCGAAGCCCTGACCGCGCTGGTCGCGCCCGGCGGGCGGCTGGTCCTCGGCGTACGCAACGACCTCGGCGTGGACCGCTTCCTGGAGGCGCGCCCAACCGACCGCGACGGCGGCGACGACCAGTGGGAGCCGCACGGCTTCGACCCCAGCTACCCCGCAGGACCCGACGCGCTGGACGCAGGACTGGAGTCGGCGGGCCTGATCGTGCGGCGCTGCTACGCGGCCTACCCGGGACGGCAGGCCCCCCGGGCGTTGCTCGCCCGCGAGGCCCTGGCCTTCGACCTGCCGGACGCGCTGGCGTTCCCGCTGAGCGCCAGGGACGGCGACCGCATGCTGGTGGCCGATCCGCTGCGCCTGACCCGCCTGGCCTTCCGGCACCGCCTGGGCGAGGAGCTGGCCCCGATGTGGCTCGCCGTCGTGATGCGCCCGCCGCTGCCGGCGGACCCGGAGTGGCGGAAGGCGCCCGGCGGGACGGCGGGGGAGCTGCCGCTCGGGCTCATCGAGGAGGGCAACGCCCTGTACGAGCTCACCCGCTCGGGCCTCAAGCGGCTCCCCGACGGCGACGAGCATCCCGTCCCCGAGGGCCGCGTCCTGGAGGAGATCCTCGTCGAGGCCTGCGCCCGCGAGGACACCAAGGCCGTCCGCGACCTGCTCACGGCCCTGGCCGCCTGGCTGGAGGACGGCGGTGACGCGGGGGCGACGACCGACAGCCTGGTGTACGACGGCACCCGGTTCACCGCCATGGGCGTGGTCGAGGGCCCGGTCAGCCCGCCCGCCCCGCACATCGTCCTGTGCCGGATCCTGTGGCGGTTCGCGGTGCGGTTGCAGACGGCCGGGCACCACCATCCGTGGCCGTGGCCGCTGGAGGCCGACCAGCTCACGCTGACCCTGTGCGGCATGGCGGGCCGGCCGTGCGAGCCCGGGGACCTCGACCGCGCCCGCAAGCTGGACGCCGAGCTGGGCCGGCCGGTCGAGCTGGCCGAGCACGCGCCCACGTACCGGGACCTGCTGGGCGCCCGGGACCGGCTGGCCGACCAGCTCACCGCCGCTCTGGCCAGGATCGCGCGGCTGGAGACCAAGCTCTCCTACCGCGAGCGCGAGCTGGTCCGGGCCAGGGCCAAGCTGCGCAGGACCCAGCGCAAGGCGACGGCCTACCGCCGCACGCTCGGGTACCGGCTCTCGCGCCGCCTGGCCCGCCCGCGCCGGGTCGCCCGCAAGGTCTTCCGCCTGCTGTCCACCTAGCGGAAGGACCGCAGGCGAGGCAGCCCGCCCCACGCTCCCCGAGACGCCCCGACGAACCCGCCCACGATCCACCACGACCTGACGAAGCGACGAAGAGGAGCACACGTGCCGGTTCTCTCGGTGATCGTCCCGTTTCACAACGTCGAGAAGTACATCGGCCCCTGCCTGGACTCCATAGCCGCCCAGACGCTGGACGACCTGGAGGTGATCTGCGTGGACGACGGCAGCGACGACGACGGCCCGGACGTCGTACGGGCCAGGCAGGCCGGGGACCGCCGCATCGACCTCGTCACCCAGGCCAACCGGGGCGTCGGCCACGCCCGCAACATCGGCCTGGCCCGGGCCACGGGCCGCTACCTGGCCTTCGTGGACGGCGACGACACGGTGCCGCGCGAGGCGTTCGAGCGCCTGGTCGCCTCCCTGGAGAACACCGGCTCGGACCTGGCCTGCGGCAACGTCATGCGCCTCTACCGCAACCTGCTGGTCCCGTCGTGGGCGCACCGCGAGGCGTTCGCCAAGCCGCTCGGGCGCACCCACATCACCCGCCACCCGCTGCTGATCCGCGACCGCATGTTGTGGAACAAGGTCTACCGCCGCTCCTTCTGGGACCGGCTGGGCCTGCGCTTCCCCGAGCGCATGTACGAGGACCAGCCCGTCGCCATGGCCGCCCACGTCGGCGCCCGCTCGGTGGACGTCCTGGCCAGGGTCGTCTACCACTGGCGCCAGCGGGACGAGGCGGGCGCCTCGATCACGCAGCGCAGCCTGGAGGCGGGCAACCTGCGCGACCGGCTGCTGTCGGTGCTGGAGACCGCCGGCCTGCTGGCCCGCCACGCCCCCCGGCTCAAGCCCGCCTTCGACCGCGACACGATGGACATCGACATGGGCGTCGCCGCCGAGGCCGTGGCCGTCATGGGCGCCTCGGCGGACCCGGCGCTGATCGACCTGATCGTCCGCTACCTGGACGGCGTGTCGCGCGAGGCGTGGCAGAGCGTGCCGTTCGCCCACCGGCTCCAGCTCCACCTCCTGCGCAGGCGCCGCCTGGCGGAGCTGTCCGAGGTGCACGCCCAGGCCCGCGACGGCCGCCTGCGTCCCCCGGTGAGCCCGGCGGGGGTGCTGCGCAGGCGCTGGCACGGCCGGCACCCGTGGTTGCCGGGCAACCTGTCCGACGTCTCGGAGGAGCTGAGCCCGGCGGCCCGGCTGGTGGCGCTCGACTGGCGGGACGGCGTGCTGGTGGGCGAGGGCCGGCTGGGCGTCGGCAGCTTCGACGTCGGCGCGCTGCGCGGGGCCCGCGTCCGGGTGCGGCTGGAGGAGCGCCGCACCGGCGAGAGCGTGGAGCTGTCCGACCAGGAGTCCGCGCCCGTCTGGGAGAGCGTCGAGGAGCAGGACGGGACCACGCTGCCGCAGCACGTGTTCCCGTTCTCCTTCGCCTTCGACCCGGCCGCGCTGGCGCCCGCCCAGCTCGCCCGGCGCGGCCTGTGGGACCTGCGGGTGCGGCTCAGGGCCCGCGGGCTGCGGCTGGACGGCAAGGTGGCGGGGCCGCGCTGGTTGCCGCCGGAGATCCCCGCCCCGCACCGCGCCTCCGGCGTCTGGGTGGTGCCGGTGCGCAGCGTGCGGGGCTCCTGGGGGCTGCGGCTGCGCAAGGCGGAGGCCATCATCGGCGAGTGCCGGGTGGACGGCGGCGACCTGGTGTTCTCGGGACGGATGGCCGACGTCGGCGACGGCGAGCCGGTGCTGCGGCTGCGCCGCAGGAACGACGGCGAGGAGATGTACTTCCCGGTGGCGCTGGCCGGTCAGGACTTCCACGCCCGCGTCCCGCTGGCCGACATCGACGAGAGCGTCGGCCACGAGTCGTGGTGGGAGGTCGTCATCGACCAGGGCAGGGCGCTGCGCCCGCTGGTACGCACCCGCCAGCGCCCGGTCGCGACCGTCGCCGACCGGCGTTTCCTGGTGGACCGGGGCGAGGACGGCTGCCTGCTCCTCGCCGAGCGCTAGCCGGCTAACCAGCCGGCTAACCGGTCGGTCGGCCGCCGTGGCCCAGGATCCCGGCGAGGACCTCCACGACGTGGTCCTGCTCGGCCTCCGTCAGGTCGGGGAAGAGCGGCAGCGACAGCTCCTCGGCGTAGTAGGTCTCCGCGAGCGGGCACATGCCGCGCCGGTAGCCGAGATCCTCGAACACCGGGTGCCAGTAGGCCGGAAGGTAGTTGACCTGCACGCCGATGCCGGCCGCCCGCATGCGGTCGTAGACCTCGCGCCGCCGCCCGTCGCGCACCCGCACGGGGTAGAGGTGCCAGCTCGGCGTCACGTACGCCCGCCGGGCGGGCAGGGCCAGGCCGGGCACCTCGCGCAGCAGCGCGTCGTAGCGGGCCACCAGCTCCGCGCGGCGCTCGCGAAAGCGGGCCAGCCGCCGGAGCTGGCTGAGGCCGAGCGCGCACAGCACGTCGGGCAGCCGATAGTTGAGCCCGAAGGCGTGCACCTCCTGGTGCCAGCCGCCCACGCCGGGGTCGCGCTGCTCGGCGGGGTCGCGGACCAGGCCGTGGTTCATGAAGAGGGCGGCCCGCCGGCGCAGCGCGGGGTCGGCGGCGGCGACCGCGCCGCCCTCGGCGGTGGTGACGGTCTTGGTGGGGAAGAACGAGAACGTCGTGAGGTCGGCCAGCGAGCCCACGGGACGGTCCTTGTAGGCGGCCCCGATGGAGTGGGCCGCGTCGCCGACCAGCCGCGCCCCGGCCCGGGCGGCGACCTCCCGCAGCTCGTCGTAGTCGGCGGGGTGGCCGGCGTAGTCGACGGCGGTGACCGCCGCGGTGCGGTGGCCGGCCAGCGCGGCCACCGCGTCGGGGTCGAGGTTGCCGGTGTCGGGCTGCACGTCGGCGAAGAGCACCCGCGCGCCGAGCAGCGCCGCCGTGGCGGCCGTGGCCACGAACGTCAGCGGCGAGGTGATCACCTCCGTGCCCGGCCCGACGCCCGCCGCCACGTAGGCGACGTGCAGCGCGGCCGTGCCGGAGGTGACCGACACGCACGGCACGCCGCCCGTCCAGCGCGCCAGCTCGGCCTCGAACGCGGCGACCGCCGGCCCGGTGGTCAGCCACTGGCCGCGCAGCACGGCGGCCACCGCCTCGACGTCGGTCTCGTCGATCGACTGCCGCCCGTAGGGGAGCATCAGCCGGCCACCATGCCGCGCAGGTCGTCGACCGACAGCCACTGGTCGTTGGTGTCGGAGCGGTAGGCGAAGCCCTCGGGCAGCAGCTCGCCGCTCCGCGGCGGCAGGTAGCCCCAGGTGGCGATCGTGGGCTGGACCACGAACCGGTCGGCCAGCCGCAGCGTGCGGCGCCCGTCGTCGGGGGCGATCATCTCCTCGTGCAGCTTCTCGCCCGGCCGGATGCCGATCTCGTAGATGGGGCTGTGCGGGGCCAGCGCCTCGGCCAGGTCGGTGATGCGCATGCTGGGGATGCGCGGCACGTACAGCTCGCCGCCCCGCATCAGCTCGAAGGAGTCGACGACGAACCGGACGGCCTGGTCGAGGGTGATCCAGAACCGGGTCATGCGCTTGTCGGTGATCGGCAGGCTCTCGCCCTGCTCGGCCAGGCGCAGGAACAGCGGCACCACCGAGCCCCGGCTGCCCACGACGTTGCCGTAGCGCACCACGGAGAAGCGGGTCTCGTGGGCGGCGGCGTAGTGGTTGGCGGAGACGAACAGCTTGTCGGCGACGAGCTTGGTGGCGCCGTAGAGGTTGATCGGGCTGGACGCCTTGTCGGTGGACAGCGCCACCACCTTGCGGACGCCGCAGTCGATGGCGGCCTCCACCACGTTCTGGGAGCCGGCGATGTTGGTGCGGACGTACTCGAACGGGTTGTACTCGGCCGTGTCGACCTGTTTGAGCGCGGCCGCGTGCACGATGTACTCGATGCCGTGCATGGCCCTGGCCAGCCGCTCGCGGTCGCGGACGTCGCCGATGAACCAGCGCAGCCGCTCGTCGTCGCCGAAGAGCCGGCGGACTTCGTACTGCTTGAGCTCGTCGCGGGAGAAGACCACCAGGCGCCGCACCCCGAGCGTGTCGAGTGCGTGGCGGATGAAGGCCTTTCCGAAAGACCCCGTGCCCCCGGTGATCAACATCGACGATCCATGGAGAATGCTCACGTCGCCCCCTGAAATCGTGTGCCGGGCGGTAGCATAACGCGATCGACCTATGACGCACTGTCACACGGGGGAATGGGGCTTTCGTGCGTATTGTCGGCATCATTCAGGCCAGGATGGGATCCACCCGGCTGCCGGGCAAGGTGCTGCGCGAGCTCGGCGGCGGCGGCCGGTCCGTCCTGGGATGGGTGGTCCGCGCCGCGCGCGAGTCCGCCGCGATCGACGACCTGCTGGTCGCCACCACCACCCTCCCCGACGACGACGTGGTGAGCGCCGAGTGCGCCAGGCTCGGCGTGGAGTGCCACCGGGGGCCGGTCGACGACGTGCTGACCCGCTTCGTCCAGGCGATGGAGAGCCGGCCGGGCGAGGCCGTGATGCGGTTCACCGCCGACTGCCCGCTGCTCGACCCCACGGTGATCAGGGAGGCGGCCCTCGTCTTCCGTGCCGTCCCTGGGCTCGACTACCTCAGCACCAGCCTGGCCCGCACCCTGCCGCGCGGCCTCGACGTGGAGATCATCAGCCGGGCGGCGCTGGAGCGCTGCGACCGCGAGGCCGTCGCCCACCACCGCACCCACGTCACCTCGCACATCTACGCCGAGGTCGCCGGCAGCGCGCGGCTGCTCGGGCTCTCCTACCTCCCGGCCGGCGGCGACCTGCGGCTGACGCTCGACACCGAGGACGACTGGCGGCTCATCTCCCGCGTGGTGGGCGAGCTGGGCGACGGCTGCGTGCCGGTGCGCACGCTGGTGAGCTGGCTGCGCGAGCGGCCCGAGGTGTGCGGGCTCAACGCCCACGTCCGGCAGAAGGCGCTGCAGGACGCGTGAGCGGCGCCCGGGGGACCGGCCCGCGCGTCGGCCCGCACATCGGCCCGCACACCGGCCCGCGTGTCGGCTCGCACACCGGCCCGCACACCGGCCCGCACACCGGCCCGCGCGTCGGGCTGCGCTGCGACGCCGGGGCCGGCAGCGGGGCCGGGCACCTGGTCCGCTGCGTCGCGCTGGCCGAGGAGCTGCGCTCGCGCGGGGCCGACGTGCTCTTCCTCGGGTCGGTACGCGACTCGCCCTGGGCCCTGTCGCAGCTCGAAACGCGCGGCCTGCCGCTGGCCCCCGCCCCGGAGCCCCCGGCGGAGCTGGCCGCCGAGGCCCGCGCCCACCGGCTGGACGCCGTGGTCCTCGACTCCTACCATCTGCCGCCGCGTACGGGAGCCGAGCTGCGCCGCGCCGGGCTCCCCGTGCTCGCCGTCGTGGACGGCGACCCCCTCGGCCAGCGGGCCGACCTCTACCTCGACCAGAACCTCGGCGCCGAGCGCCGTCCCTTCCCGTACGGCCTGGTGCTGGCCGGCGCCCGGTACGTCCTGCTCCGCGACAGCGTGCGGCGGGCCCGGCGGCGGCGCGACCGGGCCGGCCGCTCCGGGGGCGGCGGCGTTCCCCGGGTGTTGTGCTTCTTCGGCGGCACCGACGCCGCCGGGGTCGCCCCCGCCTGGGCGCGGGCGCTGGGCGCGACCGGCGTGCCGTTCGCGGCCACGGTGGTCAGCCCCGCGCCGTTCGCGGCCGGGGCGGGGATCGAGGTCGTCCCGCCCACCGACCGGCTGCCGGAGCTGATGGCCGCGGCCGACCTCGTCGTCACCGCCGCGGGGTCGGCCGTCTGGGAGCTGCTGCACCTCGGCGTCCCGGCCGCGCTGAGCTGGGTGGCCGACAACCAGCGCATCGGCTACGACGAGCTGGTGGGCAGGGGGGTGGCGGCGGGGCTCGGCCGCGATCCCGGCCCGCGAGCCGTCGCCGTCCTGGCCTGGCTGCTGTCCGACCCGGCCGCCCGCGAGGAGCACGGCCGCCGCGGCGCCGGCCTGGTGGACGGCCGGGGCCGCGAACGCGTGGCCGACGCCCTGCTGGCGATGATCGAACACCGGCCGTGACCAGGTGCCGGCCGCGATCAGGTGCCGGCCGTGACCAGGCGTCGGCCGTGACCAGGCGTCGGCCGTGACCAGGCGTCGGCCGTGACCAGGTGCCGGCAGTGGTCAGGTGCCGGCCGTGGTCAGGTGTCGGTCGTGATCAGGTGCTGGCCGTGGTCAGATGAGGTCCCAGGTCAGTGGTGTGCCCTTCGCCACGTCGCGGACGAAGCGCCGCCCCGTCACCTCCCGCGCCGCGTCCGGCGGCAGCCCGCCGGCGGGCCGGATCGAGCGTACGTTGCCCGGGCCGACCTCCTCTCCGGCCCGCACGTCGCGTACCACGTACAGGGACCGCCGGAAACGCAGCCCCTCCCGCTCGGACGGCCGCGGCCCGAGCACCGGCTCGCCCAGCGCCTCCCAGGCCCGCCCGCTCTCCACCACCAGCGCCGCCAGCTCGGCGGGCTCCAGCGAGAAGGCGGAGTCCACGCCGCCGTCGGCCCGCGCCGCGGTGACGTGCTTCTCGATCAGGCAGGCGCCGAGCGCCACGGCCGCCAGCGGCACCCCGATGCCCGGCGTGTGGTCGGAGAGGCCGACCACCTCGCCGGTGAGCGCGGCCAGCAGCGGCAGCGCCCGCAGGTTGCTCTCGGCCGGCGCGGCCGGGTAGGAGGCCGTGCAGGCCAGCACCGCGAGCCGCGCGCAGCCCGCCTCCCTGGCGGCGGTGACGGCCGCGTCGATCTCGCCCGCCGTCGCCATGCCGGTGGACAGGATCAGCGGCTTGCCGGTGGCCGCCGCGAGCCGGATCAGCGGCAGGTCCACCAGCTCGGACGAGGCGATCTTGTAAGCCGGCACGTCCAGCTTCTCCAGGAACTCGACCGCCGTCGGGTCGAACGGCGAGGAGAAGGCGGCCAGCCCCCGCTCGCGGGCCCGCGCGAACAGCGGCTCGTGCCACTCCCACGGCGTGTGGGCCCGCTGGAAGAGCTGGTGGAGGCGCTCCCCGCCCCACAGCGTGTGCCCGTCGCCCAGCCGGAACGCCGGCCCGTCGGCGTCCACGGTGAGGGTGTCGGGCGTGTAGGTCTGCAGCTTCAGCGCGTGCGCCCCGGCCTCGGCCACCGCGTCCACGATGGCGAGGGCCCGCTCCAGGCTGCCGTTGTGGTTGCCGGACAGCTCGGCCACGATGTAGGGCGGATGGCCGGGCCCGACCGGCCGCCCCGCGATGGAGATCATGCCTGTTCCCTCCTGAGCTCGATGGCCACGACGTCGTGCGCCACCCCGTCGATGTCGTGGCGGTAGGTGGCGACCTCGGTGAAGCCGAAGCGCCGGTGCAGCGCCCTGACCGGCGCGTTGCCGGCCAGCACCACGCCGCGCAGCACGGCCAGGCCGAGCGGGCCGAAGGCGTGCCCGATGGCCGCCCGCTCCAGCCCGGCCCACGCCCGCAGCAGCGCCCCCGAGCGCTCCAGGCCGTCGAGGTCGAGGTAGAAGCCCCAGGTGGCGCTCGCGGCCGACAGCTCGGAGTAGGCGACCACCCCGGCCGCCACGCCGTCGTGGACGTAGATCAGCACCCGCCGGGTGGCGTCGGCGCGGACGGCCGCCCACCAGCGGGCGTGCTCGGCGGCGCCGATCTCGTGGGTGGTGAGGCTGGCGGCGCGCACCCGGGGATGGTTGCGCCAGCGGAGCATGGCCGGGAGGTCGTCGTCGTGGACGCCGCGCAGCATTCCGCCCCCTACCATCGGTGTTCGTCCTGACGCACACCGTAGCCGATAGCGCTCCCGGTAAAGAGCTCTTCAGGCCCGGCCTGCGGACGCGGGCCGCGCGGCATGCTGCCCTCGATCGCACTTCTGCACCAGGCAAGGAGCCTCATCGGCATGATCCCCCTGCTGAGCGTCATCGTCCCGTTCCACAACGTGGAGCCCTACCTCACCGAGTGCCTGAGGTCGCTCGCCGCCCAGACGCTGGACGATCTGGAGGTCGTCCTGGTGGACGACGGCTCCGCCGACGGCAGCAGGCGGATCGCCGAGGACTTCGCCGCGGCGGACCCGCGCTTCGTGCTGATCGGCCAGCGCAACCAGGGGCCGGGGCCGGCCCGCAACGCGGGGATCCGGCGGGCGCGGGGGACGTACCTGGCCTTCGCCGACGCCGACGACGTGGTGCCGCCCGTCGCGTACGAGCGCCTGATCGGCAAGCTGGCCGAGACCGGCTCCGACCTCGCCTGCGGGGCGGTGGGGCGGCTCGTGGACGGCGTGCTGGCGGAGTCCACGCTGCACGAGAAGGTGTTCCGGCGGCCGGAGCTGTGCACGCACATCACCGACAAGCAGGTGCTGGTCAGGGACCGCACGGTGTGGAACAAGGTCTACCGGCGCGACTTCTGGGAGCGCGCCGGCCTGGAGTTCCCCGCCGGCATCTACGAGGACGTGCCGGTCGCCATGCAGGCGCACGTGCTGGCCACCAGCGTGGACGTGCTGGGCGAGGTGGTCTACCACTGGCGGCGCCGCGAGGAGGGGGAGACCTCGATCACCCAGCGCCGCAACGAGCTGTCCAACCTGCACGAGCGCCTGGCCGCGATCCGCGCGGTGCGCGCCTTCCTCGACGAGCGGGCGCCCGAGCTGCTGGGCGGCTTCGACGCGCTGGTGCTGGAGAAGGACATCCTCTTCCTGTTCCAGGCGCTGGAGGCGAGCGAGGAGCCGGGCCCGCTGCTCGACCTGGCCCGCGCCTGGCTGGCCGAGCTGGGGGCCGAGGCGCTGGCGGCGGCGCCGTCGCTGCGCCGGCTGGAGCTGCACCTGCTGGCCAGGGGGCTGCCGGCGGAGCTGCGGCAGGTACGCGAGTTCCGCCGCGCCCGCGCGGAGACGGGCACCCGCGTGGTGCCGCGCGGCTGGCGCCAGACCGGCTGGTACGGCGACTACCCGTTCTTCCGCGACCGCCGGCTGCGCGTCCCCGACGAGGTCTTCGACGCCCGCGACGAGCTGAAGCTGATCGCCCGGGTGGACGGCGGCGAGTGGGCGGGCGCCGAGTACCGCGTGCACGGCGAGATCGCCATCCACCGCGTGGACCGCCGGGTCGGCCGGGTGGACCTGTGGCTGAGCGACGGCCGCCGCAAGGTGCCGGTGGAGGCGCGCCGCTCGGGCCGCCACCGCATCGTCGCGGCCATCGATCCGGCCCGGCTGGCGGGCGGCGGGCCGAGCTGGCGGCTGCAGGCCCGTACGGAGACCCGCGGCCTCGTGCTCAAGGGCTGGTTCCGGGACGGGGAGGCGGGCGGCGCGTGGCGATTCACCGTGCCGGGTTGGTCAAGAACAGGCATGGACATCTCCCAGTAGTTCCAGACAGTAATCATCGTGACGCACCCGGTGTTCATGCTGGTCTGCATGAGGACCTATTCGCTCGATGACGTCCACGAGACACGCAAGCGGAGAGACTCCTGGTGGACCGTGTATTTCGTGGACCCGGTCGCCTGCCGGGTCGCCATCTTCGTCGCCAACCGCACCCGGATCACGCCCAACGGGCTCACCGTGCTCTCGCTGGTCCTCGGCGCGGCTTCGGCGGCCTGTTTCGCCATGAACCACCTCGTAGCGGGCGCGGTGGTCTTCTATCTCAGCTTCATGATCGACTGCGTGGACGGCAAAATCGCCAGGCTCAAGGGCACGGGGACGCCCTTCGGCCTCTGGCTCGACTATGTCGGCGACCGGATCAGGGTCGTCCTGTGCGCCGGGGGGCTGGCGTACGGGCAGTACACCCTGACCGGCGAGGTGGGCTACGTGGTCCTCGGCGCGGCGGTGGCCGTGCTGGACCTGTTCAGGTACGTCAACGCGCCGCAGATGAAGCGGGTGCGCGAGGCCGTCAGGGAGGAGGGCCAGGGGCCGGTGTCGCGGGAGTTCGGGGGCCCGCCGGCGCCGGAGGAGGAGGACACCCAGCCGCTGCACCGGGTGCCGCGCGAGCCCGGCCTCTTCCGCCGCCTCAACAGGTTCCTGGCCCGGCACCGGGTGCGCTCGCACCTGATCAGCGGCATCGAGTTCCACGCGGCGGTGTTCGTGGTCGCGCCCCTGGCGGGGACGTGGGCGCTGATCCCGCTCGCCGCGGTGGCCGGCGCGCTGCTGCTGGCCAACGAGGTCTTTCTTGTCTATCGGATGTGGCGCTTCACGCGCAGGCACGCCGTCGCCTCCTCTCGGCAGAGCCGAGAGGACGTTCTCGTCTAAGTTTTCGGGGGTTAGTACGAAATGTCCGACAGGCCAGTCTTCGTCATCGGATGTCCGCGCTCCGGCACCACGATGCTCCAGCTCATGCTGCACTCGCACCCGCGCATCGCGGTGCCGCCGGAGACGCGCTTCCTCGTTCCCGCTTATTACCGCCGCCGCACGTGGGGGGACCTGCGCGCCGAGTCCCGCCGCAAGGCGCTCGCGCAGTGGATCGCCACCGACCGCAGCACCAAGTTCCGCGAGCTGAAGATCGACAAGGACGAGTTCGTCCGCCAGGCCGTCGAGGGCCCCGGCTCGCTCGGCTCGGTGATCGGCACGGCCTTCCGCATGTACGCCGACCGCTTCGACAAGCCCCGCTGGGGCGACAAGCGGCCCAGCTACGTCAAGCAGGTCGACCTGCTGCTGCGGCTGTTCCCCGACGCCCAGTTCGTCCACCTCATCAGGGACGGCCGCGACTGCGTCGCCTCGCTGAAGGAGATGCCCTGGTACACCCTGGACTCCTTCCACGCCGTCTCCACCTGGGCCGAGGCCATCGACGCCGGCGCCAGGCTCAAGCGCACCCTGCCCGAGGACACCTACTTCGAGCTGCGCTACGAGGACCTCACCGACGACCCGGCGACCGAGCTGAAGAAGCTCTGCCACTTCCTGGAGGAGGACTTCTCCTCCTCGATGATCTCCCCGCGCGAGGCGGCCAGCGTCGCCGTCCCGCAGCACAAGGTCTGGCACAGCAACACGCACGGCGAGGTCATCCGCAGCCGCGTCGGGAGCTGGGCCGGCCGGCTGGACGACTGGGAGATCGCCCTGTGCGAGCACATGCTCGGCGACCGCCTGGAGTCCATGGGCTACGAGCTGACCGGCGCCCCCAAGCCGGCCAAGGAGCACGTCGTGGCCGCCCAGAAGACCATGCAGAAGCGCAAGGCCAGCCGCCTGCGCAAGCACATGCGCGACCGCCTGAACCGGCTGCGCGAGCCCAGCCCGGTGGCCGCCCTGCTCACCACGCGCCAGCGCTCGCTGGCCGGCGTGCCGCGCCAGCGCACCGAGGTCACCGAACCCGCCGTCTGAACCGAACCCGCCGTCCGAACCGAACCCGGCATCTGAACCGAACCTGGCATCTGAACCGCCACCGTACGGGCCCCCGGCGGGGCGGGCCCGCCTAGCGGTCGATGTGGGCGAACAGCCGCTCCCAGCCGTCCAGCACGTGGTCGAGGCGGAACGCCTCGGCCCGTGCGCGGGCGTCGGCCCCCAGCCGCCGCCGCTCCGTCACCGAGCCCGCCAGCCGGCCCAGCTCGGCGGCGAAGGCGTCCACGTCCCCCGGCGGGACCAGCACCTGCCCGGCCGCGCGCACGCCGCCCGAGACGTCGAACGCCACCGACGGCACCCCGTGCGCCCCCGACTCCAGCAGCACCACGGGCAGCCCCTCGTGCTCGCTGGTCAGCCCCACGACCGACGCCCCCAGGTACTCGGCGGGCAGGTCCGCGACCGGGACCGGCCCGCGGAACACCACCCGGCCCGCGACGCCCTCCCGCTCGGCGTGCGCGCGCAGCCGGTCCCGCTCGGAACCGTCGCCGACCAGGTGCAGCTCCCACGGCTCCGGCACGCCCGCGCGGGCGAACGCGCTGATCAGCCGGTCGAACCGCTTGACCCCCTCCAGGCGGCCCACCCCCAGCACCCGGGGCGCGGCCAGCGCGGCCGTCCGGGCCGGCCAGCGGGCCAGCGGGTTGGGCAGCGCCCAGGCGTTGGGCAGCAGGGCGTGCTCGGCGAAGCGCGCGGCGTCCTCCTCGCACAGGAAGACCGCCTGGTCGAGCCCGGGGTAGTGCTTCCTGATCGAGCCGAGGTGCCAGCAGCCGCGGGCGTGGTCGTAGGAGCCGTGGTACTGCCCGATCGGCCGCCACCCGGCGGGCAGCAGCCCGCGTACCCGGATCACCGCCGACGGCGAGGTCATGATCGCGTAACCGGGCTCGATCTCGCCGAGCAGCCGGCGCAGCCGCCGGTCGGCGAGGGCGCGGGCCGCGCGGGTCGCGGGCTCGGCGCGGCTGACCACGTGCCGGTGGTAGCGCGGACGGTCCACGTAGCGGAACGGGCGGCGGGCCCGGTGCAGGCCGATGACGTGCACCTCGTGGCCGCGCTCGGCCAGGCCCTGGGCCAGGGTGTGCGTGACCTGCTGGACGCCGCCGAGCGTGTCGGCGTCCATGCAGGCGAGGACGACGCTCACGCCGTCGCTCCTCGGGCAGCTCCTCGGGCAGTCCCCCGGGCCGCTCCTGGGGCCGTCCCGAAGAAGTCGTCCACGATCCTGGCCGCCGCGTCGCCGCGCTCGTCGGCGCACCACAGCTCGCGGAAGGCCGCGTACCGGGCGGCGTGGGCGGCGTGCTCCTCCTCCAGCCGCCTGAGCACGTCCACCAGCTCCTCGGTGGTCGTCACGCACGGGCCGGGCGCGATGGCGGGCAGGTCGTGGTAGACGCCGCGCTCCGAGAGCCGGTAGTCGTCCCAGTCGTCGATGAGGAACACCATGGGCCTGCCGGTGATCGCGTAGTCGCACATCACCGACGAGTAGTCCGTCAGCAGCGCGTCCGAGGCCAGCATCAGGTCGTTGACCTCCGGGTACGAGGCGGCGGAGCGGACGAAGTGCCCCAGGTGCCCGGGCACGGTGTAGCGCTCCACCGGATGGGTGCGCAGCACCAGCACCCACTCCCCGGCCAGCTCCTCCGCCATCAGCTCCAGGTCCGCGCGCACCGACCGGCCGCTGCCCATCGCCCGGTCGCGGTAGGTGGGCGCGTACAGCAGGACCCGCCGGTCAGGGGGGAGATCCAGCCGCTCGCGTACGTCGCCGGCCGGCTCGCCGCGCACCAGGGCGTCGCAGCGGGGCGTCCCGTACCGGTAGACCCTGCCGGTGTAGCCGTTGGACGGCACGAACAGGCGGGAGAACTCGGCGCTCGGCGACACCAGCGCGTCCCAGCGCGCCACCGCGGCCCGCCACTGGGCGCGCGGGCGGTCGAAGTCGGAGCGCAGGTCGGGCGCGTCGAAGCCGATGGACTTGATGCCCTGGCCGTGCCAGGTCTGCAGGTAGCGGGTGCCGCGCGGCTTGGGGTAGTCCAGCGGGAAGCCGTGGCTGTCCACCCAGATCCCGGCGCGGGCCATCGTCCAGAGGTGGCGCCAGCTCCCGCGCCGCACCCGGCGGGCGCCGGGCGGGACGCCCGTGCGGCCCTTGGCCAGCGACCAGACCACCTCGATCGGCAGGTCGCGCCGGCGCAGTTCCTCGTACAGGGCGCGCGGGCTGCCGCAGCAGCCCTTGCCGACGTCGGACTCGAACAGGGCGAGGTCCGGGCGCGGGCGCGTCACCCTGATGAGCAGCTTGTAGGCGCGCAGCTTGTTCCGCGGCGTGCTGACCCGCTTCCACAACGTGCGGCGCACCCTCCGCCCGAGCGCCGGCCGCAGCCGCCGCCACCGCCACCGCCCGCGGGACGGCGCCGGGGCCGGGCGCACGGACAGGTACGCCGCGTACCCCTCGGCCCGGACCTGGCAGCCGGGCAGCTCGATCGGCCGCAGGTGCGGGTCCACGATGATGCGGTCCGTGGTGGTGTGCCGGTCCGAGGCGCGGGTGAAGCCGATGCGCGGCTCGCACCTGCCGGTGGGCGTGAAGACGATCTCGCTGACGTAGCCGCCCTCGCCGGACGGCCGCGGGGTGATCGGGACGCGCCTGCCGCCCAGCCGCAGGAACGCCGTCCAGTCCGTCGCCAGCACGCCGAACGGGTCGTAGGTCCGCACGGTCATCCGTACCCGGTCGCCGTCGCGGGCGATCTCCGTCGCCTCGTGCCGCAGCCGGGCGGCGGCGAAGGGCAGCTCGGCCAGGTGCAGCCGGGTGATGTCCAGGCCGGGGGAGGCCGTCGTGCCCCAGTACGTGCGCCCGCCGCGCCGCACCGCCGCCCGGGGCGGGGCCGGCCGCTCCCCGGTCAGCGAGCCGGCCGCGACGCGCAGGTCCTCGATCCGGTCGTCGAGGATGAGCCGGCAGCACACCTGCTCCAGCGGCGCGGCCGCCGCCAGCACCTCGGCCGGGACCTCCGCCAGGTACGGCCGGACGATCGCGGCGAACTCCTTGACCCACACCAGGTCGCGGGCGGGCAGCGGGTTGAGGTAGACCCGCAGGTCCTGCCGGACGAAGCGGCGCTGCCGGTGCGGCACCAGGTCCGCGGCCCCGTGCGCGCGCAGCCGCTGGTCGCTGAGCCGGGCGGCCAGGACCCGCTGCCGGACGTTGTCCAGGTCGTCGATGCTCAGCGAGATCGAGGTGCCGTCACGGGCCCGGTGCCAGTGGTAGACCGTCCACGGGACGACCGCGAAGCGGCGGGCCAGGGCGTACAGCTCGGCGGCGAAGACGTGGTCCTCGTAATGGACGTCCTCGGGGAAGCGCAGCCCCCGCTCGCGCAGCCAGGCGACGTCGTAGAGCTTGTTGGTGCTGAAGGAGTCGAGGAACAGCTCCGGGTCCTCGGCGATGCCGGCCAGCACCCGGCGCCGGGCGAACAGCGACGGGTAGTACGGCCGCAGCCGGCCGCTGGCCTCGTACAGGCGGGAGATCTGCCCCGAGACGAACTCCGCCCCGGTGCGCTCGATCTCGGTGAGCAGGCTCTTGCAGGCGTGCCGGGGCAGCTCGTCGTCGCTGTCGAGGAACATGACGTACGGGGCCGCCGCCGCCTCGGCGCCGTCGTTGCGCGGCGCGCCGCAGTGCCCGCTGTTGGCCTTCCTGCGCAGATAGCGCACCCGCGGGTCGGCCGCGACCAGGCCGGCGGCCACCTGCGGGGTGTCGTCCGTGCTGGCGTCGTCGGCGATGATCACTTCGAGGTCGCGCAGCGACTGGCCGAGCACCGAGCGCACGGCCCTGGGCAGGCGGGCGGCGTCGTTGTACGTGATGACGACCACGCTGCAGTCCGGCATCCCCAAGTCCCCCCGCTGGTCGAACTACCTGCGGGGATGGCCTTCCCCCGGGTTGGGCGAAGTGTCCGGACTTGATGGAGTATTTGCTGAAAATCAGCGCTTGAGGCGACGTATCACCCAGACGATGACCAGCAGCGCCACGAGCGCGCCCGCGACCGGCGCCAGCCGCTTGAGCACCGGCTGCCCGGCGATCTCCAGCAGGTCCAGCGCCTCCTCGTCGGGCGTGCGCGAGGTGCGGACCGTCCCCGGCTCGCGGGCCGGCGCGACGTCAGGGGAGGGGGAGGGCACGGCCGTCAGGTGCCGCTCCTCCTCCTTGGCCGCCGCCTCCTCCCCGTTGACCGCCGCCGGCTCCTCGCCGACCGCCGCCACGGGTGCCGCGGGAGCCTCGGACGCCGCGGGAGCCTCGGACGCCTCGGACGTCTCGGGCCGCTCCTGCGGCTGCTCCTTCGGCTCGGACAGCAGCTCGGCCAGGTTGCCGGCGAACCGGTCCAGCAGCCGCGCGCCCACCTCGGAGATCACGCCCCGCCCGAACTGCGCGGGCCGCCCCGTCACGTGGAACGTCGTCTCCACGACCACCGCCGTGGCGTCCTCGCGCGGCGCCATGCGGGCCCTGACCGTGGCCGAGGCCGTGCCGGGGCCCCGGGCCTCCTTGCCCGACGCCTGGATGGTGAGCGCGTAGGAGTCCTTGTCCACGTCCTCGAACCTGGCCGAGCCGCGATAGGTGACGGTGATGGGGCCGACCTTGACCTTCATCCTGCCGGTGAACGTGTCACCCTCGTGGACGTCGAGCGTCGCCCCGGGCAGGCACGGCGCGACCCGCTCGACGTCGAGCAGCACGGCCCACGCCTGCTCGACCGGGACCGGGACAGTGAACTCGTGCTCGAACCGCATCGCCATCGATCCGCTCCTTCTGCCGATGGTTGCGACACTACGACGGCGCGGGGGCGCCCCGGAAGAGGCGCAGCGGGAGGCGCCCCCGCGATGGTCGTCAGGGCGCGCCCGCGGCCGCGCGTACCGCCCGGTGGGTCAGCACCCTCGCCAGGTGCCGGCGGTAGTCCGGCTGCCCGTGCAGGTCCGCCGGCGGATCGGTGTCGGCCGCCGCCTCCTCGCACGCCTGCCGCACCTGGTCACCCAGCTCCGCGCCCCGCAGCGCCGCCTCGGCCGCGTGGGCCCGCACCGGCGTCGGGCCCATGTTCGTCAGCCCGATCCTGGCCTCGGTGACCGAGCCGTCCGTCCGCCTGACCGCCGCCGCCACGCCGACGATCGCCCACGACTGCGCCGTCCGGTGGAACTTCTCGTAGTGGAAGCCCCAGCCCGCGCCCAGCTTCGGGATCCTCACCCCGGCCAGGATCTCCCCGGCGTCGAGCGCGGTCTCCAGGTAGTCGACGAAGAACGCGGCGGCGGGGATCTCCCGCTCGCCCCGCTCCGACCTGGCCACGAACACGCCGTCCAGCGCCAGCACCACCGCCGGCAGGTCGCCCGCCGGGTCGGCGTGCGCCAGCGAGCCGCCGAACGTGCCCCGGTGCCGGATCGCCGGATCCGCCACGTGCGCCGAGGCCATCGCCACCAGCGGGCAGCCGGCGTTGACCACCTCCGAGCGCACGACCTCGTCGTGCGTGGTCATCGCGCCGATGTAGACGTGGTCGCCGCGGTCGTGCACGCCCCGCAGCTCGGGCAGCCGCCCGACGTCCACCAGCCGTGACGGGTACGCCAGCCGCAGCCGCAGCAGCGGCAGCAACGACTGGCCGCCGGCCAGCACCTTGGCGTCCTCGTCCGCGGCCAGGGCCTGCGACGCCTCGGCGAGCGAGCCGGGCCGGACGTAGTCGAACTGCGCGGGGATCATCGGCGCGCTCCTTCCAGGGCCCGCCACACGCGCTCCGGCGTGCACGGCATCGGGACGTCGTGGACGCCGGACGGGCGCAGCGCGTCCACGACCGCGTTCACCACGGCCGGGGTCGAGGCGATCGTGCCGGCCTCGCCGACGCCCTTGACGCCGAGGGGGTTGCTGGTGGCCGGGGTCTCGGTCCTGTCGAGCTGGAACGCCGGCAGGTCGGCCGCCGTCGGCAGCAGGTAGTCGGCCATCGTGGTGGTGAGCAGGTTGCCGTCGGCGTCGTAGACGGCCTCCTCGTACAGGGCCTGCGCGATGCCCTGGGCGATGCCGCCGTGGACCTGGCCGTCGGCGATGAGCGGGTTCACCACCGTGCCGATGTCGTCCACGGCCACGTACGAGCGGATCCGCGCCATGCCCGTCTCGGTGTCCACCTCCACCGCGCACAGGTGGGTGCCGTGCGGGAAGGAGTAGTTCTCCGGGTCGAACGTGGCGTCGGAGTCGAGCCGCGCCTCCACCCCGTCGGGCAGGCTGTGGGCCGTGAACGCGGCGTAGGCCAGCTCCTGGATCGTGCGCTGCGCGTCCGTGCCTCGTACCTTGAACGCGCCGGCCTCGAACTCCAGGTCGTCGGGCGAGCACTCCAGCAGGTGCGCGGCCAGCGTGCGGGCCTTGTCCTTGACCTTCTCGCACGCCCTGAGCACGGCGATGCCGCCCACGACCAGCGAGCGCGAGCCGTAGGTGTCCATGCCCTTGTGCGCGATCGCGGTGTCGCCGTGCAGCACGGTGACGTCCTCGAACGGCACCCCGAGCGCGTCGGCCACGATCTGGCTCCAGGCCGTCACGTGGCCCTGCCCGTGCGGCGAGGACCCGGTGATCACCTCGACCTTGCCGGTGGGTAACATCCGCACCGACCCGTGCTCCCAGCCGCCCACGGCGTAGTTGGCCTCGCCCAGCAGCCGGGACGGGGCCAGCCCGCACATCTCCGTGTACGTGCTGATACCGATGCCGAGCTGCACCGGGTCGCCCCGGTCGCGCCGGTCGGCCTGCTCGGCGCGGAGCTTGTCGTAGCCGAACAGCGCCAGCGCCCTGTCGGTGGCCGCCTCGTAGTTGCCCGAGTCGTAGGTGAGCCCCGAGATCGTGGTGTAGGGGAACTCCTCGTGCCTGATCCAGTTGCGCCGCCGGACCTCCATCGGGTCCATGCCGAGCTCGGCGGCCAGCTCGTCCATCGTGCGCTCGATCGCGAACGTGGCCTCCGGCCGGCCCGCGCCCCGGTAGGCGTCGGTCGGCATCTTCGTGGTGAACACGCCCGTGCAGCCGAACGCGTAGGCGTCCATCTTGTAGATCGCGTTGAACAGCTGCGCGCCGAGCAGCGGGATGCCCGGCGTCACCAGCATCAGGTACGCGCCCATGTCGGCCAGCAGCTCCACCTGGAGGCCGCGCAGCCGCCCGTCGGCGTCGGCCGCCAGCCGGACGTGCTGGATCTGGTCCCGGCCGTGGTGCACGGTCAGGTTGCCCTCGGAGCGGCTCTCGGTCCACTTGACCGGGCGGCCGAGCCTGCGGGCGAGCAGCAGGCACAGCACCTCCTCGGCGGTGACCTGGAGCTTGGAGCCGAACCCGCCGCCCACGTCCGGCGCGATCACCCGGATGCGCTGCTCCGGGACGCCGGTGATCACGGCCAGCATGATCCGCAGGATGTGCGGGATCTGCGTGGACGACCACACCGTGTACGTGTCGCCGTCGGTGCCGACCGCGACCGCCCGCGGCTCCATCGCGCTCGGGATGAGGCGCTGCTGGACGTAGGTCCGGTCGATGACCACGGGCGCGTCCCTGAAGGCCGCCTCGACGTCCCCGGAGGCGAGGTTGAAGGTGTAGGCGCGGTTGCCCGCCTCGTGCACCTTGGGGCTGTCCGGCCGCAGCGCCTCGTTCATGTCGAGCACCGGGTCGAGCGGCTCGTAGTCGATCTCGATGGCCTCGACGGCGTCCGCCGCCCGGTAGCGGTCGGTCGCGACCACGCAGGCCACGGCCTCGCCCACGTACCGGACCTCGGAGACCGCCATCGGCGGGTGGTCGGGGATGACGATGTCCTCGCTCACCGGCCAGCCGCACGGCAGGCTGCCCTGCTCCCCGGCGAAGTCCTGGCCGCTGAAGGCCGCCACCACCCCGGGCAGACCGCGCGCCCCCGACACGTCCACCCTGGTGATCCTGGCGTGCGCCATCGGGCTGCGCAGGAACACCACGTGCAGCATGCCCGGCAGCGCCAGGTTGTCCGTCCACCTCGTGCGCCCCGTCAGCAGCCGCTGGTCCTCCTTGCGCCGGCGGGGCCGCCCGACCTCCTGGACGGTCATGGCGCGCTCACCGCCTGTCCCATCTCCTGCGCGCCCCGGCGCACGGCCCGGACGATGTTGCAGTAGCCGGTGCAACGGCACAGGTTGCCCTCCAGCCCCTGCCGGACGGTCTCCTCCGACGGGTCGGGGTCGTCACGCAGGAGGTCGATCGCCGCCATGACCATGCCGGGCGTGCAGTAGCCGCACTGCAGCGCGTGCTCTTCGTGGAAGGCCCGCTGCATCGGGTGCATCGAGCCGTTGGCACCCAGGCCCTCGATGGTGACGACCTCGCAGCCGTCGGCCTGGACGGCCAGCACCGAGCAGCTCTTCGCGCTCTTCCCGTCCAGCATGACGGTGCAGGCGCCGCAGTTGCTCGTGTCGCAGCCGATCGGGGTGCCGGTCTTGCCCAGGCGTTCTCGTAGCAGATGGACGAGCAGGAGCCGCGGCTCGACGTCCTCCTCGTAGGTGATCCCGTCCACGGTGACGGAGATGCGGGGCATACGTCCTCCCTCTCAGGAGCAGGGGAAAGGCGGACACCCCCGAAATTACGCTCGTGTTTCGCCCGGTCAAGGGTTACTTACCGCGAACCACCCGCGCCACGATCGCCACCAGGCCCGCGAAGGCCAGCCCTAGCATCAGCAGACCGATCAGGACCAGCGCGTCCGTGATCCCCCGGATCACCACCATGATCCCCAGAGCGATGAAGAGCAGCCCGCTCAGCAACGCCATCCAGTCGGTGCGGTGCACGCGCCGCGGCCGGTCCATCTCACGCGCCACGCCGCACCTCCATGTCACCGAGCCCGCCCTTCAGGTTGAGCACGAGCGTGGGGACCGCGCCCTTCGGCCTGGTCTCCGGCTCCAGCACCCGGTCCAGGCGGATGTCCACACCGCCCCTGATCGACTGGTCGATCGTGATGTCGCCGACCCGGTTGGCGGCGTGCACCTCCAGCCGCACCGAGGGCGGCACGATCACCTCCAGCGTGCCGACCGCGACCCTGGCCTCGACCGTCGCCCTCGTGCCCGGAGCCAGCTCCAGCTCCGACAGGTCCAGCCGGCCGTCGCCGACGCCGACGTCGTAGACCGGGGTCGCGCCCAGGTCGGCCAGCGTGACCGGGGACCACTCGGACGAGCCGACGTTGCGCGGGACGCCGCCCAGCATGAACCCGGCGCTCACCGCGAGCGCCACCGTGACGCCGGCGGCCACCAGCCCGGCGCCGCGCCCCCACCAGGCCGCCACCAGCAGGCCCGCGCCGATCGTGATGAGCATCGCGCCGCCGACGACGGTCGGGCTCACACCGGCGGCCGATCTGCTCTGGACCGCCACGACGATCCCTCCCATGATGATTGCCAGCAGGATGGTGATGCTGCCGATGAACGACTTGGGGCGCCGTTCGGGTTGCGGCCGGCGCGGGACGGGGCGGCCGTACAGGGCCGGGTCGTACGGCGAGTAGCCGCCGCCGGAGCGCCTGGCCGGGTCCAGGGGCCGATAGGGGCCGTTCGGGGCGAACGGCTCGCCGTAGGCGACGGTGGTCCTGGGCTGAGGCTGGGGCCGGAGCGGCTGGTACGGCGGCACGGGGTGCTCGGCCGTCACGGCGTCCGGGACCCGCGGCCGCGGCCCTGCCTCGGAACCCTCCCCGGGCCCGGCCGCGGGCGCCGGGGCGGGCTGGCCGGGGAGACCCGGCTGGATCGCCGTCGCACCCGCGACCGGCCCGCCCGCGCCTGGCTCACTCGCGACCGGTTCACCCGCAATCGGCTCACTCGCGACCGGTTCACCCGCAATCGGCTCACTCGCGACCGGTTCATCCGCAATCGGCTCACTCGCCACCGGCTCGCCCGCGCCTGGCTCGCCCGCGACCGTCGCACCCGCGACCGGCTCGCTCACCGGCGTCGGGACGGCGTGCAGCCAGGTCTCCTCGGCCGGGTGGACCGGAGGCGTGGGCGGGGGGCTGGTGTAGGACGGCGCGGGCCGCTCGGCCCGCGCCCGGCGGCCCAGCCGCTCCGGCATCGACCGGGCCAGCCCCAGCAGATCGACCCCGTTGGCGTGCGCGGCCAGCAGCGACACCGCCAGGAACACGCCCACCACGAGCGTCCCCGCGTCGATCCAGACCGTGGCCAGGTTGAGCCCCAGCCCGAACCCGAGCACCGCCGTCAGCAGCGCCATCACCGTCTCGGCGTCGAAGTCGCGCCGCGTCCACTGCTCGATGAGCCCCGGGCTGCCCGTGGGCTCCTTCATCAGCAGGAACGCCGCGATGTACAGGAAGAGCCCCACACCCGAGCCGAGCAGCAGCACGGCGAAGGCCACCCGGAACACCACCGGATCGATGCCCGTGTGCCGCCCGAGCCCCGAGCACACCCCCATGAGGATGCGCCCCTCACTGCTGCGCCGCAGTACGGTGGGGGGAGCGGCCGGTTCCCTGGGCGGAGCTTCTGTCATGGAACCATCGTGGCCCCACCGGCCCGCCGCCCGCATCCGGGAGACCCCTGACCCGACCCTGGGGGTCGTTCCCTGATGTCCGGCCCGCCCCCGACGTGTGACCATGGCAGTGTTATGGCTGACCAGAAGACACTCGCCGAGCCGGGCGCCGGCGGACAGGCGTCGTACCGGCGCATGATGCGCCCGATGGAGGGCCGCCTCGCCGGCGGGGTGGCCCAGGGGCTGGCGGCGCAGCTCAAGCTGGACCCCGTGGTGATCCGGCTGATGTTCGTGCTGCTCAGCGTCGTGGGCGGGGTCGGCATGGCGGCCTACGCGGTGCTGTGGATGATCACGCCCCGGGAGCCCTACGAGGGCCCGCCGCCGCAGCGCGACTGGAGCCAGCTCGCCGCGTTCACCGCGATCGGGGTGGCGCTGGCCGCGTTCGGCTGGGCGACGGGCGCCTCGGCGGGCGGCATCGGGATGTTGCCGTTCGCGGTGGGCGGCATCGGCGCGCTGATCCTGTGGCAGCAGGCCGATCCTGAACGGCGCCGGAGCTGGATGAGCGGGGCGGCGCTCAGCATCAGGAAGAACCGCGTGCGCACGCTGCTCGGCGTGGTGCTGGTGGTGATCGGCGCGGCCGGGTTCCTGTACTCGCAGGGCGAGCTGGCCCAGGCGCGTCCCGGCATGTTGTTCACCGTCGTGGTGGTGGGCGGCCTGGCGGTGATCGCCGCGCCCTGGCTGGCCGGCCTGTGGAAGGAGCTGCAGCTCGAACGGCGCGAGCGCATCAGGCAGGAGGAGCGCGCCGAGGTGGCCGCGATGGTGCACGACTCGGTGCTGCACACCCTGACGCTGATCCAGCGCGTCGCGCACGACCCGCGCGAGGTGGCCCGCCTGGCCCGCTCCCAGGAACGCGAGCTGCGCAACTGGCTCTACCAGCCGGCCCAGGACGCCGACGCGACGGTGGCGGCGGCCGTGCGCCGCATCGCGGCCGAGGAGGAGGACGCGCACGGCGTGCCGATCGAGGTGGTCTGCGTCGGTGACGTGGCCTTCGACTCGGGCGGGCGGCTCGGGGCCATGATGAAGGCGGCCCGGCAGGCGATGGTCAACGCCGCGAAATACTCTGAAAGCACCTCCATATCCGTCTACGCAGAAGTAGAGGGTGAAGAAGTCACGGTTTTCGTGAAGGATCGGGGCAAGGGCTTCGACCTCGACGCGGTGCCGCTCGACCGGATGGGGATCAGGGAGTCCATCATCGGGAGAATGGAACGGCATGGCGGCACGGCCCGGCTCCGCACCGAGCCGGGAGAGGGCACGGAAGTGATCCTGACGATGAAGGTGGAGAAAGAATGACGCGCGTGCTGATCGTCGACGATCACCGGCTGTTCCGCTCCGGCGTGCGCGCCGAGCTGGGCGACTCGATCGAGGTCGTGGGCGAGGCCGAGGACGTCGAGTCGGCGGTCAAGGCCATCGCCGGGCTCGAACCGGACGTGGTCCTGCTGGACGTGCACATGCCGGGCGGCGGCGGCCAGGAGGTCCTGCGCCGCGTGCTGGGCTCCGGCTCGCAGGTGCGCTTCCTCGCGCTGTCGGTGTCGGACGCCGCCGAGGACGTCATCGGCGTCATCCGGGGCGGCGCGCGCGGCTACGTCACCAAGAACATCAGCGGCAAGGAGCTGACCGACGCCATCCGCCGGGTGGCCGAGGGCGACGCGGTGTTCTCGCCGCGCCTGGCGGGGTTCGTGCTGGACGCGTTCGCCTCCACCGAGGCGCCCTCGATCGATCCCGAGCTGGACTCACTGACCCAGCGCGAGCGCGAGGTGCTGCGGCTGATCGCGCGCGGGTACGCGTACAAGGAGATCGCCAAGGAGCTGTTCATCTCGGTCAAGACCGTGGAGACGCACGTGTCGTCGGTGCTGCGCAAGCTGCAGCTGTCCAACCGCCACGAGCTGTCCCGCTGGGCCACCGCCCGCCGTCTGGTCTGAGGCCGAAAGGCCCTTTTTGGACCGTTACAAGAATGTTATAGCGGATCTGACGCCGAAACAGCCGTCTCAGTTGTCACACAGGAGGTAGAAGCTAGCACCACAGTCCAGGAGTAACCCCCTTGAAGCGCGTCATCCGGATATTTCCGGCTTTGGTCGCCTTGGTCGTCGCGACGGCCTGCGCGGCGGAGACCGCCCCCGTTCCCTCGGGCGACTCCCAGGCCGCCAGCCGGCCCCAGATCGCCGTCCCCGTCGCGGCCGCCACCACCCCGGCCGCCACGCCCCAGCCCACCAGGAAGATCAAGCTCGACATCGCGGACATCACTCCCATGGGGGAGAAGACCGAGAAGGTGGGCGTCGGCTTCCCGATCATCGTCACCTTCGACCGCGACGTGAAGCCCAGGGACCGCGCGACGGTCGAGGCGCTGCTGCAGGTGGAGTCGGACAAGCCCAACGAGGGCGCCTGGCGGTGGGTGTCGGCCCGCAAGGTCATCTACCGGACGAAGGCGTACTGGAAGCCGTACCAGAAGGTGCTGTTCACCGCGCGGCTGTCCGAGCTGCCCGGCAACACCGGCGCCAAGGACGTCTCCCGCCGCTTCGCCGTCGGCGCGCAGAACGTCTCGCTCGTCGACACCAAGAAGCACGTGATGAAGGTCTACCGCAACGGCAAGCTGGCCAAGAAGATCCCGATCAGCGCCGGCCGCGGCGGCCTGATCCGCAACGGTGTGGACGTCTACCTCACCACCAGCGGCGTGCACCTCACCATGGGCAAGAAGGCCGTGGAGACCATGACCTCCTCCTGGATGGGCGTGACGGACCCGAAGGACCCGCGCTACTACAAGGAGGAGATCCCCTGGGCCGTGCGGATCTCCGACAGCGGCGAGTACGTCCACCAGAGCGCCGGCTACTACCAGTACCTCGGCCGCTCCAACCAGAGCCACGGCTGCGTCCGCGCCACCCCCGAAGGCGCCAAGTGGTTCTACAACCTCGCCCAGCGCGGCGACGTCGTGAAGATCACCGGCACCAAGCGCAAGCTCCAGTGGAACAACGGCTGGAGCTACTGGCAGCTCAGCTACAGCCAGTGGAAGAAGGGCAGCGCCCTCTCGTAAGGGATCCCCGTGACGAAGGGGCGCGCCGCCGGCAGATCCTGGACGCCAGCGGCGCGCCCCTTTCCTCACAACTTTTCGAGAGGCGCGTACGCCAGCAGCAGCGTCTTCTCCCCGCCGCTGCCGAAGTCGACCTTGACCTTGGTGCGCTCGGCCACCCCGTCCACGGACACCACCGTGCCCAGCCCGAACTGGTCGTGCGTCACCCGGTCGCCGGGCGCCAGCGACGGCACCTTGCGCCCGCCCCCCGCGCCGCCCCTGGCCGGCGCCGGCCGGGCCGCGGGCTCCTTGCGGGTGGCGGCGCTCCACGCCGACTTCTCCGGGTCGGTGCGCCACTCGATGAGCGTGCCCGGCACCTCGCCGACGAAGCGCGAGGCGGGGTTGAACGACGGCGCCCCCCACGAGCTGCGCACGGCCGCCCGCGTCAGGTAGAGCCGCTTCTGTGCCCGGGTGATGCCGACGTAGGCCAGTCGCCGCTCCTCCTCCAGCTCCTTCGGCTCGCCCAGCGACCGCACGTGCGGGAAGACGCCGTCCTCCATGGCCGTCAGGAACACCACCGGGAACTCCAGGCCCTTGGCGGTGTGCAGGGTCATCAGCGTGACCACGCCCTGCCCGCCGTCGGAGTCGGGGATCTGGTCGGCGTCGGCCACCAGCGAGACCTGCTCCAGGAACTCCACCAGCGTGCCCTCGGGATTGGCCTCCTCGAACTCCGAGGCCACCGAGATCAGCTCGTTGAGGTTCTCCAGGCGGGACTCGTCCTGGGGGTCCTCCGACGCCTCCAGCTCGGCGCGGTAGCCGGTGGCCACCAGCACCTCCTCGGCCAGCGCCGACGGCGGCACCCCCTCGGCCTTGCCGATCAGCTCCTCCATCATCGCGACGAACTCGCGCACCGCGTTGAGCGAGCGCGTGGCCATGCCATAAGCCTCGTCGGCCCGCCGCAGCGCCTCCCAGTAGGTGATCCGCTCGCGCGAGGCCAGCGCCTCGATCATCGCCTCGGCGCGCTCCCCGATGCCCCGCTTGGGGACGTTGAGTATGCGCCGCAGCGACACCACGTCGCCCGGGTTGGCCAGCACCCGCAGGTAGGCCAGCAGGTCCTTGACCTCCTTGCGCTCGTAGAAGCGCACGCCCCCGACCACCTTGTAAGGCAGCCCGGTGCGGATGAAGATCTCCTCGAACACGCGGGAGGCGGCGTTGGTGCGGTAGAAGACCGCCACCTCGCTCGGCTTGACGCCCTCCTCGTCGCTCAGCCGGTCGACCTCCTGGGCCACGAACATGGCCTCGTCGTGCTCGTTGTCGGCGACGTAACCGACGATCTTGGGGCCGTCGCCCTGGTCGGACCAGAGGTTCTTCGGCTTGCGCGACTCGTTGCGGGAGATGACGGCGTTGGCCGCGGCCAGGATGTTCTGGGTGGAGCGGTAGTTCTGCTCCAGCAGGATCGTGCGGGCGTCGGGATAGTCGCGCTCGAACTCCAGGATGTTGCGGATCGTCGCGCCGCGGAAGGCGTAGATGGACTGGTCGGCGTCGCCCACCACGCACAGCTCGGACTGGCCCGTGCCGGAGCGCACCAGCTCGCCGTCGGCCGTGCGCAGCTCGGGGTGCCCCACCAGCTCCCTGATCAGGATGTACTGGGCGTGGTTGGTGTCCTGGTATTCGTCGACCAGGACGTGGCGGAAGCGCATCCGGTAGTGCTCGGCGACGTCGGGGAAGAGCTGGAACAACGTCACCGTGTTCATGATGATGTCGTCGAAGTCCATCGCCCCGGCCTCGGTGAGCTTGAGCTGATAGGACTTGTAGGCCTGCGCGAGCGTCTTCTCCAGGTGCGAGCCCGCTTTGTCGAGCGCCGTCTC
Source organism: Nonomuraea sp. NPDC050783 (assembly GCF_040802095.1). Classification (NCBI taxonomy): domain Bacteria; kingdom Bacillati; phylum Actinomycetota; class Actinomycetes; order Streptosporangiales; family Streptosporangiaceae; genus Nonomuraea; species Nonomuraea sp. NPDC050783. Next base: position 139,925 of record NZ_JBFAHK010000001.1, read on the forward strand.
GTAGTCGATCAGCTCGTTCTTGAAGTTGCTGACCTGCGCCGAGAACGAGCGCGGCGGATAGCGCTTGGGGTCGAGGTCCATCTCGCGGCAGACCATCGCCATGAGCCGCTGCGAGTCGGCCTGGTCGTAGATCGAGAAGCTGGAGGGGAACCCGAGCCGCTTGGCCTCGCGCCGCAGGATGCGCATGCACGCGCTGTGGAACGTCATCACCCACATCGCCCGCGACCGCGGCCCGATGAGCTTGTCGATGCGCTCCTTCATCTCCTTGGCGGCCTTGTTGGTGAACGTGATCGCCAGGATCTCGCCCGGATGCACGTCGCGCTCGGCCAGCAGGTAGGCGATGCGGTGGGTGAGCACCCGAGTCTTCCCCGACCCCGCTCCCGCCACGATGAGCAGCGGACTGCCGTGATGGAGCACGGCCTCGCGCTGTTGCGGGTTGAGACCGTCGAGCAAGGGGTGGTCAACAGAGACTTGGGTCGGCACCCACCTAGGTTAAGACGCTCCGCCGACAAACGGTGCCCGGAATGCCGTCCGCCGGGTGCCGGTTCTTCCACTCAGGAGAAAGATTGCGGGAGGAGAGCCATGCTGCCGGAGGCCGAGATCAACCGGGTGCTCGTCGTGACCGCGCATCCCGACGACGCCGACTTCGGCTCGGCGGGGAGCGTGGCGCTCTTCGTGGACCGGGGCGTGGAGGTGACGTATCTGCTGGTCACCGACGGCGACGCGGGCGGCAATGAGCGCACCCTGGACAACACGGGCATGGCCGAGCTGCGCAGGGCCGAGCAGCGCGCCGCGGCCAAGGCCGTGGGCGTGACGGACGTGCGCTTCCTCGGCCACCCGGACGGCCAGGTGGTGCCGTCGCTGGAGCTGCGGCGCTCCATCGCCCGGGTGATCCGCCAGGTCCGTCCCGACCTGGTGGTCACGCACCACCCCGACCGCAACTACCGCTTCATCGCGCCGAGCCACCCCGACCACCGCGCCGTCGGCGGCGCCACCCTGGACGCCGTCTACCCCGACGCCCGCAACCCGTACGCCTTCCCCGAGCTGCTGCTGGAGGAGGGCCTGGAGGCGTGGACCGTGCGCGAGGTCTGGCTGACCGGGGGCCCGGCACCCGACCACTACGTGGACATCACCGGCGTCCTCGACCGCAAGCTCGCGGCCCTGCAGGCGCACGTGAGCCAGGTCTCGCACGTGGAGGGGTTCGCCGAGACGGTCAAGGGCCGCTTCGCCGCCTGGGCCCGGCAGGCCGGCTTCGAGGAGGACCGCTACGCCGAGGCGTTCCAGGTCGTCCCCACGGCCTGACGGGGCCTTTCACGGGACGGAGCCGGGCGGCACCACCCAGAGCGCGGGCTGCCCGGTGACCTCGGAGATGACGTCGAAGTCCCGGTCGTAGTGCAGCACGGTCGCCCCGTGGACCTCCGCGCAGGCGGCGATGAGCAGGTCTCCCGGCCCGACGGTCCGGTGGTGCGACCCGCGCGCCAGCATCGCCTGGACGTCGAGGGCGCGCGCCCCCACCTCCTTCTCCGTGATGGACAGCAGCCGGAAGTCGTCGCGCAGGTGCCGGGTGTCCTGCGCGTAACCCCGCGGGTCGCGGGCGCTGAAGAGCACCTCCAGTTGCGTGACCTCGCAGACCGCCAGCATCTTGTCGAGCATGAGCGGCTTGAGCGCACGGGCCACCGCCGGGTGCGGCATGCGCGCCAGCGCGCTCTTGTCGATCAGGTAGACCACGCCCGTGGCTACCACGCTTGCTTCATCAGCTCCGGGTCCAGCAGGTCCGTGTTGTCCCGGGAACACCAGTACTCGAAGGCCTCGCGGCGCCTCGCCCGCCCGGCGACCTCCCTCAGGGCCGCGTCGATCGTCTCCTTCGTCGTCGAAGTGCCCAGCTCGTGCCGGGCCACTTCCAGGAGATCCTTGTCGATGTCGATGACCGTGCGCATGCGGCACCACCTCCGTGTCCTCCACCGGGTATCAGAAAAAATGATCTTGATATACGCGTTCCCCGCGACGGCACCGGCCGCGGGGGAACACGCTCGCAGGACGGTAAGGCATGGACATGAGAAACCTCTGGAACGGTCCAAGAACAGTGCAGGATCCTCACCCGTCGCGTAAGGATTCCCCTCCCGCGGATGATCGCGGGAGGCGCGGGCGGCCGGCTTACTTCGCCTTCGCGGCAATGCGCGCGAACAGGTAGCCCAGGGAGTTGGTGGACAGATGCACCATCACCGGCGCCAGCAGGCCGCGGCGCCGGCGCAGCTCGCAGAACAGCACCCCGGCCGCCGCCGTGGACACCACGCTCCCCGCCACCACCCGGGCCGTGTCGAGGTGACCGGGCGACTCACCGGCGGTCAGGGCGCCGAGGGCCGGGTTGGCGCGGGCCATGTCGACGGCCGGCAGGATGTGCCACAGGCCGAACAGGGCCGAGGAGAGCGCCGTGGCCGCCGCCGTGCCGTGCCGGCGGCGCAGCATGGCGTAGAGGGCGCCGCGGAAGCCGACCTCCTCCAGCAGGACCGTGCCCAGCGGGACCTGGACCAGGGCCTCCTCCAGGACGCGGGCGCGGGAGAGCGACAGGGCGCGCTCGTCGTGGAAGAGCGGCCTCGTGCGCGGCAGCGCGACGCCGGCCGCGTAGCCGGCGGCCACCACGCCCGCCAGGACGCCGCCCGTGACCGCGCCGCGCCGCCCGTGCTCGAACCCCATCTCCTCCCACGACAGGCCCGACCTGCGGGCCATCGCCACGAGGGCGGCGGTCGCGAGGGCGGAGGACAGGGGGCCCAGGCGGGGGGCGACCTTGTTGTTCATGATGTTGGCGGCGGCGAGCACGGCGACCGATGGGAGGATCATCCTTGCAGGCTACGCCGCCGCCCGCCGGTCAGGAGGCGGCGGAGCCGCGCCAGCCGGCCGGGAAGCGGGAACGGCGGCGCTCCTGCGGGGTGAGGCCGCCCCAGATGCCCTCCGGCTCGCCGGCTCTCAGCGCGTACGAGCGGCACTCCTGCAGCACCTGGCAGCCCGCGCAGACCGCTTTGGCCCGCGCCTCCTGGAGGGGTGAGGGGGCCAGGGGGAAGAAGAGGTCAGGGTCGCTGGACCTGCACGCCCCCCGGCGCAGCCAGCCGATCTCCGCCGATTGCATGGTCCAACGGTACGGCCCAGTCATGATCGTCCACATCATCCTGCGGGTTGATCGGCGCGTACACCCACGGGCTACCGGCGGGCCACCCGCGCGCGGGCGCGGTCGATGGACGCCCTCAGCAGGCGTCCACCCCGCTCCGGTACCCCCGGGCGAACGACGACTGCCGCTGCTCGGCGGTGCCGTGGGCGGACGGGTTCAGCCAGTCGTCCGTGGGGTCGCCGGCCGCCGCCAGGCTCAGCAGCAACTCGTCCTCGTCCCCCTCCTCGGCGCGCAGCGCGCCCGAGCTCACCAGGGCCGACAGGGTGCCACCCGCGTAGCAGTCGGCCTGCAGCTCGGCCTGGACGTTGAGCTGGAAGCCGGAGCGGAGCTGGGCCTGGATCGAGTGCCCGAACTCGTGCGGGATGATCACGTACACCGAGCCGTCGCCCATCTCGGTCCACAGCCCCTCCATCCAGCTCCGGTCGTAGGCGATGAAGTGGCCCGCGGGGCAGTAGAAGGCGTTGTTGGGGACGGCGGGCTGGTCGCCGCAGCTCGGCCCGGCGGAGCCGGAGTAGGGGACGAAGTCGGTGATGGGCCGGTAGGTCCGGCCGAGCCGGGCGAACTGCTGCTTCCAGTACTCCTCGGTCAGCGTCCGCGCCGTGCGGATGTCGTCGTCGAAGGAGTCGTCGCCTTGCGGGTCCATCGACGGGGCCCGGGACACGCCGCAGGACAGGACGGTGGCCGACAGGGCGAGGAGGGTGAGGAGGGCCAGCAGCGGACGGAGGAGCGCACGAGTCACCCGCTCACACTTCCCACGTGTGCACGGGCTCATTCGTATGCATACGCCCGATGTAGTCGAGCGTCATGGCCCGCAGCGCCTCGTGCCGGTCGCCGCCGCCCTCCGCGCGCACCCGCCGCACCTGCCAGTCCGCGCCGGTGACCCCGCTCAGGCAGCGCGCCTCGATGATGCCCAGCAGCCGGTCGGCGACGGCGCCGTCCACGCCCCACAGGGACAGCCCCTCGTGCGCCATCGGCAGCAGCCGGCGCAGGATCAGCTCGGACGCGGGCACCTCGCCCAGCCCCGGCCAGTAAAGCCGCGCGTCAAGGCCGTGCCGGGCGGCCGTGGCCAGGTTCTCCTGCGCCGCGTGGAACGACATCTGGCTCCAGACCGGCCGCTCGTCGTGGGGCAGCACGCGCATCAGGCCGTAGTAGAAGGCGGCGTTGGCGGCGACGTCGGCGACGGTGGGCCCGGCGGGCAGGACGCGGTTCTCCACCCGCAGGTGCGGCAGGCCGTCCACGACCGCGTACACGGGCCGGTTCCAGCGGTAGATCGTGCCGTTGTGCAGGGTCAGCTCGTGGAGCTGGGGGATGCGGCCCCGCTCCAGCTCGGCGCGCGGGTCCTCGTCCTCGCAGAGGGGCAGCAGCGCCGGGTAGTAGGTGACGTTCTCCTCGAACAGGTCGAAGACGCTGGTGATCCACCGCTCCCCGAACCACACGCGCGGCCGCACGCCCTGCGCCTTCAGCTCGGCCGGGCGCGTGTCGGTGGCCTGCTCGAACAGGGCGATCCTGGTCTCCTGGTGGAGCTGCTTGCCGAACAGGTAGGGGGAGTTGGCCGCGACGGCGACCTGCGCGCCCGCGATGGTCTGGGCGGCGTTCCAGTGCGCGGCGAACGCCTCCGGGCTGACCTGCAGGTGGAGCTGGACGCTCGTGCAGGCGGCCTCGGGCGTGATGCTGTCGGCGTGGACGTCGAGGCGTTCCGCGCCCTCGATGCACAGGTGCAGGTCCTCGCCGCGGGCGGCGAAGATCTGCTCGTTGAGCAGCCGGTAGCGGGGGTTGGCGGACAGCGAGCCCTCCTCGACGTCCCGCTCGCGCAGGGTGGGGAGGATGCCGACCAGCATGAGGTGGCCGCCCCGGGAGCGGGCGCGCTCCTCGGCGTGGTTCAGCCGGGCGCGTACGTCCTCCTCCAGGCGCCGCGCGCCGTCGCCGCCCAGCTCCTGCGGCTCGATGTTGATCTCGATGTTGAACTGGCCCAGCTCCGTGGCCCAGTCGGGGCGCTCGATGGCGGCCAGCACCTCGGCGTTGCACATGGCGGCGTCGCCGCGGCCGTCCACGATGTTGAGCTCGATCTCCAGGCCGGCGAGGGGGCGTTCGAGCTCGAAGCGGGACTCGCGCAACATCTGGGCGAAGACGTCGAGGCAGCGCCGTACCTTCTCGCGATACCTGCGGCGGTCCTCACGGCTGAACACCACGACCGGAACGTCCCTGCCCATATCATGCAATGTCGCATGCGAATGTCCGCAAGACCAGGCCATACGCGCTGATTTTGCTGGGCGGCAGATATTCGTCCGAAAATCAAGATATAGCGCCGCCCTCTCCCCGCGAGAACATCCCGGCGACGGGGACGAGGAGAGGACGGGCGCCGGGAACCTCAGTACGCGTAGACGTCGAAGGCGCTCTGCGGGATCTCCTCCGGCACGTCGCTGCCCTCTTCGAGGTCCTTGGCGTCGATCCAGACGCTCTTGGACGGCGCCTTGATGGTGACCCGGGAGCCCCAGCCGGTGTAACGCGTCTCGGTGCTGCCGGTGGTCTTGCCGAGCAGGCCGAAGTCCAGCGTCCAGGTGGTCTGCAGCCGGGAGACCAGGCCCTTGCTGTTCACGCCGAGGGCGTACCCGATCCTGATCTTGCTGATGGAGCCCTTGAGCTTGCTGCCGTAGAGCTTGGCGATCTCCTTGTAGGTGATCTCACCCTTGTACGTGCCGCCCTTGAAGCTCTTGGCCTTGGAGACCAGAGCCTTCAGCACCTTCGGCTCGAAGATGTCGAGCGGCTGGTTGAGCGTGGTGCCGGCCATGGCGTCGGGGTAACGCACCCACTTCTTGCCCTCGGGCAGGTTCTCGCTGTAAATGCCTCCCTGCGCGTAGGAGTGACCGCCCACCACGATCATCCGGCCGGGGGTCAGGGAAGAACCGCGCCGGCCTTTGGTGGAAACGTCGCTGGCGACGATTCCCTTCGCGCCGAAGGCGAGCCGGCCGCTCGTCCGCTCGGTGCCGGCGGTCTTCCCGTTCACCGTGGTGCGGCTGACCTCGGTGAAACGCACCCCGTGACCGGGCACGTACTGCTTCTGCAGCGCCTTGACCGGCTCCACGGGGGCGGCCTGGGCGGCGGGCGCGCCGGCCACCAGCGTCGCGGCGCAGGCCATCGCCAGGCCGGCGAGAATTCTCTTCATGGGATTCCCTTGAATCGGTTATTGAGGGGACCAGGAATCCTGCCAATGGAAGATCACGAAGATATATCGGCCTCCGCACGCCGGGCGGAGGATTCGGTGCACATTTCGTGCAGTGGGCCACCCGGCCTCCTGGCGGCGGAAGTGAGATGACCGTCACAGAATGGGAGAACCACGACCCGATGACCTGGGCAGGTCAAGCTTCGGGCTAGGCTTCACTGGCGGAAACGCCCGGCACGCACGGGGTTGCCCGGGCCGTCGAACATCAGTCGGACAAGCAAGGACGGACCCTCGTGGACCTGTTCGAACATCAGGCGAAGGAGCTCTTCGCTGACTACGGCATCCCGGTGCCGCGCGGCATCGTCGCCAACACCGTGGAGGAGGTGCGGGCGGCCGCGGCGCAGCTGACCGGCCGCGTCGTCGTCAAGGCCCAGGTCAAGACCGGTGGCCGGGGCAAGGCCGGTGGCGTGAAGGTGGCCGACGACGCCGCCGACGCCGTCGAGAAGGCCACCGCCATCCTGGGCATGGACATCAAGGGCCACACGGTCCACAAGGTGCTCGTCGAGGAGGCCAGCGCGATCGCGGAAGAGTACTACTTCTCCTTCCTGCTCGACCGCGCCAACCGCACCTTCCTCGCCATCTGCTCCGCCGCCGGTGGCATGGACATCGAAGAGGTCGCCCACACCACCCCCGAGAAGGTCGCCAAGGTGCCGGTCTCGGCGCTGACCGGCGTCGACCGCGCGAAGGCCCGCGAGATCGCGCAGGCCGGCGGCCTGCCGGAGCGGGCGCTCGACGGCGCGGCCGAGCTCATCGAGAAGCTGTGGCACTGCTTCGTCGACGAGGACGCCACGCTCGTCGAGGTCAACCCCATGATCCTGTCTGCCGACGGCCAGGTGAAGGCGCTCGACGGCAAGGTCACGCTCGACGACAACGCGGCCTTCCGCCAGGCCGACCACGAGGCGCTGGCCGACAAGGCCGCCGAGGACCCCCTTGAGGCGCGGGCCAAGGAGAAGGACCTCAACTACGTCAAGCTCGACGGCGACGTCGGCATCATCGGCAACGGCGCGGGCCTGGTCATGTCCACCCTCGACGTCGTCGCCTACGCCGGTGAGGCGTTCCCCGGCAAGCCGTCCCCGGCGAACTTCCTCGACATCGGCGGCGGCGCCTCGGCCGAGGTCATGGCCGCCGGCCTGGAGATCATCCTCTCCGACCCCGACGTCAAGTCGATCTTCGTGAATGTCTTCGGCGGCATCACCGCCTGCGACGCCGTCGCCAACGGCATCGTCGCGGCGTTCAAGCTGCTGGAGAGCCGTGGCGAGGCCGTGACCCACCCGCTGGTGGTCCGCCTCGACGGCAACAACGCCCAGCTCGGGCGGCAGATTCTGGCCGACGCCGCGCTCCCGCGCGTCGAGCTGGTGGACACGATGGACGAAGCGGCCAAGCGTGCCGCCGAGCTCGCTGCGGTAGGTGCGTGACTGATGGCCATCTGGTTGACGGAAAACAGCAAGATCATCGTTCAGGGCATGACCGGCGGCGAGGGCACCAAGCACACCCGCCGCATGCTCGCCTCCGGTGCCAAGGTCGTCGGCGGCGTCAACGCCCGCAAGGCCGGCATCACCCACGAGGGCCTGCCGGTGTTCGGCACGGTCAAGGAGGCCGTGGAGCGCACCGGCGCCGACGTGTCGGTCGTCTTCGTGCCGCCGGCCCACGCCAAGGCCGCCGTCAAGGAGGCCGTCGACGCCGAGATCCCGCTCTGCGTGGTCATCACCGAGGGCATCCCGGTGCACGACTCCACCGAGTTCTGGGCCTACGCCGTCGCGAAGGGCAACAAGACCCGCATCATCGGCCCCAACTGCCCCGGCATCGCCTCGCCCGGCGCCTCCAACGCCGGCATCATCCCCGCCGACATCACCACCGCCGGCCGCATCGGCCTGGTCTCGAAGTCCGGCACCCTGACCTACCAGCTCATGTACGAGCTGCGCGACATCGGCTTCTCCACCTGCGTCGGCATCGGCGGTGACCCGGTCATCGGCACCACCCACATCGACGCGCTCCAGGCGTTCCAGGAGGACCCGGAGACCGACGCCATCGTCATGATCGGCGAGATCGGCGGCGACGCCGAGGAGCGGGCCGCGGCCTACATCGAGCAGCACGTCACCAAGCCCGTGGTCGCCTACGTGGCCGGCTTCACCGCCCCCGAAGGCAAGACGATGGGCCACGCCGGGGCCATCGTGTCCGGCTCGGCCGGCACCGCCCAGGCCAAGAAGGAGGCCCTGGAGAAGGTCGGCGTCCGCGTCGGCAAGACGCCGTCGGAGACGGCGCGCCTGATGCGCGAGGTCATGCGGTCCCGCTGACCCCTGCCACCACGCCGCGAGCCCCGCACGACCCCCCGTCGCGCGGGGCTCGCGCCGTCACGGGCAAGCGGGTCACGGCCGTGCGGGTCGTGGCGGGCCTTGAGGGCGCGCAGGGGCGGAAGCCGGGCTCCGCTCCCGCCGGGGGCGGAGGCCGATCCCGTGCCCCGGCCGCGTGCGCGCCGGCTCCGCGCCTTCGCCGGAGCGGCCCGCGATCTCGTCGTCGCGGCTCACGGAACGTCTTTCCCGGCGCGTCAACCAAGCGTTGGTCGGGAAAGATTGAGAAAATCGCCTACTGTGACGGCGATTCTCGACCAGTTGCGGACTGCCCCCCGCTCGATGCTCGGCAAACTGCCCGGCGTCCCGGGCGACGACGACGAGACCAGGCGCCCGCTGCCGGTGTCGGGAATGCTGGCCGCGGCCTGCACCTTGGGGGTCGGCCTGGCCGCCCTCACCACGCTCACCCTGCTCGGCTGGATCGCCGCGCCGCGCGGCACCCTCGGCGCGGGCCTGCCCGGGGTCTTCCGCACCGCCGCGCAGCTCTGGCTGGCCGCGCACCACGCCGGGTTCGCCATTCCCGGCGGCCGGGTCGGGCTGCTGCCGCTCGGCCTGACGATCCTGCCCGCGGTGCTGCTGTACCGGGCCGGGCGGTGGATGGCCCGCGACGCCGACCTGCGGCTGCGCCTGCCCGCGCGGCTGCCCAAGAACAGCCCGCGCGAGCTGTCCAGGGCCCGCCGCCGGGCGCAGCTCGTGCTGGTGGCCCAGGCGGGGGTGTCGCTCGCGGCTCCGTACGCGCTGCTGGCCGGGCTCATCGCGCTCGTGGCGAGCAACGAGATCACCCAGCCGTTCATCGGCGAGGCGCTGCTCAGCCACTTCGTGCTGGCGTTCCTGGCGGGCGCGCTGGCCACCGCGCGGATGATCGGGCCGTGGCGGATCATGCTGCGGCTGCTGCCCGAGCGGGTGCGCGCGCTCACCGTCGGCACCGCCGTGGCCACCGCGCTGCTGCTGGTGGCCGGGCTGGTGCTGGTGCTGGTCGCCGTCGTGCTCAACTTCGGGCAGGTCAAGGAGCTGTCCGACGTCCTGTCGCCGGGGTTCGTGGGCGGCGTGCTGCTGGCGCTGCTCCAGCTCCTCTACCTGCTCAACGCGGTGATCTGGGCCTCGTCCTACATCTCAGGCCCGGGGTTCGCGATCGGCGCCGACACGCTGGTCGCGCCGACCGGGGTGCAGCTCGGCACGGTGCCGAGCCTGCCGCTGCTGGGCGCGCTGCCGGAGAGCGGGCCGGTGCCGGTGTGGATGATGGCGGTGATCGCGCTGCCGTTCGCGGCGGGGGCGGTGGCCGGGGTGTTCGTGGCCCGCATCTCGCCGTCTCCGTCGTACGAGGCCGCGCCGCTGTGGGGCTTCCTCACCGGCGTGTCCTCCGGGGCCGTGGCCGGGGTGCTGGCGGCGCTGTCGGGCGGCCCGATCGGCGGCGGCCGGCTCGCCACGGTGGGCCCCTCGCCCTGGGAGGTGGCGCTGTCGGTGGCGCTGGAGGTGGGCGTCGCGGCGGGCATCTCGGCGGGCGTGGCCAACTTGCTGCTGCTCAACAAGCGGGCCCGCACGCCGCTGGACAAGGCGGCCGTGCCCGTACGCAAGGCCGGCGCCGCGCTCGCCAAGGCGGCCAGCAAGGTCGGCCTGGCCGAGTCGGACCTGCGCCCGCTGCCCGGCCACTGGCTGGACGCCACCGAGGCCGACACCCAGGAGATCCCGGTCATCAGGGACGACTGGCAGGACGAGCACGCCTCGGCCGAGGCCGAGACCCTGGCCCAGGCCCGCCCGCGCCCGCCGGCGCCGCGCGCGGACCCGGCCCGCCCGCCCCGCAAGGACATCGTGGACGAGTCCGACGACCGCGGCGGCCACGTCATCTACCTGGACCCGTACGCCTGGGACCGCGACTGACGGCCGTCTCCTACGGCTGCATCGCGCCCAGGAGCTCCAGCACGTCGGGCGGCAGCTTGCGCTGGGCCGCGTCCCTGAACTGGGCGAAGCACTCGCCCTGCGCCGAGACCGTGCCGGCGCCCTTCATGCACTCCTGATAGGCGGAGTATTCGTCCATCAGGTAGAGCTGCATGCCCGTGGCCGCCGCCGACAGCGCCAGCGCGACGGAGGAGACGGTGATGCCGCCCACGGCCATCCCCGTGGGTCTGCCCGCCCCCTTGAGCAGCGGTAGCGCGCGGATCCCCGCCACGAGCGCGAACAGCGCCATGACCAGGCCGGCGAGCGGCAACATGAACGTCATCGCCAGCGCCGCGATCGACAACCAGATCGCGCGGCGTCCCGCCGACTCGGCGGACTGCTGGCCTGCCGGTGCCTGCACCGGTGTCGACACCTGACCTCCTCTGCGTAGCCGGACCAGGAACAGATACCCTGGCAGCCCCACCCTGTTTCCTCACTTGGAGTGTGCGTGTCTAAGGCTGGGCGGCTCGTCGTCCTCGTCTCCGGCTCTGGAACCAACCTACAGGCCCTTCTGGACGCTTCCGCCGACCCGGCGTACGGTGCTCGCGTGGTAGCGGTCGGCGCCGACAGGGTGGGGATCGAAGGGCTGGCGCGAGCTACCAGGGCACAGGTCCCGACTTTTGTCGAAAAAGTGGGCGACTATCCGTCGAGGGCGGACTGGGACGCGGCGATCGCGGCCAGGATCGCCTCGTACGAGCCCGACCTGGTGGTGTCGGCGGGCTTCATGAAGATCCTCGGCAAGCCGACGCTCGACGCCTTCCCCGTGCTCAACACGCATCCGGCGCTGCTGCCGTCGTTCCCCGGGGCCCACGGCGTGCGCGACGCGCTGGCCCACGGGGTCAAGGTCACCGGCTGCACGGTCATGCTGGCCGACGAGGGGGTCGACACCGGCCCCATCGTCGCCCAGGAGGCGGTGCCCGTGCTCCAGGACGACGACGAGGCCGTGCTGCACGAGCGCATCAAGACCGTCGAGCGGCGCCTGCTCGTCGAGATCGTCGGCCGCATGGCCCGCGAGGGCTGGACGGTCAGCGGACGCGTCGTCCGCATCGGCAACCAATCAGGAGGGGAAACCACGTGACTCGCATCGCCATCCGGCGCGCGCTGATCGCCGTCTACGACAAGTCCGGCCTGGAGGAGCTGGCCAGGGCTCTCGACGGCGCCGGGGTGGAGATCGTCTCGACGGGCGGCACGGCCGCCGCGATCTCGTCCTATGGGATCCCGGTGACCAAGGTCGAGCAGCTGACCGGGTTCCCCGAGTGCCTGGACGGGCGGGTCAAGACGCTGCACCCGCGCGTGCACGCCGGGCTGCTGGCCGACCTGACCAAGCCCCACCACGTCGCCCAGCTCGACGAGCTGGAGATCGACCCGTTCCAGCTCGTCGTGGTCAACCTCTACCCGTTCCGGCAGACGGTGGCCTCCGGCGCCTCCGACGAGGAGTGCGTCGAGCAGATCGACATCGGCGGGCCCGCCATGATCCGCGGCGCCGCCAAGAACCACAGCACCTGCGCCGTCGTGGTCGATCCCGCCTCCTACGGCGAGATCACCAAAGCGCTGGACGAGGGCGGCTTCACGCTGACCGAGCGGCGGCGGCTGGCCGGCGTCGCCTACGCGCACACGGCCTCGTACGACGTGGCGGTGGCCGAATGGTTCGCGCGCACGTACGGCGGGGAGGAGTTCCCGGCGTTCACCGGCGCGGCCTACGACCGCAAGGCCACCCTCCGCTACGGCGAGAACCCGCACCAGCGCGCCGCCCTCTACACCGGCGGCACCGGCGGGCTCGCGGGCGCCGAGCAGCTCCACGGCAAGGAGATGTCCTACAACAACTACCTCGACTCCGACGCCGCCTGGCGGGCCGCCTGGGACTTCTCCGACCCGTGCGTGGCCATCATCAAGCACCAGAACCCGTGCGGCATCGCGGTCGGCGCCGACGTGGCCGAGGCGCACCGCAAGGCGCACGCCTGCGACCCGGTGTCGGCGTACGGCGGCGTGATCGCCGTCAACCGGCCGGTCACCGCGGAGCTGGCCCGCCAGATCGCCGACGTCTTCACCGAGGTGGTCATCGCGCCCGGCTACGACGCCGAGGCCCTCGACGTGCTGCGCGAGAAGAAGAACCTGCGCCTGCTGGCCTGCCCGCAGGGCCCGTCGGCGCCGACGGAGTTCCGCCGCATCGACGGCGGCCTGCTGGTGCAGACGGTCGACCGCGTGGACGCGCCCGGCGACGCGGCGTCGCGGTGGGAGCTCAAGACCGGCGAGCCCGTCGCGCCCGAGGTGCTGGCCGACCTGGAGTTCGCCTGGCGGGCCTGCCGCTCGGTGAAGTCCAACGCGATCCTGCTGGCTTCCGACGGGGCCACGGTGGGCGTGGGCATGGGCCAGGTCAACCGGGTCGACTCCTGCCGCCTGGCCGTCACCCGCGCCGGGGAGCGGGCGGCCGGGTCGGTGGCCGCCTCCGACGCCTTCTTCCCGTTCCCCGACGGGCTGGAGGTGCTGGTGGAGGCCGGGGTGAAGGCGATCGTCGAGCCCGGCGGCTCCATCCGGGACGACCTGGTCATCGAGGCGGCGCAGAAGGCCGGCATTTCGCTCTACTTCACCGGAACCCGTCACTTCTTCCACTGATCATCCCTAGTGGGATGACTAGTGCTCTAAAGGGCGACATGGGCAATCATGTCGCCCTTTGGCAATTCCGGGGGCAAGCATCAGCCATGAGCGGTTAATCTGAACCCATCCTCCTTCCCCCTGAGTCTCGGGAGTAACCCTTGCTCGACATGATGCTGCAGGCCTTCGTCACCATGAACGGCATGGCCACCAGCCCCTTCGTCCTGCTGGTGCTCGCCTTCGCCGGCGCCTACCTCGGCATGCGCGTCGTGGAGGTCGTCCCGTTCACCCGCCGCATCATCGAGCGCCGCGAGGCCCAGTTCGCCGAGCGCGACTGACTCCTTCCCTCCCGCGGGTCCCGGCCGGGCTCACGAGGCCGCCCGCCAGGCCAGGTTGGCCGCGCCGGCCAGTGAGGCGCGCACGCCCAGCGTGCTCTGCCGCACCCGCACCGCCCGGACGAAGGCGAGCCCCGCCACGTCGTCCAGGGCGCGTTCCAGCGGCTCGAACAACACCTTGCCCGCCGCCGACACGCCGCCCCCCACCACCACGGTCGTGACCTCGGCCGCGGCCGCCGTGGAGGCGATCATGCCCGCCAGCGCCCTTGCGCCGCGCTCGAACGCCGCCACCGCCACCGGATCCCCGGCGACCGCCGCCCGGGCCAGCAGCCGCGCGTCCGCCTGGCCCGCGCCGGCCTCGGGGGCCCAGCCGTTCTCCAGCGCCCAGCGGGCCAGGTTGGGGCCGCTGGCGTAGCGCTCGACGCAGCCCCGGCCGCCGCAGGTGCAGCGTTCGCCGTACGGGTCGATGCTCATGTGACCGACATGTCCGGCGTTTCCGGTGGGGCCCAGGAGCGGGACGCCATCGATCACCAGGCCGCCGCCGATCCCCGTGGACACGACGATCCCGAGCAACGACGTGCTGCCGCGCCCGGCGCCCAGCCAGTGCTCGCCGAGCGCGAAGCACTGCGCGTCGCCCGCCAGCACCGTGGGCAGGCCGGTCAGCTCCCGTACCTCGTCGCGGAGCGGGAAGCCGCGCCAGCTCGGCATGTTGACCGGGCTCACGGTGCCGGTGGCGAGGTCCAGCGGGCCGGCGCAGCCGATCCCGGCCGCCAGCGCCGGCGGGCCGCCGTCGGTCACCTCCGCGATCAGGGCCGCCAGGGCGGCCATGACGTCCGTACGCGGCGTGGGCCGGGTGCCGGAACGCGACACGGACCCGTCCTCGTCCACCAGCGCGGCGGCGAGCTTGGTCCCTCCGATGTCGATGGCGAGTACGTGAGCCATCAGTGCTTGTGGTGGTTGTCGGGCTGGCGGGGGTCGCCAGGGTGTTCGAGCCCGGGCACGAGGACGATCCTCTCGGCGCGCGCCTCGTCGAGCCATCGGGCGAAGGCTCTCCGCCGGGCGGCCTGGCGGTGTTGCTGGAGCGATGGGGTCGGCACTGGCGGGGTGGTTCCTTCCGGTGAGGAGTGCGGGAGGGGCGCGGGGGTGGCGAGGGCGACGTGCCAGCCCAGGGGGTCGGGGACCGGGCCGACGAGGGCGCCAGGGGGATGGCGGGAGAGCGCGTCGGCGAGGGCGGCCGGCAGCGAGGCGAGGTCCACGGGGCCGAGGGGGTCGAGGTCGTCGGGGGTGGCCCGCTCCGCGGCCGGCCGATCGGGGAACAACCGGTGGCGGACGTGATGGGCGCGGCCGGCCTCCGGGCGGGACGGCCGGGCGCGCCACTCGGGCGGGATCGGGGTGCCCGCGGTGACCTGCTCGAACACCGCCCGGACCCACGGGCTGCCCTGGTAGGCGGCGGCGTTGATCGAGCCCAGCTCGACGGCGGCCAGGCGGTCCAGCGGCGGGCCCTCGGCGGGGGCCAGCCTCGAGGCCCTGGCGCTCGTCTCGCAGAGGACCTCGGTGAGGATGACCTGGGTCAGCCACCGGGACAGCTGCCGGGCCTCGGCCGTGCCCGGCAGGGGGAGGGCCGCGCCGAACGGGCCGCCGCGCAGGCCGGCGACGCGCTGGTCGAGAACGGCACGGGGAACGGGACGGCCGTCCACCCAGCCGATCACCGCCGCCTCGGGCGGGCGGGAGGTCATCCGGCCACCTCCAGGCGGATCGCCGGGGTGTACTGGCAGCGGCCGAACCACATGACCTTGGCCAGGGCCCAGGCGTGGCAGGGGAGCGCGTCCTTGGGGGCCAGGACCGGGAACGACACCTCGGTCGTCGCGCCGGCCGCGAGCGTGAAGCCCTGAATGACCTCCGGGAGGAGCGCCCAGGTGCCCCACGGGGAGGCGAGCTGGGCCTCGCCGCGGATCTCGTCGGCCGTGGTGTTGTGGAGCCGGAGGGCGAGGGCGGCGCGGTCGCCGGGCCGGAGGCGCAGGGAATCGGTGACCGGGGTGACGGACAGGCCGGTGGGGCGGCCCTCGGCGGCGGTGGTGCCCCGGACGGCGGCGCCCGGGGCCGGGGGCGGGCCCGGGAGGGGCAGCTCGGGAAGGGCGTCGCCGACGGCGACGGTGGTGACGTCCTCGGCCGACTGGCCGCCGGCGGTGACGCGGGCGGCGACGAAGTGCAGGCCCGTCGCGGCGGACGGGGGCGGGGTGACGGTCACCGGGAAGCGGACGTGGCCGCCGGGGGAGAGGCGGAAGGGGCGCCTGGCCGGGGTGGCGGCCCACCCGTCCGGGACCCGCAGGCTCACCAGGCCCTCGTGGGCGTCGGCGGTCAGGTGGGAGGAGACCACCACCTCCACCTCGAACGGCGCCGCCGCGGCGGTGACCAGCCCGGGGGTGAGGGCGACGGAGATCGGCAGGTAGCCGAGAGGGGCCGGGCCCTTGTTGTGGAGCCAGTAGCGGCTGTGGACGGGCTGGACCGGCTCGGCGGTGGCGCCCAGCTCGGGCGCCGCGGGCGGCGGCGCGGGAAGGGCGGCGGTGAGGTAGGTGGCGATCCCGAAGCCGGTCAGGGTGAGGTCGCGGGCGGCGGCTCCCGGACGTTCGAGCAGGTCGGCGTGGGTGAGATCGGCGAGCGGGAGGACCGGGGAACGCAGCTCGGCCCGGGCCCCGAGGCCGGTCGACTCGACCAGGCGCAGGGTCAGCCCGCCCTCGGCGGCGGGGTCGGGGACGCGGCCGTGGGCATGGGGGTTGCCGGTGGCCTTGAGGGTGCTCAGCAGGACGTCGCGGGGCGGGGTGACCGTCAGGAGGGAGTGGGTCTCGGGGAGCGGGCCCTCCTGCGGGGACAGCACGCGGGGCAGCAGCGGGGTGACGTGCTCCTGCCCCTGGGACGGCAGCCGCAGGTCCCGCCAGTCGCCCTCCCCGGCCACCAGCGCGTACGCGAACTCGTGCGTCCACCGCTGGAGCTGGAACCCGGAGCCGTCCGGCGTCGTACGGCGCGGCGGGTCGAGCCAGACGCCCGACGGCCACCCGGTGCACGACCGCATGAGGGACAGGTGCAACGCCCCCGAAGGATCGACGGCGAAGCCGGGCAGGCCGTAGGTGAGCAGGGCCACCGTACGCGCGTCGAGGTGCTCGGAGCCCAGCGGGCAGACCGCCTCGACGGTGGTGTCGGCGAGGTCGGCCACCAGGTCCTCGACCGGCCCGGCGACGATCAGGGCGGGCAGGGCGCGCAGGCCGCGCAGGTCGGCGCTGGGCCGCCACACCTCGGCGAGCGGCCGCTCGGCCGGGACCCACACCCGGGGCGCGCCGGACTTGAGCGCGTCGAGGTAGGCCGGGTCGGCCTGGGCGAGCAGCTCGGCGGCCAGCGGGTTGGTGTCGGGGCCGCCCAGGACGACGCGTACGTCGGGGAGGTTGGAGTCGACGTCCAGCCAGCCGTAGCGGGTGCCGGAGGCGGTGGACGTGGTGGCCGTCACGCCCGCGCGGGCCAGCGCCACCACCAGGTCGCGGGCCGACGGGGCGTCGGCGGGCGCGGGCACCACGACCTCGGCCACGCCCAGCGCCCGCGCGCCCGCCGCGCCGAGATCGACCTTGGCGGTGGCGGACAGGCCGAACCAGGTGTTGGCCGGGTTGTCGAGCGTCCAGGGGTGCTCGGCGGCGTCCACGTCGGGGAGCGCGAAGCCGCGCCCGACCACCGCGCCCGACACGTCGGACACCGGCAGCGCGCCCTCCACCCGGGCCGGGAAGCGGACGCGGAGCAGGCGGTCGGCGCCGGTGTGGTCGAGGACGCGGGTGGTGAAGTCGATGCGGCCGGAGCCGTCGAGCAGGGTGACGACCTGCTCGTAGGCGATCTCGCCCACCCGGCCGGTGACGGCCAGGCGGCTGCCGAGCGGGCTCCGCTCGGCGCGCACGCCCGACGCGGCGGCCTCGCCCGACCCGGTGACCTCGCCCGTGGGGATGAGGTGCCAGGGGCCCTCGCCCATGTCGGGGTGGGTCGGGTACTCGCGGTAGAGGCGCAGCTCGTTGCCGAGGCCGGTGAGCAGCTCGCGGCCGGTGGACAGGTCGACGATCGAGGTCAGCGCGCCGCCCCTGGCCGGGTCGGCCGTCACCCGCCAGCGGTCGTTCGCGATCGTGCTCCCGTCGAGCGGGCGCCACCCGCCGGGCGAGCCCTCGACCACCTGGTACGTCCGCCAGCCCAGCGACGGCACCTCGCGCGCCAGGAAGGTCAGCGTGCCGTCGCCGGCGACGGCGGGCACCTCGGCCCCCGACGGGTCGGCCACGGTGCGGCCGGGCGGCAGGGACACCCGGACCAGGCCGTCGCGGGCGAACGACAGCGTGTTGGCCACCACGACGCCCGGCTCCCGCAGCCCGATGCGGCCGGTGAGGGCGTCGAGCGCGGCGTCCCTGGCCCCCGCGGCCAGGTCGTACGCCTCCCGCCACCCGGTCAGCAGGTCGATGTAGACCTGGTCGGACTCGGACCCGGTGATCGCGTCGTGGTGCGCCCCGTAGGCGAGCTGCCGCCACGCCTTGTCGAGGGCGGCGTGCGGGTAGTGGCCGAGGCCGAGCGCCGCCGCGAGCGCCGACAGCCGCTCGGCGTCGAGCGCGGCCACCTCGGCGGCGCGCTGGGCCTGCTTGGTGTCGATGTAGGAGACGTCCTTGCCGGTGTAGACGGGGTTCATGTCGCGGGTCTGCGGGCTGGGACGCGGCAGCTCTGCGCGGACGGCGTCGAGGAAGTCGCGGGGGGTGGCGCAGACGAACCTGGGCCACACGTACCGGGCGGCCCAGGCGCGGTGGACGTCGGTCACCCACTTGTTGGGCGGGGTGTAGTCGGTGCCGACCGGCAGCAGGATGTTCTTGGTCGCGGCCACCGGCTTGAGCGCGCGGTAGAGGTCGTGGACGGCCTGGCAGGCGTCCTCCAGGGTGGGGGCGGAGTCCATCCACCAGCCCGCCGAGTAGTGGGCGGGCATGTAGTGGGTGAGCACGCCCCGACCGGACGGCGCGATCCACTCGAACTCGCTGGGGAACTGCATGAGGGCCGCGTCCTGCCTGGCTTCCCGGAAGTTCTTGCTGATCGGGCCCCACTGGTGGAACGGGCCGCGCGCCCACGCGCTGCCGGTCAGCCCGGCCGCCGCGAGCAGGCCGGGGAACTGCGGGTCGTGGCCGAACACGTCGAGCTGCCAGGCGGTGCGCGGGTCGCCGCCCAGGATGTCGCGCTGGTAGCCGATGCCGAGGACGAGGTTGCGGATCGTGGTCTCGACGCCGGTGAGGTTGGTGTTGGGCTCGTTGTAGGTGCCGCCCATCAGCTCGGCCCGGCCCTCGGCCATGAGGGCCCGCAGGTCGGCGCGGCGCTCGGGGTGGGTGTCGAGGAACGGCTTGAGGTAGTCGACCTCGGCCAGCACGAAGCGGTAGTCGGGGTCGCGCAGCGCCAGCTCGATGTGCGCCTCGACCAGCGCGAAGGCGTTGTGCTCCCAGAGCGGCCGGGTGGAGGCGTCGCCGGAGAGCAGCTCCCACGGGCTGGTGTAGGCGGCCTGGGTGTTCCACCAGACGGGGTCGTAGTGGAAGTGGGAGACCAGGTGCATGGTCCAGCCCGGCTCCTCGGCCGTGACCGTGACCTCCAGCGGCTCCTCGCCGCCCAGGGTCAGCACGCAGGGCACGGCGGTGCCGGGCGGGACGGAGACCCGCAGGGGGACCTCCAGGACGCCGGTGGCGGACGCGGGGACGGTGACCGGCCCGCCGGCCAGGGCGACCCCGTCGCCGCGCAGCTCCAGCGGCTCGTCGCGGTCGCCCCCGGCCGCGAGGGTGAGGCGCAGGACCTGGTGCGGCGCCTCCGCGGAGCCGACGAACAGGTCGGTCGACTCGGCGGACAGCAGGCGAGGGGAAGGCAAGGGAGACCTCCTGGTGCAGCGAGGTGCCGGCGCCCGTAACACTAGGCCCTGCGCGGAGGTATGACAACGATGTCATCGCTGGCCTGTGGATAACTTGGGCCCACTGCCTGGGCGCTGTGGATAACCCGCCGCGCGGCGTGCGGCGGGGGAGCGGAGGTCCGGGCGCCGGAGCGGGCGCGGCCGGGAGGCCGGAGCGCCCGGGTGGGCGCGGGCGGAGGCCGCGGCGCGGCACGGCGCGGCGGCATGGAAGGATTGCGGCATGAGCGCAGTGAAACTCGACGGCAAGGCGACCGCCGCCAGGATCAAGGCAGACCTCACGACCCGGGTGGCCGCGCTCAGGGAACGCGGCATCACGCCGGGCCTCGGCACCATCCTCGTCGGCGACGACCCCGGCAGCCAGATCTACGTGGCGGGCAAGCACCGCGACTGCGCCGAGGTGGGCATCGCCTCCCTGCGCGTCGACCTGCCGGCCACCGCCACCCAGGCCGAGGTCGAGTCGGCCATCGACGAGCTCAACGCCTCCCCCGAGTGCACCGGCTACATCGTCCAGCTCCCCCTCCCCAAGCACCTCGACACGATGGCCCTGCTGGAGCGCATGGACCCGGCCAAGGACGCCGACGGCCTCCACCCGGTCAACCTCGGCCGCCTCGTCCACATGGTCGAGGCCCCGCTCCCGTGCACCCCGCACGGCATCGTGCTGCTGCTCCAGGAGTACGGCGTCCCGATCAAGGGCGCGGAGGTCGCCGTGGTGGGCCGTGGCATCACCGTGGGCCGCTCGCTGGGCCTGCTGCTGACCCGCCGCAGCGAGAACGCCACCGTGACCCTCTGCCACACCGGCACCCACGACCTCGCCGCCCACACCCGCCGGGCCGACATCGTGGTGGCCGCGGCCGGGGTGCCCGAGCTGATCAAGGCCGACATGATCAAGCCGGGCGCGGCCGTGCTCGACGTCGGCGTCTCCCGCGTCGAGGGCAAGATCGCCGGTGACGTGGCGCCGGACGTCGAGGAGGTCGCCGGCTTCCTCACACCCAACCCGGGCGGCGTCGGGCCCATGACCCGTGCGCTGCTGCTGTCCAACGTCGTGGAAGCCGCCGAACGCCTGTCCTAGGCAGCCCGGACGTCCGGTCGCCGTGTGACCGGGGATCGGGAAGCGGGAGCGCCCTCACGGCTGGAAGTCCGGATCGACGGCCACGCTCACGTCGAGCAGCAGGGGCTCCTCGCGGGTGGCCAGCGTGGGCACCACCTCGTCCAGCGCGGCCGTCAGCTCCGCGTGCCCGTCCACCTTGCGCGCCGGGCAGCCGAGCGACCTGGCCAGGGCGGCCACGTCCACCTCGGCGAACGGTGGCCACGGGGCCTTGCCGCCGCGCTGGTCGGCCAGCCGGTCCATGACCGCGTAGCGGCCGTTGGCGAGCACCAGGAACAACGCGCCCACCCGGTAGTGCGCGGCGCTCCACAGGGCGTGCACGCCGTACAGGGCCGAGCCGTCGCCGACGACCGCGACCACGGGCCGGTCGCCGAGCGCCATGCGCAGGCCGACCGCCGCGGGCAGGGCGAAGCCGAGCCCGCCCATGGCCGCCGACACGAAGCCGAGGGGGTTGCGGGCGGGCACGAGCCGGTGCAGGTCGGGACGGGAGGACGGGGTCTCCTCGACGAGCACCGTGTCGGCGGGCAGCCGGGCGGCCAGCTCGCGCAACACGTGCGCGGCCCGCAACGGCCGCCCAACGGCGGTCGGGGACGCGGGGGCGGCGGGCCCAGTGGGTGTGGGCGCGGGGGCGGCGGGCCCGGCAGGGGGTGGTGCGGGGGGACGGCGGGTCGGGAGCAGGGTTGACAGGCGGGTGCACACGGCGGACGGCGCCGCCAGGTACGCCAGGTCGGCCGCGCTGCGGTGCGCCTCCGCCGGGTCGTCGGTGATCACCGCGACCGCCGTCCCCGGCTGGACCAGCGGCCCCGGCACGTACGGGTACTGCCGGAACACCGGCGCCCCCACCGCCAGCACCACGTCGTACGCCCCCAGCGCCTCCCGCAGCCGCGCCCGGTCCGCCGGCACCACCCCGGCGTAGAGCGGATGGTCCTGCGGGAACCCGGCCCGCCCGCCGAACGACTCCTGGAACACCGGGCACGCCAGCCGCTCCGCCAGCGCCACCAGCGACGCCCAATCCGCCCCGGCCCCCGCCACGATCGCCGGCGAGCGCGCGCGGGACAACAACGACACCAGCGGCGCCAGGTCGGCGTCGGCCACGCCGGACGGCCGCACCATCCGCGCGGGCGCGGCCACGACGTCCTCGGCCCAGTCCGCCTCCCAGTCGTCCATCGGCACCACGACCAGCGCGGGCCCGCGCCAGGTGACCGCCTCGTGGCAGGCCCGCGCGACGGCGCCGGGCACGTCCTGGGCGCGTACCGGCTGGTCCACCCGTACCGGGTAGTCGCCGGCCAGCCCGCCGAGCCGCCCCGCCAGGAACGGCTCCAGCGCCAGGTGCCGCCGGTCCTGCTGACCGACCAGGACCACCAGTGGCGCCCGGTTGACCCGGGCGGTGGCGAGCGCCCCGACCGCGTTGCCGAGCCCGGCCGTGGTGTGCAGCACGGCCAGCGCGGGCGCGTCGCGGCCGAGCGCCCAGCCGGTCGCCATCCCGGCCACCGACCCCTCGTGCAGGGCCAGCACGAACCGCAGGTCGTCCGGGAGCCCGGTCAGCAGCGGCACCTCGGTGGAGCCGGGGTTGGCGAAGAGCGTGGTCAGGCCGTACCGCCTGAGCACGTCGAACGTGGCCTCCCTGACGGTGGTCACCGCGCCCCCTCGTCCGCTGGATCTGCCGGTAGACGTGCCCGCGCAGCTCGCCGAAGCGGGCCGGCGACCGGGTGGTGAGCTGGTCGCGCCGAGGTCGCGCCACAGCCGCAGGATCAGGTCCTCCAGGTCGGCCCTGGTCCGCGCGTCCACGGCCGCGAACGGCTCGTCCACTGTTGTTCGCTACGCGCACCGGTATTCTCTGACCGAACAATCCCGTATCGCGGAAATTACGCCTCTCCAGGCCGCTGTCAAGCGGATCATCCTGGCCGGCCGCGTGCGGTCGCCGGCCCGCGCCCGAGCCGCGCCGCCTGCCCGCCCGCGCCCGCCTCCGGCTGGGGCGTCGCGCCGCGCTCAGCGGGCCCGGTAGCGGTCCGTGGCGTCGCGGGTGGCGCGGATGGCGGCGTCCGCCCTGTCGTACGTGCGCTGCGCCAGCCCCACGAAGATGCAGTCCACGATGAGCAGCTGGCTGATCCTGCTGGCCAGCGCCCCCGGGCGGAAGGCCGTCTCGCGCCCGGCCGACACCAGCGTGTGATCGGCCAGCCCGGCGAGCGACGAGCGCGGGTTGTTGGTGATCCCGACGACCAGCGCCCCCGCCTCCGCCGCGGTCCCGGCGGGCACCAGCACGTCGGGCGTCTCGCCGCTGCAACTGATCGCCACCACCACGTCCCCTTCCCGCAGCAGGGCGGCGCTGGTCAGCGCCAGGTGGGCGTCGCTGAAGGGGTGGCTGGACAGCCCGATGCGCAGCAGCTTCTGCGACAGGTCGGCGGCCACCAGCCCCGAGGCCGCGACCCCGTACACGTCCACCCGCCGCGCCGCCGCGATCGCCGTCACCACCGCGCCGAGCCGGTCGGGGTCGAGCTGGGCGGCGGTGTCGGACAGCGCCTCCGCCTCGGCCCGCGCGACCTTGGCGATCACGTCGGTCAGCGGGTCGTCGGGCGCGAGGTCCCCGGGCACCAGCCGTTCCGGCTCCTTGGCGACGGCGGCGGCGAGGGCGAAGCGCATCTGGGAGTAGCCGGAGAAGCCGAGCGCCCGCGCCGTACGCACGATCGTGGCCTCGCTGGTGCCCGACACCGCGCTGAACTCGGTGATCGTGCTCCGCACGACCAGCCCGGGATCGTCGAGGATGAGGCGCGCGATGGCCTGCGCGGCCGGGGTGAGCGAGGGCAGCACGGCCCGGACGGTGGCGACGGGGTTGGCCGGCTCGACGGCGCTCACCGGGTCAGCCATTCGGCCGCCGCCTGCGCGGAGACGCGGGAGATGCCGTGGGTGGCGACGTGCGCGGCCCCGGCGGGCGGCCCCGGCACGCCGGTGTCCACGACGATCGTGTCCGGCCGGGCCGCGACCGCCTTGGCCACCGCGTCCCGCACCCAGGCGTGCCGGGCCGCGTCGTGGACGACCAGCACCAGCGGCCGGTCCACGGCGACGGCGGGCGGCTCGCCGTCCGGCTCCATGCGCACCACGGCCGTGTTGGGCAGCCGCGCGGCCAGGGCGGCCGCGACGCCGGTGGGCGTGGCCGGGTCCACCGCCTGGCTGAGGCGGGTGTTGACCTCGACGACCAGCGGTGCCCGGTCGAGCACGGCGGCCCCGGTCGTGGTGAGCGCGGCGCGGGCGGCGGCCAGGCCGACGCCGGGGTCGAGGTCGGCGCGGGCCCGCTCGCGCGGGGCGGCGCGGGCGGCGTACCACTCGGACAGCGCCCGCACCCGCCCGGCGGCCTCGGCCAGCCGCTCCTCGGGCAGGACGCCCTCCCGGACGGCGGCCACGACGGCGTCGCGGAGCTCGCGCAGGCCGTCCTCGGTGACGAGCCCGGCGCAGATCGCGTCGGCGCCGGCGGCGAGCGCCCGCACCGCGATCTCGCCGGGGGAGGCCATCGCGGCCACCGCCCGCATCTCGATGGCGTCGGTGACGATCATGCCGTCGAAGCCGAGCTCGCCCCTGAGCAGCTCGGTCAGCGCGGCACGGCTGAGCGTCGCGGGCGCGTCGGGGTCGAGCGCGGGCACCAGCAGGTGGCCGGTCATGACGGCCCGCACCCCGGCGTCGATCGCGGCCAGGAACGGCGGCAGGTCGCGGGCGCGCAGCTCCGCGAGGGAGGCGTGCACGGTGGGCAGCGCCAGGTGGGAGTCGGTGACGGTGTCGCCGTGGCCGGGGAAGTGCTTGGCGCAGGCGGCGACGCCCACTCCCTGCACACCCCGGACGAACGCGGCCGTGTGGCGGGCCACCAGCTCGGGATCGGGGCCGAAGGAGCGCACGCCGATGACCGGGTTGGCGGGGTTGGCGTTGACGTCGGCGGAGGGCGCGTAGTCGAGGGTGATGTCCAGCTCCGCGAGCATCCTGCCGATCTGCCGGCCCACCCGCTCGGTGAGGCCGTCGTCGTCGATCACGCCGAGCGCCCTGTTGCCGGGGAAGGAGCTGCCGGAGCGGACCTCCAGCCGGGTCACCGTGCCGCCCTCCTCGTCGATCGCGACGACGACGTCCGGGTTCTCGGCACGCAGCTCCCGGACGAGGGGCGCGCCGATGGCGTTGCGGGCGAACAGCACCACCCCGCCGAGACCCTCGCCCAGCGCGCGGCGCAGCCAGTCGGGGGCGGAGGTTCCCTCGAACCCCGGATGCAGCACCGCCATCGCCAGTCTGTACAGGTCACGGCTCATCGGCATTTTCCTTCACAGTTGTTGATCTGAAGGTAATTTTCTGTCATCGTCGCCCTGGATACAACCACATCCGAGAGGCCACCCCCCATGCCCAGCAGAAGGACTCTCCTGAAGGGTCTCGCCCTCGCGGCCGCCGCCACGGCGGCGCCGCTGCCCGCGTTCGCCGACACCGAGACGGCCTACGTCCCCCCGCTGCACCAGATGCGCGGCATGTGGATCGCGTCCGTCGTCAACATCAACTGGCCCTCCAAGCCCGGCCTCACCGCCGACCAGCAGAAGGCCGAGTACCTGGCCTGGCTGGACGTGGCCGTGCAGCGCGGGCTGAACTCGGTGTTCGTGCAGATCAGGCCCACCGCCGACGCCTTCTGGCCGTCCCCGTACGAGCCGTGGTCGCAGTACCTCACCGGCACCCAGGGCCAGGACCCGGGCTACGACCCCCTCGGCTTCGCGGTGGCGGAGACCCACAAGCGCGGCCTGGCCTTCCACGCCTGGTTCAACCCGTACCGGGTGTCGATGCAGGCCGACCCGGCCAAGCTCCACCCCGACCACCCCGGCCGCAAGCATCCCGACTGGATCGTGCCCTTCGGCGGCAAGCTCTACTACAACCCCGGCCTGCCGGAGGTCCGGAAGTTCTGCCAGGACGCGATGATGGACGCGGTCACCCGCTACGACATCGACGGCCTGCACTTCGACGACTACTTCTACCCGACCAACACCACGGCCTTCGACGACAGCGCCGCCTTCGCCCAGTACGGCGCCGGCTTCCCCGACCTGGCCGCCTGGCGGCGCAACAACGTCGACCTCATGGTGCAGGAGATGCAGCAGCGCGTCCTGGCGGCCAAGCCGGAGATCGCCTGGGGCATCAGCCCGTCCGGGATCTGGCGCAACAAGGCCGCCGACCCGCTCGGCTCGGAGACCAACGGCGGACAGTCCTACGACAACCTGCACGCCGACACCCGCGGCTGGGTCAAGAAGGGCTGGCTCGACTACATCGCGCCGCAGCTCTACTGGTACATCGGGCAGCCGCCGGCCGACTACTCCAAGCTCGTCCCGTGGTGGTCGGACGTGGCGAGCGGCACGAAGACGCTGCTGTGGATCGGGCAGGCCGCGTACAAGGCGGGCGACCCCGCGCAGGCCGCCGAGTGGCAGGTGCCCGGCGAGCTGTCCAGGCATCTGACCCTCAACCGGGAGCACCCCGAGATCAGCGGCGACATCTGGTACAACGCCAACGACGTCAAGGTGGACCGGATCGCCTCGATCTCGACCGCGGTCAAGGACCACTACCAGCGGCCCGCGCTCGCGCCCGTGCTGCCCAGGCTGGCCGGCGGCAGGGCGCCGTGGCCGCCGCTGGTGGCCTACGCGCTGCGCCGCCCGCACGGCGGCGTCGAGGTGCGCGCCGTGGCCACCGGCAAGGACGAGCCGTTCCTGTTCGCGATCTTCCGCTTCGACCGGCGCGCCGGCGAGGGGGCCTTCGACGACGCCGGCAACCTGGTCGCGGTCGTGCCGGGGGACCGCCAGGTCCGGTGGACCGACCCGGAGGGCAAGCGCGGCCACTACTACTACGTCGTGGCGGTGGACCGGGCCAACAGGACCAGCCGGCCCAGCAACGGCTTCCGGGTCATCTGACCCGCGGGGGAGAACCGCCGAACCGCGGGGAGAGCCGCGGCCGTCCGCATCGCGCCGGTCAGGGATCGCGCCGGTCAGGGATCGCGCCGGTCAGGGATCGCGCCGGTCAGGGATCGCGCCGGTCAGGGATCGCGGCGGTCAGGGATCGCGGCGGTCAGGGAGTCGCGCCGGCGGCGCGTTCGTGAGGTGGGCGTGCTACGCCCACGCGCGTCGCCGGCCGATCCCTGACCTGCGACGAGCCCGGCGGGTCACCGTCTCCGGATCTCGGGGAGATCCGGCGGGCGATGCTCGCCGCTGCTCTGGCCCGCGCTGTTCCGCACGGTGTTGTCCAGGCTCCGAGTCGTCGAGACTCCGAGTCGTCCGGGCTCCGGGTCGTCCCGGCTCTGCTGTGCTGCCGGAACCCCTCGCCGTAGCCCCGGTCGCGATCCAGTGCTTACGAGGCCCTGCGCCCAGCCGCCGAAGGCTGCTCGGCCGGGGCTCCCGAAGACCGCTGCGGGGGGACCACGGGGGTGGGGCGCACCAGCCCGAGCGCGACGACCTCGTTGGCGAGGCGGGTGCGCCGGTTGGTGCCCTCCGGAATCCGGAACTTCTGGTAGAGCCGCAGCAGATGCTGCTTCACCGCGGCCTCCGTGACGACCAGGTCGTCGGCGATCTCGCGCGCCGTGGCCGGGGCGACGAACGCCTCGTCCGACAGCGCCGGCCGGCACAGCGAGGTCAGCACGTCGACCTCGCGCCTGGTCAGCTCGGGTGCCGCGGCCCTGCGCAGCTCGACCTCGGGGGTGAAGTCCTCACGGGGGACTCCACCGATCCGACCCCGCGCCGCGCCGAACGAGACGACGTCGCCGTCGTCGAGAACCCTCCGGGCGATCGGCCTGCCATTCACCCGCGTGCCGTTCCTGGACAGCCCCAGGTCGACGACGTACAGGTAGGGTCCTCGTCTGACGAACTCGGCATGGAGTCGAGACACGCTGGGATCGGTGAGCCGGATGTCGACACCCCGGCCCCTTCCGACCGTCGTGATCTCGGGGCGCAACGGGATCACCTCACCGGTGTCCTCGATGCGTATGAACGGCCCCTCCACGGCAGTTCCTCCCCAGGTAGCCCGCCGTAACTATTACTACAGCTCCGGCTTACCCAAACGAGGGGATGGGGAATCGCCTTTGCCGAAAGGAGAATCAGCCGTGAAATTGGTCTGGACCTTCGCGGACGGTTTTACCTGCTCACAGGTAGACTCCGATGGGAGATAAGCGGAGGAAGCACTCATGGCGGACAAGCCCACGAAAGGTCTGGCCGATGTCGTAGCCGCGTCCACAGCGCTGAGCGACATTGACGGAAAGGCCGGTCGCCTCTTCTATCGCGGATACGACATCCACGATCTGGCCGGCCGCGCCACGTTCGAAGAGACCGCGCACCTGCTCCAACGCGGCAAGCTGCCCACGCGCGCCCAGCTCACCGCCTACGGCGAGGAGCTGGCGGCGGGCCGCGAGCTCGGCCCGCTCGTCGCGGCGAACGTCACCGAGATCGCCGAGAAGCAGAAACCCATGGAGGCCCTGCGTTCCCTCGTCTCGCTGTCGGCCGCCGACGACCCCGACAAGGACTCCATCGACCCCGAAGCCAACCTGCGCAAGGCCGCCCGGCTGACCGCACAGCAGCCCGTGCTCGTCGCCCGCTACCACGCCGCCCGCACCGGCGGCAGCGTGCCCGACGCCGACCCGGAGCTGAGCATCGCGGGCAACTTCCTGTTCCAGGTCACCGGCCGCCGCCCCGAGGCGCGCGAGATCGAGATCTTCGACGAGTGCCTGGTGCTGCACGCCGACCACACCATGAACGCCTCCACGTTCGCCGCCCGGGTGTGCGCCGCGACGCTGTCGGACATGCACTCCGCCATCGTCGCCGCCATCGGCACCCTCAAGGGCCCGCTGCACGGCGGCGCGAACGAGCAGGTCATGAAGACGCTGGAGTCGATCCCCGCGGACGGCGTGGCCCAGGCGGTACGCGACAAGCTCGCCAGGGGCGAGAAGATCATGGGCTTCGGCCACCGCGTCTACAAGACCGAGGACCCGCGCGCCACCCACCTGCGCAGGATGTCCGCCGAGCTGGCCGAGGCCACCGGCGACGACACCTACTACCGGATGTCCAAGGAGATGGAGGAGGTCGTCCTGGAGACCAAGGGCCTCTATCCGAACGTGGACTTCTACGCGGCCTCGGTCTACCACTACCTCGGCATCCCGACCGACCTGTTCACGCCGGTCTTCTCGATCAGCCGCATGTCCGGCTGGACGGCGCACGTCATCGAGCAGCACGCCGACAACCGCCTCATCCGCCCGGACAGCGAGTACATCGGCGAGACCGACCAGAAGTGGAAGCCGCTGGACGAACGATGAGTGGCGAATGCGACCATAAGCAGGAGTGTTGAGCACCGAACGCGAGAGCTGGGGGCCGTACCCGCTGATCCTGGCGGGTGCGGCCGTCGGCGTGTCCGTGATCTTCCTGATGGACCCGCGCTGGGGCGGGTTCGCGCTGGGGGCCGTCATCATGATCGCCGCCGCGCTGCGGTTCGCCGGCTACGGCGGCCAGCTCGCGATCAGGAGCAAGAGGACCGACGTCACCACGCTGGCCGTGTTCGGCTTCGTGCTGGTCCTGACGTCGCTGCTGTTGGACAACGACCAGCTCAAGGCGATCATCCTGTCCCTTTTCGCCCGATGACCTGGCCGTCCGATAGCCTCAACGCATCCATTCATCGAAGGGGAACCATTCGCATGCCCAAGATCAAGGTGGAGGGTCCGGTCGTCGAGCTTGACGGCGACGAGATGACCCGGATCATCTGGCAGTTCATCAAGGACCAGCTGATCCTTCCCTACCTCGACGTTGACCTGAAGTACTACGACCTCGGCATCGAGCACCGGGACGCCACGGACGACCAGGTCACCATCGACGCCGCCAACGCCATCAAGAAGTACGGCGTCGGTGTGAAGTGCGCCACCATCACCCCGGACGAGGCGCGGGTCGAGGAGTTCGGACTCAAGAAGATGTGGCGGTCCCCCAACGGGACCATCCGCAACATCCTCGGCGGTGTGATCTTCCGTGAGCCGATCATCATGTCGAACGTGCCGCGCCTGGTGCCGGGGTGGACCAAGCCGATCGTGGTCGGCCGTCACGCCTTCGGCGACCAGTACCGCGCCACCGACCTGAAGATCCCCGGTGAGGGCACGCTGACGCTGACGTACACGCCGAAGGACGGCTCCGAGCCGATCGAGCTGGACGTCTACGACTTCCCCGGCGGCGGCGTCGCCCTGGCGATGTACAACCTGGACGAGTCCATCCGCGACTTCGCCCGCGCGTCGTTCCGCTACGGCCTGGCCCGCAACTACCCGGTCTACCTGTCGACGAAGAACACCATCCTCAAGGCGTACGACGGCCGCTTCAAGGACATCTTCGCCGAGGTCTTCGAGGCCGAGTTCAAGGCCGACTTCGACAAGGCCGGCCTCACCTACGAGCACCGCCTCATCGACGACATGGTCGCCGCGGCGCTCAAGTGGGAGGGCGGCTACGTCTGGGCCGCCAAGAACTACGACGGCGACGTGCAGTCCGACACGGTCGCGCAGGGCTTCGGCTCGCTCGGCCTGATGACCTCGGTGCTGATGACCCCCGACGGCCGCACCGTCGAGGCCGAGGCCGCGCACGGCACGGTGACCCGCCACTACCGCCAGCACCAGCAGGGCAAGCCGACCTCCACCAACCCGATCGCCTCGATCTTCGCGTGGACGCGCGGCCTGGCCCACCGCGGCAAGCTGGACAACACCCCCGCCGTCACCGAGTTCGCCGACAAGCTGGAGCAGGTCTGCATCGAGACCGTCGAGAGCGGCCAGATGACCAAGGACCTGGCGCTCCTGGTCGGCGGCGACGCCGAGTGGCTGACCACCCAGGACTTCCTGGCGGCGCTGGACGAGAACCTCAAGAAGAAGATGAGCTGACCCCCGCGTCGCGTGTGCGGCCTCCCCCTCCGCGCTCCCGCAGCGAGGTGGAGGCCGCGCCCGTGTGCGGCCATCGTTTTCCCAGGTCTTGACGTTGTCCCGGCGTGGCACAGTTGATCAGCTGGGTAAGAGCCCCCTCGTAACAGTCGTACGCGTCTCGGGGGGTTCGAATGCGACTGCGTTTTCTGGGGGCATTGGGGGTGCTTGCCGCCGCGGCGATCCTGACGACGGGGTGCGACTCGCCGCCCACCGGCTCCGTGAAGATGGCGGACGGCAAGGCCGGCCCGGCCGCCAAGGCCAGGACGAGCAGGGCCGCCAAGATCCAGCGTGCCGCCAAGGCCAAGGCCAACGAGCTGGGCCAGATCCCGGTGCTGATGTTCCACCGCATCGTGACCAAGCCCGCCACGAGTGACGACCGCTCGCCCGCGCAGTTCCGGGCCGACCTGGAGCGGCTGGCCAGGGAGAACTACGTGCCGATCACGGCCGCCGAGATGGTGTCCGGCAAGATCAACATCCCGGCCGGCGCCCACCCCGTGGTCCTGACCTTCGACGACTCCTCTCCCTCCCAGCTCACGCTCAGCGAGCTGGGCGTCCCGCAGAAGGACACGGCCGTGGCGATCCTCAAGGAGGTGGCCGCCCGGCACCCGGGCTTTCGCCCGGTCGCCACGCTCTACGTCACCCGCGACATGTTCGGCAAGACCGTGCGCGAGGAGCAGGCCCAGGCCCTGACGTGGCTGAAGGAGAACGGCTTCGACATCGGCAACCACACCCGCGACCACATCAACCTGCGCGGCCGCTCGCAGAAGGAGGTCGAGGAGCAGATCGGCGCGATCGGCGCCCAGATCACCGCCCTGTCGCAGGTCAAGCCCACCACGATCGCCCTGCCCTACGGCAACCAGCCGAAGAACAAGGACTGGGCGATGCGCGGCAAGGGCTACCACCACACCGGCGCGTTCCTGGCCGGCTACACGCCCGCCCCGGCGCCGTTCAGCAAGGCGTTCGACCCGGCCGGCATCCCGCGGATCAAGGTCATGGAGAAGAAGGGCGACTGCGCCCAGTTCTGCTCGGCCGCCTGGCTGGACTGGCTGAACAAGAACCCGGACATGCGCTACACCTCCGACGGTGACGTCGGCACGGTCGCGTACCCGAAGTTCAAGAACCCGTACCTGCGCAAGAACTTCACGACCTGGGCCCTGCCCTACTGACCCGGATCATCCGGAACGGCCGAACGCCAGGCCGAGGGCGACCCCCGTAAGCTCCTCGACCTGGCGCGAGCGGCCGGTGGCCGGGTCCACCAGGCGGTAGACGTCCTCGGCCGTCTCCTCGTACCTGACCAGGAGCCGCCCGCCGGCGTCCCAGGTCAGAGCCTCGAAGCCGCTGTGGCGCCCGGGGAGCCGCAGGGCGGCCCGGTGCCCACCTCCGCGCCGGAGAACGCGGCCGCCACGGTGCTCAGTGCCGTTCCGCAGGCGAAAGTCGCGCAGCCCGCCCAGGTCGCGGTGAGCACGGGCGGAACCAGCCGCACGCCCAGCCGCCGTCGCCGCGCCCGGCCCCGGAAAGGGGCGCGGAAAGGCGCGGGGAAGGGACGCGGAAAAGGGCGAGGAAAGGGGCGCGGGAAGGGGCGCGGAAACGGCCGAAGGCGATTTCCCCGCCGGCCACCCCGGCCAGCCACCCGGCCAGCGGAAGATAAGGGCTGACACCGAACGACATCTCCGCCACGAGGAGCGGCGTCAGCGCCAGGCCGCCCGCGGCGCCCATCCACCGCCACCGCCGCGTGACCTGGAGGTACCGCAGAATGCCGGTGCCGTTGGCGGCCGTGATGTCCGTCAATTGGCGGCGGGCGAAACGCCCGGCGTCCTCGCGGCGCAAAGGGGAATTGGCGGACGCGCCGGCGGCCAGAATCGCGAGCGGGAAAAGAAACAGCAGCCCGGCTAACACCGGTAATTGTCCTTCGCCACGCCGGAAACGTAGCAGAATGCCGGATGTGGTGACGGACGAGGTATGGGCGCGGCTCGACCCGCACACGGGAATGGCGCGGAAAGCCGCCTACATCCGCTCGAACTGACGCTGTCCGTGGCCGACTGCTGGGCCGTCGCCAGGCGGGGCGTGCGGCTGCTGGTCGAGGGGGAGACCTGGTGGGGGAGCACGACCGCGGAGCTCGACCAGGGGAACGCGGGGTCCTCGTCGCTGCCGGGCCCCGGCGGCTCGCCGTGCTCATGACCGGTCGACGGCCGCCAGGACCGTGCTGAGCTCGGCGGGTTGCAGCGGATAGTTCGCCACGCCCGCCAGGTCGAGCTCGATCCGCCGGACGCCGCCGGTGGCGAGGTCCAGGACGTGGTAGGCCGGCTCGCGGGAGGGGCCACGGGTGATCACGATCAGCTCGCCCTCGCCGTCCCACCGCACGATCGAGCGGATCCGCCAGCCGGGCGGCAGCCTGGGGAGCACGGTCCGCACGCTCCGCCCACTCGCCGTGCCGGTCAGCGTGACGCCGGTCCCGGTGCGGCCGCCGTCGGCGGCCTCGTACAGGACCGAGGCCAGCAGGTCGCCGGACGGTGACGGGAAGGTGCCCTCGGCGAGGTTGCCGGGCAGCGTGTACGTCCGCACCGCCCGGCCCTGGGGCGAGTAGACGGTGAACCGGGCCCGGCTGGGGTGACCGGGTAAGTCGTCCGCGCGCTCGCTGATCACGGTCACGAGGCCCGCCCGCGTCCATCCGGCCACCCGGCCCGCCCGGGGGAGGCGGCGCACGCTCCCGTTCCCGAGGTCCACGATCAGCGGCCGCTCCAGTACGAGCTCGTCGTCCTCGTCCAGATGGTCGGGCTGGAGGACCAGGTGGCGGCCGTCGAGGGAGAAGCGCGGGGGTTGCGCGCCGAAGATCTCACCTACCGAGCCGTCCTCGTCCCGGACCGCCAGCGGCGTGAGCCGGCCCGTCCGCAGATCGGCCACGACGTACCGGTCGTCCTCGCCATGCCGGTAGAGCGCGCGCGTGCCGTCCGGGCTGAGCGTCAACGAGCTCGCGGCGTCGGCGCCCGGCAACCAGCCGCGCTCGCCGTCCGCCGAGACCAGGTTCCAGTTCCGGCAGGGACCGGAGCCGTCATCACAGGCCGGGATGAACGCGTAGCGGATGGGGGAGGCGTACCTGGCGCGCTCCGGCGGCCGGTCAGGGACGGGCGCGGCCGGGCGCGCCACCAGCGGGACGGACTGCACAGGTCGCCCGTCCGGTGACGGGACGGGCTCGGCGACCCACCACGCGGCCAGGATCGCGAGCACGACGGCGATCGCCGAGCGCCACGGCAGCCGCCTCATCGGGAGCTCCCGAGGGCGATCGTGTGGCCCTCCACCGGGATGCCCTCGACCGGGCGGGCCCGGCCCGTGCGCGGGTCCAGCAGGTGATGGGCGGCGCCGTCCTCCGGATCGAGGGCGACGAGCAACCTCCCGTCGGCCGCCCAGCCCAGCAGCTCGGGTTCCCCCGAGTGCGCGGGCAGCCGCATGCCGGTCCTGCGGTGGACACGACCGGTGCCGGCGTCCATCGTCAGCAGCTCGTCGCCGCTCACCACGGCCAGGTCGCGGCCGTCGGGGGTGAGCAGTGCCTCCAGGGTGGGGTCGAACGGTGTCCGGGTCCGTATCGAGCCGGTGAGGTCGAAGGTGAGCAGTTCGGTGTCGGGGGTGCCGGGGAGTGCGCGGGGTGCGGTGGTGGCCACGATGCGGTCGGGGCCGAGGCCGAGCACGCGGCGGGCGCCGGGCAAGGGGACCCGGGTGCCGGTGCTGGTGTCGATCAGCTCCGCGCCGATGACCGCGTGGCGGCCGTCGCCCGAGAGTGCCACCTGGGGCGTGGTGCCGCCGGGCAGCGGCCCGGTGAGCGGGCGGGGCGCGGCGGGTGGTCGTTGCGCGACCAGGCGGTGGCTGCTCCGGTCGAGGTAGACGACGGTGCGGCCATCGCCGCTGACCGCGAAGGGCGCCCGCGTGTGCGCGCCGGGGACCGTGGTGGCCGCCCGGTCCACGGGGATCTGCTCGTCCCCGTCGACCAGCGTCCAGCGGCCGGTGGCGAACTCCAGGCAGGCGTAGGCGAAAGGCTCGGCCGGGTACCCGGTCCGCGGCGCGGCCTGGAGCGCGGGCCGGGAGGGGACGGGCCCGACCGCGTACAGGGCCGTGCAGGCCACCGCCACGCCGACGACGGCGGGGGCCGCGTCCCACCTCCGCCGCGCCGTGCCCACCTGGTACGGGACGACGCTCATGAACCACGCCACGATCGGCAGCACGCATCCCAGCAACACGCCGAGCTGCTGGACCCACGGGCTCCAGGACTCCTCGGCGGTCGCGTACACCGAGGTCCACAGCGCCACGGCGGACCCCGCCGCCATCAGCGAGCGCGCCGTCCTGGAGCGCGTGGCCAGTTCCGCCCCCACCAGGTCCGCCGGACCCTGGGGCACCGCGCGCAGGCGCAGCTCGCGCACCATCGCCTGCACAGCCGCCACGACCGCGAGCGTGGCCACCGCACCCAGCCGCCGTCCGGTCCCGACGGCCTCCCCGGAGAGCGAGCCCGCCACGGCGCTCAGCGCCACCGCGCACGCGAGGGCCGCGCAGACCGTCCAGACCAGGGTGAGCGCCGGCGGGACCAGCCGCATGCCGAGCGCGCGGCGCGCCCGCCCCCGGAAGCGGCCGAAAGCGACCTCCCCGCAGCCGACCCCGACGAGCCAGCCGGCGAGCACCAGGTGAACGCCGAGAAAAGGGGATTCGGCGGCGAGGGCCGCGGGCGTGAACGCGAGCCCGCCGGCCGCGCCCATCCACCTCCAGCGCCGGGTGATCTGCAGATGACGCAGAATGTGCTCGCCATTGCCCGCCGTCACGTCCACCCGCTGGCGGCCGGCGAATCGTTCGGCCTCCAGCCGGTGCAATGGCGAGTTCGCCGCCGCGCCGGCGATCGGGATCGCGAGGAACGCGAGCACCACCAGCCCGATCAACACCAGGAATCGTCTTTCGCCACGCCGGGAAAAGTAGCAGAATGCCGAATCGGCAAACAGGGGGCGGAAGTGATTTCCAACGACGTGTGGTCACGGTTGAACCCGGCCACGGGAATGGCGGGCGGAATTTCGTACCCCCGCTGGTTCCTGGCCGGCCTCGTCATAGCGCTGGCCTGCGTGACCTGGGGCAGCGGCGCGATCGTCCCTCACCTGTCCGCCGGTAACGGCCACGTCAACGCGAATTACCGCGACGGCGTGTCGGAATCGGACGTTTTCCAGGAAGTCGTCAATGACGGCTGGTTCCCGGCCACGATCAGCCGGGTCGGCGTGCCCGCGGACGACGCTTACGTGCTCCGGAGCGCTTCCCTGGACGGGGACCGCCGCGTGCCCGCCGGCGGCAAGGCGGGCGTGAGCCTGCGGATGACCGTCACGGACTGCGCGGTCCTCGGCCGGCGGGACCTGCCCCTCCTGTTCGAGGTGGAGCAATGGTGGGGGCGCACGACCGTCGAGGTGACTCCCGAAGACCCGCTGGGGGCCGGCCCGTGCTCATGACCGGACGGTGAAGGTGATGCCCGCGCGCACCAGCCGGTCGATGAGGGTCTGGCCCATCGCCGAGGCCGTGGTGAGCTGGCCCGCGCGGTCGGGCAGCTCGTCGAAGGCCAGGCACAGGGCCGACTCGCCGAGCATCCTGGCGGTCGCGTCGTAGCCGGGGTCGCCGCCCGCGACCTCCGTGACCACCCGCTCGCCCCCGCCCTCGCCCAGGAACGTGGCGCGGAACCAGCTCCTGGCGCGCTGCTCGGGCGAGGGGCCCTGGCCGGGCCGCAGGAGGCGGTCGCGGAGCAGGGCGCGGGCCGGCGGGAGCATCGCCGCGGCGGCGAACGCGCCCGCGCCCGCCGCCGTCGCCAGGGCCGCGGGGAGGGTGCGGACGGCGTAGTGCTGGCGGTAGGTGAAGTCCGGTCCGTAGCGGTCGAGCAGGCGGGCCGAGCGGCCGACGATGAGCGGGTCGAGGGTGGGCATCGGCAGCGCCCAGCCGCCGACGTAACGCAGCCCGCCGGGCCGGGAGCTGATCCTGCGGCCCTTGGGCCGGGGCTCGACGGCGCGGCGCCGGGCGGCGGCCTCGGCCGCCTGGCGGGTCCGGCCCGCGACGGTCAGGGCGGTGGACAGGGTGCCGCCGGACGGGCGGCCGCTGGCCCGCAGGAAGCCGCTGACGGTGAGCGGCACGTTCTCGGGCAGCTTGCCGACCGTGTGGAGCACGCCGAGGTCCCACGGGACGGAGTCGAAGCCGCAGGCGTGCACCAGCTTGGCGCCGGTACGCGCGGCCAGGTCGTGGTGGAGCAGGTACGTGCGGTCCACGAACTCGGGCTCGCCGGTCAGGTCGAGGTAGTGGGTGCCGGCCTCGGCGCAGGCGGCCACCAGCGGCCCGCCGTGCGTCACGTACGGGCCGACCGTGGTGGCGAGGACCCGCGTCCTGGCGGCCAGGTCGGCCAGCGCGGCGCGGTCGGCCGCGTCGGCCGTCAGGATCGGCACGTCGAGCCCGAGCCGTTCCAGCTTGGCGCGGTCGCGTCCGGCCAGCGCCCAGCGCGCGCCGGGCGGCACGGCCCCGGCGAGGTAGGCGGCGGTCAGCGCGCCGGTGAACCCGCTCGCGCCGAAGAGCACGATGTCGTAGGGACGGTCCATGATCTTGAGCCTCTCCGCCAGGGCGCGCGCCGATGCAAGGGCTCCGTTATTCTGCAATTTGCATGATTTCGTGACACTGTGTGGCAAACCGTGACGTCACGAACGGTTAACGGATCCCTGTGAAGTTGCTGAGCGTCGTAAAGTTTGCCTCGTTGGGGTTCAGTAAACGTGGGGACGGACGAATGCCGCAGATCGCGCCGCTGGTGGCCGGCGATCCCCCTCTGCTGGGGTCATTCCGGCTCTCCGGACGCATCGGCGAGGGTGGTCAGGGCATTGTCTACCTGGGGGTCAACGACGCGGGCGAGCGTGCCGCCATCAAGTTGCTGCACGTGAAATTCACCGGCGACACCATCGCGCGCTCGCGCTTCGCGAGGGAGCTGAAAGCGGCGCAGCGGGTGGCGTCGTTCTGCACCGCCCGGGTGATCGAGGCCGATCTGGACGGTGACACGCCGTACATCGCGAGCGAGTACATCGACGGCCGCTCGCTCAGGGAGATCGTCGAGACCGACGGCCCGCTCACCGGCACCGCCCTCGACCGGCTGGCGATCGGCACCGCCACCGCGCTCACCGCCATCCACCACGCCCAGATCGTGCACCGCGACTTCAAGCCCGACAACGTGCTGATCGCCGCCGACGGGCCGCGCGTGGTGGACTTCGGCATCGCCCGCATCGTCGACTCCACCGGCACGATCACCAGCCGGGCCATCGGCACGCCCGCCTACATGGCTCCCGAGCAGATCGCCGGCGACGACATCGGCCCCTACACCGACGTCTTCTCGTGGGGCGCGACCATCGCGTTCGCGGCGACCGGCAAGACCGCCTTCGAGGGCAGGTCCATCGCGACCGTGCTCAACCGCATCCTCAACCACGAGGTCGACGTCGGCATGCTGCCGGAGCCGCTGCGCGGCGTGGTGAGCGACGCGCTGGCCAAGTCGGCCGCCGAGCGGCCCTCGGCCGACCAGATCCTGCTGCGGCTGCTCGGGCAGTCGTCCAACGTGGAGGCGTCCACCGCCGTGCTCACGCGCGGCGTGCAGGTCGCGGGCGACGACACCACGCCGTTCAGCCGGGTGTCGGCCAAGTCCGTCACCGACCTGCCTCCCAAACACGCCACCGGCTCCCCGGCGGGTCCCTCGGCGGGTTCCTCGGCGGGGAGCGAGCACGGCACGGGGCCGCAGGCGCCGGCCGAGCCCGCCCCGGAGCCGCAGGAGGCCACCGGCCGGCGCTCCCTCACCTCCCCGCCCGCCGACGCCGCCGCCGCCGCCGACACCGTCAACGGCCGCCGGCCCGTCCCCGCCGAGACCGGCCCGCCCCCGCACGCCGAGCCCACCGGGCCCGCGGGGCCCGCCAGGCGGCGGCCCGGGATGCGGGTCTGGCTGGCCTTCGCCGGCGTGCTCGTGCTGGTCGCCGCCGCCGCGCTGGTCGCGGCGATGAACGGCTGGCCGCCGCTGTCCATGCAGCAGCGGACCATGCCGACGAGACCGGCGGGCACCGGCCCGTCGTTCGCCTCGGTGGTGGACAAGGTGGCCACCACCGGCAAGATCGTCATCGGCGTCAAGAGCGACCTGCCCGGCGTCGGGCTGCTCAACGGCGACGTGTTCGAGGGCTTCGACATCGAGCTGGCCCGGCGCGTCGCGACCGGCCTCGGGGCCAAGGAGATGTCGTTCGTGCCGGTCGGCTGGAACGACCGGTCCACCGGGCTGGCCGAGGGCGAGCTCGACCTGGTCGTGGCGACGTACGTGATCGACGACAGCCGCACCCGCTTCGCCGGCCCCTACTACCTCGCCCACCGCGACGTCCTCGTCCGGGCGGGCAGCGGCATCGAGAAGATCGAGGACCTGAAGGGCAAGCGCATCTGCGCGCCCAACAGCCCGTCCACGGGAGAGGTCCAGGACCGCGTGAAGGTCAAGCCGGTGCTCGCCGGCGACTACGCCGAGTGCATGGACTACCTGCGGACCGACAAGGTCGACGCCATCCCCGGCGAGGACCTCATCCTGGCCGGCTTCGCCGACCGGGAGCCGCTGCGCTACAAGGTCCTCGGGGCCAAGCTCAGCAACGAGCGCTACGGCGTCGGCCTCCCGCCCGGCGACGCCGCCACCTGCAAGGCGGTGAACGGCATCATCGCCGACCTCTACCGCACCGGGGCCATGAAGGAGCTCCTGGACCGATACTTCGGCAAGGTCGACTTCAAACCCGAGCTACGGCAACCCGCGATGGAAACCTGCGGATGACGAGCGGGTAACATCCCCAACGTCCGAACATTCTGCCGTGAGTTAGGGGAAAGGCCATGGCGTCGTCAGCCACTGCGCCCGTCAAGGTGACCGTCACCGGAGCCGCCGGCCAGATCGGCTACGCACTGCTGTTCCGCATCGCGTCGGGGCAGCTGCTCGGCGCCGACGTGCCGGTCAAGCTCAGCCTGCTGGAGATCCCGGCCGCCGTGAAGGCCGCCGAGGGCACCGCGATGGAGCTGGACGACTGCGCGTTCCCGCTGCTGTCGGGCATCGAGATCACCGACGACCCCAACGTGGCGTTCGCCGGCGCCAACGTCGCGCTGCTGGTCGGCGCCATGCCCCGCAAGGCCGGCATGGAGCGCGGCGACCTGCTCGGCGCCAACGGCGGCATCTTCGGCCCGCAGGGCAAGGCGATCAACGATCACGCGGCCGACGACATCAGGATCCTGGTCGTGGGCAACCCGGCCAACACCAACGCGCTCATCGCCCAGCAGCACGCCCCCGACGTGCCGGCCGAGCGCTTCACCGCGATGACCCGCCTCGACCACAACCGCGCGCTGTCGCAGCTCGCGGCCAAGCTGCAGGTGCCGGTCACTGAGATCAAGAAGATGACGATCTGGGGCAACCACTCCGCCACCCAGTACCCCGACCTGTTCCACGCCGAGGTCGGCGGCAAGGTCGCGGCCGAGCAGGTCGACCAGGAGTGGCTGAAGGACACCTTCATCCCGACCGTCGCCAAGCGCGGCGCCGCCATCATCGACGCCCGTGGCGCGTCCTCGGCCGCCTCGGCCGCCAACGCCGCCATCGACCACGTGCGCGACTGGGTCCACGGCACCGAGTGGACCTCCGCCGCGGTCGTCTCCGACGGCTCCTACGGCGTGCCCGAGGGCCTGATCTCGTCGTTCCCGGTGCGCGCCGTGGACGGCCGGTTCGAGATCATCCAGGGCCTGGAGATCGACGCCTTCTCGCGCGAGCGCATCGACGCCAGCGTGCGCGAGCTGGAGGAGGAGCGCGCGGCGGTCAAGGAGCTGGGCCTCATCTGACCCCTGGTACACCTGGTTCCTGGCATCCGTCCCCGGACAGGCGCCCCTCGCCGGACCGGCGGGGGGCGTTCGCCTTCAGCGGCGGTCCGGCCCGCTCGGGGTCGAGCCCGGCCCGCTCCGCGCGGAGTCCGTCCCGCTCTGGGCGGGGCAGCTCGCCCGCGGCGCGGCCGGGGCCGCTTGCGGGGTCACGAAGACCACCCCGGCGGCGGCGAGCAGGCTGCCGCCCGCGATGAGAGCACCGAAGATCAGCATCGTGACCCTGGGTGAAAATCTCTTCACGTTTGGGTACTACAGCACATATCCGGTGCCTCTGTGCGTCATTCGCCGGAAAGCGCCGCCCAGGCGTCGGAGACGATGTCGCGCAGCGCCGGCCGCTCGGCCTTCCAGCCCAGCTCGCGCTGGATCTTCGCGGACGAGGCCACCAGCACGGCGGGGTCGCCGGACCGGCGCCCGGCGAACGCCGCCGGGATCTCGTGCCCCGTGACCTCCCGGCAGACCGAGATCACCTCCTGGACGCTGAAGCCGGTGCCGCTGCCCAGGTTGTAGATCTTGTGCTCGCCGGGCGTGATCGCCTCCAGCGCCAGCAGGTGCGCCCGCGCCAGGTCGGCGACGTGGATGTAGTCGCGCACGCAGGTGCCGTCGGGGGTCGGGTAGTCGGTGCCGAAGACGCTGACCGACTCGCGCTCGCCGGTGGCGACCTTGAGCACGTTCGGGATGAGGTGGGTCTCGACCGTGTGGCGCTCGCGGAAGCGGCCGTAGGCGCCGGCCACGTTGAAGTAGCGCAGGCTCACCGCGCCCAGGCCGCGCAGGCGCGCGAACGCGCTCAGCGCGGTGTCCACGGCCAGCTTCGAGGCGCCGTAGGGGTTGGTCGGGCGCGTCGGGTCGCTCTCCTCGATGGGGGAGCGCTCCGGCTCGCCGTACGTGGCCGCCGTCGAGGAGAACACGATCCTGCCGACGCCCCTGTCCCGCATGGCCTCCAGCAGCGCCAGCGTGCCGCCGAGGTTGTGCGCCCAGTACAGCCCCGGCTTCTCCACCGACTCGCCCACCAGTGACCTGGCCGCGAAGTGCAGCACCGCGTCCACGCCGTCGAGCGCGTCGCCGGGCTCGGCGATGTCGGCCCGCACGAAGCGGGCGCCGTCCGGCACCGCGTCCTGATGCCCCGTTGACAGGTCGTCGAGTACGGTCACGTCATGGCCCGCCTCGACGAGCTGGGCCGCGACGACGCTGCCGACGTATCCGGCCCCTCCGGTCACCAGCAACCTCATGTGTGCTCCTGTTCAAATATGTTTGATTTTGTCAGCCCTGCCGTTCAGCATACGCGGGAAAGCTCGCGTATACGCTGCCAACCACCATGTTTGACACTGTCGCGGCCAACATCGCCCTGGTCCTCCTGTTCATCCTGATCGGGGGCTTCTTCGCCGCCGCCGAGATCGCGATGGTCTCCCTGCGCGACAGCCAGGTCCGCAAGCTGGCCGACCGCGGTCGCCGGGGCGAACGCGTGGCCAAGCTCGCCCGCGATCCCAACCGCTTCCTGTCCGCCGTCCAGATCGGCGTCACCGTGGCCACCATGCTGTCGGCCGCGTTCGGCGCCGACCGGCTGGGCGCGCAGCTCACGCCCGTGCTCGAAGGCTGGGGCGTGCCCGCGGGCGCGGCCCCCGTGGCCGGGCTCGTGCTCGTCACGCTGGCCATCTCCTACGTCTCGCTCGTGCTCGGCGAGCTGGCACCCAAACGCCTGGCCCTGCAGCGGGCCGAAGGGCTCTCGCTCCTCGTGGCGCCCTTCCTCGACTGGATCGCCCGCCTGTCGCGCCCGATCATCTGGATGTTGTCGGTCTCCACCGACGGCGTGGTCCGGCTGCTCGGCGGCAACCCCAAGGCCGACCGCGAGGAGGTCACCACCGAGGAGCTGCGCGACATGGTGGTCGGCCACACCGACCTGACCGCCGACGAGCGCAAGCTCATCGCCGAGGTCTTCGCCGCCGGGAAACGGCAGCTCAGGGAGGTGATGCTGCCGCGCACCGAGGTCGAGTTCATGGAGGCCGACAAGCCGCTGACCGAGGCCGCCGCGCTGGCCGCCCGCCTGCCGCACTCCCGCTTCCCCGTCTACCGGACGTCGTACGACGAGATCATCGGCTTCGTGCACGTGCGCGACCTGCTGGACCCCGAGCTGTCCGGCCGCACCGAGCCGATCAGCGCGCTCGTGCCGATCCGGCCCGCCAAGTTCGTGCCCGCCTCCAAGCGCCTGCTCACCACCCTCAACGAGATGC
The DNA here is from genome assembly GCF_040802095.1 of Nonomuraea sp. NPDC050783. Lineage (NCBI taxonomy): Bacteria > Bacillati > Actinomycetota > Actinomycetes > Streptosporangiales > Streptosporangiaceae > Nonomuraea > Nonomuraea sp. NPDC050783. The sequence goes on from NZ_JBFAHK010000001.1 coordinate 182,620, forward strand.
GCGCCGAGGGCCAGCACCTGGCCATCGTGGTGGACGAGTACGGCGGCACGGCCGGCATCGTCACGATGGAGGACCTGGTCGAGGAGCTGATCGGCGACATCAGGGACGAGTACGACGTCGAGGACGACGTCGTCGTCCTGCCCGCCGGCGAGATCGAGATCGACGGCCTGACCAACCTCAACGACTTCGCCACCGAGACCGGCATCAAGCTGCCCGACGGCCCCTACGAGACGCTGGGCGGCTTCGTCATGGCCGTGCTGGGCCACGTGGCGGCCATCGGCGAGCGGGTGGAGCTGCCCGGCTTCGAGCTGGAGGTCATCGAGCTGGACGGGCGGCGCATCGCCCGCGTGCGGGTGAAACGCCGCCCGGGCACCGAGTCGCCCCCCGACCAGGATTCCTGACACAATTGCCTGCTATGGCCAGACCTCGTGTTCTCTCCGGCATCCAGCCCACCGCGGACTCCTTCCACCTGGGCAACTACCTGGGTGCGGTCCGTCAGTGGGTCACCATGCAGGAGACCCACGACGCCTTCTACTGCGTGGTCGACCTCCACGCGATCACCGTGCCGACCGAGCCCGCCGCGCTGCGCCGCCGCAGCCGCGTGGCCGCCGCGCAGCTGTTCGCCGCGGGGCTCGACGCCGAGCGCTCCACGGTCTTCGTGCAGTCGCACGTGCGCGAGCACACCGAGCTCGCCTGGATCCTGATCTGCCTCACCGGCATGGGCGAGGCGGCCAGGATGACCCAGTTCAAGGACAAGTCGGCCAAGTTCGGGGAGAGCGCGGCCAGCGTCGGGCTGTTCACCTACCCGATCCTGCAGGCCGCCGACATCCTCATCTACCAGGCCGACAAGGTGCCGGTCGGGGCCGACCAGAAGCAGCACCTGGAGCTGACCCGCGACCTCGGCCAGCGCTTCAACCACCGCTTCGGCGAGACGTTCACGCTGCCGGAGCCGTACATCCCCAAGGAGGTCGAGAAGATCACCGACCTCCAGGACCCGACGTCGAAGATGTCGAAGTCGTCCTCCAGCCCGGCCGGCATCCTCGACGTGCTGGAGCAGCCGGGGCCGCTGCGGAAGAAGGTCATGCGGGCGGTGACCGACACCGGCACCGAGGTGCTCTTCGACGAGGAGAACAAACCCGGCATCTCCAACCTCCTCCGCATCCAGTCCGCCCTGACCGGCACGCCCATCCCCGAGCTGGTCGCCCGCTACGCCGGGCAGGGCTACGGCACGTTCAAGAAGGACGTGGCGGAGGCCGTCGTCGAGACGTTCACGCCGATCCGGGAGCGCACGGAGAAGCTGCTGTCCAACGAGGCCGAGCTCGACCGCCTGCTCGCGGTGGGCGCCGAGCGCGCCGGAGCGGTCGCCCGCCAGACCATGGAGCAGGTCCGCGACCGCGTCGGCCTCCTTCCCAAGTTCTGACCCCGGCGCCCCCGGCTGCTCGGGGCCGGAGACGTACGGGCCGGGCCGCTCCTGGCGGCAGGTGACCCCGGAACCGGGTGCCCGGTAGCCGGGCAGGACGGCCGTGAAACGTCGTACGGTGTTCGGGGTTGCGGCGGCAGGAGGTCTCCTGATGGAGCACGCGGGCCGGGGCGACCCCGCGCGCACGATGGCGCTGCTCTGGGACGGCCTCCCGGCGGCCAGGCGCGGGCCGCGGCAACGCCTGGAGCTGACCGCCGTCGTGGACGCCGCCATCGCCGAGGCCGGCCGCGCCGGGCCGGCGGCGCTGTCCATGCGCGCGCTGGCCCGGGCGCTCGGGATCGGGACGGCGTCGTTGTACACGTACGTGCCGGGCAAGGCCGAGCTGCTGGAGCTCATGGTCGACCGGGTGGCGGCGGGCCGGCCGCTGCCCGACCCCACCTCCGGCTGGCGGGCGGGGCTGCGCGGCGTGGCGGAGGCCGACCTGGACGCCTGCCGCGCCCATCCGTGGCTGCTGCGGGTGTCCACCTCGCGGACCGTGCTCGGCCCGCACGTCCTGGCCCGCTACGAGGCCACGCTGGCCCTGCTGCACGGGCGCGGGCTGTCCGCCGCGGACGTGGTGGGCTGCGTGGCGGCGGTGGAGTCGTACACGCGGGGCGCGGCCTCGGCCGTCGTCGAGGCCGAGCAGGCGCCCGAGCGCACCGGCGGCGACGACGAGTGGTGGGAGCGGCAGGTGCCGTTCCTGGAGGAGCGCATGAACGGGCGTTTCCCGCTGCTGGCCGAGCTGGAGGAGGCGGGGGCGTTCGGCGTGTCCGGCACCGCGCTGCCCTACGCGCTGCAACGGGCCCTCGACCGCTTCGCGCACGGTCTCGACCTGGTGCTCGACGCCGTCGCCGGACGGATCGCGGCCGCCGGCGGGCCGCACTGAGCGGGTCGTACTGAGCGGGTCGCCCTGAGCGGGTCGCCCTGAGCAGGTCGCCTTGGGCGGGTCGTCCTGAGGAGGGAACCCGCCGCCGGGGCCTGCCCTCCCGGCGGCGGGTGTCGGGGGTGAGAGGACGGTAGCCATCCGACTGGAGGAGGACGAAGGATGGCGACCGGTAGGAGGGGGTCAGGAGGGGGTTCAGCCGCGCCACGTCTCCAGGCGCTGGTTGTGCAGCAGCGACGCCTGGTGGGCCAGGGCGGAGGCGAGGGTGACCGCGTCGGGGCCGTCGAGGCGCCGGCGCACCCCTGCCGCGAGCAGCCCCGCGGTGACCGGCCGGCGCAGGACGGCCGTCCACGGGGCGGGCCGGTCCGCAAGGTGGTCGATCTCCCACCCCGGGTACGTGGTACGCAGGACGGCGAGCTGCCGCCCCGCGTGGAGCGCGTCCGCGTCCGTGGGCCGGCCGCTCACCGGCGCCGCGCCGCCCGGTGGACGCGCAGGAGCGCGCGCAGGGCGGCCAGGCTGGGCCTGGTGAACCGGAGGGCACCGCGGGCGGCGGTCCAGCCGGTATCATCCCGCCCGAACGTCCAGCCGGGGAACTCCCTCGCGGCCTCCTGGAGCAGTCGTTCCATGACGAGATCGGCACTCGGCGCTGTGGTCATGAACGCAGCGTGCCACCGGCGTGCCGCTGCGTGACGAACTCGGGCGCAGGAACTCTCAGTTCGCCCGGCCTCAGCCGAGGATGCCGTGCCGCTCGGCGAGCTGGCGGACCTCCGGGGCCCACGACGGCCGCGCCCGCCGCGCCAGCGCCCGCACCATCTCCCGCAGCAGCAGCTTGTGCTCCAGCTCCTCCGGGCACTCGCGCTCGATGCGCAGCAGGTGGAGCAGGCTCGCCGCGTCGTCGCCCAGGTCCTCGCAGGCGCGGGCGACGTGGCCGAGATGGGTGGTGCGCCGCTCGATGGACGGGGTGGTGCGCAGGTCGATGTCGTCGGCGATGCGCAGCACGTTCTCGGGGCGGCCGGCGTCGTTCTCGATGCTGGCCATGTGGATGGCGACGTTCGTGGGGCCGAAGAAGGCCAGGTCGTAGACGTCGGAGGCGTCCTGGACGCGCTCGGCCAGCCGGGCCGCCACGCCGCGCACGCGCTCCTTGGCCCGGTCGTCGTCGCCCGCGCGGGCCTCGCCGACGGCGGCCAGCAGGTGCAGCGCGCCGAGCGCCTTGATGTGCCGCTCGTCGCCGTCGGGGACGTGCGGTTCGAGCAGCTCGATGGCGCGCCGCGCGACGTCGTAGGCGATCTGGTGCATGTCGTCCGAGAGCATCGACTGCCCGAGGCTCCAGTAGGCCCACGCCATCGTCAGCGGGTCGGCCGACTCCTCGGCCAGGCGCATGGCGCGGTCGGCCGCGAGGTGCGCGAGGTCCACCCGGCGCAGGTGCTTGAGCACGCCCCTGGCCAGCATGTACGCGTCGGTGGCGACGCTGCTGGCGCGCGGCGTGCGCTCGGCGGCCAGGCTCTCGGCGTCGGTGATCAGGGACGGCAGCGCCGCCATGAGGATCGAGTAGCGGCGGGCCGAGGAGAACCAGGCGCCCCGGGCCGCCGTCACCCGCTCGGCGAGCTGGTCGGCGTCCGGTGGTTCGAGGTCGGGCGCCAGGGAGCGGCAGGTGAACAGGGCCCGCTCGATGTCGCCGATCTGCGGCCTGCTGGGCTCGTGCGAGTCGCGCGGGGTCTCGCCCAGCAGCACGGCCGTGCGTACGCCCAGCACTTTGGCGATCTCCCGCAGCAGGGGGAGCGAAGGGGTCCGTTTGCCGTGCTCGATGAGCTCGATGTGACGGGGGGTGCATCCGGATTGGGTGGCCAGCGCGGTGGTGCTCATGCCCCTTCGCTCGCGCTGGAGCCGGACCATCTGACCGGTGCTGATCTCGGTCATCGGCTGGCGCCTCCTGGCTGTGTCGCGACACAGCCAGGCTAGGGCTCAGAAACCCCGCCTGCCACGGTTTCCGCGCAGGTCAGGAACGTGAAGGGTATTCGAGAAGGCACCCGGGAAGACCGCCCGCGCCCGCTCGTGCCCGCCCGCGCCCGACCGCCTGCCCGCGCCTGCCCGTGCCCGCCGGTGGCCCGCCTCAGCGGAGGCGGCGGCGGCCGAGGGGGGCCAGGACCTCGCGCAGGGCGTCGGCGGCCCGGCGCAGTGCCTCCTCGGGGACGCCGGCCGCCACCGCCTGGTGCGCCCGCGACGAGGCTTCGAGGGCCGCGGCGGCCACCCGCCGCCCCTCCTCGGTGAGCCGCACCCAGCGGCTGCGCGCGTCGCCCGCGTTGGCCTCGCGCTCGACGTAGCCGGCCGCCGTCAGCCGTTGCAGCACGTTGCTGATGCCGCCGGAGGTCAGCATGAGGCCCTTGGACAGCTCGCTCGGCTTCATCCGGGGCGGCGCCGACCGGCTCAGCGCGGCCAGCACGTCGAACTCGGCGTAGGTCAGCCCCAGCTCGGCCAGCTCGGCCTTGACCGCCTGCTCGAAGAGCTGGTCGAGCCGGGCGACGCGCTTGCTCAGCTCCAGGGTGGCGATGAGCGACGACGACAGGCCCGCCTGCGTCCAGCGGGGGACCATCGCGTCGATCTCGTCGGACTTCACCTCACCGAGAATACCCATCATCGGATTGCTTTCTTGAAAGCTTCTCATTAAGCTTTCGACCATGCTGACCACCCTCCTGATCAAGAACGGCGTCGTCATCGACACCGAGCCCCAGCCGGTCGTGCTCGGCCCCGCCGACGTCCGCGTCGAGAACGGCGTCATCGCCGAGGTCGCCCCCGGCCTGCCCGAGCCGCCGGGCGCCGAGGTGATCGACGCGACCGGCCGCCTGGTGCTCCCCGGCTTCGTCGACACCCACCGGCACACCTGGCAGGCCCCCATCAGGGCACTCGCGCCGGACGTCACCTTCGACGGCTACCTGGCCCGCGTCCTCGGCGAGGCCGCCCCCCGCTTCCGTCCCGAGGACGTCTACGCCGGGAACCTGGCCGGCGCCCTGGAGTGCCTGGACACCGGCGTCACCACGCTGCTCGACTGGTCGCACATCCAGCTCACCCCCGCCCACACCGGCGCCGCCGTCCAGGCGCTGCGCGACTCCGGCGTCCGGGCCGTCTTCGGCTACTGCCACGGCGGCGACCCCGCCGGACTGGAGCGCGAGACCCGGCGCGTGCGCGAGGAGCTGTTCGACAACACCGGCGGCCTCCTGTCGATGGCCCTGGCCGCGCTCGGCCCGGAGATCGCCGGCGAGGAACGGTCGCTGGCGGAGTGGCGGCTCGCCGCCGAGCTGGGCCTGCCGGTCACCGCCCACCTGGGCGGCCACGGCCGGGAGAGCGCCGCGCGGGGGCTGGCGTTCCTGGAGGAGCACGGCCTGCTGGCCGTCCCCACCACGTTCGTGCACGCGCTGCACTACACCGACGAGGAGCTCAAGCGCATCGCCGGCAGCGGCGGCGGCGTCTCGCTCGCCCCCGTGGACGAGATGACCCTCGGCATGGGCTACCCGCAGGCCGGCCGGGCCAGGGCCGCCGGGCTGCCGGCCGGGCTCGGCGCCGACACCGTGGTGTGCGCCCCCGGCGACATGTTCAGCCTGATGCGCGCGGTCCACCTGCTCGAACGCGGCCGCCCCGGCGGTGCCGGGCTCGGCTTCACCACCCGCGACGCCCTGCGCATGGCCACCATCGAGGGCGCCGAGGTGCTGGGCCTGGCCGGCTCCGTCGGCTCGCTGCGGCCCGGCAAGCAGGCCGACGTCGTGCTGCTGCGCACCGACAGGCTCGGCCTGGCCGCCGCCCACGACCCCATCGGGGCCGTCGTGCTCAACGCGGACCCTGCGTGCGTGGAAACGGTGCTGGTCGGTGGGCGTGTCGTGAAGCGGAATGGGCAGATGCTCCATCACGACCTGGCGACGGTCCTCACCTCCCTCCGGGAGTCCGCCGCCGCGGTCACGGGGTGACGCGGGGAGGGCGTGGATGGCGGATCTGGGGCAGCGCGTCGCGGCGGTCCGGGCGTGGGGCCGGCGCAGGGTCGACTACTGGCGGGTCCGCAGGCTGTCGTTCGACCACCTGATCCGAGGGGTGCAGCGCTACCAGCTCCAGTCCGGCGACCGGCTGGCGGGCGCGGTCACCTACTTCGCCTTCCTGTCGTTCTTCCCGCTGGTGGCGCTGTCGTACGCGCTGCTCGGCTACGTGGTGACCACCAGCGAGGCCACCCGGCAGGCCCTGGAGGCCGCGATCACCGAGCGGCTGCCGGGCATCGCCGACCAGCTCGACCTCAAGGGCATCGCCGAGGCCAAGGCGACCGCCGGGATCATCGGCCTGCTCGGCCTCCTGTACGCCGGGCTCGGCGCGCTGGACGCGCTGCGCGGGGCGCTGCGCGAGATCTACATGACCACCGAGCCGCCGCCCAACTTCTTCCTCGGCAAGCTGCGCGACCTGTCCTCGATCGTCATGATCGGGGTCACCATGATCACGTCCGTGCTGGTGGGCGGGTTCGCCACCAGCGCCACGGACAAGGTGCTGGACTTCCTGCTGGGCTGGGCGGGCGTCGGGCTGCGGCTGGGCGGGATGCTGGCCAGCCTGGCGGCCGACTGGCTGCTGTTCGTCATCCTGCTCGGCTGGGTCGCGCGGCCCGTCCAGCCGTTCAAGGTGGTCGCCAAGGGGGCGCTGATCGGCGCGATCGGGTTCGGCGTGCTCAAGCAGCTCGCCACGCTGCTGCTCGGGACCACGCTGAACAACCCCGTCTACGGGACGTTCGCGGTCATCGCGGGGCTGCTCATCTGGATCAACTTCTCGGCGCGGCTCGTCCTGCACGTCGCGGCCTGGACGGCCACGGCGGGCTACTGCCCGCCCCCGGCCCCCACCCCGGTGCCCTCCGCCGCGCCCGCGCCTCCGGCCGCCGAGGAGTCAGAGGTCTAGGCCGCGCCGGCGCCGCCGGATCCCGTACACCAGCCAGACCACCCCGAACAGCAGGCCGCCGCCGATCACCACCGCCCCGATCGTCTTGGTGTGGTCGGTCTGCTTGCGCGAGGCCGCGTCCAGCAGCGGCGGCTGCTGGGCCGGGGTGACCCGGGTGACCGGGCCGCCGGAGGACTGCGCCTGCGGCGCCGACGGCCGCCCCTCGGGGAGCGGGCGCACGAGCTGCCCGACCGGGGCGGCCGTGCCGCGTACCGTGAAGCCCCAGTCCAGGAGCTTGGCCACCTCGTCCCAGAAGTAGCCCTCGTGGCGCATGATGCTCACCACGATCGTGTGGCCGCCGCGGGTGGCCGCGCCGACGAAGCTGCCCAGGGCCTTGGACGTCCAGCCGTTCTTGACGCCGATCATGCCCTGGTAGCGCCAGAGCAGCTTGTTGTGGTTGCTGATCTGGTACGTCTTGCCCTTGGGCGCCGGGAAGTCGGCGAGCTTGGTGCCGGCGTAGCGGCGGAAGTCGGGGTCGGCCAGGCCGGCGCGGGCGATGAGCGCCAGGTCGTAGGCCGAGCTGCTCTGCCCCGGCTTGTCCAGGCCGCTCGGCGTCTTGGCCACGGTGTCGTACGCCTGCAGCCGCCTGGCCTGCTCGTTCATCTCCCGCATGGTCTTGTCCAGGCCGCCGTTGACCTCGGCCAGCGCCATGGCCGCGTCGTTGCCCGAGGACATCATCAGGCCCTTGAACAGGTCGTCCACCGAGTACGTGGCCTTCGGCGTCAGCCCGACCGCGGTGCCCTCCTGGTTGCAGGCGTTCTGGCTGGGCCGGATCCTGCGCTTCTTGTCGAGCTTCGGCAGGAGCGTCAGCGCGGTGAGCGTCTTCAGCGTGCTGGCCGGCAGGTAGCGGCCGTGGGCGTCCTTGGCCGCCAGCACCTGGCCGGTGTCCACGTCCGCGACGACGTACGACGTAGCCTTGGTCTTGGGCGGCTTCTTGACGCCCGCGGGCACCACCAGGCCGCGGCTGCCCAGCGCCTCGCCGCCGACGGGGACGGCCGGTGCGGCGTGCGCGGCCGGGCCGGTGAGCGGGGCCGCGGCGATGATCGCCGTGAAGAGCACGGTTCTTGTCCACATGGCGGGTCTCAGCGTAGCCCCGGATGAATGCCCATGTGGCGACACATCCCCCGTTGATCCACCTTCGATACTAGAGAGATGGTCATGTCACGAAAGATCGCCGGATTTCTCATCGCGCTTGGCGCGTTCATGGTCCTCGAATGGATCAACCTCGGCTTCAACCTGGCCGACGGGCACCCGACGAGCTTCTACGTGGTGCACGGCGTCCTCATCGCGGTGAACCTCGTGCTGGCCGTGGTCCTCGCCTGGATCGGCGTGCGCGGGCTCAGAGGCCGCTCAGGAGGCGCCGGGTGAGGGCGTGCAGCTCCTCCGCCTCCTCCTTGGAGTCGCCGATCGAGGTGAAGCCCAGCTTGCCGTGCTCGGGAACGGCCCCGAGCAGGTGGAAGACGTTGCCGGTGCGGCGCTCGTGGTCGAAGCCGATGCCGAGCCGGTCGGCCGCGCGCAGGACCTCGCCGGGCGTGCGGCCGCGCAGGCAGGCGGAGGCGTGGTTGTCGGTCGCGGTGTAGTGCTTCGGCCGGTCCCCGGCCATGAGCAGGCCGCGGGCCGGGTCGTAGACCGCCCCGGTGGTCAGCGTCGCCGCGCCGTACGGGTGCGTGGTGCCGCCGATGCGCAGGTTGATCTCGCACAGCAGCGCCGCGTACCCGGCGTCGGCCTTCAGCGCGAAGAAGTCCATCCCGAACAGGCCCACCACGCCGCGCTCGGCCAGCACCCGCGCGATGCGCCCGGCCGAGGCGCCCACCTCGGCGCGGTACTCGGGCGCCGCCGGGAACGTGCAGCCCTGGTAGACCTGCCCGCTGTCGCCGCCGAGCACCTGGTCGTGCGTGGCCAGCACCCGGGCGGTGCCGTCCGGCGTGACCTGGGCCAGCGCGCTCGGGTAGTACAGCGGGCGGTGCTCGATGTACTCCTCCACCACCGCGCCCCGCTCCCTGATCTTGGCCGAGAACGCCTCCCAGGTCTCGTCGCCCGCCGAGAAGCTGATCAGCGAGCGGTCGGCCTTGGTGACGATGGCGTTGCCCAGCCCGGAGTAGGCGTCGTTGAGCTTGACGATCACCCGTTCCCCGGGCAGGGACTCGATGGCCTCCTCGATCTCCAGCGCGGTGCGCACGTCGCCGAAGCCGCGTGCCATGGGCACCCCGGCCTCGTGGCCGATCTCGCGGGCGCCGCTCTTGGAGCCGTAATAGGCGAAGGAGGTGGCCGGACCGTAGATGGGCACGTGGAGTGATGCCGCGAGCTCCTCCTCCAGCTCGCTCAGTACGAACGGCACCAGGCAGGCGTCGCCGTCGATCTCGCCGCGTAACCGCTCCAGCACGTCGGGACGGCCGAGCAGGGTCCTGGTCAGCGGCTGGGACCAGGGGTCGTCGAGCGTGATCAGCGTGAGCCGCTTGGCGGCGTCATCCGGATCGGGCAGGAACGCGAAGTAGTAGTCGATGATGTCGGGATCGATGGGCGCGGAGGAGAGGTAGATCACCTTTACCCCGGGGGCGCGGAGCGTCAGCAGCAGGAAGAGCAGGCGCTCCTCGTAGGACCTGGCCGCCTTGATGCGGCGGAGCTCGTCCTGCGGAAGGGAGAGCGAGGGCACGACCACCAGGGTCCCCTCGCTCGGCTCGAAGATGCTCAACCCAGCATACTTCTCCCCGAACGGGATATTAGTGATCATATAGCGAGTGAAACACCGATTCCCCCCGAAAGCAGCCAGCGGCGAAGTGTGATGACCATGACAGAAGGTGACAGGATTCGGAATCGCCCACCACGTTTGGAAGTGGCGACCACGGGTCACCATCTAATGATCCCTTGTGACTATTTCAGGATCAGTCCGGTCATCACGTAAGGTGACTAGTAGGGGTTACGGGCATGCCGACAGCTAACTTTTGGCGTATCTGTCGGCGCGAAGCCGCACACGAGCGATAGAGTCGAGACATCGCCATCGGGCTCACGGCCACCGCTGTGCACCCGGGCTGCAGCGGCACGCGCGACCGACGTACGCAAGCCCATGCCGACGATCTCACGCACCCGAACCAACGGGTGTTTTTTGATTCGCCGAGTCGGCCGTTCGACCAAGCGGCCCACGGCGGGACTTGGACGAGTACGACAGCGCACTAGCCGCGCCGGCTCCTGACATCCGGGCACGCGCGGCATGGGGACGGGACGGTGACATATGCGGGGACGTGAGCTGCGGGGGGAACTCGACGCGTTCCTGGCGGAGACCGAGCTGGATCTCGTGGCGTTCCGCCGCGACCTCCACATGCACCCTGAGCTGGCCTTCGCCGAATATCGCACGACACAGCGGATCGCCGAGCGGCTCACCGCCGCCGGGCTGAGCCCGCAGGTGCTCCCCAGGGGCACCGGCCTCATCTGTGACGTGGGCAGCGGCGACGGCCCCACGGTCGCCCTGCGCGCCGACATCGACGCGCTGCCGCTGCAGGACGAGAAGGACGTGCCCTATCGCTCCACCGTGGCGGGTGCCTGCCACGCGTGCGGCCACGACGTGCACACCACGGTGCTGCTCGGCACCTCGCTCTTCCTCGCCCAGCAGGCCGTGGCCGGCCTGCTGCCCGGCCGGGTCCGGCTGATCTTCCAGCCGGCCGAGGAGCTGCCCGGCGGCGCGCTGGAGGTCATGGCGCACGGCGGCATCAGCGGCGTCGACCGCATCTTCGGCCTCCACTGCGACCCGCGGGTCGACGTCGGCCAGCTCGGCCTGCGCGCCGGCCCGATCACCTCGGCCTGCGACCGGCTGGTCGTCCGGGTCTCCGGTCCCGGCGGCCACACCGCCCGCCCGCACCTGACGGCCGACCTGGTCTTCGCGCTGGCCAAGATCCTCACCGAGCTGCCCGCCGCGCTGTCGCGCCGGGTCGATCCGCGCTCCTCGCTGAGCCTCGTCTGGGGCCGCGTCGAGGCCGGCACGGCCGCCAACGCGATCCCCGACGACGGCGTCGCCGAGGGCACCGTGCGCTGCCTCGACGAGGAGGCCTGGCACGCCGCCCCCGACCTGATCAAGTCGCTGCTGGAGTCGGTCGCGAGCGCCTACGGCATCGAGGCCACCATGGACTACACCCGGGGCGTGCCGCCGGTCGTCAACGACGAGGTCAGCGTCGAGATGCTGGGCGAGGCCGCCGAGCGCGTGCTGGGCGCGGGCGCGGTGGTCCCGACCCAGCAGTCGCTCGGCGGCGAGGACTTCGCCTGGTACCTCGAGTCGATCCCCGGCGCGTTCGCCCGCCTGGGCACCCGCTCGCCGGACGGCGTGACCTACGACATCCACCAGGGCACCTTCGACGTGGACGAGAAGGCGATCGCGATGGGCGTGCGCGTCATGGCCGCCACCGCGCTCACCGCCCTGTGCGAGGTCGGGCCGCTCGACTCGACGGTCACCAGCGCGCTGGCGTGACCACCGGCAGCCGCAGCGCCGACCGGCCGGGCGCGAGCGTGATCCTCGTGCCCGCCGGGTAGCGCAGCGTGTAGTCGTAGTCGGTGGAGATGATCACCAGGCCCAGCCGGTGGCCCTTCTTGAACAGGTAGTCCGTCGGCTGGAAGTCCCAGGTGAAGGCATACTCCTTGCCCGCCCGCAGCGGCTCGGTGCGGTCCGGGCGGTGCCGGTTGCGGACGTCCAGCCAGCCCCTGGTGACGATCTTGTACGGGGTGGTGGCGGTGCCGAGCACGCGCAGCGCGGTGCAGCCGGTGTCACCGGGCACGCCCTGGCCGTAGCACCAGGTCTCGCCGGTCGGCACCAGGGTGCCGTTGGCCCGCACGTCGGTGCCGTAGTCCACCAGCAGCGCCGTCAGGTACGGCGAGGAGCCGCCCTCGAACGAGGCCCGCACCGACACCGTCGGCGTCCCCGAGATCCGCACGTCGCCCGGCAGCTCGGCGGTCGTGTACGCCAGCCGGTTCGGGTCCGCGCCGGTGGCCTCCACGAGCTGCTCGGCGGTCCTGGTCTTCTGGTCGGTGAAGGTCTCGCGCGCCGACAGCGGCCGCGGCAGCAGCCCCAGCCGCCCGCCGGAGCCCAGGTGCAGCGGGACGGTGGCGGTGCCGGGCAGCGGCCACGAGGCGTGCCGCGCCCACTGGCCGGGGCCGATCTCCACGTCGGCCTGGGGCTCGCGCATGATGCCCGAGTCGATGCCGTACAACCAGTGGTCGAACCAGCCGTGGAGCTGGCGCAGCCACTCGGCGGTGCGCAGCGAGAACGGGTTCATGTGGGTGCCCTGGTGCAGCCAGATCTTGCGCGGCACGTGCCGCTGGGCCAGGGCGTACCACCACTGGGCGAACTGCTTGGTCTTGACGTTCCAGTCGTTGAGGCCGTGCACCACGAAGACGCTGGCCCTGACCTTGTCCACGTCGTCGAGGTAGTTGCGGGCGTCCCAGAGCCGGCTGTAGTCGCCGGTGACCCGGTCCTGGCCCGCGGTGATGGAGTCGATCAGCGCGCCGCACGCCTCCTGGCCGTTCTGCCTGGTCAGGACGTACTTGGCGAGCACGTCCAGGTCCTCGCCCTGGAAGCCGCCCGGGGCCACGACGCCGCCGTTGGCGCGGTAGTAGTCGTACCAGCTGGAGATGGCGGCGATCGGGACGATCGTCTTCAGGCCCTCGACGCCGGTCGCGGCGACGGCGTTGGGCAGGGTGCCGTTGTAGGAGACGCCGATCATGCCGACGTTCCCGGTGGACCAGGTGGCCTCGACCGGGGCGCCGCCGGCGTCGAAGCCGCGGGCGCGGCCGTTGAGCCAGTCGATGGCGGCCTTCGGGCCGGCGGTCTCGTTGCGGTCGCCGGAGGTCGGGCAGCCGGTGGCCCGGCCGCTGCCCAGGTTCTCCACCAGGGCGATCGCGTAGCCGCGGGGCACGAAGTAGTTGTCGTAGTAGCCGTCGAAGGGCTCGGCGGTCAGCTTGTTCGCCAGGGACTTGAGCGTGGGCAGCGGGTTGCCGTGCTCGTCCACGTCCACGGGGTGGTTGGCGACGTCGTTGCCGCCCGCGTAGTACGGGCTGGCCTCCATGATCACCGGGACCTTGAGCCCGGCGTCGGTCTCCTTGGGCCGCAGGATGTCCACGGCGACCCGGTCCGGCGCGCCGTCATGGTCGCTGTCGGTGCCCGCGACCTCGACGAAGACCGTCTGCTTGATGGCGTCGGCCCGGGAGAAGACCGGCTGGGTGGCGTTGCCCTCGATCGTGATGGCGGGGGTGCCGGCGTGGGCGGGCGGGGTGCCCGTCAGGGCCGCGACGAGCAGCGCGGCCAGCGGCACGAGGAGCGCCTTCCTAGGGTGCATGCTCGGAATCTCCGCCAAGATCGGCCACCCTGCAAGAGGCAAATACCCCCCAAAGTTGGGCAAAACTTCGCCCGCGGATAGCGTGGCGGGTGGCGCGGAATCTAGGTCACGGACGCGCCTGATGTCGATAACGGAGCGGTTGCGACCCTGTGTGCCGGTTTGGTCTGCCCTGGTCAAGCAACTATCTTCCGTGCAGGTGCCGTACGTTTCTTCGCGCCTGCGATGAACTCGACGGCGGGGAAATGGAAGGGAGTCGCCTTGCTCGGCAAGCGATTCAACAGGGCGGCGCTCGGCTCCGTGGCCGGCGTCATGCTCATGGCAGCGGCCGCGTGTGGCGGCAACAGCGGGGGAACGACGGCCAGCGAGGCGCCCAGCGCCGGTGCCAGCAGCGAGCCGGCGAAGGGCGGGCTCAAGGTCGGCCTGGCGTTCGACGTCGGCGGTCGTGGTGACAAGTCCTTCAACGACGCCGCGTACGCGGGTCTGGAGAAGGCCAAGACCGAGCTCAACGCCGAGATCAAGGAGCTGAGCCCGGCCGCCGACGGCTCCAACCGCGGCGACCTGCTGCGCCAGCTCGCCGACGCGGGCTACAACCCGATCATCGGCGTCGGCTTCGCCTACGGCGAGGACATCAAGAAGGCCGCCGAGGAGTACCCCGACATCCAGTTCGCGGTCGTGGACTCCGCCTCCAACGCGCCCAACGTGACGGGCCTGCTGTTCGCCGAGGAGCAGGGCTCCTACCTGGCGGGCGTGGCCGCCGCGCTCAAGTCGAAGGCCGGCCACGTCGGCTTCGTCGGCGGCGTCGAGAACGACCTGATCAAGAAGTTCCAGGCCGGCTTCCAGGCCGGCGTGAAGTCGGTCAAGGCGGACGCCAAGATCGACGTCAAGTACCTCACCCCCGACGGTGACTTCTCCGGCTTCAAGGCCCCCGACAAGGGCAAGCTCGCGGCCGAGAAGATGTACCAGGACGGCGCGGACATCGTCTACCACGCCGCCGGCGACTCCGGCCTCGGCGTGTTCCAGGCGGCGGCCGCGGCCGGCAAGAAGGCCATCGGCGTCGACTCCGACCAGCGGCAGACGGTCAAGGAGACCGACCTGCAGAAGGTCATCATGACCTCGATGCTCAAGCGCGTGGACGTCGGCGTGTTCGAGTTCATCAAGGCGTTCCAGGGCGGCGCCAAGGGCGGCAGCGACACCGTCTACGACCTCAAGGTCGACGGCGTGGGCCTGGCCACCACCGGTGGCGAGATCGACGACCTCAAGGACAAGCTCGACGCTGCCAAGAAGGACATCGTCGACGGCAAAATCACGGTTCCGGCCAAGCCGTAACCTGGGTAGGACCGACGACCGAGGGCCCGGAGTCCGCTTCGGGCCTTCTGTCTATCCCGCCCTGCTCCTAGGAGAGGCGAAATGAGTGCTGACACCCTGGCCACGGCGCGACCCGCCGTAGAGCTGGAGGGCATCACCAAGCGTTTCCCCGGTGTCGTCGCCAACCATGACATCCGCATCACCGTCGCCCCGGGGACGGTGCACGCCATCGTGGGGGAGAACGGCGCGGGCAAGTCCACCCTGATGAAGATCCTCTACGGCATGCAGAAGCCGGACGAGGGCACGATCAGGGTGAGCGGCACGGAGGTGGCCTTCCGCACGCCGAGCGACGCCATCGCCGTCGGCATCGGCATGGTCCACCAGCACTTCATGCTGGCCGACAACCTCACCGTGCTGGAGAACATCGTCCTCGGCGCGGAGCCGAAGAAGGGCGGCCGGCTCGACCGCGCCGCGGCCCGCGCCCGCATCGAGCGGCTCGCCGAGACGCACGGCCTGCGCGTCGATCCGGGCAGGCTGGTGGAGGACCTCGGCGTCGGCGACCGCCAGCGCGTGGAGATCCTCAAGGTGCTCTACCGCGGCGCCCGCATCCTCATCCTCGACGAGCCGACGGCCGTGCTCGTCCCGCAGGAGGTCGAGGAGCTCTTCCAGAACCTGCGCGAGCTCAAGGCCGAGGGCCTGACCGTCATCTTCATCTCCCACAAGCTCGACGAGGTGCTCGGCATCGCCGACGCGATCACCGTGATCCGCCGCGGCACCACCGTCGCCAGCCTGCCCAGGAGCGAGGTCACCAGCGCCCGCCAGCTCGCCGAGCTGATGGTCGGCAGCGAGCTGCCCACCCCCGAGACCCGCGAGTCCACCGTGACCGACCGGGTCGCGTTCCAGGTGGGGCACCTCACGATGGAGGCCGGTGGGCACCACCCCGCCCCCAAGGGAGTGCCGGTCGAGGAGTACGTCGCCAAGCTGCGCGCCGACGGCAAGCGGCTGCTGCTGGACGACGTGTCGTTCGCGATCCACGAGGGCGAGATCCTCGGCATCGCCGGCGTCGAGGGCAACGGCCAGTCCGAGCTGATCGAGGCCATCATGGGCATCCGCCCCGCGCACGGCAGCATCACGCTCGGCGAGCTGGACGTCAGCTCCTGGCCCACCCTGCGGCGGCGCGAGTCCGGCATCGGCTACATCCCCGAGGACCGCCACCGCCAGGGCCTGCTCCTGGAGGCGTCGCTGTGGGAGAACCGCGTGCTCGGCCACCAGACCAGGAAGCCCGCCCGCAAGGGCATCTGGGTGGACCGGCGCGCCGCCAGGGCCGACACCGAGCGCATCGTCAGGGACTACGACGTGCGCACGCCGGGCGTGGACACCCTGGCCCTCGCCCTGTCCGGCGGCAACCAGCAGAAGCTCATCGTGGGCCGCGAGATGAGCGGCGAGCCCAAGTTCCTCATCGCCGCGCACCCGACGCGCGGCGTGGACGTCGGCGCGCAGGCCGCCATCTGGGACCACCTGCGCGAGGCCCGCGCCGCCGGCCTCGCCGTGCTGCTCATCTCCGCCGACCTCGACGAGCTGATCGGCCTGTCCGACACCATCCGGGTCATCTACCGCGGCCGGCTCGTGGCCGCGCTCGACCCGTCAGACATCACGCCCGAGCGGCTGGGCGGCTACATGACCGGCGCCATCGCCGGCACTGAGGAGACGTGATGCCCGCGGGGCTCAACCGGGCGCTGCTCACCGTGGCCGGCGCCGTCATCGCGATCGTGCTGGCCATCGCGATCTCCAGCGTGGCGATCATCGCCGCGGGAGCCAGCCCGCTGGACGCCTTCGCCGCCTTCTTCGACTTCGGCGAGAGCGCGCGGGCGCAGTCCAACGGCGTGGCGGCCTTCATCAACCGGGCGGTGCCGCTGTTCATCGCCGGCCTGGCCGTCGCCGTCGGCTTCCGCATGAACCTCTTCAACATCGGCGTGGAGGGCCAGTACCGGCTGGCCGCCATCGTCGCGGCCTACGTGGGCTCCACGTTCACCGCGCCCGCGCCGATCCAGATCGCGGTCATCATCGTCGTCGCGGCGCTCACCGGCGGCCTCTACGCGCTCATCCCCGCGGTCATGAAGGTGACCAGGGGCGTGAACGAGGTCATCGCCACGATCATGCTCAACTACATCGCGATCAGCCTGACGTCGTACCTGGTACGCGGGCCGTTCGCGGGCCAGCGTGCCGCCGGGCAGCTCACCACGACCACTCCGGAGCTGCCGGAGTCGGCCATGTTCCCGAACCTCAACGTCGTCTTCGACTGGTTCGGCGCGCTGCCTCCCACGCGCGGCGGCGGCCTGCAGGGCTTCCTGCTCGTCGCGATCGTGCTCGGCGTCGTCGTCTGGATCGTGCTGGAGCGCACCCGCTTCGGCTTCGACATCAAGGCCAGCGGGCTCAACGGCCCGGCCGCGCTCGCCTCCGGCGTCAACCCGAAGAAGATGGTCATCGCGGCCATGGTGATGTCCGGCGGCATCGCCGGGCTCATCGGCCTGCCCGAGATCCTCGGCGACAAGGGCGCGTTCAACTCCAACTTCACCGCCGGGCTCGGCTTCCTCGGCATCGCCGTGGCGCTGCTCGGCCGCAACAAGCCCGTGGGCATCGCGATCGCCGCGCTGCTGTTCGCCTTCCTCGACCGGGCGCAGGGCTCGCTGCAGTTCGCCGGGGTGCCGTCGTCGGTGGTCACGATCATCCAGGCGGTGATCGTGCTGCTGGTCGTCGTGGCCAACGAGGTGACGAACCGGTTGGCGCTGCGGCTGGAGGAACGCCGGGCGGCGCAGCAGCTCGGCAGGGACAACCCGGTTGAGGTGACCGCATGACCAGGGTCCGCAAGTACCACCTGACGCTCATCGGCGTCGCGGCGCTGCTGCTGGTGATGTCGCTGGTGCGGATCATCACCGGCGAGAACGACATCACCTCCTCCGGCACCTTCAACGCGGCGCTGCTGCTGGCCGTGCCCATCGGCCTGGCCGGGCTCGGCGGCCTGTGGGCCGAGCGGGCCGGCGTGGTCAACATCGGCCTCGAAGGCATGATGGTGCTCGGCACCTGGTTCGCCGGCTGGGCCGGCTACCAGTGGGGGCCCGTGGCCGCGCTCGTGGCGGGCCTGCTGGGCGGCGCGATCGGCGGGCTCATCCACGCCGTGGCCACCGTCACCTTCGGCGTGGACCACATCATCAGCGGCGTCGCCATCAACCTGCTCGGCCCCGGCGTCACCCGCTTCCTGTCGGAGGTGCTGTTCAAGGAGGGCACCCGGGCCTCGGCGGCCGGCGCGGGCATCACCACCTCGCCGCCGATCAGCGGGTCGGCGTGGACGCCCAGCCTGCCGGTGCTGTCGGACGGGCCCGACCTGCTCGGCAAGCTGGAGAGCACCCACTGGTTCCTGCTGTCCGACCTCGCGGGCATCCTGCGCGGCCTGACGCACGACGTCAACATCCTCGTCGTGCTGGCGGTGCTGCTGCTGCCGCTGACGTACTTCGTGCTCTGGCACACCGCCTTCGGCCTGCGGCTGCGCTCGGCGGGCGAGAACCCGTGGGCGGCCGAGTCGCTGGGCGTCAACGTCTACCTGACCAAGTACGTCGCGGTCGTCATCTCCGGCGCGTTCGCCGGGCTCGGCGGCGTGTTCCTGGTCTTCGTCTCCAACAAGTACGTCGAGGGCCAGACGCAGGGGCGCGGCTTCATCGGCCTGGCCACCATGATCTTCGGCAACTGGCGGCCCGGCGGCCTCGCGGCCGGCGCGTCGCTGTTCGGCTACGCCAGTGGCCTGCAGCTGCGCAGCTCGGGGGCCGTCACCACGTTCTTCCTGTTCGGCGCGGTGCTGCTGCTCGCCTACCTGGTGATCCAGGTGCGGCGCCTGCTCGCCGCCGATCGGCCCGCCGAGCTGGCCGCCGGCCCCGCCCGCCAGTACACGCTGATGGCGTTCGCCGCCCTCGGCATGGTCGTGCTGTTCTGGCTCTGGCTGACCGTCGAGCAGCTTCCGAACGAGTTCGTCTTCATCACACCACACGTGCTCACGCTGCTCGTGCTCCTGGTGGCTTCGCAGCGCCTGCGACCGCCCAAGGCCGACGGCGTGCGCTACCGCCGGGGGGAGCAACATTGAGCACCAACGTCGACTGGGACGCCCTGCGCGAGGCGGCGGCCGAGGCCATGCGGCACGCGTACGCGCCGTACTCGAAGTTCCCCGTGGGGGCGGCGGCGCTCGTGGACGACGGGCGCGTCGTCACCGGCTGCAACGTCGAGAACGCCTCCTACGGCGTCGGCCTGTGCGCCGAGTGCGGCCTGGTGTCGCAGCTCCAGCGCACCGGCGGCGGCCGGCTGGTGGCCTTCACCTGCGTGGACGGCCACGGCGAGCTGCTGATGCCGTGCGGGCGCTGCCGCCAGCTCCTGTACGAGTTCGGCGGTGACGAGCTGCTGGTCGAGACCGTGGACGGGGCCAGGCCGATGGCGGAGATCCTGCCGTACGCGTTCGGCCCGCAGGACCTCAGCCGGAGCGCCTGATGGACGCCATCGAGGTCATCCGCGCCAAGCGGGACGGCGGCGAGCTGACCACCGCCCAGATCGACTGGGTGATCGCCGCCTACACGCGCGGCGACGTGGCCGACGAGCAGATGTCCGCCCTCGCCATGGCCATCCTGCTCAACGGCATGAACCGGCGCGAGATCGCCGACTGGACGCAGGCCATGATCCGCTCCGGCGAGCGCATGGACTGGTCGGCGCTGGACCGGCCGACCGCCGACAAGCACTCGACCGGCGGCGTCGGCGACAAGATCACCCTGCCGCTGGCGCCGCTGGTGGCGGCGTGCGGGGCGTACGTGCCGCAGCTTTCCGGGCGCGGCCTCGGCCACACCGGCGGCACGCTCGACAAGCTGGAGTCCGTCCCCGGCTGGCGGGCGTCGCTGTCCAACGACGAGATGCTGGACGTGCTGCGCACGGCCGGCGCGGTGGTGTGCGCGGCCGGCTCCGGCCTCGCCCCCGCCGACAAGAAGCTGTACGCGCTGCGCGACGTCACCGGCACCGTCGAGTCGATCCCGCTCATCGCCTCCTCGATCATGTCGAAGAAGATCGCCGAGGGGACGGGGTCGCTGGTCCTCGACGTCAAGGTGGGCTCCGGGGCGTTCATGAAGGACGTCACGACGGCGCGGGAGCTGGCCGAGACGATGGTCGCGCTCGGCACCGACGCCGGGGTCCGCACGGTCGCCCTGCTGACCGCCATGGACCGGCCGCTCGGGCGGGCCGTGGGCAACGCGCTGGAGGTCGAGGAGTCCGTCGAGGTCCTGGCCGGTGGCGGGCCCGCGGACGTGGTGGAGCTGACGGTGCGGCTGGCCAGGGAGATGCTGGAGGCCGCCGGGGTCTCCGGGGCCAAGGACCCGGCCCAGGCGCTCCAGGACGGCTCGGCGATGGACGCCTGGCGGCGGATGATCTCCGCCCAGGGCGGCGACCCGGACGCCGTGCTGCCGCGCGCCGCCGAGACCATGACCGTGGAGGCGCCCGCGTCCGGGGTGCTGACCCGGATGGACGCGTACGCGGTCGGCCTGGCCGCCTGGCGGCTGGGGGCCGGGCGGGCCCGCAAGGAGGACCCGGTGTCGGCCGGGGCCGGCGTCACGCTGCACGCCAAGCCGGGCGACCTGGTGCGGGCCGGGCAGCCGCTGCTGACCCTGCACGCCGACGAGACGGCCCGCTTCGAGCGCGCCCTGGAGGCCCTGGACGGCGCCTGCGCCGTGGGCCCCGCCGACGAGGGCCGCCTTCCCCTGGTCATCGACCGCGTCACCGCGCCGTAGCCCCGCCCTCTGGCCGGGGTGCCCGGTCAGGGGGCGGTCAGGGCGGGGGTCTCGGTGAAGATCTCTTTCAGCACCGCGCGCTGCGTGGGCAGGGCCTCGGCGTGCCGGGCGCGTCCCTGCGGGGTGATGCAGACGAAGATGCCGCGCCGGTCGGAGCTGCAGGCGTCCCGTGACACGAGCGCGGCCTTCTCCAGCCGCGCCACCACCCGCGACAGCGCGCTCTGGCTCAGGTGCACCTCGTCGCAGAGCTCCTGCAGGCGCAGCTTCCTGTCGTGATGGACGATCCGGTCCAGGACCTCGAACTCGCTGGGCCCCAGCCCGTGCCGCTCGCCCAGCGCACGCTCCAGGGCGCACATGGCCTTGGCGTGTTTCGCCAGGACGTAATGCCAGGTGTCGATCACGACTTCCTCGTCCATGTCGCGGAGGTTACCATCCTGCCAATTCTCATGCAATGGCATTAAATGCGCTTGCATAAGATGCGGACGCATGTAATCTTCTGGTCCATGTCCTCTTCCGCATCTACGGTAACGATCTCCTCTCGCTGGGCAGCGCTCACCGTGCTGTGCGCAGTGATCTTCCTTGACGCTCTTGACGTGTCGATGGTGGGGGTGGCGCTGCCGGCCATCCAGCACGACCTGGGATTGAGCACTTCGTCCTTGCAGTGGGTGGTCAGCGGTTACGTGCTCGGCTACGGCGGTCTGCTGCTGCTCGGCGGCCGGACCGCCGACCTGCTCGGGCGGCGCAGGGTGTTCCTGGCCGCGCTGGGCGTCTTCGCCGTGGCCTCGCTGCTGGGCGGCGTCGTGGACGACGGCGGGCTGCTGATCGCGGCCCGGTTCGTGAAGGGCGTGGCCGCCGCGTTCACCGCCCCCGCCGCGTTGTCGATCATCACGACCACCTTTCCCGAGGGCCCGGTGCGCAACAAGGCGCTGAGCATCTTCACCGCCTGCGGCGCCAGCGGCTACTCGCTCGGTCTCGTCCTGTCCGGCCTGCTGACCGAGATCGGCTGGCGGTGGACGCTGCTGATGCCGGTGCCGGTCGCGATCGCCGCGCTCGTCGCCGCGCTCAAGGTGCTGCCGCGCGGCGCCGAGGAGCGCGCCGAGGGCGGCCACGACCTGCTGGGCGCCGTGCTCATCACCGCCTCCATGCTGCTGCTGGTCTTCACCGTCGTGCAGGCCCCCGAGGCCGGCTGGGCCTCGGTGCGCACCATCGGCTCGCTGGTGGCCGTGGCGGTGCTGCTCGGCGCGTTCGTCCTCGCCGAGCTGCGCATGAGGCACCCGCTGGTACGGCTCGGCATCCTGCGCTCCGGGCACATCGTGCGGGCCAACCTGGGCCTGGTCATCCTGATGGGCTCCTACGTCGCCTTCCAGTTCGTGGCCATGCAGTACTTCCAGAACCTGCTGCACTGGTCGGCCCTGGGCACCGCCCTGGCGTTCCTGCCCGCGGGCCTGCTCGTGGCGCTCACCTCGACCAAGATGGGCGACTTCGCCGACCGGTTCGGCACCGGCAGGCTCATCGTGGTCGGCGCGGCCGCCCTGGCCGGCGGGTACGCGATCTTCCTCGGCATCGACAGCACCCCCAGCCTGGCCGGGATGGTGATCCCCGGCATGCTGCTGCTGGGCGTGGCGTTCGCGCTGTCGTTCCCCTCGCTCAACATCCAGGCCACCAACGGCGTGGACGACGACGAGCAGGGCCTGGCCTCCGGGCTGCTCAACACCTCCGGCCAGGTCGGCGGCGCGATCGTGCTGGCCGTGGTGACCGCCGTGCTCACCGCGGGCGGCGACGGCGGCGGGACGCCGTCCATCGCCTCGATGCGGGCGGCCATCGTGGTCTCGCTGGTGCTGGCGCTGGCCGGCCTGGCGATCGCGGCCACCGGGCTGCGCGGACGCCGCGGCGCGGCGGCCGTGCCGGGTCCCGCGCACGAGCCCGTCACGGTGGGCGTGGCGGGTGCCGCCGTCCCGGCCGCGGGCGCCGGCCGCCGCGAGGACGTCGTCGAGGCGGGTCTCGACCGCTGACCCGCCGGGGAGCGGCGCGGCCCGCCGGGGGCGCGGGCCGCGCCGCCGTTCCCCTCCGGAGGCCGCCCCGCCGGCCGGGCCGGCTCCGTTCGCGGACAGAACCGTACGGACCATCCCAAAGGCGCGGGCGCCTCCGCGCGAAGGAGAGCCGGACGGCGGCTGAACGCCGGAAAGGCCGTTCCGATCAGGCAAAACGCCGCTTGCCGCCCGCCGGGGCTGGGCATCTACCGGGCATGCGACCGTCATCCCCGTCCGGCGCCCGGCCGGCGCGCCCGCGCGTCGTCGCCCCGCTCTCCGGCCTCGCCGCGCTCACCGCGCTCACCATGCTCGCCGCCGCCCTCGCCGGGTGCGGCCCGGCCACCCCGGCCACCCTGCCCGGCGCCGCGATCGGCCCCCGGGCCTCGGCGGCCACGCCCGAGCCCGGCCCGCCGACCAGCACCAGCGAGGTGAACGTCGAGCGGGACGGCATGGACCCCGCCGTCGTCACCGCCGTCCGCTACGCCGCCCACCCCACCTACGACCGCCTGGTCATCGACCTCGACGGCGACATCCCCGGCTACAACCTGAAATGGGTGGACGAGTTCGTCCAGGACGGCTCGGGCCGCGCGATCGACGTGCGCGGCGGCGCGTACCTGCAGCTCACCCTCTTCCCCGCCAGCGCCCACGACGAGGACGGCACGCCCACCTGGAAGGGCGGCCCGATCTACCCGGCCGACCTCGGCAACCTGACCGACGTCGTCCGCACCGGCGACTTCGAGGGCCGCGTCGGCATCGGCCTGGTGCTGGCCCGGCAGGCGGCCTTCCAGATCGAGGAGCAGGGCGGGCCCAACCGGCTGGTCCTCGACGTGGCACACTGACCACCGTGGTGAGAAAGATCGAGGGCCCGGCCCGCATCCCCGTACCCGGCGGCAAGCTCATCGACGAGCACATCGGCCGCGTCAACAGCGGCGACGAGGCGGTCTCCATCGCCCACATGACCGCGCCGCCGGGCTGGGCCGAGCCCGCGCAGACGCCGTCGTTCGCCGAGTACACCCTCGTCCTGCGCGGCACGGTGATCGTCGAGCACGACGGCGGACGCACCGAGGTCGCCGCCGGCCAGTCGGTGGTCACCGAGCCCGGCGAGCGGATCCGCTACAGCGCGGGCCCGGAGGGCGCCGAGTACGTCGCGGTGTGCCTGCCCGCCTTCTCGCCCGACAGCGCCGGTCGCGACTGACGCCGCTGGTCATATCATGGGCGGATGAGTCCTGAGCTTGACGAGATCCGGCGGGCTCCCAAGGTGCTGCTGCACGATCACCTCGACGGCGGGCTGCGCGCCGAGACGATCGTCGAGCTGGCCCGGGAGACCGGCTACGACCGGCTGCCCACCCACGACCCCGACCACCTGCGGCAGTGGTTCGAGGAGGCGTCGGACTCGGGTTCCCTGGAGCGCTACCTGGAGACGTTCGACCACACCGTCGGCGTCATGCAGACCCGCGAGTCGCTGGTGCGCGTCGCCGCCGAGTGCGCCGAGGACCTCGCCGCCGACGGCATCGTCTACGCCGAGGTACGCTTCGCGCCCGAGCAGCACACCACCACGGGGCTGAGCCTCGACCAGGTGGTGGAGGCGGTGCTGGAGGGCTTCCAGCAGGGGTCGGCCGGGCGCGGCATCCGCGTCGGCACGCTGCTGACCGCCATGCGCCACCAGGCCCGCTCCAGGGAGATCGCCGAGCTGGCCGTGCGCTACCGCGACGTGGGCGTGGTCGGCTTCGACATCGCCGGGGCGGAGGCCGGCTACCCGCCCACCCGCCACCTCGACGCCTTCGAATACCTCCAGCGGGAGAACGCGCACTTCACCATCCACGCGGGCGAGGCGTTCGGGCTGCCGTCCATCTGGCAGGCCATCCAGTGGTGCGGCGCCGACCGGCTCGGCCACGGCGTGCGCATCATCGACGACATCGTGGTGGGCGGCGACGGCACCGCCAAGCTGGGGCGCCTGGCGGCCTACGTCCGCGACAAGCGCATCCCGCTGGAGATGTGCCCCACGTCCAACCTGCAGACCGGCGCCGCCGCCTCCATCGCCGAGCACCCGATCGGGCTGCTGCGGCGGCTCTACTTCCGGGTCACGGTCAACACCGACAACCGCCTGATGAGCCGCACCAGCCTGTCGACGGAGTTCGCCAAGCTGGTGGAGGCCTTCGGCTACGGCTGGGACGACCTGCAGTGGTTCACGGTCAACGCCATGAAGTCGGCGTTCCTGCCGTTCGACGAGCGGCTGGCGCTCATCAACGGGCGCATCAAGCCCGGCTTCGCGCAGCTCAAGTGGCAGCCGTGAGGCAGACCTACCGCTCCAGGGCCGCGTACGTGATGGCGTGGCTCTGGCTGGCCTTCGTCGCCTTCAACGTCTACGACCTGATCAACAAGTACACCGGCAAGGCGTCGATGGTGGCGCTGGCCGTGCTGGGCGTGCTGACCGCGGTCGTCTACGTCGTGGCGCTGCGGCCCGCGACCGTGCTCACCGAGCACGAGCTGGTGGCCCGAAACCCGCTGCGCACCGTACGGGTGCCGTGGGCGGCGGTCGAGGACGTCACCGTCTCCCACGCGATCGGCGTCCACCTCGGCGGCGACCGCGTGCTGCGCCTGTGGACGCCGATGAGCAGCGCCAGAGAGCGGGCCAGGGCGCAGCGGCGCGGCATGGCGAGCCAGCGGCGCGGCCGGTTCCAGACCGAGCCGTCGCTGAGCAGGGCCGAGCAGGCGGCGCAGGAGGCGCTGGCCGGCAGGACGCACGCCGACTGGGTGGGCGACCAGATCCGCGACCGCGCCGAGTCGGCCCGCCGCCGCGACGAGCAGGCGGCGCCGGTGCGCGCCGGATGGGCCTACGACGCCTTCGCGGCCGGGGTCGCCGCCCTGGCCCTGGTGATCGTCGCGATCGTCGTCCCCTGAGCGCCGTTGACCAGGCCCTGGCCCGCTGAAGGGGTGGCCCGCGCGGTGAGCGAGTTCGAGGGGGAGCGGCACCGCAGGGAGCTGACCGGCTACTGCTACCGCATGCTCGGCGCCGGCTCCGAGGCCGAGGACGCGGTGCAGGAGACGCTCGTCCGGGCCTGGCGCACGTACGACCCCGGCCGGGGGCCGCTGCGCGCCTGGCTGTTCCACCTGGCCACCAACGTCTGCCTCGACATGCTGCGCGGCCCCCAGCGCCGGGCCCGGGCCGTGGACCTGGCTCCGGCCGCCGTCCCCGGTGCTCCTCTCGGCGAGCCGCTGCCGCCCGGGCGCTGGATCCTGCCCGTCCCCGACGAGCGTGTCCTCGACCCCGCCGACCTGGCGGTGGGCCGGGAGTCGGTCCGGCTGGCGTTCGTGGCCGCGCTCCAGCACCTGCCGCCCCGGCAGCGGGCCGTGCTCATCCTCCGCGACGTGCTCGCCTGGTCGGCCGCCGAGACCGCCACCCTGCTGGGCACCACCGTCGCCTCCGTCAACAGCGCCCTGCAACGGGCCCGCGCCAGGCTGCCCGCGCACCCCGCCGGGGACAGGGAGGTGGACGAGCGGCTGCTCGCCCGCTACGTCGCCGCCTTCGAGAGCCACGACGTGGACGCCCTGGTGTCGCTGCTGCACGAGGACGCGACCATGTCCATGCCGCCGTTCACCTGGTGGCTGCGGGGCCGGGCCGACATCCTGGCCGTCAACCGGGCCGCCCCCGGCGCGTGCGCGGGCGCCCGCCTGCTGCCGGCGCGCGCCAACGGGTGCCCGGCCTTCGGCCAGTACCTGGACGGGGAGCCCTTCGCGCTGGTCGTGCTGGACGTCGTGGCCGGGCGCGTCGCCGGGATCACCACGTACCTGGATCCCGGCCTGTTCCCGTCCTTCGGCCTGCCGATGAGTTTCGCGGGCGCGTTCCGTACGGACAGGTGAAGGAGGAAAGACATGCCACAGATCATCGAGCTTCCCGGGCGGCCGTACGTCGGGGTGCGCGCGACCATCACCATGACCACCTTCGGCGTCGTGGGCGACCGCATCGGCGGGATCATCGCCTGGCTGCTCGACCGGGGCGTCACCCCGGCCGGGGCCCCGTTCTTCCGCTACCGGGAGATCGACCTGGCCGGCGACCGCCTGGTGGTGGAGGCCGGCGTCCCGGTCCCGTCCCCGGTCGAGCCCGAGGCCGACCTCTTCGCCGGCACCCTTCCCGCCGGCCGCTACGTCACCGAGCTCCACCACGGCCACCCCGACGGCCTGGCCGCGGTACACGACCGCGTGCGGGCCTGGGCCGCCGACGAGGGGCTGACCTGGGACCTGACCGAGAAGGACGGCACCGAGCACTGGGGTTGCCGCCTGGAGCTCTACCTGACCAACCCGATGGACGAACCCGACCTGAACCACTGGGACACCGAGCTCCAGCTCCGCCTCACCTGACCCCGCGGCGCGGCCGGGGTGCTACCGCCAGGCGTCCACCAGTTCCTCGGGCGTCACGTGGCGCACCCCGGCCACCTCGCACCCGGCGCGCGAGACGGCGTACAGCGGCGTGGAGGCGTCGGCCCCCGGCATCTTGGACCGGTGGACCACCAGCTCGCTGAAGTCGTGCTGGTCGAACGGCCGGTTCTCCAGCCACTTCACCGACCCCACCATCGTGACCACCGTGGCCACCGGCTCCCGGTCGGCCCCCACGAGGTCGATCTCGGGGTCGTTGGTCCTGGTCCAGTACCCGCCGATCGCCGCGGTCCGCTCGGGCAGCCCGTCCATGCGCCGCAGCGACTCCCGGACGAACGGTTCCACGGCCATGCCGCGCCAGGCCGTCCACGAGCGCTCGATCCGCCGCATCACGAGATCGCCTCGGCCGCGGGAGATCTCCGCCATGCCTGGCTCGACGAAGGACAGCCAGAACCGCAGATGCGGGTCCGCGACGTGGTAGCGACGCTCCTTGGAAGGGCGGACGGACAGCGGCACCTCCGCCGCGATCATGCGCTTGTCCATGAGGATGTGCAGGCCACGGGTCACCGACGTCCCGGCCATGCCTCCTGAGGCCTTGAGCATCGACGAGTAGGTGCGCTGGCCTGAGCCGATGGCCTTCATCAGCGCTCTCGCCTGTGCCTCCGACGGGAACTCCGCCGCCATCGCGCGCTCGCCGCTGACGATCAGGGCCGAGGTGGGGTCGGACACGACGGAGCCGAGGAACTCCCGGGCCGTGGCACCGGCCGGCCATTCGTCGAGGATCATCGGCAGTCCGCCGGTGACGAGGTAGGCGTCGATGGCCTCGGCGGGCGGCAGCCGCAGCTTCTCGGCCACGTCCGCGGGCGTGAGCGGATCGACCACCATCTCCGAGGCTCGCATGTAGAACGGGCGGTCGTACTGGTTGACGGCCTCCATGATGGACAGATCGGAGCCGATCAGGATGAGCAGCATGGGGCGGCGCGAGAACTCGCGATCGAAGAGGCGCTGGAGCCTGCCCTCCAGATGGGGATCCCCCTCGATCATGTAAGGCAGCTCGTCGAGGACCACGATGCTCGGCGCGTCCTGCGGCACGGCCTGAGCCAGGAGCCGGAGGGCACTGTCCCATGAGGTGGGGGTCACCTCGGCGAACAGCGCGGCGTCAGGCAGGTCCGAGGCCGCGGCGTCGGCGACGAAACGCTCGAGCTGGTCGCCGATCGGTTCTTTGGCCGCGGTGAAGAAGAGACTGGGCACGCCGCTGCGGCGGATGAACTCCTCCGCCAGCCGCGATTTCCCGACGCGTCTCCGGCCGCGCATGAGGATCGCGCGGCCCGGCCGGTCGCCTGCTCCCACCCTGCCGAAGTAACGGCTGAGCGCGGCCAGCTCGCGCTCGCGCCCGATGAACCCGTCCACTGGCTCTCCCCTCTTGGTACAACCATTTCTGGTTGTACCACTCCTGGAACAACCATAGATGGTTGTTCCAGGAGAGCAAGGTCACTGGTCCTGTCAGCGCGGCCACCTCGGCCAACGGCTCCCGGGCTACAGACCCAGAGCGGTGGTGAGGTCGGTTTTCAGGGTGGTCAGGGAGTGGGTGGCGGTGGTGCGGGCGTCCTCGGGGGTGGTGGTCACCGGGACGACGACCTCCAGGTAGCACTTCAGCTTCGGCTCGGTGCCCGACGGGCGGACCACCACGCGGGCGTCGCCCTCCAGGCGGTAGCGCAGGCCGTCGGTGGGCGGCAGGCCGCCGTCGCCCTCGGCCAGGTCGTCGGCCGCGAGGACCTTGCGGCCCCCCAGCTCGGCGGGCGGGCGGGCGCGCAGGCGGGCCATCGCGCCGGCGATCAGGGACAGGTCGGCGACGCGGAAGGAGAGCTGGGTGGTGGCGTGCAGGCCGTAGCGGCGGGCCTGGTCGTCCAGCAGGTCCAGGAGGGTACGGCCGTCGCGCTTGGCGGCGGCGGCGACGGCGGCGACCGTCAGCGCGGCCCCGATGCCGTCCTTGTCGCGGACCGGGAGGCCGGTGTCCGAGCCGACGCTGTAGCCGATGGCCTCCTCGTAGCCGAAGACCAGGCCGGGGCCGGCCTTGATGATCCACTTGAAGCCGGTCAGGGTCTCGCCGTAACGCACGCCGTACGCGGCCGCGATCTTGCCCAGCAGGGTCGAGGAGACGATGGTGGTGGCCACCATGCGGTCGCCGCTCGTGTGCGTGATGACGTGCTCGGCCAGCAGGCCGCCGACCTCGTCGCCGGTCAGCATGCGGCAGCCGCCCCCGGGCAGCGGCACGCCGACCGCGCACCGGTCGGCGTCAGGGTCGTTGGCGAGCACCAGGTCGGCGCCGCTCCCGGTGGCCAGGGCGACGGCGAGGTCCATCGCGCCCGGCTCCTCCGGGTTGGGGAAGGCGACGGTCGGGAAGTCGGGGTCGGGGTCGCGCTGCTCCTCGACGGCCATCGGGGCCGGGAACCCGGCGGCCAGGAAGGCGCCCGCCAGCGTGGCCGCGCCCACCCCGTGCAGCGGCGTGTACGCCACCCGCAGGTCGCGGGCGTCCCCCAGGGGCAGGGACGTGACCGCCGCCAGGTAGTCGTCCACGATGTCCTCGCCCAGCTCGGTCAGCGTGCCGGGCCCGTGCAGCGGCAGCCGGTCCACGGGGCCGACGGCCTCGATGGCGGCCGAGATCTCGCGGTCGACCGGCGGCACGATCTGGGAGCCGTCGCCCCAGTAGACCTTGTAGCCGTTGTCGCGCGGCGGGTTGTGGCTGGCGGTCACCGTCACCCCGGCGTCGGCGCCCAGCCGGCGCACGGCGAAGGCGAGGACGGGCGTCGGCAGCGGCCGGGGCAGCAGCGAGGCGCGCAGCCCCGCGCCGGTCAGCACGGCGGCGGTGTCGCGGGCGAACACGTCCGACTTGTGCCGGGCGTCGTAGCCGATGACGACGTGCTTGCCGGGGCCGAGCACCGCGGCGAGCCCGGCGGCGGCACGCATGACGGTGACCCGGTTCATCCGGTTGGGGCCGGCGCCCAGCTCGCCGCGCAGCCCCGCCGTGCCGAACTCCAGCTTGGCGCCGAAACGGTCGCGCAGCGCGTCGAGGTCGCCCCGCTCGATCAGCGCGGACAGCTCCGCCCGGGTGTCGGGGTCGGGGTCCTGGGCCAGCCAGGCACGGGCCCGCTCGACGACCTGCTCGACGGGGCTCACAGGTGGTCCACCACCTTGCCGAGCAGCACGCCCATGCGGGCGGCGGTGGCCCGGCCGACCTCCAGGACCTCCTCGTGGTCGAGCGGCTCGCCGGACAGGCCCGCCCCCGGGTTGGTGACCAGGGAGATGCCGAGCACCTCCAGGCCCGCCTCGCGGGCGGCGATGGCCTCCAGCACGGTGGACATGCCGACCAGGTCGCCGCCCAGGGTGCGCAGCATGCGGATCTCGGCGGGCGTCTCGTACGTCGGCCCGCGGAAGGCGACGTAGACCCCTTCGGCCAGCGTCGGGTCCACCTCGCGGACCACGGCCCGCAGGCGGCGCGAGTAGACCTCGGTGAGGTCGATGAAGGTCGTGCCGGTGATGGGGTTGGCGCCGGTCAGGTTGATGTGGTCGCTGATCAGGACGGGGTCGCCGACGTTCTGGGTCTCCGGCCGCAGGCCGCCCGCGGCGTTGGTGAGCACCAGCGTGCGCACCCCGGCGGCGGCCGCCGTGCGCACGCCGTGGACGACGGCCTCGACGCCGAGCCCTTCGTACAGGTGCGTGCGCCCGAGGAACACCAGGGCGTGCCGCCCGGCGGCGGTGCGGACGACGCGGATCCTGCCGCCGTGCCCGGCCACCGCCGGCGCCCGGAAGCCGGGCAGGTCGGTGAAGGCGACCTCGCTCACCGTCTCGCCGATCGCGTCGGCCGCGGGCACCCACCCCGACCCCATGACCAGAGCCACGTCGTAGGTGTCGAGCCCCGTCGCGGCCTTCAGCGCCGCGGCGGCCTCATTGGCCAGGGTGTATGCGTCTTTGCTCACAGCTCAGTAGTTTAGGAGCAGCCTGTCCAGCACCCGTACGCCGAACCGCAGCGCGTCCACCGGCACCCGCTCGTCCACGCCGTGGAACATCGCCGCGAAGTCCATGCCGGCGGGCAGCCGCAGCGGCACGAACCCGAACCCGCGTACCCCGAGGTCGGCGAAGAACGTCTTGTTGTCGGTGCCGCCGGACATGCAGTACGGGACCGCCCGCGCGGTCGGGTCCTCGGCCTTCAGCGCCGCGATCATCGACTCCACCAGCGCCCCGTCGAAGGTCGTCTCCAGCGCGATGTCGTGGTGGACGAACTCGCGCCGCACCTTCGGCCCGATCAGCGAGTCGACGGTCTTGAAGAAGTCCTCCTCGAAGCCGGGCAGGAAGCGCCCGTCGACGACGGCGGTGGCCTGGCCGGGGATGACGTTCGACTTGTAGCCGGCGGCGAGCTGGGTGGGGTTGGCGGTGTGGCGCAGCGTGGCGCCGACGAAGCGCACCAGCGGCCCGATCCTGTCCAGGACCGGCTGCGGGTCGGCCTCGTCGAACTCCAGGCCGAAGGCGTCGGCGACCTCGGTGAGGAACTGGCGCACGGTCGGCGTGTACGTCAGCGGCCAGTCGTGCTCGCCGATCCTGGCCACGGCCCGCGCGACCTCGGTGACCGCGTTGTCGTCGTTGAGCATCGAGCCGTGCCCGGCGGTGCCGTCGGCGGTGAGCTTCATCCAGGCCAGGCCCTTCTGGGCGGTCTCGATGAGGTAGAGCCGCAGCGACGGGTCCACCTCCAGCGAGTAGCCGCCGACCTCGCTGATGGACTCGGTGACGCCCTCGAACAGCTCGGGATGGTGGGCGGTGAGGTACTTGGCGCCGTAGACGCCGCCGGCCTCCTCGTCGGCCAGCCAGGCGAAGACGATGTCGCGGCGCGGCCGGCGCCCCTCGCGCTTGAGCTGGCGCAGCACGGCCAGCATCATCGCGTCCATGTCCTTCATGTCCACCGCGCCGCGGCCCCAGATGTAGCCGTCGCGCACCTCGCCGGCGAACGGGTCCACCGACCAGTCGGCGGCGTTGGCCGGCACCACGTCCAGGTGGCCGTGGACGAGCAGCGCGGGCAGCGAGGGGTCGCTGCCCTCGACGCGGGTGACGACGTTGCCGCGCCCCGGCTCGCTCTCGACGTAGGTCGCCTCGATGCCGACCTCGGCGAGCCTGGCCATGACGACCTCGGCCGCGGCCCGCTCGCCGGGGCCGCTGCCGTCCCCGTAGTTGCTGCTGTCCACGCGGATCAACTCCACGCAGAGGTCGGCGACTTCCTTCTCGGCGGGGGTCATGGGCTCGGCGGATGTCATGGCGTCCTCTCCAGGGTGAGCAGTCCGGACTTGCGAAGGTGACCGCGCTTGTAGGCGCGGGTGATCAGGGTGAGGTCGCTGTCGGCGATCTCGTCGAAGGAGCCGACGACCCCCGTCATGAAACGGTAGAGGTCGGCCTCGTGGGCGGTGACCACCTGGACGATGAGGGAGTGCGTGCCCGAGGTGGCGGCGCAGTAACGCACGCTCGGGTGCGCGGCCAGCCGCTGCCCGACCAGGTCCAGCGCGTACGGCCGCACCTTGAGCCACAACATGGCCTCCACCTCCAGGCCGAGCAGCGCGGGCTCGACCTCGGCGCGCGGCAGCAGCAGCCGCCGCTCGATGAGCGAGGTCACCCGGCGGCGCGCGGTCGGCACCGACACGGCCAGCCGCTCGGCGACCGCGGTGAAGGCGATCCGGCCGTCGGCGGCCAGCAGCTCGGCGATCTCCTGCTCCAGGGGGGACAGGCCCTCCTCGTCGGGCAGGTCGTCCGGGGGCGGGGCCGGGCTCAGCTCGGCCACCTCCTCCTCGGTCAGGTAGGGCGCGTGCCACTCGGCGACGGTGCGGAAGGTGTGGAGCACCACCTGCGTCCGGGTGCCCAGCACTCCGTCGATGGCGCTGAGCTCGGCCGACAGCGTACGGTGCAGGGCCTCGCGGGACGGCGGGACCAGCTCGCAGCCGAGGTCGGCCGCGCCGGTCAGCGCGTAGACCGAGCGCGTGTCGGGCCGCTCGGCCAGCGCCTCGGCGACCTGGCCCGTGGTGCCCGGCCGCACGTGGACGTGCAGGTGGGCGGGGCGGCCGTGCCGGGTGCGCAGGTCGTCGTAGATGGCCGTGACCCGGACCACGCCCTCGGCGATGAGGCGTTGCAGGCGGCGGGCGACCGTGCGCTCGTGCTCGCCGACGGCGCGGGCGATCTCGCCCCACGAGGCGCGCGGGCTCACCTGGAGGGCGGCGACCAGGCGCCGGTCGAGAACGTCCACCTGCAACCGTCTCCATGTCGGGAACGTAAAAGTGCGGCGAGATATTTGACTGTTTCGGTCTTCCGATTGCACAGTAGGCCATCACCCCACATGTCAGCAAAGGAGCCCACGTGGCGACACCCCCTGTGGCGCAACCACCACTCGGCATCCCCAAGAGCCGGGTCCGCCAGCTCATGGCGGCCAGCATCGGCAACGTCGTCGAGTGGTACGACTGGTACGCCTACACCTTTTTGGCCACCTACTTCTCCGCGCAGATCTTCCCCGCGAGCTCCAGCAACAGCCTGGTGCCGCTGCTGAGCTCGTTCGCCGTCTTCGCGGTCGGGTTCTTCATGCGCCCGCTGGGCGGCCTGCTGGTCGGGGCCTTCGCCGACCGCTACGGCCGCAAGGCCGCCATGACGTTCACCATCGTGCTCATGGGCGCGGGCTCGCTGCTGGTCGGCCTGACCCCCACCTACGCGGCCGCGGGCGTGCTGGCGCCGGTCATCCTGACCCTCGCCCGGTTGGTGCAGGGCCTGTCGGTGGGCGGCGAGTTCGCCGCCGCCACCACGTTCCTGGTGGAGTCGGCCCCGCACGGCCGCCGCGGCCTGTTCTCCAGTTTCCAGTACGTCAGCACGACCATCGGCCAGCTCATCGCCTCCGGCCTGGCGGCGCTGCTGGCCACGGCCCTGGTCGAGGCCGACATGAAGTCCTACGGCTGGCGCATCCCGTTCATCGTGGGCGCCGTGCTCAGCCTCGTGGGCCTGTGGATCCGCAAGGGCGCCGACGAGACCTCCGGCGTGGCCGAGGAGATCAGGCGCGGCGAGGCGGACCGGCCGAAGCTGTTCGAGTTCCTCAGGCACCACCCGCGCTCGGCGGCCACCATCGTGGGCATCACCATCGCCGGCACCGTGGCGTACTACACCTGGACCAGCTTCCTGCCGACGTACGCCCAGATCACCGTCAAGTTCGACAAGGCCGACTCGCTCCAGATCGGCACGATCTGCCTGGTCTTCTTCATGATCCTGCAACCGCTGCTCGGCATGTTGTCGGACCGGATCGGGCGCAGGCCGATGCTGATCACGTTCGGCCTCGGCTTCCTGATCCTGCCCGTGCCGCTGCTCGGGCTGCTCACCGACTCCTACGGCAGCCTGCTGGCCGTGCAGCTCGTCGGCATGGTGTTCCTCGGCTGCTTCACCTCGATCTCGGCCGCGGTGAACTCGGAGTTGTTCCCCACGCGGGTGCGGGCGGCGGGGGCCGGGTTCCCGTACTCGCTGACCGTGGCGTTGTTCGGCGGCACCGCGCCGCTGATCGGCACCGCGCTGCAGGAGGCCGGCAACCCCGGCCTGTTCCCGTGGTACATGTCGGCGCTGGCGCTGATCTCCACGCTGGTGTACGTCTTCGTGCTGCCCGAGACCAAGGACCAGCCGCTGCGCTGAGCCCGCGGCCGAGGCCGCGCGGAAGTCAGCCGAGCGAGGTGCAGGGGCGCTCCCGCAGCTCCTTGACGTAGTCGTCGGGGGCCCCCGCCCGCTCGGCCGCCTCGGCCAGGCTGCCGAGGTAGCGGGCCGAGGGCAGGCCGCCCTCGTAGCCGTCGAGCACGTAGAACCAGGCCAGGACCTCGCCGTCGAGCGTCTGCACCCGCAGCCGCACCTTGTGGTAGGCGCCGCGTACCGCGCCCTCCCACTGGTCGAGCGAGGTCTCCTCCCACTCGGGCACGTCGTAGAGGACGACGAACACGTGGTCGTCGGGGGCCTCGACGATCGTGGCGAGCGCGCCGCCCCAGGCCGGGTCGTGCCCGCCGAACGTCAGCCGCCAACCGGCCAGCCAGCCGACCCCCCGGATCGGGGAGTGCGGGGCGCGCATGGCCATCTGCTCGGGATCGAGATTGCTGCCGTAGGCGGCGTACACAGGCACAGCAGCCAAGACTAGCGCGTGGAGGCCCCCGCCGTTCGATGTCACACCGAACCATGCGCGAGAATAGACAGGTGACGAGGATCGTGATCATCGGTGGCGGACCAGGCGGCTACGAGGCGGCGCTGGTGGCCGCGCAGCTAGGCGCGCAAGTCACGATGGTCGAGCAGGACGGCCCGGGGGGCGCCTGCGTGCTCACCGACTGCGTGCCGTCCAAGACGCTGATCGCGACCTCGGTCCGCAAGCAGGCGCTGCTCGACGCGCCCTCGCTGGGCATCTCGTTCGACGGCGGCGCCGACGGCGACGCCGGCCGGGTCGGCGTCGACCTGCCGCTGGTCAACAAGCGGGTCAAGGAGCTGGCGCGGGCCCAGTCGGCCGACATCGCGGCCCGGGTCGAGGCCGAGGGCGTCGAGATCATCAGGGCCCGCGGCCGGCTGGTCGATCCGCAGGTCGTGCGGGCCGGCGACCGCACGGTCCGGGCCGACGTCGTGCTCGTGGCCACCGGCGCGACGCCGCGGGTGCTGCCCGGGGCCGAGCCCGACGGCGAGCGCATCCTCACCTGGCGGCAGCTCTACGACCTGGAGGAGCTGCCCGAGCACCTGATCGTGGTCGGCTCGGGGGTGACCGGCGCCGAGTTCGCCGGCGCCTACCGCTCGCTCGGGTCGGAGGTCACGCTGGTCTCCAGCCGCGACCGCATGATGCCCAACGAGGACGCCGACGGCGCCGAGGTGCTGGAGGAGGTCTACCGGCGGCGCGGCATGAACGTCATGGGCCGCTCCCGGGCTGCCGGCGTCAAGCGCACCGCCGACGGCGTCGTGGTGACGCTGGAGGACGGCCGCACCGCCGAGGGCACGCACGCGCTGATGACGGTCGGCATGGTGCCCAATACCGCCGGCATCGGTCTGGAGGAGGCCGGCATCCAGCTCGACCGGGGCGGCTTCATCAAGGTCGACAAGGTCTCGCGCACCTCCGCCCCCGGCGTGTACGCCGCCGGCGACTGCACGGGCGTGCTCATGCTGGCCTCGGTCGCCGCCATGCAGGGCCGCATCGCGGTGTGGCACGCGCTGGGCGAGGCCGTGCAGCCGCTGCGCCTGGCCACCGTTGCCTCCAACATCTTCACCGACCCCGAGATCGCGGCGGTCGGCGTGGCGCAGCGGGCCATCGAGGCGGGCGAGATCGAGGCCAACGTCGTCAAGCTGCCCCTGGCCACCAACGCGCGGGCCAAGATGCAGGGCTTCAACGACGGCTTCGTCAAGGTGTTCTGCCGCCCGCACACCGGCATCGTGCTCGGCGGGGTCGTGGTCGCGCCGCGCGCCTCCGAGCTGATCCTCGCGATGTCGGTGGCCGTGCAGCAGCGGCTGACGGTCGACCAGCTCGCCCACACCTTCGCGGTCTACCCGTCGCTGTCCGGCTCGATCACCGAGGCCGCGCGCCGCCTCATGCAGCCGCAGACCGCCTCCGGCATCTAGCGGCCGAGGCTCCCCGCACCCGCACCCGCACCCGGTCCACGGACCGTGTGCGGGTTTTTTCATGGAACGCCCCGACCCGCCCCTGACCCGCCGGGGTCACGGGGCGATGCGGCGCGCGGTCAACCGTTGACGTTTGTTGGTATGGGCGCCAAACTAACTCACGAGTTGGCGCAGCCGTTCAAAGGAGCTTCCATGCCCTATCGCCCTCCACTGGTCGCGCACGAGTACTTCGTCGCCGACCCGCCCGAGCTGCCGGTCCGCGAGCGAGGCGAGGGTGGCCTGTCGGCGGTGACCGCGGCCGAGCTGGTCGCCGCCGACGGCGCCGAGGTGATGCTCAAGGCGGTCACCACGGCGGAGGAGACGCTGGTCGTCCAGGTGGGCGTGGCCGGCGAGGGCGTGATCCGGGTACGGCTGTCGGAGGACGCGGCGGCCCGCCCCCGCTCGGCGGCGGCCCTCTCGCTGGTGGACCCCGGCACGTACTCAGGGGCCCGTGCCGGGGTCACGCCGGGCGAGCCGATCGTGATCGACGCCGGCCCCCTGCGGGCCGAGATCCGGCTGTCCCCGTGGCACCTGCGCTTCACCGACGCCGCCGGGCGGACGCTGGTCGAGCAGGACCGCGGGCACACCGACATCAGCGGCCGGTTGCGCACCCTGCCGTTCGGCCGCTCCAGCGCGAACGGGATCGCCGTCGCCTATCACGAGAGCTTCGCCGCCGCCCCGGACGAGG
This sequence comes from Nonomuraea sp. NPDC050783, assembly GCF_040802095.1. Classification (NCBI taxonomy): domain Bacteria; kingdom Bacillati; phylum Actinomycetota; class Actinomycetes; order Streptosporangiales; family Streptosporangiaceae; genus Nonomuraea; species Nonomuraea sp. NPDC050783. The sequence goes on from NZ_JBFAHK010000001.1 coordinate 220,117, forward strand.
CGTTCACCGGGTTCGGGGAGTCGTTCACCCGGCTGGACAAGCGCGGGCAGCGGCCGCTCATGTGGAACTTCGACGCCTTCGGCGCCGAGTCGCAGCGCGCCTACAAGAACGTCCCCCTCTACCTGTCCAGCCGCGGCTACGGCGTGCTCGTGGACAGCGGCGCGCCGACCGAGTTCGACGTGTGCCAGTCCACGCACAGCGCGGTGCAGATCGTGGTGCCCGACGACGTCATGGACTACTACGTGATCGCCGGGCCGACGCCGCCGGAGATCCTGGACCGTTACGACCGGCTGACCTGCCGGCCCGCGCTGCCGCCGAAGTGGGCGTTCGGCACCTGGATCTCCTCGGGCTTCTGCGTGGACAGCCAGGAACGGGTGCTGAACCGGGCGCGCACGATCAGGGAGCGCGGCATCCCGTGCGACGTGCTGCACCTGGACACCTACTGGCAGAGCGACGGGCACTGGTCGGACCTGCGGTGGGACCCGGTCAACTTCCCCGAGCCCGAACGCATGCTGGACGAGCTGCACGCGATGGGGTTCAAGGTCTGCCTGTGGATGAACCCGTACGTGTCGCACCGGAGCCCGGCCTTCGCCGAGGCCGCCGCGGCCGGGTACTTCCTGAAGGACCAGCGGGGCGAGCCCTACGTCGCCGACTGCTGGCACGGCTCCTTCCCCGCCTGCGGCATCGTGGACCTCACCCACCCGCCCGCCGTCGCCTGGTTCCAGGGGCTGCTGCGCGGCCTGCTGCGCCAGGGCGTGGACGCCTTCAAGACCGACTTCGCCGAGGGCGTCCCGGCCGACGCCGTCGCCGCCAACGGCATGACCGGCACCGACCTGCACAACGTCTACACCCTGCTGTTCAACGACGCCGTCGCCGAGGTCACCCGCGAGGTCAACGGGCACTCCCTGGTGTGGGCGCGCTCGTCGTACCTGGGCGGGCAGCGCCACAGCGCGCAGTGGAACGGCGACACCTACACCAGCTACGCCGCCATGGGCAGCACGATCAGGGGAGGGCTCGCGCACGGCCTGTCCGGCGTGCCGTTCTGGAGCCACGACGCGGGCGGCTTCACCGGCCGGCCGAGCGACGACCTGTACGTCCGCTGGACCCAGTTCGGCGCCCTGTCCCCGCTGGTGCGCCTGCACGGCACGACCACCCGCGAGCCGTGGGAGTTCCCCGCCGTCGAGGAGCAGGCCGTGGCCGCGCTCAAGCTGCGCTACCGGCTCATGCCCTACCTGTACTCGGCGGCCGTCGAGGCGGCCGCCACCGGCGCGCCCATGATGCGCGCGATGTGCGTGGACTTCCCCGAGGACCCGGTGGCCTGGCAGGCCGACCTTCAGTACCTGCTCGGCCGGGACCTGCTCGTCGCCCCCATGACCGCGCCGGAGGGCGTGCGCCAGGTGTACCTGCCGCGCGGCTCCTGGATCGACTACTGGACCGGCGAGACCCTCGGGGGCGGCCGGTACGTCCGGGTCGCCAAGCCGCTCGACCAGATCCCGCTGTTCGTCCGGCACGGCGCGCTCATCCCGGTCACGCGGGCGGGCGACACCGTGGACGTGCCCGCCGAGATCACCCTCGTCGCCTTCGGGGGCGGCGACGGCACCACCATCGTGCACGACGAGGACGGCGTGACGTCCGCCGTCGCCACCAGGCACGGCGACGAGCTGCGCGTCGCCGTCACCGGCCCGAAGCGCGTCACCGCGATCGAGATCGCCCCGGTGGCCGGAGCCCCCGCCCGGGCCGTCATTTCGTAACACCCCCTGTGGAGGGATCATGGTCAGATTGAGAGGCGCCGCGGCGCTGGCCGCCGCGGTCCTGGTCCTGTCGGCCTGCGGATCGGGCTCGGAGACCCCGTCGCCCGCGTCGAGCGGCCAGCCGCGCGTGCTGAAGCTCTGGCACTACGAGACCCCCGACAGCGCCATGGGCAAGGCGTGGGCCGAGGCGATCAAGAAGTTCGAGGCGTCGCACCCGAACGTCACCGTTAAGTTCGAGTCCAAGGGCTTCGAGCAGATCCAGAAGACGGCGAGCATGGTGCTCAACTCCGACGAGGCACCCGACCTCATGGAGTACAACAAGGGCAACGCCACCGCCGGCCTGCTGTCCAAGCAGGGCCTGCTGACGGACCTCACCGAGGAGGCCACCAAGCGCGGCTGGGACAAGCTGCTGCCCGGCGGCCTGCAGACCACCGCCAGGTACGACGACCGCGGGGTCATGGGCACCGGCAACTGGTACGGCATCCCGAACTACGGCGAGTTCGTGATGGTCTATTACAACAAGGACCTGTTCGACAAGCACAAGGTGCGGGTGCCGACCACGTTCGAGGAGTTCACCGCGGCCCTGGACACCTTCGTCAAGGCCGGCGTGACCCCCATCGCCAACGCCGGCGCCGAGTACCCGGCGCAGCAGATCTTCTACCAGCTCGCGCTCACCAAGGCGCAGAAGCCGTGGCTGGCGGCGTACCAGTCCTACCAGGGCAAGGTCGACTTCCACGGCCCCGAGCTCACCTACGGCGCCCAGACCTTCGCCGACTGGGTGAAGAAGGGCTACATCGCCAAGAACTCCTCGGGGCTCAAGGCCGAGGACATGGGCGTGTCGTTCATGAACGGCAAGTTCCCCATGATGATCAGCGGTAGCTGGTGGTACGGCCGGGTCGCCTCGGAGGTCAAGGACTTCCAGTGGGGCCACTTCCTGTTCCCCGGCACCACGCTGGCGCCCGGCTCCAGCGGCAACCTGTGGGTGGTGCCCGAGAAGGCGAAGAACAAGGACCTGGCCTACGACTTCATCGACATCACCATGAGCAAGGACGTCCAGAACCTGCTCGGCAACTCCGGCGGCGTCCCCGTGGCCGCCGACCCGGCCGCGATCACCGACGCCAGGAGCAAGGAGCTGATCGAGACCTTCAACAAGCTGACCACCGCGGACGGCCTGGCCTTCTACCCCGACTGGCCGGCGCCCGGCTACTACGACGTGCTCGTGGCCGGCGTCCAGAACCTCATCAACGGCAGCAAGACGCCCGCCCAGGTGCTGGACGAGATCGCCAAGCCGTACGAGGACAACCTCGCGGACATCGGCAACTGATGAGAGCGCGTACGAGGGGGTACTGGCTCTACCTGGTCCCCAGCCTGGTCCTCTTCCTGGCCGTCATCGTCGTGCCGTTCCTCATGAACGTCGGCGCGAGCTTCACCCGCTGGTCCGGGGTGGGCACACCGCGCTGGATCGGCCTCGGCAACTACGCGCGGCTGCTGGAGGACGAGCGGTTCTGGCAGTCGTTCCAGCACAACGTGGGGCTGATCGTGGCGATGGCCGTCGTGCCGACCGCGATCGGCCTCGTGCTGGCCGCCGCGCTGTTCGACTACATCGGCAAGCGGTTCGGGCCGCGTACCGCCTCGGCGCTGCGCGCGATGTACTACCTGCCGCAGATCCTGCCGGTGGCGGTGGCCGGCGTGGTGTGGGGCTGGATGTTGCACCCGTCGTACGGCGCGGTCAACCAGATCCTCGGGCTGGACCTCGACTGGCTCGGCGACCCCGACCTGGCCCTGGCCACGGTCATGGGCGTCATGGTGTGGTTCCAGCTCGGCTACCCGGTCGTGATCTTCATGGCCGGGCTGCAACGCGTCGATCCGGCCTACTACGAGGCGGCCGAGATCGACGGGGCCTCGTGGTGGCGGAGGTTCTGGCACATCACGATCCCGCAGATCCGGCCGGAGATCTTCGTGGTGCTGCTGACGTGCACGATCGCCGCGCTGAAGGTGTTCGGGCCGATCTTCGTGCTGACCAGGGGCGGGCCGGGCAACGCCACCATGGTCCCGTCGTACTTCTCGTACCTGAACTTCTTCCAGAAGAGCAACGTCGGGTACGGCTCGGCGGTCGCCACGGTGCTGGCGCTGATCATCATCGTGGTGACGTTCCTGTTCCTGCGGGTGCAGGAGCGTGAGCAGTGAGGGGGCCGGGGCGCTGGGCGGTGCTGCTCGCGCTGGCCGTGCTGGCGGTCGTCATGCTGTTCCCGTTCGTGCTGGTGGCGCTCAACGCGGTCAAGTCGCCGGCCGACTACAGCACGCACGGGCCGCTGAGCCTGCCGGACGGGCTCTACCTCCAGGGGCTGGCCGACTTCTGGAGCCGGGTCGGCTTCGGCGGCAAGCTCTGGAACAGCCTGCTCATCAGCGCGTCGGTGGCGGTGCTGGCCGTCGTGCTGTCGGTGCTCAACGCCTACGCGCTGGGCATCGGCCGGGTGAAGGGGCGGCTGTCGATCCTCGTGCTGTTCCTGGTGGCCAACACGCTGCCGCAGGAGGCGCTGGCCTACCCGCTGTACTACCTGGCCAAGGCCACCGGCCTGTACGACACCCGGCTCTCCGTGATCATCGTCATGACCGTGATCCAGGCGGCGTTCGGCACGTACCTGCTGAGCGCGGTGCTGGGCCAGTTCCCGAAGGAGATCCTGGAGGCCGCGGCCATCGACGGCGCGGGGCGCCTGCGCGCCCTGTGGCGGATCGTGGTGCCGATCAGCAGGCCCACCCTCAACGTCCTGCTGATTTTCTTCTTCATCTGGACCTGGAACGAGTTCTTCCTGCCGCTCATCTTCCTCATCTCCAACGACACCCAGACGGTGCCGGTCACGCTCGCCGTCCTGCAGGGGGAGAAGTTCATGGACGCCACCATGTCCAGCGCCTCCGCCCTGCTCGGCATCGTGCCGGCGGTCGCCTTCTTCCTGATCTTCCAGCGCACGCTGACCCGTGGTGTGACGGTCGGCGCCATCAAGTGACGGAGTTCCCATGCGCTTACGTGTCCCGCTGCTGGCCGCCCTCGCCCTGACGGCCTCCCTGCTGGCCGCCCCGCCCGCCCAGGCGGCGGCGGACTACCCGTTCCAGAACCCGCGCCTGCCCGTGGAGCAGCGCGTGAGCGACCTGCTGGGCCGGCTCACCCTCGACGAGAAGCTGAGCCTGCTGCACCAGTCGCAGGCCGCGATCCCGCGGCTCGGCATCGCCTACCACAAGAACGGCACCGAGGCCCTGCACGGCGTGGCCTGGTCGAACGACCTCAACGACGGCTGGAAGCAGAAGTTCGCCGACGGCACCGTCTTCCCGCAGGCCGTCGGGCTGGCCAGCACCTGGGACCCGGCCCTGATCAGGAAGGTCGGCTCGGCCGTCGGCGACGAGGCGCGCGGCTTCAACGCCGTGGACCCGGTGGTGTGGGGCCTTCAGGTGTGGGCCCCCGTGGTGGACCTGCTGCGCGACCCGCGGGCGGGCCGCAACGAGGAGGGCTACTCGGAGGACCCGTACCTGACGGGCGCCATCTCCACGGCCTACGGCAAGGGCCTGCAGGGCGACGACCCCTTCTACCTGAAGACCGCCCCGGTGCTGAAGCACTACCTGGCCTACAACAACGAGACCGACCGCGGCATCACCTCCTCCAACCTGACGCCCAAGCTCAAGCACGAGTACTACGAGCAGGCGTTCAAGGCGGCGATCTCGGCGAACGCGGCGACCGGCGTCATGGCCTCCTACAACCTGGTCAACGGCCGCCCCAACCACGTCAACCCGGACCTGAACACCGTGGTCCGGTCGTGGACCGACCGCACGCTCTACAACGTCAGCGACGCCTGGGGCCCGCACGCGCTCACCGACCTGGAGCACTACTACGACACCAAGCCCGAGGCGTTCGCCGCCGTGCTCAAGGCCGGGCTCGACAGCTACACCATCGACGACAGCAACAGCGGCCCGCTGGTCACCAACCTCAAGGCGGCGCTGGAGCAGGGCCTGATCACCGAGGCCGACGTGGACAGGGCGGTACGCAACGCGCTGACGATCCGCACCCGGCTCGGGCACTTCGACCCGGACGGCGGGCCGTACAAGAAGATCACCAAGGACGTGATCAACAGCCCGGCGAACCAGAAGCTCAACCGGGAGACCGCCGCCAAGGCCGCCGTGCTGCTGCGCAACTCCGGCACGCTGCCGCTGGCCAAGCCGAAGTCGGCGGCCGTGGTGGGCCCGCTGGCCGACCGGCTCTACCGCGACTGGTACGCCGGGCAGCTCCCGTACCAGGTGACGCCGCTGGCCGGGATCAAGGAGCGGGTCGCCGACGTCAGCACCGGGCAGGGGCTGGAGCGCGTCGCGCTCAAGCACCTGGACTCCGGCAAGTACCTCACCGCCACCGGCACCGGCCCGGACGACAACGCCGCGCTGCTCGACACCGCGCCCACGGCCGCCTCGCAGTGGGACCTGACCGACTGGACCGGCGGCGTCTCCACGCTGCGCAACGCGGGCAACGGCAAGCTGCTCGGCGGCGACTGGCGCTCGCTCGACACCGACGACGCCGACCCCGACGGCTGGTACGTGCAGCAGCAGTTCGCGCTGGAGCGGCAGCCCGACGGCAGCTACCTCATCAGGTACGCCGGCTACGAGACGGTCGAGAGCTGGTTCGGCCTGTCCGACCCGTACGTGACCGTCACCGCCACCGGCGCGCTGGAGCTGGCCCCCAAGGCCCAGGCGGCGCGGTTCGGCAAGGAGGTCGTCGCCGACGGCGTGGCCGAGGCCGCCGCGCAGGCCGCCAAGGCCGAGGTCGCGGTCGTGGTGGTGGGCAGCCACCCGTTCGTGTCCGGCCGCGAGTTCCACGACCGGCCGAACCTCCAGCTCGGCGAGGGGCAGCGGCGGCTCATCGAGGCCGTGCGCAGGGCCAACCCGAGGACCGTGGTGGTGCTGGAGACCAGCTACCCGGTGATCGTGGACGCCCCGGCGCTGCTGTGGACCACGCACGCGGGCGCGGAGACCGGCCACGCCGTCGCCGACGTGCTCTTCGGCGACGTCAACCCGGCCGGCCGGCTCACCCAGACCTGGCCGGCGAGCGACAGGCTGCCCAGCAGGTTCGACTACGACCTGACCAAGACCGGCATGACCTACCTGTACGGCGAGGACCGGCCGCTCTACGCCTTCGGGCACGGGCTGAGCTACACCACCTTCGGCTACCAGGGGCTCAAGGTGCGCGGCGACCAGGTGAGCGTGAAGGTCACCAACACCGGCAGGGCCAGGGGCGACGAGGTCGTGCAGCTCTACACCCACCAGCGCGAGTCCCGCTTCGTCCAGCCGGTCAAGCAGCTGCGCGGCTTCCAGCGGGTCACGCTGAACCCGGGCGAGAGCCGTACCGTCACCTTCACGCTGAAGAAGGAGGACCTGGCGGTCTGGGACCACACGCGCGGCACGTGGGTCGTCGAGAACGCCACGCACGACGTGCTCGTCGGCTCGGCCTCCGACCGGATCCGGCAGACGGCGACGCTGCGCGTGGCCGGCGAGACCGTCCCGGTGCGCGACCTGACGAGGACCACCCGGGCGATGGACTTCGACGACTACTCGGGCGTGGTCTTCGCCGACGAGACCAAGGCGGCCGGCGAGGTCGTCGAGGGCTCGGCGGGCGACTGGGTCTCCTTCACCAGGGCGTCCTGGGGCTCGCGCCTGACGGCGAGCGTGGCGTCGGCGGGCGGCGGCTCGTTCGAGGTGCGCTCCGGCTCGCCGACCGGCCCGCTGCTGGGCACCGTGCAGGTGCCCGCCACCGGCGGCGTCTACCGGTACGCGACGGCGAGCGCGACCGTGCGGGCCGGCTCGGGCGCCGTCTACCTCGTGTTCAAGGGGGACCTGCGGCTGAAGGACTTCGCCCTGGCGAGATGAAGCGTTCCGTGGCGGCCATGAGCATGGTCGTGGCCGCCACGGAACACCCAATTGGATAGTAGTGTTATCTATAAAGCAGATAGTGGCACTATCCAATGGGAGTCGTCATGACCGTCATCGTCCTGCTGGTCGCCACCCTGGCGTTCCGGCTGCTGGGAGCGCTGGGCGTGGCCCGGTTCGCCACCTGGCGGGTCAGCGCCGCACACGGGCTGGCCGTCATGCTCGTCATGACGGCCAGCGCCCACTTCGTCCCGGAGACCGTGACGGTCATGCCCAACCATGCCGACATGGTGGCGATGGTGCCGCCGTTCGTCCCGTTCCCCGCCCTGGTCGTCTACCTGACCGGCGTGCTGGAGCTGGCCGGAGCGGCCGGGCTGGTGCTGGAGCGCACCCGCCGGGCCGCCGGGATCTGCCTGGCGCTGCTGTTCGTGGCCATGCTGCCGGCCAACGTCCACGCCGCGCTCACCGACGTCACGCTCGGGGGCGAGCCCGCCACGCCGCTGTGGCAGCGCGTCCCCGAGCAGGTCCTCTACATCGCGATCGCGCTCTGGGCGGCTAGCGGGCGCTCGCCCCGGGCGGCTCGTACGCGTAGCCTCGCACGTAGTCCACGATGAACTCCTTCGGGTACGTGCCCCCGCCCGGCCGGAACTCGTAGATGTCGAGCATGAGCTGCATCGGGTACGCCGGCGACTGGCGCACGGTCCTGACGTGCCGCCCGTCCACCTCGAAGGACACCTGCTCCGGCGTCCAGTCGGCGGCGTACACGTGGAACTCACGGGCGTCGATCGCCAGCTCCTCCACGGTGAAGTCGTCGGTGATCGACGGGTCGCCGAAGGGGTGCACGCCCATGCCGACGCGCGCCCGGCCGGGGCCGACGTCCCTGCCGAAGATCTCGGCGACGCAGATCTCGGCCGAGCGCTCCGGCGCGTCCTCGTAGCCGATGAGCCAGAGCGCCACCATGCAGTCCGGGTCGTCGAGGGCCCTGGCGCGCATCTCGACGCGCCCGTACTGCGGGGTGTAGAGCCGCTGGGCGGGCTGCTCCTCGCGGACCACCAGGCCGCCGCGCCCGTGCTGGCCGATCCGGCTGCCGAGCGGGCCCGCGTACAGGCCGGTCTGCAGGGAGGAGACCCGCAGCTCGCCCTCGGCCTCCGGGTGCCACGGCGGCTGGTCCTCCTCGATGCGCAGCCGCAGCAGGCCGTCGCCCAGCCGGTAGCGGGCCCTGGCGGCCTCCCGGCCGCTCCACTGCGGCAGGTAGTACGGGATCCACTTCGTCTCGTCGAGGCGGTCGCCGCCGAAGGTGTCCTCGAACTCGATCCTGCGCGTCATCGGACCGTCCACCCGCCGTCCACGACCAGCGTGTGCCCGGTGACCAGGGACGCGGCGGGGGAGACCAGGAACAGCACGGCGCCCGCCACGTCCACCGGCTCGCCGATGCGGTGCAGCGCCGCGATGCGCTCGACGACGTCGGCCTCGAACGCCGGGTCCGACAGCGCCCGCTCGGTGCCCGGCGTGCGGATGAAGGTAGGGGCGACGTTGTTGACCGTGATGCCGTGCCTGCCCCACTCGACCGCCAGGCAGCGGGTGAGGTGGGCGATGGCGGCCTTGGTCATGCAGTAGACGGACTCGCCGGGCAGGGCGACCTCGCCCGCCTGGGAGCCGACGTTCACGATGCGGCCGAAGCCCTGGCGGATCATCGCCCGGCCGGCGGCCTGGCTGGCCAGGAAGGTGCCCTTGAGGTTGACGGCCAGGGTGCGGTCGAAGTCCTCCTCGGTGACGTCCTCGGCGGGGTTGCCGGGGGAGACGCCCGCGTTGTTGACCAGGATGTCGATCCGGCCGAACCGGTCCACGACGGCCTGCACGCCCGCGGCGATCTGGCCGGGGGCGGTCATGTCCATCTGGAGGGGAAGCGCCCGGCGGCCGAGCGCGGCGATCTCGGCGCCGAGCCCGCCGTCTTCGGCGGCGTCCCGCAGGCCCAGGGCGACGTCCGCGCCGGCGTGGGCGAGCGCGACGGCGATGGCGTGACCCAGCCCGCGCGCGGCGCCCGTGACCAGGGCGACCTTGCCGTCCACCCGGAACTCGGGAAAGTTCAATCTGCACCCCTTAATTCGTTGTGTATCCAAACTATTGACCTGCGCTGCGGGCATGTGTGAGCCTTCTGGGGAAGCTCATGCGCGAAGGCGCGATGACGGTCAGGGTCTCGCACTCTGCTCGTGCATGGCGGTGATCTGAGCCCTTGGGGCCGCCTTCCGGCGTGCCTTGGAAAGGAAGAGCCGCGCATGCGAAAGAGATTATTGGCCCTGCTGGCGACCGCCGCCGTCCTGCTGGTGGTGGCCGTGGTGAGGATGACGCCGGTCTCGGCGGTCGCCTCGGATCCGTACGCGTACAAGAACGTGCGGATCGACGGCGGCGGCTTCGTCCCGGGGATCGTCTTCAACCCGACCGAGCGCAACCTCATCTACGCCCGCACCGACATCGGCGGCGCCTACCGCTGGAACCAGTCCACCAAGTCCTGGACTCCACTGCTCGACTGGGCCGGTTGGGACAAGTGGGGCTACAACGGCGTGATCAGCCTCGCCACCGACCCCGTGCAGACCAACCGCGTGTACGCCGCCGTCGGCATGTACACCAACTCCTGGGACCCCAACAACGGCGCCATCCTGCGCTCCACCGACAAGGGCGACACCTGGCAGGTCACGCCGCTGCCGTTCAAGCTCGGCGGCAACATGCCCGGCCGCGGCATGGGCGAGGCCCTGTCGGTGGACCCCAACGACAACCGCGTCCTCTACTTCGGCGCCCCCAACGGCAACGGCCTGTGGCGCAGCACCGACTACGGCGCCACCTGGGCCAAGGTCGCCAGTTTCCCCAACCCCGGCAACTACGCCCAGGACCCCAACGACGCCAACGGTTACCTGAGCCACCGCCCCGGCGTGGTCTGGGTGACCTACGACAAGCGCTCCTCCAGCGTCGGCACCGCCACCAAGACCATCTACGTGGGCGTCGCCGACAAGGAGAACACCGTCTACCGCACCACCGACGGCGGCGCCACCTGGTCGCGCCTGGCCGGCCAGCCGACCGGCTACATCGCCCACAAGGGCGTGCTCGACACGGTCAACGGCTACCTGTACCTGGCCACCAGCGACACCGGCGGCCCGTACGACGGGGCCAAGGGCGACGTGTGGCGCTACGCCACCGCCACCGGCACCTGGACCCAGATCAGCCCGATCCCGTCCTCCTCCAGCGACGACTACTTCGGCTACAGCGGCCTGACCCTCGACCGGCAGAAGCCCGGCACGCTCATGGTCGCCACCCAGATCTCCTGGTGGCCGGACGTCATCTTCTTCCGCTCGACCGACTCCGGCGCCACCTGGACGCGGGTCTGGGACTGGACCTCGTACCCGAACCGCAGCTTCCGCTACAAGATGGACATCACCGAGAACCCGTGGCTCACCTTCGGCACGAACCCGCAGCCGCCCGAGGTCACGCCCAAGCTCGGCTGGATGACCGAGTCGCTGGAGATCGACCCGTTCGACTCCAACCGCATGATGTACGGCACCGGCGCCACCGTCTACGGCACCGAGAACCTCACCCAGTGGGACGCGGGCGGCCAGTTCACCATCAAGCCCATGGCCAGGGGCCTGGAGGAGACCGCCGTCCTCGACCTGATCAGCCCGCCCAGCGGCGCGCCGCTGATCAGCGGCCTCGGTGACATCGCCGGCTTCCGCCACACCAACCTGGACGCCGTCCCGCCGATGATGTTCACCCAGCCGCTGTTCACCTCCACCACGAGCCTCGACTACGCCGAGAAGAACCCGTCCGTCATGGTCCGGGCCGGCAACTTCACCGACGCCGACCGCCCGAACGACAGCCACGTCGCCTTCTCCACCGACGGCGGCGCGAACTGGTTCCAGGGCACCGAGCCGGGCGGCGTCAACGAGGGCGGCACGGTCGCCGCCGCCGCCGACGGCTCCCGCTTCGTGTGGGCGCCCAAGGGCGTCACGCCGGTCTACTCGGTCGGCTACGGCAACTCCTGGCAGACCGCCTCCGGTCTGCCGACGGACGCCGTCGTCGAGTCCGACCGCGTCAACGCCGCCAAGTTCTACGGCTTCAGCGGCGGCCGCCTGTACGTCAGCGTCAACGGCGGCGCCACCTTCACCGCCACCGCCGCCGGCGGCCTGCCCACCAGCGGCAAGTTCAAGGCGGTGCCCGGCGTCGAGGGCGACCTGTGGCTGGCCGGCGACGGCGGCCTGTGGCACTCCACCAACAGCGGCGCCTCCTTCACCAAGGTCAACGGCATCACCAAGTCGGTGAACGTCGGCTTCGGCAAGGCCGCGCCCGGCGGGACGTACATGGCGGTCTACACGGTCGCCACGATCGACGGCGTGACCGGCCTGTACCGCTCGGACGACGGCGGTTCGAGCTGGCTGCGCATCAACGACGACAAGCACCAGTGGGGCAACATGGGCGAGGCGCTGACGGGCGACCCGCGCGTGTACGGCCGGGTGTACGTGGGCACGAACGGCCGCGGCATCCTCTACGGCGACCGCACCGGCCCCCCGATCACCGTCACCCCGACCGCGACGGCGACCGTGACCCCCACCGTGACTCCCACCGTGACCCCCACGACCGACACCGGCTGCACCGCCACGTACAAGCAGGGCAACGGCTGGCCGGGCGGCTTCGGCGCCGAGGTGACCGTCCAGAACCGGGGCGCCACGGCGATCACCGGCTGGAAGGTCACCTGGACCTGGCCAGGCAGCCAGACGATCACCTCACTGTGGAACGGCACCGTCACCCAGTCGGGCGCGAACGTGACCGTGACGAACGCCGGCTACAACGGCAACCTGGGGGCGAGCGCCTCCACGTCGTTCGGCTTCAACGGCTCCGGCACCGCCACCACCCCCACCCTCACCTGCACCCCTGCCTGACGAGCGACCCCTGAAAGGTCCTCGCTCCGCTCGGGCGCCTTCCCCGGGGATCGTGGCTCCGCCCCGGTCCCCGGGCGAGAGGGCTTCCAGCCCTCTCGCGCTCTCCCGGACGCCCAGCCGCCGGGTGCGCCGGATCAGGAAGCCCGCCGCCTCACGGCCCAAGACGTGCCCTCAACGTCGCGAACGCAAGGCTTGAATGCCTCTTGTACTTACGAGATCGGTGACTTGCCCGGCTCGTGACCACTAAAGTTCCTGCTGGGAATGCTATGGCGCTCGGCGTGGGTCGCTGGAGAGACGAAGGTCGATGATAACATATCTCAGGCTGCAGAACTTCAAGGCTTGGGCGGATAGCGGAAGGATTCAGTTCGGTCCTATCACTGCCTTCTTCGGGAGTAACTCCTCCGGAAAGACAAGCTTTCTGCAAAGCGTGCTGCTGCTCAAGCAGACAGCGGAGTCGGCGGATCGGGGCCGCGTCTTCGACCTGGGCGGCCCGGCATCGCTGGTGAGCCTGGGGACATTCAATGACATCACCTTTCGGCACGATGCTGATCGAACCGTCGGGATCGACATCGGATGGTGTGAGGACGAGCCTTTCCAAATTCGGAACACGGAGACCGGGAGGCGAAGCGCGATCGCCGCGAGTGACCACCTCAGTCTGTCCACCCGGGTTCGCGAGATACGAAACTTCCCGGTCGTCCAACGAGTCGAGTACGGACTCGGTGATCTGAGCTTCTCGTTGACGCGCAGCAGAAGCGGCAAGGACGAGTACGCGCTGGAGTCCAATGATTACCCGTTCAAGCGCGTTCCTGGGAGGCCATGGCCACTACCTTCGCCCGGAAAATTCTACAGTTTTCCCGACCAGGTGCGGGCATATTATCAGAATGCCGCCTTCCTGTCCGACCTGGAGCTTCAATTCGAGAACCTCTGCAGTCGGATCTACTACCTCGGCCCCTTGCGTCAGGACCCCGAACGCCAGTACATCTGGTCAGGCGGCCGGCCCATTGATGTGGGCCGAAGAGGTGAACTCGCGGTCGAGGCGTTGGTCGCCTCGCAGGCCGACGGGAAGACCAACGCACGTGGATTCGTCAAGCGAAAAGACGGTCCGCGCCGTACGAGGCTGATCACCGTGGAAGAACACGTGGCCTCCTGGCTCAAAGAACTCGGACTGATTCATTCGTTCGCGGTGGAATCGGTCGACGACAGGGGGACTCTCTATCGTGTTCAGGTGACACGGTCGGCCGGAAGCACGCCTGTTCTTCTCACGGATGTCGGCTTCGGTGTCAGCCAGATACTTCCAGTACTGGTTCTGCTGGCCTATGCCCCGGAAGGGGCCACGGTAATTCTCGAGCAGCCAGAAATCCATCTGCATCCCGCAGTGCAGAGCGGGCTCGCCGACGTGATCATCGAGACGGCGAAGGTCCGCAACATCCAAGTGGTCGTCGAGAGTCACTCCGAACACTTTCTCATGCGCCTGCAACGTCGCATCGCCGAAAGGGAGATCGGCAGAGGGATAAGACTCGAGCCCGAGGACTGCCTCCTCTACTTCTGTCAGACGGATGGCGCGGCATCCACGATCGATCGACTCGATCTCGATCCCTTCGGTAACATCACGAACTGGCCTGACGATTTCTTCGGTAACCAGTTCGAGGAGGCCGCCGCCATGAACCGCGCAGCACGCACCCGAGCGATTGACGAGAAAACCGGTTGAACCATCCGTCGCGTGTCGTCATCGACACCAATGTGCTGATCGTCGCCAATGGCAAGGCCGATCACATGAGCTCCGGTTGCGCGAACTCGGCGATCGAGTTCCTGGAGCACGCCGAGAGTCGCGCGGTCGTCGTTCTCGACAGCTCCGGGCAGATTTTCGAAGAGTACGAGAGATATTGCTCGTTCAAGGGGCAGCCCGGGCTCGGCGACCACTTCTTCCTTCACCTGCACCGTCGGCAGGCAGACCCGCGCTGTGTCCAGAAGGTTCACATAACCCCTGACGGCAACGGCTCCTACGAGGAGATCCCCGACGGCTTACGAGCCTTTGACCCGTCCGACCACAAGTTCGTGGCGACAGCCATAGCGGATGAGCGGAAGTCCGTGATCGTCAACTGCGCCGACTCGGATTGGCGGCAGGCCGCGCAGGAACTGACACACAATCACATCGTGGTCATAGAAATCTGCAACGGCTGACGCGGGCCGCCGCTCGATGGCCGCATCCGGACGTTGACGCACGGTAGGGGAAGGAGCACGCTCCAGGGGCCCCGCTCCTTCTACGATGAGGTGATCGTGATGGCCGGAACCCGCCCCCCGCTGCCTGACGCCACCAGCGACAGCTTCCTGTCCGAGGCGCTGAGCGAGGCCAACGCCTACCGGGCCAAGCACCACGCGCCGCCGCTGACCCTGGACTCGAAGCTCGTCGAGTACGCCAAGAGCCGGGCGTCGTCCCGGTCGGAGTACGAGAAGCTGTCCGCCGGGCACGACGGCCTGCGCGACGAGACGGGTGAGAACATCTTCTGGGGCACCAGCTCCGGCGAGCCCAAGACCGCCGCCGACGCCGTGACGAGCTGGTACAACGAGATCGCCGACTACAACTGGGACAACCCGCCCGGCGACTTCGCCAAGACCGGCCACTTCAGCCAGCTCGTCTGGAAGGGGTCCAGCAGGCTCGGCGCGGCCCGCGTGGCCGGGCGGGGCTCCAGCGGCGCCTACGAGACGTACATCGTCTTCGTCTTCGAGACGCCTGGCAATTACGAGGGGCAGTACGCGGACAACGTCCTGCGCGCCTGATCCGCCGGACTCCTGGGCGGGTTCCGGCGGGCGATGTTGACCGGCCGGCGAGCCCGGCGCACGATCGGATGGCCAGCCGGCTGTCTGTCACAACGAGGTGATCGTGTTGGCCGGAACCCGCACCACCCTCCCCGACGCCACCGACCTCGCCTTCCTCGCCGAGGCGCTGAGCGAGGCCAACGCCTACCGGGCCAAGCACTACGCGCCGCGGCTGACGATGGATCCGCGGCTGGTCGCGTACGCGAGGCGCCGGGCGGCGTCCTGGTCGCAGCACCGGCCGCCGGACGCCGGGCGCGACGGGACCGGGGAGAGCGTCTACTGGGGCGCCAGCTCAGGCACGCCGCGCACCGCCTCCGAAGCCGTCATCGCCTGGTACGACCAGGTCGCCCACTACGACTGGGCCGCCCCGCCCGGCGACCCGGCGCGCACCGCCGACTTCAGCCGCCTCGTCTGGAAGGACACCACCCACGTCGGCGCCGGCCGCGTGGCCGGGCAGGGCCCGATCTTCTACGAGACGTACATCGTGTTCGTCTTCGAGCCCCCGGGCAACGTCCCCGGCCGGTACGCCGGGAACGTCCTGCATCCCTGACCCCCCGGCCTCCACCGGGCGGTGCCGGTCACGCGAGGGCCGAGCGCACCGCCATGAGGATCGTCTGCGGGTTCGCCGGCACCGGCGTGCCCGCGACGAGCACGGTCGGCGTCGCGCTGACGCCGCGCTCGATGGCCGCCTCGGTCACGTACGCGGTCCAGTCGAGGTAGGCGCCCGAGCGTACGCAGGCTCCGAAGTCCGGCTCGTCCAGCCCGGCCGCGCGGCCCACCTCGATCAGCTCGTCGTCGCCGAGCCCGGGCCCGCCCTCCGGCGGCTGCTCGGCGAACAGGGCACGCGCGTACTCGGCGAACCGCCCCTGGTCGGCGGCGCAGCCGGAGGAGGCGGCGGCGCGGGTGGAGTACCGGGTGGTGGACAGGTTGTCCAGGAACCCCATCGGGTGGTGGACGAGGCTGATCGCCCCGTCGGCCACCAGCCGGTCCAGCACCGGCCCCGACGACTGCTCGAACATCCTGCAGTACGGGCACATGAAGTCGAGGTAGGCGTCCACGGTGACGGGCCCGTGGCCCATGACGATCCCGTCCGCCCGGTCCGAGGCCCCGACCGGCACCTGGGCGGGCGGCCGCGGCTGATGCGCCGGCATGCTCATGGCTCGACCCCTACCCAGGGGAAAGGACGGCTCGCTCTAGAAACGGTCAAACCTGGGCACCGCTACCGCCCCAGCCACCGCCGCGCCGCGTCGAGGCAGTCCTCGGGGGTGGTGTTGAAGGCGATGGCGGCGCCGGGCGCGTGCCGCCGCACCAGGTTGACCACCCTCTCGAACAGCTCCAGCAGCGCCTCGTCCTTGCGCAGCCCGCCGCCGATCACCACGCAGGCGTGCTCCTCGCGGGTCAGCGCCTCGACGACCGCCTTGTCGGGATCGCCGCCGGGGGCCACCAGGCACCAGTCGGCCGCCACGCCCTGCTCCTCGAAGCGGGCCCTGCCACGGGCGATGGCCGCCTGGACCGGCTCAGGATCCCAGCCGTCGAGCGCGGCGGGGTCGAGACCGATCACGAGCACTCGTGCCGCTGTCACGCGTCCTCCTCGGGGAAGGGGCATACGGTCCCGCTCACCGGCCACCGGCCCGCCCGCTGCTCCGATCATGGCACGCGAACCGCGCACGCGACATCCCCACCGGGGCCGCCGGGGCGCCGGGGTGCCGGGGTGCCGGGGCGCCGGGGTGCCTGGGTGCCTGGGTGCCGGGCTATGGGGCTACCGGGCTACCGGGCCGCCGGGCTACCGGGCGAGCAGCCGGAGTCCGGGCCGGTCGGACGCGCGGGCGTGCCACCAGGTCAGCCTGTTCGCGCCGGCCAGCCGCCGCAGCGCGGCCAGGTGCCCGGCGGCGGCCTCCGCCTGGCCGGTCGCCGAGGCCAGCAGCGCCAGGTACCAGTCCACGGGACCCAGGCACAGCGGCGCCGGCGGCCCGCAGATCCGCCCGGCGTAGGGCAGCAGCGTCCCGTACAGGGAACGGCAGTCGTCCGCGCGGCCGAGCGCCGCCGCGGCGGCGGCCCGCAGGCACACGGCGGCCGGCCAGGACGAGTCGAGCGGCAGCCGCCCGCCACCACCCACCGGCCCGCCCCCGGCACCACCCACCGGCCCGCCACCCCTTGGTCCGCCACCGGCACCGCCCGACGGTCCGCCCCCGGCGCCACCCCCGGATCCGCCACCGGTGCGGCCCGTCGGCCCGCCGCCGGTGCCGAGCCCACCCCCGGTGCCGCCCCCTGGCCCGCTACTGGAGGTGTGGCCCCGTGCGCGCAGCCATAGGGTGCGCGCGTCGTGGTGCAGCGTGGGGTGGGCGTTCCTGATCGTCTCGATGAGCGGGCCGGCCTCGGCCATCGTGTCCTGGTGGTAGGCCAGGGCGAGGCGGCCGGCGGCGACGGCGGCCCCGGCATGCCACGCCCCGAGGCGCGCGGCCTGCTCGGCGGCGTCGTCGTAGCGGGCGGCGGCCTCGGTGAAACGGCCGTCGAGCACCAGCCTGCCCGCGCGCCACAGGGTGTGCTGGAAGCGCGGCCACGGCAGCGGGTGGCGGGCGAGCAGGGCGTCGCAGCGGGCGGCGGCCGCGTCGGCGCCGGCCACGTCGAACGCCGCCAGCAGGTGATGGGTGTCCATCATGGCGGCCAGCAGCTCGTAACCGGGCTCGCCCGCGGACGAGCCGCGCAGCTCCTCGCCGATCCGGGCCCGCTCGGGCAGGCGCGACGGCTGCGGGAGGGCCAGGTGGCGGGCGTTGAGCGCGCGCCGCAGCAGCTCGGGCCGGCCCAGGCGGCGGGCCAGCGCCACGGCCTCGGCGGACAGCGCGTCGCGGGCCGCCGCGTCGTCCAGCTCCCCGGCGAGCCCGGCCAGGAGCAACACGCGTTCGGGGCCGTCGGCGCCGGACAACTCGCCGAGCACGCTCTCGAAGCGACGCACCAGCGGCAGGTCCACCTCCTCGTACGGATCGCGCAGCGGCTCCAGCGCGGGCACGTCGAACGCGGTGAGCGCCCGCACCAGCAGCCCCACCCCGCCGTCCCGCCTTGCGACGGGACCGGCGGCACCGCTTGCGAGGGGAGCTGCGACGGGGACGACACCGCCCGCGACACCGCCCGCGACACCGCCCGCGACACCACCCGCGCCGAGGCCGGCGACGGCGACGGGGCCGGTGGCGCGGTCGGCGATGCGGACGACCTCCGCCCTGGCCCGGCGGGCCCCGGCCGGGTCGCCGGCCCGCAGCAGCGCGCCGACCCAGCGCAGCAGCAGCTCGACGTGCTCGGCCGGGTCGCCGCCCGAGGCGTCGTGCGCGGCGACGGCGTGCCCGAGCCAGGTGGCCGCCTCGGTGTACGCCTGGCGCAGCTCGGCCTGACCGGCCGCGGCGAGCGACCAGCGGACGGCCTCCCCGTACGCCGCCGGCCCCGCCCGCACGGCGTGGTGGGCGAGCACCGCCACGTCCGTCCCGGGCCGGGCGGCCAGGGCGGCGGCCACGTCCCGGTGGACGGCGGCCCGGCGCAGCGGCGGCAGGTCCTGCAGCAGCGCCTCGCGCACCAGGCCGTGCCCGAACGCCAGCCGTCCTCGCCTGACCTGCACCAGGCCCAGGCCGACCGCCTGGTCGAGCAGGTCGTAGGCGTGCGGCCCGAGCACGTCGCCCACGACCGCCGGGTCGAACTCGCGGCCGACCACCGCCGCCACGGTCAGCGCGCGGCCCAGCTCGCCGCGCGCGTTCATCCGGTTCCGCACCAGCTCGATCACCGACCGGGGCACCGCGACCGCGCCCGCGCCCGCGTCCGAATCCGTGCCCGCGCCCGCGCCCGCGCCCGAATCCGCGATCGCGTCCGAATCCGCGACCGCGTCCGCGCCCGCGTCGAACAGCCGCAGGGTCTCGCGCAGGCAGAACGGGTTCCCCCCGGTGCGGTCGGCCATCCGCGCCGCCGCCTGCTCGCCGAGCCGCACCCCCAGGTCCGCCGCGAGCTCCCGCACGGCGGCGGGGCCGAGGCCGGTCAGGTGTACCCGGGTCAGGTCGTAGGGGACCAGCGGGACCAGCAGGTCGTCCGTCCCGCTCCTGGACGCCACCACCAGCGTGACGGCGCCGCCCCGCAGCAGCGGGACGAGAGCGGCCAGCAGGTCGAGCGAGGCCCGATCGGCCTGCTGGAAGCCGTCCAGGACGATGACGAGCGGGCGCTCGCGCGACGCGCCCACCAACCATCCGGCGAGCTCCTGGCGCAAGCGGGGGCCGGGGCCGCCGCTCCCGAGCGGCCCGGCCAGCGCGGCGGGCGGCGGGCAGTGCCGGGCGAGCTCCTGGAAGACCTGCGTCCAGGGCCACAGCGGGGGCGGGCCGTCGCCGTCGTGGCAACGCCCCCACAGGACGGGCTGCCCGAGCCGGTCCGCGCAGTGCCCGGCGAACGCCTCCAGCAGGCGGGTCTTGCCGATCCCGCGCTCACCGCCGACCGAGGCCACCACCAGGCCGCCGGCCGGTCCGGCCCGCCCGGCCCGGCCGGGCAGCTCCAGCAGCGCCGCGAGCTGCTCGTCCCGGCCGTACAACCGGGGCACCGGCTCGGGCACGCCCGGCGTGCTCCTCAACAGCGCCGCCGTATCGCCGGCCGGCTCCAGGGAGCCGGCCTGGCGCAGGATGTCCCGTTCCAGCGCGCGCAGCTCGGGCCCCGGGTCCAGGCCGAGCTCGTCGGCCAGCAGCCGGCCCGCCCTGCGCAGCGTGGCCAGCGCGTCCGCCTGGCGGCCCGTGCGGTACAGGGCCAGCGCGAGCAGGCACCACAGGCGCTCGCGCAGCGGCTCGGCCGCCGCCTCGCCCTCCAGCTCGGTGATGACGGGCTGGAGCCGGCCCAGGTCGAGCAGGGCGCGGGCCCGCCGCTCCACGGCCACCAGCCGCAGCTCGCGCAGGCGGCTCACCTCGGTCACCGCCCACGGCCGGTCGCCGAACTCCTCGTACGGCGAGCCGCGCCACAGGCCCAGGGCCTCCTCCAGCGCGGCCAGGGCCGCCTCCGGCGCGGACCGCTCGGCCAGGCCGACCAGCTCGGCGAACCGGCCGGCGTCCACGGACGGGGCGGCCAGCAGGTAGCCGGGCGGCCGGGCGATCAGCAGCTTGGCCTCGCCGCGCCGGCCCCTGCCCGGCTCGATGGCACGGCGCAGGTGCGAGATGAACGAGTGGAGCGTCGGCAGGGCGCCGGGCGGGGCGGCGTCGCCGTACAGGTCGTCGATCAGGGTCTCGGCGGACACCACGGAGCCGCGCGCGACCCGCGGGCACCAGCAACGACGACATCCGGATAGCCAGGGACCTGGCCCCCACCTGGGACCCCACCGACTGAACCCCGGCCCGCCGCCCACCCGGCTCCGCTCTGGCCTCCCGTCCTCAGCCCTTGATGGCGCCGACGATCACGCCCTTGGTGAAGTGCCGCTGGACGAAGGGGTAGAGGATCAGGGCGGGCACCACCGCGATCACCACGATCGCCATCTTGATGGCCAGCGTCGGCGGCGCGTCCCCGGTCACGCCGGCCGTCGCCGCCGGCAGCGGGTTGGAGTCCACGACGTACTGCCGCAGGATCAGCGCCAGCGGCCACTTCCGGGTGTCGTCGATGTAGAGCATCGCGTTGAACCAGGCGTTCCAGTAGCCCACCGCGTAGAACATCGCGACCACCGCCGTCACCGCCCTCGACATCGGCAGCACGATCCGCCACAGGATGCGGAACTCGCTCGCCCCGTCGATGCGGGCGCTGTCCAGGACCTCGCCGGGGATGTTCATGAAGAACGACCTCAGCACCACCACGTTGAACGCCGACACCGCCGTCGGCAGGATCAGCGACCAGTAGCTGTCCTTCAGCCCCAGCCCGCTCACCATCAGGTACACGGGGATGATGCCGGGGAAGAAGACGAACATCAGCAGGATGCCGAACAGCAGCGGGCGGTGCAGGAACGAGCCGGGCCGCGACAGCGAGTACGCCCCCAGCACGCTCACCCCGGTGCTGACCAGCGTCCCGACGAGGGTCACCCCGGTGCTGACGAGCACGGCGCGGCTGACCACGGTGTCGGAGAAGATCTGGCGGTAGGCGTCGAACGTGATCCCGTCCGGCACCAGCACCAGGCCGCCTGCCCGGTTGACGGTGGCGGCCGAGCTGAGGCTGGTCAGGACGATCGTGTAGAGGGGGCCGAGCACGGCCAGGACGATCAGCGTCACCAGCGTGCCCTTGCCGAGCTGCCCGGCGGGGGAGGGCCGTTCCTCCCAGGGGGCCAGCCGGGCCGGCCGGGCCGGCCGCCGTGGCCGGGACGTCAGTGCGGTCATGATCGTGAGTACACCCCTCGCTCGCCGAACGCGTGCGCCACCCGGTTGGCCGCCAGGATCAGCAGCAGCCCGACGAGCCCCTTGAAGAGCCCGGCCGCCGCCCCGTACCCCAGGTCCCCGGTACGCAGCCCGGACCAGTACACGAACGTGTCGAACACCTCGGACGCCTGGCTGCCGACCGCGCTGCGTTGCAGCATGAACTGCTCGAAGCCGACGTTGAGCGCGTCCCCGAGGCGCAGGATCAGCAGCAGCACGATCACCGGGCGCAGGCCGGGCAGCGTGATGTGCCACATGCGCCGCCACCTGCGGGCCCCGTCCACGGCGGCGGCCTCGTACAGGTTGGGGTCGATGGTGCTCAGCGCGGCCAGGAAGATGATCGCGCCCCAGCCGGCGTCCTTCCAGATGGTCTGGGTGGTGATGAGCAGGATGAACGTGTCGGAGTTCGTCATCCAGTCCACGCCTTCGTGGCCGCGCTCGCGCAGGAGCTGGGCCAGCAGCCCGGCCCCGCCGAACATCTGCTGGAAGACGGCCACGACCAGCACCCAGGAGAAGAAGTACGGCATGTAGACCACGCCCTGCACGAAGGCCCGCAGCCGCGCCGAGACGATGCTGTGCAGCAGCAGCGCCAGCATGATCGGCACGGGGAAGTAGAAGACGAGCTGGAAGGCGGTGATCGACAGCGTGTTGAGCATCGCGCGCAGGAACTGGGGGTCCTGGAAGAGCAGCGCGAAGTTGGTGAAGCCGATGATCGGGCTTTCCAGGATGCCGCCGGTGTAGGGGTTGTAGTCCTGGAAGGCGATGATGTTGCCGAGTGCCGGGATCCACCAGAAGGCGAGCACGAGCAGCAGCATCGGCAGGTTCATGAGGAGCAGCGGCCAGTCCCGGCGCAGCTTGGCCTGCCAGGTGATCTTCTGCGGCAGGCTCGGCTCCCGCGCCTTGAGCGGGCGCTTGGCCGTCACGACTCCCATGTCGGGCCTTTCACGTCGAGCCTTTCACATCGAGCCTTTCACGGTCGTGCCGGTCACAGGCGGCCGTTCTCGCGCGCGACCTTCATGTAGAACTCGCGTGCCTCGTTGCCGCCCTGGTCCTGCCACTCCTTGACGATCTTCGGCCATTCCGACAGCGGGCGCTTGCCGCGGAAGATCTCCTGCATCTTGTCCTCGGTCGGGGTGACCAGGCCCGCCATCTTGGACGGCGTCTCGACGCGGATGCCGACGAACGGGTCGTTCTCCAGCAGCTTGGCGGCCTGCGTCTCCCAGTCGTACAGGGACTGGACCAGGCCCTCGTACTGGCTCTTCTCGTTGGCGCTGGGCCGGCCGGACAGGAACATGTACGTGGGCGCGACCTCCTTGCGGCCGAGCGCGGTCTGCTTGATCTTGCCGTTCTCGACCGTGTAGTGCTTGCCCTCGACGCCGTTGAAGACCAGCTCGTACTCCTGCGTGCCGAACGGCGCGGAGGTCCAGTTGGCCAGGGCCAGCAGCTCGCGGGTGCGGGCGTCGCCGAGGCCCTTCTTGATGAAGGCGAACATGCTGGCGGGCTCGTTGCGCCACATGATGGTCCGGCCGCCGGGCGTGGCCGGGTAGGGGGCGACGATCTGCTGGTCGAACTTGGGGTTGTCGGCCTGGAAGCGGCCCATGTTCTCGTGCCAGGCGCCGAGGCCGTCCCGGTAGATGATCATCTGGCCGCTGCCGAAGATGCCTTTGTTGTCGGCGTCCTTGTTGGCCACGATGTCGGGGTGGACCCAGCCGCCGGCGAAGAGCTTGGTCATGAACTCGATCGAGGCGGCCCACTCCTCGGTCTCGTACTTGTACTCCAGGGTGCCGTCGGCCTTCTTGCGCCACTCGCGCGGCGCGCCGAAGGCCCGCTGCATCTCCTGCTCCATGCCGCCGCCGAAGGCCCAGCGCTTCTTCTTCGCGTCGGTGATGGCCTTGCCGAGCGCGAGCAGGTCGTCGCCGCTCCTGGGCTGCTGGAGGCCCAGCTCCTCCAGGATGTCCTGGCGGACGAAGGTGGCGAACGGGAACGGGTCGTTCTGCCACGGGATGCCCTGCAGGACGCCGCCGAAGACGCTGTACTGCCAGGCGGCGGTGTCGTAGTTGGCGAGGAGCGGGAACTCCTTGGCCTTGTCCCCGGACAGGTAGGGCGACAGGTCGGCGAAGAGCTTGTTGGCGGCCTCGGTGAAGTGCGCGAGCTTGATCAGCTCCCACTGCGGCACGCACACCATCTCGGGCACGTCGCCGCTGGCCAGCAGCGTGCTGAGCTTCTGCCCGTAGGTGTTGCCGTCGGAGATGTTGAAGCGGACGGTGCCGCCGAGGCGCTCGTTGACGTAGTCGTAGTAGGAGTTGCTGCCGAGGCCGGGCGGCACGGTGCCCCACAGCGGGGTCATCGCCGTGACCTCCTTGCCGCTGGTCAGCGGCTTGGTGGTGACGGCCTGGGCCATGTCGGCGGGCCGGGTCAGGAAGCCGGGCGCGACGAACTCGCTGCCGGGCAGGTCGGGCTTGAGCCCGGGGATCTCGAACGGGACCCGCGTCGGCACCAGGCTCTTCAGCTTGTCGGCCGCCACGGCGGTGCCCCTGGAGACCGCCTGCTTCTCCGCGCAGCCGGCGACCAGGAGGCTCGCGCCGACCAGGCCGAGGAATCCGCGGCGGGTGGTGTGGGTGGATGGCATGGCTCGCCCCTTCGACGGACGGGAGGGCCCGATGAAAATCAGCCTAAAAGTTAGTTGGTATTCCGACCAAACAAATTAGTAGACTGTGAGCGCGGCCACAAGGGACCGGAGCGGTCACAGGTTGGTGAAGGAGGCCCACGATGCGGCATGCTTGGGTCATCTCATGGCGGGAACGGGGCTGATATTGATCACTTCTACGACCGGCCCGCAGCCGGCCGACTTCGCCGACGTACGGGCCACCAACCTCGCGGTCGTGCTGCGTTTCGTCCGCGAGCACGCGCCCTGCTCGCGCGCCGACATCGCGGCCTCCACCGGGCTCAACAAGGCGACCGTGTCGAGCCTGGTCGCCGACCTCATCGACCGCCGCCTGGTCCGTGAGACCGGCCTCACCGAGAACCGCGTGGGCCGGCCCGCCACGATGCTGGTCCTGGACGGCTCGCCCTACGCCGCCATCGGAGTGGAGATCAACGTCGACCACGTCTCGGCCGTGGCCACCGACCTGGCGGGGGAGCGGCTGCTGACCTGGCGGCGCTCGTTCTCGGCCGGCGACTCGGTCAACCAGGGGGTGGCCAACGTCGGCGCGATCGTGCGGCGGGTGATCGGCCGCATGGCCAAGGAGGAGCGCCAGGTGCTCGGCCTCGCCGTGGCGGTGCCGGGGCTGGTCGACGTCCAGGGCACCGTCCGCCTGGCGCCCAACCTGGGCTGGCGCGACGCCGACCTCGGCGGCGACCTGGCCAAGGCCCTGCGCGACCCCGGCTTCCCGATCCAGGTCGACAACGACGCCAACCTCGGGGCCCTGGCCGAGCAGCGCTTCGGCGCGCACGCCGGCGCGGCCGACCTGGTCTACCTGACCGGCGAGATCGGCGTCGGCGCGGGCATCATCCTCGACGGCCGCCTGCGCCGGGGCGGGCTCGGCTACAGCGGCGAGATCGGCCACGTCCAGCTCGACCCCGACGGGCCCGCGTGCCACTGCGGCCGGCGCGGCTGCCTGGAGGCGATGGCCGGCATCGGCGCCGTGCTGCGCGAGGCCCCCGCGCCCGCCGAGGCCCATCCGGCCGAGATCCAGATCGAGATCGAGGAGGTCGTGCGGCTGGCCCGCGCCGGCGATCCCGGCACGCTCGCCATGCTGGAGGGAGCCGGGCGCAGCCTGGGCCGGGGCGTGTCCGTCCTGGCCAACCTGCTCGATCCCGAGGTCATCGTCCTCGGCGGCTACTACGTCCCGCTCGCGCCCTGGCTGCTGCCGGCCGTCCACGCCGAGCTGGGCGACCGGGTGCTGGCCCCGGAGGCGGGCGGCTGCCAGGTCGTGGCCTCGACGCTGGGCCAGGACGCGGCCGCGCTGGGAGGCGCGGCGCGGGTGCTCGACTCCGTCGACTCGGGAAGATTGCCCGGAGGATTGTCGCGAATCCCTTGACCTTGGTCACGCGGGCGTGCACCCTTCAGTCAACCCATCGAAACGTCCGCGTAACTTCCCCAGGCCGGTCGTCGAAGCGCTTCGACAGTCTCTCGAGGGATGACCATGCACGAACCCCCCTTCCGCGACCCGACGGCTCCCCTGTCCGACCGGATCGACGACCTGGTGCGCAGGCTCACCCTCGCGGAGAAGGTCGGCCTGCTGCACCAGTACCAGGCCCCGGTCGAGCGGCTGGGGCTCGGCCCGTTCCGCACCGGCACCGAGGCGCTGCACGGCCTGGCGTGGCTGGGCCCGGCCACCGTGTTCCCGCAGGCCGTCGGGCTCGCCTCCACCTGGGACCTCGACCTCGTCCGGCGGGTCGGCGAGGCCACCGGCGAGGAGGTCGTGGCCTTCCACCGCAAGGACCCGGCCGGGGCGGGGCTCAACGTGTGGGCGCCCGTGGTCAACCCGCTGCGCGACCCCCGCTGGGGGCGCAACGAGGAGGGCTACTCCGAGGACCCCTGGCTGACCGGCGTCATGGGGGCGGCGTACGCGCGCGGCCTGTGTGGGAGCGCTCCCGAAAGGTTGCGGACCGCCCCCACGCTCAAGCACTTCCTGGCCTACAACAACGAGACCGACCGCTGCACGACCTCCAGCGGCCTGCCGCCCCGCGTGCTGCACGAGTACGAGCTGCCCGCCTTCCGCCCCGCCATCGAGCAGGGCGCCGCCGTGGCCGTCATGCCCTCCTACAACCTGGTCAACGGCCGGCCCGCGCACCTCAGCCCGCTCATCAACCAGGTCCTGCGCGCCTGGGCGCCGGACGACCTGCTGGTGGTCAGCGACGCCTACGCGCCCGGCAACCTCACCGGCACCCAGGGCTACCACGACACGCCCGCACAGGCGTACGCGCACGCCGTTAAGGCCGGCCTGGACAGCTTCACCCAGGACGACGACCGCTCCGCCGCCACCCTCGCCCACCTGCGCGACGCCCTCGACCAGGGCCTGCTGGCCGAGGCCGACGTGGACGCCGCCGTGCGGCACGTGTTGTCGGTCAGGTTCCGGCTCGGCGAGTTCGACCCGGCGACGCCGTACGACGAGATCGCCGACGGCGTGGTCAACTGCCCCGAGCACCAGGCGCTGGCCAGGGAGGCGGCGCGGCGCTCGATCGTGCTGCTGAGGAACGACGGCCTGCTGCCGCTGGCCGGGCGGCCGAAGGTCGCGGTCATCGGCCAGCTCGGCGACACGCTCATGGAGGACTGGTACAGCGGCACCCTGCCCTACTCCGTCACCGCCCGAGCCGGGCTGGCCGAGCGCTGCGAGACGATCTTCTGCGAGGCGGTGGACCGGGTGGCGTTCACCGCCGACGCCGGGCCGGTGAGCGCCGACCCCGGCGGCGGGCCGCTCAGCGCCGGCGCGGCCGAGGCGGGCGCGTTCGACCTGTTCGACTGGGGCGGCGGCGCGTACGCGCTGCGCTCGGTCACCACCGGCCGGTTCGTCTCGGTGGACGGCGGCACGCTGGTCAACGACCAGCCGGGGCCGAACGGCTGGGAGGTACGCGAGACGTTCCGCATGGAGGAGCGCCCGCGCGGCACGCTCGCCCTGCGCCACATCTCGACCGGCTGCTACGTCGGCGCGGCCGACGACGGCGTGCTGCGCCTGGTGGACGACGCCGACCAGGCCGTCTGGCTGGCGATGGAAGTGCTGAGGAGCGGCGTCGAGCTGGCCGCCCGCCTGGCCGCCGCGGCCGACGTGGCGGTCGTCGTGGTCGGCGACCACCCGCTGGTCAACGGCCGCGAGACCGAGGACCGCCTGACGCTGGCCCTCGCCCCCGCCCAGAACGCCGTGGTCACCGCCGTCCGCAAGGCCAACCCGGCCACCGTCATGGTCATCACCAGCGGCTACCCGCTCACCTGGACCGACGACGAGGTGCCCGCCGTGTTGTGGTCCGCGCACGGCGGCCAGGAGTACGGCCACGCCCTGGCCGAGGTGCTGTTCGGCGACGCCGACCCCGAGGGCCGCCTCACCCAGACCTGGTACCGCTCCGAGCAGGAGCTGCCCGACCTGCTCGACTACGACATCATCGCCTCCGACGCCACGTACCTGTACTTCCGCGGCACCCCGCTGCACCCCTTCGGCCACGGCCTCAGCTACACCACCTTCGACTACGCCGGTCTGGAGGTGTCGGTCGCGGACGGCACGGTCACCGCGCGGGTCACGGTGACCAACACCGGCGACCGGCCCGGCGTCGAGGTCGTGCAGTTCTACACCCGCCAGCAGCGCTCCCGCGTCAAGCAGCCGCTGCGCCGCCTGCGCGGCTTCGAGAAGGTCCGGCTGGAGCCCGGCGAGAGCCGCGCCGTCACGCTGGCGCTGCCGGTCGCCGAGCTGGCCTTCTGGGACGTGACGCGGGACCGGCTCGTCGTGGAGCGCGCGCCGCACCAGCTCATGGTCGGCCGCAGCGCCACCGACCTGCGGCTGAGCGCCCGCTTCGAGGTCGAGGGCGAGGTCGTCCCGCCCCAGCGGGGCACGCTGCGGGCGGCCGCCCACGACGAGTACGACGCGATCACGTTCGTGGACGAGAGCCGCGAGGACGGCGACGCGGTGCGCTCCGACGCCGAGGGCGCCTGGCTGCTGTTCCGCCAGGTGGACCTGACCGGCGTGCGGAGCTGCGTGGCCACGGCCGGCAGCGCCGAGGGCGGCGTGATCACCGTCCGCCGCGGCGACCCCCTGTACGGGCAGGTCCTGGCGACCTTCCCCGTCCCGCGGACCGGCCGGTACGACCATCACGCCGTCACGTCACCCTGCGCGCCCGCCGAAGGGGTGCACGATGTGTACGTGGTCTTCGAGAACGACGGCGTGACCCTGGTCCGGCTCGACCTCGGCCCCGCCCTCGACCCCGCCCTCGACCGCGCCCTCGACCGCGCCCTCGACCGTGACGGAGCCGGGGCTTGAGCCGGCGCGCCGTCACGATCTCCGAGGTCGCCAAGCACGCGGGCGTGGCGGTGAGCACCGTGTCGTACGTGCTCAGCGGCAAGCGCACGATCTCGGCCGACACCCGCAGGCGCGTGCTGGCCAGCATCAGCGCGCTCGGCTACCACCCCCACGCCGGCGCCCGAGCCCTGGCCAGCAAGCGCTCGAACGTGATCGCGCTGGTGCTGCCGCTGCGGGCCGGCATGCACGTGCCCGTGCTCATGCGCTTCGCCAGCGCGGTGGTGACCGCCGCCCGCCGCTTCGACCACGACGTGCTGCTGCTGACCGCCGACGAGGGCACGGCGGGCATCCGCCGGGTGGCCGCCAGCGCGCTGGTGGACGCCCTGGTCCTCATGGACGTCGAGCTGGACGACCGCCGCGTCCCGCTGCTGCGCGAGCTGGCCGAGCCGAGCGTGCTCATCGGCTTCCCCGCCCACCCAGCCGGGCTGACCTGCGTGGACCTCGACTTCCACGCGGCCGGCGCGCGCTGCGTGGAGCACCTGGCCGAACGCGGCCACGAGGAGATCGCGCTGCTCGGCGCGCCCTCGGTCGTCTACGACCGGGCCACCGGCTTCGCCACCCGCACCCGCGACGGGTTCGAGGCGGCGCTGTCCGAGCACGGGCTGAAGGGCGTGGCGCTGCCCTGCGAGGAGACCTTCGACGAGGTCTACGAGACCGTGCGCGACCTGCTGCTCGACCACCCCGGGCTGTCCGGGCTGGTGGTCCACAACGAGGCCGCGGTCGGCCACGTGCTGGCCGCGCTGCGCCAGCTCGGCCGGCGGGTGCCGCAGGACATGGCGGTGGTGGCGATCTGCCCCGACGACGTGGCCGAGCGGGCCAGCCCGCCCCTGACCTCGGTGCTGATCCCGGCCGAGGAGGTGGGCCGGGAGGCGGTGCGGCTGGTCATGGACAAGCTGGAGGGCCGTGCCGTGCCCGACTCGACGTTGCTCGCCCCGCTGCTGGCCGTCCGCAGCAGCACGTGAGCGCGCCGGCCGCCCGGCGGGTGGTACGAATTACTCATGCAAGTAAAACCCGGCGGCCACACGTTCACGGGAGCCGCCCGGCGGGCGCAGATCGTCGCCGCCACCATCGACACGATCGCCGAGCTCGGCTACAACCAGACCAGCTTCGCCAGGATCGCCGAGCGGGCAGGGCTGAGCAGCACGCGGCTCATCTCCTACCACTTCGCCGGCAAGGACGAGCTGATGGCGGCCGTGCTGGCGGAGGTGCTCGACCAGCTCGGGCGGCACATGGCCGAGCAGGTGAGCCGGGCCGGCGACGCCCGCGGCCGGCTGCGGGCCTACATCACCGGGCTGGTCGGCTTCACCGCCGCGCACCGCGACCGGATGAGGGCGCTCATGGAGATCTTCCTGCACCCCCAGGGCGACCTCAGCTCCTACGGCCCCGAGGACGACCGCGACGCGCTCGGCCACCTGGAGGCCATCCTGCGCGAGGGCCAGGAGCGGGGCGAGTTCCGCGCGTTCGACCCCTTCGTCATGGCCTCGGTGATCCAGCGCAGCATGGACGCGCTGCCGCTGCTGCTGCGGACCCGTCCCGAGCTGGACCTGGAGGCGTACGCGCGGGAGCTGGTCACCACGTTCGACCTGGCCACCCGGGCGCGTCCAGGAGACGTGGCCTAGCATCGAGGGCGTGGAATCCCTGACGGACCTGCGGACGACGGCGTTCGAGGAGCAGCGGTGGCGGTTGTTCGGGCTGGCCTACCGGCTGCTCGGCTCGGCCGCCGAGGCCGAGGACATGGTGCAGGAGGCTTACCTGCGCTGGAACCGGGCCGCCGACACCGTCGAGGAGCCCTCGGCGTGGCTGACGAAGGTGGTCACCAACCTGTGCCTCACCCACCTCACCTCCGCGCGGGCCCGGCGGGAGAGCTACGTGGGCCCGTGGCTGCCGGAGCCGGTGCTCACCGGGGGCGGCGCGCTCGGCCCGCTGGAGACCGTCGAGCAGCGTGAGTCCGTCTCCCTGGGCGTGCTGGTGCTGCTGGAGCGGCTCAGCCCGATGGAGCGGGCGGTGTTCGTGCTGCGGGAGGCGTTCGGGCACAGCCACGCGGAGATCGCCGGCGTGCTCGGCATCGAGGAGGCGCACTCGCGCCAGCTCCACCGCCGGGCCAGGGCGCACGTCGGCGAGCCGCGCAAGCGGTTCGACAGCGACGAGGAGCAGCGCCGCCGCATCGTGCGCGGGTTCCTGGCGGCGGCCGCCGAGGGCGACCTGGCCGGGCTGGAGCGGATGCTCGCCGAGGACGCCGTGGCCTGGGCGGACGGCGGCGGCGTCGTGTCGGCGGTCCGCAAGCCCGTGCTCGGCCGCGTCCAGGTGGCCCGCTACCTGCGCGGCCTCTACCGCCGGCCCGAGAGCGCCGAGGCGTCGTTCGAGGTCGCGGAGGTCAACGGCGAGTTCGCCGTGCTGGTGCGGTGGGCGGCCACCGGCGAGCTGTTCGGGGTCATGACCGCGGAGGTGGCCGACGGCCGCGTCACCACCATCCGGGTCCAGGTCAACCCCGGCAAGCTGGCCTACGCCACCGGGCAGCTCGACATGTGAGGAGCATCACACCGCGGATCCGTCACGGAACGCCGGCCTGTCCAGTTCATCTGTGGACTCGACAGGAGGAACCATGACGAACCACATCGTGGTGCTGGGCGCCGGCTACGCGGGTCTCGGCGCCGCCAAGCGCGCCGCCCGCCGACTGGGTCGCGCCGACGCGAAGGTGACCCTGGTCAACGCGGCCGACCGGTTCGTGGAGCGGATCCGGCTGCACCAGCTCGCCGCCGGGCAGCCGGCCGCCGACCTGCCGCTGGCCCGGCTGCTCGACGGCACCGGTGTCGAGCTGGTGGTCGCCCGCGTCACCGGCCTCGACCCGCGGGCCAGGACGGTGACGCTGGACGGGCCGCCGTACGAGCTGGGCTACGACGTGCTCGTGTACGCCCTCGGCAGCGCCGCCGACCTCGACGTGCTGCCCGGAGCCCGCGAGCACGCCTACACCCTGGCCACCGCCGGGGAGGCCGAGCGGCTGCGGGCGCGCCTGGCCGGCACGACCGGCTCCGTGGCCCTCGTCGGCGGCGGGCTGACCGCCGTGGAGGCCGCCACCGAGCTGGCCGCCGCCTACCCGGCGCTGCGTTTCGAGCTGTTCTGCGCCGGCCTGGTCGGCGAGGGGCTGTCCGAGCCCGGCCGCCGCTACGTCCTCCGGGCGCTGGACCGCCTCGGGGTGCGGGTGCGCGAGCGCACGCCGGTCGACAAGGTCGGCCCCGACGGCCTGCTGCTGGACGGCGGCGCCGAGGTGCCCGCCGGCACCGTGGTGTGGACGGGCGGCTTCCGCGTCCCGCCCCTGGCCGCCGCGGCCGGGCTGTCCACCGGCGCGGACGGGCGCGTCGTGGTGGACGACCGGCTGCGCTCGGTGTCGCACCCGGAGGTGCTCGCGATCGGCGACGCGGCCGCCGCCGACGTGGCCGGCCGGCGCCCGCACCGGATGTCCTGCCAGAACGCCGTCCCGATGGGCCAGTACGCGGGCGACGCCGCCGCCCGCCTGGTCACCGGCCGCGAACTGGAGCCGGCCCGGCTGAAGTACATGCTGCAGTGCGTCAGCCTCGGCCGCCGCGACGGCCTCGTCCAGCCCACGCACCCGGACGACCGGCCGCGCGAGAGGGTGATCACCGGGCGGGCCGCCGCCCTGGTGAAGGAGAGCATCGTGCGCAGCACGATCTGGTCGATGCGGCACCCCGGGCCGTACTTCTAGACCATCTCGGCGGTGATGGCCCACCGCTCGTGGTCGCGCCAGGCGCCGTCGATGAACTGGAAGTGCGGCGAGTAACCCTCGCGCCGGAACCCCACCCGCTCGACCAGCCGGAGCGAGGCGGTGTTGCCCGGCTGGATGTTGGCCTCCAGCCGGTGCAGCTCCAGCTCGCCGAAGGCGAAGGGGACGAGCAGCCGCAGGCCCTCGGTCATGTAGCCGCGGCCCGCGGTGGAGGCGTAGGCGGCGTAACTGATCATCCCGGCCTGGTGGGTGCCGCGGACGATGTTGTTGATGTTGACCCGGCCGGCGATCCGCCCGGTGTCGAGGCGGCAGATCACGAAACCCTCGTGTGCGGAGCCGTCGAAGCGGCCGAGATACGCCTCGAACGCCTCGGGCGTGGTGACGGGCTCGCCGGGCAGCCACGGGCGGTGCAGGTCACGGCTCTCGGCGTTGAGCGCCAGGATCTCGGCCGCGTCGGCCATCGTGAGGTAACGGAGGCCGACACGGCCGCCCCGCGCCAGGTAGATCACCCGGCCGATCCTACGCACGCCAGAACCGCAGCCTGAACAGGTGCCCCCGCACCGCGTCGCGCGGGAACTCCGGCCGCCGGTCGTTCTCCAGCAACAGGCAGGAGACCCGCACCGGCCACCCGCCCGCGCGGCCGTCGCCCAGCGGTCGGTCTCCAGGACGAAACCGTTGTCGCCCGCAGCGAAGTCGTCGTTCACCTCTACGGACGGCCACTCCTGGTCCCAGGGCAGCGTGTCGCCTTCGTCGTAGGCCCCCACGTCCGACACCAGCAACCGCCCGCTCTCGGCCCGGATGTCGTCGAGGAGATGCGCGATGAGCTCCGCCATGACCCCGCATCCAAGCAGGCGGGTACGACAAGAACGCGGAACGCCCCTCGCGGAGAGCTCCGCGAGGGGCGTGCGCGCAGGCAGAGAGGTGCTTACCAGTCGCCGCCGCCGAAGTCACCGCCGCCGAAGTCGCCGCCTCCGCCGAAGTCGCCGAAGCCGCCGCCACCACCGAAGTCGCCACCGCTGCCGAAGTCACCGCCGCTGCCGAAGTCGCCCCCGGCGTCGGCGTAGCCCTCCGCGTAACCGGCGCCGTAACCGCCGTAGCCCCAGCCGCCGCTCAGCATGCTGCCCATCATGGTGCCGAGGAACATGCCGGTCATGACGTCGCCGAAGCCGCCGTAGTAGCCGTAGGCGTACGGGGTGTAGGCCGGGCCCGCGTCGTAGTAGGGGCGGCGCTGGCCGTCGACCATGACCTCGCGCATCTGCGGGTCGAAGCCGCGCTCCACGGCCTCGGCGTCCATGCGGCAGGCGGGCACGTCGCGCACCGCGCCGCCGGGCGGGGCCCAGCGCACGTCGCGGACGGACGGGCCGTGCTGCGGGTTGAAGAAGCAGGGGGCGCGCCGCTCGGGCACCGGCTCGTTGCTGACCTTGGCCTTGACCACGGCCAGCGCGTAACGGCCGTCCTCCAGGGTCTGGGTGACCTCGCGCACCTGGTCGGCGCGCTGCACCGCGGCGAGCTGGGTCTTGGCCTTCTCGTAGGAGTCGAGCGCGGTCTGCCACTCCTGGATGTGCTGGCCGCCCTCGCCGGCGAGCTTGACGTCGGTGTCGAGCGCGGTGATCTCCTCGCCCAGCTTGGTGACGTCCTCGTCCACGGTCTGCTTGACCGCGGCGAGGTCCTTGGCCTCCTGGAGGGCGCGCTTCTTCTTCTTGTTGCTGGAGTAGAGGAAGTAGCCGCCGCCGCCGACCAGCGCGAGCACGCCGAGGCCGACCAGCGCGGCGGTGCCGCCGGCGCCCGGGTTGGCCTGGCTGCCGTTGTCGAGGGCGTTGCGGTCACCGGCCACGGCCATGTCGACGCGGTTGACGAAGTCCTTCATGCCGTCGGCGACGTTGCTGTTGGCGTCGGTGGCGCGCACGGCGAGCTGGCCCGCGAGGCCCTGCGGCATGGCGTTGGAGCCGGCGAACAGCGTCATGCCGTCCAGCACCGCGATGGTGGCCCGCGGCCGCCCGGCGTCGGACAGCGCCGAGGACAGCTGGCTCATGTAGGAGCCGATGCTGGACTTGTCCACGGTGCCGTCGGGCAGGGCCACGGCGTAGACCTTGGTGTCGGCTCCCTTCAGCGCGTCATTGATCTCACTCTGCTGGTCCGACGTCAACGGCGATCCGGGCACCGTGTAGAGCGGGGCCTTCTTCCAGTTGGACACGACCGTCTGGGCGTCAGGGGGAGCCGCCGCGTTGGCGGCAGGGGACAAGGCGAACACGACGATGAAACCGGCGATCAGAGCCGCGATCGCGGCCCCTGCTCGGCGCAGCGAATGGGTCATTGGCAGCAAGCCTCCTTCGCCCATGAGGACGAACGGGCGGTCGGCAAAGTTCCTCACTGCGCACGCTACCCACTGGAAAGCACGGTGGTGCATCCCCCCGGTAAAGATCCTGGAGCCGGACCGGGCCCGCCCTCAGGCGTCCTTGATCTCGCAGATGACCGCGCCCGAGGTCACCGGCTGCCCGACGGCCGCCGTCAGGCCGGTCACGGTGCCGGACTTGTGCGCGGCCAGGGGCTGCTCCATCTTCATGGCCTCCAGCACCACGATCGTGTCGCCCTCGGCCACCGTGTCCCCGTCGCCGGCCACGACCTTGACGATCGTGCCCTGCATGGGGCTGACCAGGGCGTCGCCGCCCACCGACGGCTTGCGGGCCCCGCCGCGGGCGCGCTTCTGCGGCGCCGCGCCCGTGTTGTTCGCCGAGGGCGTAGCGGCGGCGCCGAGACCGGCGGGCAGGACGACCTCCAGCCGCTTGCCGCCGACCTCCACGGTCACCGTCTCGCGCGCGGCCTCCACGCCCGCGGCCACCGGCTCATGGTACGGCTCGACCGTGTTGTCCCACTCGGTCTCGATCCACCGCGTGTGGACGGAGAACGGCTCCCCGGCGAACGCCGGATCCGTCACGACGGCCCGGTGGAACGGCAGCACGGTCGGCATCCCGGCGATCTCGAACTCCGCCAGCGCCCGCCGTGAGCGCTCAAGGGCCTCGCGCCGGGTGCGCCCGGTGACGACGAGCTTGGCCACCAGCGAGTCGAACGTCCCCGGCACCGTCATCCCCGCCTCGTAGCCCGCGTCCAGCCGCACGCCGGGCCCGGAGGGCACGCGCATCGAGGCCAGCGTGCCGGGCGCGGGCAGGAAGTTGCGGCCGGCGTCCTCGGCGTTGATCCGGAACTCGATGGAGTGGCCGCGCAGCGGCGGGTCGTCGTAGCCCAGCGCCTCCCCGTCGGCGATGCGGAACATCTCGCGCACCAGGTCGAGGCCGGAGACCTCCTCGGTGACCGGGTGCTCGACCTGCAGCCGGGTGTTGACCTCCAGGAAGGAGATCGTGCCGTCCTGGCCGACCAGGAACTCGCACGTGCCGGCCCCTACGTAGCCCGCCTCGCGCAGGATGGCCTTGGACGAGGCGCGCAGCAGCTCCTCCTGCTCGGCGGACAGGAACGGCGCCGGGGCCTCCTCGACCAGCTTCTGGTGGCGGCGCTGGAGGGAGCAGTCGCGGGTGGAGACCACGACCACGTTGCCGTGGGCGTCGGCCAGGCACTGGGTCTCGACGTGCCGGGGGCGGTCGAGGTAGCGCTCGACGAAGCACTCGCCCCGCCCGAACGACGCCACGGCCTCGCGCACCGCCGACTCGTACAGCTCGGCGACCTCCTCCAGCCGGCGGGCGACCTTGATGCCGCGCCCGCCGCCGCCGTACGCCGCCTTGATCGCGATCGGCAGCCCGTGCTCCTCGGCGAAGGCCACGACCTCCTCAGCGCCGGACACCGGGTCCTTGGTGCCGGCCACCAGCGGCGCGCCCACCTTCTGGGCGATGTGCCTGGCCTGCACCTTGTCGCCGAGCGCGGCGATGGCGGCGGGCGGCGGGCCGATCCAGATCAGGCCGGCGTCGATGACCGCCCGCGCGAACTCGGCGTTCTCCGACAGGAAGCCGTAGCCGGGATGCACGGCGTCGGCGCCGGCCCGGGCGGCCACGTCGAGCAGCTTGGCGATGTCGAGATAGGTCTCGGCGGGCGACTGCCCGCCCAGCGCGTACGCCTCGTCGGCGACCCTGGCGTGCAGGGCGTCGAGGTCCTGGTCGGCGTAGACCGCCACGCTGCCGATCCCGGCGTCCTTGCACGCCCGGGCCACTCGCACGGCGATCTCGCCGCGGTTGGCGATCAGAACCTTCCGCACCGACGTCCGTCCTTCCTGCGATCGATGGTTCAGCGGCCCAGGTAGGCGCCGCCGTTCACGTGGAGCACCTGCCCCGTCACGTGCCCCGCTCCCGGGCCCGCCAGGAACAGAACGGTATCGGCCACGTCGGAGACGGTGCCAGCCCGGCCGTTGCGGGTGTTGTCCACCCGCGCCCGGATGCCGTCCTCCGTGAGGCGGCCCCGGAAGAACTCGGTGTCGAGGACCAGGCCGGGGGAGACCACGTTCGCGGTGATGCCGCGGGGACCCAGCTCGGCGGCCAGGTCGGCGGTCCAGGACTCCAGGGCGGCCTTGGCCGCGCCGTAGGAGCCGGAGCCGGTGCCGCGGGCGGCGATGGAGCCGATGGAGACGACCCGGCCGCCGTCGCCGAGCCGCGGGGCCAGCGCGGTGGTGACGAGCACGGCCGACATCAGGTTGGCGTTGAGGTTGGCCCACCACGCCTCGGCGACGTCCATGAGGTCGGCGGACTGCCTGCGGTCGAGGTTGGTGTTGCCGCCGGCGTTGTTGACCAGCACGTCCACGCGGGACGGCAGGAGGCCCAGCGCCTCCTGGACGGCGACCGGGCTGGCGGCGTTGAAGGCGGCGTACGCGGCGCCGATGCGGCCGGCGGCCTCCTTCAGCACGTGCTCGCGGCGGCCGGTGATCGTGACGTGGTCGCCCCGCGCGGCGAACGCCGCGGCGATCGCGTACCCGATGCCGGTGCCGCCGCCCGTCACCACGACCTCGCGCATGGCCCGGACGACCTCCGTCGGAATGCCGAATCTTCCTCTGGTAGACCATAGCCGCTCGGCATAACCAGGGCGACGTCCGGTGCCCCCTGCTTAGGGTGATGGCGCCTTCACACGGTCCAGAATCCCTCACAGCCAGGAGGTACGCATGAGCCAGAGTATGCTCGGCGGCGACCCCGCCGAGATGCAGCAGATGGCCAGCCAGTTCACCCAGCAGTCGGAGGCGGTCCGCACCACCATGACCGCGCTCGACCGCGAGGCGGCCAAGGTCGGCACCGCGTGGACGGGGCCGGGAGCGCAGCGTTTCCAGCAGGCCTGGCAGAACTACCGCACGGCCTTCCAGCGGATGACCGAGGAGCTCCAGGAGGCCTCCCGGGTCATCGGCACCTACCGGCAGAACATCGAGTCCGCCACGAAGTGACCGCGGGACGAGGCCCTGGCGACCCGCTGGGGCTTCTTTCCGTTGACCGGTCCGGGCGGGATACGCTGTTCTGTCATGATCGGTCGCGCTCTCACGGCCAGCCTGCTCGCCCTGCACCTCGCCGCGGCTCCGGCCGCCGCGGCGGCCGCGCCCGAGGACTGCAACCCGAAGAAGGGCACGCTGAAGCTGCCCGCCGACGAGCCGTGGGCGCAGAAGCGGCTCGACATCAAGTCCGCCTGGCGGCTCACCAGGGGCGCGGGCGTGACGGTGGCCGTCGTGGACAGCGGCTCCAGCCCGCACCCGCAGGTGCAGATCTCGAAGATCATCGATGAGACGCACACCGGCTACCAGGACTGCGTCGGCCACGGCACCGCCGTCTCCGGCATCATCGGCGCCCGCTACCTGTCCGGGGTCCCCTTCCACGGGGTCGCGCCCGACGCCCGGCTCATCATGGTCAAGCAGAGCAACAAGACAGAGGGCGACATCAACAACCTGGTCAGCGCCATCAACGACGCGGTGGCCGCCAAGGCCGACGTGATCAACGTGTCGGTGCGCGCCTCCGACCATCCCTCGCTGCGGGCCGCGATCCAGCAGGCGCTGGCCAACGACGTCGTGGTGGTGGCCGCGGCCGGCAACGTCACCAACGCGGACGACCAGGACGAGCCCGCCTACCCGGCGGCGTACGAGGGCGTGCTGGCCGTGGGCGCGGCCACGCCGGACGGCCGCCGCGCCGACTCCTCCAACGCCGCCACCCCGGTCGGCGTGCTCGGCCCCGGCACCGGCATCACCGCTCCCTGGCCGGGCCGCGCCTACCAGCGCGGCCTCCAGGGCACCAGCTTCGCCTCGCCGTACGTGGCGGGCACCGCCGCCCTGGTCCGCGCCCGCTTCCCCCGGCTCAACCAGGAGCAGGTGCGCAGGCGCATCATCGCCACCGCCGACGGCACCTCGGGCGCGGGCACCGGCGCCGGCATGGTGAACCCGCTGCTCGCGCTCACCGCCGTCCTGCCCTACGAGGCCGCCAACGGGCCCGTGGTGGCCGAGCCGCCGCCCTCCGCGATGCCGGCGAACGCCGTGGCCAAGGCCCCGCCGCGGGACGAGGTGGCGATGGGCGTCGCCATGGCGGTCGGGGCGGGCGCGCTCATGGCGGTGCTGGTGGCGGGCGCGCTCGTGCTGCTCGTCCCGCTGGGGCGGCGGCGGGCGTGGCGGCCCGGCCGGGCGTCCTGAGCGTAACTTAGTGGTGAATAGTCAAATTGCGGGTGAAACCTCTGATGCAAATGTGGCAGATGCGGTTGAATGTCCCTTCGAGATCTAGCTTCTGACTGAAGGGATGGAGATGCACCCCCTGCGTCCGGGTGATCCCGCGAAGCTGGGCGCGTACGACATCACAGGACGCCTGCCCGACGGGCCGCGTGGCGCGGCCTTCCTCGGCAAGGAGTCCGGCGACGCGCCGTTAAGAGTGATCAAGCTGCTGCCTCCCGGTCCCGACGAGGGCGGCGACGATCTCGCTCGGCTCACCGGGGTGCAACGGGTGTCCAGCTCGTACGTCGCCCGCACCCTGGAGGCCGGGCAGCACGACGGCCGGCCGTACGTGGTCCGCGAGCACGTCGAGGGCCGGAGCCTGGCCGAGGCCGTGGCCGAGGACGGCCCGCTCGACGCCGACACCCTGGAGCGGGTCGCGGTCGGCGTGCTCACCGCGCTGACCGCGGTGCACCTGGCGGGCATCACCCACCGCGGGCTCACCCCGCACAACGTGATCCTCGGCCCCGACGGCCCGCGGGTGACGGACGTGGACCTCGGCGAGCCCGCCGGCGAGGTGGGCTTCCGGGCGCCGGAGCAGATCAGGGGCCTGGCCTACGGGCCGTACGCCGACGTCTTCGCCTGGGCGGCGATCGTGGCCTTCGCCGCGACCGGGCAGCCGCCCTTCGGCCAGGACGAGGAGGCGGTGCTCAACGGGCAGCCCGAGCTGGGCGCCCTCGCCGAGCCGCTGCGCCGGGTGGTGCAGGCGGCGCTGTCCAAGGACACCGGGCAGCGGCCGACCACCTACACGGCGCTGCTGCAGCTCCTCGGCGACAAGCGGGGCGGCGTGGCCACCCAGAGGCCGGGGTCCCGGCCGGACACCGTGATCGACGGCATCCCGCTCCAGCACGGCGTCCCGGTGCCGGGGATGCCCGGAATGCCGGGGACGCCCGCCGACGGCATGCCGCCGCAGGGGATGCCCGTCGAGGGCCTGCCCCTGCAGGGGATGCCCGTGCAGGGCCTGCCGGAGGGCGCGCCGCCGCAGGCCGGGCCGCCCGTGCCGCCGCAGCCGTCGTGGGGCCCGCCGCCGGTGCCGCCGCAGGGCGGCGTCGCGCCGGCCGGTCCTGAGCCGGTGCAGGGCGTGCCGGTGCCGCCCGCGCCCATGTGGGAGCCGCCGCGCGAGCAGCCGCGGCAGGCGCCCGTCCAGGGGCAGACCGTGTCCTCCCGGCCGCCGCGCAAGTTCCCGGTGGGCCTCGCCGCCGCCGTGGGCGCGCTCGCGCTGCTGTCCGGCGTCGGGCTGTGGGGCGCCAACCAGTACGCCGCCACCCAGCGCTTCGAGCCGGTGGCCGCCGCCGTCGGCGACCAGGCCACGCGCGACCCGGCCGCCGCGGGCAACAACAACGTGGACGACAACGGCGTCCCCCAGCAGGGCCGGGACCAGACCGGCCAGAACCAGCCCGAGGTCACCGTGCCGTGGGCGAACACGCCGGGCGCCGACCCGAACGACGTGGGCCCGATGACGCTGCCGAGCGACTGGACCTCGCAGGCGCCCACGCCGCCGGAGCTGAGCACGGTGCCGACGCCGCTGCCGGTCAACACCCAGCCGGTCGCGCAGCAGCCGCCGGTCACGACGCAGGCGACCGCGGCGCAGTCCGCCACGGCCCAGCCCACGGTGACCGTGACCGAGCGGCAGACGCCGACGGCGACGCCGAGCCCGTCCAACTCGAACGTGGTGACCATGGGCCCGTCGGAGTCGCCGACGCCCGCCCCGACCGTCACCGCCACGCCGAGCCCGACGGCCACCCCGACGTCGGCTCCGACGGCCACCCCGACCCCGACCGCCGTGCCGACCTCGACCCCGACCGCGGTCCCGTCGGCGACGTCGACCGCGCAGCCGTCGCGGACCCCGAGCACCCGGCCGACCTCGCGGCCGACCACCCGTCCCACCACGCGCCCGACGACCCGCCCGACGATCCCCCCGACCGTCACGGTGAAGCCCACGACGGCCAGGCCGACCGTCAGGCCCACGGCGACGAGGACGGTCCAGCCCACCCAGAAGCCCACGACGGCCAGGCCGACGCCGAGCAGCCCGCCCCCGGTGGTGCGCAACCCGTACTCGCCGGCGCAGGTCTGCGGGGCCGGCTTCTCCGTGCAGCGCAGCCAGGTGTTCGGCGGCGGCGAGACCTTCCAGCTCTACAACGCCTCCACCGGTGAGAACTGCGTGGTGACGATGAAGACGGTGGACGTCGGCAAGGCGACCCCCGTGAGCGCCACCCTGGAGGTCCAGGGCGGCGGGTCCAAGAACCAGAGCGGCAACTTCGAGTACTACGCGGGACCGGTCAAGCTGCCCGCCAAGGGCAAGTGCGTCCGCTTCTCCGGCAGCGTCGGCTCGACGGGCACCGACGCCGGCTGGGGCAACTGCGGCTGACCCCGCCCGAACGTCGAGAACCCCCTCCAGGCCGGG
Source organism: Nonomuraea sp. NPDC050783 (assembly GCF_040802095.1). Classification (NCBI taxonomy): domain Bacteria; kingdom Bacillati; phylum Actinomycetota; class Actinomycetes; order Streptosporangiales; family Streptosporangiaceae; genus Nonomuraea; species Nonomuraea sp. NPDC050783. The sequence goes on from NZ_JBFAHK010000001.1 coordinate 261,666, forward strand.
CCCGGAGGGGGTTCTCGCGTCGAGGGGGACGGGGGATCAGGGGCGGCGGTCAGAGGCCGGAAGGCCGGGCATCAGGGCGGCCCTGGCGGCCTCGGCGGCCTCCTCCGCCCTGGTGATGGCGGACGCGATCGCGTCGGCCAGCCGGCGGGCGTCCAGCCGGGACCGGCTCAGCGGGTGGATCCGCAGGTCGAGCAGGGTGCCGAGCGCGTCCGTCGTGGCCACGACGCGGCCCTCGTCGGCCCGGCCGGTGAAGCGCCGCGCGCTCCACTCCGCCACCGCCTCCTCGGCCCGCCGCGCGGTGGCCATCAGCGCCTCCAGGCGGGCCATGGCCTCGTCCATCTCGTTCACCGCTCACCCCTCCCGCATGACCCGCCGGACGTGGTCCGCCAACGGATCCGCCACGCCGCCGTGAGCCGGCGCCCCCGGCCCGGCCGGGTCGCCCGTCAGCTCCGCCAGCCGCTCCGCGATGCCCGCGCGGGCGGCCCCCACGGCCTCCTTGACGGCCTCGGCGAGCTGGACGTGGTCCAGCTCGCGCAGCTTCCTGGGGTCGAGGTGCAGCCCCAGCAGCCGCCCGGTGCCGGCCACCCGCGCCCGGACGGCGCCACGCGCGTCCACGCCCTCCAGCCGCTCCCGGCCCAGCTCGTCCAGCGTGCCGGCGACCCTGGCCGACCAGCCCTCGACCTCGCGCAGCAGGCCGGCGAGGTCGCCGTCCCGCCCGCCGGCGAACGCCTCGGTCTCGCTCACTGGACCACCGGCCCCTCGGCCTTCGGCACCCACATGTCGTCCACCCGGCCCGGGTCGTCGATCGTGGGCGTCAGGCCCAGGTCGCGGGCTCCCAGCTCCGGGTCGCCGGACTTGTAGAAGGCGCCCTTGAGGTCGGTGAGCTTCAGCTCCAGCTTGTTGAGGTCGCCCTCGTAGGAGTTGTAGACGTCGGCGAACTGCTTGACCAGGTTGCCCAGCGCGGTAGTGAAGACGCCGACCTGGGTCATCAGGGCGACGCGGGCCACCGGGTGCGTGGTGCTCATGGCGGCCAGGGAGCGCAGGACCGGCGCGGAGGTGGCGTACAGGCCGAAGACCGACAGGTCGTACTCCAGCACCTCCTTGAACTGGTTGTGCATGGCGCCGCTCATCTCCTGGCCGACCTTGCCGAGCTTGTCGAAGAGCATGTCGGCGTTGAAGCGTATGTACTGGGTGAGCGCCTCGGCCGCGCTGCCGCGCCAGTTGGGCGCGACCTGGTCGAAGTAGCCGCGCCACAGGTCCGTGCGGCTGCCCTCCATCGAGCCGGACATCTCCTTCCAGGTCTCGCGCCGGTCGTAGAACAGGAAGGGGTTGCCCAGGTTGAGGGTGGCCGCCACGTCCAGGGCGAGCGCGGCCGCGCCGAGGCCGGACATCATCATCGCGCCCCTGGTGCTCTGGCGCAGCGGGTTGAGGCCGGTGACCAGGCGCTTGAAGAAGCCGGGATCGGTACGGGTGGCCGCCGCCGCGGCGGGCGGGACCTGGACCGTCCTGGTGACCGAGCCGCCGGAGTTGGCGAGGTGGAGCTGCTGGGTGCCCTGCGCGGCGGTGGGCCGGCCGGGGATGATCAGCCTGTTCTGCTGGTTGGGCGGGGTGGTCATCCGGATGCGCTCACTTCGTGCCGGAGGCGTGCTCGGCCTGCCGGTAGTTGGCCGCCGACCGGGTGACCTTGCCGGCGTCCCTCCTGAGCATGTCGCTCAGCAGGCGGGCGCTGTCGCTCCAGGTGTCGGTGATGGTGTTGAAGCGGTTGGTGAACATCAGGCCGACGACGGGCACGCCGGCGAGGGGAGCCAGGTTCCAGCCCTCGAAGCGCGGCGTGCGCTGCTTGGTCAGGTGGACGCCCTGGGCGGAGTCGTTCATGGTGCCGGCGAAGGCGTCGATCCCGCTGGTGAGGGCCGCGTAGCCGGGCAGGTTCGACCTGTCCCCGGGGGCCTGACCGGCCGGGGGCTTGCCCGAGGCCGAGGGCGAGGGCGAGGGGGACGCCGTGGCGCGCAGCGACGGGGGCAGGCACACCGGCGGCGGGCACTGGGGGGTGTGCGGGCACGCGCTGGTCACGGCGACCGTCGGCACGGGCGTCGCGGTCACCGACGGGCTCGCGGTCGCCGACGGGCTCTGGGACGGCGGCGTCGTGGCCGGCGGCGTGCTCGGCGGGGGCGTCGTGGTCGGCGGCGGGGTCGTGCTGGGCGGCGGCGTCGTGCTGGGCAGGAGCGTCGTGCTCGGCGGTGGCGGCGTGCTCGGGGACGGGACTGTCGTGGGCGACGGGGTCGTCGTGGGCGACGGGCTGGCGCCGGTGGACGGCTGATCGGTCGACACCCGATCTTTGTATCACCGCCACCGGCCGCGAAAATCGCCATTTGCCCAGGTGAAGGGCAATATGCGAATACCGTTCAGCCCGTCGTAACCCGCCGTTCCCTCAGTACGGCTTGTACCCGCCCCCGCGCTCCAGCGAGGAGATCCCGGGATGGTGGGCCAGGTCCCCGTACCGGCTGTAGGTGTAGAGCACCCCGGCGATGATGTTGTCCACCGGCTCGCGGATCTTGTCGTACCCCGGCAGGTGGTGCGCGTTGAACGTGGGCGGGATGGTCTGCATCAGCCCCTGGGACGGCACGCCGTTCTGAGCGTTGATGTCCCAGTTGTTGATGGCGTTGGGGTTCCCTCCGGACTCGTGGTAGATGATCGTCCAGATGCGCTGGATGTCCTTCGGGTCGTTCGGGTCCAGGTCGCTGACGTCCAGGCCGCGCTTGCGCAGGACGTCGGCCATCTCCGGCGACCGGATGACGGTGAGCGCCTGCTTGATCCAGTCCACGACCTGCGCCTTGGGCGCGGGGGCGCTCCCGTACGAGGACGGCGCCCCGGCGCCGCCGCCACCCCCGCCGCCACCCCCGCCGCCGCCACCGCCCCCGCCACCGCCGTTCTGGAGCCCGCCCGGGCTCTTCGGGTCGGCGGAGGAGAGCGTGGTGGGGCTGTAGCCGGTGATCCTGCGCCAGTCCACCTTGTTGTCTCCGGGCAGGAAGTCGGCCCCGCCCGGCTGCCTGATGCCCCGGAAGAAGCCGAACCCCTTCTCCCCGAGCTGCTTCTCCAGCGCCCCCTTGGCCGTGGTCAGCGCGTCCTCGGCGTCGCCGACCGCCTTCTTGGCCCTGCCCACCGGGTCGCCGCCGAGCCGGCCGCGCACGTAGCCGTCGGTGTCCTCCTGCTTGGCGTCCTGGTGCTGGCCCTTGTAGTCGTTCTCGGCCGCGACGGCGTTGGTGTGCAGCCCGCTGACCGTGTCGTACGCCTCCTGGAGCTTGGTCGCGGCGGTGTCGAGGGCGGAGGCGCAGGAGGAGAGGGCGTCGCGCAGGCCGCCGCCCGCCTTGGGGTAGGCGGCCATGTAGTCGGCGAAGGCGGTGGCGGAGGCGCCCTGCCAGGCGTGGCCGACCTCGGTGACGCTCTTGACGAGCTGGTTGGCGGAGGTGGCGGCGTGGCCGCCGGCGGTGCGCAGGGCGGCGGCGAGGTCCCTGATGGCCTGCGGGTCGCCGTCCACCTTCGTGCGCAGCGCGGCCAGCTCGCTGACGACGCTCATGCGCCCGACCCCTTCTCGGCGTTGCGGAAGTTGGTGGCGACCTGGCCGAGTGCGCGCTCGACGTTCTCCAGCCGGTTGCGGCCCTCGCCGAGGTCCTCCTCCAGTGACTTCCAGACGGCGTCGATCTTGGCGGCCAGGGCGCCCGCGCCGTCCAGCTTGCCGAAGATGTCGGCCTTGGTGTCGCCCTGCGGGGCCCGGACGTCGGAGCCCACGAACGCGTCGCCGAGGTCGAGCATGTTCTTCACCCGGTGGGCCTGCCGCCCGCACTCCTCCAGCGCCCGCAGGTGTACGTCGACGTAGCTCATCCCTCTCCTAGGTAGGCGGTCTGGATCAGGCGCGAACCCTGCCGGCGGTCCACGTAGAAGCCGCGGCCGACGGGCAGCGGCGTCGGCCGCACGTTGCCGAACAGCGGGCCTTCCTCGCGGTTGCCCGACATGATCAGCGCCGGGCTGGCCATCTCCTTCATGCGCTGCACGACCTGGTCGAACATGGACCGGCTGGCGCCGCCGCTCTGCCGCGCCAGCACCAGGTGCAGGCCGATGTCGCGGGCCTGCGGCAGCAGGTCGGCCAGCGGCGCCAGCGGGTTGCTGGAGGTGGCCACGAGGTCGTAGTCGTCCACCACGATGTACAGGTCCGAGCCCTCCCACCAGCTCCGCGCGCGTAGCTGCTCGGGCGTCAGGTCGGCCGGCGGCAGGCGCTTGAGCAGCGCCGAGCGGGCGTCCCTGATCAGCTCGGTGGCGGCCGTGCTGGAGGCGGCGTAGCCGATGCGGTGGTCGGTCACGGCCGTGTCCAGCAGCGAGCGCCGGTAGTCGATCACGATCATCATCGCCTCGGCCGGCGTCCTCCGCGCGACCAGGCCCTCCATGACCAGCCGCAGCACGTTCGACTTGCCGCACTCGTTGTCGCCGAACACGACGAAGTGCGGGTCGGTGTCGAAGTCCAGCATGACCGGCGCCAGCGAGTCCTCGTCGAGGCCGAGCGCGATGCGGCCGGCGCCCGTCTGCTCCGGCCCCGGCAGGTCCGCGGCGGGCAGCAGCGACGGCAGCAGGCGCACCGGCGGCGCCGCCGGGCCCTGCCAGGACGACCGGACGACGTCCACCAGCGAGCGCATGCCCTCGGAGACGTCGTCGGCGGTACGCTGGCCGTCGATGCGCGGCAGGGCGGCGAGGAAGTGCATGCCGTCCCTGGTCAGGCCGCGGCCCGGCACGCCCTCCGGCACGGCCAGCGACGCCTTCCTGCTGATCTCCGACTCGTAGGCGTCGCCGAGCTTGAACTCGATCCTGGTGCCGAACAGGTCCCTGATGCTCGGCCGGAACTCCGACCACTTGTTGGTGGCCGCCACCACGTGGATGCCGTAGCCGAGCCCGCGCGCCGCCAGGTCGGTGATGACGGCCTCCAGGCTCTCGAACTCCTGCCTGATCGTCAGCCAGCCGTCCACCACCAGGAACACGTCGCCGAAGCCGTCGCTCGGGACGCCGCCCTCGGCGACCATGCGCCGGTAGGTGGCGATGGAGTCGATGCCGTGCTCGGCGAAGCCGCGCTCGCGCTGGCGCAGGATCGCGGCGACCTCGGCCACCGTCCTGCGCACCCGGTCGGCGTCGAGCCTGGTGGCCACGCCGCCCACGTGCGGCAGCCCCGCCAGCGCCGCCAGGCCGCCGCCGCCGAAGTCCAGGCAGTAGAACTGCACCTCGCGCGGCGTGTGGGTGAGCGCCATGCCGGCGACCAGCGTCCGCAGCACGTTGCTCTTGCCGCTCTGCGGGCCGCCGGCCACGCCGACGTGCCCGGCCGCGCCCGACAGGTCCAGCCAGTACGGATCCCGCCGCTGCTCGAACGGCTTGTCGATGATCCCGATCACGGCGTGCAGCTTGCCCCGGCCCGGCCAGCCCGGCGTGGACAGCCCCAGCTCCGGCGTGACCGACAGCGACGGCAGCAGGTGGGCCAGCGTGGGCGGCTCGCCGAGCGGCGGCAGCCAGATGCGGTGGGCCGCCGGCCCGTGCCCGGCCAGGCGCTGCACCACGATGTCGAGCAGGCTCGTCTGCGGGCCGCGCTCGTCGGCCTCGGCCACCTCGGCCTTCGGGGGCGGCTGCGGCACGACGGGGAGCGGCACGTAGCCGGAGCCGTACTCGACGACCTGGCGCAGGATCGTGTTGCCGTCGCCACCTCCGCCGCGGCGGCCGTCCGGCTGGTAGGCGCCGGAGACGTAGGCGGCCTTGAACCTGGTCATGCCGGTGGTGTCGAACTTGAGGTAGCCGTTGCCCGGCGCGGAGGGCAGCTCGTAGGCGTCGGCCACGCCCAGCACGACCCGGCTCTCCATCGCCGAGAACGTCCGCAGGCCGATCCGGTACGACAGGTGCGTGTCCAGGCCGCGCAGCCGGCCCTCCTCCAGGCGCTGCGAGGCCAGCAGCAGGTGCACGCCCAGCGACCGGCCGAGCCGGCCGATCATCACGAACAGCTCGATGAACTCCGGCTTGGCCGACAGCAGCTCGCTGAACTCGTCCAGCACCACGAAGAGCGTCGGCAGCGGCGCCAGCTCGGCGCCCTGCTCCCTGGCCCGCTCGTAGTCGCGCAGCGAGGCGTAGTTGCCGGCCGCACGCAGCAGCTCCTGGCGGCGCACCATCTCGCCGTGCAGGGCGTCGTACATGCGGTCCACCAGCGGGAGCTCGTCCTCCAGGTTGGTGATGACCGCCGAGACGTGGGAGAGCGAATCCAGCCCGAGGAAGGTCGCGCCGCCCTTGAAGTCCACCAGGACGAAGTTGAGGATCTCCGAGGAGTGCGTGATCGCCAGGCCCAGCACCAGCGTGCGCAGCAGCTCCGACTTGCCGGAGCCGGTGGCGCCGATCACCAGCCCGTGCGGGCCCATGCCGCCCTGCGCCGACTCCTTGATGTCCAGCTCCACGACGCGGCCGTCGGCGCCGAGCCCGATGGGCACGCGCAGCCGGTTGCGGCCCGCGCGCGGGCGCCAGACCACCGACGGGTCCACGAGGTTGGGGTCGCCGACGCCCAGCAGGTCGGTCAGCGTGGTGTTGGCCGCCAGCACGTCCTCGACCTCGCCGCCGCCGCCGCTCGCCGAGGCGCGCAGCGGCGCGAGCTGCCGGGCCAGGCCCTCGGCCCGCAGGTAGTCGAGGCGGTCGGGGTCGCCGAGCCGGGTGCGGTGCTCCTTGCCCGCGTGGTCCAGCTTGACCATGTGGAAGCCGTCCGGCTGGATGTCCAGCCGCAGCGTGCTGCTCTCCTCCACCTCGCCGGTCGAGCCGGACAGGTCGATCACGGTGACGCCCTGGATGGCGTCGCTGCCGAGCTGGGAGTCCTGCGGCACGTGCCCGTGGTCCACGATCAGCACGTGGTACGGCAGCGTGTCGGCCGCCGAGCCGGGCCGGAACCGGGCGCGCTCCTTGAGCTCGCCGCCGACCAGCCGGTCCAGCTCGCCCATGTTCTCCGTCATCAGCCGCACCTGGCCGGCCGCGTCCGTCTCCTCCGGGTGCAGCGCGTGGGGCAGCCACTTGACCCATTCCCAGTACGGCATCCACTCCGCCCCGGCGCACACCATGATCCGCAGGTCGTCGGGGGAGTGGAACACCGTGAGCTGGCAGATCATGGCCCGCACCAGGTCGCGCACGGTCACCGGGTCGCCGGTCATCCGGATGCGGGCGAAGGAGCCCAGCGCCACCGCGACCGGCAGCCCGGAGACGGTGGAGTGCGCCCTGATGAACCTGCGCAGCGCGCCGGCCGACAGCGCGTCCAGGTCCTCGACCGGCTTGGAGTCCGGCGGGATGAGCTGGACGGCCAGCTTCTGGACGCCGGTGCCGAGCCGCACGGTGGCGAAGTCCTCGTCGCGGGGCCGCCGCTCCCACAACCGCGGGCTCATGGCGATCCACCACAGGGCGTCCGGCTCGGGGCCGCTCCACTCCAGGGCCTCGCGCTGCTGCCTGGCCGCGCGCCGGGTCCGCTTGCGCACCTGGCCGAGGTAGCGGAAGTAGTCGCGGCGGGCGCCGTTCAGCCGGTACTTGCGCTCGCCGGCCTGGCGGCCGATCTGGCCCACGGTCATGCCGACCATGGACACGGCGAACAGGCCGCTGGCCACGTACATGATCGGGTTGCTGTTGCCGTAGGCGGTGAACATGAGGCCCATCGCCGCCGCGCCCGCCAGCATGGGCAGGTAGGTCAGGACCGCCGAGATGCCCTGCGGCTGGACCTCGGGGATCTCCGGGGGCGACTCAAGAAGGACCTCGCCGCGCGGAGGCTTGGGCCCGGGGCGGCGCTCAGGGCGACGTACGACGACGATGCTCATCGAGACGTTCTTACCAGAAGAGACCAGATATGTTCTCTGTTGTCCGTGACCATTGGTGGGGACGGAGAGTTGAGATGGGACATATCGTTCAGGGACCTCCGCCCGGTCCACCGCCCCCGATCCAGGGGCCACCGCCCGGCTACGGCGGCCCGCCCGCCTTCCCGCCGGGCCCGCCGATGCCGCCGGGACCTCCCGGGCCGCCTCCGGGGCCTCTGGGGCCTCCTGGGCCGCCCCAGGGTCCTTTCCAGCAGGGCGCGCTGGCGCAGGTGCCGGTGCCGCTGCCGGCGCAGTGCCACATCACGATCGTCGGCCCGCGCCGCAAGGCCGACCTGGCGCTGCCCGCCGACATCCCGCTGCCGAACGTGCTGCCCGGCCTGCTGCGCGCGCTCGGCGAGGTGGGCGGCGAGGCGGCCGCCGCCCCCGGCTGGACGTTGCAGCGGCTCGGCGGCCAGCCGCTCGACCTGGGGCAGAGCCTCGGCGCGCTGGGCGTGCTGGACGGCGAGATCCTCTACCTGCGGCCCCGCGAGGCGATCCTGCCGCCCGCCCTGTACGACGACGTGGCGGACGTGGTGGCGACCGGCGTGCGCGAGGGCCGCGGCGCCTGGAGCGCCAAGCACACCAGGGTCGTGGGCGCGAGCGGCGCCGCCGCCCTGCTCGCGCTCGGCGCGGCCGGCCTGGCCGTGTCCGGCATGCCGGCGCTGACCGTCACCATCGTGGCCGGGCTGCTGGCGCTGCTGCTCATCGTCACCGGCACGCTGCTGTCCCGCGCGGTCGGGGACTCGCTGGCCGGCGCGCTGGTGGGGCACGCGGCGCTGCCGTACGGGTTCGTCGCGGGCCTGTTCGCGCCCGGCACCGCCGCCGGCATCGGCGCGCCCCATCTGCTCGCCGCGCTGGCCTGCACCGCGCTGGTCGCCGCGATCGGCGGCGCGCTGATCTCCGACGGCGTGCCCGGCTTCCTCGGCACGGCCGGCGCCGCGACGGCGGGCGGGATCTGCGCGGCCGTGGTGATGGTGTTCGCGGCGCCGCCCGCCGGGGTGGCCGCGGTGACCGTCGCCGTGCTGCTGGCGCTCAGCCCGCTGGTGCCCACGCTGTCGTTCCGGCTGGCGAAGGTGCCGCTGCCGGCCATGCCCACCACGGCGGAGGAGCTGCGCAACGACAACCAGCGCCTCGACGCGGGGGCGATCCAGGAGCGCACCCGGGTCGCGCAGCGCTACGCCACCGGCATGATCGCCGTCATCGGCATCTCCGCGCTGGTCACCGAGGCGCTGCTGGTGTTGGCCGACGACTGGGTGGCCGACGTCATGACGGTCTCGCTGTCGCTCACGCTGATCATGCGGGCCCGGGTGTTCCGCGGGCTCGGCCAGCGCCTCTGGCTGATCGGCACCGGGCTGGCCGGGTTCGCACTGCTGGCGGTCTCGCTGTTCGGCCAGGGCGGGATCGTGGGGTCGCTGGCCGTGGCCATCGGGATGTTGTGGGTGGCGCTGATGACCGTCGGCATCGGGCTGTGGCTGGCGGGCGGCAGGCCGTCGCCGTTCTGGGGGCGCGCGGCCGACATCCTGGACGTCGCGCTGATCGTCCAGCTCTTCCCGCTCGCGCTGGGCGTCCTGGAGGTCTACACGTGGGTACGCGGGCTGTCCGGTTAGGAGAGATGTGATGCAGGAGTTCGGCGACTTCGCCAAGATCGACATCGACAAGCTGCTCGCGGGCATGGACGACCAGTTCAACCGGCTCGGGGAGTTCCAGCGGGCCGCCGGCGACGTCGTGGGCCGTGCCGAGGAGGAGAACGGCATGGTCGTCGTGGAGTACGGCCAGAACGGCGTCCGGGAGCTGGAGCTGCACCCCAAGGCCATGCGGCTGGGCTCGGCCGAGCTGGCCGACCTGATCAAGGCGACGCTGGCCGAGGCGGTGGCCGACTACCAGCGCAGGTTCGCCGAGCTGATGGCCGGCGTCTTCGGCGAGAGCGGCAACCCGCTGGCGGACCCGGAGGCGGCGCTGGAGGAGGTCAAGCGGGCCGAGGCGATCCACGACCGGGCGTTCACCGACGTCATGGGCGAGCTGGACCGCATCCGCCGCCGGCTGGAGCTCTGACGTCGCCCGTCTACAGCCCACTTGATCCGGATGTCAGGGCATCCTAGGCCACTTACCAGCACGTTTACCGAAAAGTCGCTACAGCGCGACAAATCCGTAATCTGAGGTTTCTGGGAATTGTGGGGTTGATGGTGGCTACCATGCCATTTGATGTTGTTCGCGGGGGTAGTTCGATCCTTTGGGGTGACCACCGCCGTAGCAGACGAAGAACGACCTTGGAGGTCAAGTGTCGCTGTACGGGGCCAGCCCGACTCAGCTGAAGAACGCGGCGGGCTATTGCCAGGACACCGCGCAGTACATCGAGGGCATGCGGCAGCGGGTGCAGGAGATCAAGGCCGGCCTGAAGTGGCAGGGCGGCGCGTACGCGAAGTTCAGCGGCGCGATGGACCAGTGGGATGCCGAGTTCAAGGGGGTCATCAAGATCCTTGAGGACATCTACGACCGGCTCAACATCGGCGCCGGCGTCTACGCCAACGCCGCCGACCAGAACATGGACATCGTCGGTGGCTTCGCCAGCGACGGTAGCGCCGGCCGCATCGACTCCCTCATCAACGCCAACCAGAAGGCGAGCTGACGCATGTCCATCCAGCCCGACGACTACACGTACGTCAACTTCGGCTCCCTGGAAAGCGCCTACGAGGAGCTCAAGAAGGTGGTCACCGAGCTCGACAAGGCCACCGACGACCTCTACCAGGACATCAAGAAGGAGCTCGGCGCGAGCTGGGAGGGCGAGGCCCAGGGCTTCTTCGACCGCAAGCGCGAAGAGTGGAACCAGCACGAGAAGGCCATGGGCCAGCAGCTGTTCCAGGCCGCCACGGCGGTCAACATCGCCAAGGGCAACTACGAGAGCGCCGAGCGGCGCAACATCAGCATCTGGACGGACTAGCCCGGACCGTCCCCTTTCTCGGTCATCGCCCGGCCCTCCGTCCGGCGCGGTGGCCGAGAGCTTCGTCGCTAGAGGGTGAGGCATGACCCAGAAGGACGCCATGGAGGGGGGCCCCGACCCCCTGTCCGCTGACGCCCATTTGTTCGACGGCGAGGCGCGGGAGAACTCGCCGCAGGCCATCCGCGCGGTCGCCCAGGAGCTGCGCGCCGGCCTCGACGCCATGCTGGGCAACGGCGAGCGGCCGAACGGCAACATCAACCAGCTCTCCAAGGGCGGCGAGCTCTCGGCGGCCCAGATCGGGGAGTGGAACGACGCCCTGGCCCTCGCCGCCACCGTCGGCTCCAGCAACGCGGGCGCCAAGTTCGCCGAGGTCTACCAGAAGTTCATCGACGCTTACAAGAGCGTGGTCGAGGCCGTCGAGGCCAGCGCGGAGAACCTGGACCGCGCCCGCCGGGAGAACGAGGGTAACGCCTGATGAGTGAGCGGGAGGTCGTCGTCATCCTCTCCTTCGAGAGGATGCCGCAGGGCGACTGGCCCCAGATGGAAGCCGACGAGATCAAGCGGCTGCTCGGCAAGACCGACCCGGCCACGATCCAGGGCGCGGGGCAGACGTACCAGTACGCCTCGACCAAGATCGAGCAGGCGGTCAACTCCCTGGAGGAGCACGCCGCGAAGATCGTCCAGGTCTGGAAGGGGCCGGACGCCGCCAAGGCCCGCCACGCGCTGGAGATGCTGCACGCCTCGGGCCGGGAGCTGTCCACCAAGCTGAACCTGATGGCCGGGGCGCTGAACACGTACGCGGGACACCTCACGACCGCCAAGAGCAAGGCGAGCGAGGAGGTGACGGTCCCGGGCGCCAACCAGATGAGCTCCGCCGAGGAGAAGGTCGTCCGGGACGGCCTGGAGAAGGTGCAGGCCCAGCGGGCGCTGTGGGAGCTCAACAAGCAGATCGTGAGCCTCTACAACATCGAGGTCCCGCACGACGTCTCCTACGAGCTGCCGACGGTCACCATCCCGCCGCCCGCCGAGACCAAGAAGGTGGACTACCCGGACGGCTCCGGCACGACCGGCCCCACCTTCCGCTCCGTGGGCGACACCGGCTCCGGGTCGGGCTACGGCGGGTCGGGCTCCGGCTCCTCCGGCTCCGGCTCGGGCTCCGGCTCCGGTGGCTCGGGTTCCGGTGGTTCGGGCTCGGGCGGCTCGGGCTCCAGTGGCTCGGGTTCAGGTGGTTCGGGCTCCGGCGGTTCCGGTTCCGGCGGCTCGGGCGGCCCTGGCGACTCTGGCGGATCCAACCCCGGAGGCACCGACCCGGGCGGCTCCACCCCGCCGGACCCGAACAACCCGGGCGCCCCGGGCACCCAGGACCCCGGCCAGACCCAGAACCCGGGCCAGAACTCCGGCTCCGGCACGGGCGACGGCACCGTGCCCCCGGTCATCGGCGGCGAGGACCGCACGACCACCGGCGGCTCGGACGGCCTCGATCCGCGCCGGACCGACATGGCCGGCTTCCAGCCGCAGACCGGCACGCTCACGCCGTCCCTCGGCACGCTCCCGTCCACCACCACGATCAGCCCGCCGCCCAGCGTGAGCCTCACCCCGGTGGGCACCACGCCGATCGGCGGCACGCCGGGCGTTCCCTCGGTGATCGGCTCGCCGGGCCTCGTCGCCGGCCAGTCGCCGCTGGGCGCGGCCGGTGCGCGCGGTGCCGGCGGGATGTCGTCCGGGATGCCGCTCATGCCCTTCACGGGCGGCGCCGGCGGCGCGGGCGAGCACGGTGACCTGGAGCGGAGCACGTTCCTCACCGAGGACGCGAGCGCCTGGACGACCGGCCACGACACCACGGAGCCCGTGATCGGATGACGCACACCGGACCGAGCAGCCCCTACGGCAACCTGCCTGGCCTCACCGCCGACGGCAAGCCGTCGTCGGGCATCTCCTTCACCAAGGGCGAGCTGGACAACGCGGGCAAGAAGATCTCGGGCCAGACCGAGCTCCTGGGCCAGCTGAACCAGGCGTCCGGCCAGTTGCCCGTGCCCTGGCCGCACTTCGGGGTGCTCGGCATCGGTGTCCAGAACGTCCACGAGAAGGCCATCGAGAGCCAGCGCAAGGCGCTGACCAGGGCACAGGAGGCGCTGGCGAGCTGGGACCCGGCGCTGAGAGCCGCGGACAAGAACTACCGGGCGGCCGACGACAACAGCGGCTCCAACCTGCCGCCCAGCGACCCCTTCCCGGCCGGCCTGCCCAAGGACCTCGGGAACCCGGGGAAGAACGCCCTGCCCGCCGGCCTGACCGACCCCAAGCTGCCCGGCTCCGACCTGCCCGGCTCGAAACTGCCCGGTTCCGACCTGCCGGGCTCCGATCTGCCGGGCTCGAACCTGCCCGGTAGTGACCTGCCCGGCTCGAACCTCCCCGGCTCCGACCTGCCCGGCTCGAACCTGCCCGGCGGCGACGTCCCCGGCTCGAACGTGCCGAACCCCAACCTGCCGAACGCCAATCTGCCCAACGCCAATCTGCCCAACGCCAACCTGCCGAACGCCAATCTGCCGGCCACGAACCCGGCGGACACCCGCGTCCCCGACCTCGACGCCGCGCTCAACCCGCGCAAGACCGACCTGTCGTCGTTCCAGCCCACGACGCCGCAGCTCCCCACCGTCGATCCGAACGCCGCCGGACCGGGCACCCGCACCGGCATTCCCGCGACGTCCCTCGGCGGTCCCGGCGGCGGCACCGGGGTCGGCGCGGGCAGCGGCCTCGGCGCGGGCGGCGTCCTGCCGGGCAACGCGGCCGCCGCCGGCCTGCGCGGGGCGGGCGCGTCCGGGATGCCGATGATGCCCATGATGCCGATGGGCGCCGGCGCCAACAACAACCAGGAACGCGACCGCGACAAGGCGGTCGGCCTGGCCGAGGACGAGGGCGTCTGGGGCGGCGACGAGGACATCGCGCCTCCGGTGCTCGGCCAGGAGGACGACCTGCTGTGAGCATCTACAAGGAGACGTACATGGTCGCGGCCGGAATGGCCACGGCCGCCGCCTTCATGATCCGCTCGCCCTGGGCCTTCTACACCGCCAGCGCCATCGGCACCATGATCTCCGACCCGGAGGGCATGGAGGAGTCGGCCAAGAAGTGGCGCACGTCCGACCGCGGCGGCGACACCACCGAGCTGGACGAGCTGGACACCCAGCTCACCAACCTCAGGACCCAGCTCCAGGACCAGGGGAAGTGGGAGGGCGAGGCGTTCGAAGCGTTCGACGCCGTCCACAAGAGCTACAAGCAGTCGCTGGTGAACCTCAAGGAGATCCGCAACGACACGGGCGACGGCGTCGAGTCGACGGCCGGCTTCTACAAGGTGGGCGCGTACATCTGCAGCACCATCGCCATCAGCATGATGGCGCTCGGGATCTACAAGCTCGTCGCGAAGGCCAACCCGGTCACCGCCGCCACCGCCGAGGTGGCGGACGCCGCCCAGGGCAGGATCACGCTCGCCGCGGTCAAGCAGGTCGTCCGCAAGCAGGCCATGGTGGCCGGCGGCCTCACCTTCGCCATGTACTCCGCCGTCCAGGCGAGCGAGGCGGCCGGCAAGGTCTTCCCCACGCTCAAGGCCATCCCGAACGAGATGACCGCCATGACGAGCGGCAAGGGGACGCCGTTCACACAGGACGGCCTGACGTACGACGAGGACGCCGGCGCCCTCATGCCGAAGATGGACAAGTCCATGAACCCTTACGGTGGCGGCTCGTTCGAGACCTGAGCCGGCGGCGGCTCGTTCGAGACCTGAGCCCGCCGCCGTCCGCCTGGTCTCCGCCGTTCGCCTGGTCTTCTCACTGCGTCGTGGTCTGCGGCTGCTGCGGGATGCCCTGGACGTCCTGCACCGGCGCGCGGGCCGCCGCCGGGTCCAGGATGGGCCCGTCGGGGATCAGCCGCAGCAGGTGGGCGGGCACCGGCGCGGCGTCGCTCGCCTCGTACCCCAGCTTGGTCACCAGGTCCGCCGAGATGAGCGGGAACCTCCTGCCCTGCTCGGTGATCAGCGAGTACTGCTGGACCGCCGAGAGCTGCCCGTCGCCCGGCAGCGTCCCGGCCAGCACCGCGCTGCCCGCCGGCAGCAGCACCTGGTCCACCTTGTCCGCGCCGGCGCTCGCGGCCGGCGTCGGGATGCGGATCCTGCTGCCCGTGGTCAGCACGGCCTTGGTCGAGCCCTTCTGCGTGTCCTTGTAGACCGCGCACAGCGGCGTGGACACGCCCGGCGTGCGGAAGCGCGGCATGGTGTCCGGCAGCGCGCTGTCCATCGGGCGCTGCGCGGACGCCTTGGTCGCGTTGGCGCTCGCCGCGTCGATGGCCGTGTCGCGTACCGGCTGCTGGCCGTAGGCGGCCTTGCTGGCCGGGTCCAGGAGCAACATCATCGCCTGCGTGTGCTTGATGGGGGCCAGGCCGTCGGCCATCATCACGTACCACCGGTCGCCCGTGCCCGCCACGGACGGCACCTTGAACACCTGCCCGACCCTGGCCGGCCGGCCGCCGGGACCGGTCACCTTCTTGCCCCGCTGCGGGATCGGCGGGGCGGCGAAGTCCACGCCCGTCGGGATCGCGTTGATCCACGACGACGGGACGCGGCGGGGGGCCTGGTCGGTGAGCCGGTCCACGTTCGTCACCCGCATGCGCTGGTTGGCCCACAAGACCCAGCTCTGCTGCCCGTCGTTGACGACCAGCGCCTCGCCGCCCACGGGCGTCCCGCCGACGTCCGTGCCGCCCACGAGCGTCACGAACGGCTTGCGCACCCCCGCCGCGTCCGCGCCCTCGACCACGCAGGCCGACCACGGGGCCTTGACCAGCCGCTCCCGCTTGGGAAGCGTGTCCGGCGCGCCCTGGATGCCCACCTTCTGCCCGCGCGCGAAGCCGGCCAGCGACTCGGTGGAGACCGTCCTGACCTTGACGTTGTCGCTGTCGAGCAGGAGCCGGGCGGAGACGTAGTTGGCCACCGGCTGCAGCTTGCCGGTCTGCTGGTTGTAGACGTACGAGGCGCCGGTCTCCTCCTCGACGAGGAGCTGCCCGGCCTCGGTGAGCTTGGTGGCGTTGCCCGGCTTGAGCAGCCCCCAGATCCCGAACGCGGCCGCGACCAGGATCGCGACCAGCACGCCCGCGAAGGTGGCCACGTTCTGCCGGCGCATGGGCGACTCGGGGACGTCCGGCTCTCCTTGCAGCAGCGCCAGACCCAGGCGCTGGGTCATGAGCCGATGCGCCTGGTAAAGATCCTTCTGGGTCTGCATAGCGCCTCATGTTACGCAAGTTGACACTGAGTCTTCTGTACGGAAAAGGAACATTCAGAGTAAGGTGCTTGATCGAGCGCCAAGGGGGAGGTCTCGTGGGAGAAACGCAACCGCCCAAGAACTGGCCGGGTCTTGAGGCCGAGCGGGACGGCGTCACGTACAGCGCCGACAAGATCATGAACATCGCCAAAGCGCTGCGTGAGATCATGAAGCCCGTCAACGGCGGCGGCTACGGCGAATACCAGGGCTCGATCCAGGACCTCAGCGTGAACGGCTCGCTCGCCGACGTGCGCCAGCACCTGCAGAGCCTCGAACGCTGGGAAGCCGGCCCGTCCATGGCCACCACGCTGTCGCAGGCCCACCGGGAGTTCCTGAACGTCTACCAGGAAGCCCTGCAGAACTTCGACATCGCGATCGCCCTGGTGGAAGCCGGAGCCGGCAAGTACAAGGTGACCAACGCGGCCAACGAAGGCGGGGCGTGAGCGGCATGGGCGGCGAGAAGAAGAAGACCCACATGCTGAAGCCCTCCTGCGGCTCCTGGGCCACCGAGACGGGCGGCCGCAGCGTCGAGGAGGTCGTCACCTTCATCAAGGGCTTCGACGCCACGCGCATCAAGCAGGCCGCGACCGCCTACAAGGACGCCAACAAAGCCGTCAGCGACGCCCAGAAGGGCATCGAGGAGCAGGCTCGCGAGCTGGCCAAGGTCTGGGAGGGCAACGCGTCGGTCGAGGCCCAGAAGGCGCTCGGGGTCCTGTTCCTGACGCTCGGCGAGCTGGCCGACAAGCTGAGCAAGATGCACGAACCCGTCGAGAACCTCGCCAACGTGGTGCGCAAGCACCAGGCGTTCATCGACGACGACATGAAGGGCATCATGCCCACCTGGGCCAACCAGGGCGGCCTGGCCGGCGGGAGCTGGAACGACAGCATCCCCGACATCTACAGCACCTACACCGGCGTCTACGGCGGTGACAGCGCGACGGGCGACTTCGGCTCCCAGGACGAGCTGGCCGGCCTGCACCTGCGGACGTTCGCCAACGACCTTCAGCACGTCCACCAGCAGATCCCGGACAGCGTGGAGAAGGTCCTCAGGGACATCAGCTACCCGCAGCCGGACCAGAACCCGCCGCCCACGGTTCCCTACCCGAAGGGCGATCACCCGTACGGGAACACGCAGCCGGGCCCGTACGACGGCTCGGGCTACCAGGGTGTCCCCACCGGCTCGACCAGCGGCCCGCCCTTCGGCACCACCGACCCGGCGACCGGCTACCCGGCGAACCCGGGCTACCCGAACGGCACCTATCCCCCCGGCAACGGCCCTGGCGGCAACGGCCCTGGCGGCAACGGCCCCGGCGGCGGCAACGGCAGCGGCCCCGGCGGCAACGGGACCGGTGCCTCGCCGAACGTCCCCGTCCCGGGCGGCTCCACCTCACCGGGCGGCACGAACCCGGCCTACAACCCCGCCGCCCTGCACCAGAACCCGGCGGCCACCGGCACCAACCCCACCACCAGCCTCCAGGACTTCAACCCCACGTCCGCCAACGGCTACAACCCGGCGGCCGGCGCCAACCCCGCCACCCACCCGTCCACCGGCGTCCCCGGCTACGGCTCGCCCTCGACGGCGTACCCGCCGGGCACCGCGGGCGGCCCCGGCACGGCGACCGGCGGCGGCGTCGCGGGCCTGCCCCCGAACGCCACCACCGCCGCCACCCGCGCCGCGACCTCGGGCACCGGCATGCCCTTCCTCCCGATGGGCGCGGGCGGCGGAGCGGGGGCCCAGGAGTCCGAGAAGCAGGAGTCCACGACGTGGCTCCACGAGGACGACGACGTATGGGGCAGCGACCCCGGCTCGGTGGTCAACAGCCGCATCGGCTGACCCTCCCCACCCTGCCCCTCAACCACGGATCCGACCGGCAGAACCCACCGACCCGGGCTCTGCCGGCCGACCACCTCTGGAACGGGCCTCAGGTCTCGGGGCGGCTCGGCTCTGGGACGGGCCTCCAGCGGGAGTGGTGACCTCGGCCTTGGGCGGGTGGTCCCGGCTTTGAGACGAGGGCCGTGACTCTGGGACCGAGCCCTGGCTTCGGGGCGGCCCGGCCATGGGGTAATGGTCCTGACCCTGGGCGGTCCTGGCCCTGAGGTGGTGGTGCCGACCCTGGGTCGGTCCTGGCCCTGAGGTGATGGTGCCGACCCTGGGCGGCGACCCGACCCTGTAGGAGCCCGGCTCTGACCCTGTGGGACCCCGGCCCTGAACGGAGGGCCCGTTTCGGTCCCGATCCGGAGCGTCCCGGTCTCGACCGGACCCGTTCCGGTCTCGGTCGGGAACGTCCCGGTCCTCGCCGTCCCCTCTTCCCCTCCTCTCGTCCTGGGGCGGGGTCAGGGGAGGGCCGCCTGTACGGGGGTGATGGTGCCGGTGGTCACGAGGAAGCCGCGGCCGGGAGGGCCGCCCACCGTGCCGCGCGGCAGCCGGATGTTGAACAGGTCTCCGTCCGTCTGCCCCTGCACCGCCAGCAGCACCCCCGTACGCGACTTGCGGGCCTCGGCCACGAATCCGCGGTAGGCGACGGCCAGATCCCCGGTCGTGCCCGCCAGGAGCAGCCCGTGGTCGCCGTCCCGGCCCGAGCGGAGCACCTCCTCCAGGGCCGTCCCCAGCGGGGAGTCGGCGTTGACCAGCTCGGCGTCGTCCACCAGGACGACGTAGTCGCGCAGGTCGGCGACCAGCCCCGCCAGGTTGTCCGCGTTGCCGTCCAGCACCGCCAGCACTCCGTCCAGCTCGCGCAGCGGGCTGCGGCGCGGGGTGACGGCGAGGACCGGCGTTCCTCGCTGGATCAGCGAGCGGGCCGCCGTCAGCAGCGTGGACGAGCGCCCGGAGCGGGCCGGCCCCGCGATCACCGCGGCCGGGCCGTGCGCGAGGAGGTCGAGCCCCAGCGGCGCCAGAGCGTCACCCCCGGCTCCGACCAGCGCCCACAGCGGCGACGGCGGGACGAACGACGGATCGAGGTCGAAGGTCTCGGCCGCGGTGATGCGCATCGGCAGCGCGTCCACCCGCAACGGCGGCTGTCCCGTCCAGCGCCACGCGCCTCTGCCCGCCGAGGACGGCAGGGCGTGCCCGGCCCGCCCCTGACGGGACGAGGACCCGTGCGCACCCGCGGGACGATCTCCCCCGCCGCCGGCGGCGTCGTGCGAGGCGGTGACGGCGCGGGCGAGCGCCTGAAGGGCCGCGACCTGGGCGGGGCCGGCCGGGTCGGCCGAGAGCAGGGCGATGTGGTGCTCGACGATGCCGTGGTCACCGATGGACAGGGCGCGCCCCGGCGGGACGGACGCGGGCAACCCCTTGAGCGGGAACCCGGCCAGCCCGTAGTCGGCGGGATCGGACAGGCGCAGCAGCAACCGGTCCTCGAACACCGTGGACACCTGGCCCAGCAGCCCCGACCGGTCACTAGTGATCACCGCCCGGAACCCCACGGCGGGCCCCTCGCGCAACAGCTGGAGCAGCGCCTCGATCAGCCGCCCGTAGTCGTAGCTCTCGAACGCGGCCACGAAGCCCTCCCACCGGTCCAGCATGAACACCAGCCAGGGGAGCCGGTGCCCGGCCTGCCGGTACTCGGCCAGCGAGGCGTGGCCGGACTCGGCCAGGAGCTGCTGGCGGCGGCCGATCTCGGCCCGGAGCCGGGCGAGCAGGCGCTCGACCCGGTCGAGCTGGTCACGCGTGACCACCGCGCCGCAGTGCGGCATGGACACCAGCGGCAGCAACGCCCCGGAGCCGCAGTCGATCGCGTGGACGTGGACGTCGTCGGGGGAGACGTGCGCGGTGATGGAGCCGGCGATCGTCCGCAGCGCCGTGGACCTGCCGCTGCGCGCGGCACCCGCGATGAGCAGATGCCCGCCGTGCGCGAGGTCCAGCGTCAGCGGCCGGCGGTCCTGGGCCCAGGGGCGATCGGTGATCCCGAACGGCAGCGGCTCCACCTCGGCGAACGCCCCGCTCCCGGGGGCAGGCAGCGCGCCGCCGCCCGGGGGAGCGCCGAAGCCGGACGGCGGGGTCGGCTCGGGACGGGACACCGGGGGTGCTCCCGTCACGGAGGACGGGTACACGTTGGCCTTCCCCGGACGGCCGGAGTCGTCCAGCACCGGCTGCCCGGATCCCTTCACTCGGGCCCGGCTCCGCATCGGATCCCCGCGGAAGGGCAGCCCGGAGGGCGCCGAGCCGGACGGCGCCCCAGATGCCGAGCCGGACGCCGCCTCGGATGTCGGGCCAGGTGTATCGGGCGAGGTCCCGTCCAGGGTGGCGCCCTGGCCGAGCCCGCCCGCGTGGCCGAGTCCGCCCGTGCCGCCGAGTCCGCCCGCGTCACCGGCGCCGGACGCGAGGCCCTGGTCCTCGGGGGCGGGCGGGGCGGTCGAAGGGACGGGCAGCGGGAGGACGAAATGGGTGGGAAGGGGGTCGAGCCAGGGGCTGGGCTGGGCCGGGACGCCGGTCAGCCGGGCGGCCTCGATGAGGGCGTCGGCCACCAGCGTGAGGTCGGTGACCGCCGACTCCTCCTCCGGCTCGGGCGGCCGGGGAAGCGGGCGGCCCAGCGCGTGCCACGGCACGTCGATCACCCGCACCCCGGCGGAGGCGGACAGGCCGTCGCCCGCAGAGGGGACCACCGGGCTCCGGCCGCCGACGCGGGCCGTCTGCACCGCGACCGCCGCCCCCGCCCCCGAGCGCACGTAGCACCGGCCCGGGGTGCTCTTGGAGATCTGGGCGGCGTCGGGCAGGTCGATGACGTCGGACGACTCGGCCGGCTCGGTCACCCGCAGCGCGATGCGCAGCGAGGTGTTGGCCTGGATGTCGGCCGTCACCACCCCGGCGGGACGCTGCGTGGCCAGGATCAGGTGGATGCCCAGCGAGCGGCCCCGGCGGGCGATGTCGACCAGGCCGGTGACGAAGTCGGGCAGCTCGGCCACCAGCGCGGCGAACTCGTCGATGATCAGGACCAGCCGGGGCAGGGCGACGGGCCCCGCGTAGTCGTCGAGGTCTTTGGCCCCCGCCTCGAACAGCAGGCGCTCGCGGCGGCGGATCTCCGCGGCCAGCGAGTCGAGGGCACGCTGCGTCAGGTGGCCGTCGAGGTCGCTGACCATGCCGACCGTGTGCGGCAGCCGTACGCACTCCTTGAACGCCGCCCCGCCCTTGTAGTCGATGAGCACGAACGTGAGCTGGTCGGGCCGGTTGGCGACAGCCAGCGCGCAGATCAGCGTCTGCAGCAGCTCCGACTTGCCCGCGCCGGTGGTGCCCGCGATCAGCCCGTGCGGGCCGTCGAGCCGCAGGTCCACCGAGAACGGCCCGTCGGGGCCGACGCCGATGAGCGCCTCGGTGGAGCCGCGGGCGCTCCAGCGCGCGGCCAGCTCGGTGCCGGACGGGCTGGGCAGGCCCATGAGGTCGAGCAGGCGGGCCGCGTCGGGCAGGTCGCCGCCGGGGGCGTCGCGGCTCACGTCGCGGATGGGGGCCAGGGCCCGGGCCAGGCGGTCGCACCACGCGGGCGAGACGGCGTCGCCCAGCACGGGACCGATGGCGTCGAGGCCGCCGCCACGCAGGTGGACCAGGCCGTCGGGGCCGCAGGCGGCGACGGTCTGGCACTCCTCCGGCAGCAGGCGCTGGTCGTCGTCGATGGCCAGGGTGTAGACGCCCGAGCGCGGGCCCTGGCGCAGCACCTGCGGCATGCCGGGCAGGCCGCGCAGCACCTGGGCGCCGTCGAGGATCACCAGGACGTCGTAGGGACGCACGTCGTAGGAGGAGAAGGCCGGTTTGTCCGCGCCGGTGCCGCCGAGGTCGTCCCAGCCGGTGGGGATCTTGCCCAGCTCGGGGATCTTGGTGTTCTGCCGCTCGTCGATGAGGGCGGCCAGCTCGGAGACGCGGCGGGCGGCCGAGTCGGGATCGACGCCGATCAGCGCCAGGCACTCCTCGCCGGCGCGCGGCGCGCAGTGGGGGAGCCAGCGCATCCAGCCCCAGCGGCGCTCGGCGTCGGCGTGCGCCGAGACGATCACGACGGCCAGGTCGCGCGGGCTGTGGAGGGTGGCGGCCTGGGCGACGAGCCAGCTCGCCAGACCGGCGGCGAAGGCGCGCGGGCCGGTGACGCCGGCGACCCCCAGCCGGCGCATGGGCAGCGCCACGGGCACCGACCGGCAGGCCGGCGGGTCGAGCGGCCCGCCTTGCTCCTCCGACAGCTCCAGGTCGGCGGGCAGGTCGGCGAGCCCGACCCGGAGCCGGAGCGCGTCGGGGTCGTGGATGCGGCGCTCCCACAGCCGCCTGCGCGGCCCGGTGGCCGTGAGCAGCACCTGCGCGGGGTCGGGCGCGCCGGCGCGGCGGGCCGCCTCGTCGGCCACCCGGGCGCGCTCGACGGCCGCCTCGTATTCCTGGAGGCGCTCGCGGTGCTCCTTCAGCGCCTTCTTGTACTGCTTCTTGCCGTGGCGGCGGTCGCTCCACCACTGGCCGATCATGATGACCGGCGTCATCAGGGCGACGAGCAGGTAGTAGGGCTGCTTGAGCGCGAAGGCGAGGGTGACCCCCAGCACGGCGGGCAGGAGCGCGGCCAGCAGTTGCAGGCGCAGCCCCTCGCTCCTGGCCGGCTCCTTGGGCCGGACGAACACGCGCTCGGGCTCCGGCCTGCGCAGCCGCGGCGGCCGGTTGTAGGCGACGCCGCCGTCGCCGAGCGGCGCCAGGTGGGCGTCTCTGGGCTCGACCGCGGTCAGCACGAACACCGACGAGCCGCAGGTGAGCACCGCCTGGTCGGGCCAGGGGACGGGCGCGGTGAGCGGCCGGCCGTCCAGCTGGGGGATCTCGGCGTAGCCGGCGGCCCGCTCGGCGGCCTCCCGCTCGGCGACCCGCGCCGTCAGCTCGGCCACCTCCTCGGCCCAGCGCCCCTTCAGCTTGAGCTTGGGGGCCTCGTCCGGCTCTCGCCAGGTGCGCTCGGCGGTGATCGCGTCGGGCGTCACGCGTACGGTCACCGCCTCGGGAGCGAGCGCGGGATCGGCCACGGCGATCGCGCACATGGGGTCGGCGCCGATGACGTGCGCGCCGAGCCCCAGCCGGTGGACGGCGCCCGCGCAGGGCCCGCCCACCACCCGCACCTCGGCCACCCCGCCGGGCTCCTCGACGAGCGTGGCCCTGGCCAGGGCGGGGTCGAGCGTGACCCGGTCGCCGTCGCGCAGCACGGACGCGGCCCGCGCGCGCGGGTCGAGCGGCCTCCCGTCGCGCCACATGACGGGCTCCCGCCCGGTGAGCGCGCCCGCGGCGGGCTCGGGGCGGCGCTGCGGCGGCACGCGGAGCTGCCCGCCGCCGCCGGAGGGGATGCCGTAGGGGGCGCGGGCCCGGGGCAGGCGGAGGACCTGCGCCAGGGGGGCGTGGCCGCCGAGCGCCCCGCTCACCCGGGCCACGGTGGCGTCGTCGTGGCCCTCGATCACGACGTCGCGCTCGCCCTGCCCGCCGAGCACGGTGAGCATGATCCGCATCGTTGGGTCTCCTCGCTGGACGTCGGGCGGCACGATCCGGGCGCCAAGGTAACGCCCGCGGCGAGATTAGACCCTCCGGTCGACGGCAATGGCATGAGAACGCGGTTCTGTGGATAACCGTGAGAACCGGGTGACTGATGTGAAGGAAGTGACGGACTCAGCCTGATAATTGCTGATTCGTCAACTCGATAGAAACAACAGGCATTGGTTATCACCTATTGACATGCCGCCACCTGCGAAACGAGCATCGGTCCTCGCATTCCGCCTCCAACGTCGCGTCACGGCCCACATAATGGCGTGCGTTCCGCCCTTGACATCGGGAGCCCCCACCCATGAGGACCAGTGAAAAGCCTGCCGCCGGCACGGCGGCGGGGTTGTCCGGCCCGGCCTCGCGCAAGCTTCCCGTGCCCCCCAGGGAGCGCAAGCCGGCCCTGGCCGCGCTGGCCGTCCTGCTCATCCTCGGCGGCGCGCTGGCCACCACCATGCTCGTGCTCAACAGCGGCGGCCGCGTCTCGGCCATCCGGGTGACCCAGCAGATCGGCGCAGGCCAGCGCATTCCGCTGGAGGCGCTGGAAGAGGTCAAGATCGCGGGCGAGGGCGTCGACCACGTCAGCTGGTCGCAGCGCGAGCAGGTCGCCGACAGCTTCGCCGCCGTCACGATCCTGCCCGGCACCCTGCTGACGAACCGGATGGGCGCGCGGACGAGCACCGAGCTGGGCGAGGGAAAGGCGACCGTCGGGCTGGCGCTTAAACCCGGGCAAATGCCCGCCGGAATCGCCGCGGGCGATCGCATTCAGATTATTTACGTGCCGAGCCGTACGAGTCAGGGCCAAACTCGCGTACTCGCTCCCGACGCTCTTGTCTTCGCCGCCGGCGGCAAGTCCGGAAGCACCGGGAATTCCGGCCAGATCACGGTGGTGGTGGATTCATCGGCCGCGCCGGAAATAGTGGGTTTCGCCTCCACCGGCGAGATCGCCGTGGCCGAGCTGCCGGGAGCGCGCTGACGTGGGGCTGATCGTGCTGGCCGCCGACAAGGGCGCGCCGGGAGTGACCACGGCCGCCACGGCGCTGGCCGCGGTGTGGCCGCGGCCGGTGCTGCTGGCCGAGTGCGACCCGGCCGGCGGCGACCTCGCCTACCGCCTGCCCGCCGCCGGGGGCGGCGTGCTCAACCCCGGCAGGGGCCTGCTCACGCTGGGCGCCACCGCCCGGCGCGGCCTGGAGCCCGCCCAGATCCACCAGCACACGCAGAAGATCGTCGGCGGGCTGGACGTGCTGGCCGGGCTCACCCACGCCGAGCAGGCCACCGGCCTCACCTGGCTGTGGGGCCCGTTGGGCCGCGCGCTCGCCGCGATCCCGGACGCCGACGTCATCGCCGACTGCGGCCGCCTCGGCGCCCACCCCCATCTCGGCGACCTGCTGGCCGAGGCCGAGCAGGTCGTCCTGCTCACCAGGGCCACCCTCGACCACGTGGCGCACCTGCGCGAGCGCCTCCAGCTCACCAAGGCCCACGGCGTCGTCGTCATCGCCGACCCGCGCGCCTACCGCGCCTCCATCGACGACGTGCGCAGGATCGTCGGCCCGAGCGTGCAGTTCGTCTACGGCCTGGCCCACGACCCCAAGGGAGCCGAGCTGTTGCGCGGCCAGTGGGGCGGCCGGCTCGACCGCTCCCTCCTCATCCGCACGGCCCGCGACCTGGCAGCGAGGCTGGTGAGCCACCGATGATCGACCACGCGCTGGTCAAGCGCTTCCGCCAGGAGGTCGGCGACCGCCTGGCCCACCAGCGCCGCCTCGACCAGGCCAACGGCCTGCCCGCCATGACCGGCGAGGACGAGCGCCAGTTCGCCAGGGCGCTGATCTCGCAGGTCCTGGAGGAGCACGCGCGCAACGAGATCGGCTCAGGACGCACGCCGCCCACGGTCGAGGAGGAGGAGGCGCTGGCGGCCGGCATCCACGCCGCGCTGTTCGGCGTGGGCCGCCTGCAACCGCTGCTGGACGACCCCCAGGTCGAGAACATCGACATCAACGGCTGCGACCACGTCTTCGTCAGCTACGCCGACGGCCAGGAGGTCAGGCACGAGCCGGTCGCCGACTCCGACGACGAGCTGATCGAGCTGATCCAGATCCTGGCCGCCTACTCGGGCCTGTCGAGCCGCCCGTTCGACACCGCCAACCCCCAGCTCGACCTGCGCCTGCCCGACGGCTCGCGGCTCAGCGCCGTCATGGACGTCACGGTGCGCCCCGCGATCTCCATCCGCCGCGCCCGCCTGGGCAAGGTCTTCCTCAGCGACCTCGTGGGCAACGGCACGATAAGCCCCGACCTGGGCAGGTTCCTGAGCGCGGCGGTCGCCGCCCGCAAGAACATCATGATCGCCGGCTCCACCAACGCCGGCAAGACCACCCTCCTGCGCGCCCTGGCCAACGAGATCCCGCCCGCCGAGCGCCTCATCACCGTCGAGCGCGCCCTGGAGCTGGGCCTGGACCAGTTCGCCGAGCTGCACCCCAACGTCGTCGCCTTCGAGCAGCGCCTGCCCAACTCCGAGGGCCAGGGCGAGATCTCCATGGCCGAGCTGGTCCGCCGCTCGCTGCGGATGAACCCCAGCCGCGTCATCGTCGGCGAGGTCCTCGGCGACGAGATCGTCACCATGCTCAACGCGATGACCCAGGGCAACGACGGCTCGCTGTCGACCATCCACGCCAACTCCAGCATGGAGGTCTTCAACCGCATCGCCACGTACGCGCTCCAGGCCCGCGAGCGCCTGCCCATCGACGCCACGCACATGCTCATCGCCGGCGCCATCGACTTCGTGGTCTTCGTCGAGAAGCGCAACGACTACCACCGCGGCGGCACCCTGCGCCGCTACGTCTCCAGCGTCCGCGAGGTCAACGGCTGCGACGGCCGCGTCCTGTCGAGCGAGGTGTTCGTGCCCGGCCCCGAGGGGGGCGCCGTGCCGCACGCGCCGGTCTCCTGCCTGGACGAGCTCATGGCGCACGGTTACTCCCCGGGAGGGTGGTGACCGATGGGCGCCGCGACGAACCCGCTCGCCCTGCTGGCCGGAGCCCTCGCGGGCGGCGGCCTGTTCCTGCTGGTCCTGTCGCTGTACGGGCTGCGCCCCCGCCCGCCGCAGCCCGAGCGCCACCTGGTCAGGATGCTGACCACGCGCGGCGCGGTCGCCGCCGTGGCCGCCACGCTGGTGCTGGTCGTCACCCGATGGCCGGTGGCGGCGGTGGGCACGGTGCTGCTGGTGTTCGCCTGGCGCGGGCTGTCGGGCGGCGCGGCCGAGGAGCGGGCCGCCATGCGCCGCCTCGAAGGGCTCGCCGCCTGGACCGAGTCGCTGCGCGACACCATCGCCGGCGCCGCCGGGCTGGAGCAGGCGATCCCGTCGTCCATCAGGGCCGCCGCGCCGACGCTCCGCCCGCACCTGCGGGCCATGATCGACCGGCTGCACACCAGGATGGCGCTGCCCGAGGCGCTCGCGCTGTTCGCCGACGAGCTCGACGACCCCTCGGCCGACCTGGTGGTGGCCGCGCTCATCCTCAACTCCAGGCTGCGCGGCCCGGGCCTGCGCGACGTGCTCGGCGCGCTGGCCGTCTCGGCCCGCGAGGAGCTCGACATGCGCCGCCGCGTCGAGGCCGAGCGCCGCTCGACCCGGCGCAGCGTGCAGATCGTGGTGGGCACCGCGCTCGGCTTCGCCGCGCTCCTCGTGCTGTTCAACGGCGACTACGTCGAGGAGTACGACGACCCGCTCGGCCAGGCCGTCCTGGTGGTGGTCGCCGCGCTGTTCGGCGCCGGGTTCGCGTGGATGCGGCGGCTGGCCAGGTTCGACAAGCCGACGCGGCTGCTGATGGGAAAGGGCGGCGATGGTTGAGAGCGTGCTGGCGGGAGCCGCGCTGGGCCTCGGCCTGTTCGTCCTGATCCGGGCGATCTTCCCGGCCCGTCCCGGGCTGGTGACCCGGCTGCTCGCGCTGGACGCCGTCCGCGAGGACGCGGGCGCGCCGCGCATCCGGCTGGCGCTGCCCGAGGAGGAGGTCGGCGCGTTCCGCCGCAACCTCGGCGTACGGCTGGCCACCCTGTACGGCGCCCGCGGCTGGGAGGTCAAGTCCGTCAAGTCGGACCTGGCGCTGCTCGGCCGCTCCTTCGAGGCGTTCCTCGCGACCAAGGCGCTGCTGGCCGCCGCCGGCCTGCTGGCGTTCCCGCTGCTGCTCGGCTGGCTGGTGCTCATGGGGTGGGGCAGCTCGCCGGCCATCCCGTTCTGGGTGGCGGTGCTGGCCGCCCTCGTCTTCTTCTTCCTGCCCGACCTGCAGATCCGCAAGGAGGCGGCGGCCAGGCGGCGCGACTTCCGGCACGTGGTCGGCGCGTTCCTCGACCTCGTCTCCATGAACCTGGCCGGCGGCCGGGGCGTCCCCGAGGCCCTGATGATGGCGGTCACGGTCAGCGGCGAGCAGCCCAACTGGGCGATGGGCCGCATCCGCGACGCCCTGCGCGGCGCGCGCATCGTCGGCATCACCCCCTGGCAGGCGCTCGGCCAGCTCGGCGAGGAGATCAACGTCGACGAGCTGCGCGACCTGTCCGCGGCGCTCGGCCTGGTGGCCGACGACGGCGCGAAGGTCCGCTCCTCGCTCACGGCCAGGGCCGCCACCCTGCGCCGCCGGGAGCTGGCGGAGATCGAGGGGCGGGCGGGTGAGCGCTCGCAGTCGATGCTCGTCGCCCAGCTCCTGCTCTGCGCCGGTTTTGTGATCTTTCTCAGTTACCCAGCCGCGATGAAGATGTTGGGAGTCTCATGAACCATCCCTGGATCGTCTATCTGCGCGCGTGCCTCGCCGTACGCGTCCACCGCGCCAGGACGGCGCCCACCCGGGGGGCGTCCGCCGTCGAGTGGGTGATCATCACCGCCATCATCGCGGGCGTCGCGCTCGGGCTGGCCACGTTGATCAGGACCCTGGTGGAGCAGCAGCAGAACCAGCTCCAGCAGAACTTCGGCGGTGGTGGCGGTGGTGGCGGCGGCGACGGCTGAGCCGCGCGGCCGTCCCCGCGGGCGCGGCTCCGGCGGCCGTGCCCACGAGCGCGGTTCCGGCGGCCGTGCCCGCGAGCGCGGCTCCAGCGCGGTCGAGCTGGTGCTGATCATGCCCGTCATCCTCGCCGTGGCGCTGCTCATCGTGCAGGTGGCGCTCTGGTTCCACGCGCGGCAGGTCGCCGAGGCGGCCGCCCAGGAAGGGGCGCGCGTGGCCAGGGCCGCGCCGGCCGACTCGGGCGCCTGGCAGGGCGCGGCCACGGCCAAGGCCACCGAGATCGTCCGCGCGATCGGGCCGAAGCTGCTCGGCGGCGCGACCGCCACGACCTCCGAGAAGGAGCCCGATGAGCGGTTCGTCACCGTGACCGGCAGCGCCGTGCAGGTCATCCCGCTGCTGCCGCCGCTGGCGTTCACGATCAGCGCGACCGCCGGCGGGCCCGTCGAGTGCTTCCGCCCCGACAACGGCGGCGAGGACTGCCGATGAGGGCGGGTCGCGAGCGCGGGTCGATGGCCGTGGAGACGGTCATGCTGGCCCCGGTCTTCCTGCTGTTCCTCATGTTCCTGGCCGGCGCGGGGGTGCTGGTGGAGTCGCAGGGACGGGTCAACGGCGCGGCCAGGGACGCCGCCAGGGCCGCGTCCGTGCAGCGCACGTTCGACGACGCCGAGGGGGCCGCCAGAACCGTCGCCGAGGGCGCGTTCACCGGCCCCTGCGGGTCCCCCACCGTCTCGCTCGGCGGCTCGCAGTGGCAGCAGGGCGGGCGGGTTGAGGCCGTCGTCACCTGCGAGCTGGACCTCGGCTTCCTCGGCTTCGGCGGGACCAAGCGGCTGACCGGCACCGCCGTGGTGCCCCTGGAGCAGTTCAGGAGGGTCGAGTGAGCGAGCGGGGGTCCATGTCGGTGTTCACCGTGCTGTTCTCCGTGGTCGCGTTCCTGCTGGCCGGGCTGCTGGTGGACGGCGGGGGAGCGATCAACGCCCGGCTTCGGGCGGCCGACGTGGCCGAGCAGGCCGCGCGGGCCGGCGCCGACCAGATCGACGTCGACCGGCTGCGCGCCACCGGCGAGACCCGCCTGCTCGGCGAGGACCAGGTGTGCGCGCGGGCCGGCGAGATCGTCGAGGCCCAGGGCGGCGACGTGCGCAGCGGCCGCTGCACGGTGGACCAGGCGCGGGTGACGGTGAGCGTGTCGGTGCGCTGGCAGGCGTTCTTCCTCGGCGCGATCGGCTTCCCGGGAGCGGAGATGAACGGCGAGGCCACGGCCGCGCCCCAAGCCAGGTAACCCCGGGCGAGCCAGACCGAATCGCTCCACTCGATGGCATGCGGAACGCGCGAGGCGGACGCTGAGGGCGGGAAAGGAGAGGCGATGCCGACGCGAGAGCCCGCGCGTCCCCAGGGGCGTCACGCCCCCGCGCGCATCCCGGCCAGGCGCGGCGCCGGTGACGTGGTCGCCGGTCTCGGCGCGCTGGTCGTGCTGGTCGCGCTCGTGGGCGGGGTGCCGTACGCGCTGCTCAGGTTCGTCGGGCCGCCGATCGCGCCCGGCCGTTTCACGCTGGAGACGCTCACCAGCCAGGTGGGGCCCTCCACGATCGAGGCGGTGCTGATCCTGCTGGTGTGGCTGGCCTGGTTCCAGCTGTTCGTGTGCGTGCTCGTCGAGGTGTACGCCGGCGTCCGCCGGGTCGGCATGCCCGCCCGCGTGCCGCTGTCCGGCGGCACCCAGGCCCTGGCCAACAAGCTGGTCGGCGCCGCGCTGCTGCTGTTCACGGCCGGGGCCGCGGTGGCGCCGTTCGCCAAGCTCGCGCCGCAGCCCGCCGCGCCGCCGGTGACGGCGGTGGCGTACTCGGCGCCGATCGTCGAGCGGACGACGCTCGACACCCACAAGACCAAGAAGGTGTACGTGGTGCAGCCGCCGCACGGGCGCCACCACGAGAGCCTGTGGGAGATCGCGGAGAAGTGCCTCGGCGACGGCCGCCGCTACCACGAGATCTACCGGCTCAACCAGGCCAAGGAGCAGCCGGACGGCTCCCGGCTGCGGATGGCCGACCTGATCAGGCCCGGCTGGGTGCTGGACATGCCGGACGACGCCCGGCACACGCACATCGTCCCGGCCGACCAGCCGCGTCAGCAGACCCTGCGCGAGCATCCGGGGCGGGCCCACGTCCCCGGGCCCGTGCAGGACCGGGCCGAACACCAGGGCGAGCACCGGGGCGAGGCCAAGCACCGCCTGCCCGAGCAGGAGCAGCGCCGGTCGGGGCAGGAGCAGCGCCGGTCGGAGCAGGAGCAGCGCCGCGAGGGCGGCGCGCGGCGCGACGAGCAGCCGGTGATGCGCGAGGCCCGGCCGGGCGAGCTGGCCGACTACCTCGCCACCGCCTCGCTGGCCGCCGCCGGGCTGCTGCTCGTGCTCGCCCGCCGCCGCCGCGAGCAGCTCTGGCGGCGGGTGTCCGGCCGCCGCATCGCCCGCCCGCACGGCGACGCCGCCGAGGCCGAGGTCGCGCTGCGGCTGGGCGGCGACGCGCCCGGAGCCCGCATCCTCGACATCGGCCTGCGGCTGCTCGGCGCCGAGCTGGCGGCCCAGCACCGCACGCCGCCCACCGTGTACGCGGCCCACCTGTCCGCCCGCACGCTCGACCTGTGGGTGCACCCACCGGACCCGGACCCGCCCGCCCCCTGGACCGCCCAGGACGGCGGCCAGGTCTGGCGGCTGCCCGCCCACGAGGGCCGGCTGCTGGAGGACCAGCCGGGCGGCGCGCCCTATCCGGGGCTGGTCTCCCTCGGCACCAACGCGGGCGGCCGGGTGCTGGTCGACCTGGAGGCCGCGCAGGGCCTGATCAACGTACGCGGGCCGCAGACCACGGCCGCGCTGGCCGCCATCGCCGTCGAGCTGGCCACCAACCGCTGGTCCGACCGCATGCGGGTCACGCTCGTCGGGTTCGGCGCGGAGCTGACCGCCATCGCGCCCGACCGGATCAGGGCCGTCGGCGGCCTGGCCGAGGTGCTGCCCGAGCTGGAGGCCGCGGCGGCCCCGCGCGCGGAGGTGCTGACCGGCCGCGTGACCGGCAGCCCGCGCGAGGCCCACTACCTGCTGTCGGCGGTCGCGCCCACGCACGAGGAGGCCCGCCGGCTGGCGCTGCTGGCCCGCCGGGACACCGCCGGCTACGTGGTGGCGGGCGAGGTCCCGCACGCCACCTGGACCCTGGAGATCACCGACACCGGCAAGGCCCGCATCGCCGAGCTGGGCTTCGAGGTGGACGCCCAGCTCCTGCCGCGCCGCCACTACCGGGCGCTGGTCGAGTTGTTCCGCACCGCGGACCGCATGGACGGCGAGCCCATCTCCGAGCCCGAGCCGCTGGCGGGTCCGCGCCGGCCGGCCGTCGAGATCCGCATGCTCGGCCCCGCCGAGGTCCTGGGCCTGCGCCCGCTGGAGGAGGGCCGGATGGCGCTGGCCGCCGAGCTGCTGGTCTACCTGGCCACGCATCCCGGCGGCGTCCATCCCGTGGTGCTCGGCGGGGTGTTGTGGCCGCGCGGCGTCCAGGACCTGGTCAGGGACGCCACGATCGCCCGCGTCGCCGAATGGCTGGGCCCCGACCACCTGCTCGCCGACGAGGCCGGCCGGCTGCGGCTGGGGCCCGGCGTGCGTACGGACTGGATGGTCTTCCGCGAGCTGGTACGCCGCTCGCACGGCGACCCGTCGGCCCGTCCCGTCCTGCTGGAGAAGGCGCTCGGCCTGGTCAGGGGCCCGCTGCTGGCCGGCCGCCCGCCCGGCAGGTACGCCTGGCTGGCGGCCGAGGACCTGGAGTACGACGTGACCGCCGAGGTGGCCGACGCCGCTCACCAGCTCTGCGAGATCCGGCTCGCCCAGGGCCAGCCGGACGCCGCGGTGGCCGCCGTGCGCCAGGCGCTGCTGCTGGCCGCCGACGACGAGGGCCTGTGGCGCGACCTGCTGCGGGCCACGCACGCCACCCAGGACAACGTCCGGCTGCGGGCCGTCGTCGAGGGCCTGACCAGGCGGGCCGCCGCGCATCCGTACGGCGGCGGCCTGGCCCCGGAGACCGAGGCGCTGATCGAGGAACTGTTGCCCACGTGGCGCATCCACGTCGTGAGGGAGTCATCGGCATGAGACGCATCGCCGCCCTGCTCGGGCTCGCGCTCCTGGCGGGGTGCGGGCAGGCGGAGCAGCCGTACGCGCCCGGCGCGGCGGCCACCGCGCCCCGCCCCGTACCCGCCTCCTCCCCGGCCCCGGGCACGGACCCGGCGGAGGACGCGCCCGACGGGAGCACGCCGGACGGCGGCACGCCGGGCGAGCGGCCCTCGGACGGCGCGCCGCCGTCCGGGCCGCAGACCATCGCCATCGCCGACGGCCTGAAGGTCCGCGTCGAGTGGCCGTCCCACCCCGACCCGCTGCTGCGGGTCATGGTCGACCAGTACGTCGGCACCCGCAGGGCCATCGTCCGGGGCGAGCCCGGCTACCGCCACAACCTGGAGATCGACGCCGAGGCGCAGGCCACGAAGTGGATCCGCGCCTTCATCGACGACCAGGAGTCGATCCGCGGCACCGGACGGCTCTACCACCTGCGGGTCAGCGCGCGCATGGGCAAGGGCGCCCAGCTCGACGCGTGCGTGGACGAGTCGCGCGTCCAGGTCGTCTCGGCGAAGAGCGGCAAGGCCGTCTCCCCGCAACCCCGGTGGCTGCGCACCCCCTACGGCCAGAGCCTGGTCGCCCACCGGGGGCCCGACGGGGTGTGGCGCATCAGGACCTATCTCACCTCCACAGAGAGATGCAGCCCATGAAAGCTCTGATCGCGGTGTCGCTGCTGGCGCCGCTGTTCCTCGGCCCAGGTGACGGAGGGGCCGGCGACAACGTCCGGGCCGAGGCCGGGCAGAACCGGCGGACCGCGTTCGTGAACCTCGCCGGCAGCTCCATCAGGATCAGCGGCGACGGCGCGGGCCGGGGCAGCGGCGACGGCTACCGCATCCCGCGCCCGTGCTGGTACGAGCCGGGCCCGGACGCCGAGACGATGTACCGGCAGCAGCACGACAATCCCGAGAACGCCAGGCGGACCGCGATCGACGAGAAGAGCCGCACCGCGTTCGAGAAGCAGTTCAAGGACAAGCTCGGCCAACCGGGGCGATGGTGGACCCCGGCCTACAACCAGGCCGACCCCAACGGCGCCGCCTGCTGGGGCGACCTGGAGCTGTTCCTGTTCGTGCCGCCCGCCACCACCCCGCCGGGCGGGATCACGATCCAGCAGCTCGCCCAGATCGCCCGCGCCGCGCTGACCGCGCCCGAGCCCACCGTCAAGCTCAACCCCGACGCCAAGAGCTACGTCAACCTGGCCACCTGGGTCTGGCTGGAGGGCATCGGGCAGCCGCGGCGCACGGTCACGGCGGAGATCCCCGGCGTGATGAGCGTGACCCTGGTCGCCACGCTCCAGAACGTCAGGATTGACCCGGGGACGACGCCGGACCGGGCGGAGGTGACGGAGAGCGGCTGCGGCGCCGCGGGCAGGCCGTACACCAAGGGAGGCACGTTCTCCTGCGGCGTGCGTTACCTGCGCTCGTCGATCGACCGGCCGGGCGAGAAGTACACGCTCACCGTCGACACCGTGTGGCCGGTCCAGGTGCAGGACAACGTGGTGCCGTTCCAGTTCGCCCCGCTCCAGGTGGGAACGAGCAGGGACGTGCCGGTGGGCGAGATCCAGAGCAACGTCCAGCCCGGCGAGCAGGGGCAGTGACGGCCGGACGGCCTCAGCCGAGCACCGCGGCGAGCGGGGCCAGCTCCGGCTGCTCCGCGGCCTCGGCCAGCACCTCCTTCAGCACCGCGTCGTGCGTCGGCCGGGCCGCGGCCAGCAGCTCGCGACCGGCCGGGGTGACCTCGGAGTAGATGCCGCGCCGGTCGTCCTGGCACAGGTAGCGGAGCAGCAGGTCGCGGTTCTCCAGGCGGGTGACCAGGCGGGTCGTGGCGCTCTGGCTGAGGACCACCGCGCGGGCGAGCTGCTGCATGCGCATGTGCCAGCCGTCCTGCCGGCCGAGCACGTCGAGCACGGTGTACTCGCTCACGCTCAGCCCGTGCTCCTTCTGCAACGCCCGCTCCAGCCGCTCCTCGATACGGGCGTGCAGCACGGCGAGGGTCCGCCATCCCTGTGCCCGCGCCTCGACGGCGTCATCGGCCAGCCCCATGAGGCACCTCCCGGCGATAGTGGGCGTGTGCAAACAACGCACACGCCCACTCTATGCCGCCACGGCCCTACTCGAAGAGCTGGTCCGCGCTCTCGACGGTGACCGCCTTCGCGACCCACGAGAGCAGCAGCTCCCGGTCCTCACAGGCGCGGATGCGCTCCTCGGCCTGCTCGGACACGGGAAGGCCCCTCGTCCTCAGGACCAGCAGGATGGCTTCGGCCTCTCCCTGTGCGATCCCCCGCTGGATCCCCTGCTCGATTCCCTGCTCGACCCCCCGCTCGACCCCTTGCTCGATCAACTCGCGGAACAGGCTGCTGCGAGGCTCCTTGTAGGTGCCCATGGCCATCATGATCTCCCTGAACGTGGTGACGGCGAACGCGGGACCTTGCGCCCGTCCTCCGTGGAGCCGTGGACGATGGCGGAGAGGGCGGTGAGCTCGGGCTCGGCGACGGCCCGTTCAAGGTCAGTGATCATCGGCACCTGGTCGGGGCCGAGGACGATCGGGCGGAGGGTCCATCCCGATGGCTCATCTCGGTGAGCAACGTGGCCACCAGGGAAGGGCGATGCCGGACCAGCTCGATCAAGAACTCGTGCTCCTGGGTCGGGGACATGGCGAACACATTACCGAATGTCGCTGACTCGTTACTCTGGGTTTTACTTATGCCCTGTTTCGTGAGCGAGGAGCCACTCCTTGACCGGTACGCCGTAGTAGTAGCCGCCGTATCCGCCCGTGCTGGGCAGCACCCGGTGGCACGGGACGAACGGGGCGATGAGGTTCTGGGCGCAGGCCGAGCCGGCGGCGCGGGCCGCCGTGCGCGGGAGGCCGGCGCGTTCGGCCAGCTCCGCGTAGGAGACGGTGGTGCCCGCCCGCACCTCGCGCAGCGCCGCGTGCAGGCGCCTGCGGGTGGGGGAGCCGGGCTGCTCCACGGGGACGGCGTCCAGGGCGTCGAGGTCACCCGCCATGTACGCGCGGGCCGCCTCCGCGGCGGCCCCCAGGTCGTCCACCACGTCCAGCCCCTCCGCCTGCAACGCGGGCGAGAGCCGGACGAACATCTCCTTGGGCTCGGGAGTGAAGCCGGCCGCCACCAGCACCCCGTCGCGGGCCAGCAGGGCCAGGGGGCCGATGGGGGTCGGGACGAGCTGTGCAGCGATCATGATGAGCTCCAGAGGTGCAGTGCGGCGTAGGCCCGCCAGGGCCGCCACCGCTCGGTCTCGTCGTCGGGAATGCCCAGGGCGGCCATCCGCTTCCTGAGCACGAGGTCGCCCGCGGGCCAGGCGTCGGGGTCGCGCAGCGCGCGCAGCGCGACGTAGCCGGCGGTCCAGGGGCCGATGCCGGGGACGTCCAGCAGCTCCGCCACGGCCTCGGCGGGGTCCTGGCCGCCGTCCAGGTCGAGGCGGCCCTCCACCAGGCGGGCGGCCAGGTCCTTGAGCGTGGCGACGCGGCGGCCGGTCAGGCCGAGCCCGGTGAGGTCGGTCTCCAGCAGCCGGTCGGGGGTGGGGAACAGGCCGTCGGGGGCGGCGGCCCTGGCGACGATGCGGCCGAGCAGCGTACGGGCCCCGGCCACCGAGACCTGCTGCCCCACCACCGCCCGCACGGCCAGCTCGAACCCGTCGAACGCCCCCGGCACCCGCAGCCCCGGCCGCGCCGCCACCAGCGGCCGCAGCGAGGTCCTGCCGAGGGCCTCGGAGATCGCCTCGGGGTCGGCGTCCAGGTCGAGCAGGCGGCGGCAGCGGGCCACGACGCGGGCGAGCTGCCGCGTGTCGGCCACGGTCACGTCCAGCGCGACGTGGCCGGGCAGGGGCGTGAGCGTGATCGTCCCGCCGGGGACGGCCCGCGTGTACGACGTCCCGTCCGCGCTCTCCAGCCCGGGGATCGCCCGGGCGGCCAGGAACGCCAGGACCCCGTCCGCGTCGTACGGCTCCCGCCGGTGCAGCCGCAGCCGCAACGCGCCGGCGGGCCCGGTCAGGGAGTCGGGCCGGCGGCCGGCGGCCGTGGCCCGCAGCTCGCTGGGCGTGAAGCCGTACGTCTCCCGCATCGTCGCGTTGAACTGCCGCACGCTGCCGAACCCGGCCGCGAACGCCACGTCCGTGACCGGCAGCCCGGTCTCGGTGAGGAGCTGCTTGGCCAGCAGCAGCCGCTTGGTCCTGGCCACCGCCAGCGGCCCGGCCCCCAGCTCGGCCACGAACAGCCGGTGCAGGTGCCGCTCGGTGATGTGCAGCCGCCGGGCCAGCCCGGCGACGCCCTGCTCGTCGGCGGCGCCGTCGTCGATCAGCCGCAGCGCGCGGCCGATGAGCTCGCCCCGCTGGTCCCAGCCGGGATCGCCGGGCGACAGCTCGGGACGGCACCGCTTGCACGGCCGGAATCCGGCCGCCTCCGCCGACGCCGCGTGCCGGTAGAAGCGCACGTTCCTGGACGAGGGCGTCCGCGCCGGGCAGATGGGACGGCAGTAGATGCCGGTCGTGGTCACCGCCGTGTAGAACCGCCCGTCGAACCGGGCGTCCCTGGCGGAGACGGCCCGGTAGCAGGAGTCGAAGTCGAGCTCTAGTGGTGACATGCCTTCGACGGTACGCCCTGCCCTGGGGCGGTGACTGGCGGATTTCGGACGTCAGCGTCCCGGCCCCGGGACATGGGCGCGGTCACTTGGACGAGACGCCGACCCCCAGGTCGAACTCCCGGTACACGCGCGCCCAGAACCCGTCGCGCAGCCACACCCGCGCCTCGGGGAAGGGGCGCAGCGAGTGCCCGAGCTCCTTCTCCGCCTCGATCAGCAGCTCGGTGTCGATGACGGTCGGCAGGATCGGCCCGGGCAGCAGGTCGCGGATGTTGTCGCGGCCGCGGGTGAGGATCCACTTCTGTGCCACGTGCTCGCCGACGTCCTCGACGCGCGGCCTGCTCGGGCCGAGCTTGGCCACCTGTCCGGGCTTGACGTGCGGCTTGACCGGCGTGCGGCCGGCGAAGACCTGGGCGGGAGAGGGGGTGGCGGGCGGCGCGACGACCGCCACGGGCTGCGGAGCACGGCTGAAAAAGGGCCTCAGGAAATCAGCGGAGATCACTTCAACGGTGTCGGACTCCCAGACCAGGCGTTCGGCCTGGTTGGTGCCGTACGGGGGTTCGACGCCCCACAAGTGGATGCGCACCCCGTACGCCTGCGCCGCCTCGACCGCGGGGACCATGTCCTCGTCGCCCGCCAGCAGGATGGTGTCGGTGACCGCGTGGTGCCGCGCCAGCGCCTCCAGATCGCTCCTGATCTGGGCGTCCACGCCTTTCTGCTGGCCACGGGCGTTGAGGTTGCCAAGTCGTACCTTCACCCAGGGGAGCTGGGCGATGACCCGCTGATCGACGGTGGGCACGCGGTCGCGGGCGGCGTCATACCAATAGATCCGCAGCAGTTCGCCAGAAATACGTTGCTCTGCATGTTTCTGGAGGCTCTGGATGAGCTCATCTGCGGCCACCCGATATTCCTTGCGTTCCTTCGCACCCAGCAGCACTTCACCGGCCGCCGCGTACAGATAACCGACATCCACCAGGACGGCGTACTTGGCTGCCACAGGATGCGGCATGAGGTCTGGGATGGCCATGTCGTCCTCCAGGCCGCGGTGTTAGTTGATCGGCTGACTATATACGCCTACTTTCTCTAGATAGTCCCAACTCCCGGGGAACTTGACACCCGATTCCCAGGATCTATCTAGGGTAGGGCGCTCATCCGCCATGCCGACTTCCCTGGGAGGACAGGCTTACGCATACCTCTAGCTGGGTTTCGCCACCTTTGCGGCGGGGGTGCCGGAGCGGGCTCCGGCCGCGCCCGCCGGGTGGCGAGCGCGACCAGCAGGGCGGCGATCTCCTCGGGCGTGGCGTCGCCGCGGACGACGCGCAGGTGAGGGGCCGCGGGCGGAGGCACGGGCGGGTGCGCGGACTCGGTCACAGCGGGATGTTCCCATGCTTCTTCGGCGGGAGCGTGGCACGCTTGTTGCGCAGCGCGCGCAGCGCCCGGACGATCTGGGGGCGGGTTTCGGACGGCCGGATCACCGCGTCCACGTAGCCGCGCTCGGCGGCGATGTAGGGGTTGGCCAGCGTGTCCTCGTACTCGGTGACGAGGCGGGCGCGCTCGGCGTCGGGGTCGCCGCTGGCGGCCAGCTCGCGGCGGTAGAGGATGTTGACCGCGCCCTGCGCGCCCATGACCGCGATCTGCGCGGTGGGCCAGGCGAGGTTGATGTCCGCGCCGAGGTGCTTGGAGCCCATGACGTCGTACGCGCCGCCGTACGCCTTGCGGGTGATCACCGTGATCAGCGGGACGGTGGCTTCGGCATAGGCGTAGAGGAGCTTGGCGCCGCGGCGGATGATTCCGTTCCATTCCTGATCGGTGCCGGGCAGGAAACCTGGCACATCGACAAATGTCAGGATTGGAATATTGAACGCATCACATGTTCGAATAAAGCGTGCGGCCTTCTCCGATGCGTTGATATCCAGACATCCCGCGAAATGCATGGGCTGGTTCGCGACCACGCCCACCGACTGGCCGTCCACCCGGCCGTACCCGACCACGATGTTCGGCGCGAACTGCGCGTGGACCTCCAGGAACTCCCCGTCGTCCAGAACGTGCCCGATCACCTCGTGCATGTCGTACGGCTGGTTGGGCGAGTCGGGGATCACCGCGTCCAGCGCGGGCTCCGGATCGAGGTCGGCGGCCGCCTCGTAGGACGGGGCCTCGTCGAGGTTGTTGGACGGCAGGTACGACAGCAGCGCCTTCACGTAGTCGAGCGCGTCGTTCTCGTCGGCCGCCTGGTAGTGGGCCACGCCCGACTTCGTGTTGTGCGTGTGGGCACCGCCCAGCTCCTCGAACGTCACCTCCTCGCCCGTCACCGTCTTGATGACGTCCGGGCCGGTGATGAACATCTGCGACGTCTGGTCCACCATCACCACGAAGTCGGTCAGCGCGGGAGAGTAGACGTGCCCGCCGGCCGCCGCGCCCATGATGAGCGAGATCTGGGGGATCACCCCGGAGGCGTGCACGTTGCGCTTGAAGATCTCGGCGTACAGGCCGAGCGCGACCACGCCCTCCTGGATGCGGGCGCCGCCGCCCTCGTTGATGCCGATGATCGGGCAGCCGGTCTTGAGTGCCAGGTCCAGGACCTTGACGATCTTCTCGCCGTACACCTCGCCGAGCGAGCCGCCGAACACGGTGACGTCCTGCGAGAACACGCAGACCTGCCGCCCGTCGATCGTGCCGTGACCGGTGATCACACCGTCGCCGTACGGCCGCCGCCTCTCCAGCCCGAACATCGTCGAGCGGTGCCGGGCGAACTCGTCGAACTCCACGAACGAGCCCTCGTCCAGCAGTGCGAGCACCCGCTCCCTGGCGGTCATCTTGCCCTTGGCGTGCTGCTTCTCGACCGCCGCCGCGGACCCGGCGTGCACGGCCTCGTCGAGGCGGCGCTCCAGGTCGGCGATCTTCCCGGCGGTCGTGTGGATGTCCGGCTGGCTGTCCGGCTTCTCCGGTAGTGACTCCGCGGCTGCACTCATGCGCGCAAGGCTAGTCCCTCCTCCTAGAGTGGTTCCATGACGGATGCCGTTCGCACGCACGGCCTGTTCAAGAGGTACGGACAGCAGGTCGCCGTGGCCGGGGCCGACCTCGTCGTCCCGGCCGGGAGCTTCGCGGGCCTCGTCGGCCCCAACGGCGCGGGCAAGACCACCACGCTCAGCATGATCACCGGGCTGCTGCGCCCCGACGGCGGCACGGCCGAGGTGGACGGGTTCCACGTCTGGCGCGACCCGGTCCAGGTCAAGGCCCGCATCGGCGTGCTGCCGGAGGGGCTGCGGCTGTTCGAGCGGCTGTCCGGGCACGAGCTGCTGCTGTACGCCGGGCGGCTGCGCGGCATCCCCAAGGCCGAGGTCGAGCGGCGGGCCGCCGAGCTGCTGGCGGTGATGGACCTCACCGCGGCCGCCGACAAGCTCGTCGTCGACTACTCCACCGGCATGCGCAAGAAGATCGGCCTGGCCGCGGCGCTGTTGCACAACCCGTCGGTGTTGTTCCTGGACGAGCCGTTCGAGGGCGTGGACCCGGTCAGCGCCAACACCCTCACCGAGGTGCTCAAGGGCTTCACCGCCTCCGGCTCCACCGTCATCTTCTCCAGCCACGTGATGGACCTGGTCGAGCGGCTGTGCGACTGGGTGTCGGTGATGAACCAGGGGCACATCGTGGCCCAGGGGCCGCTGGAGCGGGTCCGCGGCGGGCGCAGCCTCAACCAGGCGTTCCTGGAGCTGGTCGGCGGGGTCGGGCACGCCCGCGAGGGCGCCGGGCTGGCCTGGCTCGGCGCCAGGGCCCGCGACCTCCAGCAACCCACCCCCGGCTCCGGCTCCGGCCCCGGCTCCGCTCCCCCTCCCGGCCCCGCCGCGCCTCCTCCCGCGCCCGCGCCCGGGCCTCCTCCCGCGCCCGCGCCTTCGCCCGCGTCCGAGTCCGGGAAGGACGCGCGGTGAGCACGGTCGCGCTCTTCGCCCGGCTCAAGCTCCGCCTCCTCGCCGGGAACCTGCGCGGCGACGTCCAGCGCATGCTGGCCTTCATCCTCACCACGCTGCTCGCCCTCGTCGTGGCCGGGTTCGGCTTCGTCCTGATGAGCCTGCTGCGCCTGGCGCCCCCCGACGTCGCCACGGCCCTGGTGATCGTCGCCTTCGCCCTGTTCCTGATCGGCTGGATGATCGTGCCGCTGCTGGCCTTCGGCCTGGACGACACGCTCGACCCGGCCAAGCTGGCGCTGTTCCCGCTGCCCGCGCGCCGCCTCGCGGTCGGCATGTTCACCGCCTCCGTGACCGGAGTGTGGCCGCTCGCGATGCTGGTCGTCACGTCCGGCGCGCTGATCGCGCTGCCGCGCGGCCTCGGCGGCGCGCTGCTCGGGGTGCCGGCCGTGCTGCTGCAGTTCGCGCTCTGCGTGGTGACCTCGCGCCTGATCACCACGTCGCTGTCCAGCGCGCTGCGCACCCGGCGCGGCCGGGACGTGCTCGCCGTGGCCGCCCTGCTCGTCGTGCTGCTCGCGCAGCTGCCCAACCTCATCGTCAACCGGGGCCTCGGCGATCCTGAGGCGATGCTGCGCCGGCTGGCGGGCGTCCTGCGCTGGACCCCGCCCGGCATGGCCGCGCACGCCGTCGCCGACGGCGGCCTGGTCGGCCTGGCCGAGCTGGCGTTATTGGCGCTGCTCGTGGCGGTGCTCGGCTGGTTGTGGATCAAGGCGCTGGGCCGGGCGCTGGTGACGCCCGACGTGTCCACGCAGGCGGCCTCCGTACGCAAGGGCAGCGGCTGGACGGACCGCGTCCTGCCGGACGGGCCGCTGGCCGCCGTGGTGGCCAAGGAGCTGAAGTACATCCGGCGCGAGCCGAGGTTCCGGGTGGGGTGGTTCAGCGCGATCGTGGTGACGGTCGTGCTGGCGTTCTCGCTCGGCCGTACCTCGGGGGGCGGGCCCGGCCCCACGCTGCCGATCCTCGTCACCGTCATCGGCGCGCTGATGATCGCCCTCCAGTCGGGCAACGCGTTCGGCATCGAGGGCCGCTCATTGTGGATGAACGCCGTGACGTTCGGCTCCGAGCGCGACCTGGCCACCGACCTGGCCGGCCGCCACCTGGCCGGGGCGCTGGTCGGGGTGCCGGTGCTGGGGGTGATCGCGGTCGCCGTCAGCCTGTTCAGCGGGCAGCCGGGGGCGATCGCGCCGGCCCTGCTGACCGGGTGGGGCGCGCTCGGGATCGGGCTCGGGGTCGGCTCGGTGACCAGCGTCGTGCTGCCGTACGCGGTGCCCGAGCGGATGAACGCCTTCAGCAGCGCCGTGCCGGGGCAGGGCGGGCAGGCGTTCGCGTCCTCGATGGGGGCCATGGTCGCGATCGCGGTGTTGTGCCTGCCGTTCCTGGTGCCGCTGGTGCTCGGGCTGACGTGGGTGAGCGTCGCGGCCCCCTTCTACGGCCTGCTCGTCGAGCTGCTCGGCCGCCGCCTGGCCGCCCGCATCGGCTTCGCCCGCCTCCCCGACCTCCTGTCCACCGTCTCCAAAGCCTCCTGATCGTGCTCATGGCCTCCACTCCGTGGAGGCGTGTTCGGTCGCCTCATGCCGTCCCCTTCCCCCGCTCTGGTCGCTGCGCTCCCGCCGCTCCTCCAGGCGACGGCGCTCCCTCACACTGGTCTAGTCCAATTGCTGAGACCGGTCTACGGGCTCGAAAAGTGACTCGCTACTCTTCAAAGCATGATTGACCAGGGGCTTGAACGTCGCAGTGCGGCCGTGACGGAGATGCCGGACGAGCTGCGCCACGATGTGCGGCTGCTCGGCAAGCTGCTCGGCCAGGTGCTCGCCGAACAGGGCGGGGAAGACCTGCTGGCCGACGTCGAACGGTTGCGCAAGGCCGTGATCGCGGCGCGCAGAGGCGAGATCTCGGCCGACGTGATCACCGACATGGTCGCAGGTTGGGAGATCGAGCGGGCGGTCGAGGTCGCCCGCGCCTTCACCTGCTACTTCCATCTGGCCAACCTGGCCGAGGAGCACTACAGGATCCGCACGCTGCGCGAGCGGGACGCCGAGGGCAGGGTCCAGCGCGAGTCGCTGGCGCAGGCCGTCCAGGAGCTGGGCCACGAGCGCGTGACCGAGCTGCTGGAAGGGCTGGAGCTGCACCCGGTGCTCACCGCGCACCCGACCGAGGCGCGCCGGCGGGCCGTCGTCACCGCCATCCAGCGCGTCAGCCACCAGCTCACCG
Source organism: Nonomuraea sp. NPDC050783 (assembly GCF_040802095.1). Lineage (NCBI taxonomy): Bacteria > Bacillati > Actinomycetota > Actinomycetes > Streptosporangiales > Streptosporangiaceae > Nonomuraea > Nonomuraea sp. NPDC050783. Next base: position 305,142 of record NZ_JBFAHK010000001.1, read on the forward strand.
AGTACAACGCGCCGGGCCGCGGCGCCTCCGAGCGCGCCGAGACCAAGCGGCGCATGCTGGAGGAGATCGACCTGCTGTGGCGCACCGCCCAGCTCCGCTCGACCAAGCTCGACCCGCTCGACGAGGTGCGCACCGCGATGGCCGCCTTCGACGAGACCCTCTTCCGCATGGTGCCGCAGGTCTACCGCGCGCTCGACGCCGCGCTCGACCCCGGCACCGGCACCCGCCCGCCGCAGGCCAGGCCCTTCATCCGGTACGGGAGCTGGATCGGCGGCGACCGCGACGGCAACCCGTACGTGACGGCCAAGGTCACCCGCGACACCATCCAGATCCAGTCCGACCACGTGCTGGCCGCGCTGGAGGCCGCCTGCTCGCGCATCGCCCGCACGCTGACCGCCTCCGCCCAGCTCGCGCCGTGCTCGCCGCAGCTGCGCTCGGCGCTGGCGGCGGTCGTGGCGGCCCACCCGGAGATCGTCTCCGAGCTGGCCACCCGCTCGCCGCGCGAGCCGCACCGGCAGTGGCTGCTGTACGTGGCCGCGCGCATCGCCGCCACCCAGCGGCGCCACCTCGACCTGGCCTACCGCTCGCCCGCCGAGCTGCTGGCCGACCTGCGGCTGGCGCAGGAGTCGCTGGCCGCGTCCGCGCCCCGGCAGGCGTACGGAGAGTTGCAGCACCTCATCTGGCAGGTGGAGACGTTCGGCTTCCACCTGGCCGAGCTGGAGGTGCGCCAGCACTCCCAGGTCCACGCGAGCGCCCTGGAGGAGCTGCGGGCCGGCGGCGAGCTGTCGGAGCGCACCGAGGAGGTCCTGGCCACGATCCGGGTGATCGGCTGGATCCAGGAGCGCTTCGGCACCACCGCCTGCTCCCGCTACGTGGTGTCCTTCACCCGCTCGGCCGACGACATCGCCGCCGTCCACGAGCTGGCCCGGCACGCGCTCGGCGAGCGTGCCCCGGTGCTGGACGTGGTGCCGCTGTTCGAGTCCGGCCAGGACCTCGCCAACTCGCCGCGCGTGCTCAGCGGCATGCTGGAGATCCCGGAGGTCCAGCGTCGCCTGGCGGACAACGGCCGGCGCATGGAGATCATGCTCGGCTACTCCGACTCGGCCAAGGAGCTGGGCCCGGCCGCGGCCACCCTGCGCCTGTACGAGGCCCAGGAGGCGCTGACCGCCTGGGCCGCCGAGCACGACGTCAAGCTGCGCATGTTCCACGGCAGGGGCGGCGCGCTCGGCCGCGGCGGCGGTCCGGCCAACCGGGCGGTGCTGGCGCAGGCGCCGGGCTCGGTCGCGGGCCGCTTCAAGGTCACCGAGCAGGGCGAGGTCATCTTCGCCCGCTACGGCCACATCGCGATCGCCCGCCGCCACCTGGAGCAGGTCACCAACGCGGTCCTGCTGGCCTCCTCGCCCGTCGTCGGCGAGCGCACGGCGGCCGCCGCCGAGCGCTTCCGCGGGCTGGCCGAGCAGGTGGCGGTGGCGTCGGAGCAGGCGTACCGGGCGCTGACCGAGGCTCCGGGCTTCCCCGAGTGGTTCGCCCTGGTCAGCCCGCTGGAGGAGATCGGCACGCTGCGGCTCGGCTCCCGCCCGGCCCGCCGCGGCCTCGGCGCGCCGCGCTCCCTGGACGACCTGCGCGCGATCCCGTGGGTGTTCGCCTGGGCGCAGACCCGGGTCAACCTGCCCGGCTGGTACGGCCTCGGCTCCGGCCTGGCGTCGGTGGGCTCGCTGGACGAGCTGCGGGCGGCGTACGCGGAGTGGCCGCTGTTCAACGCGATGCTCGACAACGCCGAGATGTCGCTGGCCAAGACCGACCGCTCGATCGCCAAGCGCTACCTGGCGCTCGGCGGTCGCGAGGACTTCGCCCAGCAGGTCATGGAGGAGTACGACCGCACCCGCGACCTGGTGCTGCGCGTGACGGGCCACACCCGCCTGCTGGAGAACCGCAAGGTCCTCTCGCGCGCCGTCCAGCTCCGGGACCCGTACGTGGACGCCCTGTCCCACCTCCAGCTCCGCGCCCTGCGCGCCCTGCGCACCGAGAACCCCTCCGACCAGGAACGCGACCGCCTGTCCACCCTCCTGCTCCTCTCGGTGAACGGCGTGGCCGCGGGCCTCCAGAACACGGGCTGACCCGCCGCGCTCACCCTTGTCGCGGGTGAGCGCGGCGCCTTCGACGGGGATCACTTCAGGTTCGTGAAGAAGGTGATGATGTCGGAGGTGAGGGCTTCCGTGGCGGTGTGGGCGGTGTAGTGGCCGTGGGCCGGGGCGGGGAGGGTCTTCCAGGAGACGATGGCGGTGTGGTCGCGGTCGGCGAAGCGGCGGATGGAGGCGAAGTCGCCCTCGGCCATCGCCAGCGCGAGCGGCACCGTCGTCGGCTCCTTGGGCTGCTCCATGCGGGCGTTCTCCCAGTACAGCCGCAGGGCCGAGCCGGCGGTGCCGGTGAGCCAGTGGATGGCGGCGTTGGCCACCACGAAGTCGTCGTCGATGTCCTCGTCGAAGAGCTGGGCCAGCCAGCCGAGCAGGCCGGAGGGGGAGTCGGCGAGGGCGTGGGCGAGGGTCTGCGGCTGCTGGGAGTGCAGGATGTTGAAGGCGCCCTTCTCCTTCCAGAACCAGTCGAGCACGGCCAGCGCCGCCTGCTCCTCCTCGCTCAGCCCCGACAGCTCCGCCGGGTCGCCCGAGGGGAAGGAGAAGACCTGCGTGACGTGCACGCCCACCACGTGCTCCGGGGCGAGGCGGCCGAGCTCGGGGGAGATCATCGAGCCGCCGTCGTTGCCGGCCGCGCCGTAGCGGTCGTAGCCGAGGCGGGACATCAGCTCGGCCCACGCGCGGGCGATGCGCTGGTTGTTCCAGCCCAGCTCGCGGGTGGGGCCGGAGAAGCCGTAGCCCGGCAGCGACGGGACGACCAGGTGGAAGTGGCGCGAGAGGGGCTCGATCGCGTCGAGGTACTCCATGATCGAGCCGGGCCAGCCGTGGGTGACGATGAGCGGCAGGGCGTCGGGGTTGTCGGAGCGGACGTGCAGGAAGTGGATGTTCTGCCCGTCGATCTCGGTGGTGAACTGCGGGTGGGCGTTCAGCCGGGACTCAAGGGCCCGCCAGTCGAACCGGTCGCGCCAGTGCTCGACGAGCCGTCGTACGCGCTCGACGCCGACGCCCTGCTCGGCACCGGGGATCTCGTCGGCGAAGCGGGTGCGGGCGAGGCGGTCGCGCAGGTCGTCGAGGTCGGCCTGGGGGATCTCGACGCGGAAGGGGGTGATGGCGGTCATGGCGACATCCTCTCGGAACGGTTCGTTCTGTTCCAAGAATAGCAGAACGGAATGATTCATTCCACTGCGATACGCTCCTCGCCCGCGTAGATGTTGCACCGCTCGCCCCTCAGGAACCCGACCAGCGTCATGCCGAACTCCCGGGCCAGGTCCACGGCCAGCGACGACGGCGCCGACACCGCGCACACCACCGCGATGCCCGCGGCCAGCGCCTTCTGCATGATCTCGTAGCTGGCCCGGCCGCTCACCATGAGCACGTGGCCGCTCAGCGGCAGCCGGCCGGTCAGCGCGGCCCAGCCGGTCAGTTTGTCCACGGCGTTGTGGCGGCCGACGTCCTCGCGCACCCCCACCAGCGTGCCGTCCCCGGTGAACAGGCCGGCCGCGTGCAGGCCGCCGGTCTTGCCGAACACGCCCTGACCCCGCCGCAGCGCGTCCGGCAGCCCGTACAGGACGCCGGGGGAGAGCCTCAGCGAGCCGTCGGGCAGCGGCCGGCAGCGGTCGCGCAGGGCGTCCAGGCTGGCCGAGCCGCAGACGCCGCACGCGCTGGAGGTCAGGAAGTGCCGCTCCAGCGCGGGCAGGTCGGGGACGGGGCCGCGCAGCCGCACGGTGACGGTGTTGTAGCGGGCCTGCGGCGGCAGGTCCTCGTCCGTGCAGTACGCGATCGCCGCGATGTCGCCGGGCCGGGCCAGCCCTTCGCCGTGCAGGAACCCGGCGGCCAGCTCGAAGTCGTGGCCCGGCGTGCGCATGGTGATCGCGACGGTGCGCCGCTCGCCGCCGGGCGCGGTGAGCCGGATCTCCAGCGGCTCCTCGGTGGCCAGGTCGTCGCGGCGCTCGCGGGCGGAGGAGCCGTTCAGCTCGCGGACGCGGGCCCGCGTGGTGGGGCCGGGCCGGGTCTTCACAGCGCCCGCACGGTGACGAGGGCGTTGTAGTCGGGGATGCGGGCCTGCGGCGAGCGCCGGCTCTCGTCCAGCAGCACGTTGCCCTCCGGCCAGTGGATCTGCAGGTTGCCCGGCATCAGCGGCGCCCGCAGCACCCGGCCCCGGTACGTCCGCTCGCCCGAGCGCAGCTCGACCGGCGCGCCGTCGGCCAGGCCCAGCCGGTCGGCGTCGTACGCGCTCATCAGCACCGCCTCGCGCACCGCCCCGTTGAAGCCGTCGCGCCGCTCGTGGACCATGCTGTTGAACTGCTTGCCGCGCCGGGTCGCCACCATGAACGACCCGTCCGGCCGCTCCAGCGCGGGCGGCTCGACCGCCGAGAACCGGCCGCGCCCGTCGGGCGTCTGGAAACGGCCGTCGGCGAACAGGTGCCGCCCGCCGTACTGCACGTTGTCGCCGAAGCGCGACAGGCCCGCGATGCCCGCGTAGAACGGCACGGCCCGCTCGATCTCGGCCCGGATCTGCGGCGTGCCGGTGAAGCGCACCTTCGCCGCGACCTCGGGCCGGACCCGGGCGGCCAGCTCGCCGAAGATCTTCCACTCCGGCCACGCCTCGCCGATCCGCGGCCCCTCCACCTCGGGCGAGAAGATGATCCGCCGCTCGGTGGAGGTCTCGGTCACCCCGCCGACCATCTCGTAGCGGGTCTGGGCGGGCAGCAGCAGCACGTCGCCCGCGCCCGGCACCAGCATCTGCGACGACAGCACGATGTCGATGTGGACGCGCAGCCGCAGCCGCGACAGCGCCTCCCGGCAGTAGGCCGGGTCGGGCAGCACCTCCAGGAAGTTGCCGCCGGAGGAGATCAGCGCCTCCAGCTCGCCCCGGTGGGCGGCGTCGATCATGTCGGTGGCGGTCAGGCCGGGGGTGCCGGGCACCTCGAAGCCCCACAGCTCGGTGAAGCGGGCGGCGTTCTCCGGGGTGATGGGTAGGCCGCCGGGCAGGCCGGTCGCGTACGCGCCCATCTCGGCCCCGCCCTGCACGCCGCTGTGCCCCCGGATGGGCATCAGCCCGCACTTGTCCCGCCCCACGAACCCGCGGGCCAGCGCCAGGTTGACGATCGCGCGGACGTTGTCCTCGCCGTAGGCGTGCTGGGTGATGCCCATCGACCAGACCAGCACCGCCGAGCGGGCCTCGCCGAGCAGCTTCGCCAGCCGGAACATCTCCTCCCTCGACGCCCCCGACAGCGCCTCCAGCTCCTCCCACGACTGCCCGGCCACGGCCCGGCGCACGTCCTCGAAGCCGCTGGTGCGCCGGTCGACGAACTCCTTGTCCACCCAGTCGTGCTCGATCAGGTGCTTGAGCACGCCGTTGAGGAAGCCGATGTCGCCGCCCACGTTCACGCCGAAGAACTCGTCGGTGATCTTCGTGCCGAACAGCGCGGACTCGGCGTTGGACGGCACCCAGTAGCGGTCCATGCCGGGCTCGCGGTAGGCGTTGACCATCGCCACCCGGGTGCCGGCCTTCTTGGCGTGGTAGAGGTACTTCATCGCGACCGGCTGGTTGTTCGACGGGTTCGAGCCGATGAAGACGATCAGGTCCGAGCCGATCCAGTCGGTGTACGAGCAGGTCGTGGCCGCCGCGCCGATGGTCTGCTTGAGCGCGACCGTGGACGGCGAGTGGCAGATGCGGGCCGCGTTGTCCACGTTGTTGGTGCCGAGCGCGCGCACCGCCTTCTGGGCCGCGTAGTAGTTCTCGTTCGGCACGCCGCGGCTGGTCAGGTACGTCCCGGACCGCGCCCCGCGCAGCCCCTCCGCCGCCACCCGCAGCGCCTCGTCCCACGAGACGCGGGTGAAGCCGGGCTCGCCCGCCCGCCGCAGCATCGGGTACGGCAGCCGCCCCAGCTCCCGCAGCTCCGCGCTGCGCCGGCCGGCCAGGCCGGACACCTCGCGCAGCAGCGAGACGTCCAGGGCGGGCATGGTGTTGAGCGGCAGCAGCCGCAACCGGATGTTGCACAGGTGGATCTCGTCCATGGTCCAGTCGCGCATGCCCTGCGTGCCGAGCGCGCACCCGTCGCAGGTGCCCTGGTTGAGGATCCGCCAGGCGTACCGCCTGCGGCCCTTGACCGACTTGAACGCCTTCCACAGCTCCAGGTAGTTGTTCGGCTTGCGCAGCCCCAACCCGAACGGCCGCCAGGAGGCCCAGTTACGCGGATCCAGACGCTTGCTCATCTCTCCATCCTCCCTCGCTGCCAAGATAGGGGGATGCCCGACTCGCGTTATTCCGACCTCGACCGCCCGCCGCTGTCCGCGACGGCGCTCAACCGCGCCCTGGTCCGCCCAGGCAGCCTGTGGACGGGCGTCACCGTCGTGGAGCGTACCGGCTCCACCAACGCCGACCTCGCCGGCGCCGCGAAGGAGGGCGCCGCCGAGGGCACGGTGCTGGTGGCCGAGGCGCAGGAGGCGGGGCGCGGGCGGCTGGGCCGGTCCTGGACCGCGCCGCCCCGCTCGGGGCTGACGTTCTCGGTGCTGTTGCGGCCGCGCGTCCCGGTGGCCGCGCTGGGCTGGCTGCCCCTGCTGTACGGCGTGGCCGCCGCCTCCGCCGTGCGCCGGCTGGCCGAGGTGGACGTGCGCCTGAAGTGGCCCAACGACCTGCTGATCGGCGAGCGCAAGCTGGCCGGCGTGCTGGCCGAGCGGGCCGACGACGCGGTGGTGGTCGGCATGGGGCTGAACGTCTCGCTGCGCGCCGATGAGCTGCCGGTCGCCACCGCCACGTCGCTGGCCGTCGAGGAGGGGGCCTGCCTCGACCGCGACCCGCTGCTGCGGGCCGTGCTGCGCGAGGTCGAGAGCCACTACCAGGAGTGGACGGCGGCCGGCGGCGACGCCGAGGCGTGCGGGCTGCGGCCGGCGTACCTGGCGGCCAGCGCCACCGTGGGCCGCCGGGTGCGGGTGGAGCTGCCCGGCGAGTCGGTGCTGATCGGGAAGGCGACCGGCATCGACGCCGCCGGCCACCTCCAGGTCGAGAGCGAGGCCGGGGACGCGGGCACCGGTGCGGGCGAGGGCGGCGGGCGGCGCTACACGCTCAGCGCCGGCGACGTCGTGCACGTGCGGCCCGCGGAATGAGGCATCGGCGTGGCCCCTGGGCGGCGTTGGTGGGACCATGTGCGCCATGACCCTTCCCGACCACCATCTGACGCAGGGTGAGCGGCGCATCCGGTCCTTCCATCCGCACTGGAAGCGGCTGGCCGGGCCGTTCGTCGCCCTCGTGCTCGTCGCCGCCGTCTCGGGCGCGGCGCTGTGGCTGATCCCGCCGGAGTGGCAGTACACCCTCTACGCCCGGGCCGCGGTCGTCGTGATCGCGCTGGTCCTGCTGACGATCTGGTCGTTCGCGCCCTACCTGCGCTGGAAGAACACCGGTTACGTGCTCACCACCCACCGCTTCACCATCAGCCGCGGGGTGCTCAACAAGTCCACCGACGAGATCCCGATCGCCAAGGTCAACACGGTCAGCTCCGACCAGACCCTGGTCGAGCGCCTGTTCGGCTGCGGCACGCTGACCGTCGAGTCCGCGGGCGAGCGGGGCGAGATCGTGCTGCGCGACATCCCGCACATCCAGGACGTCCGCACCGACCTGTTCCGGCTCGTCGAGGACGCCTCGGACGGCGAGATCGACGGCCGTTGAGCACCCGGGGCCGGCCCACCGCCGAGGAGATCGAACGCCTGCTCGTCGGCCTGCCGCCGCGCTACACCAGGGCCGAGGTGGCGCGGCTGAGCGGCGTGCCGCAGGAGCTGGCGGCCCGCATCTGGCGGGCCCTCGGCTTCGCCCAGCGCGCCGACGACGCCGTGGCCTTCACCGAGGCCGACGTCAAGGCGCTCTCCCGGGTCCGCCACATGCTCGACACCGGCCTGCTGGACGAGGAGACGGCGGTCCGCATGGCCCGCGCGCTCGGCCAGACCACGGCCAGGCTGGCGCAGTGGCAGGCCGAGATCATGACGAGCGCGATGTTGCCGCCCGAGCCCGGCGACGAGCACCTGGCCACGATGCTCGACGCCGCGCGCGGCATGCTCCCCGACTTCGAGCGCGTGCTCATCCACGTCTGGCGGGCCCAGCTCGCCGCGGCCGGCACCCGGCTGCTGGCCCTGGCCGACCTCAACGACGAGCCGCTGCCGACCCGGGTGCCGATGGCGGTGGGCTTCGCCGACCTGGTGTCCTTCACCCGGCGGGCGCGCGAGCTGGACGAGCGGGCGCTGGCCGGGCTGGTGGAGGGGTTCGAGTCGCGGGCCTCGGACGTGGTGGCCGCGCACGGCGCGCGGCTGGTCAAGACCCTGGGCGACGAGGTGCTGTTCACCGCGCCGACCGCGGGCCAGGCGGCGGCCATCGCGCTCGACCTGATCGAGGCCGACGAGCTGCGCATCGGGCTGGCGTACGGGCCGGTGGTGCCCATGATGGGCGACGTGTTCGGCACCACGGTCAACCTGGCCGCCCGGCTCACCGCGATCGCCCGGCCCCGCACCGTGCTCGTGGACGCCGCCCTGGCCGAGGAGCTGGCCGGCGACCCCGCCGGGCACGAGCTGCACAAGATGAGGAGACGCCCGGCGAGAGGGCTCGGCGTGGTGCAGCCCTATGTCTTGCGGAGATCATCCTCCTGACACAAGATGGCTGCCATGCCGTACGAAGTGCAGGGCGTCGTCGCCCGGGGCAAGGGTCAGGAAGTCTCACTCGAAACCGTCGTCGTGCCGGACCCGGGGCCGGGCGAGGCGGTCGTGAACGTGCGGGCCTGCGGCGTCTGCCACACCGACCTGCACTACCGGGAGGGCGGGATCAGCGACGACTACCCGTTCCTGCTCGGCCACGAGGCGGCGGGCACGGTGGAGGCGGTGGGCGAGGGCGTGACCGAGGTCGCGCCGGGCGACTTCGTGATCCTCAACTGGCGGGCGATCTGCGGCCAGTGCCGCGCCTGCCTGCGCGGCCGTCCCTGGTACTGCTTCAACACCCACAACGCGCGGCAGAAGATGACGCTCAAGGACGGCACCGAGCTGTCGCCCGCGCTGGGCATCGGCGCGTTCCTGGAGAAGACGCTGGTGGCCGCCGGGCAGTGCACGAAGGTCTCGGCCGAGGCCCCGGCGCAGGTCGCGGGCCTGCTGGGGTGCGGCGTGATGGCCGGCATCGGCGCGGCGATCAACACCGGCGGGGTCACCCGCGGCGACAGCGTGGCGGTGATCGGCTGCGGCGGCGTCGGTGACGCGGCGATCCTGGGCGCCTCGCTGGCCGGCGCCGCGAAGGTCATCGCGGTGGACGTGGACGACCGCAAGCTGGAATGGGCGCGCGGCTTCGGCGCCACGCACACGGTCAACTCCCGCTCCGCGGACCCGGTCGAGGCGATCCGCGAGCTGACCGGCGGGTTCGGCGCGGACGTGGTGATCGAGGCGGTCGGCCGGCCGGAGACCTACGAGCAGGCGTTCTACGCCCGCGACCTGGCCGGCACGGTGGTGCTGGTGGGCGTGCCGACCCCGGAGATGCGCATCGACCTGCCGCTGCTGGACGTCTTCGGCCGCGGCGGCGCGCTGAAGTCCTCCTGGTACGGCGACTGCCTGCCCTCCCGCGACTTCCCGATGCTGATCGACCTGTTCCTGCAGAACCGGCTGCCGCTGGACAAGTTCGTGTCCGAGACCATCGCCCTCGACCAGGTCGAGGAGGCGTTCGCGAAGATGCACCGCGGCGAGGTGCTGCGCTCGGTGGTGACGTTCCGGTGATCGACCGCGTCATCACCTCGGGCACGTTCTCCCTCGACGGCGGCACCTGGGACGTCGACAACAACGTCTGGCTGGTGGGCAACCACCGGGAGGTCGTCGTCATCGACGCCGCCCACGACGCCGCCGCCATCGCCGAGCGGGTGGGCGGCCGCACGGTCAGGGCCATCGTGTGCACCCACGCCCACAACGACCACATCAACGCCGCCCGCGAGCTGGCCGCCCGCACCGGCGCCCCGATCCGGCTGCACCCGGCCGACCAGGTGTTGTGGGAGCAGGAGTACGGCGACGAGGTCGGCTACGAGCCGCTGTCCGACGGCGAGCGGGTCGAGGTGGGCGGCTGCGCGCTGGAGATCCTGCACACCCCGGGGCACTCGCCGGGCGCGGTGTGCGTGCACGCGCCGGACCTGGGGGCGCTGTTCAGCGGTGACACCCTGTTCAGGGGCGGGCCGGGGGCGACCGGGCGCTCGTACTCGTCGTTCGACACGATCATCGACTCGATCAGGAAGCGGCTGCTGACGTTGCCGCCGGAGACGGTGGTGCACACCGGGCACGGCGAGTCCACCTCGATCGGCGCGGAGGCCCCGCACCTGGAGGAGTGGATCGCGCGCGGCCACTGACGATCACCGGGAGGTAGCTCACTGTGGCCCACCTAACATAGGCAAGCCTAACCATAGTGAGCTATCTTAGGTGTGCCTTACCTAAGGCATCCGTCCCTGCGTGAGAGGCCACTCCCGGATGTATGTGTGTATTTGTCGTGCTGTGACCGAGAACGAGGTGCACGACTGCATCGCCGCCGGGGCGAAGAGCGCGAAGCAGATTCGCGACACTACTGGGGCTGGTGGGGACTGTGCCCGATGTGTGCGGAAGATCTGTGCGATCCTGAAACGGTCTGAAGAACTGACGACCGCATAGCCGGATAGCAGGGGGCCCGCCATGCAGGGCGACAAGCAGATCATCGAGCTGCTCAACGAGCAGCTCACCGCCGAGCTCACCGCGATCAACCAGTACTTCCTGCACGCCAAGATGCAGGAGAACTGGGGATACACCAAGCTGGCCAAGCACACCCGCGACGAGTCCATCGAGGAGATGCGCCACGCCGAGCGGCTCACCGACCGCATCCTCTTCCTCGAAGGGCTGCCCAACTACCAGCGTCTCGGCACCCTGCACATCGGACAGACCGTCGAGGAGCAGCTCCGCGCCGACCTGGAGGTGGAGATGTCGGTCGTCCAGCGCCTGCGCCCGGCGATCCAGCTCATGCGCGAGAAGGGCGACATCACCTCGGCCAACATCTTCGAGGACATCCTGCGCGACGAGGAAGAGCACATCGACTACCTGGAGACCGAGCTGGACCTCATCAACAGCCTCGGCATCCAGCTCTACCTCGCCCGCTACGCCACCGGCCGCGACAAGGACAAGGACTACTAGCGTCCGGCGCCGGAGTGGTCCGGGAGAACTTCCGCGAAGTGGCCCGCTACCGGAGACCGCCCGGCCCCTAACGTGGACGGCATGACGAGCGAGAACGCATCCGGCCTGCGTGTCTTCCTGGCCGGCGGCGCGGGGGTGCTCGGCCGCCGGATCATCCCGCTGCTGGTCGCCGCCGGCCACGCGGTGGTCGCCACCACCCGGGACGAGCGGCGCTTCGGCCTGCTGCGCGACCTCGGCGCCACGCCCGTGCGCGCCGACGCCTACGACGCCGCCGCCCTGGCCGCCGCCGTCCGCGGCTCGGGCGCCGACGTGGTGATGCACCAGCTGACCGACCTGACCGGGTACGACCTGGCGGCCAACGCCCGGATCCGCACCGAGGGCACCCGCAACCTGGTCGACGCGGCCCTGGCCGCCGGGGTGCGCCAGATCGTCGCGCAGAGCATCTGCTGGACGTACGTGCCGGGCGAGGACCCCGCCGGCGAGGCCGTCCCGCTGGACCTCGACGCGCCCGAGCCGCGCCGCAGCACCGTCGCCGCCGTGGCCGCGCTGGAGTCGGCGGCCCGCGAGCTGCCCGAATGGGTCGTGCTGCGCTACGGCATGCTCTACGGGCCCGGCACCTGGTTCGAGCCGCGCGGCCTGCGTGCCCGCCAGGCCAGGGAGGGCGCCCTGGTGGCGAACGCCGACGTGACGAGCTTCGTCCACGTGGACGACGCCGCGGCCGCCGCCGTCGAGGCGCTGCGCTGGCCGTCGGGGCCCGTGAACGTCTGCGACGACGAGCCGGCCCCGGCCCGCGACTGGCTGCCCGCCTTCTGCCGCGCCGTCGGCGCGCCCCCGCCGCCCGTGCCGTCCGGGGTGCCCGGGGTGCCCGGGACGCCCGGGGGCGACACGCCGCGCGACCCCGCCGCGCGGGGCGCCGACAACCGGCACGCGCGGCGGGATCTCGGCTGGACGCCCGCGTACCCGTCGTGGCGGAAGGGCTTCGAGGCCGTCGCTTCCGATATTCCGGACTCCGCCGTTTACGGCGATTCTTGAATGACAGGGTTGGAAAACTCGGCGGCGGGCATGATGAGCCGATCACCTTCTGCCGGAAAACGCGGCAATTTAATCACGACCAACCGTATTTTAGTCGTGTTTGCCCAGGTCAATGGATAGGTCAACGACGAGTCAAACCGCGCGCTGTGCCCGGGAAACGATCGCCTAAGGTCCTACGATCGCTCCATGACCTGCGTACTTCTCGCCGAGGATGACACCTCGATCTCCGAGCCGCTCGCGCGTGCGTTGCGCCGCGAGGGCTATCAGGTCGAGGTGAGCCCCGACGGCCCGCAAGCACTGGAGCGGGCCCTGTCGGGCGGCATCGATCTCATAGTTCTCGACCTAGGGCTGCCCGAGATGGACGGCCTGGAGGTGGCCCGCCGCATCCGCGCGGAGGGCCACGGCACCCCGGTCCTGATCCTCACCGCCCGCGTGGACGAGGTGGACACCGTCGTCGGCCTCGACGCCGGCGCCGACGACTACGTCACCAAGCCGTTCCGGCTGGCCGAACTGCTGGCCCGGGTGCGGGCGCTGCTGCGCCGCGGCACCTCGGAAACCCCCGTCGTGCAGGGCGTGCGCATCGACGCCGACTCCCGGCGCGCCTGGATGGGGGAGAAGGAGCTGCACCTGACGACCAAGGAGTTCGACCTGCTGCGCGTGCTGGTCCGCGACGCCGGCAAGGTGGTCACCCGCGAGCAGATCATGCGCGAGGTGTGGGACACCAACTGGTGGGGCTCCACCAAGACGCTCGACATGCACATCTCCTGGTTGCGGCGCAAGCTCGGCGACGACGCCGCCAAGCCGCGCTACATCACGACCGTCCGGGGAGTCGGCTTCCGGTTCGAACGCGAGTAGGCGGATGCGCCGTCGACTGCTCACCTCCACCCTGGTCGTCGCGGTGATCGCGGTCCTGTTGCTGGGGGTCCCCCTGGGCGTCGTGGTGAGCCGCCTGATCGTCGACGAGGCGGCTCAGGAGCTCGGGGCGGAAGCCAAACGTCTCGTGGGAGAGGTCGAGTACGCCCGCGTCCAGGAGACGCCGCTCGACCCTCAGCAACTGGAACAGAAGTACCCGGGTAGATACATCCAGATCTGGGAACGCGGAACCCCCCTCCGGGTGACCGTCGTCGGCACCGCTCCGGCGTCCGGTCACCTCATGACGGAGGACGCGCAGACCAACACCGGCGTCTACGTCCGGATCAGCCGGGACCGCGACCAGGTCGAGCGCGACGTGCGGGCGCGCCTGCTGCTCATCGTCGCCCTGGCGGTCGCCGCCCTGGCGGTGGCCGTGAGCCTGGCCGTGGTGCAGTCCCGCCGCCTGACGCTGCCCCTGCAGGACCTGGCGAAGATCGCCGAACGGCTGGGCTCGGGGGACGCGCGGCCGAGCCGGCACCGCTACGGCATCCCCGAGCTCGACCGCGTGGCCCAGGTGCTCGACCGCAGCGCCGCCCGCATCTCCGACCTGCTGACCCGGGAGCGCGAGTTCGCCACCGACGCCTCCCACCAGCTACGCACCCCCCTGACCGGCCTCACCATGCGCCTGGAGGAGATCGTGGCCTCGGCCGGCGAGCCCGAGGTCGTCCGCGAGGAGGGCGAGGCCGCGATCGTGCAGGCCGAGCGGCTGACCGCGGTCATCGACGAGCTGCTGGCCGCGGCCCGCCGCCAGCGGCACGCCCAGGCCGAGCCGATCGCCATCGACGAGGTGCTCGTCCAGCAGGTCACCGAATGGGAGCCGGTGTTCAAGGACGCCGGTCGCGCCCTGCGGCTGGAGGGCTCGCGCGGGCTCAAGGCCATGGCCACCACCGGCGGGTTCGGCCAGGTGGTGGCGTCCCTGCTGGAGAACTCGCTGCGGCACGGCGGCGGCGCGGTCACCGTCACCAGCACCTTCGGCGACAACTACGTGGTGGTCGAGATCGCGGACGAGGGCCCCGGCATCGCCGACGAGATCGCCCCCAAGATCTTCGAGCGGAACGTCAGCGGCGGCGGCGGCACCGGCCTCGGCCTCACGCTGGCGCGGGCGCTGGCGGCGGCCGACGGCGGCCGGCTGGAGCTGGTGCGGCGGCGGCCGGCGACCTTCGCGCTCTTCCTGCGGCCGGCGGAGCAGGACAGCCGCAACCGGGTGGTCAGCGGTCCTGCGTGACGCCCGGCTCGGGCAGCTCGACCGGGATGGGCTCGGTGGCCTCCAGGAAGACCCACTTCTTGTACGACCAGTAGCGGAAGAGGGTGCCGAGCCCCACGCCGACGATGTTGGCGATGTTGACGCTGAGCGGGTCCTCCAGGCCGAGGGTGTAGGAGGTGAAGCCGATCGTCAGCATGCCGAACAGCAGCGCGATGCCGTTGAGCAGGAAGAACAGGAAGTATTCGCGCCCGAGCCCGGTCTGCTCGCGGTGGCGGAAGGTCCAGTAGCGGTTGCCCAGGTAGGCGAACGTGGTGGAGATGACCGTCGCGACGACCTTCGACGTCAGCGGACCCAGGCCCAGCGCCACGTGGCAGAGGTTGAGCAGCCCGGTGTCGATGAGGAAGGCCACCGCCCCGATGCTGCCGAACTTGGCCAGCTCGTGGACCAGGGACGAGAACCGCCCGTAGAGGCGCTTGACGGCTTTCACGTCGGTGTTCCGGTCCCTTCTTCGAGTCCTGGGCGAGCTCGATCACCCCAGGGTACCGGCCGTCGCGTAGGGCCGGTGTCAGACGGTTGAACTTACCCCGTAAAGACAGACATATGAAATGCCGGGATATAGGAGGCAGGTCCGGAAGGTGAGCTTTACCCCGCTCCGAAGGTCACTGCCGTGCCCGGCGGGATCCGCGGCCTCCCGGCGGGCAGGTGGTGGGGTGGTCGTCGGCGTGCCCCGGTAAGCTCACCTGGCGTGAGTGCTTACCGCCCCATCGGTCCGGTCGTCGGCATCGTCGGCGCAGGTCAGCTGGCCCGGATGTGCCAGCCTCCCGCCATCGCGCTCGGCGTCGAGCTGCGGGTGCTGGCCAACGCGCCCGACGAGAGCGCGGCCAGGGTGATCGTCGACACCCGCATCGGCGACTACCGCGACCTCGACGTGCTGCGGGAGTTCGCCCAGGGCTGCGACGTGATCACCTTCGACCACGAGCACGTCCCGACCGAGCACATCGCGGCCCTCATCGCCGACGGCCACGCCGTGCACCCGGGGGCGGCGGCGCTCGTGCACGCCCAGGACAAGGCGGTCATGCGCGAGCGGCTGAGCGCCATCGGCGTGCCCTGCCCGGCCTGGGCGCGGGTGTCGTCCCCCGCCGAGGTGTCGGCCTTCGCCGAGCGGCACGGCTGGCCGGTGGTGCTCAAGGCGGTGCGCGGCGGCTACGACGGCCGCGGCGTGTGGGTGTGCGCCGACCCGGCCGGGGCGGAGGAGGCGTTCGCCTCAGGGGCGCCGCTGATGGCCGAGGCGTTCGTGCCGTTCCAGCGGGAGCTGGCGGTCGTGGTGGCCCGCTCGCCGCACGGCCAGGGCGTCAGCTACCCGGTCGTGGAGACCGTCCAGAAGGACGGCATCTGCGTCGAGGTGCTCGCCCCCGCGCCCGGCCTCGACCCTGAGGACGCCGCGCAGGCCCAGCGCATCGGGCTGGCCATCGCCCACGAGCTGGGCGTCACCGGGGTGATGGCGGTGGAGCTGTTCCAGACCGCCTCCGGGTTCGTGGTCAACGAGCTGGCCATGCGCCCCCACAACAGCGGCCACTGGACGATCGAGGGCGCCCGCACCTCGCAGTTCGAGCAGCACCTGCGGGCCGTGCTCGACCTGCCGCTCGGCTCGCCCACGATGACCGCCCAGGCCGTCGTCATGGCCAACCTGCTCGGCGGCGACGACCCCGACCTGTTCAAGCGCTACGAGCACGTGCTGGCCCACGATCCCGGCATCAAGCTGCACTTCTACGGCAAGCAGGTGCGTCCCGGCCGTAAGATCGGCCACGTCACGGCCCTGGGCTCCAACCTCGACGAGGTCCGCGCCCGCGCCCGCCACGCCGCCGTCCACCTCATGACAGGGGAGTACACATGATTGGTATCGTCATGGGGTCGGATTCCGACTGGCCGGTGATGAAGGCCGCGGCCGAGGCCGTCGCCGAGTTCGGGGTGCCGTTCGAGGCGGACGTGGTCTCCGCCCACCGCATGCCCGCCGAGATGATCGAGTACGGCCGGCAGGCCGCCTCCCGCGGCCTGAAGGTGATCATCGCGGGCGCCGGCGGGGCCGCGCACCTGCCCGGCATGCTGGCCTCCGTCACACCGCTGCCGGTCATCGGGGTGCCGGTGCCGCTGAAATACCTCGACGGCATGGACTCCCTGCTGTCCATCGTCCAGATGCCGGCCGGGGTGCCGGTGGCGACCGTCGCGGTGGGCGGGGCGCGCAACGCCGGGCTGCTGGCCGTGCGCATCCTCGCCGCCTCCGACCTCGGCCTGCGCGAGCGCATGGAGGAGTTCCAGGTGCGGTTGAAGGAGCAGGCGTACGAGAAGGGCGAGCGGCTGCGGGCGGAGGCGAAGGAGCTGTAGCCGCACCCTCGCCCGGCGCCGCGACCGGTTACGCGCGGGCGGCCACAGGGCCGGTGCGGCTACCGGGACCGGCGCGGCTACCGGGGCTGGTTACGGGCGGCCGAGGGCGCGGTAGTGCCAGCCGGCCGACCGCCAGGTCTCGGAGTCCAGCGCGTTGCGCCCGTCCACGATGCGCCGCGCCGCGACGACCGCGCCCAGCTGCTCCGGGTCGAGCTCCACGAACTCCTGCCACTCGGTCAGCAGCAGCACCACGTGCGCCCCGCGGACCGCCTCGACGGCCGACTCGCCGTAGTTCAGCTCGGGATGCGCCTTGCGCGCGTTGCCGAGCGCGATGGGGTCGTACACGGTGACCCGCCCGCCCTGGTGGCCGATCGTCACGGCCACGTCCAGCGCGGGGGAGTCGCGGATGTCGTCGGAGTCCGGTTTGAACGCCGCCCCCAGCACGCCCACCACGCACCCGTGGAAGGAGCCGCCCGCCAGCTCCCTGGCCAGGTCCACCATGCGGGCCCGGCGGCGCATGTTGATGGCGTCCACCTCGCGCAGGAACGTCAGCGCCTGGTCGGCCCCCAGCTCCCCGGCGCGGGCCATGAACGCCCGGATGTCCTTGGGCAGGCAGCCGCCGCCGAAGCCGAGCCCGGCGTTGAGGTAGCGGCCGCCGATGCGGTCGTCGTACGACAGCGCCTGCGACAGCTTCTGCACGTCGGCGTGGGCCGCCTCGCACACCTCCGCCATGGCGTTGATGAAGGAGATCTTGGTGGCCAGGAAGGCGTTGGCGGCGGTCTTGACCAGCTCGGCGGTGGCGAAGTCGGTCGCCACGATCGGCACCTCGCCCAGCGGCTCGTACACCTCGCGCAGCACCTTCTCGGCCCGCTCGCTGCGCACGCCGAACACGATCCGGTCGGGGTGCAGCGTGTCCTTGACCGCGTACCCCTCGCGCAGGAACTCCGGGTTCCAGGCCAGCTCGGCCTGCACCCCGGCCGGGGCCAGCCGGACGAGCTTGTCGGCCAGGCGCTCGGCGGTGCCGACGGGGACGGTGGACTTGCCGACGACCAGGCATTCGCGATCGAGGAGCGGGGCGAGGGACTCGACGGCGGCGTCGATGAAGGAGACGTCGGCGGCGTACTCGCCGCGCTTCTGCGGCGTGCCGACGCAGATGAAGTGCACGTCGGCGAAGGCGGCGACGTCCTCGTAGGAGGTGGTGAAGCGCAGGCGGCCGGATTCGAGGCCGCGGCGGAGCACGGGTTCGAGCCCGGGCTCGTGGATGGGGAGCTCGCCCTCGTTCAGCCGCCGGACCTTGTCGGCGTCGATGTCGAGGCCGAGGACGTCGTAGCCGAGGTCCGCCATGCAGGCCGCATGCGTGATCCCCAGGTATCCGGTCCCGATCACCGAGAGGCGATATGGCACGAGAGGGCTCCTTTCGATCGCGCAGGAATGCTATCGGCCCTCGCTATCTCCTACGTGCCACCTGCTCCTGGACGCAAACCGTACCCGCTGGTAACAAGATGCTCGGACATCCTAGTATTTAGTGCATGAGCTTCCCTCTCTACGCGCCGGCCGAAGAGCACGACATGCTTCGCGAGACGGTCCGCGCCCTGGCCGACGAGAAGATCGCCCCGCATGCCGCGGAGGCCGACGAGACCGAGGAGTTCTCCTGGGACGTCTACAAGGCGCTGGTGGCGGCCGACCTGCACGCCGTCCACGTGCCCGAGCAGTACGGGGGCGCCGGGGCCGACGCCCTGGCGACGGTGATCGTCATCGAGGAGGTGGCGCGGGCCTGCGCGTCGTCCTCGCTGATCCCCGCCGTCAACAAGCTCGGCACCGTCCCGCTGCTCCTGTCGGCCTCGGAGGAGCTCAAGGCGCGCTACCTGACGCCGGTGGCGCGAGGGGAGGCCATGTTCTCGTACGCGCTGTCGGAGCCCGAGGCCGGCTCGGACGCGGCGTCCATGAAGACGCGGGCGGTCGCCGACGGCGACTCCTACGTCCTCAACGGCACCAAGATGTGGATCACCAACGCCGGCGTCTCCGAGTACTACACGGTGATGGCCGTGACCGACCCGGACGCGGGCGCCCGCGGCATCTCCGCCTTCGTCGTGGAGAAGTCCGACGAAGGCGTCTCCTTCGGCCCGAAGGAGAAGAAGCTCGGCATCAAGGGCTCCCCGACCCGCCAAGTGATCCTGGACAACGTCCGCATCCCGGCCGACCGCATGATCGGCGCCCCCGGCACCGGCTTCAAGACCGCCCTGGCCACCCTGGACCACACCCGCATCACCATCGCCGCCCAGGCCCTGGGCATCGCGCAGGGTGCCCTGGACTACGCGGTCGGCTACGTGAAGGAACGCAAGCAGTTCGGCCGGGCGGTGGCCGACTTCCAGGGCGTGCAGTTCATGCTCGCGGACATGGCGATGAAGCTGGAGGCGGCGCGGCAGCTCACGTACCACGCGGCGGCCAAGTCGGAGCGCGCGATGAACGGCGAGCCCCAGAAGGACCTGACGTTCCTGAGCAGCGCCGCCAAGTGCGCCGCCTCCGACGCCGCGATGGAGATCACGACGGACGCGGTGCAACTGCTGGGCGGCTACGGCTACACGAAGGACTTCCCGGTGGAACGCATGATGCGCGACGCCAAGATCACCCAGATCTACGAGGGCACCAACCAGATCCAGCGCATGGTCATGGCCCGCCAGCTCCTCAAGTAGACGTTGACGTGCGGAAACCCGGCGCTTCCCGCGGGATGGGCCGGGTCCGCCGAGGCGCTGACCGACTGCCGGCCTTCGTCTGTTCCGTCCCTGTTCCGTGATCTTTACACGGCGGCCCAGGGGTGCGAGCATCACGCGGCATGGATGTCGATGAGTTCTGGGACCTGATCGAGCGTTCCGGACGCGAGACCGACACGAGGAGCACGCGTGTCGCGTGGTTGGTGGACGAGCTTTCTCGCCGACCGGCCGAAGAGATCATCGACTATGACGTCTGGTGGACGACGACTGCCAACCGCGGCTGCACCATCGATCTCTACGCGGCGTACTGGTGCGTGTTCGGTTCGGGCTCATTGGATGGCTTCGAGTACTTCGTGAGCTGGCTCATCAGTCTGGGACGCGAGACGTTCGAGGCCGTCGCCGAGTGCCCAGATCGGCTGATCGAGCAGCCGCAAGTGCTTCGTCTGCTGGACCCGGTGGCTCTGTACGTCAACTTCATCAAGCGTGGGCCGCGGTATCCGGAGGAGACGTGGGAGGAGCATCCCCAGTTCGAGTCGTTGGCTTACGTGACGTACGAGGCTTATGAACGGGTGACCGGGAAGGATTCGGCCGCCCTCGGCGAAGCCGTGGCTGCTCGGGGCGTCTCAGGCGATTTTCCCCTGATCCCGGCGCTGGGCAGCATTCCCCGTGGAGAGCAGTGGAACTTCGGCGATGAACGGGAACTGGCTCGCAGACTCCCGCGGATAGCCCGCTTCCGGGATCGATGAGGCCATGACGATCGCGGACTTCGGTGCCCGTTGTACGGCTGGGGCGATCGGTGGCAAGGCCGAGGTGACAGCAGCAGTGACAGCAACGTCCTCACATCCCGGACACATCCGGGCCACCGTCCACGCGCGTCTGACCATGGCCCCGGTTAGCCGAGCAGGTGATTGCTCCGTCTGAAAAGCGGAAGTCAGGCTGCCGCGGGCTCCCTTTCTCGGGTCCGACGGCTCTGCGGTACGGGTCCTCTTGCCATCGGATGAGCCGGCTGGGCTCATATGCGGTGGTGGCGGCGCTGTACAGCAGTGGTGTACAGCGCCGCCGACGTACAGCGGCATGCTCCATCGCTTACCACCTACCGTTTGACCATGTGGAACACTCATCGCTTGGCGGCGAAGTTCAGGCCGGGGAATCTCTCCAATCGTCCCGTCCGGCCGTCTCATTGTCGGAGGGCACTGCGATGTCGGTCTTGGCGCCCCAGCCGGTCAGGCGGGCGTCGACGAGGTTGGAAATCGAGCGCTTGCCAAGCTGTCCGGGCCAGGATGTCCGGATCCTGCGTACCAGTTGGTCTCTTCCGAGCCAGAGCCGCCACGAGAGTTCGGTCTTGGCATATTTCCCGGTCGGCTGTTTCCCGCCGTGTTGGTCGCGGAACGCGGGAGACACCTTGTAGAGCTCGCCGAAGGTGAGCGTCCCCGAATAGATGGTGGTACGGGTGCCGTCGTAGGTGGCTCCGGGACGCTTGGCCTCGGTCGTGGCCAATACCGCCTTCAGGGTGTCTGGATCGGCGAGGTCGATTCCGCCGGACTGCAGGAAGGGACGAGTCTTCTCTTTCTCGGAGAGCAGGACCCAGGTCTTTCCCTCGGGGGCGGGGCAGATCCAGCCCTGGCAGTACGTCCGCCCCTTGAACGTGAGGAACCGAGGGGCGGGCTCTGGGACGTCAGGGGAAGGGACGTCTCTGATGTCGGTGGCCGTCACCGTGCCCTTGCCGAACTCGGCGCGGATCTTCTTCCGGTAACTCGCTCTGTCCCCGGCTTCCCGCCACGTAGTGACCTCTGCCATGGCCACACCACGGTGCTCCACCAGTTGACTTCGGAGCGCATCGGCCGGACCGGTCAGGCTCGTCTCAGCATGCGCGGCGCTGCCGAGTCCGGTGAGCGCCACGGAGGCGATCAACCCGACGGTCATCGTTGTGGCCCTTCGCCTCATCCGAGCTGTCCTCTCTCGATCCTCCCGCATCGGGGTGGCACCTCTGATCATTTCGTCTCGTGGTCTCTTTTCGATCACCGATTTGTGGCAGGCGATCAACCAGCTCGGCAGACACCAAGGAGGTGCTCCGAAATCGCCGGGCCACGGCTCAGCGCGTTCAGAGGTGGGAAGGGAATCGAGGGTCTCATGGGAGGAAATCGTTCTGGCCCAAAGGAGCGGAATGCTGTGTCCACAGAGATGGCGTACAGCAGTTGATACAGCGACGTCGCCTCAACGGTCAGCCCGACGCCGGTGACGGCCGCCGCCCCTCGGGTTCGATGCCCAGTGACCGGACGAGCTGGACGATTTCTTCCTGGAAGAGCTTGTCGGCGTCGATCATTTGGGTGCGCAGGTGCCCGTAGATCTCCAGGGACACCAGGCCGTGCAGGTGGCCCCAGATGCGTAGCGCGAGTGCCACGCCGGCCGGTGGCAGGTCGGGGAAGGCCGGGCGGACCTTGGCGAGCAGGCCGTCGTCGAAGTCGGACCACTGGAAGTCGCTGTGCGCGGGCAGGCGTCGCTCCGCGTATGGCCAGGCGGCGTCGGCGAGGGCGGCGATGCCCGTGCAGACCCGGTGCGCGGCGTCCGGGGCAGGGCCACCCGCGGGAGCTTGGTAGCCGGGCACGGGGTCGCCGTAGACGAGACGGAATCCCTCGGGATTGGCCAAGGCCCAGCCGCGGAAGGCCTGCGCCCACGCCTGGATCCGGCCGGCCGGGTCATCGACGGGGGCGTTTTGCCATGCCGTGTCCACAGTGTCGGCAAGTGCGGTGTACACCTCGTTGATCAGGGTGGTGATCAGGTCGTCGCGGGTGGCGAAGTAGCCGTAGATGGCGTTGGCGGTCATGCCTATCTCGCGGGCGATGGCGCGCAGCGTGATCGCGTCAGGCCCGCCCGAGGCCATCAGTTCGAGCGCGACCTGTTTGATCTCCGCTGTCGTCTCGGCCCGCAGCCGTTCGCGGCGTCCTCCTGTGCCTGCCATGACAGGTACTCTACAGCGTCACATTTATTGGTTGCCGTATAGAAACTTCACGGCGTATAGTCGCTCGCGTTGCAACTCCCCCTCTCACGCCATGACTCAAGGAGAGATCCATGCGCCTAGGAATCATCGGGGCCACAGGCGGCATCGGAAGCCGCGTCGTCACCGAGGCCCTCCGGCGAGGGCACCACGTCACCGCGTTCAGCCGTGACGCCACCCGGATAAGGGAAGATCGGGCGAACATCGTGTGGAAGAGCGTGGACGTCCTCGACGCCGCGAGTATCACCGCGGTCCTGCCCGGCCTGGACGTGCTGATCAGCGGATACCAGCCGGGCAACGCCGCCAAGGACTTCAACGACACCGTGGCACGCTCGATCGCCGATCCCACGGTCTATGCCACCGCCGCCCGTGCCCTGGTGAAGGCCCTGGAAAGCCATCCCAGGACCCGGTTGATCGTGATCGGCGGCGCGGGCAGCCTGGAGTCGGAGCCCGGCCTCGTACGGGCCGACTCCGACGACCTGTTGTACGAGAGCCTGGACCAGCTGGGGCTGCCCAGGGAATACGCCGCCGCCGTACGCGGGCACCGGGACGCCCTGAACGTCCTGCGCACGTCCAATCGGCTCTGGACCTACTTCAGCCCGGCCGAGGAGATCGCTCCCGGCGAGCGCACCGGCCGCTTCCGGATCGGGGGCGACCAGGCGGTCCTGGACGCGGACGGACGCAGCCGCATCTCCTTCGAGGACGCCGCCGTCGCCCTCCTCGACGAGGCGGAGCTGCCGCGCTTCGTCCAGCGGCGCTTCACCATCGGCTACTGACCGCCCGGGGCGCGGGCGGTGGCCGGAGGAAGCACAGCCGCCGAACCCCGGTCCACCCAGTGGGCGCGCGGAGCGCCGGACCGCGTTCTCAAGGCTCGCGCCTGGGCCGCGGGGCGGGTCAGGACGGAGATCTCGACGGGGAGAACGGCTGCTTCTACGCTTCGCGCATGGAGCCCATGGAGATCCGGATCGTGATGCCGTTCGACCCGGCGTTCCACGATCCGAGGAGCGTCGCGGCCACCGAGCGGTGTTGCAGCCAGCACGGCAAGGACTACTGCGATCAGCCACCTGTCGCCAGCGTCCACTACCCGCCGAACGGCAGGGTGTCCGCCTGTGCCGCAGCGCTGCACGGGATCATCGACGACGCCTTGAGCAAGTTCCCTCGACGGCGATAGGCGGTCACGCCGGCGGAAGGTGACGGGGGAGCGGTTCTCGTTCAGATGCCGCGGGCTGCCGCTTCCACGTCACGCTTGACGGGAAGCGGCAGCCCGCGGGGTGCCGGACGGCCCGACGGGGTTGCTTCGTCGTCACCGTGGCCGGCTGCTGTTGCGCGGGGTCGGCAGGGTTACTCGTCGGGGCCCTGGGTGTTCCAGGAGCGGATGCGGTGGTGGCCTCGTCCGCAGGTCGCCTCCGAGACGCTGGTGCCGCCGACCACGGGCCCGTGCTCCTCGGGTTCGACGATGAACAGGCATCGGATGTGCACCTGGTGCCAGTGTCTCCACGTCCCGGGCGGGCAGATCGAGCGGGCACCCTTGGGCACGCCGTTGATGTCGAAGTCGACCACGCGGCAAGGGCCGTCGGATCTCGCGGTGTCGGCCTCCACGGCCGCCGGCCCGGACGGTGGGAGTCCGAGGAGGGGGGCGAGGAGGGCGACGAGGAGGGCGACCAGGGCTGCCTTGCGGCCGGATCCGCGGTGGAATGTGTGCTGCATGTGTGGTTCCTCGGGTGTTTCGGCGGGATGGCTCGGCGGGCGCCGGGCGGTCAGCGGCCCTGGTGATCGTTGATGCAGCTGGCCCAGCCGTTGCCGACCTTCTCGCCGGTGTCGCGCCAGGTGCTGCGGTAGTAGTTGTGGATGTTGTTGTCCGTGTGGTCGTACGTGAAGTCGATCCGGCCCTGCCGCCAGCCCCAGCTCATGTACGTGCTGTAGTTCTTCTTGTCGCAGTCGTCGGGGAAGGGCCAGTCGGGGTCGGCGTGCGCCGGCAGGCCGAGCAGCAGCAGGGCGCCGGCGGCCGTGACGGCGGCGGTGAGCGTGCCGGCGAGTACGCGGCGCAGACGTGGACGTACGTGCATGGTGGTCTCTCCTGGTTCGGGGTCGGCCGGAGCGGCCGACGGCTTCTCGCGGTGCGGGTGGGCGTGCTCGCCCGGTCACCGCCGGTGAACGACAGCGAAACCGCCGGGGCGGGGTGTCCAACAGGGGCGCGGACACACTCGGCCGGACTAGGCCGGTTCGGGACGCCGCGGCACCGAATTCGACCACTCTGGGCAACTGCTCTTACGCTTTCTGTCACACTCCCGGAGAGGCGGAACAGCCCGGACAGGAGGGCAGGTCGGAAACGATGAGCGAGGTTCCCGGAAACGGGCGGCCTTCAGGCGCCGGGGAGGCGGCGGAGCCCGGCCTGGAGTCGGTGACCTGTCACCAGGACCTGGTGAAGTTGCTGAACGAGCAGTTCGTGCGGGCCGACGTGTCGCTCCGGGAGCTGCAGACGCGGGCCGACAGGGCGGGCGGGACGCGGTTGCCGCGCACCACCTGCGCCGACATGCTGGCCGGCCGGCGCTTTCCCAAGAAGGCGGTCATGGTGGCGTTCCTGAGGGGATGCCGCGTTCCCGAGCACCAGCTCCCGGCGTGGGAGCGGGCATGGGAGCGGGTGCGCGTCCATCAGCTGTCCACCGGGCCCGAGGAGGATCGCGGTGTCGGGTCCTCCTGCGGCACGCTCCCCGCCGTCGCCACTGAGGTCATGGCCGCAGCGGGCCGGAACGGGATGGGCCGTGCCGCCGGCCGGCGCCGCCGCCGGGTCGTCCTGCTCGCCGTGGCCGTGGTCGTGGCCGTGGTCGTGGCCGTGGCGGCGGTCGCGGTGGTCCTGAGCGTTCTCGTCGCTCAGACGGTGACGCCGCGGCGCGGGGCGCCGGCGGAGGTGCCGAGCCATCTGGTGGACTCGGCGCACATCGTCAGTGACGACGGCCGCGCGTTCCCTCGTGGTGGGTGGAGCCGGTTCACCGTGTCCGTCGATCCGGCCAATACGGGCGTACGGCTGATCCGCCGGCTGGACGTGGGCGTCGGCCTGCAACGCGCCACCATCAGCGTCAACGGCACCCCGGCGGCGGAGTGGCGGCCGCTGCTGGAGGACGGCGTCTACAAGTGGAGAGACCAGGTGGTCACGCTCCCGGCGAGCCTGACGGCGGGACGCGGCTCGCTCACCATCGTCAACACCAACGTGTCCCCCTCCGGTTTCAACGAGTTCCGCTACACCGTGGAGCACGAGGTCAACGGTGTCTGGTCGACCGCCGACGTGGTGGACATCGGCCGCGACCACACCGCGAGCGAAGCCTCGCACGACTACCGGGTCGTCGGGGAGGGCTGGGCCGGCACCCAGACCTTCGCCTACCCGCCGCGCAAGGAGAGCTGGACCGTCCAATGAGGGACGCGGGGCCGGCCGGTCAGCCGGGCCGGCGGAGGGTGCGGCGGACGGTCAGGGCGCCGAGGGCCGCCGACGCGAGCACCAGGATCCCGGCCTCGGTCCACTGGAAGCGCCAGAACCGGGACGCGGGGTGGTGGTACACCACGTACCGGTAGCCCTTGCCGAACAGGCAGGTCTGCCACGCCTCGGTGTTCCTGCCGCTCCGGCCCGCGTCCACCTGGCGCGGGCAGCCGCTGCCGGCCGGTTCGGCGACCTCCTGGCCGGACGGCTCCAGCCACGCGGCGCTCACCAGGCGGGCGTCGGGGTCGTCCAGCAGGACGGTGCCGGACAACTCGGCGCGCGCCGGCTCGGCGTAGTGGTCGCTGAGCTGGAACAACGCGAGCATCGTCACCGCCACCCCGGCCACCACCAGCGCCATCGCGGGCAACGTCCGCCGGAACAGCGCGCCGGCCAGGGTGCCCAGCATGAACGCGTACAGCCACCACACCGCCGGCTCCACGCCGACCATGTTGAACACCCCGATGTTGCCGAACGTGGAGTCCACCCCCTCCCGGAACACCGGCCGCCACAGGCTCACCATGAGCGACAGCGCCAGCCCCCCGGCCACCACCGCGGCGCCCAGCACCGACAGCTTGACCGCCAGCCACCGCCGCACCGGCACGGACTGGGTCCAGGCCAGGCGATGGGTGCCGCGTTCGTACTCGCGGCCGAGCAGCGGCGCGCCCCAGAACGCCCCGATCAGCGCCGGGGCCACCAGCGGCATCCAGCCGAACACCGAGTAGACCGCGTCGTAGCGCCGGCCGAGCGCCACCGCCAGGTCCCCGCAGGCCGCCGCGGGCCCGGGGCAGCCGGGCGGGGCGTGCTGGGCGACGTACCGGCCGGCCTCGACCGCCGAGACCAGCAGCAGTGCCCCCAGCAGCGCCAGGAAGCCCGCCGTCACCAGGATCTGCGCCCGGTGCTGGCGCCAGGTCACCCAGATCACGCGCCCACTCCCGTCAGGTTCGGCAGCGCGGCCGACTCGGGGCTGCGCAGGTAGCCCATGACCAGCTCCTCCAGGCCGGGACGGCGCGCCTGCCAGCGCGGATCGGGCGGGCGCGGGCCGCGGGCCAGCATGCTGACCTGCCTGCCGGTACGCCGTACACTGACCGCCCGGATGCCCGCCGCCTGTGCCTCGTCCGGGCCGGTGAGCACGAGGTGCCCGTCCAGCAGCTCCTCGATGTCGCCGCTGACCTGCAACCGGCCCCCGTTCAGCACGACCAGCCAGTCGCAGGTCTCCACCAGGTCGGAGACGACGTGCGAGGACAGCAGCACGGTCAGCTCCCGCCCGGCCATCTCCGCCATGATCGAGCGCATCACGTCGTGACGGGCGAGCGGGTCGAGGTTGGCCAGCGGCTCGTCCAGCACGAGCAGGTCGGGCCGGCCTGCCAGGGCCAGCGTGATCGCGACCTGGGCCCGCTGCCCGCCCGACAGCCCGCCCACCTTCCGCTCCAGCGGGATGCCCAGCTCGGCGAGGCGGCCGGTCGCGGCGGCGCCGTCCCAGCGGGTGTTGGTGCGGCGGCCGAAGGTGAGCATCTCGGCGACGGTGAAGCCGTCGTACAGCGGCTTGTCCTGGGCCACGAAGGCCGCCGTGCCGGCCACGCGGACGCTGCCCCGCGCGGGCCGCAGCAGGCCGACGAGCGCGTGCATGAGCGTGGTCTTGCCCGCGCCGTTGGGCCCGACGAGCGCCGCCACCCGTCCGGCCGGGACCGACAGCGAGCAGTCGCGCAGCGCCCACGTACGGCGGTGGCGGACCGCCAGCCCGGTCGCCTCCAGCGCGACCCCCCTCGGCCCGGTCGCCTCCGATCGACCGCCGTTCACGCCACGCCCTCCTTCGCGGTGTCGGCCGGCACCGCGGCGAACAGCGCCCGCAGGTCCTCCTGGTCGAGCCCGGCCGCGCGGGCCTCGCGTACCCATGCCTCGACCAGTCCCTCGCGGGCGGTCGGCACCTGGTCGCCGGGGCGTAGCGTGCCGAGCCGGAGCGCCTGCTCGACCTGGTGAACGAGCCGCAGGTACGTCGATACCCCCGAGCCCCGGTCCAGGATGAACTCGATCAACCAAAACACCCTTTCACTAATGGAGTAGCGAAAGAGTGTTGGATTCGGCCGTCCCTTGTCAACCTCGGGCCGTCACAGGACGGGGTCGCACTCCCTGAGGAGCGGCCCGTTACGCGGGATCCGCCTGCCGGGTTCGATGATCTCGATCACGGCACCCGGACGTGGCTTGTGGGCGGAGGTCCGCGCTCACGGAGGTCGCGGCGGCACGCAGGGAGAAGCGCCGGCACGAAGAGGAGATGCGCCTTCGGTCCATGACGGGGACAGCCGTCAAAGATCTGTTGAGGCATCCGCATGGGAAGTTACGCAGCTTCGACAAGATCTCGGAGCGCGTCGGCGGATTCAGCGAGAACGAACTCCGGAAACCGCCGGTACGGGCAGGGGCGCTTCGTTTCAGCCGAGGAGGCTCCAGGCGTCCGTGCCGCCGGGAGGGGGCGGCACCCGCCCGCGCGGAGGCCGTCCGGCGCGCGGGAGCAGAAGAAGCCGAGCGGAACGCGGCTCGCATTACTGGCGGCCGCGCGGAACGGCGGCGCGAAAGAGGTTTTCCGGCACACCGATCAGCGGTTCAAGCGCGGTGAGCCTCGGGCTCGTGGAGAAATGGGCGGCCCGCGCGCGAGGTCGTCGAGAACGCGAGGCTTCGCCTTCATCACCCTCGCCCCCGGGAACCGGCCGGCACGCCGGAACCGGTCACTCACCTGGGCCGTACGCCTTTCCAGGAGCGGGAGGACGGCTTCGATACCGAACTCGTCGCACGCCGGAAAAAAATGAGAAAAGCCGAACCGGACCTGTCTGCCGTTCCTAGGGTGTGAGATTCTTCGAACGAGCCACGGGGGTCGCTATTGACCAAGGTAACTTTCTTGGGGACCGGCAATTTCAGTGCCGCCGAACGATACTGGAACGGGTTCGTCCTGGATGACCACGTCCTGGTGGAGCCGTCGCCCACCGTGGTGCCGCACCTGCGGCGGTGCGGGATCGACGCGGCCGGCATCGACGTCGTCGCCATCTCGCACTTCCACGCCGACCACACCTTCGGCTGGCCTTTCCTGCTGCTCGAACTGCTGCACCGGCACGGCCCCGAGCCGGTGCACGTGGTGGGCCCGCCGCGGGTGGGGGATTTCCTGGAGAAGATGATGGACGTGGCCGGGGTCCTGGGCATTCACGAGGAGGCCCATCGCAAGCTCGACCTGCGTTACGTCGAGGTGGACGGCGAATGGCAGGTGGCGGGCCCGCTGCGGTTCCGGGCGGTGGAGGTCGATCACGTCGCGCATCTCGACTGCTACGGGTACGTGTTCGAGCGGGACGGCGGCACGACGGTCGGGTACTCGGGCGACACCCGGCCGGGCGCCGGCCTGGACGCCCTCGCCGCGGCCAGCGACACGCTCATCCTCGAATGCAACGGGCCGCACCACCCCGCGGCCGGGCACATGGACGTCGAGCACGTCGAGGCGCTGCGCGAGCGGTACCCGCGGGTGCCGTTCATCCTGACGCATCTCGGGGCGGGGGTGGAGGCGGGGCACATCGAGGACTGCGTCGTCCCGGAGGATTTCCAGACCGTCGAGACATGAGCGAGACATGAGCGAGACATGAGCAGGCGGGCCGCTCCCCTCCGGGCGGGCCGGCTGACGGGCGAATGCCAGTGAACGGCCAGGAACGGCTGTTAAGGTCGTTCCCGTTCTCCGGACACGTCAAGAATCCTGCAGGGGAGGGTCATGCGGACCACGAGAAAGATCGCTGTCGTCACGTCCGCGCTCGCCGCGACCGCGGTGGCGGCGGCTCCGGCGGCGGCGAGCGCACAGGCGGCGCCCGCCTTCGTGGCCTATCACAACGTGAGCGCCGCCCAGAGTGCCGAGAAGGTACGCCGGCTCAAGGCCCAGGGCTACCGGCCGATCACGGTAAACGTTTCGGACGGGGAGCGGTACGCCGCCGTCTGGGTCAAGGGCGGATCGGCGCAGTGGGGGATCTGGCAGGGCATGTCGACCGCCGGCTACCAGAAGCGCTTTGAAGCGGCCCTGAAGGAGGGCGCGCAGCCGGTGTCCGTCTCCGCGACCGGCCCGGCCGGGTCGGCGGTGTTCACGGCCGTCTTCGAGAAGAAGACCGGGAAGATCTACGCCCGGCACGGGCTGACGGGCGGCCAGTTCGCCGCGGCCAACACCTACGCAGCCGGAATGGGCCTGGCGCTGACCTCCGTGGACGCCTACGGCACGCCGGACGACGTCCGCTACGTGGCCGTGTGGAGCACGAACCCCGGCGGGGCCTGGCACTACACCTACGGCAAGGGCCGCGAGCAGCACGAGGCGGAGTTCTACGCCAGGCAGAAGAAGGGCTTCCGGCCGGTCAAGGTCGCCGTGGCGCCGGACGGGACGTACGCGGCGGTGTGGCGCAAGGACGGGCTCAAGTCCTGGGCCCACTACATCGACATGAGCGCGGCCGGCTACCAGGCCCGGTTCGGCCAGCTCCAGGCCAAGGGGCTGTATCCGGTGCAGGTGAACGCCGAGGACGGCAAGTACGCCGCCGTCTGGGAGTGACCCCGGCCGTCAGCGGGCCCGTACGCGGACGTCGCCCGTGCCGCTGCGGGCGACGATCGTGGCGGCGGCCCTGGGGTCGTCCTTGACGGCCGAGGTGACGGAGCCGTCCTGGCTGCGGGCCGTCACCCGGTACGCGCCCTTCGGCACGGTCGCCGTCACCCGGCCGTCGGTGGACTGGAGGTCCAGGTCGGCCGGGGCGGTGGCGAAGGCGAGGTCGATCGAGCCGTCCTGGGTGCGGCAGCGGACGGCCGCCGACCTCAGGCCGGTGCCGGTGATCGGGCCGTCGCTGCGCAGGCGGAGCCGGCCCGAGGCGCCGGAGACCTCGATGCGCTCCCGCGAGACGGCGTCCACGTCCTGCGCGAGGTCCTTGAGGATCACGCCGTCCGGGGCCTCGACCGACACGTGGACGCCGGGCGGCACCTTGACGTGGTAGCGGGCGCCGCAGTCGCCGAAGACCACGCCGCAGTCCGCGCCGAGCCGCAGGACGCCGTCGTTCAGGGACCAGGTGGCGTTGCCCTCGTCGGCGGCCTTGCCGCGGACCCAGCGCTCGACCTGGACGGCGCCCGCCGTGCCGGGCAGGACGCGGACGCCGCCCAGCGAGGAGACGATCTTCAGGTCGGCGCCCGCCGCGGGGAACGACCGGGTGGCGTGGATCTCCTTGGCGTCCAGGTCCAGGCCGCCGCAACCGGCCGTGGCCAGGGCCAGCGCCACCGCCACCGCGCCTGCCGATAATGCGGCTCTTGCTGTGCTTCGCGTCGTCGTGGTCATGGGGACGATCGTGGCCGAGGGCGGCGGGCCGCCCATCGGCCATCCGACCGACCTCCATCGGCCGTTCGGCCCATCCGCCCGCCCCGCCCACCGGCTGAGCGGAGGGGTCACAAGGCCGACAGGAGGGCCTTGACGTGGGAGAGCGGGTCCGCGAGGTCCAGCGGCCGCAGCACCACGGTGTCGGCTCCCGCCGCCGCCAGCGCCTTGACCTCGGCGGCGGCCTCCTCGGCCGTCCCGGTGGCCATCACCACGTCCTCCGGCGCCACCCCCAGGAACGCCGCCTGTCCCGCGATCAGCTCGCGATCGACCTCGACGGCGCCCGCGCCGAGGTTCACGCCGAGGAAGGTGAACATCACCACCTCGTGCTCGCCCTCGGCCCCGATCAGCCCGCGCATCTCGGCGAGCTGGGCGGGCCCGACCCCCTCGGGCAGGATCGTGCCCTGCGCCACCCGTCCCGACAGCGCCAGCGACCTCGGGCCCTTCACCCCGGCCAGCACCGGCGGGGCGGCGGCGGGCGGGTGCACGAGCGACACCCCGTCCAGCCGGACGGCCCGGCCGTCCAGGGTGACCGTCTCGCCCCGCAGCAGGGCCCGTACGGACGTGATCGTCTCCTCCAGCAGCGCCAGCGGCGAGGCGGGCGCGGCGCCGGCCTGCTCCATCCACTCCCGCACGCCGTGCCCGATCCCGGCCGCCAGCCGCCCGGGGTGCAGGCGGGCCAGGTTGCCCAGCTCCATGGCCAGCAGCATCGGGTTGCGCAGGGGCGCGGGGGCGATGCCGATGCCGACGCGCAGGCGGGTGGTGACGGCGAGCGCGGTGGCGGCCGAGGAGACGCCGCCGGCCCAGCCGAGGTCCTCGACCACCCACAGGTCGTCCACGCCGGACGGCCCGCCCAGATCGTCCAGCGCCTTCGCGAACGGGACGAGCCGCTCGGGCGGCAGGCCACGGTCGAACATCACGCCAAGTCTCACGGCTTCCTCCAGTAGTAGCGGAACACCCGGCCGACCACCGAGTATCCAGCACGCAGGAAGGCGTTGGCGGAGGGGAAGTTGTCCACGTCCGTGGCGGCGGCGATGCGCGGCAGACCGGCTTCGGCGAGCGTGCGGGTGCCCCGGGCCAGCAGGTCGTCCACGTAGCGGCGGCCCCGGTGCTCGGGGACGACGCCGATGTAGGCGATGGAGTAGTCGTCGGGGGCGACCAGGCCCACGGGGATGTCGTCCAGGTAGCCGATGACGAACCAGTTGGGCTTGCCCCTGCGGCCGGTCAGGTCGTCGTACATCCAGCGGGCCTCGGCGGCCGCGCCCGAGCGGGCGACCTCCAGGCGGGTGTCGTAGTCGAGCGAGCCCACGGAGATGCGCACGAGCAGGTCGATCACCTCGGCGGCGGGCAGCCGGCGGGCCGGCCGGTACGTCAGCCGCCCCGGGTCGGGCGGCAGGTCGGTGCCGGCCGTCCATTCGAGCGCCAGCCGCTCGACCGCCATGACGAACCCGGCCAGCGTCAGCGCCTCGTGCTCGACCGCGCGGTCCGGGTCCGGCGTGAGGCCGGGCTGGAGGGCGATGTCGCAGATGATCTTGCTCAGTCCCATCGCGCGCAGGCTGCGGCGCAGCAGGCGGGCGGCGGCCACGGGGTCGGGGCCGGGGTCGAACTGCCAGATGATCGCCGGCGGGGCGCCGGGGAAGGGCGCCCAGTACGCCAGGCGGGCCTGGCCCGCGGCGAAGCACCACTCGGGCCGCGTCCTGCCCTCGTCACGGGCGGCGGCGAGCTGTGACCGTCCGGGTTCGGGGAACTGCTCGAACACCGTGAAAGCCTCCACACCTCCGTAGGGGCTCCTCGCCTGGCCGAGCCGGTGAGGCGCGCCCGCACGAACATGCCATGTTCGTGCAGCGCGCGCCGCAAACGTTTTATGCCGCCTCGGCGTACTTATGTCACGGTGCTGAGCTTAATGTCCCGGTGCCGAGCTCACGCTGCGGCGCCGAGCGCCGATCGGGCATCGTCGATCGACTCGCTGATCTCGAAATGCCGGTCGAGATTAGTGATCGTCAGCAGATGCTTGATCATTCCGGACGCGAGCACCAGGATCAGGCGCCCGCGCATGTGCTGGATCTGGTTGAGCGTGGCGACCAGCACGCCCAGCCCGACGGAGTCGCAGAACGGCACCTCCGTGAGGTCCAGCACGAGGTTAGGGGGATCGGCTTCGGCGATGGCCTGCTCCAGCTCGGCTCTCAGCCGGGGAGCGGCGGCCACGTCGAGGTCGCCGACGATGTGCAGAACAGTGCAGGGGTCCTCCCGCCAATACCTGACCACCATGCGCTCTCACCTGCCCGACATGGAGAAAGATATGCCTATTTCTTACATATGTTCTGCATTGCCGTTTTGGTGGTGGGTGTAACACGAGGTTCGGCAGACGGAACGGAGGGCGACTTCTGCTTCGCGATTTTCGGCTGGTCGCTGCCGATGATCACTTCGACGCCCTTCACGTCCGCCTCCTTCAGCTCGGAGCCGGGGACGGCGGCGGCCACCACGCGCGCCGCGGCCTCCTGCCCCTTCGGATAACGGACGACGGTCTTCTTGTAGTCCTTCTTCGCGGTGTTGCCCGGCTCGTCCGGGACCTTGAAGCCGTACGCGACGAGCCCGCTCTTCGTCCGCGCGCCGAGACCGGTGATGAGCGTGCCGTTCTTGACCGTGAGCGTGATGTCGCCCGGCGCGGGGGCGGAGGACTTGGCCGAGGGCGTGGCGGCGGCCGTGGGCGTGGGCTTGGTGAGATCCTGGTCGGCGTCGATCCTCGAGAACAGGTCCTTGGCCGCCTGCTTGTCCCACAGCACCGCCGACTCGCCCGTGGGGGCGCGGAAGTCGACGTTGGCCAGCGGCACGTCCACGAACTGCACGTCCTGCAGCGAGACGTCGCGCATCTGCGTGGCGAGGTCCACCAGCCCGTCGTCCGGGTCCACCTTGACCGTGCTCAGGGTGGAGTTGACGAAGGAGGCCAGCTTGGCCGGGTTGCTCAGCGTCTCGGCGCTCAGCGCCCGGTTGAGCAGGGCCGAGATGACCTGCTGCTGGCGGTCGATGCGGTCGAGGTCGGAGCGGGCGGTGGCGCGGGTGCGGGCGTACATGAGGGCCTGCACGCCGTCGAGCTGGTGGGTGCCGGCGGGCAGGTTGAGCGCGATCTTCTGGTCGTTGATCGGTACGGGCGTGCAGACGGTGACGCCGCCGAGGGAGTCGACCACGTCGATGAAGCCGAGGATGTTGACCTCGATGTAGCGGTTGATCTGCAGCCCGGTGGCCGCCTCGACGGTCTGCTTGGCCAGCCGCGGGCCGCCGTACTGGTAAGCAGAGTTGATCTTGTGGTCGCCCTTGCCGGGGATCGCCGTCCAGGTGTCGCGCGGCAGGCTCACCACGGTGACCTTGCGGTGGTCCTCCGACAGGTGGATGACCATCATGGTGTCGGTGCGCTGGCCCACCTCGCGGCCCAGCTTGAGGCGGTTCTGCTGCTGGCGGCTGAGGTCGTCGCGTTTGTCCACGCCCACGAGCAGGATGTTCTCGGCGCCGCCGCGCGCCGCCGGGGCGGTCACGCCGGCGTCCACGGTGCCGATCTGGCGCGGGGTCGCCCACACCACGCCCGTGGTGACCAGCACGCACGTGGACAGGAACCCGGCCAGCAGCACGTTGCGCCGGCGCGCCCTGGCGCTGCGTCTGAACGGCCTGCGCGCCCGGCTGGGCGGAAGCCTGACGCCTCCGTAGGCGTCCCCGCCCACGAGCACTCCGGCGTCCTCCTCCACGCCCGGGTCGCGCATCACGTCTCCCTCATGTCACCGTGAGGATCGGGCCTTCGATTGCCCGACTCCCTCGCCGGTACAGTAGCGTGAGCCCCGCCATGAAGCAGTTCCCCGACTCGCCGCACGCGCCCGCGGAGACGCGCGCCTGGCCCCCCATCTCCGTCATCATGCCGGTCCTCAACGAGGAGCGGCACCTCCGTGAGGCCGTGGACATGGTCCTCGCGCAGCACTACCCCGGTGAGATCGAGGTCGTGCTCGCGGTGGGCCCCTCCCACGACCGCACCCAGGAGGTCGCCGACGCCATCGCCGCGTCCGACCGCCGGGTCACCGTGGTGCCCAACCCGACCGGCCGCACCCCCAACGCGCTCAACGCCGCGATCGCCGCCTCCCGCAACGGCATCGTCGCCAGGGTCGACGGGCACGCCATGCTGCCCCCCGACTACCTGCGCATCGCGGTCGAGACCCTCGCCGAGACCGGCGCCGACAACGTCGGCGGGGTCATGGCGGCGGAGGGCGTCAGCCCCTTCGAGCAGGCCGTGGCCTGCGCCATGACCTCCAAGATCGGCGTGGGCGCCGCCGCCTTCCACGTGGGCGGCACGGCGGGCCCCGCCGACACCGTCTACCTCGGCGTCTTCCGCCGTTCGGCGCTCGACCGGGTGGGCGGCTACGACGAGCACTTCCAGCGCGCCCAGGACTGGGAGATGAACCACCGCATCCGCCAGAGCGGCGGCCTGGTGTGGTTCCAGCCGCGCATGCGGGTCTCCTACCGGCCGCGGCCCAACGTCAAGGCCCTCGCCAAGCAGTACTTCCACTACGGCCGCTGGCGGCGGGTGGTCTCGCGCACCCACGAGGGCACGATCAACCTGCGCTACCTCGCCCCGCCCGCCGCGGTGCTGGCCATGATCCTGGGGCTGGTGGTCTCGCCGTTCCTCCCGTGGGGGCTGATCGTCCCCGGCGGGTACGCCGTCGCGATCGTCGCCGGCTCGGCGCTGACCGGCAGCCACCTGCCCCTCCCCGCCCGGCTGCGGCTGCCCCTGGTGTACGCCACCATGCACTGCTCCTGGGGCTGGGGCTTCCTCACCAGCCCGCGCAAACTCGCCCGCCCGCCCAGATCATGACCCGGCGATGACCCGCTCGACGGCCGCGTTGAAGCGGGTCATCGCGTCCGGGTACTCCGGCCCGAGCAGGTGGCTCCTCAGCTTGATCCGCGCCCCGGCCAGGGTGTCCTCCCCGTCCAGGAGCTCCGCGAGGCCGGCCAGGCTCTCGTCCAGCAGCACGCCCGCCTCGGTGCTCGGGTAACGCTCGTGGAAGGCGTGCGGGGGCAGGCCCGCGACGTTCGTCACCGCGTACGGCTTCTCGCTGGCCAGGAAGTCGGTGACCACGCTGGAGATGTCGCTGATCAGCAGGTCGCACTGGTTGAAGCAGGCGTACAGGTGCGGCTCCGGGCCGGTGACGACGAGGTGCCGGACGGGCGTCCCCGCCTCCTGCGGCCGCGACGGGTGCCGCGCCTTCGACCTGGCCAGCTCGACCGCCTCGATCATGGCGACGATCCTGCGGTGCGCCCGCAGGGCGGCCCGGTCGCGGTGCCCGGTCAGCGGGTGCGGCTTGTAGATCACCCGCAGCGGCGGGTCGTGGTCGAGCAGGGCCCGCACGATGCGCGGGCCCATCGTCATCAGCGACGTGTGGAACAGGTCGTCGTTCCAGCCCTCCCAGGTGGGGGCGTACAGCACGGTCCGGTACGGCAGGCCGGGCCCCTCGGTGGAGATGCCCTGCAACTGGGGGCGGCCGACCTCGTGGATGTTCTCGTCCCGGACGCCGACCTTGGCGCGCCGGTAGCGCTCCCTGCCGGCCGGCCCGGCCACCCACACCTCGTCGTAGACCCGGGAGAACGGGTTGAACGAGGCTTCCTTGTCGCTGTCGCCGTGGTTGAGGAAGGCGCTGCGCAGCGTCGGGATGCGCAGCATGTGGACGTTGCGGCCGACGTTGGAGACGTACAGGCAGAGCTTGGCGCTGAACAGGGCGCGGAAGCTCATCAGGTCGGCCGCCGACGGGATGCACACCATCGGCAACGACGACGGCTCCAGGTGCCGGGCCATGCCGCGCTCGCGCAGCACCACGATGGCCCGCCGGTCGATGCGCTCCAGCACCGGCAGCCACATCCGGGCCTGGTAGGCGGCGGCCGTCGCGCCGGAGAAGTACAGGATGACCTCGGGGCGGTAGGCCGCCACCCGCTCGCCGACGACCTCCAGGACGCGGGCGTGGTCGGCGAGCGGGCGGACGCGCCGCACGTACGGCAGGAGCGCCAGCGTCCCGGCCGCGCCCAGCGCGAGCGCCACGGCCGCGCCCCGGCAGGCCACCGCCGCGCCCCACACGGCGCCCAGCACCGGCAGCGCGTCCAGGTAGAGGAAGCGCGTCCCGCGCGGGTCGCGCAGCCAGCCCGGCGCCGGCTTCGGCAGGCGCAGCGCCGACACGTCGAGGTTGCGGGTGGTGACCGGCAGGTGCGCGAGCGTCTGCCTGAGCCGCAGGGCGAGGCCGCTGTGCGCGGCCCGCATCCCGTGGATGCCGAACATCCCCGCCGCCAGCGCCACGAACCATCCCGAATCCGTCCCGCCGGTCCGCGCCACCAGCAGCAGCGCCGCCGTCTCGCGGGCCGCGAAGCGCATCGTGGCCCCGAGGTGCACCCGGGCGAGCACCTCGACCGCGCGCCTGGCCAGGCGGGGGGCGGCGTACTCGGCGGCGTACGAGGCCACTGCCGCCACGCCGAACACCAGCGGCGCCGGCCACAGCGCCGACCCCAGCAGCACGAGGCAGCAGCCCAGCAGCACCGCGATCACGACGAGTCTCCTCATGTGATCGCACGGTAACAAGCGTCAGGTCAAGAGGCATCCACGTGACACCCTTCGTCCCCTGATCACCCTTTTGCTCGGGCTGGCTCTCCGCGGCCAGCTCTCCGCGGCTAGCTCTCCGCGGCCAGCTCGAACAGCAGCTCGGCGATCCGCAGATCGGCCGGATGGGTGACCTTGATGTTGCGCTCGCTGCCCTCCACCAGGTGGACCGGCACCTCCGGCAGGTAACGCAGCACCACCCCGACGTCGTCGGTGGCCGGGCGGCCGGCGAACTCCGGATCGGCCAGCGCCCGCTCGTACGCCTCCCTGATCACCGACAGCTTGAAGCACTGCGGCGTCTGGCTGCGCCGCAGCCGCGCGCGGTCCAGCACCTCGCCGACGACCTCGCCGTCCGGCCCGGGGGCCGCCACGAAGACCGTGTCGGAGCTCGGGATGGCCACGTTGACGGCCTGGTGGACGCGCAGGGCCTTGACGCACTCGGTGATGATCCGCGGCTCCAGGAGCGGCCGTACGGCGTCGTGCAGCAACACGTCGCACTCCTCCTCGCCCAGCGCCTGCAGGGCCCGCCACGTGCTCTCGGTACGGCTCGCGCCCCCCTCCACGATCCTGCCGACCTTGCGGTGGCCGCCCCGCTCCACGATCTCGCGTACCCGGTCGGTGTGACCCGGCGTCATCAGCACCACGATCTCGTCGACCTCCGGCGCCCCCTCGAAGACCGCCAGCGAGTGCTCCAGAATCGTCCTCCCCGCCACCTCGGCCAACTGCTTGGGCAACGCCAGCCCGACCCGCTGCCCCACCCCACCCGCCAGAAGCACACCAACCACCCGTGAACCCATACCGCGAGCGTAGGGCAGCTCCGGCCGAGCTCGGTGCGAGGAGCCGGCCTATGGGGCTTCCGGGCCGAGCGTGCACCGACGTGATGCAACGGACTGGAGAAATGTCCGCTTATAAGGCTGAACTAGCGACCTTGGCGCGGATTGAGGCGACTGTTCGGTAAGCGACATTCCGTACCGGTTTGGTAGCTGAATTGGATCTTGTCGCTTGATCAGGGCGAAGTTACGCTTTGCCCGTTTGGTCAGCTGCTCTGAGCCGCACGAGTCGGAACGCGCCTTGTTTCTGCCGGGTGGGGTGGAGTGACGTCCGGCATCCGCGTGGCGCGGATGTCCTCGTTGTGGTCGGAGTGTGACGGCGTATGCGCCGCTATTCGGCATGGGTTCGTTCGCCTTTGGCGACAATGTCGATCCTGGCCGCGTTGCTCCCGGGATTGCTCGGCCTGGCCGCCGGGCCCGCGCTGGCCGAGCAGCACACCCTTGCGACGCCGGCCGGTGCGGTCACCCTGGGGGACATCCCGCAGCAGCAGACGGGCACCGCGGTCGACCGGCCGACGCTGGTGCCCTCCTCCGCGACCCGCGCTGCCTCGCCGGTGAAGGCGAAGGCGGCCAAGGGCACGTTCAAACTGCCCAAGGGCGCGCTGCTGCCCGACGCGCGCCCGCGCTCGCAGCGGATGCGGCAAGGGCAGCAGGCGGGTGAGCGGCGGCTGCCCTCGGGAGCGGCTCGTGCCGAAGCCCGGGAAGCGGCGGCGCTGAGCGACATCGACGACATGTGGCCGCTGGACGGTGCCCAGGTCGGATCGGTCTCTCCGACGCTGGTGGCGCATGCCACCGGCGATGCTTCGGAGTTGCAGTACGCCTTCACCGTGTGCCAGGAGCCGGCGGGCCAGGATGAGGAGCAGTTGCCGTATGACTTCTGGTGTTACCCGTACGAGGAGAACGGCACCACCATCTGGCCCGTCTACTCCGATGTCCTGCCCGCCGGGGTCAACAGCTGGAAGGTGCCGGCCGGGCAGCTGAAGTGGGGCACGACCTACGCGTGGAAGGTCGTGGTCAGCGATCCGTCCGGCGCCGAGGTCGAGTCGGTGTATCGGACGTTCGTGACCGGCGCGCGCCAGCCGGTCATCGGCTCGCAGCTGGCCAGCCGGGACGCCGCCGGACAGGAGTTTCAGACGCTGTCGGGCAACTACACCAGCACGGTCGAGGACGCCTCGGTGGCGACCGCGGGGCCGGCGCTGTCGGTGGTGCGTTCCTACAACAGCCTGGACGCCCGCCGGGACGGATTGTTCGGGGCGGGCTGGTCCACCCGGTTCGACATGAAGATCGAGGTCGAGCCGAGTACGGCGCTGCTGGTGACCTACCCGGATGGGCGCCGGCGGCGGTTCGCACCCAAGGGCGGCGGCGGTTTCCAGCCGCCGCCGGGCATGCACGCCACGCTGGCGGCGCTCTCCGGCGGCGGCTGGAAGCTGATGGACAAGTCCTCCACCGTCTATCACTTCAACGCCCAGGGCCGGTTGACGAAGATCGTGGACGCCCGTGGCCGGGCCATGGAGCTCACCTACGGCACCGACGGCAAGCTGGCCAAGGCCACCGCGATGGGCGGCCGGTCGCTGACGTTCGGCTGGAGCGGCACTCATGTCACCAGCGTGTCGACCGATCCGGTGGACGGCGCGCCGCGACGGTGGACCTACAGCTATGACGGCGACAAGCTGCTGAGCGCGTGCAACCCGAATCCGGCGCCGAACTGCACCACCTACGGCTACACCACCGGCTCGCTGTATCGCGGGCTGGTGGAGGACGACGAGCCGGTGGGGTATTGGCGGCTGGGCGAGCCCGCCGCCGTGGACGACCCCTCCTCGCCGCCGCCGGACTACTGCACCGTCTATCCGGAGCTGTGCGCGCCGGGGCCGACCACCGAGGCCCGCAGTCTGGGCTGGGGCGCCGGCCTGGCCGGCTATGACAACGTGGATCTGGAGCAGCCGGGCGCGCTGGCGGGGTCGGCGGACACCGCGGCCGGCTTCGACGGCCAGGCGTCCTTGTATCTGCCGGACAAGGCCATCGCCCGGTTGAGCGACCAGCTGTCGCTGGAGCTGTGGTTCAAAACGACGACCTCCGGCATCCTGACCTACGCCAGCGACGATGACGGCGGTGGCACGCAGATGCTGTACGTGGGCACCGACGGCAAACTACGCGGGCAGTTCCGCATCCTCGGCTCCAGCGGTGATGCGGTGATCTCGCCGATCACCTCCTCCACCACGGTCACCAATGGCCAGTGGCATCACGTGGTGCTCTCGGGCTCGGGCACCAGCCAGACCCTGTACCTGGACGGGGCCGCGCTCGGCACCCGCACCGGCGCCATCAGCAACAACTGGCTCGCCGGGGTGACCGTCGGCAACGGCATCACCACCACCGGCTGGCCGGCCAGCAAGCCCCCCGGCTCGATCTGGCCTCCGACCTGGTGGGGGTTCGTCGGTCAGGTCGACGAGGTGGCGTTGTATGACCGGCCGCTGACCGCGGGCGAGGTGGGCGAGCATTTCCAGGCGCGGGTGGCCGCTCCGCACCTGCTGGAGAAGATCACTTTGCCGTCCGGGCGGGTGTGGGCGAACAACACCTACGACCCGGCCAAGGACAGGCTGAAGACCCACACCGACCAGCACGGCGGCACGTGGAAGCTGAGCGAGCCGACGCCGGTCGACGTCACCACCGGCGCGACCAAGGTGACCGTTCTCGACCCCGGCGGCAACGAGATCAGCACCGAACACGACGCCTGGCGCGGCTACCGCACCACCGCCCGCACCGACCAGCTCGGCAAGAAGACCAGCTACGACTACGACGCCGGCGGCTACCCCAACTGGATGCAAGACCCCAACGGGGTCTACACCGAGCGCGTCTTCGACAAACGCGGCAACATGCTGCTCACCGCCCAGTGCGAGGATCCGCTCCCCGGCACCATCGAGTTCTTCTCCTGCCTGTTCCAGTTACCGCCGGAGGCCCTGTTCAACCGGTGGTGGTACAGCTACCACGTCAACAGCGCCAACGAGTTCGACCCGCGCAACGACCGCATCACCAAGGTCCGCGACGGCCGCTCGGCCTCCGAGACCGACAACACCTACGCCGTCGGCTACGAGTACAACGCCTTCGGCGAGCAGACCAAGCAGACCACCCCGGCCACGCTCGACTTCCCCAACGGCCGCTCGGCCACCACCGTCTACACCGACGGCACCGAGCCCGCGACCGGCGGCGGCACCACCCCACCCGGGCTGGTCAAGACCAACACGGACTTCAAGGGCAACGCCACCGCCTACGCCTACACCGCCGCCGGTGACCTGGCCGAGCAGACCGATCCGGCCGGCTTGGTGACCAAGTACGGCTATGACACGCTGGGCCGCCGGACCGGCCAGACGCAGGTGTCGGATGCCGAGCCGAATGGAGTGACGACCTCCTACACCTACGACGCTGTCGGCCGATTGCTGACCGTGACCGCGCCCGGGGTGAAGAACGAGATCACCGACGTCACCCACACCGCCAGGACGACCTACGCCTATGACGCCGACGGCAACCAGCTGTCCGAGACCGTCACCGACCTGACCGGCGGCGACGCCGAGCGCACCACCAGCTACACCTACGACGCCCACGGCCTGCAGGAGACCAGCACCGACGCCGAGGGCGGAGTGGTGCGCACCACCTGGAACACGCTCGGGTTGCAGGCCACCCTGACCGACGAGCTGGGTTCGGTGTTCGGCTACACCTACACCAAGCGCGGCGAACTGGCCACCACCACGCTGAAGAACTGGACCGGCAGCCCGGTCAACCCCCGGCCGGCCAAGGAGATCACTCTTGAGTCGTTCTCCTACGACCCGGCCGGCCGGCTCGCCGCGCGCATCGACGCGATGCAGCGCAAGACCTCCTACACCTACTATGCCGACGACTCGCTGTTCCAAGTCATCGCCGATGACGTTCAGCTGAACAAGATCAACAACAGCCCGCGGGACGTGGTGCTGGAGGAGCACACCTACGACGCGGCAGGCAACCCCGTCAAGCTCGTCACCCCCGGGCCGACCATCGGCAGCACGGTGACCAGTGCATACGTCTACGACGCCGCCGACCGTCTCACCTCCGCCACGTTCGACACCGCCACCCTCAAGCGCAAGGCCACCTACGCGTACGACGCCAACGACCAGGTGACCAAGGAGACCCGGACCGGGGCGGGCAGCAGCCGCACCGAGACCACCAGCTACGAGTACAACCCGGCCGGCATCGTCACCCGCCAGACGACGGAGAACGGCGACGAGGATCTGACCACCACCTGGACGGTCGATGACCGCGGTCTGGTCACCGCGATCACCGATCCGCGCGGCAACGCCGGCGGCGCCACCGCCGCCGACTACACCACCACCCATCGCTACGACACCCTGGGCCGGCTGGTCGAGATGAAGGCGCCCAGCGTGCGGATCGAAAAGGCCGGCACCGCCACCACCGGCCGTCCGGTCAGCCGGATCGGCTACGACACCGCCGGCCGGCAGACCCACGTGGTCGACCCGGAGGGCCGGTCGGCCACCTCCGGCTTCGACCGCAACGGCCGCCGCACCTCGTTGACCGCCATGCCCTACACCCCGCCCGGCGGGACCACGGTCACCCCGAAGGTGAGCTGGGCCTATGACGACGCCGGCCGCCTGATCAAGACCACCGACCCGCGTGGTAACGCCACCAGCATCGAGTACGACGCGCTCGACAACCCGGTCCGGGTCACCGACCCACCCGCCGCGCCCGGCCAGCCCGCCGGTCAGTGGATCTCCGAATACGACCTGCTCGGTGAGGAACTGGCCGGCATCGACCCGACCGGCGCCCGTACCCAGGCCACGTATGACGGTCTCGGCCGGCAGATCACCCAGACCGTCATCGAACGCAAGCCCACCAGCGTCGCCTACGTCACCACCTACGAGTACAACGACGCCGGCTACCTCACCAAGAAGGTCCTGCCGGGCGACAAGACCACCGGCTACGCCCTCAACGCCGACGGGCAGATCAGGACCGAGACCAGCCCGGCCGGCAACA
The DNA here is from genome assembly GCF_040802095.1 of Nonomuraea sp. NPDC050783. Lineage (NCBI taxonomy): Bacteria > Bacillati > Actinomycetota > Actinomycetes > Streptosporangiales > Streptosporangiaceae > Nonomuraea > Nonomuraea sp. NPDC050783. The sequence goes on from NZ_JBFAHK010000001.1 coordinate 348,971, forward strand.
CCACCAGCTACGACTACGACCTGGCAGGCCGGCCCCTCAAGGTGACCAACGCGCTCGGCAACGCCCTGACAGGCGCCTACGACCTGGCCGGACGGCTCACCAGCGTCACCAGCCTGGACAAAACCGGTGCCACCGTTCGCGCGGTGGGTCTCGGTTACGACGCGGCGGGCAACGCCGTCCGCTACACCTCCGGTGAAGGCCACGTCACCCGCCGCAGCTACGACGCGACCGGCATGCTGACCGAGCTCGTCGAACCGGTGGCGACCGGCAAGTCCATCACCACCAGCTTCGGTTACGACGCCGCCGGCGCTCGTACCCGCGTCACCGACGGCCGCGGCAACGCCACCTGGACCGGTTACAACAGCCTCGGCCTGATCGAAACCCTCACCGAGCCGGCCACCACCGCGCACCCGGACCTGGCCGACCGTACTTGGACGCACGTCTACGACGCCTCCGGCAACGAGACCGCGCTCGTCCAGCCCGGCGGCGTCCGGCTGGACCGCACCTACGACGCGCTCGACCGGGTCACCGCGATCAGCGGCTCCGGGGCCGGCATCGTCGCCGCCGACAAGACCTACCGCTACGACCTGGCCGACCGCGCCACCACGGTCGGCGATCAGAGCCTGGAGTACAACGACCGCGGCCTGCTCATCAAGCTGTCCTCTCCGTCCGCGCCCGCCAGCACGTTCGCGTACGACGCGGTGGGCAACCCCACGCAGCGCGTGGACGCGACCGGCACCACCACCTACACCTGGGACGCGGCCGACCGGCTCAGGACCCTCACCGACCCGGTCAGCGGCCGCACCAACACCTACGACTACGACAAGGCCGACCGGCTGGCCACCATCACCTCGACCAACCCGGTCAACACCCAGGTCTACACCTACGACGCGCTGGACCGGCCGGCCACCCACACGCTGAAGAACAGCAGCGGCGGCCAACTCGCCAAGATCACTTACGGGTGGGACAAGGACGACAACCTCACCTCCAAGAAGACCGAGGGCCTGGCCGGCGCGGGCGACAACACCTACGGCTACGACCACGCCGGCCGCCTGACCTCCTGGACCGGCCCGGACGGCACCACCACCGCCTACGAGTGGGACGACTCCGGCAACCGCACCAAGGCCGGCAACAAGACCTACGTCTACGACGAACGCAACCGCCTCACCGAAGGCGACGGCAGCACCTACACCTACACCCCGCGCGGCACCCTGGCCTCCCAGACGAAGAACGGCACCACCCGGCACCTGACCTTCGACGCCTTCGACCGCCTGATCAACGACGGCGAGACCGCCTACACCTACGACGCCTTCGACCGCATGGCCACCCGCCAGAAGTCCGGCGGTGCCCAGCAACGCTTCCTGTACGCCGGCCTCGACAACGACATCGTGGCCATCACCGACGCCGCCGGCGCCATTCAGGCCCGCTACGGCCGCGATCCCTACGGCACCCTGGTCAGCACCAAGGAAGGCACCGCCCCCGCCGCCGGCGCGCTCACCGACCTGCACGACGACCTGATCGGCACCTTCTCCGGCACCGCGCTGTCCAGCACCACCGCCTACAACCCGTACGGCGAGATCACCGCCCAGACCGGCACCAAGCCTGCCCTCGGCTACCAGAGCGAGTACACCGACCCGGACACCGGCACCGTCAACATGCACGCCCGCTGGTACCAACCCAGTACCGGCGCCTTCACCAGCCGCGATACCTGGACGCTGACACCGATCCCATCTGTCCAAACCAACCGCTACACCTATGCAAACGGCAGCCCACTCCTAAATACAGACCCTTCAGGCCACTACATTCCCTATGAGCCCCCCGGGGGAACGAAAACCTACCACCCGCCCGCCGCAAAGCCCGCTCCGACAGCGAAGCCAACCACAACCACAAAAAAGCCGACAGCTGGACAACTGTCGCGCCTTATTAAGGCTTTCTCGAGGGGGGGAGTTCTCGTCCTGGCGATCGGGCTTGCGCAAGAGCCGAAGCCGACAAGAGTAAGGAATTTCGATCCAGGCAGGCAGCCGAACACGACTTACAACGGCGCCGCGTACGAAAAATCTGGCCCTCGGCCACCATCGCGCTGCAGGACGCGGTGCAGCCCTACTCCTCCGCCACCGCCGCCCTCTCCTTGCAAGAAGAAGTGCGGAGAGCCCTCCTCTTGCAAGAAGAAGTGCGGCAAAGAGACCAAGCCGCGCGTAGCGGTAGAGGCTACCGTCAAGGGCAGCATCAGCGGGGAAGTCGTCCGTGGATGTAAGCCCGGCCAGCCCTGTGTTTATTACACCGACGCTTCAGATAGCGCCACCTTCTCTCCCGGCGGCGTTCTTGACGATTATGAGCCGGTGAAGGAACCGACCGGGTCCGGAGATGGGCTCACCTTTTGCGATGAGGCTAAGGTGCAAGCCGGTATCTGCGTTGGCGATGCGTTTGCAGCGGATCCGGAGGGGGCTGTTCCCAACCTCTATCTCGACGATCCGCCACCGTCACCGATTGGGATCACGATCAACTCGTGCGACCCTCCCAACAGCTTCGTCTCAGGGACGAAGGTACTCATGGGCGACGGAAGCACGAAGGCCATCGAAGACATCAAGATCGGTGACAAGGTAGTCGCGGCCGACCCGGAGACCAGGCGCACGGAGGCCAGACCTGTCACGGCTTTGATCACCAGCGAGGACGTCAAACGGCTCGTGAAGATCATGGTGGACATTGACGGCGCAGAGGGCAGCGCGATCGATGATATCACCGCAACCCACAACCACCCCTTCTGGTTGCCTGCCCTGCACGAGTGGGTCAATGCCAGCCACCTGCAGCCGGGCATGTGGCTACAGACCTCTGCCGGCACATACATCCAGGTCACGGCTGTCCGATCATGGACCGTCAGCCGGCGCGTTCACAACCTGACCGTTGACGAACTGCACACCTACCATGTGGTAGTCGGGGACCAGGCTGTCCTCGTCCATAATGCGAGGCCGAACCCTTCGGGACATGGACCTAATGGTGAGCCGATATACGACATCCCATGTGGATCAAGCGGAGGCCCTGGTGCTGGTGAGAAAATTCCGGCCTCTATGTTGGCGGATTACGACGTTGGGGTTGGCGCCTCTCTGGGAAGCGTAACGCCGTTATGTGCATACTGTCGGACCAATCCCGCCAACGCTATTGATCACGTTTTCCCGAGAAGTCAGGGTGGGGACTTGACTGATAGCAACACCGTCCCAATCTGCACGCGCTGCAACAGTTCGAAGCGAGATCGGGTTGCACCGAAGACGCCACCGCCGAACTATGCGGGACCGTGGCCACCACCGCACTGGCCCCAATGGATGATCCAGGGCTGGCACAACACGTACTAGAGTTATAGCATCGGTCCTCCGCCAGGACTGGCGGAGGACCGATGCTAGTATTTGTCGCAGATCTCATTTATGGCGGAGGGTGAAAGTTTGTCGGAGTTGAGATTCATAACTCACGAAAATCCCGCCCTGATGGCAAAAGGTAACTATATCGCGAGAGTCGATCTTGGGCCGTTTGGCTTTCAAGGTCTCGTTGAGCAAGTTTGGCTGAAGCCAATTGGGGTCGATACGTATCAAGTTAGCTGCATTCCGTTTCGCGTTTATGGAATGAGCCTTTTTGATGAGGTTAAACTAACCTCTGATGGCATATATGTCAAGGAAGTTGTTCGACTCTCTGGCCATCGGACTCTTCGCCTTCTACTGACTTCGCCTGTTGATCTTTCTTCAAAAAAGAAAATCCTCTCGTTAATCAAGGAAAACAATTTCCTATCCGAGTGGAGCGGTGATCGGCATGTTGTAATTGATATTCCGCCAGGCGTGGACGCAAATCTCCTCTTGGGGGCGGCTGGTCAAATCGTTCGATCGGGATTTGCGTATTGGGAATGGGGGGATGCTCAGCCGTTTGAATCAAACCGAAACGATTTCGATCCTAAAAAAACTATCTAAAGCAAAAACTCCTCTCTTGTGTCATCCTTGAATATTATTATTGGGGTTCGATGGTCCGGATGCTATCGGAATTCGGAGCCTAGTGTCGGGCATTAATATAGCTCTCGGTTGTCTGGATGACAGCCATTCTACCCATGAATTAGCCGAACGTTTCGAAAAGGTCAATCCGCTCCTCAGTCGGCGTGGGTAAAACCTTTAAGAGAATGGTGCGGTGTGTATGTCTGAATGTGGGCCCTGGTCGTAGGACGGAGCATTGTTCGACCCCAATGGAACGCCCGGGGCGGGGCCGCCCTGGTGGCGGCCGGTAGGAATCCGTTCTGAGTCGCCAACCTCCGTAAGCGGGTCAAGGTATACAAATTCATGTCGGGCATATGATTGAATCCTGCTTCTCTCGATCGAATTCTGGTGGACTTCGGAGTCTTTGACGGCTAAGTTGACGGCTACGGCAGTCGTGATCGTTTTCTGACGGCTACGGTTCGGGGTCGTCGAGGGCGTCTCCCATGCGTTCGATGGCGTCGCGTTGGAGGCGGAGCCGGACGTGGGCGTAGGTGTCGGCGGTGATCGAGATGTGGGCGTGGCCGAGCAGCTCTTTGATCACGACGAGGTCCACGCCCTGGTCCAGCAGGAGCGAGGCGCATGAATGTCTCAGGTCATGAAAGCGGAGCTTGCGCAGGCCTGCACGCTCCAGCAGGGCCTTGAAGTCCCGGTTGACGTTGGCTGGGTTGTAGGCAGGCCCGGTGACGGCCAGGGTGTCGGGGTGGATCTTGTGCACGGCAACGTGGGAGAGCCGGGCGTTCAGGCGATCGCCGAGGATGGGTCGACCGCCGGTACCCGTGTGAAGGCACCGCGAGCGTAACGGTCCTGGTCCGTGATATCGCGGTGGCCGGTCGCTACGCTGAGGCTACGAACCCCCAGTCCACGCAGTCCCGCCCGACCGGTAGGAGACCTGCGCCTTGCCCGACTCGTTGCCCGACTCCTTGACCACCCGCGGCACCACGGCTCCGGCGGTCGTGCTGCTGGCCACCACCCCGGCCGGCAGGCTGGCCTGCCCCGAGGGCACGTTGCTCGACCGGCTCGACGGGCAGCTCGGCGTGCTGCCCGTTCGCGACGTGCAGGTGCTGACGCCGGGTGGCGGCCTCGGGGCCGACCTCCGGGGTGTCGCGAAGATCGCCAGGACGGCCGGGGGCGCGGTCGCCGTGCTGCCCGCCGATCTCGTGGCCCACACCGAGGCCCTGGCGCTGCTGCTGGAGCATCCCGCCCACGACACCGGCGCGCTGGTCTCCCTGGAGGCGACCGCGGGGCCGCTGCGGCCGCCGGTCCGGGTCGAGAGCGGCGCGGTCGTCGCGGCGGGCAGCTCGTTCCACATCGTGCCCGAGGCCAACGCCACCTTCCGCGGCCTGCTGCAGGCCGCCGAGCCCGACCTGACCACGCTCGCCGAGGTCGCCGAGGAGCTGGCCGAGCTGGCCGACACCGGCAAGCTCGGGCCGGTCACCCCCGTCGAGGCGGTGGACCTGCTGCTGGTCGGGCTGGTCCGCAGCGGCGTGAAGGTGCGCGCGGCCCCGCTCGGGCCGCTGCACGCCGACCGGGTCGTCGGCCAGCACGCCGCCGACGTGGCCGTCGAACGGCTGGCCGAGGTGGACGAGGACCGCGTCCGGCTGGACACCTCGGTCAAGGACGACGACGGCTTCTTCGCCACCTTCTTCGTCTCCACCTGGACGCGCCACCTGATCAAGCCGGCCGCCCGGCTCGGGCTCACGCCCAACACCGTCACCGGCGTCTCGGTCGGCCTGGCCGCGCTCGCGGCGGTGTGGTTCTCGGCGGGCACGCCGGGCGGGCGGCTGCTCGGGGCGGCGCTGTTCTACCTGTCGTTCGCGCTGGACTGCCTGGACGGCCAGCTCGCCCGCTACACCCGCACGTTCTCGCCGCTCGGCGCGTGGGTGGACGGCATGGCCGACCGGCTGAAGGAGTACGCCGTCTACGTGGGCCTGGCCTTCGGCGCCGCCGACCCGGGCATCTGGCCCCTGGCCGTGGCCGCGATGATCCTCCAGGTCGTCCGGCACGCGCTCGACCACTCCTTCGCCGGGGCGCCGGCCGCTGCCGGGCCGCGGGCCCGCTCTCTGGAGGAGTCGGCCGACGCCGCCGCGCCGAAGGGACTGATCGCGCTCGCCCGGCGGGTGGAGCGCCTGCCGGCCGCGCGCCGGCTCAAGCGGATGGTCGTGCTGCCGATCGGCGAGCGGACCGCGCTGATCTGCGTCACCGCCGCAGGGTGGGGGGCGCGGACCACGTTCGTGGCGCTGCTGTGCTGGGGCGGCGTGGCGGCGGCCTACCAGCTTCTCGGAAGAATGGCGAGGTCGGTGCGATGAGGCCGGTGCGATGGGGGTCGGTGCGATGGGGGTCGGTGCGGTGGGGGTCGGTGGGATGGGGGTCGGTGCGATGGGGGTGGGCGCGATGACGGCTCCGGTGGTGCGGCCCGTGCACCTGGCTCCCGTTCCCCGCAGCGCGGTGGTGGCCTACCGCGACGACGGGCCGCTCTCGCGCGCCATGGGCCTGCTCGTGGCCGGGCAGCTCCCGCCGCTGCCGCCGGTGCTGGCCGGCACGTTCGTCACCGGCGTGCTGCTGCTGCTCGGGGTGGCGGGCACCGACGGGCTGGCGGTGTTCGCGCCCGCCGTCACGCTGCTGCTGGCCGGGCCCGGCAGCACCCACCCGCACGACGGCCGCCTCGACTGGCTGGTGCCGCCGATCCTGCGGGTGATCGAGTACGCCTTCGTCGCCGCCGTCGGGTTCGCCCACGGGCTGCATCCGGTGATCATCTTCGCGCTGCTCGGGGCGCTGGCCTTCCACCACTACGATCTCGTCTACCGGCTGCGGCAGCGCGTCTACCCGCCGTCCTGGCTGGCGACGCTGGGCCTCGGCTGGGACGGGCGGATGATGGTCGTCTCGCTGGTCGCGCTCATGGGGCCGCTGACCTTCGGCTACGCGCTGCTCGCGCTCTACCTGTGGGGGTTGTTCGGCTGGGAGAGCCTCACCTGCTGGCTCGCCGCGCCCCGGTCCGGGGTGGATGCGTCCGGTATGGGAACGCAAGACTAACGCCGGATTACCCGCGGAGGGGCCAAAGGCAACTAACCTTTGGCGCACATGTAGTGATGCCCGACTGAGGAGTGCACGTTGCTGGGAATGGTGCTGGCCGCTGGGGCCGGACGACGCCTGCGGCCGTACACCGACACGCTGCCCAAGGCGCTCGTGCCGGTCGACGGCGAGACCACGATCATGGACATCTCGCTGCGCAACCTGGCGGAGGTGGGCCTGCGGGAGATCGTGATCGTCGTCGGCTACGCGGCGCAGGCCGTGCACGAGCGCAAGGACGCCTTCGAGGAGAAGTACGGCGTCAAGCTCACCCTGGTGCACAACGACAAGGCCGAGGAGTGGAACAACGCCTACTCCCTGTGGTGCGCCCGTGACTACTTCGCGCAGGGCGCGCTGCTGGTCAACGGCGACACCGTCCACCCGGTCTCGGTCGAGAAGACGCTTCTGTCCGCCCCCGCGACCAGCGACATCCTGCTCGCCGTCGACGACGTCAAGAAGCTCGCCGACGAGGAGATGAAGGTCACGCTCGACGAGGCCGGCGCGCTGCGGCGCATCACCAAGCTCATGGACCCGGCCGAGGCGTACGGCGAGTACATCGGCGCCACGCTCATCCGGCCGGGCGCCGCCGAGCGCCTGGCCGACGCGCTGAAGGCCACGTTCGAGCGCGACCCGCAGCTCTACTACGAGGACGGTTACCAGGAGATGGTCGAGCGCGGCGAGACCATCCACGCCGCGCCCATCGGCGAGGTCGACTGGGTCGAGGTGGACAACCACGACGACCTGGCCAAGGCCCGCACCATAGCCGTGCGTTACTGAGGAGGCGGGCATGCCGCTTCTGGCGAGGATGCTGCCGGCGCCGCTGACCATGCAGGTCAGGCGGGGCGCCGTGGCGGAGCTGGGCGCTCTGCTGGCCGACAGCCGGGTGGCGACCTCCGGCCGGGTCGCCGTGGCCGTCGGCCCCGGGCAGGGCGACCACATCGAGAGCCTGATCTCACCGCAGCTCGACGAGGCCGAGGTGTTCCGGGTGTCCGACGGGACGGTCGACGCGGCCGTCACGCTCGGCGCCGACCTGCGCAAGAGCGCCTACGAGGTCGTGGTCGGCGTGGGCGGCGGCAAGACCATCGACGCCACCAAGTACGCCGCCTCGCTGGCGGGCATCCCGATGGTCGCGGTGGCCACCAACCTCTCCCACGACGGCATCTGCTCGCCCACCGCCTCCCTCGTCTACGAGGGCGGCAAGGGCTCCTTCGGCGTGCCGATGCCGCTGGCCATCCTGGTCGACCTCGACTTCGTGCACGCCGCGCCGCGGACGCTGGTCCGCGCCGGCATCGGCGACGTGGTGAGCAACCTGTCGGCCATCGAGGACTGGCAGCTCGGCAACGTCGAGCGCGGCGAGCCCATCGACGGGCTGGCCTGCTCGATGGCGCGCACCGCCGCCGAGGCGCTGGTGGGCCGCACCGACGGCGTGGAGTCCGACGCGTTCCTGACCGTGCTGGCCGAGTCCCTGATCCTGTCGGGCATGTCCATGGTGATCGCCGGGTCCTCGCGGCCCGCGAGTGGCGGGGATCATGAGATCCTTCATGCCGTGGATCAGCTCTTCCCCGGCACCTCCAACCACGGCGAGCTCGCCGGCATCGGTGCCGCCTTCTGCTTCTTCCTCCGCGAGGACGAGGCCCGCGCCAGGCAGGTCGTCGATTGCCTGCGCCGGCACGAGCTGCCGGTCGTGCCGGCCGACATCGGGCTGAGCGCCGAGCAGTTCGCCGAGGCCGTGGCGCTGGCGCCGGCCACCCGTCCCGGCCGTTACACGATCCTGGAGCACCTCCGCATGCAGGACACCGAGATCCGCGAGCGGGTGGGGGACTATGTCCGGGCCTTCGGTAGCTGAGCTGCGGCGGGTCGCGCAGCCCCCCGGCCACCTGGAGCGCAGGAACGGCGAGCACTGGGCGGGCGTGCTCTACATGCGCCGCCTGTCGATCTACGTCACCTGGCTCATGACCAAGACCCCCGTCACGCCCAACCAGCTCACCTGGGTGATGACGGTGGCCGGGGTGCTGGCCGGGTTCGTGCTCGCCCTCCCCGGGCTCTGGGCCGCCGTGGCCGCCGCCCTGCTGGTGCAGGTCTACCTGCTGCTCGACTGCTCCGACGGGGAGCTGGCCCGCTGGACCGGCCGCACCTCGCTGGTCGGCGTCTACCTCGACCGCGTGGGCGCGTACTTCGCCGAGGCGGCGGTGCTGGCCGGGCTGGGCTGGCGGGCCTCGGCGGTGCTGCCCGACTGGTACACCGTGCTGGGGGTGGCCGCCGCGCTCGGCGCGATCCTCATCAAGGCCGAGACCGACCTGGTCGAGGTGGCGCGGGCCAAGGGCGGGCTGCCGGCCGCGGGCGAGAGCGGCGTGGCGCAGTTCCGCTCGGGGCTGCTGGGGCTGGGGCGCAAGATTCTTTCCGCCACCAAGTTCCACCGCATCGTGCAGCCGATCGAGCTGTCGCTGCTGGCGCTCGCCACGGCCGTGATCGACGCGGTGCGGGGTGACCTCGTGGCCACCCGGGTGCTGGTGGTGGCGTGTTTCGTCGCGGCTTGCCTACAGGTCGTCCTGCATTTGGTCAGCATCATCGCGTCGAGGCGGCTGGCGTGATCGGATGTCGGAACCGGAAGGCCGCCTCGTCCGTCGTACTGATCGGACGTCCGCGGTTCGGTGGGGGTTCATCCCCGGTTCCGATACGCTTAGCTCACCCTAGATTCAGGACAATGCGACCAGACTCGGTGATCATGAAAGAATGCTCCGCCCGTGTTCTCAACGCGTCAGGACAGTGATTCGTTGAAGATCTCGTGCGTCATCCTCACCATGGGCAACCGGGTCGCGGAGCTGAACCGGGCGGTCGAGTCCGCGCTCAACCAGATCGACGGCGACGTCGAGGTGGTGATCGTAGGCAATGGCGCCGACGTGCCCGAGGTGTCGGCGACGCCACCCGAGGGGTCGTCCGCGGTCGTCAAATCGATCCGGCTCGACCAGAACACCGGCATCCCCGCCGGCCGTAACCGCGGCGTGGAGGAGTGCTCGGGCGACGTCGTGCTGTTCCTCGACGACGACGGCTGGTACGCCAGCCAGAAGGTCGTCGCCCACGTGCGCGACCGCTTCGCCACCGAGCCCGACCTCGCGGTGATCTCCTTCCGCGTCATGGACCCCGACGGCGGCATCGGCCAGCGGCGTCACGTCCCCAGGCTGCGGGCCGGCGATCCGCAGCGCTCCTCGCCGGTCACCACGTTCCTCGGCGGCGCCTCGGCCATCAGGCGCTCGGCCTTCCTCCAGGTGGGCGGGCTGCCCGAGCGGTTCTTCTACGCCCACGAGGAGACCGACCTGGCCTGGCGGCTGCTGGGCGAGGGCTACCGCATCGAGTACGACGCCGAGACGGTGATGTACCACCCCCAGGTGCCGCCGACCAGGCATGCCGAGTTCTACCGGCTCAACGCCCGCAACCGGGTCTGGCTGGCCCGCCGCAACCTGCCCTGGCCGCTGGCGGCGCTCTACCTGACCAACTGGGTCGTGCTCACGCTCATCAGGGAGCGCCGCTCGCCGGGCGCGATCAAGTCGTGGTTCGGCGGCTTCGCCGAGGGGCTGCGCACCCCGGCTGGCGAGCGCCGGCCGATGGCCTGGCGCACCGCGTGGCGCATGGTCAAGCTCGGCCGCCCGCCGATCGTCTGACCGGCCGGCCTCAGATCCGCGAGGACTCGCCGAAGGCCATCTCGGCGTGCCCGATCGTCGTGCTGAACAGCGCCCGCTTGGGCAGCCCCAGCTCGCTCAGCTCCTTGGCGATGGGATGGTTGCCCAGACGGATGAGCGCTCCGCCGGGCCGCGCCCGCGCGCCGCGGGCCCGTACGGACCAGGGCACCCGCCGGGTGACGCCGTCGCGGTGCGTGTAGGCGTCCATGGGCGCCATCACGGTCGCGCCCGGCACCGGCACGCCGGGCTTGACCAGCATGTCGAGCACGAGCCGGCCGTCCTTGCGCAGCACGCACCGCTTGTAGGGCGAGCCGAGCCGCAGCTCGATGTCGGCCAGCTCCTTCGGGAACCCCCACAGCGTGCGCCCGGCCTCCAGCGTGAACCCCTGGTCCACCGGCAGCCAGTGGATGAACACCCCCGCCTGCCGCAGGTCGGCCGGCCCGCCCGGGCCCGTCCGGCCGGGCGGGCGGATCAGGAACGCCATGCCGAACTCGTGATAGGTGTCGAGGTCGCCGTCGCGGTAGTCCACGAACATCAGCACGCAGACGGCCTTGCCGGGCAACGCCTCGGCCACGTCGAGGCCGGAGTACGCGATCACCGCCCGGGCGGCGTCGGCCCGAACCGGGTAGAAGGCGCTGGCCACCTGGGCGTCCCTCACCCGGACGGGGAACTCGACCGTCCGGCCCTGGATCAGATGCGATGCCATGGCCCCAGTACATCAACCCCCACGCCGCCCCGCCATTCCCGCCGCGCCCTTGATGCCTACCTCACGCCCCTTCTTCACGCCCCCGCTTCGCGCTCTCGCTCACACCGCCAGGGCGTGGGCGGCGGGGAGACCGGCCCACGACTCGGCGCGGCGCACGAAGCCCGCCGCGTGGTCGGGCCAGTGGTGGCGCAGGCGGGCCTCGGCGTGGCCCAGCGCGCCCAGCTCGGCCCGGCGGGCCGGGTCCTCCTTGAGGTCCAGGACGGCGTCCAGCACCGCGTCCACGTCCAGCGGCACCACCAGGCCGCAGCCGGCGCCCTCCACCAGCGCCGCGCCCCGGGGCGTGGTGATGACCGGCAGGCCGCGGCCCATGTAATCCATGATCTTCGTCGGTGCCCACGGGACCGTGGCGTCCGCGAGCGACAGCCCGGCCAGCGCGCCCTCGGCCATGCGCAGGGCGTGGCGGAGCGGCACGTAGCCGAACCAGTCAAGCAGGCCCACCCGCTGGGCGTCGCGCAGCAGCGGACGCACCTCGCGCTCGGCCGGGCCGATCAGGTCGAGCCGGACGCCGTGCGGCGCCAGCCGTTCGGCCAGGCCGATCAGCTCGTTCACGCCCCGGTCGGCGGCCAGGCGGCCGAGGTGCACGATCCGGGTGTCGCCGGGCGGGGGCGGCTCGGCCGCGACGAACGTGGCCTCGGGCACGACCGCCGAGGTGACGACCTCGTGCCGGCGCCCGGCGCGGGCGAGCAGCCGGGCCGGGACCCGCTCGCGCACGTCCCAGACGACCGGAGGGTGCCGGTGGGGCAGCACGCGCAGCAGCCGGTGGTCGTGGACGATCAGCAGGTCTGCGTCCCGCAGGCCGCGCCTGAGAGCCGCGCGGGCCTTGCCGCGGGCGGCGCGGCGCGCCACGTCCACCGCGTCGAGGCCCATCACCGGGGTCACGTTGTAGTAGGTGAACGGGGCCACGTAGGTCACCTCGTGGCCCGCGTCGAGCAGCGCCCGGATCTGCCGGTGCATGATCCGGGCGTCCTCGGGATGGTGGACGGTCGTGGCGACACATGCGCGCATGTGTCGATGCTCCGCGCCCACCGGGGCGGAGGCGTTAATGCGGGGGGAACGATCGCTTAACTTCCGGAGGGGCGCCGATAGAGCCAGGTCAGGCGCGGCTCCAGCACCCACTTGAAGACCGTCCGGGTCTGCGGCAGGCACAGGACGATCGCCAGGGCGAAGCAACTGGACGCGATGGCCGCCACGCCGAGCGGCCCGAACAACCACGGGAACTCCAGCCAGCCCATCTCCTTGGCGACGAGCACCGGGATGCCGTGCAGCAGGTAGCAGTAGAGCGTGCGGGTGCCGAGGTCGGAGAACCACGTCTCGCCCCGCGGCACCAGCGCCAGCACGGCGAAGCACATCGCCAGCGCGCAGATCAGCAGGGCGGCGCGCAGGCCGATGCCCATGTACCAGGACAGGTCGAGGTCCTGGTAGCTGTTCTTGTAGTAGAAGGGGGCGAGCTTGGCCCGGGGCGCGATGAAGATCGCCACGGCGGCCGCGCCGAGGACCGTGAGGACCGCCAGGATCTTGATCCAGCGCCGGTCGAGCATCTCGAAGTGCTCGGGCTGCATGACCAGGCCGATGACGAAGAACGGCATGAGGCCGAAGAAGCGGTCCATGCTGAAGTCGCCCGAGATCTGGGAGAACCCGGCGAACAGGTAGATCGCGATCGCCACCGGGACGGGGTACTTCATCCGCTTCCACACCGGTGTGGACAACCGCCAGAACAGCAGCGCCAGCAGGTACCAGTTGAGCCAGGCCGGGTCGATGATCGTCAGGCTCCACTTGTGGCCGAGCACCGTGCGCAGCGCGGCGTAGCCGACCTCGACGATCACGTACGGGACCAGGAACGTGTCGACCAGCTTGTTGGTCTTGGCGTTGGAGTTCCAGAAGTTCCTGGACAGGTAGCCGCTGATCAGGACGAACAGCGGCATGTGGAAGGTGTAGATGAAGATGTAGAGGGCGCGCGAGCTGTCGGCGTCGAGCGTGGGCACCAGGGAGTGGCCCACGACCACGAGCGCGATCAGGACGAACTTGACGTTGTCGAGGAACGGGTCGCGGCGGCGGCGCGGACGCTCGGCCTCCGGCTCCGGCTGGGACTGCGGCTGCGGCTGCCCTTCGGCCTGCGCCACCCGCTCACCCGCCGCACCCCCGGCCCCGCCCGGATGAGTCGCGGGGCCGCCCGGGCGAGAGGGAGGGACGCCCGGGTGCCCGGGGGGAGCGCCCCGGTAAGCGGTGGGGGAGCCCGGGCCCTGGGGGGTGGGCGCGGGGGTGCTCGGGCCGTGGGGGTCGGTGTGCTGGCTCCAGAACGTCTCCTCCGGCAGCGGCCACCGCGCGCCGGTGTTGGCGGGGCCGCCTTCCTCGCCCGGAGCCGCCTGGCCCCCGGGGGTCGAGACCGGTGGGGAGAATCTGGTGTCAGACACGAGGGAGTCGCTCAGCTTCGCTAGGGACCGGGGGACACGACGCCGACGAGACGTGAAAACCTGGTAACGGTCCGGTGTCGCGCTGCGCCGCCGACCCGCAACAGACTATCCCGCCCGTACGGCTCCTGTCTCCGACAGCCGTTCGGAACAGCCGCTTACACAGGGAACTTGGAGCCTCAGCTCATGTGCACACGTTCTTCTGGTCGGCCGCGGTGATGGTGCTGTTCTTGACGCTGTCGGGCAGCTTGGTCACCTTGACCGAGTCGAAGTCCTCGCCCACCACGAGCTGGATCACCGGCGTGCCCTTCGGCGCGGCCGCGGCTCCGGCGGTGACGGTGGTCGTGGTGGTGGCGGTGTACGCCGTCGGGTTGGTCGCCTTGACCCGCCCCGCCTCCGTGACCGGCTTGGGCAGCACCGCGCCCGCCAGCGTGGCGGCGTGGTCGGGGGCCGTGGCCGCCGTCTTGGCGTAGTGGACCTCGCTCCTGGCCAGGCCGGCGCCGCCGGGGGCCTCGTAGTTGCCTACGCCCACGACGGTGAAGCCCTGCTCGGCGAGCTGGTCGGCGACCTCGCGGGCCTTGCCCACGGTCTTGGTGCCGTTGAGCACCTGGACCTTCACCTGCTCCGGCTTGATCGTCACCTTCGGCTTGGCGGTGGTGCCGGCGCTGGCCGACGGGGCCGGGGTGGCGACCTCGGTGTCGGTCTTGATCGAGGTGAACAGCTTGGTGGCGTCCGGCTCCTTCCACACCACGCGGTTCTTGTCCTGCGGGTCGGGCGCCCACGGGATGGTGGTGAACTGCACGCCGCCCGCCGTGAGCTGCTTGGCGCTCATCGCGATCTCGATGAGCTGCTCGGGGTCGTTGGCGAGCTCGGGGTCCATGGTGACCGAGCCGGCCGCGGCGGAGATGAAGTCCTTGAGCTTGCCGACGTCGGTGAGCAGCTCGCTGCTGGTGGCCTTGGCGACGACCTTGCTGAGGAAGATCTGCTGGCGGCGGATGCGCTGGATGTCGCTGCCGTCGCCGTAGTGGCGCAGGCGCACGTAGCCGAGCGCCTTCTCGCCGTTGAGCAGGCTGCGGCCGGCCGGCAGGACCAGCTTGCTGGCCCTGTCGTTGACGGCGGTGCGCAGGCAGATCTCGATGCCGCCGAGCGCGTCCACGATGTTCTTGAAGCCGCTGAAGTCGACCTCGACGAAGTGGTTGACGCGGATGCCGGTGAGGGTCTCGATGGTGGAGATCGTGCAGGCGACGCCGCCCGTGTTGTACGCCGAGTTGATCATGTCACGGCGCGGCGCCATCTCCTGTTTGGTGGCCTCGTTCTTGCACTTGGGGATCTGCACCATCGAGTCGCGCGGGAAGCTGATCAGCCGGGCCTTGTCGCGGTTGGGCGAGATGTGCATGAGGATGATCGTGTCGGTACGCTTGCCGCCCGCGTCGGCCTGCCTGGCGAGCTGCTGGCCGTACTTCGCGTTGCCCGCGCCCGCCCGCGTGTCGGAGCCGACGAGCAGCACGTTGAGCGCGCCCGTGTCCGGGGGACGGGGGTTGATGATGTCCTCTTTGACGCTCTTCTGGGTGATGTTGCCGACGGCGTCGCGGAGCATGGTGTAGGCGGTCAGCGAGCCCGCGACCATGACGGTGGTGAGGCCGATGCTGACCCACGCCAGGGCCCTCATCTTCTTCTGGCCGCCCCCGCCGCCGCCCCGGTGCCCGCGCGGCGGGCGGTCGTCGGGCGGGGGAGGCGGCGCCGCCGCGGCCGCCGCCCTGCGGGCCATCCTGCTGCCGGGCTGGGTGGGGGCCGATCGACGGCCCTGCGCGGTGTCGACTACCGGCACGACCCTGTAGTCACTCATACGCCCCCTAGCCTCGTTCCTCGCGCTCGCGCGCCGGCTTGGTCGTTCCGCGCCACGAGACTAGGTCACGTTCGAAGTGCCCGGTGCTACGACCGCCGGAACCGACCGTGACCCGGGCGTGATGTTTCCGCCGGAAAGCATACTCAGGGCCGGACATCAGGTGGAATATCATCTCTGAACTCTTTCTTGCTTCCCGAGCCCTTCCCGCAGGTCAGGACGGATGCCCAAGGCCGCGGCGAGGCAGGCCAGGGGCACGGCCGGCAGGACGTACCGGTAGTCGAACTCCGCCGCCGCGGCCGGTGTGAGCAACAGCACAACGGCCGCCGCCCAGGGCACCGCCCAGTGCGGGACTCCCGTCAGGCGCCTCGCCGCGAGCCTGCGCCTGACGGCCGCCACGGGCGGCACCAGGAGAGCCGCCAGGAGCAGCGGGCCGGGCAGCCGCGCCATGCTCTGGTAGGCCCTCAGCCATCCGGCGTAGGGCTCGACGATCTCCGTACCGATCGCACCCCGCTCATAGAGCTTCGCATATTCCGCGCCGACCTGTGCGGGATAGCGTCCAGGCGGGTCCGGAGGGGTGACGGGGAACTCGTAGTAGCCGTAGATCTCGTGGTCGGGATAGACCGGCCGGTCCCAGCGGAACGTGCGGCCCAGCTCGGCCAGGACCGAGGCGGCGTAGTCGAGCGGCTGGCTCGTGATCGCCCGCGTCGCGAAGCGGGCGGCCAGGTCGTCGGTCTCCTTGGTGAACGTGATGCCCGGCAGCCGCACGATCGGGGCGTCCTTGGCCCAGATGTACTCCTGCGAGGGCGGCCGCTGCTCCGGCGGGCGCGGGTCGCACAGGACCCGCAGGTCCGGTGGCGGGTCCATCTTCGCGCAGTCGGCGAACGACATCGTGCGGGCGTACAGGAAGACGCCGTTCGCGCCGACCAGGCCGACCCGCTGGTACGTGGCGTAGAACCAGGCCCCGTAGGCGAGCACCGGCACCAGCGCCGCCGCCACGAGCACCCCGGCGCTCCGGAACCGCCCGCGCAGCACGAACCAGGCCGCGAGGACCACGATGAGCGGCTGGCCGACGGTCCTGGTCAGCGTGGCGGCGGCGAGCAGCAGGCCGACGGCGGCGACCGTGCCGGTCCTGCGGGTGGCGCACAGCGCGACGGCGCAGACCACCAGGAACATGAACAACGTGTCCGACACCAGCAGGTGCTCCAGCTCGACCTGGTAGGCGTCGAGCAGCACGGGCACCGCGGCCAGCGTCGCCGCCCAGCGCGGCGCGCGCCGGGCCGCCCGGTAGACCAGCACGCCGGCGGCCAGGCCCATCAGGTGCTGGACCGCCGTCACCGCGGCGAAGGAGTGCAGCGGCTCCAGCAGCTTGAGGAACATCGAGTAGCCGGCGGGGCGGACCAGGTCGGGGCGCGGCCTGAAGACGGTGACGACGTAGGTGTAGGTGTCGGGGAACCACAGGGCGGGGCGGTAACCGAGCACGGCCAGGGCGCGCAGCAGCGTGCCGAGCGCGAGCACCGCCAGGAACCAGCGGTGCCGCCGCACCCGGGGCCCCAGATCGCGCGGCACCCGCCGCCACCCCCGACCCTCCCGGTCGCGTCGCTTCTCCGGCACGTGCGTACGGTACCGGTTCCTGGCCGCGTGACCGGATACGCTCACTCACCGATGGAACGTCTCCTCCCCGGCCGGGTGCTCGCCGCGCTCTCGGCCGCGCCCGCGCTCGCCGTGGCCGGCTGGCTGCTGGCGGGGCTGCCGCTGCTGCTGCTCGGCCGGTTCGCGCCGGTGCCCGCGCTGCTGCTCGGCGTGCCCGCCGCCGCCCTGCTGTGCTGGGCCGGGCTCCGGCGGCCGGCAGGACGGCCGGGCGGGCAACCGGGCGGGCAGCCGGACGAGGCGCCGGGGGCGGCGTGGTGGCAGGTCGTGGCGGTGCTCGGGATCGCCGTGGCCTCGGGGGTGTTCAACGCCGTCCTGCACAGCGAGCAGGTCGCCGTCCGGCGCGACCCGGCGACCTACGCCCAGTACGCCACCTGGATCGCCCGCCACGGCTCGCTGCCGATCGGCGTGAACGCCGAGGCGTTCGGCGGGGCGGACCCGGCCCTGGTCTTCGACAGCGTCGGGTTCTACGCGGTGGGCGGAGGGGTGGAGCCGCAGTTCATGCCGGGCGCGCCGATGGTGTTCGCCGCCGGGCACTGGCTGGGGGCGCCGTTCGTGGTGCCCGCCGTGCTGGGGGCGCTCGCGGTGCTCACCGTGGCCGGGGTGGCGGCGCGGCTGGCGGGGGCGCGCTGGGTGCCGGTCGCGGCGGCGGCGTTCGCGGTCTGCCTGCCGGTCCTGTACACCTCGCGGACGACGTTCAGCGAGATCCCGTCGCTGATCCTGCTGTTCGGCGGGTTGGCGCTGGCCCACGACGCGCTGGCCCACCACGCGCCGGAGCGGGCGGCCCCTGGAGGGTCCGGGTGGATCAGAGGGGCGCTGGCCGGGCTGGTGCTCGGGCTGGCCGTGCTCGTCAGGATCGACGCGTTGCGGGACGCGCTGCCGGTGCTGGCGTTCGCCGGGCTGCTGATCGCGATGCGGCGCGCCGGGCGGCGGGAGGGCGCGCTGGGGCCGCCGCTGCTGGCCGGGCTGGTGGCCGGGGCGGGGCTCGGGCTGCTGGCGGCGTACCTGCTGGCCCGGTCCTACCTGGACTACCTGTCCGGCTCGGTGCGGCCGCTGCTGGCCGTGTGCGCCGCCGTGCTCGTGCTCACGGCGGCCGGCACGGCCGCCGCCCCGCTGCTGGCCCGCGTCCGGCTGCCGGGGTGGGCGCCGGCGGCGGGGGCGGGGCTGGTGGTGGCGCTCATGGCCGCCCTGTACGCCCGCCCGTGGTTCCAGACCGTCACCCGCACCCCGGTCACCGCCGACGACCGGCGCACGTTCGAGATGATCGAGGCCATCCAGCGGGCCAACGTCCTGCCGGTGGACGGCACCCGCCTGTACTTCGAGAACTCCCTGCACTGGGTCGCCTGGTACCTCGGCCTGCCCGCGCTCGTGCTGGCCACGGCCGCGGCGGCGCTGCTGACGCGGCGGCTGCTGCGTGACGGCACGCCGTTCGCCTGGCTCGCGCCGCTCGCGGTGATCGGCTGGACCACCGTCACCACGCTGCTGCGGCCCGAGATCACCCCCGACCATCCGTGGGCCGCCCGCCGCCTGGTCCCGGTGGTGATCCCGGGGCTGGTCGTGCTGGCCGCGTACGGGCTGGAGCGGCTGCGCGGGCGGGCCGGCGGGCGGCGCTGGGTGGCGGCGGTGGCGGTCCTGGCCGTGCTGGTGCCGCCCGCCGTGACCTCGATCGGCACCGCGTTCACCCCGGTCGAGCGGGGAGAGGCGGCGGCCGTCGCGGCGATGTGCGCGCGCCTGCCGAGGCGGGCGTCGGCGCTGATCGTGGAGCGGGTCACCGGCGACCGGTTCACGCAGGTCGTGCGCGGCACGTGCGGCGTGCCGACGGCGAAGGTACGCGTTCCGCCGGGCGCGGACGTCGCCCGCGACGACGACACGTGGCGGCTCGCGGCGCGGGTACGGGCGGCCGGCCGGGTGCCGGTCGTGCTGGCCGCCGACGGCGACCAGGTCGCCAGGTACGGGACGCCGGTGCACGTCCTCGGGCTCTCCGTCCCCCAGGACGAGCGCTCGCTCGTGGACCCGCCGAACGGCACCTGGTCGCTGACCATGAACGTGTGGATGGCCCTGCCCGCCTGAGCCCGGGGTGCCCGCCTGAGCCCGGGTGCCCGGCTGAGCCGATGTGCGCGCTTCTCCCAGGCGGGCACAGTAACCTCGATCCCTGTGAGCACGCCCGAGAGCCCGAAGAGTGGACCCGCCGTGGAAGAAGCGCCGTACGTCACCATCGTCCTGCCCTGCTACAACGAGCAGAACCATGTCATCGACGAGGTGGAGCGCATCACCCGGGCCATGGACTCCAGCGGCTACACCTACGAGCTGGTCGCCGTGGACGACTGCTCGACCGACCGGACGCTGGCCAGGCTCCAGGAGGCGGCGCCCTCCTACCCGCACCTGCGCATCCGCGCCTTCCACCGCAACGGCGGCTCCGGCACCGTGCGGCGCATCGGCACGCAGGAGGCCAGGGGCGAGATCGTCGTCTGGACCGACGCCGACATGTCCTACGCCAACGAGCGCATCCCCGAGCTGGTGCAGATCCTCGACAAGGACCCGACCATCGACCAGGTGGTCGGGGCGCGCACCAGCGAGGAGGGCTCGCACAAGCTGCTGCGCGTGCCGGCCAAGTGGGTGATCCGCAAGGTGGCCGAGGTGCTGGCCGGACAGAAGATCCCCGACCTCAACTCGGGGCTGCGCGCCTTCCGCAAGTCGGTGGCCAAGCCCTACCTGCGGCTGCTGCCCCCCGGGTTCTCGTGCGTCACGACGATCACCCTGTCGTTCCTGATGAACCAGCACGACATCTACTACCTGCCCACCGAGTACGCCAAGCGGGCGGGCAAGTCGAAGTTCAGCTTCGTCTCCGACGCCTACCGCTACATCCTGCAGGTGCTGCGGATGATCATGTACTTCAACCCGCTCAAGGTGCTCATGCCGCCCGCGTTGTGGCTGGTGGGCATCGGGTTCGTCAAGGGCGTCTGGGACATGGTCAAGCACCCGTTCTACTTCCCGCTGAACACCGTCATGATCTTCCTGTCGGGCATGCTGATCGGGTCGGTGGCGCTGCTGGCCGACCTGATCGTGCGCTCGCGGGGGGAGTAGGCGTGCGCATCGCGATCATCGGGCCGACGTACCCGTACAAGGGGGGCGGGGCGCAGCACACCACCGAGCTGGCGCACCGCCTGGCCGCGCTGGGGCACGACGTGGTGATCGAGTCCTGGCGGGCGCAGTACCCGTCGTTCCTCTACCCGGGGCAGCAGACGATCTCCGTGCCGGAGGGCGAGCCCTACCCGCGCACCGCCCGCCGCCTCGACTGGCGCCGCCCCGGCGGGTGGGTGGCCGCCGGGCGGCGGCTGCGCTCGGCCGACCTGGTGGTGCTGGCCGTGCTGAGCCCGGTGCAGGTCCCGCCCTACCTGGGCATCCTGTACGGCCTCGGCCGCCGGGCGCGCACGGTCGCGCTCTGCCACAACGTGCTGCCGCACGAGCGCAAGCCCTACGACCAGCCGCTGATGAGAGCCCTGCTCAAGCGGGTGGACGCGGTGCTCGCCCACTCCGAGGAGCAGGCCGGGCTGGCCCGGGGGCTGGCCCGCACGCCGGTCCGGGTGGCCGGCCTGCCGCCGCACCTGCCCGTGACCGGGGCCGGCGAGCGGGCCGCCGAGGTGCACCGGCGGCTGTTGTTCTTCGGCATGGTGCGCCCCTACAAGGGGCTCGACCTGCTGCTGCGCGCGCTGCCCGAGGGGGTCTCGCTGACCGTCGCCGGGGAGTTCTGGGGCGGGCTGGAGGAGACCGAGGCGCTGGTCGCCGAGCTGGGCCTCGGCGACCGGGTGGAGTTGCGGCCCGGCTACGTGCCGGCCGAGGAGGTGCCGCGGCTGTTCGCCGCCGCCGACGCGCTCGTGCTGCCCTACCGCAGCGCCACGGCCAGCCAGAACGTGTGGCTGGCGCACGAGCACGGCGTCCCGGTGATCGCCACCCGGGTGGGCGCGCTCGCCGACCACGTCACCGACGGCGTGGACGGCCTGCTCGTCGAGCCGGGCGACGCCGGCGCGCTGCGCGCGGCGATCGAGCGTTTCTACGCCTCCGGCGAGCCGGAGAGGTTGCGCTCGGGGGTCAAGGCGGTCGATCCCGAGCCGTTCTGGTCGGCGTACGCGGGGGCGCTGCTCGCCGGCGCGTGACGGCCGAGCAGGAACGAGATCCCGGCGAGCGCGGCGTCGGCCAGCGTGAACGCCAGCCGCGACACGACGGCCACCGCCAGCGCCGGCGCGGTGCCGATGACCGGCCCGAGCACGAGCACCAGCGCGCCCTCCCTGATGCCGACCCCGGCCGGCACCACGACGGTGAGGATGCCGGTCGCCCAGGCGAACGCGTACGCCCCGGTGCCCGCCAGGTAGAGGTCGCCCCGGCCGGTGAGCAGCCAGATGTGCACGCCGTAGACGAGCCAGCCGAGCACCGTCCAGGCCACCGCGACGACCACGGTCCTGCCGGGCAGCACGCTCTCCAGCGGCTCGCGCCGCGCCAGGCGCAGCGCCAGGTTGAGCCCCCAGGACAACACCTTCGGGTGCAGGCACACGATGATCACCGGCACCAGCAGCACGAGGTACCACGCCTGGCGGACCGCCTCCAGCGAGCCCAGCGTGGCCGCGGCGACCGAGATCGCCACGCCGAGGTTGATCACCAGGCCGAGCGAGATCGTGGCGAACGTGCGCCGCGGCGGGCTGCCGTGGTCGCGGCCGAGGTCCATCATGGCCGCGTACGCCCACACCGCGCCCGGGATGTACTTGCCGAGCTGCCCCACGAACATGATCCGCCCGGCGACCCGCAGCGGCAGCCGCGTGCCCAGCCCCGCCATGATCTCCCGCCAGGCCACCAGCATGAGGAACTGGCCGAGCATCACCGCGAGGAACGACCCGAGCACCGCCCACGGCGACAGCGCGGCCAGCGCCGCGGTGGTGTCGTGCCAGTTGCGGGCCAGGCTGTAGCCGAGGAAGCCGAGGGCGACCAGGGCGAGGACGATGCGCAGCAGCCGTCGCAGCATTGGCTCAGGCTACGCGGGTCGCGCCTGGTAAGGCCAGGGATCAGGTGTTCGACGTCATGCCCGCCGGAAGGTGGGTACTGTGGGGCCCCGTGGGGAAGCAACGCGTCGCGCAGCTCGAATACTCGGAGATCCAGTCCGCCATGCTCGACGAGGGCAAGCGGCGGCGGAAGGCGGCGAAGATCATCGCCGTGCTGGAGCACTTCCGCGGGCCGCTCGGCGGGCTGACCGTGGCCGACATCGGCTGCTCGGCCGGGTTCATCGCCGACGAGCTGGCCCAGGCCGGCGCCAAGCACACGCTGGGCGTCGACATCGACGTGCCGGGGCTGCGCAGGGCGGCCGACCGGTTCGGCGGCCGGGTGGCGTTCGTGTGCGGCGACGGCACCGCGCTGCCGTTCCCCGACGGCTCGGTGGACGTGCTGGTGTTCAACCACATCTACGAGCACGTGGTCGACCCCGACGCCGTGGTGGCCGAGATGCACCGCGTGCTGTCCGACGACGGCGTGCTCTACCTGGGGCTGGGCAACCGGCTGGGGGTGATGGAGCCGCACTACAAGCTGCCGTTCCTGTCCTACCTGCCGCCCGCGCTGGCCGACTACTACGTACGCGCCTTCGGCCGGGCCGACCACTACTACGAGCGCTTCAGGACCCGGCGCGGGCTGCGCCGGATGTTGCGGGCCTTCCACGTCTGGGACTACACCTTCCCGGTGCTGGCCACGCCGACCAGGTTCGCCGGAGGGGAGCTGTTCCCCGGCGTGCTCGGGCGGGTGGTCAGGGCCGTGCTGTCGCGGGCGCCGCGCGAGGTGCTGCGGCTGCTGCTGCCGGTGGTGCCGACCTACCTGTGGGTGGCGACCAAGCGGCCGGCGCGGCCGGTGGGCGCGGCGCTGCCGCAGCCGCCCGAGCGGGTCCGCCCGCTGTGACCGCCGGGGGGACCGCCGGGGGGACCGCCGGAGGGACCGCGGGGGAGACTGCGGGAGAGGTTGCGGGGAAGACCGCCGAGGAGACCGCCGTGACCGCCGGGCGGGCGGCCGGGCGGCCGCGGCGTGCCCGCGGGCTGGTCCGGATCGTCTTCCTGCTGGTCGCGCTCGGGTTCGGCGGATGGGCGGTGGCGAGGCAGTGGGACGACGTGGTGGCCGGGTTCGCCCGGCTGTCGGTGCCCGCCCTGGCCGGGTCGCTGGCGGCCGTGGTGGCCGCGCTGCTCGGGGCCATGCTCACCTGGCGCACGCTGCTGGCCGACCTGGGCTCGCCGCTGCCGCTGCGGCCCGCGGCCAAGGTGTTCTTCGTGGGGCAGCTCGGCAAGTACATCCCGGGCGCGCTCTGGCCGGTGCTGGCGCAGATGGAGATGGGCCGCGACCTCGGCGTGCCCCGCTCGCGCAGCGCGGCGGCGTTCTTCCTGATGATGCCGATCCAGCTCGCCACCGGCCTGCTGGTGACGCTGGGCACGCTGGGCTGGCACCGCTACGGCTGGCTGCTGCTGGCCCTGCCGGTGCTGCTGGTCCTGCTGGAGCCCAAGGTGATCAACGCGGTGATCGGGTTCGGGCTGCGCAGGCTCAAGCGGGAGCCGCTGGAGCGGCCGCTCACCCGGCGCGGCATGCTCGCCGCGCTCGGCTGGGCGCTGGCCGGCTGGATCGCCTACGGGGTGCACCTGTACTTCGTCGCGCCGCAGGGCGGGCTGCTGTTCGCGATCGGGGTGTTCGCGCTGTCGTGGTGCCTGGGGATCCTGACGTTCGTGGTCCCGGCGGGGGCGGGGGTGCGAGAGGTCGCCATGGTCGCCGTGCTGGCGCCGCACGTGGCCGGAGGGGCCGCCATCGCGGTGGCACTTTCGTCCAGGATTGTCATCATTTGTGGTGATCTCATCTGCGCCGGGCTGGCCGGAATCGCGGCAAGGCGTTCCTCGGTGTGATTTGCCCCACGATTCAGGGGACGTTGGTCATAAGCTGAACTTCAGAGGGGGACGTCCGGTCCCACGTTGATCTTGAGGGGAGAAGATCTTCGTATGCCTCGTGTGCTCGTCGACGCGGCGGCCGTCCCCGCGGACCGTGGCGCGTTGACCCGATACGTGGACGGGCTGGTGGTGGCCCTGGACAGGGCCGGCGCCGAGGTCGCCGTCGCCTGCCAGCGCGCGGAGGCGGAGCGCTACCGCAGCCTCGCGCCCTCCGCGACCGTGATCCCAGGGCCCGCGTCGATCACCAACAGGGCGGCCAGGCTCGCCTGGGAGCAGACCGGCCTGCCGCTGCTGGCCCGCCAGACCGGCGCCGACGTGATCCACGCGCCCTATTACTCCATCCCGCTCGGCTCCGGGGTGCCGACCGTCGTGACGGTGCACGACGCGACCTGGTTCACCGAGCCCGACCGCGACAGCCCGCGGGCGTCGTTCTTCCGCTCGGCCACCCGCACCGCCGTGCGGCACGCCAAGCGGGTGATCGTCCCGTCCAAGGCGACCAGGGACGAGCTGGTCCGCGTGCTGTCCGCCGATCCCACCAGTATCGACGTCGCCTACCACGGCGTCGACCTGGACCAGTTCCATCCGCCGAGCGACGACGAGATCCGCCGCGCCGCGCTGCGCCTCGGCCTGCACGGGCAGCCGTACGTGGCCTTCCTGGGCAACCTCGACCCGCGCAAGAACGTGCCCAACCTCATCCGCGGGTTCGCCGCGGCCGTGCAGGCGCTGGACACGCCGCCCGCGCTGGTCATCGGCGGCGGCGTGCACGAGGACGACGTGGACGCCGCCTGCCGCGAGGTCGAGGCCACGGTCCGGGTCATCAGGCCGGGCTACCTGCACGGCCCCGACCTGCCGGGCTTCCTCGGCGGCGCGCTCGTGGTGGCCTTCCCCTCGCGCGGCGAGGGGTTCGGGCTGCCGGTGCTGGAGGCCATGGCCTGCGGCGCGCCCGTGCTCACCACCTACCGCACCTCGCTGCCCGAGGTCGGCGGTGACGCGGTCGCCTACACTGAGCCGGACGCAGACAGCATCGCCACGGCGCTCGGGCAACTGCTCGCCTCCGCCGAGCGGAGGAAGCAGCTCCAGGAGGCCGGGCTGGCGAGAGCCCGGGAGTTCACCTGGGACGCCTCGGCGGAGGCGCACCTCAGCTCCTATCAACGCGCCATCGAATAGTTCGGTAACCTCACGGAGTGATGGAGAGCTCTTTGCCAGACCTCGAGGCGATCCTCCTGGTCGGGGGGCAGGGCACGCGCCTGCGTCCGCTGACACTGGGCACGCCCAAGCCGCTGCTGCCCACCGCCGGGGTGCCGTTCCTGGCGCACCAGCTGGCCCGTGCGCGATCGTTCGGCGTGCGCCGGATCGTCTTCGCGACCTCCTACAAGGCGTCCATGTTCGAGCCGGCCTTCGGCGACGGCGCGGCGTTCGGGCTCTCGCTCACCTACATGACGGAGGAGACCCCGCTCGGCACCGGCGGGGCGATCCGCAATGCCGCCGAGGCGCTCGGCGGGGGCCCGTCCGATCCGGTGCTCATCCTCAACGGCGACATCCTGTCGGGGCACGACATCGGCGAGCAGGTGCGCCTGCACCGCGAGCGCGGGGCCGCTGTAACGCTCCATCTGACGGAGGTCGACGACCCCTCGCGGTTCGGCTGCGTGCCGACCGACGACAGCGGGCGGGTCACCGCCTTCCTGGAGAAGACCCCCGAGCCGGTGACCAACCGCATCAACGCCGGCTGCTACGTCTTCACCCGCTCGGTCATCGACTCGATCCCGAAGGACGAGGTCGTGTCGGTGGAGCGGCAGACCTTCCCCGGGCTCATCGGCTCGGGCGAGCTGGTGCTCGGCTACGCCACCCGCACCTACTGGCTCGACGTCGGCACGCCCGCCGCCTACGTCCAGGGCTCGCGCGACCTCGTGCTGGGCCGGCTGCGCTCGCCGGCGATGCCGGGGCCGGCGGGTGAGCACCTGGCGCTGCCCGGGGCGAGCGTGTCGCCGTCGGCCAAGGTCGAGGGCGGCACCGCGGTCGGCGCGCGGGCGGTCGTCGGGGCCGGGGCCGTGGTGACCGGCTCGGTGCTGAGCGACGACTGCGTGGTCGAGGCGGGCGCGCTGGTCACCGACTCCGTGGTGGGCAGGGGCGCGCGCGTCTGCGCGGGCACGGTGGTGCGCGACGCGGTGATCGGCGACGGGGCCGTCGTCGGTCCCGGCAACGAGTTGCAGCACGGCGTGCGCGTCTGGCCCGGGGTCGAGCTGCCCGAGCGGGCGCTGCGCTACTCCAGCGACGTCTGAGCCGCCGCCCGGTCCCGTGATGGAGCGCAGGTGGGCGCCCGGATGGCCGATCGACGTGGAGCTGGCGCTGCGGCCGCACCTGCGTGGCGGCGGCGACCCCACCTGGCGGCGCACCCCTGACGGCGCGGTGTGGCGCACCTCCAGGGCTCCCGGCGGCCCCTGCACGCTCCGCGTGAGCGTCGAGGACGGCGTGGTGCACGGGCAGGCGTGGGGCCCCGGCGCGGAGTGGGCGCTGGAGACCCTGCCGGCGCTGCTCGGGGCCGAGGACGACCCGTCCGGGTTCACGGTCAGGCACGAGGTGCTGGCCGACGCCGCGCGCCGCCACCCCGGGCTGCGCCTCGGCCGCACCGGCCGGGTCATGGAGGCCCTGGTGCCCGCCGTGCTGGAGCAGAAGGTGGTGGGGCAGGAAGCCTGGCGGGCCTGGCGGTGGTTGCTGGGCCGCTACGGCGAGGCCGCTCCCGGCCCGGCTCCCGAGGGCATGCGGGTGGTCCCGGAGCCGGCGGTGTGGCGGCAGATCCCCACCTGGCACTGGCACCGCTCGGGCGCCGAGGCGGTGCGTGCCCGTACGATCGCCACCGCCGCCTGGCACGCCGCCAAGCTGGAGGCCGCCCGCACCACGCAGGAGCTCGACCGGCTGCTGCGCGCCCTGCCCGGCATCGGGGTGTGGACGTCGGCCGAGGTGCGCCAGCGCGTGTTCGGCGACCCCGACGCGGTGAGCGTGGGCGACTTCCACCTGGCCAAGCTCGTGGGGTACGCGCTGACCGGCGAGAAGACCGACGACCCCGGCATGTTGCGGCTGCTGGAGCCCTACCAGGGGCATCGGCACCGGGCGACGGTGCTGGTGTGGCTGTCGGGGCTGCGGCCGCCCGCGCGGGGGCCGCGCATGCCGGTTCGCGACTATCGGGCGTTTTGACCGGCCCTGGGTGCGTGTGTCGAACTCAGCGCGCCGTACTGTGCCTGTATGGATCTCGTCACCGATTCCGCGCTCCGCCGCGCTCTCGCCCGTGCCCGCGACGGCAAGACCCTCGACGTCACCGAGGCGACCGTGCTGCTGCACGCGCGGGACGAGCACCTCGACGCCCTTCTGGACCACGCCTCCCGCGTCCGGGACGCCGGCCTCGCGGCCGCCGGCCGGCCCGGGGTCGTCACCTACAGCAGGAAGGTCTTCATCCCGCTGACCCGGCTGTGCCGGGACCGGTGCGGCTACTGCACCTTCGCCACCGCGCCGCACAAGCTGGACGCGCCGTTCCTCAGCCCGGACGAGGTGCTGGAGATCGCCCGGCAGGGCGCGGCGACGGGGTGCAAGGAAGCGCTGTTCACGCTGGGGGACCGGCCCGAGGACCGCTGGCACCAGGCCCGCGAGTGGCTGGACGCCCACGGCTACGACGACACGCTGTCGTACGTGCGCGCCATGGCGATCCGCGTGCTGGAGGAGACCGGGCTGCTGCCCCACCTCAACCCGGGGGTGCTGGGCTGGCGGGACCTGCAACGGCTCAAGCCCGTCGCGCCGTCCATGGGGATGATGCTGGAGACGACGTCGCGCCGGTTGTTCGAGGAGAAGGGGCAGCCCCACTACGGCTCGCCGGACAAGGACCCGGCGGTGCGGCTGCGGGTGCTGGAGGACGCCGGGCGCAGCAACGTGCCGTTCACCACCGGCATCCTCATCGGGATCGGGGAGACCGTCCGGGACCGGGCCGAGTCGATCTTCGCGATCCGCCGGGTGGCCCGCGAGTACGGCGGGATCCAGGAGGTCATCGTCCAGAATTTCCGCGCCAAGCCGGACACGGCGATGCGCGGCATGCCCGACGCCGACCTCCAGGAGCTGGCCGCCACCATCGCCGTGGCCCGCCTGGTGCTCGGCCCGAGGACGCGCCTGCAGGCGCCGCCCAACCTGGTGGACGCCGAGTACGGGCTGATGATCCGGGCCGGCATCGACGACTGGGGCGGCGTGTCGCCGCTCACCCCCGACCACGTCAACCCCGAGCGGCCCTGGCCGCAGATCGACGAGCTGGCCCGCCGCACCGCCGGCGCGGGCTTCACCCTGCGCGAGCGGCTGACCATCTACCCCGAGTACGTGCTGGCCGGCGAGCCCTGGCTGGACCCGCGCCTGTCCGCCCACGTGGCCGCGCTCGCCGACCCGGCGACCGGGCTGGCCCGCGAGGACGCCGTGCTCCGGGGCCGCCCGTGGCAGGAGCCGGACGGCGGCTTCGTCCCGGCCGGGCGGGTGGACCTGCACGTCGAGGTGGACACCGCCGGGCGCGCGGCCGACCGGCGCGCGGACTTCGACCACGTCTACGGCGACTGGGAGGCGCTGAAGGACCGCCTGGGGGCCGCCGTGCCGGCCACCCCCGGCGACCTGCGGCAGGCGCTGCGCCGCGCCGCGGCCGACCCGGCGGGGCTCACCGACGGCGAGGCCGTGACGCTGCTCGGCGCGGACGGCGAGGCCCTGGAGGAGCTGGCCGCCATCGCCGACGACCTGCGCAGGCAGGCGGCCGGCGACGACGTGACCTACGTCGTCAACCGGAACATCAACTTCACCAACGTCTGCTACACCGGCTGCCGGTTCTGCGCGTTCGCGCAGCGCCGCACCGACGCCGACGCCTACACGCTGAGCCTGGAGCAGGTGGCCGACCGGGCGCAGGAGGCGTGGGAGGCCGGGGCGACCGAGGTGTGCATGCAGGGCGGCATCCATCCCGACCTGCCCGGGACGGCGTACTTCGACATCGCCAGGGCGGTGAAGGCCCGCACGCCGGACATGCACGTGCACGCCTTCTCGCCGATGGAGGTGATCAACGGCGCCAGCCGGACGGACCTGTCGATCCGGGAGTGGCTGGAGGCCGCCAAGGAGGCCGGGGTGGACTCGTTGCCGGGCACGGCGGCCGAGATCCTCGACGACGACGTGCGCTGGGTGCTCACCAAGGGCAAGCTGCCGACGAAGGAGTGGATCGAGGTCGTCACCACCGCCCACAAGGTCGGCATCCCGACGACGTCCACCATGATGTACGGCCACGTGGACGACCACCTGCACTGGGTCAGGCACATCAAGCTGATCCGCCGCCTCCAGGAGGAGACCGGCGGGTTCTCGGAGTTCGTGCTGCTGCCGTTCGTGCACACCAGCGCGCCGATCTACCTGGCCGGCATCGCCCGTCCCGGGCCCACCGCGCGGGAGAACCGCGCCGTGCACGCGCTGGCCAGGATCCTGCTGCACGGCGCGATCGCCAACATCCAGTGCTCCTGGGTGAAGCTCCAGGACGACCTGTGCCGGCAGGTGCTCCAGGGCGGTGTGAACGACCTCGGCGGCACGCTCATGGAGGAGACCATCAGCCGGATGGCCGGCTCGGAGAACGGCTCCTACAAGACGATCAGCGAGCTGCGGGCGATGGTCGAGGTCACCGGGCGGCCGGTGCGGCAGCGCACCACCGGGTACGGCGTGCCGTCCGAGGAGCGGCTGGCGGCCTCGGCGGCCAGCGACGGCGTGTGCCTCAGCGTGCGCAGGGCACTGCCGACCGTGCAGTTGTAACTTGTTCTAACAACGCCTTGCGCCGGTCCCCGCGGACCCTGGAAGAATCGTCCCGTGCGGTTGGGTCGGCACCGCGCCGCGCTCTCCCCCGAGCAGCGGCGCAGGAAGGCGCTGCGACGGGGCATGCTGGCGGGGCTCGCCGCCGTGGCCATCATGGCCGGGGCGCTGACGGTCGTGCTCGGCGGGGCCGGTGCGCTGTGCTCCACACGAGAGCCTGTTCTGGTCAGCGTCGCGGCGGCGGTGGACGTGGCGCCGGCCGTGATGGAGGCGGCCGGGCGCTTCAACGACACCAAGACGTCCGTGGGCGGCCGGTGCGTGCTGGTCCAGGTGACCGAGCAGCCGCCGGCCACCGTCCTGCGCACGCTCATCGGCGACCGGGCCGGCGTGCTGCGCGAGCGGCCCGACGGGTGGATCGCCGACTCCTCGGCCTGGATCCGGCTGGCCCGGCAGCAGGGGGCCAGCTCGTTGCCGGCCGGGGAGAGCGTGGTGGCGACCTCGCCGCTGGTGTTCGCCACGCGGGCGTCGCTGGCGCAGCGCTTCTCGGTGGGGCGCACCGAGATGAACTGGCGGATGGTGTTCCCGTCCACGGTGCGCGGGCGGCTGACGCCCACGGCCGGCGAGCCGGACGTCGTCCGCGTGCCCGACCCCTCGCTGGCCGGGGCGGGCATCGCGACCGTGGCCGCCGCCCGGGACGTCGTCGGCACCGGGCCGGAGGCCGACAAGGCGCTGACCGCGTTCGTGCGCTGGGCGCAGGCCGGATCGGCGCCCGACTACCGCAGCATGCTGGCGGCGGTGGACGACCGCACGTTCTGGCAGCGGCCGGTGGTCATCGTCCCGGAGCAGTCGGTGTGGAACCACAACCTGCGGCCCTCGTCCGACCCGGTCGTGGCGCTGCACCCGCGCGAGGGCACGATCAACCTCGACTACCCGTACGTCGTCACCGCCACCGACCCGGCGGTGGCCGAGGCGTCCACCGCGTTCGCCGACTGGCTGAAGGGCGCGCAGGCGCAGGAGATCGTGCGCCGCGCCGGGTTCCGGTCGGGCGACGGCACGCGGGGGCCCATCTCGCCGGGGCCGCAGATCCCCGCCGCCCCGCCGCGGGTGCGTACGTCGGTGACCCCGCAGGACATCGACGAGGCGCTGCGGGCCTGGAGCCGGCTCGCCCCGCCCACCAACATCCTGGTGCTCGCCGACACCAGCAGGCACATGGCCGAGCCGCTGAAGGGCAGCACCCGGGTGCAGGTGGCGCTGGAGGCGGCCAAGATCGGGCTCCGGCTCTTCCCCGACTCCACGCACATGGGCCTGTGGGAGTTCGCCGACGGGCTCGGCCGGATCAAGGGCTACCGGGAGCTGGTCGGGCTGGGGCCGATCAACGAGCCGGAGACCGGCCAGGTCATCCGGCGCAGCCGCCTGGACGAGGCCACCTCCACCGTCACGGCCCACCCCGGCCGCGACAGCTCGCTGTACGACGCCATCCTGAGCGGCTTCCGCCGGGTGAGCAGCGAGTACCGCGAGGAGATGAACAACTCGCTGCTGGTCATCACGGCGGGCAAGGACGACGGCAAGGGCACGAGCCGCGCGCAGCTCGTGGACACGCTGCGGCGCGAGTGGCGGCCGGACCGGCCGGTGCAGATCGTCGTCATCGCCTTCGGCGGCGGGGTGGACCGCGCGGCGCTCGGCCAGATCACGGCCGCCACCAACGGGTCGCTGCACGAGGCGCAGCGGCCGGACGAGATCATCGACGTCTTCCTCGCCGCCCTCGCCCGCCGCCTGTGCCACCCCACCTGCAAGCCCGCCGCCTGAGGCCGGGGGCGGGAGGTCGGACGCGGGAGGCCGGGCGCGGGAGGCCGGACGCGGGAGCCCCCGCGCGCGGAGAGGGAGCGCCCCCGCGGCGGGGACGCTCCCTCCTGCCCGGTCAGGGGGTCAGACGCGCTGCCAGAGGGCCGGGACGTTCGGCGGCTCCCAGCCGGCGAGCGAGGTGTGGGCCTGGAGGCAGCGGTAGGTGACGCCGTTGTAGGTCACCGTGTTGCCGGGGGAGTAGGCGACGCCGGCCCGCCAGGTGCCCGACGGGCTCGTGGTGGGCGTGGCGGTCGGGGTGGGGGTGGGCGTGCGGGTCGGGGTCGCGGTCGGGGTGGGGTCGGGGTTGCCGCCGCCGCCGACCTGCAGGTCGATGCAGGAGTAGAAGGCGTTGGCGGTGTCGGAGATGTTCCAGATCGCCAGGACCTTCTGGCGGCCGGAGTAGCCGGACAGGTTCACGGTGTGGGAGACGGTGGCCGGGGGCTGCTTGCCGCCCCCGTCGAAGACGGCCACCCGGGTGTTGCCGATGTAGTACTCGTAGTTGGCCGTCGCGTGCCGGGCGGTGAACGTCCAGGTGAAGGTCACCGTGGTGCCCACCGAGGCGACCGGCCACGGCTTGCTGTCGTCGTTGAGCTGGGCGAACTGCGGCAGGCCGGCGTTGCAGCTGCGCAGCCCCTTGGGGCCCTCCACGCTCTGCGGCTCGTAGATGATGTTCCCGCAGTCGGGGACCTTGCCCGCGGCGCAGTTCGCCTGGCGGCTGGGCGGCGCGTTGACGTAGCCGTGGGCCAGGGCGGGGGCCGTGTTGAAGACCACGGTGGCGGTGGCGATCACCGCCACGGCGACCAACGTGAGCATCCTTCTCATGAAAGCGCTCCTTCACATGGGGGGATGGTCCAAATGTAAAGGAAACTTTCCTAACGGTAAATGGTTCTGCTGACGCAGGGTTGGAGCCCCCGGTCAGCGGATCAGGGCGGACGGGCCCGCCGGGGCGGGCCGGTACGGCCCGCCGATCAGCGCGTCAGGATGAAGTCGGCCGCGTCGCGGGGGGCGCGGTCGCGGGGCGGGGCGGCCGCGTGCCCCACGGCCACGCAGCCCATCGGGTCCCAGGAGCCGGGCAGGTCGAGCACCTCGCGCACCACCGGGCGGCAGAACATCGTGGACGACACCCACGCCGACCCCAGCCCCTCGACGGCGAGCTGGACGAGGAAGTTCTCCACCCCCGCGCCGGTCGCCACCACGAACATCTCCCGCTCGGCCGCGTTGCGCCGCTCGTCGCGGTAGGTGTGGGAACCCTCCATCACCAGGCACGGCACCACCAGGTAGGGCGCGTTGCGCAGCACGTCGCCCCGCCGCACCCGCCTGGCGATCGACTCCTCGCCGAACCCGTCGCCCCGGAGGTCGGCGATCCACGCCTCGCGCATCGCGTCGAGCAGCTTGACCCGCGTCTCGGCCGACTCGACCAGCACGAACCGCCACGGCGTCGTGTGGTGCGGCGCGGGCGCGGCGATGCCCGCCGCCACCGCCCTGCGCACGGCCTGCGGATCGACCGGCCGGTCGGCGAACTCCCTGATCGTCCGGCGCGCGAACACGACGTCACGCGAGCCGTAGCGGAAGAGGTCCTCGTCGGCCGGGCGCACCAGCGGCGCGACGCCGGGCCCGTCCTCGTCGGTCACCAGGTGGGCCAGCCCGCGCACGATCGCCGCGGGCACGCCGTCGAGCTTGCCCTTGACCAGCTCGGCCGCCGCGGCGATCTCGTCGGCGAGGGCCGTCACAGTCGCGCTCAGCTCGTTGCCGTAGGCGTCGGAGCGGCCGCGGAAGTCGTCGAGGGGGCGCACGCCGGCCGCGCCGATCGCCACGTCGGTCAGCCCGTGGCGCCACGGCCGCCCGAACGTGTCGGAGACGATCACGCCCACCCGCGCGCCCGCCCGGGCGCCGAGGCCCGCCCGGATGTGCCGGGCCGAGGCGTCGGGGTCCTCCGGCAGGAGCAGGACGGTGCCCGGCTCGGTGTTGGAGGCGTCGACGCCGGCCGCGGCCATGACGAAGCCGTGCCGGGTCTGGGAGATCACGGTGTCGCCGCGCCGGGCGACCACGCGCTCGGTCTCGTCCTCGATGGCCTGGCGGCGGTCGGGGGCGCTGCGGACGCGGCCCTCGGCCTTGCTCACGATCTTGGAGGTGACGACCACGATGTCGCCGTCGCGCAGGGCGCCCCGGTCCGTGGCGGCCGACGGCAGGGCCGCCGACAGCAGGGCCGCCACGTCGTCACCCGGGCGGACCTCGCCGATGCCCTGGACGGGGATCACCTCGACGGAGGGGGTCTGCCGGGAGACGGAGGGGGTCTGCCGGGAAACGCTCATCGGGACAGCTCCAGGGCCAGGTCGAGGGCGGTACGGGCGATGTCGGCGGCGGCCCCGGCGTCGTGCATGAGGATCGGCCGGGCCACGACCCGGACGCCGTCGAGGGCGACCCCGGCGTCCTCCTCGGCCACCAGCCAGCCGTCGATCAGCTCGGAGCCGTACAGCTCCAGGACGGCCTGCGCGGTCGTCTCCACGCCGATCGCCGTCAGGCAGGCGTCGGCCATGCCGCGCACCGGCGCGCCGCCGATGATCGGCGACACGCCGACCACGGTCTTGGGCAGCAGGGCCTCGCGGATGCCCGGGACCTGGAGGATGGTGCCGATGCTCACCACCGGGTTGGACGGCGGCAGGATCACGACGTCGGCCTGCGCGATGGCGTCGAGCACGCCCGGCGCGGGCCGGGCGGTGTCGACCCCCACCAGGGCGAACGACTGGGCGGGCACCGAGGCGCGCAGGCGCACCCACCACTCCTGGAAGTGCACGGCGCGCCGGCCGCGCTCGTCCTCGATCACCACGTGCGTCTCGCAGCGGTCGTCGGTCATCGGCAGCAGCCGCACGCCCGGCTGCCAGCGCGCGCACAGCGCCTCGGTGATCTGGGAGAGCGGGTAGCCGGCCTCCAGCATCTGCGAGCGCACGATGTGGGTGGCGAAGTCGCGGTCGCCGAGCCCGAACCACTGCGGCTCCACGCCGTACGCGGCCAGCTCCTCCTTGACGACGTGGGACTCCTTGGCCCGGCCCCAGCCCTGCTCCTCGTCGATGCCGCCGCCCAGGGTGTACATGACGGTGTCGAGGTCGGGGCAGACGCGCAGCCCGAACAGCGTGATGTCGTCCCCCGTGTTGCCGATCACGGTGATCGTGGCGTCCGGCTCGGTCGCGCGCAGACCGCGCAGGAAACGGGCGCCGCCGATGCCGCCGGCGAGTGACACGATGTGCATGGGCCTCAGTCTTTCACCGGCCTCCGGCAAGCCCGGGCGGGGGAGTGAACTTTCACCGGCTGCAACCGCGTACTTGCTGGTATAGGCCGAATTGAGATGTAAGGGGTTGGTGGGACGCCCGACGCCTGACTTGACGATGTGGCAAACTCCCTTCGGGCCAAAGGGTCCGATGGGGGTACTTATGAGCAAACTTGACGTGGCGCGGCTGCGGGAGCCGGCCGCCTGGATCATGCTCGTCTCCGGGCTGGTGAGCGTCCTGCTGGCGGTCGGTCACCTGCTGATCGGCCCGTCCGGCTCGACCTTCACTGGTCGCGCGGCCTCCACCTTCTTCGACCTGACCAGTCCGGTCACGGCGGCCCTGCTGCTCGGGGCCGTGCTGCTGCTCACCAAGGTCGGCGAGCCGTCGGCCAAGGCCAGGCCGGTCACGTACGGGGCGGCGGTCGGGCTGCTGCTCGCCGCGGTGTTCGGGATGTTGTCGCTGCTGCTCGGGCTGTTCGCCGGGGACGGGGCGCGGGACACCGTGGAGTTCGTGCTGCTCGGCGCGCCCAGGCTGGCGCTGGTCGCCGTGGCGCTGGTGTACCTCGTCCCGCAGGTGCTGCCCGCGCGGCCGGTGGCGCAGGTCTACCACCACCCCCAGCTCGGCCAGCCCCAGCCCCAGCCCGGCCCCGCTCCCGCCTACGGCCAGCCCCCGGCCGGCCAGCCCTCGCCCGCCCAGCCCCCTCCCGGCCAGCCCTCGTCCGGCCAGCAGCCCGCCCCCGGCTACGGCCCGCAGGACCAGCCGGCGCCCGCCGCGTACGGCCAGCAGCCGCCCTCGGGCCAGCAGCCGGTGCCCGAGCACCTGCCCGCCCTGCCCGAGCACCTGCCCGCCTACGGCCAGCAGCCGCCCTCCGGCCAGCAGTCGGTGCCCGCCCAGACCGAGCACCTGCCGGCCTACGGGCAGCAGCCGCCGTCCGGCCAGCACGCCGCCCCCGGCCGGCTCCCGGCGGCCCAGCCCCTGTCGGGCCAGCACGCGATGCCGGGCCAGTACACCCCGCCCGCCGACCCGCAGCCCGCCTACGCCGACCCCCAGCAGCCCGCCTACGCCCAGCCCCAGCAGGGCTTCGGCGGCGGGCAGCCCGACTCGCCCTACGCGCCGCCGTCGCAGGGCTTCGGCGGCGCCGGCCAGGACACCGGGTACGGCACGAACCCCGGCTTCGGCCAGAGCCCGCCGCAACCGCAGCCGTTCGGGCAGCACGCCTCCTACACGCCCGCCGACACGACCCCCACCGTGGACCGCCCGGCCGCCCCGACCGCCCTCCCGGACTACCACACCCCGGCCCCGGCCCCGGACTACCACACCCCGGCCCCGGACTACGCCACTCCGGCGCCGCAGGAGTACAACACCCCGGCCGCCGAGTACCAGCCCGCCCCGTACGTCCCGGCCGACAGCCAGCCGAGCCTCTACGGCCACCCGAGCCCGAACCCGTACGCCTCCCAGGACCCCTTCGCCACCCCCGCCGACCAGTCCTACCCGACGGGCGACACCTCCCCGAGCGTCCCGTTCCCGCCGTCGGCCCAGCCCGCCCAGCCGCCGCAGCAGCCCTACTACGGCCAGAACGCGTTCGACCAGCCGCAGCACGGCGGCACCCCGTTCACCGGTTACTCGGGCGCCGAGTTCGCCGCCCCCGGCGCTCCCGTCCCCGCCGCCCCGGTCCCGCCCGCGCCGGCGTACCAGGAGCCCGACCCGCCCGTGGACCCGCGCTCCCAGCAGCTCCTCGACGCCTACCAGCAGGCGGAGACGTACCAGTCGGCGGCGGGCACCGCGCCGGACCTGCGCGTCCCGGACTACGCCGCGGGCACCTCCCACCCGTACGACGACCCGTTCGGCCACCCGCAGCACCCCCAGCACTCCCAGCAGCCGCCGCAGAGCCCGTACGAGCCCCAGCAGGGCGGCTACGAGCCGCGCCCGTACCAGCCGTCCCACCAGGCCCCGCCCGTGCCGCCCGCCCCGCCCGCGCCGGGCTGGAGCGACGCCCAGGGCGAGTCGACGGTGCGCCTGGACCCGGGGGCCGCGGTGCGGGGCGACGCCCTCGACAGCGAGCAGCCGCGCCCCGGCGACGACCCGATCCACCCCACCGCCATATACACCCCCAATGAGCCACGCAGGTAACGGACCGGTAATGAACGGATAGAGAGAAGGCGGGCCGCGGGCGGGCGTCTTTCCCGCCCTGATACGGTTCGGACCGCTGACGGGTTGAACGACCCTAGGCCGGGCCCAGGAAAGCGGGGGGTTCGTCCGGGCGAGAACATCACATGCCGAGCACACCGGGGCGAGATCTGGTCTTTCCCCGGATACCTGCATGCCGCTTGACGCCGGACAGCGCACGCGCGTGTAATTACAACCATGTTGTTACGCCTTCCCGTGGGTGGGTACTAAGGAAGGCGTCCATGGGGGGCTCCATTGCGGGCGGGCGGCAGGGAGGTGTGCAGTGACCGATCCGGTCATCGCACAGGATCAGCTTGACGCTGAAGAACTTGGCTGGCAGGAACGCGCGCTGTGCGCGCAGACCGATCCGGAGGCGTTCTTCCCGGAGAAGGGTGGTTCCACCCGAGAGGCCAAGAAGGTCTGCCGATCGTGCGAGGTCCGGGCCGAGTGCCTTGAGTACGCGCTTGAGCACGACGAGCGGTTCGGCATCTGGGGTGGGCTGTCCGAGCGGGAGCGCAGGCGAATCAAGCGCCAAGCCGTTTGACGGTGGAGGCGGAAGGGCCACGTGGGACGACCATGTGGCCCTTTTTCGCATCTTCTGACCACTTCGACATGTATGGTGGCCCCGCCTGACCAACCCCCCTCAGGAGTCACCTGCACATGTCCCGTCCCTACGTCACCGCGATCGTCGTCGCCCACGACGGCGGGCGATGGCTGG
This sequence comes from Nonomuraea sp. NPDC050783, assembly GCF_040802095.1. Taxonomy (NCBI): domain Bacteria; kingdom Bacillati; phylum Actinomycetota; class Actinomycetes; order Streptosporangiales; family Streptosporangiaceae; genus Nonomuraea; species Nonomuraea sp. NPDC050783. The sequence goes on from NZ_JBFAHK010000001.1 coordinate 387,132, forward strand.
GGGAGACGCTGCGGGCGCTGGCGAGCCAGAGCCGCAGGCCCGACCGCGTGATCGGCGTCGACAACGGCAGCAGGGACGGCTCGGCCGACCTGCTCGCCCAGGCGCTCGGCCGTGGCAACGTGATCTCCCAGCCCCGCTCGGCCGCCTTCGCCGAGTCCGTCGCCGAGGCGCTCGACCGGCTCCCCTCCGCCGGGCACGCCGGGCACGAGGAGTGGGTCTGGCTGCTCCACGACGACTGCGCCCCCGACCGGTGGGCGCTGGAGGCCCTGCTCGACGCGGCCGCCCGGGACCCCAAGGCCGCCGTGATCGGTCCCAAGCTGCGCGACTGGCTCGACCGCCGCCGCCTGCTGGAGGTGGGCGTGACGGTCGGCCGCACCGGGCGCCGCGACACCGGGCTGGAGCCGCACGAGTTCGACCAGGGGCAGCACGACGGGGTCCGCGAGGTCATGTCGGTCTCCACGGCCGGGATGCTGGTCCGCCGCGACGTGTGGGAGCGGACGGGCGGGCTGGACCCGTTCCTCCCGCTGTTCCGCGACGACCTCGACCTGTGCTGGCGCGTACGCAACGCCGGGCACAAGGTCCTGGTCGCGACCACCGCCGTGGCCTGGCACGCCGAGGCGGCGGCCCGCCGCCGGCGGCGCATCACGGTGAGCGGCGACCACCCGCGCAGGCTCGACCGGCGTAACGCGATCTTCGTGGTGATGGCGAACCTGCCCTTCCGCGCGATGCTCTGGGCGCTGCTGCGGAACGTGCTCGGCTCGGCCCTCCGCACGCTGCTGTTCGTCGTCGGCAAGCAGCCGGCGAACGCGCTGGACGAGCTGGCCGCGATGGGGTCGGTGCTGGTGCACCCGCTGCGGCTGGCGCGGGCGCGGCGGGCACGCCGGCATGGCCGTAAGAAGGGATACAAGCGTATAAAGCGGTTGATGACGCCACCGGGTGCGGCCTACCGGCGGCTCGTCGACCTGGTCCAGAGCTTCCTCGCCGGCGAGACCCCGATGGAGGCCACCGGCCGCCACCACCACGCCGCCGCCTCGCCGGAGGAGGACGACGAGCACGCGCTCGCCCCGGACGACAGCGGCGCGGTCAAGCGCTTCCTGTCCCGGCCGGGCGTCGTCCTCATGCTCGCCCTGGCCGCCGTCGCGCTGGTCGCCGAGCGGTCCCTGCTGCTCGGCGACCGGCTCGGCGGGGGCGCGCTGGTGCCGGTGACCGGGAGCGCGGGCGACCTCTGGACGTTCTACACCGAGGGTTTCCACGACGGCGCCGGGCTCGGCTCGGACGCCTGGGCCCCGCCCTACGTGGCGGTCGTCGCGGCCCTGTCCACGCTGGCGCTCGGCAAGACCTGGCTGGCCGTGTCGGTGCTGCTGCTCGGCTCGGTGCCGCTGGCCGGCGCGACCGCGTACCTGGCCACCCGGCACGTCGTCCCGGCGGTGCCGGCGCGGGCGTGGGCGGCGGGGACGTACGCGCTGCTGCCCGTCGCGACCGGCGCGATCGCGGCCGGGCGGCTGGGCACGGCGGTGGTGTTCGTGCTGGTGCCGGTCTACGCCTCGCTCGGCGTGAGCGTGCTGTCCGCCGAGCCGCGCCGCGCCCGCCGCGCCGCCTGGGCCCTCGGGCTGCTGCTGGCCGTGGGGACGGCGTTCGTGCCGCTGACGTACCCGATGGTCGCGGTGCTCGGCGGGGTCGCGCTCGCGCTGTGGCGGCGGCCCGGCCTGGTCGCGTCCGTGGCGATCGTGCTGCTCGTGCCGGTGGCGCTGCTGCTGCCCTGGCTGGTCACGGTGGTCGCGGAGCCGGGCAGGATCCTGCTGGAGGCCGGGCTGCACGACCCCGCCCTCGTGGACCCCTCGCTCGCGCCCGAGTCGCTGCTCGCGCTCAGCCCCGGCGGGCCCGGCCTGCCGCCGCCCTGGGTGAGCGCGGGCCTGCTGGTGACGGCGCTGGCCGCGCTGCTCATGCGCCGCCAGCGCACGGTCGTCGCCGTCGGGTGGGGGGTCGCCCTGTACGGGATGCTGGTGGCGCTGCTGGTCAGCCGCGTCCCGGTCGAGGGGGCGCGGGGCTGGCCCGGGGTGCCGCTGGCGTTCGCCGGCACCGGGCTGGTGGTGCTCGTCGCGCTCACCGCCCACCGCCTGAGCGGGCTGCGCGCGGCGGGCGGGCTGCGCAGGCTCGGGGCGACGGCGGTGGTCGCGGTGGCCTTCAGCACGCCGCTGCTGGCCGCCGGCTGGTGGGTGGCCACCGGCGTACGCGGCCCGCTGACCGGGCACGCGCCCGACGTGCTGCCCGCCCTCGCCGCCGCCCGCTCCCAGCACGGCGAGCGCACCCTCGTGGTCGAGGGGGCGGCGTTCACCGTGCTGCACGGCCGCACGCCGTTGCTCGGCGAGGCGGAGCTGCCCGTGCCCGCCGAGGCCGCCGCTCGCGTGGCCACGGCCGCGCAGGGGCTGGTCGGCGGGCGCGGCGGCGACGCCGCCACCCTGGCGCAGCAGGGCATCGCCATGGTCGCCGTGGTGCCGCCCGTCCAGGACCGGCTGGCCAGGATGCTCGACTCGCAGCCGTCCCTGGAACGCCTGAGCCTGTCCGACGCCGGCGGCCTGTGGCGGCTGGCCGAGCCGGTCACCCGGGTGCCCGCCCGGCCGGAGGGCGCCCTGCACAAGCCGTGGTTGTGGGCGCAGGGCCTGATGGTGCTGGTCATGACGGTCCTCGCCGCCCCCGGCAGGCGCGAGAGCCCGCAGGACCTCCCCGCCGAGCCCGCCCCCGCCGAACCCCTCCTGGCGGCGAGGGCGGCGAGGACGGCGAGGACGGCGAGGGCGTCGTGAGAGCCTTCATCGACAACCGCTTCGGCCTGCTCGCGGTGGTGGTCGCGGTGCTGGCGGCCCTGTACGGGCTCGCCTGGGTCACCCGCCCGGCCCCCGCGGCCTCCGCGGCCCCCGCCTCCGCCGCGCCGCGCAAGGTCCCGGTCGAGGCGGTCACCGCGGTCTGCCCCGGGACGAAAGGGGAGAAGGTCGGCGTCTACCTGCCCGGCACGCTGTCCCACGAGACCATGAAGAGCGGCGAGCCGTACGTGGCCGGCGGCCCCGGCGCGCTGGAGGCCGGCTACACCACCCGGGCCGCCCGCGGCGCCGCCCGGGGCCTGGCCGGCGTCCGCTGCACCGAGCCGGCCCCCGCGACCTGGCTGCTCGGCCCCGGCCCGGCGAGCGCGAGCGTCGTGCTGCGCCTCACCAACGCCGACAAGGCCCCCGCCCTGGTGGACGTCCAGGTGCACGCCCCCGAGGGCCCGGTCTCCGGCGACAAGGGCGTGGGCCTGGAGATCGCGCCCGGCGAGCAGCGCGCGATCGACCTGCGCACCCTGGCGCCGTCGGCCGACATCGCGGCCGTCAGCGTCACCACGGTCCTCGGCCGCGTCGCCGTCGCCGCCCGCGCCGTCCTGGAGACCGGCGGCGTCGACTGGCTGCCGGCCGCCGCCGCGCCCGCCACCCGCGTGGTCGTCCCCGGCATCCCGGGCGGCGGCGGGCTCCGCGAGCTCATCGTCGCCGCGCCCGGCGAGCGGGACGCGGTGGTGAAGGTGCGGGCGGTCAGCGAGGACGCCGAGTACGCGATGCGCGGGCGCGAGTCGCTGGACGTCCCGGCCGGTGGCGTCGTCTCGGCGGACGTCACCACCGGCCTCGCCGCCTCCGCCGCGGCCCTCGTCCTCACCTCGGACGTGCCCGTCGTGGCCGGCCTGGTCATGACCGGCACCGGCGAGCACCAGGACGCCGCCTTCACCGCCGGCACGCCGTCCCTGGAACTGGGCAGCGCGGTGGCCCGCAACGGCGCCGGCTCCCGCCTGGTCCTCTCGGCCGTGGGCGCCGCGCCGGGCAAGGTGCGGGTCCAGGTGGTGCCGGGCGAGGGCGCCGCCGAGCCGCCCTTCGACGTGGACGTGCCCGCCGGCCGTACCCGCGAGGTCCGCCTGAAGGCACGCGGCGACTTCGCGGTGGTCGTGACGCCCGTGGCCGGGGAGGTGTACGGGAGCCGGGTGCTGGAGGAGCGCCTGAAGGACGGCCTGCTGCTCACCGTCCAGCCCCTGGCCCCGGCCCGCGCGTTCACCCTGCTGCCCCCGCTCACGGACACGCCGCTCGTGGTCGTGCCGTGAGCCGGCCTACTCCACGACGGTGAGCGCGTTGCCGTCGGGGTCGCGCAGGGTGAACATCGGCGGCACGCCCTCCCAGCGCAGCAGCTCGCCCACCTCGACCCCGCGCGCGGCCAGCTCCTCGTGCAGGGCCGCCGCGTCCGCCGCGCTCAGCCGCACCCCCGTCTCCACGCCGGCTCCCGCCCCGGGGGACGCCGGCACCAGCGCGATCGTGGTGCCCGCCCCCGCCGGCGCCACCTCGATCCACCGCCCGCCGAGCCGCCCGAGTGGCAGGTCCAGCCGCTTCTCCATGCCGAGCACGCCCACGTAGAACGCGATCGCGCGCTCCTGGTCGGCGACGGGAACGCCGACGGTCCTGACACCGGTGATCGCCCTGCTGACTCGCTCGCCCACCACGGGCCTCCTGTCGTCGGTTCTCACGGAGGCAGACGGGAGGAGGCGGGCGAACTCATCGGTGGGCCCGCGGCGGGCCCGTGGGGTCAGCGGCGGTCGTCGTAGCCGGGGTCGACGGTTTCGGGGGAGAGGCCGAGCAGGGTGGCGACCTGCTCCACCACCGTGTCGTGGACCAGCGCGCCCAGCGTGTCGCGGTCGCGGGCCCGGGCCTCCAGCGGGCGGCGGTAGACGACCACCGACGCCGGGTGCCGGCCGTCGGCCGCGTCGGCGCGTCCGAGGGGGATCGGGTCGGAGCCCAGGTGCGGCCCGTCGTCGAGCTCGCTCAGCGGCGGCACCTCCTCCACCGCGAACTCCACCGCCGACAGCTGCCGCTCCCAGCGGGGGCGGAGGCGATCGACGGCGTCGAGGACGAGGTCGTCGAAGCGTTCGCTGCGCGATCGGGCCATGGGGACGTGGGAGGGGGCGAGCGGGCCGCGGAGCCCGCGGCCGTGGCGATCGCGCCGTCGGGGACCGCGCTGTGATGTCACCCAGTAAGTGTAAAGGGACCGGCCGCCGGATCTCCGGGTGACGGGGCCGGCTCCGTGAGTGATCCTCGCGTGGGCCGGGCGGCGCGGGCGGCGGGCGGGCGGGAAGGTAGCGTTCTGGTGATCCTTTTGTGTACCCCTGGCGGCGGGCGGTTCGTCGTCCCGGCAGGTGGCGCGGGGTGGCGTCATCGGGGCATGTGGGTGGAAAGGCTGCGACAGGTGTCCGAATTGTGGCGACACGCTCGTTAAGAGCGCTCAGATAGTGGCGCCTCGCACTCTTACCAGATACGGTCCCTCCGTGAGCCCCGTCCGCCGCTGTTCCCGCACCGCGTGCAGCCAGCCTGCCGTCTTCACGCTCACGTACGTATACGCCGACTCGACCGCTGTTCTCGGCCCCCTGGCGACGTACGCGGAGCCACACTGTTACGACCTGTGCGCCGAACACGCCGAGCGGCTGACCGCCCCCCGCGGCTGGGAGGTGGTGCGGCTGCCCACGGACGGCGCCTCACCCAGCTCCGACGACCTTGAGGCGCTGGCCAACGCCGTCAGGGAGGCCGCGCGGCCGGCCTCGTCCGGCGGCGGCGAGCCGGTCGGCCAGGGCGTGGAGGTCGGGCGGCGCGGGCACCTGCGCGTTCTGAGGTCGGCGCAGCAGCACCGCGATCGGTGAAGCGCTCTCCCGCACCCGCCGGTAGAGTCGAGGGACGTGCCCGCGGTCGATTGGTAGGAGCTCCGATTAATCCCACGTACTCCCTGATCGCCTTCGATCTGGATGACACGCTGGCGGTCTCCAAGTCCCGGATCGACGACCGGATGGCCGGGCTCCTGGCCCGCCTGCTCGACTCCGTCGAGGTCTGCGTCATCTCCGGCGGGCAGTTCGCCCAGTTCGAGACCCAGGTGCTCAGGCACCTGCCGGTCGACGACGGGCAGCGCGCCAGGCTGCACCTCATGCCCACCTGCGGCACCCGTTACTACCGCTGGAAAGACACCGAGTGGTCCCTGGTGTACGCCGAGGACTTCGCCGAGTCCGAGAAGGCGGAGATCATCGAGGTGCTCACGCGCTCCGCGAAGGAGCTGGGCCTGTGGGCCGAGGACACCTGGGGCGAGATCGTCGAGGACCGCGGCAGCCAGATCACCTTCTCCGCCCTGGGCCAGCAGGCTCCGCCGAGCGCGAAGTACGCCTGGGACCCCGACGGCTCCAAGCGCCGCCTGCTGTGCGCGCGGGTGTCCGCCCAGTTGCCGGCGCTGGAGGTCCGCAGCGGCGGCTCGACGTCCGTCGACATCACCCGCAAGGGCATCGACAAGGCGTACGGCATCGGCCGCCTGCTCGAGACCCTGGGCCTGTCGATCGGTGACGTGCTGTTCGTCGGCGACCGCCTCGACGAGGGCGGGAACGACTACCCGGTCAAGCTGATGGGCATCGAGTGCGTGGCCGTGGAGGGCTGGGAGCAGACCGCGGAGTTCGTGGAGGGCTTCCTCCGGCAGCGCGGGCTCGACGGCGCGGTGTCCTCGGGCTGAGCTGGGCCACCGCGGCCCCGCGGGGCTTTTCTTGAATCGGACATCCAAGGTCTGGGACAATGGGGCGGCGCAAGTCAAGCGGTGTTCCAGCACATCCAGGCCGTCATACGCAAAGCGCAATCCACCTGAGCAGTGGCCCTGAGCAGTGGCATCGTGATGTTACGGTCAAGCTGGTGACGGAGAGCGAGATTGGTGAGCGAGTGAAGATCGACGACTGGCTGCTGGAGATCCTGGCCTGCCCGGCGTGCAAGGCGCCCCTGCGGGCCGAGGCCGAGGCCGAGGAGCTGGCCTGCACGGGTTGCGGCCTCATCTACCCCGTCCGGGATGACATCCCCGTCCTGCTCGTCGACGAGGCCAGGAAGCCGTGACCTGGGAGCCGGACCGGCTCGACGACCAGGCTCACCTGAGCGAGGCCGACCCCTCCGGCATGTTGCCCGCGGTCGCGGCCTCCGCGGCCCACGTCCGCACCGGCCACCGCGCGGCCGCCGAGGCCCAGCTCGACCGGCTGGCCGCCCACGGGCGGCCGCGGGCCGTCGTGGTGGCCGGCATGGGCGGCTCCGGCATCGCGGGCGACATGCTGGCGGCGGTGGCGGGCCCGGGTGTGCCGCTGCCGATCGTGACTCTGCGCTCCTACCAGCTTCCCGGCTGGGTGGGCGCGACCGATCTCGTCATCGCCGTGTCCGGCTCGGGAGACACCGAGGAGACGCTGTCGATCGCCACGCAGGCCGTGCGGCGCGGCTGCGCCCTGCTCGGCGTGGGGCCCGCGCGCTCGCCGCTGGAGGCGATCGCGGTGCAGGCGTCGGCGCCCTACGTGGCGGTGCCCGTCGGCGGGGAGTCCCGGGCCGGCCTGTGGCTGCTGGCGGTCCCGCCGATCGTGGCCGCGGCCGCGCTGCGGCTGGTGCCGGCCGAGGCCGACCTGTTCGAGCGGGTGGCCGGGGTGCTGGAGGACATGGCGCACCGGTGCCGCCCGTCCAGCGACTCCTTCATCAACCCGGGCAAGTCCCTCGCGCTCGACCTGGCCGAGAGCGTGCCGGTGATCTGGGGGACGTCCGCGGTGACGCGGGTGGCGGCCGTCCGCCTGGCCGGCCAGCTCAACACGAACGCCAAGTATCCCGCGCTCTGCGGCGAGCTGCCCGAGGCCGGGCACAACCAGGTGGCCGTCCTCGACGGCCCGCTGGCCGAGCGCGACATCTTCGCCGACTCCGCCGGCTGGACGCTGCGGCTCGTCCTGCTGCGCGACGTCGAGGAGCATCCGCAGGTGACGCGGCAGCGCGAGACGGTGCTGCGGCTGGCGCGCGACCGTGGCGTGCCCGTCACCGAGCTGGCCGCCGAAGGAACGCATCCGCTGGAGCGGATGGCCTCGCTGATCGGGCTGGGCGACTACGCCAGCACCTATCTCGCGCTGGGGTACGGCATCGATCCGACCCCCGTGTCAGCGATCACTGAGCTTAAGGCCAGAATCTCCCAATAGGATCCCTTTTCAGTCCTTATTACGTGATCTCTATGAGTGGAGAAGACCGGTGAGCGCGAGCGGCGGAACAAAAGCGATCATTGCGGCCCTGTCCGCGAACTTGGCCATCGCCGCGTCCAAATTCGTGGCGGCGGCGTTCACCGGATCGTCGTCGATGCTGGCGGAGGGCATTCACTCCGTCGCCGACTCGGGCAACCAGGTGTTGCTGCTGATCGGCGGCAAGCGGGCGGCGCGCGCCAGCACCAAGCAGCATCCCTTCGGCTACGGGCGTGAGCGCTATTTCTACGCGTTCGTGGTGGCCGTCGTGCTGTTCACGATCGGCGCCGCGTTCTCGATCTACGAGGGCGTCCACAAGATCTCCGATCCGCAGGCCGTGGAGGCGCCGATCTGGGCGTTCGCGGTGCTGATCTTCGCGATCATCGCGGAGGGTTTCTCGTTCCGTACCGCGATCAAGGAATCGAACCAGATCCGCGGCGACCAGTCGTGGGTGGCGTTCGTGCGCCGCTCGAAGGCGCCGGAGCTGCCCGTCATCCTGCTGGAGGACCTGGGCGCGCTGCTCGGCCTCATCTTCGCGCTGTTCGGCGTGACGATGGCGGTCATCACCGGCGACGGCATCTGGGACGGCATCGGCACCCTCATGATCGGCGTGCTGCTGGCCGTCATCGCGATCGTGCTGGCCGTGGAGACCAAGTCGCTGCTGGTCGGCGAGGGCGCCTCGCCGGAGGTGGAGTCCCGCATCCGCGGCGCGCTGGAGAGCGCGCCCGAGGTGGCGCGGATCATCCACATGCGCACGCTGCACCTCGGCCCGGAGGAGCTGCTGGTGGCGGCCAAGATCGCGGTCGAGCACAACGACACGGCGGCCGAGGTGGCCCGCGGCATCGACGAGGCCGAGCGGCGCATCCGCGAGGCGGTGCCGATCGCCCGCGTCATCTACCTGGAGCCCGACCTCGACCGGCTGCGTTCGTCCGCGTCGGCTGAGCCCGCCCAGGAGCGCTGAGCCCGCACACGAGCGCTGAGCCCCGTCAGGAGCGCTGAGCCCGCTCAGGAGCGCCACAGCGCGAGGGGCTTGCCGAGCGGTCCCGGCCACCACGGCCGGGACACCCGCTCGCCCCGCCGCCGCCCCAGCGTGATGAACGCCTCCGCCTGCAGCGCGGACAGTCCGATCCTGGGCAGGTCCCTGGCGTTCGGGTAGACCACGAAACGCGGCTCCCAGATCGGCCGGAACTTGGCGTTGAACCGGTACAGCGACTCGATCTGGAACCAGTGCGACAGGAAGACCAGCAGGCCGCGCCAGGCCCGCAGCACCGGTCCCGCCCCCAGGCGCTCGCCCCGCGCCAGCGCGGCGCGGAACATGGCGAAGTTCAGCGACACCTGCGTGATGCCGAGCGCGGGCGCGGCCTGGAGCGTCCTGACGATCAGCAGCTCGTTGAGCCCGGGATCGGCGGCCCGGTCGCGGCGCATGAGGTCCAGGGAGATGCCGTGCGGCCCCCAGGGGACGAAGTGCAGCACGGCCTTCAGTTCGCCGTCCTTGTGGGCGGTGGTCACCAGGCAGCCGGCGTCCGCCGGATCGCCGAAGCGGCCGAGCGCCATGGAGTAGCCGCGCTCGGTCTGCGTGCCGCGCCAGGCGTCGGCCGCCTGCTTGACGCGCTCCCGCTCCTCGTCGGTCAGCTCGGCGGCGCGGCCGACCCGGCAGGTGTAGCCGAGCCGCTCGACCCGGTTGACCATCTGCCGGACGTTGCGCATGGCCCGGCCCTCCAGCGTGAAGCCGGCCACCTCGACGACGGCCTCGTCGCCGATCTCCAGTGCCGACATGCCGGCCTCGCGCGTCCACACCTCGCCGGCCGTCTCGCCGCAGCCGATGACGGCGGGCACCCAGGCGTGCCGCCGCGCCTCGGTCATGAACGCCCTGATCGCCGCCGGCCACGCCTCCCGGTCGCCGATGGGGTCGCCGCTGGCCAGCATCACCCCGGACACCACCCGGTAGGCGACGGCCGCCTTCCCCGAAGGGGAGAACAACACGCTCTTGTCCCGCCGCAGCGCGAAGTAGCCGAGCGAGTCCCGCTCGCCGTGCCGGGCCAGCAGGGCGCGCAGCCGCGCCTCGTCCTCCTCGCTCAGCTCGGCGACCGGCCGGGACGGGCGCAGCGCCAGGTAGAGCGTGCTCACGGCGGTGAGCGTGCCGAGCGCCAGCAGCGAGAAGTAGACCAGGCCGGACACCCGCGCGGAGGTGAAGGCGACCGGTCCCTCCACCCCGGCCAGCCCGAGCACCACGTGCTCCAGGCGGTCGAACGGGCCGGGAGCGCCGGTCAGCGCCCGCGGCCGGGCGCTGACGATCAGGTAGCCGAGCCCGACGTCGAAGGCCCCGAGCACGAGCAGGTTGCCCAGGGCGCGCCAGCGCGAGCGCGGGTCGGGCAGCGCGGAGAACTCGCGGCGACCGGCCACCAGCGCGGCCAGCAGCGCCAGCGAGACGGCCGCGGCGGCGAGGTGCAGGTGGATCACGCTCATGGCGGCGCCGGCCGGCAGCAGGGCCACGACCGCCCGCCAGGCACGCACCTTCCCGCGCCGCAGCGCGTGCGCGATCATCACCAGCATCACGCCGATGACCAGCGAGGAGGCCCCGGCCACGGTGGTGACGATGCCGGGAAGCAGGTCGGACCACTCGCCCATGCGGCTGTGCCCGAAGCGGGGGAAGACGGCCTTGCCGATGTCGAGCAGGCCGATGGCCGTAGCGGCGTACCCCGCGGCGGCGGGGATCCAGGAGCGCCTCACACCGCCAGTGAACCCCCGCGCGGCTAATCGGCGCGTTAACTTCCGGCTTACCGGCGGACGGGTAAGCCGGAAGTCATGGGACTCACCTCGGCGGGACTGACGCTGACCGTGGCGGGGCTCGCCCTGGCGGCCCTGGTGGCGACGGTGTGGTGGTGGCCACGGCTCGGCGGGGCGAGCCGGCGGGCGGTCACGGGCCGGGTGGGCGTGCTGGTCGCGTGCCAGGCGCTGACGCTGGCCGCGCTGGGCCTGGCGGGGAATGCGTACTTCGGCTTCTACGGCTCCTGGAGCGACCTGCTGGGCACCGACACCTCCACCGCGACGATCACGCTGGCCGGCGCGGGCCTCCAGGTGCTGGGCACGCGCGACGTGCTGGGCGGGCGGATCGAGCAGGTGATCATCCCGGGGGCGAGCACCCGGCTGAGCGAGGAGGCTTATGTCTACCTGCCGTCGGCGTACTTCAGGAACCCGGGGCGGCGCTTCCCGGCGATCCTCGCGATGACCGGCTACCCCGGCGACCCGCGCAACCTCATCACCCGCATGGACCTGCCCGGCCGGATGGCGCGGGCGATCGGCCAGGGCCAGGCCGAGCCGGCGATCCTGGTCATGATGCGGCCCAGCGTGGTGCTGCCGCGCGACACCGAGTGCGTGGACGTGCCGCACGGGCCGCAGGTGCAGGAGTACTTCGCGAGGGACGTCCGGCAGCAGGTGATCGACCACTTCCGGGCCGCGCCGAGCCGCGACTCGTGGGGCGTCCTCGGCGGCTCGACCGGCGGCTACTGCGCGCTCAAGCTCGCCATGAGCCATCCTGAGGCGTTCAGCGCGGCGGTCTCGCTCTCCGGCTACTACAGGACGATCATCGACGGCACCACGGGCGACCTCTTCCACGGCGACGGGCGGCTGGCCGAGCGCGAGGACCTGATGTGGCGGCTCGCGCACCTGCCCGCGCCGCCCGTCAGCGTGCTGGTCACCACCAGCAGACGCGGGGAGGCCGACTACCGGGCGACGCGGAGGTTCCTCGCCGCGGTCAGGCCGCCGATGCGGGCCTCGTCGCTGATCCTGCCGAGCGGCGGTCACAACTTCAACACCTGGAACCGGGAGTTGCCGCAGGCGCTGCCGTGGCTGGCCCAGCAGCTCACCGTGGACCGGCCCTCGCCTACCTGACTACCTGCCTACCTGACCGGCCGGCCGGAGCGCAGCAGCCGCAGGGCCTTCTCCTTCTCGAAGTCGAGGGCCCTGCGCGGCACCGGGATGCGGCCGATCCGCACGCCGAGGTCGCGTACGGCGGCGGCCACGGCGGGCTCGCTCAGCACCCGCAGCGCGAACGCCAGCTCCGCCGGCGAGACGTCGAACCGCTTCTCCAGCTCCACCGCCTGCGCCACCGCGGCCAGCTCCTCGGGCCCGAACCGCCGGTGCGCGCCCTGCTCCCGCACGGGCGGCAGCAACCCCAGGGCCTCGCGGTACCGGAGCATCCGCGGGGACATGCCGAGCCGCCTGGCCGCTTCCGTGATGCGCATCCTTACATTCTTACGTCAGTTTCGGCCCTCCGCGGATGCGACCCCCCTCCTGGGCCGCCTAGACTTTGCGCGACACATCATCCGTCAGCGCGAGGGGAACCCCGATGGACTTCAAGGTCGCCGACCTTTCACTTGCCGACTTCGGCCGCAAGGAGATCCGGCTCGCCGAGCACGAGATGCCCGGCCTCATGGCGGTCCGCAAGGAGTACGCGGCCTCGCAGCCCCTCCGCGGCGCGAAGATCATGGGCTCCCTGCACATGACGATCCAGACCGCCGTCCTCATCGAGACGCTGGTCGCCCTGGGCGCGGAGGTCCGCTGGGTCAGCTGCAACATCTTCTCCACCCAGGACCACGCCGCCGCCGCGGTGGTCGTCGGCCCCGACGGCACCCCCGACGACCCGCGGGGCGTCCCGGTGTTCGCCTGGAAGGGCGAGACGCTGGAGGAGTACTGGTGGTGCACCGAGCAGGCCCTCACCTGGCCCGGCGGTGACACCCCCAACATGATCCTGGACGACGGCGGCGACGCCACGCTCCTCGTCCACAAGGGCGCCGAGTACGAGAAGGCCGGCGCCGTGCCGCCCGCCACCGCCGAGGACCCCGAGGAGTGGCACGTCATCGTCGACCTGCTCACCCGCACGGTCGGCCCCGACAAGAGGTGGACCAGGATCGCCGAGAGCATCAAGGGCGTCACCGAGGAGACCACCACCGGCGTGCACCGCCTGTACGAGATGCACAAGAACGGCCAGCTCCTCTTCCCGGCCATCAACGTCAACGACTCGGTCACCAAGTCCAAGTTCGACAACAAGTACGGCTGCCGCCACTCCGTCATCGACGGCCTCAACCGCGCCACCGACGTGCTCATCGGCGGCAAGGTCGCGGTGGTCTGCGGCTACGGCGACGTCGGCAAGGGCTGCGCCGACGCGCTGCGCGGCCAGGGCGCCCGTGTCATCGTCACCGAGATCGACCCGATCTGCGCCCTGCAGGCCGCCATGGACGGCTTCCAGGTCACCACCCTCGACGAGGTCGTCGGCATCGCCGACATCTTCGTCACCGCCACCGGCAACTTCAACATCATCACCGCCGACCACATGGCGCGGATGAAGCACCAGGCGATCGTCTCCAACATCGGCCACTTCGACAACGAGATCGACATGGCCGGCCTGGCCAAGCTGCCCGGCATCGTCAAGAACACCATCAAGCCGCAGGTCGACGAGTGGGTCTTCGAGGACGGCCACTCGATCATCGTGCTCGCCGAGGGCCGGCTGATGAACCTGGGCTGCGCCACCGGCCACCCCAGCTTCGTCATGTCCAACTCGTTCACCAACCAGGTGATCGCGCAGATCGAGCTGTTCACCAAGACCGCCGAATACCCTGTCGGCGTCTACACGCTGCCCAAGCACCTCGACGAGAAGGTGGCCCGGCTGCACCTCGACGCGCTCGGGGTCAAGCTCACCGAGCTGACCAAGGAGCAGGCCGCCTACATCGGCGTGCACGTCGAGGGCCCGTACAAGTCCGACCACTACCGTTACTGATCCCTGACGTGGACAGCGGTGAGCGGCAGATCTCGTGGGCCGCGCGCTCGATGCCGGTGCTGACGGCGATCGGCGAGCGGTTCGCGGTCGACAGGCCGCTGGACGGGCTGCGCATCGCGGCCTGCCTGCACGTCACCGCCGAGACGGCCGTGCTGATGGGAGCGTTGAAGGCGGGCGGGGCGGAGATCGCCCTGGCCGCCTCCAACCCGCTGTCCACCCAGGACGACGTGGCCGAGGCGCTGCGGGCGTACGGGATCGGCGTGCACGCGCGCGCCGGCGTGGACCGGGCGACCTACTACCGGCACATCCACCAGGCCCTCGACCTCGGGCCCGACCTCGTGCTGGACGACGGCTGCGACCTGGTCAACATCCTGCACACCGAGCGCACCGACCTGCTGGAGCGGGTCGGCGGCGGCTGCGAGGAGACCACGACCGGCATCATCCGGCTGCGCCAGATGGCCGCGGAGGGCGCGCTGCGCTTCCCCGTCGTGGCCGTGAACGACACCCGCACCAAGCGCATGTTCGACAACCGGTACGGCACCGGCCAGTCCACGCTGGACGGCATCATGCGGGCCACCAACACCCTGCTGGCCGGGCGCACGGTGGTCGTGGCCGGCTTCGGCTACTGCGGCCGGGGCGTGGCCGAGCGGGCCAAGGGGTTCGGGGCGCGGGTGATCGTGACCGAGATCGACGCGGTCAAGGCGCTCGACGCCACCCTCCAGGGCTACGAGGTGCGGCCGATGGCGCAGGCGGCGCTGGTCGGCGACCTGTTCATCACCGTCACCGGCAACCGCGACGTGATCAGGGCCGAGCACCTGTCGGCCATGAAGGACGGGGCGATCCTGGCCAACGCCGGGCACTTCGACGTCGAGATCGACGTACGGGCGCTGGACGAGCTGGCCGCCGAGGTGCACCGCGGCGTGCGCCCCAACACCGACCAGTACGTCATGCCCGACGGCCGCCGCCTGCTGCTGCTGGCCGAGGGGCGCCTGGTCAACCTCACCGCCGCCGAGGGGCATCCGGCGGCCGTCATGGACATGTCGTTCTCGGCGCAGGCCCTCGCCGTGGAGTGGCTGGCCGGCGAGCGGGCGGGCCTCGCGCCCGGCGTGTACGACGTGCCGGAGGAGATCGACCACGAGGTGGCCCGGCTCAAGCTGGCCGCGGCCGGCATCGGCATCGACCGGCTGACCGGCGAGCAGGAGGACTACCTGCACTCCTGGCGAGCGGGCTCCTAGCTCGCGGGCAGCTCGCGTTCGATCTGCTGCATGCGGCGGATCTCCGCGCTCTGCTCGACGCTGACCTCGCCGGCCAGCTCCTCGATGCGCTGGTGGGAGCCGCTGCCCAGCACCTGCTCGCTCATCCTGATCGCGCCCAGGTGGTGGTTGATCATGAGTTGCAGGAACATCCGGTCGAAGGCGGTGCCCTGGGCCGCCTTCAGCGCCTCGATCTGCTCCGGCGTGGCCATGCCCGGCATGCCCTCGTGCGCGGCGTGGTGGTCGGGGACCTTCTGGTCCTGCTCGCGCAGCCAGCCCGTCATGAACTGGATCTCCGGGCCCTGGGCGGCCCTGACCCGGTCGGCCATGCTCTTCACCTTCGCCGACCGGGCCCGGTTCGGCGCCAGCAGCGCCAGGTCGAGCGCCTGGCGGTGGTGGACGATCATGTCCTGGACGTAGGTGACGTCGGCGGCGTTCGCGGTCGGCGAGGGCACGGCGGTGGCGGCCTCGGCGGGGGCGAGCGTCCTGGCCTGCTCGCCGGGGCGGCCGGGGGCGATCACGGGCGCGGTGGAGTCGGCGCGCGGGGCCTGCGGGGCGCCGGAGGAGGTGCAGCCGGTGGCGAGGACGACGAGTGTGCCTGCGATGACGAGGAGTGCTGAGCGCACCCGGCCTCCCTGACCGACGTTGTCGAGCATGCGCACTCTAAGTGATAAGTCAGGGGATTAAAAGAGGGCAAATCGGAACAAAAATTGACAACTTGGCCGCTGGCCCGCAGGGGGCTGACAGGCGAAGATGACGTAGATTTATGCCCCCTTTACAGGAGGTTGACCGTTGTCATCCCCCCGCAGGGCGCTCACCCTGCTCGCGGCGGTCGTGGCCCTGGCAGGCATCACCCTGCCCGCCCAGGCCACGGACATCCCGGCTCCGGGCGAGATCGTCATGAGCCCCAACATCAAGCACGTCACGAACGTGCCGAAGCCGGCCGCGCTCGCCGACATCCACACCGACATGGCCTTCCAGGGCGACTACGCCTACGTCGGCAACTACTCCGGCTTCTCGATCTACGACATCAGGAACCCGCGGAAGACCTCCCTGGTCAGCTCGGTGGTCTGCCCCGGCGGTCAGATGGACGTCTCGGTCTACGGCAACCTGCTGTTCGGCTCCGTGGACTCCTCCCGCAACGACGACTCGTGCGCCAGCACCTCGCAGCCCGCCACGGTCAAGGAGTCGTGGGAGGGCATGCGCATCTTCGACGTCTCCGACAAGGCCAGCCCCAAGTACATCAAGTCGGTCGAGACGAACTGCGGCTCGCACACTCACACCCTGGTGCCCGACCGCAGGGGCGAGAACGTCTACATCTATGTCTCCTCCTACAACCCGAGCGACACCTTCCCCGACTGCCGGCCGCCGCACGACCTGATCTCCATCATCAAGGTCCCGCTGCGCGACCCGGCGGCCGCGTCCGTGGTGGCCACGCCCAACCTGTTCCCCGACGGCGGCTTCGGCGGCGTGCCGGGCAGCTACCCCGACGGCAAGTCGGCCACGACCGGATGCCACGACATCACCGCCTACCCGGAGAAGGGCATCGCCGCGGGCGCGTGCATGGGTGACGGCATCCTGCTCGACATCCGCGACCCCGAGCGGCCCCGGGTCACCGCCCAGGTACGCGACGAGACGAACTTCGCCTTCTGGCACTCGGCCACGTTCAACAACGACGGCACCAAAGTGATCTTCACCGACGAGCTCGGCGGCGGCACCAGAGCCACCTGCAACGAGGCCATCGGCCCGAACAGGGGCGCCAACGCCTACTACGACATCGTGCGCGGGCAGCTCGTCTTCAAGAGCTACTTCAAGATCTCCCGCTACCAGGCCGACACCGAGAACTGCGTGGCGCACAACGGCTCGCTCATCCCCGTCAAGGGCCGCGACATCATGGTGCAGGCGTGGTACCAGGGCGGCATCTCGGTGATCGACTTCACCGACTCGGCCCACCCGCAGGAGATCGCCTTCTTCGAGCGGGGCCCGGACAACACCGCCCCGGCGCTGAGCGGCGGCTTCTGGTCGGCGTACTACTACAACGGCTACATCTACGGCTCCGACTTCAACCTGGGCCTGGACGTGCTCAAGATCAACGACTGGCGGACGAACCAGGCGAACAGCGTCAAGACACGGCGGCTGAACGTCCAGTCGCAGGCGTCCTACCCGGACCGCGGCCACGGCCACGATCACTGACCATCCCCGCAAGGAGGCTCCCCGAGTGTCCATCCCGCGCCGCGCCCTCGTGGCGGTCGCGGCGGCCCTGGCGTTACCGCTGACCGCGATACCCGCGTCCGCCGCAGACATCCCGCCCGCCGACACCGTGGTCACCAGCCCCAACGTGACCCACGTGCTGAACATCCCCAAGCCCGCCCCGCTCGCCACCACCATCAACACCGACATCGCCTTCCAGGACGGCTACGCCTACGTCGGCAACTACGGCGGCTTCTCCATCTACGACGTCCGCGACCCGAAGCGGGCCACGCCCGTCAGCTCCGTCGTCTGCCCGGGCTCGCAGATGGACGTCAGCGTGTACGGCGACCTGCTGTTCACCGCCGTGGACTCCTCGCGCAGCGACGACTCCTGCAACAGCACGGCCCTGACCGCCGACCACAAGGAGGCGTGGGAGGGCGTCCGCATCTTCGACGTCTCCGACAAGGCCAATCCGAAGTACATCAAGTCGGTCGAGACGAACTGCGGCTCCCACACCCTGACCCTGGTGCCGGGCAGGGGCCACGACCGGAACAGGAACGTCTACATCTACGTCTCCTCCTACAACCCGAGCAGCACCTTCCCCGACTGCCAGCCGCCGCACGACAAGATCTCGATCATCAAGGTGCCGCTGAGGAATCCCGCCGAGGCGGCCGTGGCGGCCACCCCGGTCGTCTTCCCCGACGGCGGCAACGAGACCCAGCCCGGCCTGCTGGTGCCCACCAGCGGCTGCCACGACATCACCGCCTACGCCGAGAAGGACATCGCGGCGGGCGCGTGCATGGGTGACGGCGTGTTGTTCGACATCCGCGACCGGCTCAACCCGGTGGTGACCGCCCGCACCACGGACCCGAACTTCGCCTTCTGGCACTCGGCCACGTTCAGCAACGACGCCAGGAAGGTCGTCTTCACCGACGAGCTCGGCGGCGGCGGCCAGGCCACCTGCAACGAGGCCACGGGGCCGAACCGTGGCGCGGACGCCATCTACGAGATCGTGCGCGGGCAGCTCGTCTTCAAGAGCTACTTCAAGATCCCGCGCTACCAGGCCGACAGCGAGAACTGCGTGGCGCACAACGGCTCGCTGATCCCGGTCAAGGGCCGCGACATCATGGTGCAGGCGTGGTACATGGGCGGCCTGTCCGTCTGGGACTTCACCGACGCGGCCCACCCGAGGGAGATCGGCTACTTCGAGCGTGGTCCCCGCGCGGACGGGACCGGCGGCGGGATCTGGTCCGCCTACTACTACAACGGCTACATCTACGGGGCCGACTTCCACCACGGCCTCGACATCGTCAGGATCGACGACCGGCTGACCGACAGCGCCCGGCACGTCAGGACCGACCGGCTGAACGTGCAGAGCCAGGAGTCGTACCGGGCCGGACGGGGGCACTGACCCTTCCGGCGACGGCGGCCGTCCCCCTGGCGGGGGCGGCCGCCGTTCCTCATTGCGGGGGCGCGAACCCGCCCGGCGTGGTGCGCGGCGGCTGCGGCGCGGGCGGCTGCGAAGACGGCGGGGGAGGCGGCGGGGAGGAGGGCGGCGGGGGCGCGTACGGACCGGGCTGGGCGTGAGGGCCCGGCGGCGGCGGAGGCGGTGGCGGTGACGGCGGCAGGTGCGGCGGCGGAGGCGGTGGCGGTGACGGTGGCAGGTGCGGCGGCGCGGGGACGCCCGCGGTGCCGGCCATGCGGGCCAGCCGGGCCTCCTCGCGCCTGCGGCGCTCGGCCAGCACGGCGCTCAGGTACGCGTACGGCGGCACCCCGGCCGGTGCCGACGGCGACACGAACGCCGCCGTCTGGGTGGCGATCCGCACCCCCATCTCGTGCTGGAGCCGCGGCGACAGGTCGTGCCAGCGCAGGAGGTACTGGCGGGCCGCCTGCGCCACCTCGTCGGGGAGCCGCGACAGCTCCAGCGTCGCGGCCCAGGCCGCCAGCGGCGGCGGCATCACGATGGCCTGCCCGCTCCCGCGCGGCGCGCGGTCGGAGATGACGATCGTGCCCGCGAAGACGTCCCCCAGCCGCTTGCCCCGCTGCGAGACCAGCGAGGCGATCAGCGCGGGCGCGCCGAGGAACATCCAGAACTCCACCACGCCTGCCAGCCCGCGGAACAGCGCCTGCCGGAACCGCACCGGCCCGCCGTCGTCGCTCACCACCCGCAGGCCGAGCGCCAGCTTGCCGAGGCTGCGCCCCCGGCTGAGCGTCTCGAAGATCACCGGATAGCCGACCATGACCAGGACGACCAGCACGATCATGACGGCCGCGAGCATGGCCACGTCCGAGATCGTGGCGAACGTCCCGACGGCCGCGTACGCCAGCACCAGCACGACGAGCTGCACCGCCACGTCGATGACGATCGCCACCGCGCGGGAGGGCATCTGCGCCACCCGCACCTCGACGACGACCGCGTCCCCCGTCACAACCTCTGACATATGTGGAGCCTAACGGCTGTGCGCGGGTGACCGAGCGGCCAGAATGTTCGGGTGGACATCGACGCGTTCATCGCCGCGCACCGCCCGGCCTGGGACCGGCTCGACCATCTGGTCAAGCACCGCTCGTCGCTGACCGGCGCCGAGGTGGACGAGCTGGTCGACCTCTACCAGCGGGTGGCGACGCACCTGTCCATCGTCCGCTCCGCCGCCCGCGACCCGATGCTCGTCGGCCGGCTGTCCGCGCTGGTGGCGCGGGCCCGGTCCGCGGTGACGGGGGCGCGCACGCCCGCGTGGCGGGAGTTCGGCCGCTTCTTCACGGTGTCGTTCCCCGTGGTGGCCTACCGGGCGCGGTGGTGGTGGCTGGCCAGCGCGCTGGCCTGCACGGCCGTGGCCTGGGTGCTGGGCGCGTGGGTGGCGGCCAACCCCGAGGTGCAGGCCACGATCGGCACGCCCGACGAGATCACCCGGCTCGTCGAGCACGACTTCGCCGACTACTACTCCGAGAACCCGGCCGCCTCCTTCGCCAGCCGGGTGTGGCTCAACAACGCGTGGGTGTCCGCCCAGATGATCATCTACTCGGTGCTGCTGGGGCTGCCCATTCCGTACGCGCTGTTCCAGAACGCCGCGAACGTCGGCATCTCCGGCGGCCTCATGGCCTCCCGCGGCAAGCTGGACATCTTCTTCGGCCTGATCACCCCGCACGGGCTGCTGGAGCTGACCGCCGTCTTCCTGGCGGCGGCCGTCGGCCTGCGCCTGGGCTGGACGGTCATCGACCCGGGGCCGCGCCGGCGCACCGAGGTCCTGGCCGAGCAGGGGCGGGCCGTGATGAGCGTGGCGCTGGGGCTGGTGGCGGTGTTGTTCGCGTCGGGGCTGATCGAGGCGTTCGTCACCCCGTCGGGGCTGCCGACCTGGGCTCGGGTGGGCATCGGCGTGCTGGCGGAGGTGGCCTTCCTCGGCTACGTCATCGCCTTCGGCCGGCGCGCCCTGCGGGCGCACGAGACCGGCGACATCGAACGCGCCCCCGACACCGCCCCCACCGCCTAGAGGCGGCCCGCGGCCTTCAGCGCCAGGTACGCGTCCGCCAGCGCCGGCGCGATGTCCTCCGGCGGCGCGTCCACGACCTCGACCCCGGCGCGCCGCAGCCGGGCCGTGATGCGCCGCCGTTCGAGCCGGGCGTGCTCGGCCGCCGCCGCGTCGTAGACCTCCTCGGCCGTCCCGCGCCGGGCCGCCATCGCGGCCACCCGCGGATCGGACACCCCGGCCACCAGCACCAGGTGCCGCGACGACAGCTGCGGCAGCACCGGCATCAGCCCCTCGTCCATGGCCGCCCCGTTGAGGTCGGTCAGCAGCACCACCAGGCAGCGCCGCTTGGCCCGCGACAGGACGGCCGCCACCATGCCCTGCGCGTCGGCCTCGACCAGCTCGGCCTCGATCGGCGCCATGACGTTGACCAGCGACGACAGCAGCTCGGTGCGGGACGCTCCGCTCACCCAGGCCCGTACGGCCCGGTCGTGGGCCAGGAAGTCGACCCGGTCGCCGGCGCGGGCGGCGAGCGCGGCCAGCAGCAGCGCCGCGTCCATCGACCAGTCGAGCCGCGGCCACCCCGCCACCGGCCGCGGGTCCGGCCGTGCCAGCAGCCCGCCGCCGCCCGCCGCCGCCCCGGCCAGGGGGATCGGCGCGTCGCCGACGCGGCCCGCCGACGTGCGCCCGGTGTCGAGCACGATCAGCACCCGCCGGTCGCGCTCGGGCCGCCAGGTGCGCACCACCACGTCGTGCCTGCGCGCCGTGGCCCGCCAGTCGATCGAGCGCACGTCGTCGCCGACCACGTACTCGCGCAGCGAGTCGAACTCGGTGCCCTGCCCGCGCACCAGCGCCGGGTGCCGCCCGTCCAGCTCGCGCAGCCGGGCCAGCCGCGCGGGCAGGTGCTTGCGCGACAGGAACGGCGGCAGCACCCGCACCGTCCACGGCACGCGGTGATTCCCCTGCCGGCCGGCCAGCCCGAGCGGCCCTAGCGAGCGCACCGTGACCGCCACCGGCGACCGGTCGCCGCGCCGCGTGGGAGCGAGCGTGACCACGATCCTGCGGCGCTCGCCCTTGGGCACGTCGAGGGGCGCGACGCGCGGCGTGGCCCCGGCCGACGGCGGCCAGGCGTCGCGCAGCACGCCCCGCACCCGCCGCGGCCCGGGGTTCTCCACGACCAGCTCGACCGTGGCCCGCTGTCCGAGCCGCACCAGCGTGTCCCCGGACCGGCGCAGGCGCAGCGCCCGCACCGACCCGGCGAACGTCAGGTCCACGACGACCGCGGCGGCCAGCAGCAGGCACACCCCGGCCAGCGCCGCCGCGGGCCGCGGCGCGACCATCACCACCACGGTCCCGAGCGCCGCGACCAGCGCGGCCCGCCCCGTCAGCACCATCAGCGCGGGACCGGGACCGAGGCCAGGATGCCGTCGAGCAGGCCGTCGGCGGTGGCGCCCTCCAGCTCCGCCTCGGGCCGGAGCTGCACGCGGTGCCGCAGCGCGGGCCTGGCCAGCGCCTTGACGTCGTCCGGCGTGACGTAGGAGCGCCCGGACAGCCACGCCCACGCCCGGGACGCGGCCAGCAGCGCCGTCGCGCCACGCGGCGAGACGCCGAGCTGAAGCGAGGGCGAGCTGCGGGTGGCGCGCGCGACGTCCACGATGTAGCCGAGCACCTCGGGCGCCACGTGCACCTGGGCGGCGGCCTGCCGCCCGGCCGCGAGGTCGTCGGCGGTGGCGACGGCCTTGACCTCCGACAGGTCGCGCGGGTCGAACCCGCGCGCGTGCCGCTCCAGCACCGCGACCTCCTGCTCGCGCGGCGGCAGCGGCACGGTCAGCTTCAGCAGGAACCGGTCGAGCTGCGCCTCGGGGAGCTGGTAGGTGCCCTCGTACTCGACCGGGTTCTGGGTCGCGCACACCACGAACGGGTCGGGCAACCGCCTGGCCGCCCCCTCCACGCTGACCTGCCGCTCCTCCATCGCCTCCAGCAGCGCGGCCTGCGTCTTCGGCGGGGTGCGGTTGATCTCGTCGGCCAGCAGCAGGTTCGTGAAGACGGGACCCTCGCGGAACTCGAACTCCGCGGTCCTCGTGTCGTAGATCAGCGACCCGGTCACGTCGCCCGGCATCAGGTCAGGGGTGAACTGCACCCGCTTGAAGTCCAGCGACAGGGCGGCGGACAGCGTGCGGACCATCAGCGTCTTGGCCACGCCGGGCACGCCCTCCAGCAGCACGTGCCCCTTGCACAGCAGCGCGATGACCAGCCCCGTCACCACCGCGTCCTGGCCCACGACGGCCTTGGCCACCTCGGCGCGCAGCGCGGCGAGCGCGTCCCTGGCCGCGTCGGCGGACGTCGTGGCGCGGTAACTCTCCTCAAAGCTCACTGACCTGCCTTTCCATGAGGTCCAAGTATGCGGCCAGATCGACGAGGGCCGCGTCGTCGGTGGGCGGCGGGCCGTACAGGGCCGCGCCGATCTGGTGGGCGTCCTGGCCGGTGCGCGCGGCGAGGGCGGCGACGACCTCCTGCCGGCCCGCTCCTGTGGCCAGGCCCAGCCTGGGGGTCAGGCGGTCGATCGTGCCCGCGCGCAGGGCGTCGGCGGCCCGCTGCCGGGCGCGGCGGGCGCGGTAGAGGCGGCCGCGGCCCTCGACCGTCTCGGCCGCGCGCACGATGACCGGCAGGCGCTCGGCCACGACGGGGCCGAGCCGCCGCCCGCGCCAGAACGCGGTCAGGGCCACGGCGATGATCGCCATGTAGACGGTCCAGCGCACGTTGTCGGGCATGAGGTCGTAGATCGACTTGCCGCGCTCGCCGGGCAGCTCCGTCACGGGCGGGTGGTCGGGGCGGACCAGCCAGGTCACCGGCCGGCCGGTGCCGATGAGGTTGAGGGCGAGCGCGGCGTTGCCGTCCTCGCCGAGGCGCAGGTTCGTCATGAACGAGCCGTCGCCGACGACCGTGGTCGTGCCGCCCGCGTTGCGGTAGGAGACCAGCGTGTGGCCGCCCCCGGTGGCCGGGTAGCAGCGGACCGCCCCGGCGGGGCCGTGGAGCGCCGCGCCGCCCATGTAGGCGCTGCCCGCCGCCCGCGCCGCGGGCAGGGCGCACCCGGGCTCGCGGGAGCGGGTGCGGGCCGGCACCGCGTCGGTGCGCACGCCCGGGGCCAGGGCTTCGAGGCCGGGCACCGCGCCGACGACCAGGCGGTCGCCCTGGATCCTGGCCAGGGCGTACTCGTTGACGTAGGTGGTGTCGGTGATCAGCAGCAGCCGGTCGCCGCCCGCCGCGGCCCGCTGGGCGGCCGCCTCGGCGGAGTCCACCCGGTCGACCTGGACGCCGCGGGCGCGCAGCAGCTCCGCCAGGGCCCTGGAGCCGGCCAGCGAGGTGTCGGCGGGGTCGAGCGGGCGGGAGGGCCCGCGCTGCGGGGAGAGCAGCACGCCGAGCACCGCCATCAGGACGACGAGGGCCCCCAGGAGCACGAACAGGCGGCCGGCGTTCCAGGTGGAGCGGATCGTGGGAGAGGTCGGCTCGGAGCCGCCCGGCGGATCGGCGGGCACCACGCCGTCGGGGGTGACGGCGGGCTCGCCGAGCGCCGGGCCGCCGGGGGCGAGGGACGAGTCGGGGGGCGCGCTCACGGAGTTCCTCCGGCGGGGGCCGCGGCGGGCAGCGGGACCGGGCGGGCCTGGCGCAGGCGCTCGTCGAGGCCGGTCATGGCGGCGTAGGCGCCGGGGGTGCCGGGCACGCCGCCGTAGGTCACCTCGTCGAACGAGCGGGCCGCCGCCGCCAGCTCCTCGGCGAAGGCGGGCAGCGCCGCCGCGGCCTCGGCCGCCAGCTCGTCGGCGGTGCGGCCCGGCATGCCGTCCACCAGGGCGCGTTCCTCCAGGTCGCGGGCGATGGCCCGGAGCCGTTCCTGGACGGCCTCGCTCCAGCGCCCCTCGCCGGCCAGGCGCTCGGCGGCGCGGCGGTGCTCGTCGGCGGTCATGGCGCGCTCGCCGTACAGGCCGCCGGCCTCGGGCGCCCGGTCGCGGCGGGTGCGGCGCAGGTACCACGAGACCAGCACGATCGCCGCGATGATGATCACCAGGATGACGACGGCGGCGATGAGCCCGCCCGCCGGGCCGTCACCCGTGACGGCGTCGATCAGGTCGCCGAGGAACTGCTCGAAGCGGCGCCTGAGCAGGTCGGGCAGCGACTCGTGCTCGTACTGGGGCTTGAGGAGCTCCTCCGCGGCCCGCCGCGCCGCCTCCTCCCTGCCGGCCGGGCTCACGACCTGGCGGAGTGGGACGGGTGCCAGAGCTCGTCGGCCGAGGCGTGCACCCAGCCCTGGCGCTGCTGCTCGATGGCCGCGGTCTGGAGCACGAGGTCGAAGGCCTCGCCGCGCATCCGCCGGTCGGCGTACAGGAGGCCGGCCACCCCCGCCTCGAAGGGATAGGTGAGCATCGCGGCGAGCGTGCCGCCGATCGCGATCAGCACGGCCGAGACGACCGCGTTGGCCACCGAGCCCGCGCCGAACATGCCGAACAGCGTGCCGGCGAGCGTGAACGGCAGCGACAGGATGCTCGACACCAGGCCCACCAGCAGCGAGGTGAGCAGCAGGATGCCGAACACCCGCCAGAAGTCGCCGGTCACCAGGTGCCAGGAGCGGCGCATGGCGTCGAGCGGCCCGCGGCCCTCCAGCACCACGGCCGGCGAGGCGAACGCGAAGCGGGTGCGGAAGTACAGGTAGTAGGCGAGGTAGAGGACGATGAACAACACCGTCACCCCGAGCACGGCGCCGACGCCGGCGCCGTTGACGGCCAGCGCCACGCCGATCAGCACGAAGGCGGCCAGCGGCACCACCATGATCACGACCATGAGCCCGACGACGCCGAACAGCGCCGGGACGCGGCCCTTGACCAGCCGCCACGCCTCGCCGGCGCCGAGGTGGCCGCCGAAGACGGCCCGGCCGAGGATGCGGGTCAGCACGCCGGTCAGCAGCGTGACCACGACGAACTGGACGGCGTAGGACACCAGCGTGCCGCCGTACTGGGCGGCCAGGCCGGTGAGCGGCGTGCCCGCGGAGGCCGTGCCGGGCTCGTCCAGGTTGTCGGCCACCGTGTCGAGCACGAACGCCTGCCCCACGGCCAGCGGCACGGAGGTGAGCAGCGCGGCCAGGACCGACAGGCCCAGCACGGCCTTGGGGTTGGAGCGGATGAGCTTGATGGTGCCGTCGAGGATGTCGCCCACGCCCAGCGGGCGCAGCGGGATGATGCCCGGCCGCAGCGCGGGCGGCGGCAGGTGGCCGTACGCCGGTGGCTGCTGGGCGGGATAGGGTGGCTGCGGGCCGGGCCCGTGGGGCGGCCCGGCGGGCTGCGGAGCCTGCCCGTACGGCTGCCCGTAGGGCACCTGCTCGGGGGAGCCGGGCGCGGTCCACGGGGAGGCCGGCGGGGCGCTGTAGGGCGGGGGCTCTGCGGCCGACCAGCCGGGGGGCGTCTCGGGCGAGGGACCGTGACCGTCTGACATATCCCAATCCTGGCATGCTGGGCGGGGCGGTGGTGTCGCAGAGCGGATTCGCTGAGGTATTAAGCCCGCATTCCTGGGCGAATCTGGCGAGCTTCCCCTCCGGGGATGGCCGAAAGTCGCTCTGTTACCTCAGACTGAGGTTGCGGTCGCGGGGGCGGACCTAAAATTCGCCTTTTGTAGGGCTCAGGTCACACTCATGGGTCCACCGAGGGTAACCTTCAGCGATCGTGCGGGTATGTCCCACAATGCGTAGAACGAATGAGGGGCCATGAAAGGTCGCGTGCTGGTCGTCGACGACGACGCCGCTCTCGCCGAGATGCTGGGGATCGTGCTTCGGGGCGAGGGTTTCGAACCATCTTTCGTCTCCGACGGCGACAAGGCCCTCGACGCGTTCCGGGACACGCGCCCGGACCTGGTCCTGCTCGACCTGATGCTGCCGGGGGCCGACGGCATCGACGTGGCGCGCAGGATCCGGGCTGAGTCGGGGGTTCCGATCGTCATGCTCACGGCCAAGAGCGACACGATCGACGTCGTCCTCGGGCTGGAGTCCGGTGCCGACGACTACATCGTCAAGCCGTTCAAGCCGAAGGAGCTGGTCGCGCGGGTGCGGGCGCGCCTTCGCCGTACCGACGAGCCGACCCCGGAGATCCTCCAGATCGGCGACATCACCATCGACGTGGCCGGTCACTCGGTCAAGCGGGGCGAGGAGACCATCAACCTCACGCCGCTCGAGTTCGACCTGCTCGTCGCGCTGGCCCGCAAGCCGCGCCAGGTCTTCACCCGCGAGGTCCTGCTGGAGCAAGTCTGGGGCTACCGGCACGCGGCCGACACCCGGCTGGTCAACGTGCACGTCCAGCGGCTCCGGGCCAAGATCGAGAAGGACCCCGAGCACCCCGAGATCGTGGTCACGGTCCGCGGCGTGGGCTACAAAGCCGGCCCCGCCTGACCTGCCCCACGCCGCTCCGCCATGCCCCCGACGAAGAACAGGCGCCCGCGCCGGCGGACGCTCCGCCAGATCCTCGGCGGCGTCCGCCGGCGGGTGCGCCGTGCGGCGGGCAGGGCACGCAGCGTCTGGCGGCGCTCGCTCCAGCTCCAGGTGGTCACCAGCACGCTGGTGATCTCCGTCATCGTGGTGGTGGTGCTCGGCGCGTTCCTGTTCCAGCAGATCAACAACGCCGTCATCCAGAGCAGCCAGCAGTCCTCGGTCAGCGAGGCCAACGCCGACCGGTTGCAGATCGCCGACGCGCTGGCCCCTCCCGACGACGACCAGGCCAAGGCCGTCGACGCGGGCAAGTCCACGGCCAACCCGCTCGACGAGGTGATGAGCACCGTCACCGGCTCCGGTGACGGCGGCTCCAAGAAGCGCTACGACGTGCTCATCCTCAACGTCGCCAGCCCCGGCCAGTCGCGTGCCTCCGGCCGCCTCGTGCCCGCCAACGTGCCGCTCGCCCTGCGCGCCGGGCTGCGGCGCAACGTCGACAAGCTGGAGTACGACAAGCCCATCGTCTCCATCGCGCGGGTCGCGCTGACCGGCCAGAGCCAGGCCCGGCTCATGTACATCGTCGGCGGCGTCGTCCACGAGCCGTTCACCGGCCAGAACTACGAGGTCTACCATTTCTTCCCGCTCGACGAGGAAGAGGCGCTGCTGACCAACGTCCGCCTCGCCATCGTGGTGGTGGGCCTCGGCCTGGTGCTGCTGCTGGCGGCGATCGCGTATCTGGTGGCCAGGCAGGTCGTCACCCCGGTCCGGCTGGCCCGCCAGGCCGCCGAGCGCCTGGCCGCCGGCAAGCTCGACGAGCGGCTGAAGGTACGCGGCGAGGACGACCTGGCCCGCCTGGCGAACTCGTTCAACGAGATGGCCGCCAACCTGGCGCTCAAGATCCACCAGCTCGAGGAGCTGTCGCAGGTCCAGCGGCAGTTCGTCTCCGACGTCTCCCACGAGCTGCGCACCCCGCTGACCACCGTCCGCATGGCCGCCGACCTGCTGTACGACGCCCGCGAAGACTTCGACCCGATGGCCGCCCGCTCGGCCGAGCTCATGCAGGCCCAGCTCGAACGCTTCGAGTCCATGCTGGGCGACCTGCTGGAGATCAGCCGCTACGACGCGGGCGCCGCCACCCTCGACCTGGAGCCCGTGGACGTCACCAAGGTCGTGCTGCGCGCGATCGAGGACTCCGAGGCGCTGGCCGAGCGGCACGGCACCCGCTTCGAGCTGCGCCTGCCGCCCGAGCCCTGCATGGCCGAGATCGACAACCGCAGAGTCGAGCGCATCCTGCGCAACCTGCTGTTCAACGCCATCGAGCACGGCGAGGGCCGGGAGATCGTGGTCACCGTCGGCGCCGACCGGGACGCCGTGGCGGTCGCCGTACGCGACCACGGCATCGGCCTCAAGCCGGGCGAGGACACGATGGTCTTCGACCGCTTCTGGCGGGCCGACCCCTCGCGCGCGCGGACCATCGGCGGCACCGGCCTCGGCCTGGCCATCAGCCGCGAGGACGCCACGCTGCACGGCGGCTGGCTCCAGGCGTGGGGCCAGCCGGGCGAGGGCTCGCAGTTCAGGCTGACGCTGCCCAGGACGGCCGGGGCCGACCTCAAGGGGTCGCCGCTGCCGCTGGTGCCGCCGGAGATCGAGATGCGGCGCACCTGGCGCGGGGCCATGACGCCCGTGCTGCTGCCCGCCACGGGGGACGGAGCGGTCGATGAGGAGGACTAGCCGCTTCTGGACGCTCGTCACGGCCGCGGCGGCCGTGGTGCTGGCGAGCTCGGGCTGCACGGTGATCCCGGTCACCGGGCCCTACATGGTGGACGACTCCGGCAGCGGCGACCCGCTGAGCAAGCCGTTCCAGCGCATGATCGCCACCCTCCCGCAGCCCGGCTGGGGCCCCCAGGAGACCATCAAGGGCCTCCAGGCGGCCATGGCCGCCTACGCCGACGACCCGACGATCCTGCCGCAGTACCTCACCCCCGAGGCGCTCAAGAGCTGGAGCCCGTCGGGCGCGGTGACCGTGCTCGACGACGCCTGGCACTGGAGCTTCGACCTCGGCGACCAGGACGGCACCGAGACGGCGCAGAAGGTGACGGTCAAGGTGCCGCAGATCGCCAGGATCGAGGAGGACGACACCTACGTCCCGCTGGCCGGGAACTGGGTGCGCTCGTTCGAGCTGGTCAAGGTGAAGGAGGGCGGCTACCGGGTGAGCGGCCTGCCGCCGGGGCTCATCCTGACCAAGTCCGACGTCGACCGGGCGTACCGGCCGACCAAGCTCTACTACCTGGGCGGCGGCACGCAGGACCGGCTCGTCGTCGACAGCGTGCCGCTGCGGCTGCGCCCCACCGAGACCTACGCGCAGATCATCCTGGAGCGGCTGCTCAAGAGCCCCAGCGCGGCCCTGGAGGGCGCGGTGGGCACCAGCTTCCCGCTCGGCACGAGGGTCGAGTCGGTGCGCTCGGGCGAGGACGAGCGGGTGGTGGTCAACCTGTCCGGCCCGATCGACCCCTTCGACCTGAGCGGCGAGCACGGCCTCATGGCCCAGATCCGCTACAGCCTCACCAACAACGACGTGGCCAAGGGCCGCGTCATCGAGGTGCAGGTGGACGGGGAGCCGTACTCCGTCTCGCAGCCCAACGTCGACCAGGGCTGGCTGGACAACGGCGTCAACGCCGACTTCTACGTCAGCAAGGGCGCCGTCCGCGACCTGACCAGCGAGGGGCCGGGCAACCCCGTCGCGGGCCCGGCCGGGCAGCCGCGCGAGGGCTACTCCGACTTCGCCGTCTCCAAGCAGGGCGACTTCGTGGCCGCGCGGACCTCCACCGGCATCTCGGTGACCGCCGTCAGCCAGGACGCGCAGTGGCGGGAGGTCATCCACGGCGGCCCGCAGGACCTCACGGCGCCGTCGTGGCACCGCGACGGCTCGTTGTGGACGTTCGACCGCAAGAACGGCGTCGTGCTGCGCTACGACCCCGCCTCGGGCCGCCCGGCCGAGCGGATCGCCGCGCCGGGTCTCAAGGGCTGGGACGTCACCCGCCTGCGCATCGCCAGGGACGGCGTGCGGGTGGCGCTGACCACCGGCGAGGACGGCGAGAACCTCGTCCACATCGGCGCGCTGACCCAGGCGGGCGGGCTGATGCTGAGCAACGTCCGGGTGCCGACCGCCAGGGGCCCGGGCGGCGAGATCGAGGACCTCGCGTGGCGCGACGACGAGCACGTGCTCGTGCTGGTCAAGAGCACGGCCGGGCAGATACTGAACGAGATCGACATCGGTGACGGCGACATCACCGAGATCCCGCTGAAGAACCGGCTGCAACGCGTGGCGGCGCTGAACGAGCACGTGCTGGCGCAGGCGGAGGCCGACAAGGGGAGGGGCTCGGAGATCCTGGAGCTGTCGCAGGACCAGAGCTGGACCACCAAGATCGAACCCGACGCCGGCACCCCTCTGTTCCCCCTGGGCTGACCCGCCCCTCGCTTTCCGGCGCAGGACGGCCCCCGGGACCCGGGCCTGCGGGGGTGGAACTGTCGGTGGCGGGCGGCATGCTGGGCCGCGTGCTGACCGCCGTGCTCGACCTGGTCCTGCCTCCCGCCTGCGCCGCCTGCGGAGCCAAGGGGGCGCGCTGCTGCGCGGCCTGCGTGGCGGAGCTGACCGCCCGCCCGGCCAGGCGCCTGCCGCACCCCTGCCCGCCCGGCCTCCCCGACTGCTGGTCGGCCGGGCCGTACGAGGGCCCGGCCCGCCGGGCGCTCCTCGCCTACAAGGAGCGGGGCGCGGTGGCGCTGGCGGCCGTCCTGGCGCAGGCGCTGGCGTTCACCGCGCTCACGGCACTCTCCCGCGCCCCGTCGTCCTCCTGGGCGGCCGGGGCCGGGGGGTTCGCCGTCGTCCCCGTGCCCAGCAGCCGGGCCAGCGTCGGCGCGAGGGGCCACGACCCGATCGCCCGTCTGGCCCGGCCGGCCGCCCGCGCCATGAGCGCGCTCGGCCTGCCCGCGCGCCCGTGGGCGGCCCTCGCGCAGGTCCGCCCGGTGGCCGACCAGGCGGGCCTGAGCCGCGCCGAGCGGGCCGCCAACCTCGCCGGGTCACTCCAGGTCGTCCGCGCCGCGGGCGGCCCTCCAGCGCCCTGTGCGTTGCTCGTGGACGACATCGTCACGACCGGCGCCACCCTCGCCGAGGCCGCGCGAGCCCTCCGATCAGCGGGAATGCTGGTCCCGATGGCGATCACCGTCGCCGCGACACGCCGAAGATCTTAAAAACCATTACGGTGACGGTGAGTAAAGAGTCCGGCATCCGCACCCCTCACCGGGAGGTCACATGTCGCTTCCTCGGGGGTCGCGGCGGCGCAGATCAACGGGCGGTCAGCACCCGACCATACGG
This sequence comes from Nonomuraea sp. NPDC050783, assembly GCF_040802095.1. NCBI lineage: Bacteria > Bacillati > Actinomycetota > Actinomycetes > Streptosporangiales > Streptosporangiaceae > Nonomuraea > Nonomuraea sp. NPDC050783. Next base: position 418,697 of record NZ_JBFAHK010000001.1, read on the forward strand.
GTCGCCGACCGATTAAACAGGACACCAAACCGCCCATTCCGACCTCGCTGATATCACGCACCGTGATCGTTCGGTCGATCCTCCGGCTGACATCCGCCCAGGATGCGGATAGCGTTCTGACATGGCACCCGTTCGGGTCCGTGGTTGCGCAGAGCCGGGGCTCCCGGCTCTGCTAGCCGATGCCAGCCGCAGGCAAAACGGTCCACGTAAGGCGACTCTTTGTCGACCGATCACGGTGCGGCTTAGAGGTAAGTCCTGCCTTCCCGAGAAGCCAGATGCTTCTCGCCAGAAGAGAAGGGCAGTAGTGGCAACAGAGCTGCGAGACCCTCAGCAGGCGGATGTGGGGTCGAAGACCAGGTCGGCCGGACGGGTGCCTTCCGAGTTCCCGGCGACCGCGATTCGGAAGAGGGTAAGGGTGACAGAAAGGCAGACAGAAGACCCCGCCCGGTGTGCAGGTTCTCGGGCGCTCTTGCACAGTCGTTAGACGGAAGGGGGGCTTTTGCATGGAGATCATCGTCAAGGGCCGGCACACAGGTGTGAGTGACCGGTTCCGCGACCACGTGACCACCAAGCTGGCCAGGATCGAACGTCTGGACAACAAACTCATCCGAGTCGATGTGGAGGTGTCGAAGGAGCGCAATCCGCGCCTCGCCGGACAGCGGGAGCGCGTCGAGCTGACCATTCACTCCCGGGGGCCGGCCATCCGCGCCGAAGCCTCGGCCGACGACCGGTTCGCCGCCCTCGACATAGCCCTCGACAAGCTGGAGGGCCGGCTCAGGCGGCTGGCCGACCGGCGCAAGGTCCATCACGGAAACCACTGCCCGCCCTCGGTGGCGGAGATCACCGCGACCCTCCCGGACGTCGCCGACCTGGCGCCCCGGCAGGAGCGCGCCGTGCCGGAGCCGGCCGCGCCCAGCGAGGACGAGCTGTTCCAGCACGCCGACGATCGCTACAACGACGACAAGCAGGATGACGACATCGTCCCGATCGAGATGGACGGCGACGGGCCGCTCATCGTCCGGGAGAAGTTCCACCGAGCCGAACCCATGACCATCGACCAGGCGCTGCTGGAGATGGAGCTCGTGGGCCACGACTTCTACCTGTTCCGTGACAAGGAGAGCGGCCAGCCGAGCGTCGTCTACAACAGACGCGGGTACAACTACGGCGTGTTGCGGCTCGTAGAGCCCTGATCGTGCGCTAAAAGATCTTCTCGACCACCCGGTGACCGCGGCACACGTGCCATCATGGCGGTTACGGCTCTGGCCCCCGACGAGGAGGAGACGTGAGCGAGCTCAGTCAGGTTCAGGTGAGCGAGCGCCGCGAGGGAAACGCAGTCGCGAGGCGGACCGAGGAGGCCTCGTGAGCGAGTCCGGCGAGGCCCGCACGTCAGCGAGCGAGCCCATTCGCGTGCTGATCGTGGACGATCACGAGCTGATCAGGCGGAGCCTGGCGTTGGCGCTGGCGGCTGAGCCCGACATCGAGGTGGTCGGTGAGGCGAGCGACGGGCAGGAGGCGGTCGAACTGGCCGATCGCCTCATGCCCGACGTCGCGCTCATGGACGTACGCATGCCGCGGCAGGACGGGATCGAGGCGACGAAGGGCATCAAGGCCTCGGTCCCCAGCACCCGCATCATCATGCTGACCGTGAGCGACGAGGAGGAGGACCTCTTCGAGGCCATCAAGGCAGGGGCGACCGGCTACCTGCTGAAGGACGTCCAGATCAACGACGTCCCGGCCGCCGTGCGCGGCGTGTACGAAGGCCAGTCGCTGATCAACCCGGCGATGGCGGCCAAGCTCATCAGCGAGTTCGCGAACATGAGCCGCAAGGGGGCCGAACGCCCGCCCCAGCTGCCCGTGCCCCGGCTGACCGAGCGCGAGATGGAGGTCCTGCGGCTGGTGGCCAAGGGCATGAACAACCGCGAGATCGCCAAGCAGCTGTTCATCTCCGAGAACACCGTGAAGAACCACGTCCGCAACATCCTCGACAAGCTGCAGTTGCACTCGCGGATGGAGGCCGTGGTCTACGCGGTGCGCGAACGCATGCTGGAGATCACCTGACCGTTCCGCCGACGCCGGCGCCGACGGTTTCGGCGCCGGCACCGGCGGGACCCGCGGTGCGACCCGCGGTGCGCCACGCCACCTGCGGTGCGCCGCGTGCCCGTGCGTGCGGGACACTGGGACGGTGCCCGAGAACGCTCGTCCCGCGCCGCCCGCCACCAGCACCTCGATCGTGGTGCTGACGCTGGCCCGCCAGGTCGAGGCCGAGCTGAACGCGGCACTGGCACCGCTCGACCTGACGGTCAGCCGGCTGGGGCTGCTGGGGCACATCGCCGCCATGCCGGGGGCGTCGTTCAGCGACCTGGCACGCATGTCCGGGATCACCGTGCAGAGCGCGCACGCGGCGGTGAAGGTGCTGGAGCGGGCCGGTCTGGTGAACGACAGCCGCGCCCGCGCGGGCGCGGCGTCGGTCATCGAGGTGACGCCCGAGGGCAAGCGCCTGATGCGGGCGGCGATGGAGGCGGTGTCCGGGGTGGACGAACGCCTGTTCGGCCCCGAAGCCGACCCGATCCGCCGCCAGGTGGGCACAGCCATCCAAGCGGCCTTCCCCGGCAATCCCACCGGCTGACCCCCTCCCCGCCGCCGCCCCTTTGCCCCTTGGCGCCTCGCTCTCGCTGCTCCTGGGGTTCTCCGCTGTTCGCTGGGTCTACGGAGCCCGGCCGGCCGGCGATCCCGGGGGCGTGTGGTCGGGGGGATGAGGGCTTCCGAGCCGGCTCCATTCCAAGGGCGGGTGGCCTGGCGGGGCCCGATCTTCAGGGGGGCTGAAGCTTTGGATAGGCTTCAGGGAACCTGAAGGTTGGAGGAGGCGCACATGATGGAAGTCGTCCTGTTGTCGGTGCACGTGTTGGCCGCCGTCGTGTTCGTCGGCGGGTCGGCCGTCGCGACGAGCCTGTTTCCCCGCTACGCCCCCACGGAGCCGCCGGAGGGAGGCGAGCGCAACCCCGCCGTCGCGGCCGCGCTGCACCGCGTCAGCCGCGGCTACGCCGTCGCCGCCCTCATCGTGCCGCTGGCCGGGATCGTCCTGGCGGGGGTGCAGGGGCGGATGGGGGAGATCTGGATCACCCTGTCGATGGTGCTCACCGCCGGCGCGGCGGTCCTGCTGGCCGCGCAGATCGTGCCGCGCCAGCGGGCGGCGCTCGACTCGCCCGGCCCGGTGGCGCGGCTGCGTACGCTGGCCATGCTCGCCGGCCTGTACAACCTGGCCTGGGCGGTCGTGGTGGTCCTGATGATCGCGCGGCCCGGGGCGGAGGGGTGAGCGGGATGCGGCTGTTGCGAGTGATGTCCGTGGTCGAGGCCGCCTCGCTGGCCGTGCTGCTGGCGAACCTCCTCACCGTGCACGCGAAGGCGATCACGACGTACGGCGGGCCGCTGCACGGCATCGCCTACCTGGCCGTCGTCCTGGCCGTCTCGTCGAACCCGTCGGCCGCCGGTGCCCGGTGGCGGGCGCTCGTGCCGGGGATCGGCGGGCTGCTCGCCCTGCGTGCCCTGCGCGGCCGATCCCGCCCCCAGGAGAGCTGAGCACTCGTGGCGGCGGGAGCGGCCGCCGCTCCCCGGGGGCGGCGCCGGTCCGGCCCGCCCCCGGCCGTCAGCGCGGGGTGTTCAGGATCGGGACGAGCTCCGGGGGGTCGGCGTACTCGACGCGGACGGAGTCGCAGCCGACCCACCCGGCCGCCGACCACAGGGCGTCGGCCAGCGCGCCGGCCCACTTGGCGGGGGACAGGCCGGGCTCCAGGTGGACCCGCCGGGCGACCAGGGTCTTGCCCTCGCGCGCCGGGTCCACGCGCCCGATCAGCCGGCCTCCCGCCAGGACCGGCATCGTGAAGTAGCCGTGCACGCGCTTGTGCTTGGGGACGTAGAGCTCCAGCGTGTACGTGAAGCCGAACACCCGCTCCGTACGGCCGCGGTGCCAGATCAGGGAGTCGAACGGCGAGACGAGCGTGGTGCGGTGGCGGCCGCGCGGCTCCGACCCGAGCGCCACCGGGTCCGCCCAGGCGTTGGCCTGGCCCTTCTTGCCCGGCCAGCCCGACACCCGCACCGGCGTCAGGCCCGCCGCTCCGCTGAGCAGGGCCTCGTCCAGGATCGCCGCGAACCGGCCCTTGAGGCGGAGGAAGTCGATCAGGTCGGTGCGGTTGGCCACGCCCAGCGAGCGCCCGGCGATGCCGGCCAGCCGGATCACGCACTCCTCGTCGGGGAGGTCCTGGGCCAGGAGGTCGGCGGGGACGGCGCGTTCGGCCAGGTCGTAGACGCGCCGCCAGCCGACGCGGCGGGTGCAGACGAGCTCGCCGATGTCGAGCAGCCACTCCAGGCCGATCTTGGAGTCGGACCAGTCCCACCAGGGGCCGCCGTTCTTCGCGCCGCCCACGTCGGTGGTCATCACCGGGCCCGAGCCGCGCACCTGGTCGAGGAGCTTGTCGACGTTGTCGGGGACCTCGTGCCAGCGGAACTTGCGCTCACGGAAGGCGCGGCGGCGGAAGGAGTAGAGGGGCCAGTGCTCGATCGGCAGGATGCAGGCCGCGTGACACCAGTACTCGAAGCTCCGGGCCGGGTCGTGCCAGTAGGCCCGCTCGACCGTGGGCCGGCCCACGGAGCCCAGGCGGGCGTAGGCGACCAGCTCGTGGGAGCGGGCGAGGACCGAGATCGTGTCGAGCTGCACGGCGCCCAGCCTGCGCAGCATGCCGTGCGCCCCGCCCTTGCGCGCGTCGGCGCCGATGAGGCCCTGGGAGCGCAGGATGATCCGGCGTGCTTCGTCGAGGGTCAGGTCGATCGGGCTGCCGGTCATGTCTGCGGTGCTTCGGCGTACGGAGAGGCGGCTACGGGGTGGCACATGTGAGCAATTTAGCGCCGGTCACCGACAAAACGGCCCGGCCTGTACGCACGCGGGCGGGGAGGAGAGGGGAGGGAGACCGGGCGGGGCGAGAAGAAAGGCGGGCCGCCGCTTGGGCGGGCCCGCCGGGGAGATCGCGTTGGCAGTGATCGTCGATGGATCCTCAGCGGTGGTCCTCGGCGCGCATGCCCACGCGCGGCGCGTCGATCACGACGTCGGTGAAGATGTCGAAGACGAGGGCGAGGATGCCGCCCACGACGAACACCCCCGCGCCGATCCAGATCAGCGTCCAGCTCGTGGCGGTCAGCCCGAAGCCGGCGACGATGAACCCGGCCAGCATGACCGTCACCGCCAGCCACGATGACGCCCGTCCGCCGTGGCTGCCGAGATTCTCCGTTTGCTCCGACTTCTTGCCCTCAACCATGCTTAATCCTCTCTTTACCGGTTATACCGCTATACGTGCGGGCCGGCGGTCAACCGGCGTACCCTCTGCCTTGCCCCCATTCTCCCAGACCAGTCCCGCGCCCTCGTCGGCACGGTGGCTGTGTCTGGTTGCGGAAGCGCCTACGATGGCAGTCGGGGAAGTTTGTCTCGGCCTCTCCTCCTGGCGGCGCCGCCGGGGTAGACCTGCGAGGAGCTTTACATAAAGTGGCAGCCATTCTCGACAAGATCCTGCGTGCCGGCGAAGGTAAGACCCTGCGCAAGCTCAAGCGGATCGCAGACCAGGTCAACTCCATCGAGGACGACTTCACGAGCCTGTCCGACGCGGAGTTGCGCGCGCTGACGGACGAGTTCAAGCAGCGCTACGCGGACGGCGAAACACTCGACGATCTGCTTCCCGAGGCGTTCGCGACCGTGCGCGAGGCGGCCCGCCGCGTGCTCGGCCAGCGCCCCTACGACGTGCAGATCATGGGTGGCGCCAACCTCCACATGGGCAACATCTCCGAGATGAAGACGGGTGAGGGCAAGACCCTCACCTGTACGTTGCCCTCCTATCTCAACGCGCTGTCCGGCAAGGGCGTCCACATCGTCACCGTCAACGACTACCTCGCCAAGCGTGACGCCGAGACGATGGGCCGCATCCACCGCTTCCTGGGCCTGGAGGTCGGCTGCATCATCTCCGGCCAGGAGCCCGACGAGCGCCGCAAGCAGTACGAAGCCGACATCACCTACGGCACCAACAACGAGTTCGGCTTCGACTACCTCCGCGACAACATGGCGTGGTCGCTGGAGGAGTGCGTGCAGCGCGGCCACTACTACGCGATCGTGGACGAGGTCGACTCGATCCTCATCGACGAGGCCAGGACGCCGCTGATCATCTCCGGTCCCGGCGAGCAGTCCGGCAAGTGGTACCAGGAGTTCGCCAAGATCGTCCCGCGGCTGCGCAGGGGCGTCGAGGCGAAGAACCCCGGCGAGGAGAGCACCGGCGACTACATCGTCGACGAGAAGAAGCGCACGGTCGGCATCCTGGAGTCCGGCGTCGAGAAGGTCGAGGACTGGCTCGGCATCGACAACCTCTACAAGCCCGAGCACACCCACCTCGTCGGCTTCCTCAACAACGCGCTCAAGGCCAAGGAGCTGTTCAAGCGCGACAAGGACTACATCGTCTCCGAGGGCGAGGTCCTGATCGTCGACGAGTTCACCGGCCGCATCCTGCACGGCCGCCGCTACAACGAGGGCATGCACCAGGCCATCGAGGCCAAAGAGGGCGTGAAGGTCAAGGACGAGAACCAGACGCTCGCCACGGTCACCCTCCAGAACTACTTCCGCCTCTACGACAAGCTGGCCGGCATGACCGGTACGGCCGCCACCGAGGCCAACGAGTTCCACCAGACCTACAAGCTCGGTGTGGTCCCGATCCCGACCAACCGGCCGATGATCCGCAAGGACCAGCCCGACGTGGTCTACAAGACCGAGGACGCCAAGTTCAACGCGGTGGTCGAGGACATCAAGGAGCGCTACGAGCGCGGCCAGCCGGTGCTCGTCGGCACCACCTCGGTGGAGAAGTCCGAGCGGCTGTCGAAGGCGCTCAAGCGCCGCGGCGTGCCGCACGAGGTGCTCAACGCCAAGAACCACGCGCGTGAGGCCACGATCATCGCCGAGGCGGGCCGCAAGGGCGCCGTCACCGTCGCCACCAACATGGCCGGTCGAGGCACCGACATCATGCTCGGCGGCAACTCCGAGTTCCGCGCCGACCTGGAGCTGCGCCAGCGCGGCCTCGACCCGGTCGAGACGCCGGAGGAGTACGAGAAGGCCTACCCCGAGGCGCTGGAGAAGGCCCGGGCTGCCGTCAAGGCCGAGCACGACGAGGTCACCCAGCTCGGCGGCCTCTACGTGCTGGGCACCGAGCGCCACGAGTCGCGCCGCATCGACAACCAGCTCCGCGGCCGGTCCGGCCGTCAGGGCGACCCCGGCGAGTCGCGCTTCTACCTCTCGCTCGGCGACGACCTGATGCGCCTGTTCAACTCGGCCAGGGTCGAGGTCATCATGACCCGGCTCAACATCCCGGACGACCAGCCGATCGAGTCCGGCATCGTCTCCAAGGCCATCGCCTCCGCCCAGCACCAGGTCGAGCAGCAGAACTTCGAGATCCGCAAGGAAGTTCTGAAGTACGACGAGGTGATGAACCGCCAGCGCAAGGTCATCTACTCCGAGCGCCGGCGCGTGCTGGAGGGCGCCGACCTGCACGACCAGGTGCAGGGCTTCATCGGCGAGGTCATCGACGGCTACGTCCAGGGTGCCACCTCCGAGGGCTTCGCCGAGGAGTGGGACCTCGACAAGCTGTGGCGGGCCTTCAGCGAGCTGTTCCCGATCTCGCTCAGCGTCGACGACGTCGTCGAGGAGGCCGGCGGGCGCGAGGAGCTCACCGCCGAGCTGATCAGCGAGAAGGTCAAGACCAACGCGCTGGAGGCGTACGCCAGGCGGGAGGACGAGATCGGCCCGGAGACCATGCGCGATCTGGAGCGCCGGGTCATCCTGTCCGTCCTCGACCGCAAGTGGCGCGAGCACCTCTACGAGATGGACTACCTGCGCGAGGGCATCGGCATGCGGGCCTACGCGCAGAAGGACCCGCAGATCGAGTACCAGCGCGAGGGTTTCGAGATGTTCGCCGCGATGCTGGAGGGCATCAAGGAGGACTCCGTCGGCTTCCTGTTCAACCTTGAGGTCGAGGTTCAGCAGAACCCGATCGTGGAGGAGGAGGACGCGGCCATCGCGGAGACCCGCTCGATCATCGCCCGCGGGCTGCGCGGCCCCGAGCGGCCGGCCGAGCTGGAATACAGCGCGCCGGGCGAGCAGGGCGAGGTCGAGCACACCCGGGTGCGCACGACCGCGGCGGAGCGGGCCGCGTACGGCAACGTGGAGCGCAACGCGCCGTGCCCGTGCGGGTCCGGCAAGAAGTACAAGCGCTGCCACGGCGACCCCAAGCACGCCGCCTGATCGAAGAAGCATGACCGGAGGGGCCTCCGCCCGTTGGGCGGGGGTCCCTCCGGCGTTCACGGGCGGGCTCCTGCCGGGGGTCAGGCGGTCTCGATGTCGGTGCACAGCCAGTGGAGGCCGCGGCGTTCGAGGCGGACGGCCAGGACGCGGTCGCGCTCGCCGCAGGAGACCCGTACGCACATCTCGATCACGCCGTCGCGCGGCTCGGTCACGTGGACGCTGCCGACGAACGGCACGGCCGGGCTGCGGAACATCGGCCCCGTGCCGAGAAGATGGCGGTAGGCGCCGATGGTGAGCCGGTCGGCCAGGGTCTCCGGAGCGCGGTGGCCGGCCAGCACCTCGGCCAGGGCCTGGCCGAGATGGCGCAGCCGGCGCTCGTCGGGGGTCGAGCCCGGCGGCCCCCAGATCATGGGGGGAGGGCTGTCCAGCGCCAGGGCGCCGTCGGTCAGCGGGCCGGTGAACGGGCCGGTGAGCGAGATGTGGGGGGCTGCCGACACGGGTCCTCCTCTTCGCCGGGAAATGCCTTTAGGAGTTTTCGGCCCGGCAGGGCGGTACGTGCTCCGCCAGCTTCCCCGGCTCCCGCCGCTCATCCTCCGCTTCTGTCCGGGAAAGGGCGGCGGGAGCTGGAGCGCTGGGCGGCCGTTCCGGCCGGCGAGCGGCGCGGGCTAGAGACCGGCCGTAACCTCGCGGCCCGGGGTGGGCAGGTTCAGGGCGCGGATGAGGACGGAGAAGACGGCGTAGTAGACGACCAGGTACACCACGCCGAACCCGAGGATCAGCCCGAGGCCGTGCGTGTTCGACTTGCCGGCGTTCAGGAGCAGGTCGATCGCGCCGCCGGAGAACGTGAAGCCCAGCCTGGCCCCGAGCGCGGCCATGAGCGCCATCGACAGGCCGGTCAGCAGCGCGTGCGCGGCGAAGAGCGCGGGCGCCACGAAGATGAACGCGAACTCCAGCGGCTCGGTGATCCCGGTGACGAAGGCCGTCAGCCCGGCCGACAGCAGGATGCCCCCGACCCCGGAGCGGTGGTCGGGCGGGGCCGCGCGCCACATGGCGATGGCCGCGCCGAGCAGGCCGAACATCATGACGGGGAAGAAGCCGGTCATGAAGATGCCGGCGCCCTGCTCGCCGGCGAAGTAGCAGTTGAGGTCGCCGGTGGCGTCGCGGGTGGCGCCGTGCACGCCGGCGTGGCAGTCCGGCAGCGTGAACCAGACGATGGTGTTGAGGAAGTGGTGCAGGCCGAGGGGGATCAGCAGGCGGTTGGCGACGCCGTAGATGCCGGCTCCGGCGGGGCCGTGCGCCGACAGCCAGTCGCCGGCCCCGCCCAGCCAGTCGCCCACCGGCCGCCACAGCAGGCCGAAGACGATGCCGAGGAGCAGGGCGGCGACGGCGGTGAGGATGGGCACCGAGCGGCGCCCGCCGAAGAAGGCCAGCCAGGAGGGCAGCCTGGTGCGGTGGAAGCGCTGCCAGAGCAGGGCGGCGGTGAGGCCGATGACGATGCCGCCGAGGACGCCGGTCGGGTTCTGCGCGCCGGTGTTGAGCGTACGGGTGCCGTCGCGCAGGACGAGCAGGACCCTCTCGTGGACGGCGCCCTCGCCCGCGTCGAGGAACAGGGTCTTGGTGACGCGGTCGAAGACCAGGTAGCCGGCCAGGGCGGCCAGGGCGGTGGAGCCGTCGGACTTGCGGGCGAAGCCGATGGCCACGCCGATGGCGAACAGGACGGGCAGGTTCTCGAAGAGGGCGCCACCGGCGGCCGCCAGCACCCGGGCGAGCGGGACCAGCCCGGGCACCGCGCCGAGCAGGTCGTCCTGGCCGAAGCGGAAGAGCAGGCCGGCGGCGGGCAGGACGGCGATGGGCAGCATGAGCGAGCGACCGATGCGCTGCAACACGGCGAACGTCGCCGCCCACCCCGCCGTCCACCCTGCCGCCCAGCCGCCCGAGCCGCCCGAGCCACGCGGGCCGCCCGAGCCGTCGGCTGTCATCGCCGCGCTTCCCCCCGCCCGCTGATCCGTCCGCTGATCTTTCGCTGATCCGTTCGCGGGGGAATGGTGTGTTCCTACCACTCCGGCATCGGGAGAAAACGGCTCACGAGGTCAGGGTCGGGAGGCGCTCGGGGACGTGCCCGCGGGGAGAAGGCGAAGCGGATGCTAGGTCTCGCCCGAGTCGAGGTCCGGCTCGGGCTCGCGGCCGGGGGTCATGATGTCGAGCCTGCGGATCAGGAACGTGAAGACGGCGTAGTAGACCACGCCGTAGACCGCGCCCAGCAACAGGATGCCGGGCAGGTTCTCGGTGTTGGACTTGCTGGCGTTCAGCAGCATGTCGAGCAGGCCGGCGGAGAAGCCGAAGCCGAGCTGCCCGCCGACGAGCGTGGTCAGCGCCATGGCCAGGCCGGTCAGCAGCGCGTGGACCACGAGCAGGAGCGGGGCCACGAAGATGAAGGCGAACTCGATGGGCTCGGTGATGCCGGTGACGAACGACGCCAGCGCCGCCGACAGCATGATGCCGCCCACCGCGGCCCGGCGGTGCTTGGGCGCGGCCCGCCACATGGCCAGGGCGGCGGCGGGCAGCGCGAACATCATGACCGGGAAGAACCCGGCCATGAACTGGCCGGAGTGCGCGGCGCCGCCGAAGTAGCAGTTCCAGTCGCCGCCGAGCACCCGGCCGCCGACCTCGCACTGCGGGACGACGTACCAGACGACCGAGTTGACGAAGTGGTGCAGGCCGAAGGGGATGAGCAGGCGGTTGATCACGCCGTAGACGCCGGTGCCGACCGGGCCGAGGGCGGTCAGGGCCTCGCCGGCGTGGCGGATCCACTCGCCGATGACCGGCCACAACCAGCCGAACAGCACGCCGAGGAGCAGCGCCACGATGGAGGTGACGATCGGCACGAAGCGGCGCCCGCCGAAGAAGGCCAGCCAGGAGGGCAGCTTGATCCGGTGGAACCGCTGCCAGAGCAGGGCGGCGACCAGGCCCATCACGATGCCGCCGAGCACCTTGGTGGGGTTCTGCATGCCGTAGTTGATGATCTCCCGGATGCCGCCCTGCTCCTGGACCTCCCTGATGGAGACGGTGTCCCGGATGCCGGAGCCGAAGAACATGACCTTGGTGACCCGGTCGAAGACCAGGTAGCCGACCACGGCGGCGAGCGCGGTGGAGCCGTCGGACTTGCGGGCGAAGCCGATCGCCACCCCGACGGCGAACAGCAGGGGCAGGTTCTCCAGCAGCGCGCCGCCGGCCGCGGCCAGCACCTCGGCGACCTCGCCCATCCAGGCGAAGCCCGCGACGTCGGCCAGGCCGCCGGGATCGGCGCCGTTCGAGCCGAGCATGTCGGGCTGGCCGAAACGCAGCAGCAGCGCGGCGGAGGGCAGCGCGGCGATGGGCAGCATCAGGGAGCGGCCCAGCCGCTGCAGCACGGTCATGACGCGTGCGAGGGGCGAGGGCCGGGCGGCGGCGGTCTCGTTCACCGGGCGTTCCTCCGGGGGTGCAAGCGCCAGGCTTCCGGCCTCTGGGAGCGCCGGAGCCCCGGCGCCTCCAGGGGGAGCGCCGGGGGCGGTCGGGGGGCGGTCAGCCCCGCCGTACGGGCATTTCGAGCAGGGTGCGGAGCTGGTAGCGGTCGGCGCGGTAGGTGGACACGCCCAGCTCCGCGCAGACGCCACCGGAGAACGAGCGGCGCTGGAGCAGCAACACGGCCCCACCGCGCGGCAGCTTCAGCAGGTCGGCGTCGCTGGGGTCGGCGATGCCGCCGTCGATGGTGAGCTCGCCGGCGTCCATGACGAGGCCGTAGCGGCGCTCCAGCAGCTCGTACAGCGATCTGCCGGACAGGTCGTGCTCGGCCAGGTCGGGGGCGAGCTTGACCGGGATGTGCGCCCGCTCGATGGACAGCGGCTCCCCGTCGGCGGTGCGCAGGCGCTCGATGAAGTGCACCTCCTCGCCCGGCTGGATGCCCAGCTCCTTGGCCAGGTGGGCGCTGGCGCGCACGATCCGCCGGTCGAGGTCGCGCGAGCCGGGCACCATGCCGCGCGCCCGCATGTCGTCGGTGAACGACGTGAGCTGCAGCGCCAGCTCGATCTTCGGCCGCGCGACGAAGGTGCCCTTGCCCGGCACCCGGTGCAGCCGCCCCTCGGAGACCAGGTGGTCGACGGCCTGCCGGACGGTCATCCTGGACAGGCCGAACCGCTGGCACAGCTCACGCTCGGACGGGATGGCGGCGCCGATGCTCAGCTCGTCGCTGTCGATGAGGTCCAGCAGGATCTCGCGGAGCTGGAAGTATTTGGGCACCGGGCTGTCCGGGTCGATGTGGGCCACGGGATCCTCCCCTCGTTCAGGGCCATGCGATGGGTTATGGTTCGTACTGGTCTAGTCCGGACTAGACCACAGGTCGCAAAAGGCGGTCAAGCCCGATCCGCCCCCATGTGAAGGATGAGCCCACGATGACCACGAAGATGCGCAGCGAGATCGCCGAGCAGCCGGCCGCGCTGCGGGCCACACTGGACTCCCTGCTCCCCAGGATCGGCGAGGTGAGAGCGGTGGGCGAGCGCACTCGCCAGCTGTTGTTCATCGCGCGTGGCACCTCCGACAACGCAGCAGTGTACGGCCGTTACCTGGTGGAATCACACGCGGGACGGCTGTCCGCCCTGGCCGCGCCGTCCATCGCGACCACGTACAGGCGCAGGCTGGACCTCGACGGCGTGCTGGCCGTGGCCATCTCCCAGTCGGGCCGCACCGAGGAGATCGTGGAGACGCTGGCCTGGGCCAAGGAGTGCGGGGCGGCGACCGTCGGCATCACCAACGGAGGCGCCGACAGCCCGCTCGCCCGGGCCGCCGACGTGGCCCTGTGCACGGAGGCCGGGGAGGAGAAGGCGGTCCCGGCGACGAAGACGTACACGACTCAGCTCGCCGCGCTGGCGGTGCTGGCGCTCGGCCTGGGCGCGGACGTGGACGCCGACGACCTGCGCCGGGTCCCGGAGGCCGTGGAGAAGCTGATCGCCGAGCCCGGCGACCTGGAGGCCGTGGTCGAGGGCCTGGCGGACAAGCCGGGCGTCGTGGTCTCCGGGCGCGGCCTGGCGTTCTCGACCGCGCTGGAGAGCGCGCTCAAGCTCAAGGAGGCGTGCTACCTGCACGCGATGGGCCTGTCCTACGCCGACCTGCTGCACGGCCCCATCGCCGTGGTGGACGCCGACACCCCGGCGCTGCTGGTCGCCGCCGAGAACAGCCCCATGCTGCCCGGCACGGTGGCGCTGGCCGAGCGGGTGGTGGCCGCGGGGGCGGCGGCGTACACGATCGGCGGCGGCGGGAGCCTGGCGCGGGCCGGCACGGCCGCGCTCAACGGCCCGGACCTGCCCGAATGGGTGGCCCCCATGGGGCTCATCGTGCCGGGGCAGCTCCTCACCGAGGCGCTGGCCCGCCGGCTCGGCATCGACCCCGACGCGCCGCGCGGTTTGAACAAGGTCACCCAGACGGACTGATCTAGCCTGGTCACGAGAGCTAGGGAGGCCGGATGGCGGCTGATGCGAACGCGATCATCGCCGGGCTCGGCGGGGCCGACAACATCATCGAGATCGAGCCCTGCATCACCCGGTTGCGTACGGAGGTGCACGACGCGTCCAAGGTCGACCAGGCCGCGCTGCGGGCGGCGGGCGCGCACGGCGTCATGGCCACGGGCAACGTGGTCCAGGTCGTCGTCGGGCCGGAGGCGGACACGATAGCCAGCGACATCGAGGACATCATCGGCTAAGGGCGAGGACCATGACGACTGTTCTCGCCCCGGTCGAGGGGGCGGCCGTGGGGCTGGCAGCCGTGCCCGATCCGGTGTTCTCCGCGGGCCTGGTCGGCCCGGGGACGGCCATCGACCCGCTGCGGGGGCCCGGCAAGGCCGTGGCCCCCATCGCGGGCAAGATCATGAAGCTGCATCCGCACGCGTATGTCATCGTGGGGGACGACGGCAAGGGCGTGCTGGTCCACCTGGGCATCGACACGGTCCAGCTCAAGGGGCGGGGGTTCCGGCTGCTGGCTGCGGAGGGGGACCGGGTGAGCGCGGGCCAGCCGGTCGTCGCGTGGGACCCGGCGGCCGTCGAAGCGGGCGGCCGCTCGCCGGTCTGCCCGGTGGTGGCGCTGGACGCCCTGTCCGGGGCGGTGACCGGCGTCGCCGAAGGGGCAGTGCAGGTGGGTGACGAGCTCTTCCGGTGGGACTGACCTCCGCGAAGACGCCACAATAGGCACGGCCGCTGATTTCGCCCCCCGATCGGCGGGTCGCACGTACGCGCGTCCGGATCACTGGTCCGGACCGGCACAGAAGGAGGATTCGATGGGTGAGCGCAAGGTCACCGTGGCGGCGGAGGTGGGGCTGCACTCCCGTCCCGCGGCGACGTTCGTCCAGCGGGCCATGAAGGCCCCGATGGACATCACGGTGACGAAGATGAACAGCGCCAAGGCTCCGGTCAGCGGCAAGAGCATCCTCGCCATCATGGCGCTGGACGTGCGCCAGGGCGAGACCGTGGTGATCAGCGCGGAGGGCGAGGGCTCGGAGGAGGTCCTCGACGAGCTGGCCGAGATCGCCGGTACGCCGTGAACCTGCGGGGGGTAGGGGTCAGCCCGGGCATCGGGCACGGCCCCGCACATGTGCTCTCCGTCTCGGTGCCCGAACCCCCCGAGGGCATGACGTACACCGGCGAGGCGGAGCAGGAGAAGGAGCGCGCGATGACCGCGCTCACGCAGGTCGCGGGCGAGCTGGAGTCCCGCGGCCACCGGGCGGGCGGCGAGGCCGAGGAGATACTCAAGGCACAGGCGCTGATGGCCGAGGACCCGGGCCTGGTCGTGCGGGTGCGCTCGCTGATCGACCGGGGCCTGGCGGCTCCCAGGGCCGTCTACGAAGCCTTCCTGCGCTACCGGGACGTGCTCGCCGGGTCCGGCGGCTACCTCGGCGAGCGGGCCGCCGATCTCGACGACGTCAGGGACCGCGTGATCGCGGTGCTCTACGGCATCCCCATGCCGGGGTTGCAGGGCACGCCGGCGGAGCCGTACGTGCTGGTCGCCCGCGATCTCGCGCCGGCCGACACGGCGCTGCTCTCGCGCGAGCAGGTGGCCGCCTTCGTCACCGAGGAGGGCGGCCCCACCAGCCACACCGCGATCCTGGCCAGGGCGCTCGGCGTGCCCGCCGTGGTGGCCTGCCCCGGGGCGACCGGCATCAGGCAGGGCGCCCGCGTGCTGGCCGACGGCACCTCCGGCGAGGTGCGGGTGGAGCCGGTCGCGTCCGAGGTGGCCGACGCGGCCCGCGCGCACGCCGACCGGCGGGCCGCGTACGCGCGGGCCGAGGGGCCGGGGCGCACCGCCGACGGGCATCCGGTCCCGCTGCTGGCCAACGTGGGCGGCCCGGCCGAGCTGGACGCCGCGCTGGCCGCGGGCGCCGAGGGCGTCGGGCTCTACCGCAGCGAGTTCCTGTTCCTGGGACGCTCGGAGCCGCCCGGGGTGGCGGAGCAGACGCGGGCCTACCGGGCGGCGGCCGAGGCGTTCCCCGGCGGCAAGGTGGTCGTGCGCACCCTCGACGGGGGGGCGGACAAGGCGCTGGCGTTCCTGCCGTCGCCGCCCGAGCCCAACCCGGCGCTGGGGGAGCGCGGCCTGCGGGCCTTCCGCCGCTTTCCCGGCGTGATGGCCGCGCAGCTCGACGCGCTGCGCGCGGCCGGGGACGTGGCGGTGATGGCGCCGATGGTGGCCACCGCCGAGGAGGCCGGCTGGTTCGTCGGCGAGTGCCGCTCCCGGGGCCTGGCGGAGGCCGGCGTGATGATCGAGATCCCGTCGGCCGCGCTGCGCGCCGGGGACCTGCTGGCCTCGGCGGACTTCGTCTCCGTCGGCACCAACGACCTCGCCCAGTACGCCTTCGCCGCCGACCGCCGGCTCGGCGCGACGCGCGCGTTGCAGGACCCGTGGCAGCCCGCGCTGCTGGACCTGGTCGCCATGACCGCGGCCGCCGCCAGGGAGGCGGGCAAGCCGTGCGGGATCTGCGGCGAGTCGGCCGCCGACCCGGTCATGGCCTGCGTGCTCGCCGGGCTCGGCGCCACCACGCTGTCCATGGGGGCCGGGGCGCTGCCCGCCGTGCGGGCCGCGCTGGCCGCGCACACGCTCGACGAGTGCCGCCTGGCGGCCGACGCCGCCCGCGACGCGACCACGGCGGCCGAGGCCCGTGCCGCCGCGCGGGCGTACCTGCCCGCTCTCGCACGTCTGGGGATGTAGATTCTGGATACCTTTGGAGTCATGCTGCGACGGATCGGTACGGCGGGCCTGCTCGTGATCGCCCTGACCGCGTGCGCCGGGAACGGCGGCGCGGCGGGCGCGACCCCGACGGGAGGCAAGGCCGCCCCGCCCGCCCCGACCCCCGACTCCTCGCCGTCGCAGGTCGATCCGGTGGCCAGGGCCCTGGCCGGGCTCAGCGTCGAGGAGAAGGTCGGCCAGCTCTTCATGCCGGTCCTGTACGGCACCACGGCCGGCTCGTCCTCGGGCGAGAACCAGGCCCGCTACGGCGCCCCGACCCCGGCCAAGGTGATCGCCCGCTACCACCTGGGCGGCGTGATCCTCTTCCCGGCCAACGTCAAGAGCACCTCCCAGGTCGTCGGCCTGACCAACGGCCTGCAGCGCGCCTCGAAGAAGGTGCCGCTGCTCATCGGCACCGACCAGGAGAACGGCCTGGTCGCGCGCATGTCGGCGCTCATGACCGACCTGCCGGGGGCCGCCGCCATCGGCGCCACCAAGGACCCCGCCCTGGCGCGGGCGGTGGCCAGGGCGACCGGCGAGGAGCTGCGCGCGCTCGGCGTCAACCTCGACTTCGCGCCGGTGGCCGACGTCAACGTCAACCCGAAGAACCCGGTCATCGGGCGGCGCGCGTACGGCGACGACCCGCGGCGGGTGTCGACGATGGTGGCGGCGGCGGTCAAGGGGTTCGCCGACGCGGGCGTGGCGGCCACCGCCAAGCACTTCCCGGGGCACGGTGACACCTCGGTCGACAGCCACACCGGGCTGCCGGTGATCAAGCACACCAGGGCCCAGTGGGAGCGCATTGACGCGCCGCCGTTCAAGGCCGCGATCGGCGCCGGGGTGGACGCCGTGATGAGCGCCCACATCGTCTTCCCCAAGCTCGACCCGTCCGGCGACCCGGCGACGCTGTCCAAGCCGATCCTGACCGGGCTGCTGCGGCAGAAGCTCGGCTTCGACGGCGTGATCTCCACCGACGCGCTCAACATGGCCGGGGTGCGCCAGAAGTACGACGACGGCGAGATCGCCGTGCGGGCCGTGCTGGCCGGCGCCGACCTGCTGCTCATGCCCAACGACCTGCCGAAGGCGTACCGGGCGGTGCTGTCGGCGGTGAAGTCGGGCCGGATCAGCGGCAAGCGCCTCGACCAGTCGGTCACCCGGCTGCTCAGGCTCAAGCACGCCAGGGGTTTCCTGACCGGGGCGCCAGCGGCGTCCGCGGCGAAGGCGGCCGGCGTGCTGCGCTCGGCGGAGCACCGCAAGCTGGCCGCCCGGGTGGAGTCGGCCGCCGACTGAGCGGTGGCTAGTGCTCGCCGTGCAGGCCGCTGGCGATGTACATCGCGGCCAGCACGCCGAACAGGAACGCCTGCAGGAACTGGATGAGCAGCTCCAGCGCGGTGATCACGATCGTCATCGCCACGCCGAGCACGCCCAGCCCCGCGCCGAGCGGGGTCAGCCGCTCGAACAGGAACCAGAAGCCGACCGAGCTGAAGAAGGCCACCAGGATGTGGCCGGCGAACATGTTGGCGAACAGCCGGATGAAGTGGGTGAACAGCGACGTGACGAAGACCTCGGCGAGGATCAGCGGGGCGTAGATGCCGTAGGCCCAGCCGGGCAGGCCGGGCAGGTGCACGATGCCCCTGAGGTAGCCGCGCACGCCGTGGTGCCGTACGCCGAGGTAGACCTTGATGCCGTACACGGTGATCGCCAGCACCGCGGGGAAGGCGATGTGCGCGGCGACGGGGAACTGGATGAGCGGGATCACGCCCATCAGGTTCCAGAGCAGGACGGTCAGGAAGATCGTCAGGAGCAGGCCCATCCACCGGTCGGCGTCCTTGCCGAGGGAGGGGCGGGCGATCTGGTCGCGGACGAACAGGTACGCGTACTCGCCGACGCCCTGCCAACCGCGCGGCACGAGCTTCGGCCTGGCGAAGGCCGCCCAGCACAGGGCTATGGCGACGGCCGAGGCGAGCAGCGCGGTCAGCACCGGCTTGGTGAACCATTCGGGTCCACCGGGGATGATCGGGGGGAACTGGAACAGGTCGAGGCCGGGGGCCTGCCACCGGCCGGGGGAGTGGGCCGGGCCGGAGGAGGTGGTCAGGCCGGAGGTGATCAGGATCGTCGTCCGCACGGCGGTCCTTTCTTGGTCGCTTCTTTGCGCCGGAGGATCACCTTAACGAGCGATTTGTCCAGTCCCTTTTGGTGGTTTATGGAGGGATATTTCAGGGGCTCCGGTCAGAAGTCGAAGTCGTCGATGTTGGACGTGTCGAACACGGTCGGCTTGCCGAGCAGCACCTCGCCCTTGGCCCCCACCGTGTAGTCGCCCAGCCTGCCCGCCTTGAACGTCTCGCCCTCGCCGCCGGTGATCTGCCCGGAGGCCAGCGCGGCGGCCGCGTACGAGGCCAGGTAACCCAGGTCGGCCGGGTTCCACAGCTCGAACGCCTCGATCGTGCCGTCCTTGACGAACTTGCGGAGCTGGTTCGGCGTGCCGAGCCCGGTCAGCTTCACCTTCCCCTTGTACGGCGAGTCCGACAGGTACCGGGCCGCCGCCGCGATCCCCACGGTGGTCGGCGAGATGATGCCCGCCAGGTCCGGGTACGAGCGCAGCAGCCCCTGGGTCTCGGTGAAGGACTTCTGGTCGTCGTCGTTGCCGTAGGCGACCTTGACCAGCTCCATGTCCTTGTACTCGGGCTTCTTGAGCTCGTCCTTCATGAACTCGATCCAGGTGTTCTGGTTGGTCGCGTTCGGCGTGGCGGACAGGATCGCGATCTTGCCCTTGTTGCCGAGCTGCTTGGCCAGGAGCTGCACCTCGGTACGGCCCAGGTCCTCGGCGCCGGCCTGGTTGACGAAGACGTCGCGGCCCTCGGGCGCGGTGTCGGAGTCGTAGCTGACGACCTTGATCCCGGCGGCCCTGGCCTGCTTGAGCGCGGGCACGACGGCGTCCGGGTCGTTGGCGGAGATGACGATGGCGTCCTGCTTCTGCTGGATGAGCGTGTTGATGTAGGACACCTGCGAGGACGCGCTGGCGTCGGACGGGCCGACCTCCTTGCCCGTGCCGCCGAACTCCTTCGCCGCCGCCACCCCGCCCTGGTCGGCGATCGTGAAGTACGGGTTGTTGACCTGCTTCGGCAGGAAGGCGATCTTCAGCCCCCGCTTGAGCGGGGCGTCCGGGTTCGCCGCGGCCGACGAGGCGGCGCCGGCCGGGGCGGAGGACTGCTGCTGCCGCACGTCGCTCTTGGTGGTGCCGCCGCACGCGCTGGTGAGCAGGACGAGACCGGCCAGGAGCGCCACGGGACGCCAGAGGGCGCGCGTGGTCATGGGACCCGTTGTCATGAGACCGACTTCCCTTCCACTGGTGATGGTGTGCGCCGTCGCCGGACCGCCCCCACGTTCGGCGCCAGCACGGAGGCGACGAGCAGCAGGCCCGTCACGAAGTTGAGGACCTCGTTGGCCACGTCCGCCAGGATCAGCGCGTTGCGCACGACGCCGAGCAGCAGCACCGCCACCAGGACGCCGGGCAGTGTGCCCTTCCCGCCGAAGATCGACACCCCGCCCAGCAGCACGGCGGCCACCACCGCCAGCTCCAGGCCCATGCCGTTGTCGGCGCGGGCGCTGGCGTAGCGGAAGGTGTAGACCAGCGACGCCAGCGAGGCCATGACCCCGGAGGCCACGAACAACCAGAGCTTGATCCGCCTGACCCGGACGCCGGAGAACCAGGCGGCCTCGGCGTTCGAGCCGAGCGCCACGATCGAGCGGCCGAGCCCGGTCGCGTGCAGCACCAGGCCCGCCACCACGGCCAGCACCGCGACCAGCACGGTCGCCAGCGGCACCGGCCCGATCGAGGAGGTCGCCAGGCCCGTGTACGCGGGCGGCAGGTCGGCCACCGCCTGGCTGCCCAGCAGCACGTACGCCAGGCCGCGGAACAGCGCGAACGTGCCGATGGTGACCGCCAGCGAGGGCAGCCCGAGCCGGGTGACGAGCAGCCCGTTGACCGCTCCGCAGGCCGCGCCCACCAGCAGGCAGATCGGCATGATGGCCTCGATCGGCAGCCCCGCGTCCCACAGCCGGCCCAGCACCGCGCAGGACAGGCCCAGCGTGGAGGCCACGGACAGGTCGATCTCGGCCGCCACGACCACCAGCGTCATGGTCAGCGCCATGAGGGCGATCTCGGTGGTGTCGAGCAGCAGGAACGACACGTTCGAGGCGTTGGCGAAGCCGTCCACGCCGAGCGAGGCCCACACCGCGACCCCGGCCAGCAGCACGACGATCAGCGTCTCCCAGCGGCGGAGCGCCTCAGCGGTCATCGCGGAACCTCCCTCGGCGCAGGGCCGCGGCCACGCGCAGCGCGAGCAGGCGGTCGAGGACGATGGCGGCGAGCAGCAGGGCGCCGTTGACGGCGGTCTGGGCCAGGGCGTCCACCCGCAGCACGGCCAGCGCGCTGGTGATGGAGGCCAGCAGGAGGGCGCCCAGCGCGGCCCCGTAGACGGAGCCGCTGCCGCCGAAGATGGCCACGCCGCCCACCACGACCGCGGCGATGACGTCGAGCTCCTTGCCGGTGGCGACGGTGGCGTCCACGGTGCCGAAGCGGGCCGCCCACATCACCCCGGCCAGGCCGGCCAGCGCGCCGCTCGCGACGAACGCGGTCAGCACCCGCCGGCGCACCCGGATGCCGGCCAGCACGGCGGCCTCGGGGCTGGAGCCGATGGCGTACAGCTCGCGGCCGGAGCGCAGGTTGCGCAGCATCCAGCCGACCGCCAGCAGCACGGCCAGGGCCACCAGCGCGGGCAGCGGGACGCCGAGGACCGAGCGGGTGCCGAGGGTGAGGAAGCCCTCCGGCATGTCGGCGGCGTTGACCTGGCGGCCGCCGGCCCAGGCGTAGTCGACGCCGCGGAAGGCGTACAGGGTGCCGAGCGTGGCCACCAGGGCCGGGACGCCGGCCACGCCGACCAGCAGGCCGTTGACCGCGCCGCAGGCGGCGCCGAGCAGCACGCATCCGGCGATGACCAGCGGGACCGGCACGCCGGGGCGGTCGGCCAGGACCAGCGCGCCACCGAAGGCCGACAGGCCCACGACGGAGCTGACCGACAGGTCCACGTTCCTGGTGACGACGACGAGCGTCTGGCCGACGGCGAGCAGCGCGATGATGGCTGAGTTGAGCAGGATGTCGCGGATGCTGCCGTAGCTGAGGAAGCTCGGGTTCGCCGCGCCCGTGACGCCGAACAGCACGGCGAGCGCGGCCACGATGCCCAGCTCGCGCACCCGCGCCACCCGGTCCACCAGCCGCCGGGCCCCGCCCTGGCGGGCGGGCGCGGAAGCGGCGGCGGCCAGGGGCCCGGCGGCCTTCACGCGGCGCTCCTTCCGGTGGTGGGGCGGGGCTGTGCGGCGCTCACGCGGCGCTCCTTCCGGTGGCGGCGGCCATCACGCTCTCCTCGGTGGCGGACGCCCGGTCCAGCTCGGCGACCAGCCGCCCCTCGTGCATGACCAGCACCCGGTCGGCCATGCCGAGCACCTCGGGCAGCTCCGAGGAGATCATCAGCACCGCCACCCCGCTCGCGGCCAGCTCCGACAGCAGCCGGTGCACCTCGGCCTTGGTGCCGACGTCGATGCCCCGGGTGGGCTCGTCCACGATGAGCACCGACGGCCCGCGGGCCAGCCACTTGGCCAGCACCACCTTCTGCTGGTTGCCGCCGGACAGCACGCCCACCGGATCGCTCAGCCGGGCGAACTTCAGCCGCAGCCGCACCGCCCAGTCCCTGGCCCGCTCCCGCTCGGCCAGGCGCGAGATCAGCGGCCCCCTGCGCAGGGCGGCCAGCCCGGCCAGGCCGACGTTGCGCTCGATCGACAGGTCCATGACCAGGCCCTGCTGGCGGCGGTCCTCCGGCACCAGGGCCAGCCCGGCCGCCATGGCCGCCGTGGGGCTGGCCGGGCGCAGCCGCCTGCCGTCCACCTCGACGCTCCCGGCGTCCCAGCGGTCGATGCCGAACACGGCGCGGGCGACCTCGCTGCGGCCGGCGCCGACCAGCCCGGCCAGCGCGACGATCTCGCCGCGCCGCACCTCGAACGACACGTCGGTGAACACGCCCTCGCGGGTGAGCCGGCGCACGCGCAGCGCGACCGCGCCCGCCCGGGTGTCCTGCTTGGGGAACAGCGCCTCCAGCTCCCGGCCGACCATGCGGCGTACCAGGTCGTCGGGGGTGAGGTCGGCGACCAGGTCGGCGGCGACCAGCGCGCCGTCGCGCAGGGTCGTCACCCGCCGGCACAGCCGGAAGATCTCCTCCAGCCGGTGGGAGATGAACAGCAGCGCGGCCCCCTGCTCGCGCAGCGCCTCGGCCACGCCGAACAGCCGCTCGGCCTCCTGCCCGGACAGGGCGGCGGTCGGCTCGTCCATGACCAGGACGCGGGCCCGCAGGGACAGGGCCTTGGCGATCTCCACGAGCTGCTGGTCGGCGATGGACAGGCCGCGGGCCGGCCGGCCGGGGTCGAGGTGCACGCCGAGGCGGCCGAACAGCTCGGCCGTGGCCGCGCGCATGGCCCGCCGGTCCAGGCCGAGGCGGGCGCGCGGCTGGCGGCCCATGAAGATGTTCTCCATGACCGACAGGTCGGGGAACAGGGTCGGCTCCTGGTAGATGACCGCGACCCCGGCCCGCTGGGCGTCGGCCGGTCCGGCGAACTCCACCGGCCGGCCGTCCAGCAGGACGCGCCCGGAGTCCGGGCGGTGCACGCCCGAGAGGATCTTCACGAGCGTGGACTTCCCCGCGCCGTTCTCGCCGGCGAGGGCGTGGATCTCGCCGGCGCGCAGCTCCAGCGAGACCTCGCGGACGGCGCGGACCGCGCCGAACGCCTTGCTGACCTGTGAGAGGGACAGGACGGGAGTTTCCTCCATCGGCCGCACTCCCGGCAAAATCGTTTTAAGCGGTGGGAGGACGGTATTTCAGGAAATGCCGGCGCGTCAATGGTCCCTTACCCGCAGATTTCCGCGTGGTCTCCTTGTCCGGCGTGTATGCAAATTGTTACGTTTTAAGCCCTCGGGCTGAGGGGAAAGGCCGTCACGGTCCCTCCGGGGTGAAGTGCCGCAGCACCTCGGGGTTGGCCAGGGCGTCCCGGTTGGCCGCCTGCTCCACCGGCGTGCCCAGCAGGATCTTGCGGACCGGGACCTCCAGCTTCTTGCCCGACAGCGTGCGCGGGATGCCGGGCACCACCCGGATCTCGTCGGGCACGTGGCGCGGCGACAGCTCGCGGCGCAGCGCGTCGCACAGCGCCCGCTCCAGCTCCTCGCCGAACTCCGCGCCCTCGGCGAGCGTCACGTACAGCAGCAGCCGGCCGTCCTGGCCGAGCTGCCCGGTGTCGATCACCAGGCTGTCGGCGACCTCCTCGAACCGCTCGACCACCCGGTAGAACTCGCTGGTGCCCATCCGCACGCCGCCCCGGTTGAGCGTGGAGTCGGAGCGGCCGTAGATGACGCAGCTTCCGTCCTCGTCGATCCTGATCCAGTCGCCGTGCCGCCACACGCCCGGGTAGACGTCGAAGTAGCTCTCGGCGTACCGCTCGCCGCCGGGGTCGTTCCAGAACATCACCGGCATCGACGGCATGGGCCGCGTGATCACCAGCTCGCCCACCTCGCCCACGACCGGCTTGCCCGCCGGATCGTACGCCTCCACCCTCGCCCCCAGCGACCGGCACGGGATGATCCCCGCCCGGATCGGGTGCAGCACGGTCGCCCCGACGAAGCCGGTGCACACGTCCGTGCCGCCGGAGAACGACCCCACCGGCACCCCCGGCAGCGTCTCCGCCACCCACGCGAACCCCTCGGGCGGCAGCGGCGACCCCGTCGAGCCGACCCCGCGCAGCCGCTCCAGCCCGGTGGGCCGGATACCGGCCTTGAGCGAGGCCATGATGTACGGCGCCCCGGTCCCGAAGTACGTCACCCCCTCCGAGGCGGCGATCCGCCACAGCGTGGCGGGGGAGGGGTGGGTGGCCGAGCCGTCGTACAGGACGGGCGTGGCCCCCACCAGCAGGGCGCCGACGAGGTAGTTCCACATCATCCAGCCCGTGGTGGTGTACCAGAAGAACACGTCCCCCTCGCCCAGGTCCTGGTGGAAGGAGAGCGACTTCAGGTGCTCCAGCACGACGCCGCCGTGGCCGTGCACGATGGGCTTGGGCAGCCCGGTCGTGCCGCTGGAGTAGAGGATCCACAGGGGATGGTCGAACGGCACCCGCTCGAACTCCAGCGGCCCCGGCTCGGCCCGCAGCCCCTGCCAGCCGACCACCTCGCCGTGCGGCACCTCCCGCGTGTGCAGGGGGGTCGGCTCGGCCTGCATCGGGGCCCGCCCCTCCTCGGCCGCCGCCAGGTAGGGGATCCACACGGTGGCGCGCAGCGAGGGCAGCGCGGCGGCGATCTCGTTGACCGCGGCCGAGCGGTCGTAGCTCTTGCCGTTGTAGTGGTAGCCGTCCACCGCGATGAGCACCTTGGGCTCGATCTGCCTGAACCGGTCGACGATGCTCGGCACCCCGAAGTCGGGCGAGCCGGCCGACCAGATCGCCCCCAGCGAGGCGGTGGCCAGGAAGGCGATGAGGGCCTGCGGGATGTTCGGCAGGTAGCCGGCCACCCGGTCGCCGCGCGTCACGCCCAGGCGGACCAGCCCGGCCCGCACCCGGGCGACCTCCTCGCGCAGCTCGGCGAAGGTCAGCTCCTGGCGGGCGCCGTCCTCGGAGACGAAGATCAGGGCGGTGCCCTCGGCGCGGCGCAGCGCGTTCTCGGCGTAGTTGAGCCGCGCGCCCTCGAACCAGCGGGCGGCCGGCATCGCCCCGGACAGCACCGGCCCGTCGCCGCGCTCGCCGACCACGTCGAAGTGGTCCCAGATCGAGGCCCAGAACTCGGCCGGCCGCTCCACCGACCAGCGCCACACGCTCTCGTAGCTCTCGCCCGGCCTGCCCAGCCACTCCAGGTAGCGGGTCAGCCTCGCCCGCGCGACCACCTCTTCGCCCGGCTCCCAGAGAAGCTCGCCCTCAGCAACCATGTGCCCCATCCTGTCGCCCGTTCCATGGAGAGTCCTACCTCTACCCTCCACATAACTAGCTAGCGCCTCAGGTGGTCCACCGCCATATGGGCGGCGGTGCCGATCACCGCGTCGGCACGCGGCTGGTTGAGTGCGGTGGCGAAGGAGCGGGTGAAGACCGACACCGCGTAGCGCCCGCCGTCGGGGTACTCGACCACGCCCGACTCGGCGCGCAGCGTCGGCAGCGTGCCGGTCTTGCCGCCCACGGCCACGTCGTCGTACGGGAAGCCGGAGGCCAGCCGGTGCGGCCACACCTGCATGGTGAACAGCTCCCGCATCCAGGCGCAGGAGGCGGGCGAGGCGATCTCGTCGCGCCAGACCATCGCGAACAGCCGGGTCATCTCCCGGGGCGTGCTCGCGTTGCCCCGCGCCGGGTCGAGCGCGCGCATCCGCGCCACGTCCTCAAGGTCGAGGTACGGCCAGCCGTGCCCGGCGTCCTCCACCATGGTCGCGTCGGTCTCCCTGGCGCTCAGCCGCACCCGCGTCGCCGCGAGGCCGTGCGCCCGCATCGTGGCGTTGACCGCGTCCCTGCCGACCCGCCGCAGCAGCACGTCCGCCGAGGCGTTGTCGCTCACCGCGATCATCAGGTACGCCAGGTCGCGCAGCGAGATCGTCACGTCGTCGAGCATGACCGCGATCCCGGTCGGCCCCGGCGAGCGGTCGGCCGCCGTCACCGTCACCCTCTCGGCGGGGTCGAGCAGCCCGGCGTCGGCCTGCCGGCACAGCTCCACCAGCAGCGCCACCTTGAACATCGAGGCCGTCGGCAGCGGCTCGTCGGAGCCGTGCCCGACCTCACGCCCGGTGTCGAGGTCGGTCGCGTGGATCCAGCCGGCCACCCCGGCCGCCCGGAACACCGCCGCGAAGTCGGGCCCGCTCATGCCCACATCCCGGGCCTGCGGCTGACGCGCCGCGCGGGCGCGGCGCCCTCGTCGGTCATTCCGGCGCTCTCCCTCAACGTCCGTACGGCGACGGCCGCGAAATCACCGGCCGGGGCCGTCTCCACGCGCCAGGCCGTCGAGACCCGGGACACGATCGGCGAGCCTAGCAGCGGCCGCCACGCCAGCCCCGGCTCCCTGGTGCGCGGCCCGAAGGCCACCGCCGCGCCGGCCAGCACCAGCCCCAGCCCGGCGCCCTGGTGCACCTGCGGCGGCACGTAGCCGTGGCGGCGGCACTCGGCCAGCACCTCGGCGTACAGGCCGGGCTCGCCCTCCTTCGGCGGCATCAGCAGCTCCCGCCCGGCCAGGTCGGCCAGGTGCACCTCGCCCGCCCCGGCCAGCGGGTCGCCGGCCGGCAGCAGCACGCCCTGGACCTGCACCAGGACCTCGCCGAAGCGCAGCCCGGGAGCCGAGACCGGGTGCCGGACCAGGCCCACGTCGATCGTGCCCTCGGCCAGGGCGCTCACCTGGTCGGCGGTCCAGATCTCGGCGGGCGCGAGGCGTACCTCGGGGCTGGTCTCGCGGAAGCCGGCGACCAGGGCCGCGATCACGGTGGCGGCCAGGTCGGGCGGGACGCCGACCCTGAGCACCGTGCCCCGGCCCTGCCGGGCCAGCTCGTGCAGCCGGTCGACCCTGGCCACGATCTCGCGGGCCTCGTCCAGCAGCAGCCGGCCCGTCTCGGTGAGGCGTACCTGGCGGGCCGAGCGGTCGAACAGGCGGGTGCCGAGCTCCTCCTCCAGGCGTTTGATGCGCTGGCTGAGCGGCGGCTGGGCCATGCCGAGCCGGATCGCGGCGTTGCCGAAATGGAGCTCCTCGGCCACCGCGATGAAGTAACGCAGATGCCGTACGAGGTCCATGAACAGCAACTATATCCAGAACATTCATCATGGTGACCTCATATCAATATTGGACACCCTCGTCGTGGTTCTGGTCTGCTCGGGTCTCATGGCACCGCAAACGGGGACAACCTACGCCTACCTTCGGCCGGAGCGCCCGCCCGGGCGACGCCGCCGGCTGCTGTGGCTGCTGGCCGCGATCCTGGTCCCGGTCGTCGTCGCGGGCGGCGTGATCTGGGCGCAGCGCACCGAGGGCACGGCCGAGCAGACCGCCGACCGCTACCTCGCCGCCTGGAGCTCCCAGGACTACGCCACCATGCGGGCGCTGACCGCCGACCCGCCCACCGGCTTCGAGGCCCGCCACAAGCGCTTCCTCGCCGGCCTCAAGGCCGAGGAGGCCACCTTCCGCCGCTCGGTCTCCGGCGGGCCGTTCGCCGACAACGGCCCCGACGACGACGGATACCTGTTCTTCCAGGCCAGGCTGACCGGGGCGCGCGACTGGGACTACACCGGCCGGCTCCGGCTCGTCGAGCGCGACCGCACGTGGAAGGTCGCCTGGACCCCCGCCACACTGCACCCGCTCCTCACCACCGCCGACCGCTCACTGCGGCTGGTGACCGAGAAGGGCGACCCGCTGAAGGTCCTGGCCGCCGACGGCACCCCCGTCAACACCCCCGACGCGCCCGGCTCCGTGCAGCAGCTCGTCGAGGGCGTCAAGCAGACCCACCCCGACCTGTTCGCCACCTTCGGCAACGCCCGCATCGACCTCTACCGGGGCGATCAGGTGGTCACGACCGTCGTGCCCGCGCAGCGCAGGGAGCCGCTGAAGACCACCCTCGACCTCGCCGTGCACCGGGCCGGGGCGGCGGCGCTGGAGAAGGTGACCAAGCCCGCCTCGCTGGTGGCGCTGCGGTCCTCGACGGGCGAGATCCTGGCCGTGGTCAACAAGCCGGGCGGGTTCAACCGGGCGCTGCTCGGCACGTACCCGCCGGGCTCGACGTTCAAGGTCGTGACCGCGTCGGCGCTGGTCGCGGACGGGGTCTCGCCCCAGCAGCGGGTCACCTGCCCGGCGGAGAAGAACATCGGCGGGTTCCCGTTCCACAACGCCGGGTTCAAGGACTACGGGACGCTCACCTTCCAGGAGGCGTTCGCGCACTCGTGCAACACGACCTTCGGCGAGATGAGCGTGGCCTCGCTCGGCGGCGGGCGGCTGGGCGAGGTCGCCGCCGCCTTCGGGTTCGGCGTGCCGATCAGGCCGGGGGTGCCCGCCGTGCGCGCCGAGTTCCCGGCTCCCAAGGACGACACCGACCTCGCCTCCGCCTCGATCGGGCAGGGACGCGTGCTGGCGAGCCCGCTCAACATGGCCTCGGTGGCCGCCGCCATCGCCTCGGGCGCCTGGATCCCGCCCCGGATCCTGGCCGGCGGCCCCGGCGACCCGCCCCGGCCGCTGGAGCCCGGCGTGGTGGCCGCCCTGCGCCGGCTCATGCCCGCCGTCGTCACCGACGGCACCGCCGCCGCCGTCCGCTTCCCGTCCGGCACGGCCGGCAAGACCGGCACCGCCGAGTACGGCTCCGGCGCCGAGCCGCCCGCCCACTCGTGGTTCATCGGCTACAAGGGGGACGTGGCCTTCGCGGTGCTCGTCGAGGGCGGCGGCGCGGGCTCGGCCGTGGCCGCCCCGGCGGCCGCCCGCTTCCTCGCCGCCCTGCCCTGACCGCTCCCGGGCCGGGATCAGCCCGCCTTGCGGGTGGCCGGGGTGGTGAGGGAGGCCACGGCCGCGACGACCTCCGAGGCGTCCGACAGGTCGGGCAGCACCAGATCGGCCCCGGCCGCCCGCAGCTCACCGGCCGTCGAGCGCCCCGAGGCGACGCCGATCATCGCCGCCCCGCCGATCCTGGCGGCCTGGGCGTCGCGCGCCGAGTCGCCGATCACCACGGTGTTGGCCGCGGTGAAGGACGTGCCCAACCGCTGCCCGGCCCGCCCCTGGGCGACCTGCAGCAGCGTCGCCTTGGGGTAGGGCTCCTCGCCGTAGCCACCGAGCCCGAAGTCGACGAACCTGTCCAGCCCGAACGCCTTCAGCTTCAGCACGGCGTTGCTCCTGATCGTGCCGGTCAGGACGGTCTGCACCACGCCGTCCAGCCGCGAGACGGCCTTCAGCGCGTCCTTGGCCCCGGCCATCGCCCGCCCTTCCTTCGCCAGCCGTCCCTTCCGCTCGGCGAAGGCCGCGGCCAGCGCGGACAGGAACCGGGGCAGGTCGTCGTCCTCGGCCCGCACCCCGTTGACGGCGAGCGTCTCGAAGACGATCTCGGAGTCGGGACGGCCCATCGGCGGGACGAGCTTGACCAGCGGGCGCCCGGTCACGGCCCGGAACGCCTCGGCGTAGGCGTCTCTGGACACGATGGCGACGTCGACCAGCGTCAGGTCGATGTTCCACAGCACAAGGCGGTTGATGGCAGCCTCCTGAAGGGACACTGCTACGGCGAGGACACTGCGAGAGTGAGGACACTGCAAGAGTAAGGGCGGCGGCGCGTGCGGGCTCGCCGCCCGCACGATTCGGGCATGCCGTCCGGGGGATCAGAGGTGTTCGAGGGCGGCGGTGAGCGTGTCCACCACCGGCAGCCCCGTGCTCTCCAGGTCGGCGCGGGTGGTCATCCCGCCCGTGTAGAGCACCGCCCTGGCGCCGACGTGCCGCGCGGCCATGCCGTCGTCCACGCTGTCGCCGATCACCAGGACCTCGCGGGGGTCCACCCCGAGCGCCTGGATGTGCGCGGCCATGTGGGCGGCCTTCTCGCCGCCGGTGGTGCCGAGCAGGCCGTCCACGCGGGTGAAGTACCGGGTGATGCCGAACGAGTCCACCTTCGGCACCAGGTGCGCGTGCGGGGCCATGGAGCAGAGCGACTGCGTGCCGGTCCAGCCGGTGAGCACCGCCTCGGCGTCGGCGGCCAGCCCGCACAGCTCGCTGAGCCGGAAGTAGTGCTCGTGGAAGCCGTCGTCGAGCAGCTCCCACTCGCCCTCGTCGAGCGGGCGGCCGAGCATGCGCTCGTAGGCGAGCCAGATCGGCCGGGTGTAGACGGCGCGGAAGCCGTCGGCGGTGAGGACGGGCAGCGCGTACGGCTTGAAGACCTCGTTGGTGGCGCCCACCACGGCGTCGATGTCGTGGAACAGCGTGCCGTTCCAGTCCCAAATGATGTGCTTCGTCATCTCATAAGCAGCTTATTCGCCCACGATGACATTCCCGTGAACGGCGTGCGGGCCGCGGCCGGCCGGTCGCGGCCCGCACGGCGGGTCAGCGGCAGGCCTTGCCCGTGGTGCCGGCGCCGTTCTGGCCGCCCCGGCCGCCGTTCCACTGGACCGAGGCGCCGCCCCAGGCGCACATGTTGTTGGCCCAGAGCATGTCGCCCCAGTGGCGGCCGCCGTTGCCCTTCTTGAAGCTGAAGGCGTCGTACCGGCCGTCGGCGGTGTAGACGTTGATCGTGCCGCTCATGGAGGTGCCCGTGCTGATCTCGACCCAGTTGGTCTTGCACTTGCCCGACCACATGAGCTTGACGGTGCCGACCTTGCCGTTGGCCCGGCTGGTGATCGCGGCGGTGCGCACCACCCGGGCGGAGTTGCCGCAGCCGCTGCGGTACGGGTCCTTGTGGTCGTACGGCTTCATCGCGGCATGGGCCGGCGAACCCGCCAGGAGGGTGACCGCCGCGGCCCCGACCGCGGTGGCCACAACGCGAAGCTTCACTTGGAACCGACTCCTCGTGTCAGAACAACAGTGCCGGGTGGCGACCTTAGCGATGATCGGCTCTGGCCGGTCAAGGAACTGTGATCTTTGTCATGGTGCCAGCAGGTCGGGGATCTCCTGAGTGGCGTACCACATCAGCTCGTGGGCCTCGGCCCCGTCCACGGTGAAGCGGGCGTCGTCGTCGCCCTCGTCGGCGGCGGGCAGCGCGGCGATCGCGGCCTCGACGTCGGCCGCGGCGTCCTCGTCGTCCACGTGCACGGCGGCCACCTTGGCCAGCGGGACCGGCGCCGAGAGCCGGACCCGGGCGCGTTCCTCCAGGTCGGCCCCGGCCTTGGCCGAGCCCTCCGGCACCTCGGCGGCGATCACGACCCGGCGCGGCGGCGCCTCCACGCCGTCGGCGCGGTCGGCGGCCAGCATGCGCAGCGAGGCGCGGGCGGCCTCGGTCAGCGCCACGTACTCCAGCTCCTCGGTGTCCCCGGAGGCGTACCACTCGATCAGCGCGGGGGTCACCGCGTAGCCGGTCAGGGGAGCCGGACCCAGCTCTCCCAGCTTGACCACCGTGGCCAGGGCCGGGAGGGTGCACGGCAGATAGACGCGCATGACGAACCTTTCGTGCTCAAGCCGCCGGGGACGGCCCGGCGTGCAGGGCACCTATCATGCCCGGCGCAGCGTGAGCCGGAGGAGAGACTCCAGCTCCGCGATGGTCGTGTCCGCGTCGCGGTGGTGGATCCCGGCCATGCCGAGGGCGCGGGCGGCCGCGATGTTGGCCTCGATGTCGTCGATGAACACGCACTCCGGGCCGGGCAGCCCCACCTGGCCGAGCGCGTGGTGGAAGATGCGCGGCTCGGGCTTGCGCATGCCGACCTCGCCGGAGATGACCACGGCGTCGAAGACCTCGTCCCAGTCGTCGCGCGGGTAGGTGTTGGACCAGGAGTTGGAGACCAGGCAGGTCCTGACGCCCTGGGAGCGGGCCGCGCGCAGCATGTCGTACATCGCCTCGACCCGCTCGAACCCGGCGAACATCCGCTCCAGCAGCCCTTCGGCGACCGGGGGCACCCCGTCGAGGGTCAGCAGGCGGGCGGCGAGGTCGCGTTCGAAGGCGGGGCCGTCCAGCTCGCCGCGCTCCAGCGCGTGGATGATGCTCCCGCCCGCGCCGTGGTCGCCGTAGGCGTGGTCCACCAGCTCGCGCATGACCGCGCGGTAGAGGGCGGCGTCGATCCGGTCCGCCTCGATCCACCTGGCGAGGGAGTCGGTGAGGCTGGTGGTGAGCACCCCGCCCCAGTCGATCAGCACACCCGCGACCACGACTCACCTCCAGGCTCACATGTCGTTCCAGAGTAAGCCGTCCTGATAAATGCTGATAAATCAGGCTTCGCGGAGATCAGGCTTCGCGAGGTCCGGCTTCGCCGAGGCCCAGCAGCGGCAGGCACGGGCCGAGGCCGTGGATCTCGAAGCCGGGCGTCCCGCTCCAGTCGCCGGCGGCCCAGTCCTCGGCGGTGAGGCGGAAGCGCTGCATGACGGCCGGCTCGCCCTTGCGGACGTGCAGGGCGATGCCGTCCTCGCGGTAGCCGAGCTTGCGCGTGACCGCGAGCGAGGCGTGGTTGTCCGCGAACGCCTCCGTCACCGCGTGCCGCGCCCCCAGGCCGGTGAAGGCCAGGTGTAGGACGGCCGCCCGCATCTCGGTGCCGATGCCCTGCCCTTGGAAGCGCCGGCCCAGCCAGGAGCCGGTGGAGACCTGGCGGGTGACGGAGAAGCCCTTGCCCATGATCCCCTGGGTGCCGACCGCCCGGCCCTCGTGCAGCACGGCGAACTCCAGCGCCCAGTCGTCGGCCGTGAAGGTGGCCCACCGGCGGAAGTGGTACTGGACGGTGTTCCTGGCCCGCTCGGCCGGCGTGCCGTCCGTCCAGGGGAACAGGAACGGCATGAAGCCCTCGTCGTGGACGCCCTCGGCGGCGCGGTCGCCCACCTCGTCGAGGTCCTGGAGGGACGGGATACGCAGCACGAGGCGCGGGGTCGTGATGGACAGTCCGAAAAGCGGCCAGTTACGCATACCGCCACATCTTCCCAGGAGGCCCGGGGGATCGCGACTTGTTTTCCGAACCGAGAGGTGCCTATTCGATAATTCGGGTACGCGCGGTATATGACGACAAAAGCACGGGGAATTGTCGCTCTCGTCATAGGATGCGGCATTTCGTGGTGGGCGAGCACGCCTGCCG
Source organism: Nonomuraea sp. NPDC050783 (assembly GCF_040802095.1). Taxonomy (NCBI): domain Bacteria; kingdom Bacillati; phylum Actinomycetota; class Actinomycetes; order Streptosporangiales; family Streptosporangiaceae; genus Nonomuraea; species Nonomuraea sp. NPDC050783. Next base: position 452,025 of record NZ_JBFAHK010000001.1, read on the forward strand.
AGGCGGACACGGAAGCGGGAACGGAAGCGGCTCCGGTGGCGGCACCGGTGGTCGTCCTCCGGCCCGGCGACCGGGGCGAGCAGGTGAGGACGCTGCAACGCCGCCTCCACACCGGAGGCTTCTACTTCGGCAGGCTCAACGGCGTCTACGACGACCAGACCAGGTTCGCGGTCTGGGCCTTCCAGAAGAGCCGCGGGCTCATGCCCCAGGGTGCGGTCGGGCCGGAGGTGTGGAAGGCGTTCGACCGGCGCTCGCGCCGGCACCCCCTGGTGCCCGGGGGCGGCGCGCGGCGGGTCGAGGTGAACCTGCGTGACCAGCTCCTCACCGTCTACCGCGACCGCCACCCGGTGCTGACCTCGCACATCTCCTCGGGCGCCGAGGTCCACTACTGCGACAAGGGGCACTGCGGCAACGCGATCACGCCGGTGGGGGACTTCCGCGTCAGCAAGCGGGCGCCCGGCTGGACGACCGGGGCGCTCGGCTCGATGTACAACTCGCTCTACTTCGTCGGCGGCATCGCCCTGCACGGCTCGACGCAGGTGCCGCTGCGGCCGGCCTCGCACGGGTGCGTGCGCGTGCCGATGGCGGTCTCCAAGCGGCTGTACGAGATCGTCAGGATCGGCGATCCGGTGTACGTGCGCGGCAAGCTCCGCAAGCTGCCGATAGGGGGCGGCTCGGAGAAATCCGGAAGGGGCCGACGGGATGGCCGCCGGTAATGCATTGACGCCTTATTCGCGAAATATCCGGACATGATGGTGCGAATATCGCGCCACCATGCCCGGACCATTCCTCACCCGGCCGATCCGCCTCCGGCGCCGGCCCGCGCCAGCCGGGGCACGCTCGCGGCCCGCATCATGCCGTCCTTGACCAGCCGCAGCGGCGAGCCGTTCGGCTTGGACGGCCCGGGCCCGTGCCCGTCGCCGCTGCTCTGGGCCAGCCGCAGGGCCAGCGCCGGGCACATGTCCACGGCCCGCCGCGCCTCCTTGACCATCCACGCGGGCACGTTGCGGAACGACGGGAAGCCGTAGTCGTCCAGCTCCACGAACTCGGGCAGCAGGTGCGCGCACAACCCGTGCCCCTGGCAGCGCGACCAGTCCACCTCCAGGCGGTACTCCAGCTCGGCCGCGCGCTCGGGCATCGGCATCACGCCGCGCACCGGCCGCCCGCACGAGCCGTGCTCCAGGTGGAGCGCGATCTCGTCCTCGAACGCGTCCAGCGCCGACAACACGAACGTGGCGGTGCCGTCGGGGTGGAAGCACGCGCCGCGCCGCTCGACCAGCCGCACGGCCCGGCGGACCGCGTCCACCGAGCCGGTGCCCTCGACCAGCGCGCACATGAGCTTGGCCACGTCCGGCAGGCCGAGCCGGCAGGGGCCGCACTGGCCCGCGGACTCGCTCGCCAGATAGGAGGCGACCCGGGCGGCCTCGCCCAGCGCGCACGTGGACTCGCCCAGCGGCACGATGATCCCGGCCCCCAGGGTGGCGCCGGCCGCCTTCATGCCCTCGCGCGAGATCACGGCCGTCTCGGCCGCCCGCGCCGACAACCACGCGCCGTGGTAGCCGCCGATCAGCACCCCGTCGCCGACGTCGGCCTCGCACAGGGCCAGCACGTCGGCCAGCAGGGCGCCGGTCGGGGTCTCGATGACCGCGCCGTGGGCGGCGCCGCCGCTGACGGTGAGCAGGATCGTGCCGGGCTCCTTGCTGGTGCCGACCGCGGCGTACTTCTCCGGCCCGTACTCGGCCAGCAGCGCGAGCTGGGCGTAGGTCTCGGTGTTGGACAGCAGCGTCGGCAGCCCGTCCACGCCGCTGGTCGCGGCCCGCTTCTTGCGGCCCGGCGGGATGCCCTCCTCGCCGTTGACGGCCTTGACCAGCGCGCCGCCCTCGCCGGAGATGAAGCGCTCCTTGATGCCGACCACCCGGATCGGCACCCGGCTCTCCGCTCCGCCGGAGACGTTGGCGGCCCTGCGCTCGGCCACGGCGGCGGCGACGGACGCCTCGGCCACCTCGCCCCCGGCCGTGGCCACCACCACCTCCCTGGCGCCCAGCGCCTCGGCGGCCAGCACCGCGCCGTCCAGGACGAGATGCGGGTTGCGGGTCAGCAGCATGGCGTCCTTCGAGCTGGCGGGCTCGCCCTCGGCGCCGTTGACCAGCACGACGCTCTCGCCGCGGGAGCCGGCCGCGTCGGCCACCGCCCGCAGCTTGCGCGCGAACGGGAAGGCCGCCCCGCCCCGCCCGCGCATGTCCACCTCGTTGGCGTACGAGATCAGCTCGCCCAGCTCGCGCGGCTCCACCAGGCCGTGGAGCGTGCGGTGGGCGGGCAGGTCGAGACGACGGCAATGGTCCAGCCCGGCGGTCAGCCGGGCCGGACCCATCCGTAGCACCCTGGGCACGCGGGCCGGGATCACATTCGCTCCTTCGCGACGGCAATCGACGTACTCAACCGGCCTCCCGGTATCTGCGGCGGGCCTCGGCGAGGCTCACCGGAGCGTTCTGCCGGGCCCCCGCGACGGCGGCGGCCCTTCCTGCGCTGTTGTTGCCCGCGGCGACCTTCTGCGGCCGCTCGGCGGGCACGCCGACGGCGACCGGAGCGGTCACCGCGGGCCCCTGGACCCTTTCGGTCGCCACGGGCGGGCGGCGCAGCGAGGCCAGCACGCGTACGATCAGCGCCGCGCCGACCGCCGCCAGGCTGGCCACGTACGACCAGGCCACCCAGCCGGCCGGCGGGCGCCCGGCCGTGAGCCCGTGCATGATGCCGATCGGCCAGGCCAGGTACGCGGCGGAGTGCATGACCCGCCACATCCACGGCCGGTTCTTCACGGCGAACCGCCCCCGGACCATCCCCGTGACCACGGCCAGGACCATCAGGTCCAGGGCCAGCGCGCCGAAGGCCACGCGGATCCCGGCCACGGGCACGAACGCCGCTCCCAGCGGTACGTGCCCGAGGCTGATCATGAGGGAGATGTGCGTGATCAGGTAGGCCAGCCCGATGAGGGCGGTGGCCCGGTGCGCGAGCTGCGCCCTGACCCGGTTGGCCGGGGACAGGAAGACCCGCTCGGTGGTGACGATGCCGAGCGCGACGGTCGCGGTCAGCAGCACCAGGGCGAAGACGCCCGCGTAGAACTCGAGGAAGCCGACCCCACGGCCCAGCAGCTCGATGCCGCGCTCGGTCCTGGTCAGCGCGAACGCCGACAGCAGGAGAGCCATGATCGTGGCACTGGCCCCCAGCCGGACGCTGCGGGTGTCCAGCTGGGTGGCGTGATGCCGGGGGTGTCGTCTGTGGAGCATCTCTTTCCCTCCAAGGTCGGGTGAGGGTGCGACTCGGAAGGCGGAAGGCCCCTTCGCGGGCGCGTTCTCAGGTCAGCAACGGCGGCCCCGGTTGATGCAGGAGACGACGGTCTGCATCAGCCGGTCGGGCATGACGTTGGCGAAGTCCGCGTGGTCGGTGACCGGGTTGTGCTTCTGCTCAGGGAAGGCGTCCAGCGCGTACGACGGGCCCTGTGGCACCGCGTAGGTGAGGGTCATGCGTAGCTGGGGGATCGCCCGGGTGCCCTGAGGACAGGCACCACTCTGGTCGGGGAAGACCACGTGCGTGCGGTGGTTGGCGCTGTCGGTGTTCTGCCCGTCCCAGCAGCTCGGGAAGTCCAGGATACGAACGACGAGGCTGCCGCGCGGGCAAAGCGGGTATTTGTCGGTCGTTATGCGATTTTGGAATCCCGTGCAGGTGTAGGCGGCCTTGGCGTTGGCCGGGCCGTTGGTCGCGGCCTTGGCGTCACCGGTGATGATCCGCAGGAACCTCGGCATGGCGACCACCCGCGAGGTGGCGTTGCCGCGGAACTGGAGCTGCACCGAGCGGGCGGTGAGCTGCTGGCCGACGTTGCCGTCGGCGTCCCCGGCGTTGGCGTCCGAGCGGCGGTCCCTGAGCACCGGCCAGAAGTAGGTGGACTTGTCGCCCAGCCGGCAGGTGGTCCCCGCCGCGGCCAGGCTCTCGTCGGTGGAGAAGGCGTCCGTCGACAGGTTGCCCACGTAGTCGTGGATGTGGTGCGCCCCGTTGCTCACGCCGGGGGCCACGATGAAGTTGTCCGGGTTGTTGTGCTTGTTCTCGTTCCTGCCGCACTGGGAGACGAAGGTGCCGCGGGAGCCGTTCCTGTTGAAGCGCGCGTTGATCCGCTGCGGCGGGACCTGGCGGATGTCGACGAAGTCCTCGACGAACGGGCCCAGGTCGGCGCACTCGGCCTCGTCGGGGTCGTTCGTGGCGGTCGCCGTGGGGGTCGCGCTCCGGCTGGGGACGGGGGTGGCGGTCCGGCCGCGGTTGTTGCGGCGGCGGGAGAAGGTCGAGGCGGTCTGCTCCTCGGTGGGCGACGCCTCGGGGGCGGTCTCGGAGGACGCCTCGGGGGACGCCTCGGGGGACGACTCCGGCGAGGCGGCCGGGTCCAGCAGCGCGCGGCCGCCGCCCTGGGCGGCCTGCTGGTCGTCGTTCTGGCCCTGGCCCTGCTGCTGGTCGCCGTTCTGCTGGTCGTTCTGGCCCTGCTGGTTGTCCTGGCCCTGCTGGTCGTTCTGCTGCTGGCCGTTCTGGTCCTGGTCGTTCTGGTCCTGCTGGTTGTTCTGGTCCTGGGCCTGCTGGTCGTCCTGACCCTGCTGGTCCGCGTTGCGCCGGTTGTTCTGCTGCTGGCCCTGTGACGCCTGCTCGGCCGGGTCGCAGTGGTCGGCCCGGGCGGGGCCGACGCCGATCACGGCCGCGGACACCAGCCCGCTAGCCGCCACGGCCAAGGCGGACATGGCCGCGGCCATGCGTCTGGATCTCCTCATTTACTGTCTCCTCGGATCGACCGCCAGAGCGACGGGTGGTGCAGGGGAGGGCGTGGGGGCCTCGGGGAGCTGCCCGAAGTCGACCAGGCCGGTGGACTCCAGGAGCGTCATGTGGCGCATGACGAAGTTGTTGCCTTCCTGGGCGAACTTCCTGATCTCCGAGTTGCGGGTCCCGGCCCGTACGCCCGCCACGACGGTGAAGACCTTGCCGTGCGCGGCACGCAGCAGGTTCGCGAAGTCCTTGTCGAAGGCGGGGCCGCTCTCCGCCGCGAGCTGGGCCAGCCAGCGCTGCTGGTCGGGGTTGGGCTCGTCGGGGATGGCCACGCCCAGCTTCTTGGCGACCTGGACGGTGATGGCGTCCAGCTTCTTGTGATCTTCCATGATCAGCCGGCCGACCTCCTTGACCCGCTGCGACTCGGCGCGGGTCTGGGCCATGTCGCCCGCGGGCATCTCCCAGAGCCCGGCCTGCCGTACCTTGATCACCAGATCCCGGTCGGCGGCGGTGAGCGGCCCCGCGGACGTCTGCGTGAACTGGGCTGCCGCCGGATCGATCGACGGGGGCATGACCAGCACGATCGTCACGGCGGCGGCCAGGACGAAGCCGCCGAGCATGAACAGCTCGCCTCGCAAAACCCTGTGCATGGTCGGAGGTACGCTGGGCCGGCGGGTCAGGTTCAGCTATGGCCGGGAATAGTTAGAAATGACTGGAGTTATCGGAGTGGCTACCGGACCGATAACAAAGGTGTAAAGATGTGCCCCGTGCTAGGTCACCTCGACGGCAGGTTCGAGAGTGCTGATGCCGAGGCGGAGCACCGCATCGCGGTGCTTTACCAGGAGTTCGGCGGCCCTCTGCTGCGCCACGTGCGCAAAAGTACTGGTAACGACCTCCAATGGGCCGAAGACGTCGTGCAGGAGACGCTCGTCCGAGCCTGGCGTAACTCGGCAAGACTGCAATGGGAACCAAGCCTCTTATGGGCGTGGCTACTGACGGTAGCCCGCAGGATTGTCATCGACGGACGTCGACGGAAGAGCGTGCGGCCTCACGAGGTCGAGCCGCCGGAAGTCGACATGATGGCGGTGCCGGACGGCTCGGAGCGGGCCCTGTCGGCGATCGTCGTCGCCGACGCGCTACGCAGTCTGTCCGAAGAACACCGCGAAGTCATTGAGCAGACCTACCTCAGAGACCGTACGATAAGTGAGGCGGCGGAGATTCTGGGGATCCCGCCGGGCACGGTGAAGTCCCGGCTCTACTACGGGATCCGGGCTCTCCGCGAGCTGCTGCGGGACAAGGGGGTAGCCGGCTGATGCACGACGGGGTGGCCGCCTATGTCCTCGGTGTCCTCGATGAAGAGGAGCACGAGGCGTTCGAGCGCCACCTCGACGGGTGCGAGCAGTGCCAGCGGGAGCTGGTCGAGTTCGCCGAGCTGCCCGACCAGCTCGACGAGCTCAAGAACACCGCATCGGCCTCCGACGACGATCCCCCTATGTCGATGTCACGTTGACGTCCATCCCCTTTTCGGGTGGTATCGGTACAGCACGACATTGCGCCCGGCGCGCCACGGCCGGGCGGTTCAGGGGGAGGTGTTCGGTGGGCATCGACGGTGATGCGCCCGGTCCCCCGCGTCGGCAGTTCGGGGAGGAAGGCGGCCGGCTGTCCTACGGCGGCTACCTCCGCCTGCCCGAGCTGCTCGACCAGCAGCGGCCCGAGTCCGAGGCGCCCGACGAGCTGCTGTTCATCACCATTCACCAGGTCTACGAGCTGTGGTTCAAGCTGCTGCTCCACGAGCTGGAGGCCGCGCGCGCCGCCATGTTCGGCGGCGAGCTGTGGCGGGCCCGGCACCTGTTCCAGCGGGTGCACGCGGTCGAGCGGGTGCTGGTCGAGCAGGTCGAGGTCCTGGAGACGATGACGCCCCAGGACTTCCTGGCGTTCCGGTCGAAGCTGGCTCCGGCCAGCGGGTTCCAGTCGGTGCAGTTCCGCGAGATGGAGTTCCTGTCCGGCCTGAAGGACGAGCGCTATCTCACCAGCTTCCGGCACGCCGGCGACGCCGAGCTGGCCAGGCTGCGCAGGAGGCTCACCGAGCCCACCCTGTGGGATGCTTACCTGGCCGCCCTGTCCCAGCGGGGCCTGCCGGTCTCCGACGACGAGATCATGGGCTCGCTGCTGGCCGTGGCCAGAGACCGGCGGTCCCACGACGACCTGTGGCAGCTGGCCGAAGACCTCCTGACGCACGACGAGACCGCCGCGTTGTGGCGGATGCGCCACGTCCAGATGGTCGAACGCCAGATCGGCACCAAGTCGGGCACCGGAGGCTCGACGGGCGCCCCCTATCTGCGCGACAGAACGCGCCTGCACTACTTCCCGCTGCTGTGGGAACTAAGGGCCTGGCTGTGAACGGCCACGCCGAAACCTCACAAAGGAGTGAGACCTGACATGCCCCTCGACGAGGCCAAGGACGAGCTGCTCCAGCGAGCCGCGGAAAGCTGCGTGACCAGCAGCGAACACGTGACCGCCGAGGAAGCGCTGTCCTTCCTGCGGCTGTACTACCGGCACGTGGCCCCCGAGGACCTGCTCGACCGCAACCCCGTGGACGTGTACGGCCCCGCGATGTCGCAGCGGCAGCTCGCCGAGCAGCGCCCCCAGGGCCGGCCGGTGATCCGCGCCTTCACCCCCACCCTGGAGGAGAACGGGTGGGACCCGGGGCACTCGGTGGTGGAGGTGGTCACCGACGACATGCCGTTCCTGGTCGACTCGGTGACGATGGAGCTGGACCGGCACGATCTCGGCATCCACCTGGTGGTCCACCCGCAGATGCGGGTGCGCAGGGACATGACCGGCCGCATGCTGGGCCGCGGCCAGGAGGACGTCACCGGCCAGATGCTGGTCGAGTCCTGGATCCACATCGAGATCGACCGGCAGGCCGACCCGGAGGCGCTGAAGGCGCTGGAGGCCGACCTGCAGCGGGTGCTCGGCGACGTGCGGCACGCGGTCGAGGACTTCAGGAAGATGCGGGCGGTGGCCGTCCAGACCGCCGAGGACCTCGGCATGAGCCCGCCGCCGCTGGAGCCCGCCGAGGTCGAGGACAGCATCGACCTGCTGCGCTGGCTCGCCGACGGGCACTTCACCTTTCTCGGCTACCGCGAGTACCGCCTGACGGACACCGAGCAGGGCGAGGCGCTGCTGGCCCTGCCGGGCGCGGCGCTGGGCATCCTGCGCGACGACAGGATCGGCTCGGAGAGCTTCTCCACGCTGCCCGCCGAGGTGCGGGCCAAGGCGCGCGAGAAGCAGCTCATGATCATCACCAAGGCCAACTCGCGGGCCACCGTGCACCGGGCGGCCTACCTCGACTACATCGGGGTCAAGACGTTCTCGCCCGAGGGCGAGGTGATCGGCGAGCGGCGCTTCCTCGGCCTGTTCACGCACGTGGCCTACAACGAGTCGATCTCCCGCATCCCGGTGCTGCGCCGCAAGCTGGCCGACGTGCTCGACCGGGCCGGCCTCGCCCCCGACAGCCACGACGGCAAGGACCTCATCGAGATCCTGGAGACGTTCCCGCGCGACGAGCTGTTCCAGACCTCCGTCGAGCAGCTGCTGCCGATCGCGCTCGGCGTGCTGCGGCTGCGCGAGCGCAAGCAGGTCAAGCTGTTCCTGCGGCGCGACGACTACGGCCGCTACATCTCCTGCCTCATCTACCTGCCGCGCGACCGCTACACCACCAAGATCCGGTTGAAGATGCAGGAGCTGCTGCTCAAGGCCCTGGGCGGCAGGTCGCTCGACTACAGCGCGATGATCGGCGAGTCCGTGCTGGCCCGCCTGCACGTGGTGGTGCGGGGCGAGCGCGGCCGGCAGCTCCCGCCGCCGAGCGTGGACGTGGAGGAGCTGGAGGCCCGCCTGGCCGCCCTCACCCGCTCCTGGGAGGACGACCTGGCCGCCGCGCTGAGTGAGACGACCTCCGAGGAGGAGGCGCCGGCGCTGACCCGCCGCTACGCCGCCGCGTTCCCCGAGGGCTACAAGGCCGACTTCCCGCCCAAGGTGGCCGTGATGGACCTGCGCCGCCTGGAGGAGCTGGTCGCCGCGGGCGACGACGAGGAGGTCGGGATCAACCTCTACGAGCCGTACGACGCGGCCGAGGGGGAGCGGCGGCTCAAGATCTACAAGGTCGGCTCGCCCATCTCGCTCTCCCACGTGCTGCCCCTCATCCAGCGGCTCGGCGTCGAGGTCGTGGACGAGCGGCCGTACGAGATCGACCGGGACAACGACCCCAGCACCAAGAACGCCTGGATCTACGACTTCGGCCTGCGCTACACGCCGTCGGCCGAGGTGGACAGGAACGACTTCAAGCGCCTGTTCCAGGACGGCCTGCGGGCCCTGTGGAAGGGGCGCGTGCAGGCCGACAACCTCAACGCGCTCATCCTGCGGGCCGGGCTGACCTGGGAGCAGGTCGAGATCCTGCGGGTGTACGCCAAGTACCTGCGCCAGGCGGGCAGCACGTTCTCCCAGCTCTACATGGAGAAGGTGCTCACCAGGAACGTGCGGCTGGCGCGGCTGCTGGTCAGCCTGTTCGAGGCCAGGCTCGACCCGCGGCGGGGCGAGGACGTGCGGTGCGACCTGGTGGACGCGCTGAACGAGGAGATCCTGGGCGCGCTGGACGAGGTGGCCTCGCTGGACGAGGACCGGATCCTGCGGGCGTACCTGGAGATGATCCAGGCGACCTTGCGCACCAATTACTTCCAAAGGGTGAATGGGGCCCGCAAACCGTACATTTCTCTCAAATTCAACTCGCAGGCCATCAGCGTGCTGCCGCTGCCGCGGCCGAAGTTCGAGATATTCGTGTACTCGCCGCGGGTGGAGGGCGTGCACCTCCGCTTCGGGAAGGTGGCGCGCGGCGGTCTGCGTTGGTCGGACCGCATGGAGGACTTCCGGACGGAGATCCTGGGCCTGGTCAAGGCACAGATGGTGAAAAACACCGTTATTGTCCCGACTGGGTCTAAAGGCGGATTTGTCGTCAAGCGTCCTCCGGTGGACGGCACCCGCGAGGAGCTGATGGCCGCGGGCGTGGCCTGCTACCGCACCTTCATCTCGGGCCTGCTGGACGTCACCGACAACCTCGTGGACGGCAAGGTCGTGCCGCCCGCCGACGTCGTCCGGCACGACGGCGACGACCCCTACCTGGTCGTCGCGGCCGACAAGGGCACCGCGACCTTCTCCGACATCGCCAACGCGGTGGCCAAGGAGTACGGCTTCTGGCTGGGCGACGCCTTCGCCTCCGGCGGCTCCATCGGCTACGACCACAAGGCGATGGGCATCACCGCCCGCGGCGCCTGGGAGTCGGTCAAGTACCACTTCCGCACGATGGGCGTGGACACCCAGACCACCGACTTCACCGTGGTCGGCGTCGGCGACATGTCGGGCGACGTGTTCGGCAACGGCATGCTGCTGTCCCGGCACATCCGCCTCGTGGCCGCCTTCGACCACCGGCACATCTTCGTCGACCCCTCCCCGGACGCCGAACGCTCCTTCGCCGAGCGGCAGCGCCTGTACGAGCTGCCGCGCAGCTCCTGGGAGGACTACGACGCCAAGCTGATCTCGCCCGGCGGCGGCGTCTTCTCCCGCTCGGCGAAGTCCGTCCAGATCACGCCGCAGATGCGGGAGGCGCTCGGCATCCCCTCCGGCGTCACCTCGCTCGCCCCCAACGACCTGATCAACGCCATCCTCAAGGCCCCGGTGGACCTGCTGTGGAACGGCGGCATCGGCACCTACGTCAAGGCCGGCTCCGAGTCCCACGCCGACGTCGGCGACAAGGCCAACGACGCGCTCCGCGTGGACGCCGCCGAGCTGCGCTGCAAGGTGATCGGCGAGGGCGGCAACCTCGGGCTGACCCAGCTCGCCCGCATCGAGTTCGCGCTCAACGGCGGGCTGGTCAACACCGACTTCATCGACAACTCGGCCGGGGTCGACACCTCCGACCACGAGGTCAACATCAAGATCCTGCTCGACCAGGTCGTCCGCGACGGCGAGCTGACCGACAAGCAGCGCAACCAGGTCTTCACCTCGATGACCGACGAGGTCGCCGACCTGGTGCTGCGCGACAACTACGCCCAGAACGTGGTCCTCGACGCGGCCCGCGCCCAGGCCGTCGAGATGTTGCACATCCACGCCCGCTACCTGCGGCGGATGGAGCGCGAGGGCCTGGTCAACCGGGAGCTGGAGTTCCTGCCCTCGGACAAGACGCTGGCCGAGCGCCGCCAGGCCCGGCTCGGGCTGACCGGTCCGGAGTTCTCCGTGCTGCTGGCCTACACCAAGCTGGTGCTGGACGCCGAGCTGCTCAACTCCGACCTGCCCGACGAGCCCTACCTGGAGTCGTGGCTGGTGTCGTACTTCCCGTCGGCGCTGCGGGAGCGGTTCCGCCCGTACATGGACGCGCACCCGCTGCGCCGCGAGATCATCACCACCGGCGTGGTGAACGACCTGGTCAACTCCATGGGCACCACGTTCATGCACCGCTTCGGCGAGGAGACCGGCGCCTCCGCCCCCGACATCGTCCGGGCCTGGCTGGTCGCGCGGGAGGTCTTCGACCTGCCGAGCTTCTACCGCGCGGTCGAGGCCCTGGACAACCAGGTCGACACCGCCACCCAGACCGCCATGCGGCTGGAGGCCCGCAAGCTGGCCGAGCGCGGCACCCGCTGGCTGCTGGCCAACCGCCGGCCGCCGCTGGACCTGGCCGGATCGGTGAGCTTCTTCGTCAAGGGCGTCAACGGGCTCATGGCCCACTTCCCGAAGCTGCTCACCGGGCCCGACCAGGCCGCCTACGAGGAGCGCCGCGACTCGTTCCTGGCCAGGGGCGTGCCGCAGGAGCTGGCCGAGCGGGTGGCCGCGATGGTGCCCGCGTACTCGACGCTCGACCTGGTGGAGATCGCCTCGCTCACGGAGCGGCCGGTCAGCGAGGTCGGCGAGGTCTACTTCGACCTGGCCGAACGGCTCCAGCTCGCCCGCCTGCGTGAGCGCGTCATCGCGCTGCCCCGCGACAACCGGTGGAACTCGATGGCCCGCCAGGCCCTGCGCGACGACCTGTACGCCGCGCACGCCTCGCTCACCCGCGACGTGCTGGCCCACAGCAAGCCGGGCCTGCCGCCGGAGGAGCGGCTGGCCCGCTGGTCGGAGGCGAACTCGGCGGCCGTCTCGCGGGCCCGGCAGACGTTGTCGGAGATCTGGGAGAGCGACAACTTCGACCTGGCCACGCTGTCGGTCGCGCTGCGCGCCATCCGCACCCTGGTCGCCGCGAGCAACCTCCCCCACACGGAGGCGTAGCGTCGCGGGCGCCGCGGCGGGGCCGTCCTCCGGCCCGCCGCGGCGCCCGTGGTGTCCGCCCGTGACGGCGTCACCCGACTCGCCGCGGCGCCCGTGCTGTCCGCCCGTGACGGCGTCACCCGACCCGCCGCAGCGCGCGCTCGCGGCGGGCGGCCACGCTCGCGCCCGACTCGCCGCGCGCCATCCGGCGCAGCACGCCCGGCGCGAGCAGCAGGCCCAGCACCGCCCAGGCGGCCAGCACGGCGGCGGTCCCCAGCGGCCGCCACGAGCCGCCGATCTCGACCGCGGCCGCCGCGTCCGGCAGCAGCGCGGAACGCATGCCCAGCCCCATCCAGTAGACCGGGAAGACCTGCGCGAGCGCCTGCAACCACCCCGGCAGCACGGTGACCGGATAGAAGACCCCGGAGATCCCGATCACCGCCAGGAACGGCAACTGGATCAGCCCTTGCGCGCGGGCACTGGTGAACACCGAGCCCAGCACCGCCCCCACCGGCAACGTGGCCACCAGCCCCAGCACCAGCACCCAGGCCAGGACCGGCCACGACCCCGGCCCGACCGCCAATCCGTCACCGGCGATCAGCAGGGCGGGCACCAGGAAGATCACCAGGTCGGCGAGCAGCCCGCCGGCGACCGCGATCACCTTGCCGATCAGGTAGGCGGGCATCCCGTGCGGGGTGGCCTTGGCCCGCAGCAGGGTGCCGTCCTCGCGGTCGGCGGTGAGCTGCTGGGCCATGCTGATCAGGCCGGTGGCGGCGTTCATGCCGAGGATGCCCGGCAGCGCCAGGACGCCCAGCGGGACGCCGCCGAACGACCGGTCCCGCAGGAAGAACAGGGCGGCCACCATCAGCGCCGGCCACAGGAAGTGCGACAGCAGCTCGGCCCCGTTGGTGAACGACTGCCGCAGCTCGATCAGGCCACGGGTCCAGCCCGCGCGCAGCGCCGTCGCGTTCATCGGCCCGCTCCTTCCGCCTGCCGCACCAGCGCCAGGTACGACTGCTCCAGCGAGGCCCGCCGGATCTCCAGCTCCCGGATCCCGGTGCCGTGCCGGGCGAACAGCTCCCTGGCGAACGCGGTCGAGTCGGCGGTCCGCGCGACGTGCCGCTGCCCGTCGTGCAGCCAGCGCACCTCGTCCTCGCCCGCGATGCGGCGGGCCAGCTCGGCGGCCGTCCCCTCGGCGACGATCCGGCCGCCGTCCAGGACGAGGATGCGGTCGGCCAGCCTCTCGGCCTCGTCCAGGTCGTGCGTGGTGAGCAGGACGGTGGTCGCGCCGCCCTCCACCAGGCCGCGGACCAGCCCGTGGAACTCGTGCCTGGCCCGCGGGTCGAACCCGGTCGTCGGCTCGTCGAGGAACAGCACCTCGGGCCGCCCGACCAGCCCGATGGCCACGTCCAGCCGGCGCCGCTGGCCGCCCGACAGGGTCCTGACCTTCTTGCCCGCCTGCGCGGTCAGGCCGACGGCGGCGATCAGCTCGTCGGCGTCCCACGGCCGCCGGACGCCGGGCGTGGAGTGCGCGGCGTAGTAGGTGCCGAGGTGGGCCAGCAGCTCGCGGACCCGCCACTTGCCGTGGTCGCGCCACGACTGCAGCACGATCCCGAGCCGGGCCCGCCACCGCTCGTCGCCGTGCGCGGGATCGGTGCCCAGCACCGCGACCCGGCCCTCGGAGCGCAGGCGGAAGCCCTCCAGGATCTCGATCGTGGTGGTCTTGCCCGCCCCGTTGGGGCCCAGCAGGGCCAGCACCTCGCCGTGGCGGGCCTGGAAGGTGACGTCGTGCAGGACGTCGGTGTCGCCGTAGCGCATGCGCAGGCCGGCGACGTCGAGCGCCGTCCCGCCGTCGTCCGTGGTCGTGGTCATGGGGGTCCTTTCTGTCGAAGGAGGCACGCGCGCGTGCCCGCACGGCCGGCGGGCCCGGCGCGGGGTGTGGAGGGGGATCGGCCGGTGCCGGTGCATGAGGGCATGGCGCTGCCCCGGCATGGCGCGGCGCGGGCCGTCGCGCGGCCGTGGTGTGACGAGGGTGGGGCGAGAGAGGCGCCGGGTTTGCCCGGCTCTGCGGGGGAGGGGTTACCAGGTCTCGGTGGCGAGGGTGGCGCGGGCGCGGGTGTGCAGCTCGGTGCGGTCCAGGCCGGCCAGCGCGAGGGCGCGCGGGACCGTGCCCACCTCGGCTTCCAGGACGCCCATCAGCAGGTGGGCCGGGCGCAGGTCCCTCTTGCCGGTGGCGGCGGCGAAGGCGCGGTCGAGCGCGAGCCGGGCCGAGGCGCCGAGCTTGAGGCTGCGCTTGGGGTCGGGCGTGGGGCGCGGGAGGTCGTAGGCGGCGGGGGAGACGCCGACGGTGCTCAGGCTGTGCTCGAACTCCCGGTCCAGGGCCCGCCGGACGGCCTCGGGGCCGAGGCCCGCCGCGGCCAGGACGCGGTGCGCGGCGGTGCCCTCGTGGGCGGCGATCCCCATCAGCAGGTGGTGGGCCTCGACGGCGGACGAGCCGTCGTCCCGCGCCTCGGCCATGCCGCGCACGATGATCGCGTTGATGTAATGGTCGATCGCGCTCACTGTCGTCTCCTGAACGTCGTCTTCTCAACGTCGTCTTCTCAACGCCGTCGCCGCAGGGCCACGCCGGCCGCGGTCAGGCGCGGGGCGTGCTTCTTGTGGACCGCCTGGCGGGTGACGCCGAGCGCCTCGGCGACGTCGGGCCAGCTCCAGCCCGCGCGCATGGCCTGCTCGACGGCGGCGTCCTCCAGCCGGTCGGCCAGGCGCCGCAGGGCGGCGACCGCGGCCAGCGCGTCGGCGGGGTCCTGGGGAACGATGGGGTCTTCTGCCGGCATGCGAGCAACCGTAGTTGACTGTTCCGGTGATAGTCAACCGGAGTTGCTTAAACCGGGGTCACGTCCCGTAGGCGCGCGTCAGGGCCCCGTCGTGGGCGATGACGGCGGCGGCCCCCGCCTTGGCGATGGGCGGCACCGCGGTGGCGAACTGGTGGGTCTCGACCAGGCGCAGCGTGCGGCGCAGCACCGTGGAGCCGACCGACCAGCGCGCCGCGTCGGGCACCGGGATGTAGTCGTCCTCGGCCGTCTTGGTGGTCGTGGTCGTGGTCCGCGACAGGGAGTATTGGATCAGCGCCCCGCCGTCGGCGGTGCGCAGCGCGTAGACCGGGAAGTTGTCGGCGCTGAAGATGGAGTCGTAGCTGAAGCCGTCGGCCTTCGCCTTCTCCCGCAGCTCGGCGATCTGCTCGGCCACCTCGGTCGTGTAGGGCCCCGCCGCGACCAGCCCGGCCGTCACGCCCGACGACCCGGTCTCGGCCACGCTGGCGTGCACCGGCTGCATGAACTGGGGGCTGATCGTCACGCTCTTGTCGTCGGCGGCCAGCGCCGTGGCGTAGCCCTCGGCGTCGAGGGCGATCTCCGGCATCTTCTGCCCGGGCAGGAGCTGCGCCACCGAGCTGAGCCGCCACAGGTCGGACTTGGTGAACGTCAGCAGCGTCGGCTGCCCGTCGCGCGTCACCAGCGCGCTGAACCAGGGCGCCGGCTCCTGCGGGCCGAACCTGGGCACGTAGAAGGTGGGCGTGCCCCACCGGTAGCGGGGCGGCGCGTAGCCGGTGGACAGATAGGCGGCCGCGACCAGCGACGACTGCCCGCCGGTCGTCAGGCCCTCGATCGCCAGGCGCAGGCGCCCCTCCTGCAGCCTGCTCCGCGCGCGCAGCCGGTCGTCGGCGAGCGTGACGCCGGTGAACACCTCGGCCGCCTCGGCCCTGGTGATCGCCACGAGGCTGGGCGACGGCGTGGCCGTGGGGGTGGGCGTGGCCGTCGTCGCCGCGGCCGGCCGGGTGGTGGCGGGCGGTGCGGCATCGCCGGTGCAGGCGGTCGCCCCGGCCAGCATGCCGGCGGCGAGCGCCAGGAGCCACCGCCGCCCGTATGCACGCACCTCGCCATGTTATTCGGGCCCGCGAGGGTCGCGTACCCTAGGGAGACGTGGCAGGCATCGATCCGGCAGAAGAGATCAACGAGCTCGCGGGCACGCTCCGCAGCATCCAGGACGTGCTCGACCTCGACGCTATGCGCAAGCAGATCGAGGAGCTGGAACAGCAGGTCGCCGCGCCCGACCTCTGGGACGACCCCGAGCAGGCCCAGAAGGTCACCAGCAAGCTCTCCCACCTCCAGGGCGAGCTCAACCGCGTCGATGGCGTGGCGCGCCGCCTCGACGACCTGAGCGTCCTCTACGAGCTGGCCTCCGAGGAGGGCGACGACGACACGCGCGCCGAGGCCGACAAGGAGCTGGAGACGCTCAAGTCCGACATCGGCGCGCTGGAGGTGCGCACGCTGCTGTCGGGCGAGTACGACGCCCGCGAGGCCCTGGTCACCATCAACGCGCAGGCGGGCGGCGTCGACGCCGCCGACTGGGCCGAGATGCTGCTGCGCATGTACCTGCGGTGGGCCGAGCGCAAGAACTACCCGACCGAGGTCTACGACACCTCCTACGCGGAGGAGGCCGGCATCAAGTCGGCCACGTTCACGATCAAGGCGCCCTACGCGTACGGCACGCTGCGCGGCGAGCACGGCACGCACCGCCTGGTCCGCATCAGCCCGTTCGACAACCAGGGGCGCCGGCAGACCTCGTTCGCCGGGGTCGACATCGTGCCGGTCGTGGAGCAGACCGACCACATCGACATCAACGAGGACGAGATCCGCGTCGACGTCTACCGCTCCAGCGGCCCCGGCGGCCAGGGCGTCAACACCACCGACTCGGCGGTGCGCATCACCCACCTGCCCACCAACATCGTCGTCTCCTGCCAGAACGAGCGCTCCCAGCTGCAGAACCGCGCCACCGCCATGGCGGTCCTGCAGGCCAAGCTGCTGGAGCGCAAGCGCCAGGAGGAGGCGGAGAAGATGTCGGAGCTGCGGGGGGCCACGACCACGTCGTGGGGCACGCAGATCCGCAACTACGTCCTGCACCCTTACCAGATCGTGAAGGACCTGCGCACGGGCACGGAGGCGGGCAACCCGACGGCGGTGCTCGACGGCGACCTCGACGAGTTCATCGAGTCGGAGATCCGCTGGATGCGCCGGCAGGAGTCGGGCGCGGCGGAGTGACGGCCGCGCCGCCGGGGGCCGCCGGAGGCAGGCCCGCGGAGGTCGTCAGAGGCCGCTGAGGTGCTTGAGCGCCAGGCTCGCGAAGAGCAGGACGATCAGCAGGACGGCGATCGCGGCGGGTGGCAGCCCGGCGAAGCCGTGCTGGTGCATCCGCTCGCGGTTGGCGCGGCAGAGGGGGCAGCGGCCCTCGATGACAGGGTGGGCGCACTGCGCGCATACGAGGTGTTCGCAACTCATGGCAGTCCCAAGTCTAGCCGCACAATCGTTTTGTTTCCGTTATGGACGTTCCATGCCAGTCTTCCCCCTAGACTGTCGTCTGGCCAATCGGAACGTCGATCATCGGTAAAGGCGACGGCCGCCGAGTGGCCGGTGGCGGGAAGTGGGCATGTGCCACCCTCGCTTCCGTCCTGACCCCTAGACTGGCATGCCGTGATGCTCTCGTGATCCATTTCGATAATGTCACCAAGGTCTACGCGAACCAGAACCGGCCCGCCCTGGACCACGTATCCGTTGACGTGGACAAGGGTGAGTTCGTGTTCCTCGTCGGCCCCTCGGGGTCAGGCAAGTCCACGTTCCTGCGCCTGGTCCTCAAGGAGGAGCGGCCCAACTCCGGCGCGATCCACGTCGCCGGCAAGGACCTGGCCCGCCTGTCCAACTTCAAGGTGCCGCACCTGCGCCGCCGCATCGGCTGCGTCTTCCAGGACTTCCGGCTGCTGCCCAACAAGAACGTCTACGAGAACGTGGCGTTCGCGCTCGAGGTCATCGGCAAGCCCCGGCGCTTCATCCGCAAGGTGGTGCCCGAGGTGATCGAGCTGGTCGGCCTGGAGGGCAAGGCGCACCGCATGCCCGACGAGCTGTCCGGCGGCGAGCAGCAGCGCGTCGCCATGGCCCGCGCGTTCGTCAATCGGCCGATGATCCTGCTGGCCGACGAGCCCACGGGCAACATCGACCCCGCGACGAGCATCGGCATCATGAAGGTGCTCGACCGCATCAACAGGACTGGCACCACGGTCGTCATGGCCACGCACGACGCGGCCATCGTCGACTCCATGCGCAAGCGTGTCGTGGAGCTGGAGGACGGCAAGATCGTCCGTGACCAGTCGCGTGGCGTTTACGGCCAGGCGTACTGACAGGGAGCTGCAGACATAACATGCGGGCGAACTTCATCTTCTCCGAGGTCTGGATCGGCCTCCGTCGCAACCTGACCATGACGATCGCGGTGGTCATCACCGTTGCCGTCGGTATGGCGATGCTGGGCGTCGGCTTGATGATCAACGCCCAGGTCGGCCTGATCAGAGGTTATTGGGACGACAAAGTCGAGGTCTCGGTCTTCCTGTGCACCAAGGGGTCGGCCGTCGAGGCGTGCAACGGCAAGGCGATCACCCAGACCCAGACCAAGGCACTCGAGGAGCACCTCAAGGGCATCTCGGGTGTCAAGGAGGTCTTCTACGAGAACCAGGCGATGGCCTACCAGAACTTCCAGCAGGCCTTCGCCTCCAACTCGGCCCTGCTGAAAGCCACCAAGGTCGAGGACATGCCGACGTCGTTCCGGGTCAAGGTGGCCAACCCCGACAACTACCAGTCCGTCATCCAGGCCATCCAGGGCCAGCCCGGCGTCTCCCAGGTGACCGACCAGAAGCAGCTCGTCGGCCCCTTCTTCCAGATGCTCGACAAGCTCGCCTACTACGCGCTCTCGGTCGCGATCATCCTGGTGCTGGCGGCGGCGTTGCTCATCGGCAACACCGTCCGGCTGTCGGCGTTCAACCGGCGGCGGGAGACCGGCATCATGCGCCTGGTCGGCGCCTCCAACCTCTACATCCAGCTCCCCTTCATCATGGAGGGCGTGATCGCGGGCCTCATCGGCGGCGTGTTCGCGGCGGTCATCCTCATCGCCACGAAGGTCCTCCTGTTCGAGGAGCTGGCCACCTTCTTCAACGGGGCGCAGCTCGGCTGGGACGCGGTGGCGCAGACGATCACGTTCACCATGATCATCGGTGTGGTGATCTGTGTGCTCGCCTCGTTCGTCACGCTCCGCCGCTACCTCAGAGTGTGACCGGACGCCGGTAAAGTCGAACCATGCCACGTGAGACCGGGCGGAAGGTCATCGCCCAGAACAAACGCGCTCGGCACGATTACCACATCGAGGACACCTTCGAGGCGGGGCTCGTGCTGCAGGGCACCGAGGTGAAGTCGCTCCGCGAGGGCCGCGCCTCGCTCGTCGACGGCTACGCCAGCATCGACGGCGACGAGGCGTGGCTGCTCAACGTGCACATCCCCGAGTACGCGCAGGGCACGTGGACCAACCACGCCGCGCGCCGCAAGCGCAAGCTGCTGCTCCATCGCAAGGAGATCGACAAGCTCGCCGTCAAGACCAAGGAGGGCGGGCTGACGATCGTCCCGCTGTCGCTGTACTTCAAGGACGGCCGGGCCAAGGTCGAGATCGGCCTGGCCCGCGGCAAGAAGGACTGGGACAAGCGGCAGTCGCTGGCGGAGCAGCAGGCCAAGCGGGAGATGGCCCGGGCCCTGCGCTACCGCAGCCGATGAGAGGCGCGCACCGCAAGCGATGAGACGCGCCCGCCGCACCCTTTCCGCGACCGTCACGCTGGCGGTCGCGTCCACCATGCTGACCGGCTGCTTCGAGGAGTCGTCGCCGCACGACGCGGTGCGCGACTTCCTCGTGGGCTGGCAGACCGAGGACTACGACCTGGCCGCCGGCCGCACCGACGGCGACCGGGCGGCCGTGAGCAAGGCGCTGTCGGACGCCAAGCTGGAGCTCGACGCCGCCTCGTTCCGCTTCAAGATCAAGGCTCTCTCGGTCAACGGCGAGGAGTCCAAGGCCGACTTCCGCGCCGAGGTCGACCTGGGCGAGAACAACCCGCTCTGGGAGTACGACGGCGTGCTGCCGCTCCACCTGGTGGACGGCGAGTGGAAGGTGCGCTGGTCGCCGTCCGTGCTGCACCCCCAGCTCAAGGAGGGGGAGCGCTTCGCCGTCGACATCGGCCCCAACCCGCGCCAGCCCGTCGTCGACCGCAACAACGACCCGCTGCAGACCGACACCGTGCTCTACGTCGCCGGCGTCTACCCCGCCCAGCTCGGCGACCGGGCCGAGGAGGTCGTCGCCAAGCTGTCGGAGATCACCGACTACGCCCAGGACCGGCTGCTGAGCCGCATCAGGTCGTCCCCGCCGGACAAGTTCGTGCCGCTGGTGACCTTCGGGCGCTCGCGCTACCAGGCGTTGCAGGCCAAGCTCAACGCCATCACCGGCATCAAGGTCGATCCCCAGGACCAGCCGGTCAACCCCGACGCTCCCCGGCAGATCGTCGGCAGCGTCAGCGCGCTGACCCCCGAGACCGAGCAGAAGCTCGGCGGCCCGCAGCGGGCCGGCGACTCGGTCGGCAAGAGCGGCCTGCAGCAGGCTTACCAGAACTACCTGACCGGCTCCACGGAGACCAAGGTCATCACGCTCGACCTCAAGACCGGCGAGGAGGTCGCCCAGCTCAAGGAGTGGCCCGGCCGGCAGAACGTCTCGGTCAAGACCACCCTCGACCGGGGCATCCAGGCGGCGGCCGAGCAGGCCGTGGCCGACTCCGACACCAGCTCCCTCGTCGTGGTCGACAAGGGCACCGGAGAGATCCGCGCGGTCGCCACCAAGGGCATGCACCAGGAGAAGGACGCGCTGGCCGGCAAGTTCCCCGCGGGCACGGCGTTCTCGATCGTGGCGGCCGACGCGCTGCTCAAGGCCGGGGTGAGCCCCAAGCAGCGGCTCACCTGCCCGGCGGAGCGCACGGTCGGTGGGGCGAGGTTCGTCCAGTCCGGGCAGGCGAGCGCCGGCTCGTCGGGCACCTTCCAGTCGCACTTCGCCAGGGGCTGCGTCACCGCGCTGGCCTCGCTGGCCCGCCGCGTCAAGGCCGAGGACCTGGAGAAGAGCGCCAAGGCGTTCGGGTTGGGGCAGCCGTGGCGGCTGCCGCTGAAGTCGTTCAACGGCTCGTTCCCCGAGCTGTCCGGCGACGCCGACAAGGCCAGGGCCATCGCGGGCCAGAACGTCCAGGTCAGTCCGCTGGGCATGGCGCTGGTCGGCGCGGCGGTGGCCTCGGGCACCTGGCATCCGCCCGTGCTCGTCACCGACCCCAAGTCGCCCGACCCGGCCGCCGAGACCGCGCCGCTCGCCCAGCCCGACCCCGTGCCGGTGGACCCGAAGGTCCGCACGGCGCTGACCGCGATGATGCGGGCCGGAGCGGCCGGCACGGCCGCCCAGGCGGGCCGGGCCAGGGTCCACGGTGTGACGGCGACGGCGGGCAACCAGATGACCTGGTTCGTCGGCTGGCAGGGCGATCTGGCGATCGCGGTGCTGTCGAAGAACTACAACGCCGGGGCCGTCGCGGGGGGCTTCTTCTCCGCCCTCCGCACCTCTTCGTGAAATTGTCGTCACGCCGAGCAACCATCGGCGACCCGCCTGGCGTCTTACTGTATGACTGAGCCCGCTCGGGGGGTTGCGGTCTCAGTCGCCGTGATGGGATCAGGGCTTCATCTCGGGGGAAGCCCTGCCGTCCGGACCGGCTCGACCCTGCCGGTCGGCCCCCGGGGGCGCGTGCTTCAGTGCCACGCCTCCGGGGGTTTCGGCATGTCCGGACGCGCGCGGGAATGGAGTTGGCGTCAGGGGCGTTGTCCCGTGTAGATTCGTGTTGCGCACCTCGTCCGCGGGGTGTGTTGACAACTGCACAGGGGGTGACTGGCTTCGACTTCGGCTTTGCAAGCCAGGTGAAGCGGGCCGAGGACTGCGGACATAACCTCGTTAATCCTGTGACCGCAAACAACAAGTGCCAATTCCAAGCGCACTGTGGTCGGCCAGGATTCCCTGGCCCTCGCTGCCTAAGTAGCGAAACCACTGTCAGCCCGGGAGCGCCTTCGGCCCGGTGTCTGGCATCGTCAGAAGGCTCAACCGATCGACCCGGCCACGGGGGAGATCGGGAAACCAAACAGTGGCTGAGCCCGTCGGCGACTCGCCTGCGTGATCGCCGGGGCTGAGAAAAGCACAGCAGGCTGCGCCCGGAGAAGCCCTGACTTGGGGTTGAAGGACGCGGGTTCGATTCCCGCCACCTCCACTCGTGTGACCATCGACGGCGGTGTCCTCGCGGACACCGCCGTTTTTGCGTTCCGCCCCCGTGGCGGGCGCGCTCAGAACGAGCGCAGCCAGTGGCGGAAGCGCTCCACGGGGCCGTGCGGCTCCGGCGGCGGCAGGGCGCGGCGCAGCTCCTCCTCGGTGGCCGGCCGGGCGTCCAGCGCGGCCTGCCGGAGCAGGGCCCTGCCGGTGCGGAGGCCGCCCTCGACCCGGACGTTCACCTGGCCGCGGCGGATCACGTAGCCGTGCGTGTCCCGCCGGCGGACGTACGTGAGGCCGCCGGCGTCCGGCGCGCACGCGACGGTGTCGAAGCAGACGTCCTCGCCGGCCGCGTACGTGACGTACAGCGTGACCATCACGGTCCGCGCGCCGTTGCCGGTGCGGTCGGCCGGCGCGTAGATCATGCCCGGCGGGGCGCCGGCCGGCTGCCCCCGGTAGCCGGGGATCCGCGCGGCGTAGTAGTCGCCGGTCTGCTCCAGGCCGCTGCCGCCCAGCTCGCGGGCGGTCGCCAGGTGGAGGCCGCGGGCGGCGGCCCGCAGCAGGCCGCGATCGACGGCCGGGGTCCCGATGACCGTCACGTGCCGGCGGCCGGCCCGTACCTGGTAGCCGTGCTGGATCTCGTTGTGCCGGTACACCAGGCCGTCCGGCTCGACCTCGCAGGAGCCCCACGTCAGGAGGGAGTCCTGGGCGTTGCGCTGCCCGCACATCCGCTCGCCCGGGACGAGGCGGTCGTGCGCAGTGATCGTGACGTGCCGGTCGGGCGGGATCGCCTTCGGGTCCGCCGGGAGGAACCCGCCGCTGCCCAGGCCCTTGCCGTAGCCGCGGTCGTCGACCGGCCGGTAGCCGGGGATCGCGACCACGTAAGCGGTCTCCCCGCGGACGCCGGCGGCCGCCAGCCGCGCGGGGAACTCGTCCGGCGACTCGCGGCGCAACAGCACCACCGCGACGCCGGCCAGCGCCACGCTCAGCGCGAGCGCGGTGAGGCCGAACCGCCGGCCGCGCAGCAACATCCCGGCCACCAGCGCGAACGGGACCCCGCCGAGCAGGGCCGCCAGGAGCGGGCTCCGGCTCACCCCGAGCCCGGCGACGTCGGTCGCCGCCCACCCCAGCGCCCAACCGGCGGTGCCGCCGCACAGGACCAGCAGCGCCCACACCACCCGCCGCCCGCCGCCCGCGCCGAGGCGCGAGGCCGTACGGGTGCGCGAGACCACCAGGATCAGGCAGGCCAGGACGAGCGACGCGGCCACCAGCACGACGGCGGCCAGCGCCTCCATCCGGCCGGAGAAGGCCGCCACCAGCAGCGCCTGCCACGCCAGCAGCGGCGCGACCGCGCCCACGGCCCAGACCGCGAGCAACTGGGCCGCGGCGGTCGCCGGCCGCGAGGTTCCCCGTTCGAACACCCCTCCAGAATGCCCGGCCGGCCCCGGGGTCGCGTGTCGGGCCCGAGCCGGCCGGATGGCACGATGTGACGCATATCACACGTGAGAACGTGAACGCGTGGCCGCCGTCCGGGCGAAAGCCGACGAACGACCGCGCGAGGACGGGAGCACCATGTGACCGCTGACGAACCCGGCAGGCTCGACGACGCCGAGGTGATACGGCGCTCGGAACGCGCTCCGGAGGTGTTCGCCGACCTCTTCGACCGGCACGCGCCCGCGCTGCGGCGCTACGTCGCCCGGCGGCTGGGGCCCGCGCTGGCCGACGACATCGTCTCCGACGCCTTCCTGGCCGCCTTCCGGCGCCGCCACCGCTACGACGCGAGCCACCCCGACGCGCGTCCCTGGCTGTACGGCATCGCCGCCCGGCTCATCAGCCGGCACCGGCGGGTGGAGGTCCGCCTCTACCGGGCGCTGGTCCGCAGCGGCGCCGACGAGATCGCCGAGCCGTACACCGAGCGCGTCGACGACCGGATCGCCGCCCAGCAGGCCGGGCTGGCGGGGGCGCTGGCGGAGCTGTCACCCGGCGACCGGGAGGTGCTGTTACTCGTGGCGTGGGCCGACATGTCGTACGACGACGTGGCCCGCGCGCTGGACATCCCCGCCGGAACCGTCGCATCCCGCTTGCACCGGGCCAGGGCGAAGACGCGCCAGGCGCTCGGCGGATCTCACCCGGCGACCACCCGAGAGGAGTCCTTCGATGGATGAGGACCTGCGGCTGCTGCGCGAGTGGCGCGCGGAGATCCCCGAGCCGGGCCAGGAGTGGATCATTCCGCAGCGCCGGCGGATGCTGGCCCGGATCCGGGGACGCGGGCGGGCACTGGGGCGCCGCCTGCTCCTGGTCGGAGCGCTGGGAGCCGCCACCGCACTCGCCGTGGCCACCCTGCGGCCCGAAGCGCCCGCCCCGAGCCCGGCGAGCGCGCCGCCGGTCGCCCGGCTCGACTCCGGCGTGGTGCTCGCCCACGCCGCCGAGGTGGCGGGCAGGCGCAAAGGCGACCGCGTGCCCCTGCCGACGCAGTGGCACTACACCAAAACCCTCGACAAGCAGGCGAACTCGGGCACGGTCACGGCCAGCGAGGCATGGATCCGCTACGACGGCAGGCAGAGCGCCGCCTTCGACGAGGGCGGGAAGATGGTCGTCAGCGACGTCCCCCCGGATCCGGGTGACGACGACCTGTCGCCGCAGCAGTACGACGCCAAGCTGCGCGAGCTGCCGACCGATCCGAAGAAGCTGCTGGCCAAGGTCACCGCCGACCGGCACTGGATCGACTACCCCAAGGAGGAGGGCGTCCCCGAGGCCGCCGAGCCCGACGCCGACCGCGCCTACCGGGTGATCATGCTCTATCTGAGCAGGTACGGCACGATGCCGCCGCGGCTGGAGGCGGCCATGTTCCGCGCCCTGGCGCTCGTTCCCGGCGTCCGCGTCGAGCAGGGCGTGAGCGACGCGGCGGGCCGCAGCGGCCTGGGCGTCTGGATGGAGGGAACCGACACGGTCTTCCGCAACTACTACATCCTCGACCGGGACACCTACCGCTACCTGGGGACGCGGATGGTCTGGCTGCGCGACGAGTTCATCGGCGGCGACAGCGAGCCGGCGTTCCGCAAGGGCGCGGTGTGGAGCACGGCCCTGCTGTCCTCGGCGATCGTCGATCGTCCCGGCCGGCGGGGCTGACGCTCGCCGGCACCCGCCACCGGCGGCCGCGCGCCCGGCTCAGGCGCGGCTACCGCCGCCGGCCGCCCGCCGCTGGCTCGTCCTCGGGGGGAAAGCGGTCGAGGATGACGACCGGGACCGCCTCCTCCTCGAAGCAGGCGCCCTCGACGGCGACGCCGGTGGCGGCCTCGACGAAGGCGAGGGCGGCGGCGCACTTGCCCGTGTGGTCGTCCGGGGCGAGGGTGCCGAGCGTGGCCCGCAGGTCCGCCAGGGCGGCCGGGTCGCCTTCCTCGGTGAGGTGGCCGGCGAAGACGAAGTTCCCGAGGGACGCCCTGACCCGCCCGCCGGCGGCGTAGAGGACGGTGTGGCCGCCCTTGAAGTGCCAGGTCGTCATCCATACGCGCGAGCCCTCGCTGAGCCCGGCCAGGACGTGGTCGGACGGCCGGAGGCCGCTGAGGTTGAGGTAGCCCCGGGCGCCGTCGCCCTCGAAGACGAAGAGCAGGCCGTGCTCGTCGATGCTCGCCTCGACCGGATGCTCCACGACGCGCTGCTCGGGGTCGCGGCCGCCGTTGAGGCGCCACAGGAGGTCGTCCGGGGCCGGTTCCTCGCCGAGCGGCTGGACGACGAGCCAGCACAGGCCGTTCTGCAGCCAGGCGTGGCGCCGCAGGAGGTCGCGGTAGTAGTCGATCATGCGACCATTGTGCGGCGGTTCCCGGCGTCAGCGCCTGTCGGTGGCCGGGAGGGTGACGTACTCGCCGAGGAAGCGGCGGGCCGATGGGCTGTCGAGGCGGTAGTCGTAGTTGGTGCCCTCGCAGGCGTCGTCGGCGCCGCTGATGGACGTGGCCACCAGCAGGTGCGAGCCGGGGCCGCCGAGGAAGTTCGGGCCGCCGGAGTCGCCGAAGCAGGTGCTGCCGTCGCCCTTGGAGGCCAGGGAGAGGTCCAGCCAGCGGCGTGACATCTTCTTGTACGTGATGGACGCCTGCCGCCGGGTGTCGGTGTAGCGGTAGACCTCCTCGTGCGCCTTCCTGCTGGGCGCGAGGGAGCCGTACCCGACGGGGGTGAAGCGCGCCAGCCTGCCCTCGGCCTTGAGGCGGTCGAGCAGGCCCGGGGCCGGGAGCCGGGCGGGTTGGATGCCGGTGACGGGCTTGTCGAAGACGACGACCGCCATGTCATGCAGGTCCGACTTGTCCTTGAAGCGGGGGTCGGGGATGTAGCGGCCGCTGTGGAGGGTGCCGCCGGGCCTGTACTGGTCGGCGAAGGTGACCCGGGCGGTCTTCTGGCCCTTGTCGCCGCAGTGGGCGGCGGTGAGGAAGACCGTCGGGGAGACCAGGGTGCCGGTGCAGTACGTCCAGGTGCCGTCGGAATGCGGCCGGTCCGCGACGAGCGCCCCTACCTCGGGGTGTGCGTTACCGTCGGCCGTGCCGTTGGTGATGGCCGCCGCGGGCGTGGCGTGCACGCTGACCGTCAAAGCGGCAGCAACCACGACAAATGGGACATAACGCATCCACAAAGGGTAGCCAGTGATGGGCTCAAAGTGGTAACGGCGCGACGTTCGCCACGCAAAGAGTGCTAATGATTGCGCTACGTGTGCTTAGGTGGCACTTTGACAACTTCTGTGGCTAGATGGGGTTAGAGAGTGTCAAGGTATGATTGGCGACACTCGGCAGTGGCGCCCGTGACCGGGATCGCGGTCTCCGCGCTGCTGCTCGCGTCCGGGGCGGTGGCGGCGCTGCTGAAGGCCGTGGGGGCCACCACCGCGCCGGCCGGCGCGGCGCTGGTGGTCACGTTGATCTTCGCGGTGTTCCTGACCGTGGTGCTCCGGATCGTCCGGGCCGTGCCGGACCTCAGGCGGGAGGCCGCCGCCACCGCCCGCGCCCGCACCGGCCTGCACGCCGTGCCGCCGGGCGGGGACACGCTGGTGGCGCGGCGGCTGCGGCTGTTCAGGGACGCGGCCGAGGCAGGCAACGACTGCGAGGCCGTGCTGAGCGCCCGCTCCGCGCTGGACGACGGCGAGATGGCCGGCAAGCACCACCTCGACCACGCGCTCATCTGGGCGCTGCCGGTCTTCGGGTTCATCGGCACCGCGCTGACCATGGCCGGGATGGTGACCTCGTTCTCCGGCGCCCTCGACCGCCAGGGCGACCCCGGCGTGCTGATCAGCGCGCTCAAGCAGCACGTGCTTCCCGAGCTGGCCTCCGCGTTCGGGGTCACCCTCATCGCGCTGTTCCTGAGCGTGCTCGCGTTCGGCACGATGGCCGTGGTCGAGCGGGCCGAGCGGGCCGCCGTGGCGGCGGCCGACGAGGTGTTCCTCGCCCACCTCGCGCGCCTGCCGGGCAAGGAGGCGGCGCCCGCCCTGGCCGGGCTCGCCGAGGAGCTGGCCCGCTCCAGGGGCCGTACCGAGGAGCTGGTCAAGGGTCTGGACGCGCTGCGGACCGCGGTCGAGCGGCTGGCCGACGCCGAGAGCGGGCCCCGGCGGTACACCCTGGTGAGGGAGCCGTGAGGAAGCAGGCCGCCAGGCCGTTCGCGCCGCCGCTGGACCTGCGCTTCATCGACCTGTTCATGGCCATCGTGCTGGCGCTGTCGTTCGTGGCGATCATGCTGACCGTGGTGGCCCGGATGTTGCCCGCCGAGCCTCCCGCCGCTCCGGCGCCCGCCCGGCAGGACACGGCCCGGCAGGACACGGCCCAGCGGGACACCGCCCAGAGAGCCGACCGGCAGCGGACCGTCGCCCAGCTCCAGCGGCGGCTCGACGCCGCCGTGCGGGCCCGGCGAGAGGCCGAGGCCGAGCTGCGTGTGCTGGAGGCGGACGCCGCCGGCCGGACGGCGTTCGCGCTGCCGTGGTGGCTGGTCGGGCTCTGCGCGCTGCTGGGGGTGCTGGCCGTGCTCGTGAGCTGGCGGATCCGGCTCTGGCGGGACGGCGGCCTGCCGCGGCTGCGGAGCTGGCTGCTGGTGACGGCGGTGGTGGCGGCGGTCACGGTGGCGATCCGGTCGCTCGGCGACGGGGACGGCGACCTGCTGCTCGCCGAGATCCCCTGGTGGGCGGCCGACGCGCTGTGCCTGGGGCTGCTGCTGGTGGCGTACGTGCTGGTCACCGACATCCGGGCGGGGCGGGCCCGGCTGGCGGAGATCCGGGCGGAGGGGGCTTCCTGGCGTGCGGGCGAGCCGCGCCCCCGCCGCGTCCGCCGCGACAGGAGCCCGCTCGACCTGTGAGGAGCCGCGGTCCCACACGGCGGCGGTCCCGCTCGATCGGTCCCGCTCGATCGGTCCCGCTCGATCGGTCCCGCTCAATTGGTCCCGCTCAGCCGGGGTCGCCGGGCGCGGGGCCGGCGGGCAGCAGGCGGATCAGGGCCAGCCCGAGCAGCGAGGCGAGCACGTGGTACCAGACGGCCACCTTCAGCGCGAACGTGAACGCCTCCTCCCGCGCCCGGGTGATCTCCGCGTCCACGCTCTCCAGCACCCTGACCGCGGTGCCCGGCGGGATCGTCTCCGCCGCGCCCATGGCCGCGAAGCACGCCGGCGGCGGCAGGAACGAGTTGCGCGTGTCCACCCGCTCGTCCACGCAGTCGCGCAGCGCGGCGACGGCCGCCGCCCGGGTGCGGGCGGGCACGACCTCCGCCGCGGCGACCTCGGCCCGCAGCCGGGGGACCAGCGCGTCGGCGTACCCGGTGGCCTGCGCGGACAGGACCGTGAAGAAGACCGCGCCCACCACCGCCACGCCGGCCGCGGCGCCCACCTGCATCATCGTGTTGATCACGCCGGAGGCGGCGCCGGCGTCCCGCTCGGGCACGCCGACGATGACGGTGTCGAGGAGCACGGGCGTGACGGCCCCCACCCCCAGCGCGGTGAGGATCATGGCCGGCCCGACCACCCAGGAGGTGATCCCGGGGCCGGCCAGGTGCAGGGTCAGGCTCATCGCCGCCATGCCGGCCGCCGTCAGCGCCGACCCCGCCCCGATCAGCCGCCGGCCGAGCCGGGGTGCCAGGCGGACGGACAGGGCCCCCGCCGCTATCACCCCCGCCGACCACCACAGCAGCGTCACGCCCGTGCGCAGCGGCGAGAACCCCAGCCCGGTCTGCAGGTGGATGACGAAGACGAAGAAGAACGACGACACCTGGGAGAACAGCAGGAACGACAGCAGCAGGCCGCCGGTGAAGGCGGGCCGGCGGAAGAGCGTGAGCGCCACGAGCGGGAAGCCGTCCCTGGCGGTGCGGTGCCGCTCGTACCGGGCGAAGGCCGCGAACAGCGGCACCGAGCAGGCCATCGCCACGAACCCGAGCAGCGGCCAGCCCGTCTCGTGTCCCTGCACCAGCGGGTAGAGCAACGACATCAGCGCGGCGGCCAGCAGCACGACCCCGACCAGGTCCAGCCGGGGCCGCTCCCGCTCCCGCGAGTCGCGCAGCAGCACGGCCGCCGCGACGAAGGTGAACAGCCCGGCGGGCACGTTGATGAGGAAGATCGTGCGCCAGCCCTGGCCGAACAGGTCGGCCTCGACCAGCAGGCCGCCCACGATCGGGCCCATGACGGTGGCCAGGCTGGTGACGGCGCCGTACAGGGCGTAGGCGGGGCCGCGCTGGGCGGGCGAGAGGTCCACCCTGATCATCGACAGCACCTGCGGGATCATGATCGCCGCGGCGGCGCCCTGGAACGCCCGCGCGCCGATCAGCATGGCGGGGCTCATCGCCAGCGCGCAGGCGACCGAGGCCAGGGTGAAGCCCGCGACGCCGCCCAGGAACAGCTTCTTGCGCCCGTGGATGTCGCCCAGCCGCCCGCCGATGACCAGCAGCACGGCGAAGGCCAGCACGTACGCGGCCACCACCCACTGCATCGCGGCGTTCCCCGCGAACAGGTCGCGCTGCATGCGCGGGATGGCCACGCCGACGATGGTCGCGTCCAGCAGGTCCATGAACGTGGCCAGCAGGGTGACGCCCACGGCGAGCAGCGCGCGGCGGCCGGCGGGCGTGGCCGGGATGCCGGAGTCCGGGGTGCCGGAGTCCGGCGGGCGGGTGGTCGTGGTCACGGCGTCGCTCCTAGAAGACTCCGGCACGGGAAGAGGCGAGGTAGGCGTCCAGGTCGGGCGTCGCGGGGGCGGCGACGTGGCGTACCCAGGCGTCCCGCTCGTGGGCGATGGCCGCCAGCTCCCACACGCAGGCCGTCGCGTGCGCCGGGGCAGGCGTCCAGGCGGGCAGGTCGTCCCAGCCGCACAGCCAGGTCCGGGAGTGCAGGATCACCTTGTTGCGGCTCCACCAGGCGACGACGACGTAGCAGCCGTCGTCGTCCTCGTGCACCACGCTGAAGGCGCAGGAGGGCTCGTGGTCGTACGCGGCGGGCAGCGTGTGCTCCACGGCCACCCGGGCCGCGTCGAGCACCCGCCGCGGCGGGCGGGGCCGGCCGGCCGAGATTCCGTAACCCTTCACCGTCCACCCGCGCAGCGAATAGGGCGCCAGCGCCACCATTGCGCGCGGCGCGTAAACAAGGGGTCTCTCGCCTACGGTCATGGCCGGAGACTAACCAACGGAACGGGCCCGGGAAAGATGGCCTCTCGCGCGGCACAAGCGATTCTCTAGTGAGCGTCCAGAACGCGTTGCGAACATTGTCGGCAACGGTCCCCGGCATCGCGGCATCTGCCCCCGGATATGCGCTGCCGGGGACCCTTATCCGCAGGTAGGGGAGATGAAAGGCATGCAGAAGTTCAGCAGTTCGACAGCGAGCCTCAGCCCGGAGTACGGCATCGAAATAGGCCGCTGGACGCAATACAGCGGGACGGACTATCTGCCTTTCGGCGCGATGTGGTGCGTTATTCCGCCGAATTCGTCCAGCCAGCCGGACCAGCACCCGGAGATCGAGCTGGCGGTGGTCGTGGAGGGCGATGCGGATTTTGACGTGGCCGGCCGCCGCGAGCACGCGCCGGCCGGCTCGGCGATCCTGCTCGGCTCCGAGGAGGGCCACGTCGTCCACAACCGGTCCGCCGACGACCGGCTCGTCCTGCTGAGCATGTACTGGCTGCCCGAAGGAGCCCGCGATGCCGGCTGAGCGGCGGCCCGGGCTGGACGTCTTCCTCTCGCCGCCCCCCACGCCCAACGGCCCGCTGCACGTCGGCCACCTGTCGGGCCCGTACGTCGCCGCCGACCTCGCGGCCAGGGCGGCCAGGGACCGGGGCGGGCGGGTGCTGACGGTCTGCGGCACCGACGACCACCAGAACTACGTGCCGGCCAAGGCGGCGGCTCTCGGCCGAGACCCGGACAGGGTCGGCGCCGAGCACGCCGCCCGCATCGCGGAGGTGCTCAAGGCCGTCCGCGTGGACCACGACGTCTTCACCTCGCCCGCCCGCGACCCCGAGTACCGGCGCGCGGTGCGGGACCTGCTGGCGGAGCTGGTGGACGCGGGCGTCGTCGTCTCGCGCGGGCACACGCTGATGGTGTGCCCCGGCTGCCGCCGGACCCTCCACCACGCCTACGTCACCGGCGGCTGCCCCGGCTGCGGGGCCGCGATGGGCGGCGGCACCTGCGAGGGCTGCGGCGGCTACGCGGCGGCGGCCGACCTGGTGGACCCGGTCTGCACGGCGTGCGGCCGGACGCCGGAGGCCGTCACCGGGAGGCGGGACGTCATCCGCCTGGAGTCCTTCCGCGACCGGCTCACCGAGATCTGGTCGCGCGCGGTCGTCCCCGCCCGCTGCCGCGCGCTGCTGGCCCGCTACCTCGACCAGGGCCTCCCGGACGTCCCCGTCGGCTACCCCACGGACTGGGGGATCGAGATCGGGGACGGGCGGCGCCTCGACGTCTGGGTGGAGATGGCCCTGGCCTACCTCCACGTGGTGGGCAGGGCCGTGGACCCGCGGGCGCGGACCCTGGCGGAGTACACCGCCGCCTGGCGCGAGGTCTCCGGGCCGTGGACGTTCCTCGGGGTGGACAACGCCTTCTACTACGCGGTGCTGTTCCCGGCGATCTGGTCCGCGGCGGGCGTGCCGCCCCGCGCGGCGCTCGGCGGGCTGGTGGTCAACGAGTTCTACCGCCTGGACGGGCTGAAGTTCTCCACCAGCAGGAACCACGCGATCTGGGGGCACGAGCTGCTCGACCGCGCCGACCCCGGCCTGATCCGGCTGTTCCTCTGCTGGGACCGGCCCGCGCCGCACTCCAGCAACTTCACCGCGGCCGCGTTCGAGGAGTTCGCCGCGCGCTGGCGGCCCGTCGTCGAGCGCCTGCCCGAGGCGGGCCCGGCCGCGGGGGAGGGCCCGGCCGCGGGGGAGGAGCCGGGCGAGGGGGAGGAGCCGGGCGAGGTGTCGCGAGCCCGGGAGGAGCCGGGCGAGGTGTCGCGGGCGCAGGAGGAGCCGGGCGAGGTGTCGCGGGCGCGGGAGGCGCTGCGGCCGGAGCACTTCGACCCCGCGCTGACCGTCCGCTGCCTGCTGCCCGCCGCCGAGCGCGGTGACGCCGAGGCCGCGCGGCTGCTCGGCCTGATCGCCGGATAGCGGGCCGCCATGCGTGCCTGCGTCATCGGAGGAGGGCTGGCGGGGACGCTGCTGGC
This sequence comes from Nonomuraea sp. NPDC050783, assembly GCF_040802095.1. NCBI lineage: Bacteria > Bacillati > Actinomycetota > Actinomycetes > Streptosporangiales > Streptosporangiaceae > Nonomuraea > Nonomuraea sp. NPDC050783. Next base: position 484,935 of record NZ_JBFAHK010000001.1, read on the forward strand.
CTGGCGGCTCAAGGCAGCCGCGCCGGAGGCCGAGGTCTGCCTCTACACGGGCGGCCCGCCGCCGGGCCCCTCGCCGGAACGCGCCGCTCGCCCGGCGGACGCCACCGCGGCCTCGGGCGGGCTGGTGCGCGGGTTCGAGCCCGACCCGGCGGCCGCCCGGCTGGCCGCCGAGAGCCTGGCCGAGCTGCGCGCGAGCCCCGTCCTCTGCGACTGGGCGGACTACCGCGAGATCGGCTCCGTCCACGTCTGCGCCGCGCCGCCCGACCCCGCGTCGGTGCCGCCGTCGGCGGAGGTCGTCGCCGGGCCGGGGCTCGCCGCGCTGGGCATCCGCGGAGTGCCGGACGGGGCGAGCGCGGTCGTGGAGCGGCACGCGGGCCACATCGCGCCGCACCGGCTGCGGGTGCTCGCCCTGCGCGACTTCCGCCGGCGCGGCGGCGAGACGGTGACCACCCCGGTCGAGCGCGTCGGGCCGGGCGTCGGGCTGGACGTTGGGCTGGACGTTGGGCCGGGCGGCGGGCTGGACGTCGGGCCGGGCGTCGGGCCGGGAGGTGCGGTGGTGTGCGTGGCCGGTGGTGTCCGGCGGCGGTTCGACCTCGCCGTCGTCGCCGCCGGCGCGTGGACGCCGGGCCTGCTCGCGCGCAGCGGCCTCGCCGGGCCCGCCCTGTGGACCAAGCGCATCCAGTACCAGATCTACGAGGTGTCCGGCCGCCGCCCGCCGGCCTTCGTGGACGAGACCACCGGCCTGTACGGCCGCCCGTACGGGCGCTCCGCCATGCTGCTGGGCGTGCCCAGCCAGGCCAGGGACGTCGATCCCGGCGCGGTGCCGCGCTGCCCGCGGGGCCGGCGCGACACCGAGGCGGCCGCCCGGGAGCGGCTGCCCGGCCTGCGGCTGCTGCGCCTGGCGCGGACCGTCACGGCCTGCGACGCCTACGCCGGGACGGGCCTGCTCGGCCTGGCCGGCCTCGGCCCCGGTCTGCACACCTTCACCGGCGGCAGCGGCGGCGCGGCGAAGCTCGCGCTCGCGGCGAGCGCCCGGGCCGCCCGCCACCTCCTCGCCGCGTCCCTGCCCCCGCTCGACGCCCCTCGCCGGACGGAGCCACAATGATCGAGAAACTGCGCCGGACCCTCGACCCGGTCTGCCCCGAGCGGCTGGTCGGCCCCCGGCATCCCCGCTACGACGAGATCCGCCAGCTCTTCAACGGCATGCACGACCGCCGTCCCGCCCTCATCGCGCTGCCCTACAACCGCACCGAGCTGGGCCTGGTGATCCGCGAGGCCGCGCGGGCCGGCGTGCCCGTGGCGGTGCGCGGCAGCGGCCACAACGTCGCCGGCGCCGCCTCCCTCGACGACGGCCTGGTCATCGACCTGCGCTTCCTCAACCGGGTCAGCGTGGACCCGGCCGCCCGCCTGGCCCGCGTGCAGGGCGGCGCGACCTGGGCGGCCTTCGACGCCGCCGCCTCGCGGCACGGCCTGGCGGTCACCGGCGGCACCTTCGACACCACCGGGGTCGGCGGCCTCACCCTGGGCGGCGGCATCGGGCACCTCATGGGCAGGTACGGGCTGTCCTGCGACAACGTGGTGTCGTACGAGCTGGTGGACGCCGCGGGCGGGCACCGCACGGTCGATCCGGCCACCGACCCCGAGCTGGACTGGGCGCTGCGCGGCGCGGGGCACGCCTTCGGCGTCGTCGCGGAGTTCACCTTCCGGCTGCATCCGGTCGCCCACGTCTACGGCGGCGTCGTGGCCTACCCCGAGCGCGAGATGGCCGCCGCGACCCGCCTGTTCCGCGACCTGGCCGGGGACGCCCCCGACGAGCTGGTCTGCATCATGCTGCTGGAGCGCCACGGCCCGCGGCAGGAGCCCGCCGCCGTCATGAGCGTGTGCTACAGCGGTGCCGACGAGGACTACCGGCGCACCCTGGAGCGGCGGCTGCGCGGCCCCGAGGTGCTGGAGTGGCGGATCGAGCGGCGCGACTACCTCAGCATGCAGCAGATCCTCGGCCGCCTGCCGTACGGCCTGCGGCACTACTGGAGCGCGCAGTGCACGAGCGCGCTGCCCGACGAGCTGATCGACGAGCTGGTCGCCCGCTTCCGCGCCGGCCGCTCGCGCGACCCCTTCAACGACACCGTCTACCTGGAGGAGTTCCACGGCGCGGTGCGCCGGGTCCCGCCCGGCGGGTCGGCGGTGCCGTTCCGCGACGCCCGCTTCAACGTCACCGGCATGGCCATCTGGCAGCCGCCGGAGGCGGACGAGGAGCAGATCGCCTGGGCGCGCTCGGTCTCCGCCGCCGCGGCCCCGTGGGCCGTCCACGGCGACGGCTACGTCAACTACGTCTCCGACACCGGCGGGCGCGGCCTGCGCGAGCGGGCCCGGCGCACGTTCGGCGACGAGGGGCTGGCCCGGCTGCTGCGCGTCAAGCGCCGGGTGGACCCCGGCAACGTCTTTAGGTCCACGTACGACCTCGACCCGGCCGCCTACGAATCGGTGACGACATGAGCACGCGCACGTTCGACTTCGACACCGTCGCGATCGGCGCGGGGCCGGCCAACCTCAGCCTCGCCGCCCTGTACGAGGGCGCCTGCGGCACCCGCCTGCCGGTCTTCGAGCGCAACGCCGGGCCCGCCTGGCACGAGGGGCTGATGTTGCCGGGCGCCCGGCTCCAGACGTCCTGGGTGAAGGACCTGGTGTCGCTGGTGGACCCGCGGCACGAGCTGTCCTTCCTCAACTACATCGTGACCTCGGGGCGCGTCTACGCTTTCCTCAACGCCCAGTTCGACGCGATCCCGCGCCTGGAGTACGCCCGCTACCTCGGCTGGGCGGCCGGGCACCTGGACGTCAGGTACGGCACCGCCGTGGACCGGGTCGCCTACGATGACGGCTTCGCGCTGTACGGCGGCGGCCGGCTGCTCGGCAGGGCCCGGCACGTGGTCTTCGGCCTGGGCACCAGGCCGCACGTGCCCGCCTGCTTCGCGGGCCGGCCGCTGCCCGGCGTCATCCTGGCCGAGCAGCTCATGAGCCGCCTGCCGGGTCTGACCGGCCGGGCGGACCCGGCGGTGGTGGTCGGCGGCGGGCAGACGGGCGCCGAGTGCGTGCTGGCGTTGCTGCGGGCCGGCTTCACCGACGTGCAGTGGCTGGGCCGCCGCCACTGGTTCGCCCCGCTCGACGACTCGCCGCCGGCCAACGACTTCTACCGGCCCTCGTACCTGAGCTTCTTCTCCGGCCTGCCGGAGACGACACGGCGGCGGTTCGTCAGCGAGCAGGCCACCACCAGCGACGGCGTCTCCATGTCCAGCCTCCAGGAGATCTACCGGGCCGAGTACGAGGAGCGCCTGCAGAGCGGCGCCCGCCCGCTGAGCCTGCTGCCCGGCCGCGACGTCGTGGCGGTCGCGGGCCGGGGCGGCGCGATCACCATGCGCTGCCGGCTCTCGACCGGCGGGCAGGAGTTCCGCGAGGCCAGGTACGTCGTGCTCGCCGCCGGCCGGGAGGCCGCCCCGCTGCCGCTCGACGGGGAGCTGGCCGAGATGGTGGAGCTGGACGAGACGGGCGAGCCGGTCGTCGAGCAGCACTACTCGCTGCTGTGGAAGCACGGCGACCAGCACCGGATCTTCGTCCAGAACCGCGCCAGGTTCACGCACGGGATCAACGACCCCAACCTCAGCCTGCTGTCGGTGCGGGCGGCGTGCATCGTCAACGCGCTGTTCGAGCGGGAGGCGTACCGGATCCGCGACGAGCACACCTTCACGCACTGGCCCGATCCCCACGTCCCGAGGTGAGGAAACATGAACGACCACACCATGAACTACGACAACAAGGTGTTCGTCTCGGCGGGCCCGCAGGCCCGCTCCCGGGACGTCCCCGTCGGCCACTACCACCAGTGCGACCACGTGGTGTGGGCGGAGATCCGCGGCGGCCAGGTGATGGCCGGCCGGCTCGTCGGCACCTGCGACCCCGACGGCACCCTGCACTTCGGCTACACGCAGGTGATGACGAACGGCCGGGTCGTCACGGGCACCTGCACGAGCAGGCCGGAGGTCATGTCCGACGGGCGGCTGCGGCTGCGCGAGGAGTGGCGGCGCCACGACGAGGCCGGCTCGGCCGGCGTCTCGTTCATCGAGGAGGTCGTCTACGACCGGCTCGGGCTCACCAGCCCGCTCTCGTAGGCCAGCACCACGAGCTGGGTGCGGTCGCGGATGCCGAGCTTGGCGATGATGCGGCTGATGTGCGTCTTGGCCGTCAGCGGGCTCATGTGCAGGGCCGCGCCCACCTCGGTGTTGTTCATGCCGGCCGCCACCATCGCCATCACCTCGCGCTCGCGGTCGGTGAGCACGCCGAGCCGCTGGGCCGACTTGTTGAGCAGGTCGTTGACGGGACGCTGGGAGAACTCCGAGATGACCCGGCGGGTGACGCTCGGCGTGAGCAGCGCCTCCCCGTCGGCGACCACGCGCACGGCCCTGCGCAGCTCCTCCGAGTCGACGGTCTTGGTGAGGAAGCCGCTGGCGCCGGCCTTGAGCGCGTCGAAGATGTACTCGTTGACCTCGAACGTGGTCAGGACGATGACCTTGACCGCCTCCAGGTCGGGGTCGGCGATGATCTGCCGGGTGGCGGCGAGGCCGTCGAGCCGCGGCATGCGGATGTCGATCAGCAGGATGTCGGGCCGCTCCCGCCGGGTCAGCGCGACCGCCTCGACGCCGTCCTCGGCCTCGGCGACCACGGTGATGTCGGGGTCCATCTCCAGCAGGCTGCGGAACCCCGCGCGGACGAGCTGCTGGTCGTCGGCGAGCAGGACCCGGATCGGCATGGAGCACTCCTTCGTCTCAGGGCATGGGTATCCAGCCGGTGACGGTGTAGTGGCCGTCGTCGCCGACGCCCGCCGTGAGCCGGCCGCCCAGGCTGGTGGCCCGCTCGCGCATGCCCGCCAGGCCGTGGCCGCCCTTGACCGTCGCCGGCTCCCGCGCGGGCGCGGCGCTGGTGCCGTTGTCCGTCACCGTGACGCCCACCCCGTCGTTGCGGTACTCCAGCTCCACGCGCGCGGAGGTGGCGTTGGAGTGCTTCAGGACATTCGTCAGGGACTCCTGAACGATACGGTAGATCGCCAGCCCCACGGCGGGCCGCACCCTGGCGGGATCGCCCTCCTCGACCAGCTCGATCTTCAACCGGGGCAGCCCGGCCCGCTCGACCAGCGTGGCGATGTCGGCCACGCCGGGCAGCGGCGCCAGCTCGGGCGGCTTCTCCTCGCCGGCGCGCAGCACGTGGACGGCGGCCTGCAGCTCGGCGATCGCCTCGTTGTTGACGTCGCGGGCGGTGCGCAGGGCCTCGCGCCCCTTCTCCAGGTCGCGGGCCACGAGGTCGTGGGCCACGCCGATCTGGATGCCGACCACCGCCAGCGTGTGGGCGGTGACGTCGTGCAGCTCGTGGGCGATGCGCAGCCGCTCGTCGGTCAGCCGCTGGTCGGCCTCGCGTTGCAGGCGCCGGCGCACCTCGCCCGACCAGCGGCTGCGGCTGTGCAGGCTGTCGCCGAGCACGAGGGCGCCGATGACGAGGAGCACCTCGCGGAAGATGCCGTCGATGAGGCTGAGCGTGAGCGTGACGTTCTGGTAGGTCAGCCACACCGACGAGCTGGCCAGGGCCAGCAGGGCGACGACGGTGGCGAACAGCAGGCGGCCGGCGGCGGCCATCGTGCACAGCGGGATGATCAGCGGCCAGACCGGCGCGATGCTCGGGAAGTCGGTCAGGTTGTAGATCGAGACCGCGACGAAGCTGCCGAGCAGCACCGCCCCGGGCCAGCGCCGCCGCAGCAGCAACAACCCGCCCAGGATCACGCCGAGGATGTAGGCGGCGATGCTGGAGGCCGGGCGCTCCGACGGCTCGGCCGACACCGAGACGCTGATCATGACGCTGACCGAGGACAACCCCGCCAGCAGCACGTCGATGAGCCAGCGGAGCCACGCCGTGTCGAGCTGCTGCTGCGCGTGCACCGCGTCGCCAGGGCGCAGCAGTCTCATGAGTCCTCCGAGCGTCACCGGCAGGCTCCCCTCTCACGGTAGCGTGGCCGGTCACGTCGATCCAGCCGTCGTCCCAGGCGGTGATCGGCTCAGCCGTGGGCGTGCCCGAGCACCCGGGGCACGCGGGGCCGGTCGGCCGGGGAGACCGTGACGAACTGGCCCATCATCCCGGCGTCCTCGTGGGCCAGGATGTGGCAGTGGAACATGTAGGGCCGCAGCGGGTCGGAGTACCTCAGGTACTGGACCGCCAGCCGTACCGTGCGGTCCGGCGGGACGATCACGGTGTCCTTGAAGCCGCGCATGTGCGGGGGCGGCTGCCGCCCGTCGAGGGAGAGCACCTGGAACGTCACCCCGTGCATGTGGAAGTTGTGGGGGATGTCCTGGTCGTTCCTGACCTCCCAGACGTCCACCGCGCCCGCCGTGGCGACGTGGTCCACGCGCTTCATGTCCATGGTCTTGTCGTTGAAGGTGAAGTCGCCCATCACGATCCGGGTGACCGCGGCGTTCGCCGCCGGCCGGATCGGCGGCGCCGACGAGAGCGCGGGCGGCAGCGGGGGCGACGGCGCGAGCCGCGGCGCCGCGACCAGGCGCAGCAGGTCCATCTCGTCGCCGCCGCCGGCGAGCTGCTCGTACAGGATGTTGGACTCCAGGTCGGGCGCGAAGCTGCGCAGCAGCGCCCGCTCGCCCGGCTTGAACGCGACGACGATCTCCGCGCGCTCGCCCGGCGACACCATCAGGCGCCGCAGCGGGAGGGGGGCGGGCAGCGGGCCGCTGTCGGTGCCCACCAGGTGGAAGCCGCGCCCGTCCACGAACCCGACGTCGTAGACGCGGGCGTTGGAGCCGTTCAGCAGCCGGAAGCGGACCAGCGACGTGGTGACCCGGAAGAACGGGTTGTAGGTGCCGTTGACGAGGATGGTGTCGCCGAGCAGGCCCGTCACGTTGATCCCGCCGAACTTGATGCCGCTGCTGTCGAGGGACCCGTCGTCGTTGAAGTTCTTGTCCTGGATGATCAGCGGGACGTCGTCCACGCCGTACGTGTGCGGCAGCCGGGTGTCGCCGTCGTCGACGAGGAACAGGCCGGCGACCCCCCGGTACACGTGCTCCGCGGTGACGGAGTGCAGATGGGGGTGGTACCAGAGGGTGCTGGCCGGCTGGTCGATCGTCCACTGCGGCGACCACGTCCCGCCGGCCGCGATGGGCTGGTGCGGCCCGCCGTCCATCGCGGCGGGCAGGTGCATGCCGTGCCAGTGGATGGTCGTGGTCTGCCCCAGGTTGTTGACCACGCGCATGGTGACCTGCTCGCCGCGCCGCGCGCGGACGGTGGGGCCCAGGTACGCCCCGTTGACCCCCCAGGTCGGGGTGCGCTTGCCCGGCACCAGCTCGGAGACGCCCCGCTGGAGGGTCAGCGTGAACTGCTTGGCGAACCTGCCCTTGCTCACGGCCGGGGCGAGCGGCGGGATCCGCAGCGGGGTCGTGAACGACAGGTCGCCCACGTTGCTCCGGGCCGCGTCCGCCCACAACCAGCCGGCGAACCCGCCGACGGGCGCCACGGTGACGACGCCGATGCCGGTCAGCCAGCGAAGGACCGTCCGGCGGCTTGCTGATGTCATGATGGTGTCCTTGTCACGCGTGGTCGGGTGCCGTCTGTGCGCCTCGCGTCCCTGAAGAGGGAGGTCAGGCACGACGCGACGGCCAGGGCACCATCAGGGCCAGGCCGATGAGGATGAACCACCAGCCGAGCAGCACCTCGGGCATGGGGACGAACCGCGGGTTCTTGATGATCTCGCTGATCGGCACGAAGAGGACGCCCAGGTTGAACAGCAGCCCGGCGAGCGCGACGACGAGGCCGATCCAGAAGCGGGGGCGGCGCGTCAGCGGGCGGCGTGTGGCGGTACTCATGGTTCCTCCAGGGTTCTGTCGTCGGGTTCGGCACATTCGGCACCCCTTCCACGCTACGAATCCGCAGGTCGGGAGGCATCGGCCGAGGGGAGTCGATCTTGTGCGCCTTTGGCAGTAGGCGCGGGAGCCGCGTAATCGCGACGGAGTACGCGGCCGGGTCCGTCAGCGCGCTGACCTGGCCCTACGCCCGGGACGCGCCTTCTCGCCGGACACGGCCCACCAGGTCACCCTGCGCAGGGCCTCCAGGACGATGGCCCGGCTCATCTTGCTGGCGCCCCGGGTGCGCTCGACGAAGGTGATCGGCACCTCACGCACCCGCAGCCCGGCGCGGACGGTCCGCAGGGTCAGGTCCACCTGGAAGCAGTAGCCCTGCGACTCCACGTCGTCCAGGCCGATCTCCTTGAGCGTGGTGGCGCGGTAGGCCCGGTAGCCGCCGGTGGCGTCCCTGACCGGCAGGCGCAGCAGGGTCCTGGTGTAGGCGTTGCCGGCCCGGGAGAGCAGCTCGCGCGACCTCGGCCAGTTCACCACCCGGCCGCCCGGCACCCAGCGGGAGCCGATGACGAGGTCGGCGGCGCGCAGCGCGGCCAGCAGGGCGGGCAGCTCCTCGGGCCGGTGCGAGCCGTCGGCGTCCAGCTCCACCAGGACGTCGTAGGCCCGGTCGAGCCCCCATCCGAAGCCGCCGAGGTAGGCCGCGCCGAGGCCCGCCTTGCCCGGCCGGTGCAGGACGTGCACGTGCGGGTCCCGGGCGGCCAGCTCGTCGGCCAGCTCGCCGGTGCCGTCCGGGCTGGCGTCGTCGGCCACCAGCAGGTCGGCCCCGGGCACGGAGCGGCGTATCCGGGTGACGACGTCCGCCAGGTTGTCGCGCTCGTTGTACGTCGGCACGACCACGAGGACGCGCCCCAGCTCCTGGTAGGTGTCCACGGCCCGCTCACCCGCCGATCGCGTGCAGGCCGCCGTCGGCGTGGACGATCTCCCCGGTGGTGGCCGGCAGCCAGTCGGACAGCAGCGCCACGCAGGTCCTGGCGACCGGCTCGCAGTCGGAGCTGTCCCAGCCCAGCGGCGCCCTGGCCTTCCAGGTGTCCTCGAAGTCGCCGAACCCCGGGATGCCCCGGGCGGCGATCGTGCGCAGCGGGCCGGCGCAGACCAGGTTCACCCTGATGTCGCGCGGCGCGAGGTAGCGCGCGAGGTAGCGGGAGCAGGACTCCAGGCCCGCCTTGGCCACGCCCATCCAGTCGTAGCCGGGCCAGGCCACGGACGCGTCGAAGTCGAGGCCGACGATCGAGCCCCCCTCGCCCATGAGCGGGACGACGGCCGTGGCCAGCGCCTTGAGCGAGTACGTGGAGACGTGGACGGCGGTGGCCACGTCCGCCCACGGGGTGGACAGGAACGCGCCGCCGAGCGCGCCGCGCGGGGCGAACCCGATCGAGTGCAGCACGCCGTCGATCCGCTCGGCGTGCGGCCGGACGCGCTCGGCCAGCGAGGCGAGCTGGGCGTCGTCGGTGACGTCCAGCTCCAGCACCGGCGGCGGCTGCGGCAGCCGGGCCGCGATGCGCTCCACCAGGCCGAGCCGGCCGTAGCCGGTGAGCACGACCGAGGCGCCTTCGAGCTGGGCGAGCCGCGCGACGTGAAAAGCGATGGAGGATTCGGTGAGAACTCCCGTGACCAGGATTCTCTTGCCACTTAACAGTCCCATGGAATTACCTCGCTCATATTATTTCCCGCTATCTTCCACGGTCGTCTTGGACGGTTGCTAGAGAGCCGCTCGGAGCCGTCAAGAAGGCCGCTCGGAGCGGCTTCCCGGCCGCTGGACGACGGGAAACGCGCTAACTAGCCTGGCGGCAGGCGTATCGGCCGGAGGAGGAGAATTGTCAGACCTGCGGAAAGAGAAAACACCGGCCCTGGTGGTCGGGGGCGGCGTCGCGGGTATTTCCGCCGCCGCCTTCCTGGCTTTTTGGGGCCTGCCGTCCGTGCTCGTGGAGCGGCATTCGTCCACCTCGGCCCATCCGAAGGCCCGGGGGGTCAACGCGCGGACGATGGAGCTGCTCGCCACGCTCGGCGTCGCCGGCCGGGTGCGGGCGGCGGACTCGGCGCGGGCGCTGGCGGGCAACAGCGGCATCCGGGCGATGGAGACGCTGGCCGGCCAGGAGTACGGCGTGATGCACGCGCCGTACTTCGTCGATCCGACGGTGAGCCTGGAGGGCATCAGCCCGGCCGGGTGGTGCCTGTGCGACCAGGACGAGCTGGAGCCGATCCTGCTGGAGCGCGCGGTCGAGCTGGGCGCCGACGCGCGGTTCAGCACCTCCTTGGAGTCCTTCACCCAGGACGGGGACGGCGTGACCGCGCTGCTGCGCGACCGCTCGACGGACGAGGTCTACCAGGTGGAGGCCGGCTACCTGGTGGCGGCCGACGGCGCGGGCAGCCCGGTGCGGCAGGCCCTCGGCGTGGGCCGCGACGGCCCCGGCACGCTCGCGCACTACCTGAACATCCACTTCCACGCCGACCTGCGCGAGGCGCTGGGCGAGCGCAGGTTCATCCTGTCGTACGTGGTCAACTCCCACCTCATGGGCGCCCTGGTGCCGGTGGACAACGCCGTCAACTGGCTGCTGCACGTGATGTACGACCCGGACGCCGGCCAGGGCCCGGACGACTTCCCCGAGGAGCGCTGCGCCGAGCTGGTCCGCGCCGCCGCCGGCCTGCCCGGCCTGGACGTCAAGATCAACAGCGTCCTGCCGTGGGAGGCGGCGGGGCTGACCGCCGCCTCCTACCGCGCGGGCCGGGTCCTCCTCGTCGGGGACGCCGCCCACGTCATGCCGCCGAGCGGCGCCTTCGGCTCCAACACCGGCATCCAGGACGCCCACAACCTGGCCTGGAAGCTGGCCGCGGTGAGCGCCGGCGCGGCGGGGCCCGCCCTGCTGGACAGCTACGAGGCCGAGCGGCGGCCGATCGCGGTGGCCACCGTCGAGCAGGCCGTGCTCCGCTCCCAGGACCGCCCGTCGATGCTGGGCGAGGAGACGGACGGCGCGGAGGGCATCGAGCCGGACCACACCGTGCACTTCCGCCAGCTCTACCGCTCCGGCGCGGTGCTCGGCGGCCCGGACGGCAGCCCGCCCTGGGCCGCGGAGTGCGACGGGCGGCCGGGCACCCGCGCCCCGCACGCCCGGGTGTCGCTGGCGGGCCGGCGGATCTCCACGATCGACCTGTTCGACGGCTCCTGGGTGCTCGTCACCGGATCGCCCGGCCCCTGGGCGCCCGCCATGACGGAGGCCGCCGCGCGGCTGGGCCTCGCCGTGCGGGTGTACCGGCTCGGCGCCGAGCTGAGCGAGCCCGACGAGCGCTGCGCGGCCGTCTACGGCGGCGCGGCCACCGCGACCCTGGTGCGTCCCGACGGGTTCGTGGCCTGGCGGAGCGACCGGCCCGCGCCGGACCCGGCCGCGGTGCTGGAGTCGGCGCTGCGCACCGTGCTGGACCGGCGATGAGCCGCGGCGGAGGAAGGCGGAGCACCATGCGGCTGTACCTGTTGAGACTCGGCACGATCCGCGCGCTCGGCGCCCCCGTGCCCGGCTACCTGATCCGGCTGGACGACGGCACGAACGTCCTGGTGGACACCGGCTACCCGGCGGACCTGGCGACCGCGGGCGGCCCGATCGAGGTGACGGCCGAGGACGACGTCGGCCACCGGCTCGGCGAGCTCGGCCTGACCCCGGCGGACGTGCACGTGGTGATCTGCACGCACCTCGACCCGGACCACGCCGGCAACCACGACCGGTTCCCCGGCGCGGAGTTCGTCATCCAGGGCGCCTGCCTGGAGACGGCCCGCTCGGGGCGGGTGGCGCGGCTGGAGGAGGCGAGGAAGCGCTGGGACCGCCCCGAGCTGCGTTACCGCCAGGTCGAGGGCGACGTGCGGCTGCTGCCGGGGATCGAGCTGGTCGAGTCCGGCGGGCACGTGCCGGGACACCAGTCGGTGCTCGTGCGGCTGCCGGAGACCGGCGCCGTGCTGCTGGCCGCCGACGCGATCCCGATGGGCCTCGCGGCCGACCCCGACGAGCGGCCGATCCTGCCGTTCGACCTGGACGAGGAGGCCACCAGGGTGAGCACGCGCAAGCTCGCCGAGCTGGCCGGGCGCGAGGGCGCGCTGACGGTCTACGGCCACGACCCGGTGCAGTGGGCGGGGCTGCGCGTCTCGCCCGGCCACTACGCGTAGAAGGCGGGTAAAAAGGAATTCCCGGCCCTTTCCAGCGGGCCGGGAATTCTTCTTCTCCCGCTCAGCGGTCGCGCTTGCAGTCGGCAACGATGATCGTGTGCCATGTGCCGCCCATCTGGAAACGCATGTCGTCGGTGAAGCTGTCCGGGCCGGTCTTGGTGAAGATCTCCCTGAACGGCTGCGGGCGGCCCTCCCTGAGGAAGAGCGTGCCCTCGGTGAGGTCGAGCACGTCGCCCTTCCAGCCGGCGCCGTACTGCAGGGCCCTGATGCCCGTGCTGTCGAAGTGGCTGGTCACGTAGCGCTTGTTGGGGGCGTCGTAGCCCCAGACGCCCTTGAACGCCACCGGGTGCGGCACCTGCGGGCCGGGCTGCTCCTGGCTGTTCCAGACGAACCAGTTGCCGCTCAGCTCGAAGGCGCCGGTGGCCTTGAGCGTGCTGGTGTAGGGCTTGCCCACGGGCGGGTTGTTCTTCGACTTGCAGGTCCAGCTCCCCGCGAACCACTCCAGCAGCTTGAGCTCGGGGGTGGCGCCCTTGGTGGTCGCGCCGTTGCGTGGCGGCTCCACCGCGGCGGCCGGCGCCTGGGCCGGTGCTTGGGCCGGCGCCTGGGCGGCGTCCTGCCGGGGGCCGGCCGCGGTGCTGGACTGGGCCGCGCCCGCGCAGCCGGTCAGCGGAAGCACCGCGAGGAGGGCCGTCCAGCGGATGGCGGCTCTTTGTCGTGTGGTCAACATGTGTCTCCCTCTCCCCGGCCGACCAGGTCGAAGCCGACAGGAATTGTTTTTTCCGGCCTTTATGCGAAGACCATAGGTTCGCGTTTTAGACGGTTACTCGTCGCGCCCTAGAGAACGGCTCACGGCAGCTCCACGACCTGGGCCGCGTAGACCAGCCCCGAGCCGAAGCCGATGAGCAGGGCCGGCGCGCCGCTCCGTACCGTGTTCGCGGCCAGCAGCGTGTCCATGGCCAGCGGGATGGAGGCGGCGGAGGTGTTGCCGCTGCGCTCGATGTCCGTCGCGACCGCGACGTGCTCGCCGAGGCCGAGGCCCGCGGACAGGGCCTCGGTGATGAGCCTGTTCGCCTGGTGCGGGATGAACGCCTCCAGGTCGGCGGGGGTGAGCCCGGCCCGCTCGACGGCCCGCGCCGCGACCGGGATCAGCTCCGAGGTGGCCCAGCGGTAGACGCGCCAGCCCGACATCGTCAGCACCGGCCACTTCAGCTCCGGCTGCCGTTGCAGCTCGGGCACCCAGAAGCCGCTCATCCCGACGGCCGCGGCGCGCGAGCCGTCCGAGCCCCACACGACGGGGCCGATGCCCGGCCTGTCCGAGGGCCCGACCACGACGGCTCCCGCGCCGTCGGCGAACAGGAAGGCGGTGCTGGGGTCCTCGTGGTCGAGGATGTCGGAGACGCGCTCGGCGCCGATCATCAGCACGTACTCGGCGCTGCCGCACCTCACCAGGTCGCCGGCGAGCGCCAGCCCGTACGGGAAGCCCGCGCAGGCGGCCGAGACGTCGAACGCCCCCGCCCCCGCCGCGCCGACGCGGTGGGCCACCTCCGAGGCCAGCGAGGGCATCTGGGTCAGGTGCGTCGTCGTCGCGGCGATCACGCAGCCGATCCGCCCGGGCGCCACGCCGGCCGCCGCGAGCGCCTTCTCGGCGGCGGCGGCCGACATCATGGGCAGCGTCTCGCCGGGACCGGCGAAGCGCCGCTCCCTGACCCCGGAGCGGGACTCGATCCACGCCGCCGTACGCCCGACGCGCTCGGCGATCTCGTCGTTCGTGATCACGTTGGCCGGGCGGTAGACGCCCAGCCCCAGGATGCGGCTGCCGGTGACGCGCCCGGCAGCGGGCAGCTCGATGGTCATCGCTCGTCTCATTCCTCGGTACGGCCGTGCTGCCAGGTGACCGGCAGCGCGGTCAGGGTCCGGATCATCGTGTTCGTGCTCCACACCAGCTCCCGCGCGGGCACGGCCAGGCGCAGCCCGGGCAGGCGGCGTACCAGCGTGCCGATCGCGACGCGCAGCTCCAGGCGGGCCAGGCTCGCGCCCAGGCAGTGGTGGACGCCGTGGCCGAAGGCGAGGTGGGAGGGCTTGCCGCGCTCCACGGGCCGGTCCACGGCCAGGACGTCGGGGTCGGCGAAGGCGCAGCCGTCCCGGTTGGCGGAGGTGGTGGAGGGGATGACGGCCTCGCCCCGGCGGATGGTCACCCCGCCGAGCTCGACGTCCTCGGTCGCGACGCGGATCGTCCCGCCGCTGACGGCCCCCGGCGTGAACCGCAGCAGCTCCTCCACCGCCGTGGCGATCAGCGGCGGCTGCGCGCGCAGCCGGGTCAGCTCCTGGGGGTGCAGCAGCAGCGCCAGCGTCCCGTTGACGATCGCGGCGGCGACGGTGTGGTAGCCGGCGGTCAGCAGCGTGGCGCCGAACGTCAGCAGCTCCTCGTGCGTGAGGCGGTCGCCGTCGTGGTCCGAGGCGAGCACGCTCAGCAGGTCGCCCTGGAACGAGCGGCGCTTGTCCGCGACGAGGGCGCCCAGGTACTCGTGCAGGGCGGACCGGGCCGCCACCAGCCTGCCGGCCTCCGCCGGCACCAGGTTGAGCACGGTGTCGGTCCACTGGCGGAACTGCTCGCGGCCCTCCTCGGGGACGCCGAGGATCTCGCAGATCACCGCCATCGCCAGCGGGGTGGCCAGCCCCGCGGCGAGGTCGCCCGGCGGGCCCTGCGCCACCAGGTCGTCCAGCAGGGCGTCGGTCCTGGCCTGGATGCGCGGGCGCAGGCCGGCCACGCGCCGCCCGGTGAACGCGTAGGCGACGAGGGAGCGCAGCCGGGTGTGCCGCGGCGGGTCGAGCGAGAGGATCGACGTCAGGTCGGGCGGCACGGGACGCAGCCGCGGCGCGCCGGGAGCGGCCGCGGCCGCCCTGCTGAAGCGGAGGTCCGACAGCACCTGGCGGACCTCGTGGTAGCCGGTGACGAGCCAGGCCCGGTCACCCGTCGGCAGCTCCACCAGGGCGACGGGCTCCTCCTGGCGCAGCCGCGCGAACTCCGGGGGCGGCTCCGACGGCCTCGCCGCCTGGAAGGGGAATCGGTATCTCGGTGTCGCCTTGCTGGGCACGAGCGGCCTCCCGTCGCTGGATCGCCTTCAGGCAGTCCATGGTCGCGAGGAGGCGTCGAGCGCCGGTCGGAAGACGTTAGGAAGCCGCTCACGGGCCCGGGCCAGGGCGTGAACGGCGGAAGGCGCACCCATGAGCATGGGTGCGCCTTCGGGCGGAGATCCGCCGGGCCAGGGAAGCCCGTCAGGTCTGGATGAGGACGTCGAAGGGCGAGCCCTCCAGGATCACCTGCTGCGCGTGGCGGAGCTCGGCCGAGGGCTCCAAACCGATCTCGGCCCGCACGACCGCCCGCAGCCGCTGGTAGACGTCAAGCGCGTCGGCCCGCCGGCCCGACCGGTGCAACGAGACCATGAGCTGCAGGTGGTACCACTCGTGCAGGGGATGAGCCGCGGCGAGGGCTCGCAGCTCGCCCACGAGCTGGCGGTGCTTGCCCAGCCGCATGTCGGCCTCGATACGCAACTCAAGGGCGGACAGGTGGCTCTCCTCCAGCCACGCCACGTGCGCCGCCAGGCGGGGACCCGGCTCGACGTCGGCCAGCGCGCGCTCGCGCCACAGGGCCAGCGCCTGGTGCAGCTTGCGGCTGGCGGTCTGCGGGTCGTCACGGCTGAGCGCGGCCTGGCCCTCGTCCACCAGGCGCTCGAACTGCGCCGCGTCGAGGTGGTCGCGGTCGAGCCGGATCATGTAGCCCGGCGGCCGGGTGACGAGAATCTCGCAGTCGTCGGCCGCGTGGCCGCCGCTCAGCGTCTTCCTGAGCTGATAGACGTAGGTCTGCAGAGTGGCCACGGCACTGCGGGGTAACTTACCCCGCCACAATTCCTCCAGCAGGATCTCTGTGGGCACGACGCGATTAGGCTGGACGAGCAGGAGCGAGAGGACTTCACGTAGCTTCGGCGCGGTCGGCGTGCAATCTCCTTCGTCGTTCATCACCTCTAGCGTGCCCAGGATGCGGAATTGCAGCATGGCTGCCCCCTAATCTGATGGTGTGCTTGGCTGCGTATCTTGCCTGTGCCTATTGCTGCTCGGCCGCCATACGGAGTTATTATCTGCCACCCCTGTTCGGGTGTCACTACTCGTTTGTCTATACCTCTGCACATGGAATGCCTTATGGGTGGCTCGTGGCTTCCTCGGAAGCGGCCAAGTCCCGCATGACCTGGCGATCCGAACAGCCGGCGAAGTCGATTGTCATGATCCTGACTTGCCATCGGTGTATCGGTCAGGACTTAAGTCATCTCCTTAGGGTGCGGCCGATAAGCGGACCTTCGCGCGTCCTCCCAGATGGGAACGTATGTGCTGGTAGGTCGTAGCCGGGTGGGCACGGACAGTGCCCACGTCCTCCAAATGGAGTACCCCGGGAGCGGCCTACTCCTCCCGCCGTAAGAAGGTGGGCTGCGAGCCGAGTATTCGACCGGGGGCGCGGAATCGGTAGGCTGGCTCCAGGTTCTTTGTGCGGTGAATTCCTGAATTCACCCGGCCGGCGGGCCCGCGGCGTTCCCCGGGCACCCCGGCCCCCGGCCGCGCACGGCCGGGGATCGAGCCAGGAAGGCGTCTGAGGTGCAGAGGGGGGAGGCCTGATGGTTCGGACGGTGCTCCAAGCCGGCCGGCGTGCCACGGTCCCGGTCCGCGGCACCCGGCCTTGCGGAGGCTCTCCCTAGCCGCCGCGCCGTCGCGCGGATCCAGGGCCTGAGCTGGACGGATCCTTCGACCGGAGGTCGCACGCCGCCTCCGGCCTTCGGCTTCTCCGGAAAACGCCCGAGATATTCGCCGGCGGGCCTTTTTGAGGCGTCGGCCCGGACGGCGGAAGGAGTCCAGGTAATTCTGTCGGACATCCGACGGCATTTCGCGGCCACCGCGTCTCGCCGCGATTCAGGCCCGGAGAGGGATGGAAGTCGAAGTGGACGATGACAATGTTCATGGTTTCGGCCGCGCTTTTCGCCTTTATTGGGGCCGTGAGCCGCAGGGCCAGAGCGTCGAGCTGGTCGGCGAGAAAGCCGCCTACCTCAACCGGCTGGGGCGCCAGCTGACGGTGCCGCGCGGCTTCAGCGTGACCGCGTTGTCCTATCTCGACCTGCCCGACCAGGAGCGCGAGGCCGTGCTGAACGCGACCCTCGCCGCCTATCACGAGCTGAGCCGGGCGGAACGGGCCGAGCACGTCGCGGTCGCGGTGCGGCCGTCACCGCCGCGCGGGCTCAGGAGCGCCAGCGTGCCGACCTTCCTCAACATCAGCGGCGACGAGGCGCTGTCGGCGTGCGTGCTCGAACTGCTCGCCAGGCCGATGCCGAGCGCGATCTGGGCGCCCGGCATGCCCGAGCACGGCCTGGGCGGCCTCGGCAGGAGAGCCGTGCTGATCCAGACGCTGGTCGCCGCGGACAGCTCGGCGCGGGTCTACTTCGCCGACCTCGCCCGCCCGGACAGCGAGATCGTCGTACGGGCCACGTGGGGCCTGGGCGAGAACCTGGCCGCGGACGACGAGCCGGCCGACGTCTTCGTCTACGACATGGCGCTGCGGCTGCAGACCCGCCAGGTGGCGGTCAAGGAGCGCATGATCTGCCCGGCCGCCGGAGGGGTGGTCGAGGTGCCCGTCATGCAGAAGCTGCGGCGGCAGCCCTGCCTGACCAACGAGGTGTCGCGGCGCATCGCCCGGCAGCTCCTGAGGGCCTGCGACCTGCTCGGGCAGCGGGTACGGCTGGGCATGGCGGTGGCCGAGAACCAGGTCGCGACCGTCTCCTGCCGGCCCTGCGGCGAGGCCCTGCGGGCATGAGAGCGCCGCGCGTCCCCGGACCGGCGAGGGGTCCGGGGGCGCGCGGAAGGGCACGCGCGGAAGGGCACGCGGAGAAGGGCACGCGCGGAAGGGCACGCGGAGAAGGGCACGCGGGGAAGGGACGGTTCAGCTCAGGGCACGGTCGATGCGGCGGGCGAACGCCGCGACGGCGACGCCGACGGCCAGCACCAGCAGGCCGAGCGCCGCGAAGTAGACCGGCGGCGGCACCACCGTGCTGAGCCGCGCGAGCTGCCCGCCGAGCCCGACCCCCAGCGCGGCGAACAACCACCAGACCCCCATCATCCGGCTGACGTACGCCTTCGGGGCCGTCCGCGAGAGCGCGCTCAGCCCGGGCGGGGCCAGCGCCAGCTCCCCGGCCACCTGGAGCAGGTAGACGACCACCAGGAACACCATCGACACCCGGGCGCCGCCCTGCGCGCCGAGCGCCGCGAACACCATGACGACGAAGCTCGACCCCATCAGGACCAGCCCGGCCGCGAACTTGGCCGAGGTGCTGAACCCCTCGCCCCTGCGCACCCAGAACCAGGCGAACAGCGGGGCCAGCAGCAGGATGAAGGCCGGGTGCAACGACTGGAGCCAGCTCGCGGGCAGCTCGAAGCCGGCCAGCGTCCGGTCGGTGTCGCGCTCGGCGAACAGGTTGAGCAGCGAGCCGCCCTGGTCGTACGGCATCCAGAACACCGCCGAGGCCAGCAGCAGCCACAGGAACGCCCTGACCCGGCGCCGCTCGTCGCCGCTCAGCTCCCTGGCCCGCAGGATCGACCGGTAGGCGGCGGCGGGCACGACCACGACGGCGACCGCCACGAGCGCCAGGACGTGCTCGACCGTGAAGGCGCCGGCCAGCACGTCGAGCGCCAGCAGCGCGGCCACGCCCCCGCCGGCCAGGCCGGTCCTGCGCAGGACGGGCCGCAGCTCGCCCGGGGCCATCGGCCGGGGCGGCGCGGCCCCGAGGTCGCCGAAGCGCCGCATGCCGGCCACGTACTGGACGGCGCCGAACGTCATGCCCACGCCGGCCGCCATGAAGCCGAGGTGCCAGTTCACCCGCTCGCCCAGCAGGCCGGTGACCAGCGGCGCGAGCAGCGCGCTGACCTGGATGCTCATGTAGAAGACCGACCAGGCGGCGTCCCGCCTGCCGGTCTCGTGCGGGTAGAGGTGGCTGACCAGGGCGCCCATGCCGGGTTTGACCAGCCCGGTGCCGGCCGCGATGAGCACCAGCCCGGCGCAGACGAACGGCACGGCCGGCACCACCATCGCGTAGTGCCCGCAGGCGATGGTCACGGCGCCCACCAGGACCGTACGCCGGGGGCCGAGCAGCCGGTCGGAGACCCAGCCGCCGGGCAGCGCGGCCAGGAACACCGCCGACATGTAGAGGCCGAACAGCGGCGCGGCCGTGCCGACCGGGAGGCCGAGCCCGCCGCGCCCGGGCGGCGCGACGAGGTAGAGGATGAGGATGGCGCGCATGCCGTAGAAGCTGAACCGCTCCCACATGTCCACCATGAACAGCGTGCCGAACCAGCCCGGCTGGCCGAAGAACCGCTTCGCCGGCGGCGGAGGGACGACCCCCGGGGTGCTCTCCGCCGTGGCGCTCATGGGGCGGCCTCGGGGTGCTCGACCAGGACGGCGGCGTCCGCGTCGCCGGCACCCGCGCCGATCACCCGCTCGAACCGCTCGGCCGCGCGCTGGGTGACCGGCAGCGCCACGCCGGCCCGCTCGGCCTCGGCGAGCGCGAAGCGCAGGTCCTTGGCCATGAGCCGGGTGCGGAACGCGGCGGGCACGTAGTCGCGCCGCTGCATGATCTCGGCGCGGAAGCTCATGACCATGGAGCTGAACCCGCTCTCCTTGATCGCGGTCAGCAGCTCCTCGCGGTCCAGCCCGGCCCCGACGCCGAGGGTCACCGCCTCGGCGAGCGAGGCCACCTGCGCGCCGATCAGCAGGTTGAACACCAGCTTCATGACGGCGGCCGAGCCGGTGCCGCCCACGCGGACGAGCTGGTGGCCGAGAGCTTCGAGCACGGGCGCGACGGCGTCCACGTCGGCGGGCGGGCCCGCGGCCAGCACCCGCAGCAGCCCCTCCCTGGCCTGGAGCGGGTTGCCCAGCACGCACGCCTCCACCCGCCGCACGCCCACCGCGGCCAGCCGCTCGGTGGCGGCCCGCGAGTACGCCGGCGAGAGCGTGGAGGTGTCCACGAGGTAGGCCCCGCGCCTGAACGCGGCCAGCGCCTCGCCGAAGACGACCTGCTCCTCGGCCGCCTCGTCGGCGAGGCTCACCACGACGACGTCCCGGCCGGCCACGGCCGCGGCGGCGCTGCCGGCCGCCCGCGCGCCCGCCGCCACGAGGGGCGCGGCCTTCGCCGCGGTCCTGTTGTGCACGACCACGTCGAAGTCGCAGTCGAGCAGGCGCAGGGCCATGCCGGAGCCCATGCCGCCGAGCCCGAGGAAGGCCAGGCCCGCCGCCTCGCTCACGGCTGCCTCGCCAGCAGGTGCTCGGGGATGTCCCTGAGCATCTCGGTGGGGACGCCGAGCTGCTGGATGCAGCGCATCGTGCTGTTGCGGAAGTACCGCAGGAAGCCCTCGACCGTCTCGGTGTCGCGCGGCTCGGCCAGGTACGGCTGGAGCCGCCGCTCGGCCTCGCGCACGCCCGCCTGCACCGCCATGTGCCGGGCGACGTCGTTCAGGTCGCCCTCGTACTGGATGACGCGGAACATGCGGTCACCGGCGATGAACAGGCCGGTGGCGAGGATGACGCCGGTCTCCTCGCCCTCCTCGTCGTGCAGGATGGGCGAGTCGGGCCGCTGGAACTCGGCGAAGATCTGCGCGATCTCGTCCTCGTAGCCGGGCTTGATCTTGTAGCTGATCGCGGCGAATGTCATGGTCATTACCTTCCTTGGGGGTTCAGATTCCGCCGTCCACGGTGATGGTGACGCCGTTGACGAAGCGCGACAGGTCCGAGGCGAGGAACACCACGGCGCCGGCCACGTCCTCCGGCCGTGCCAGGCGGCCGAGGGGGGTCAGCGCGGTGAACCGCTCGAACAGCTCCTCCGGCAGCCCGGCGCCGGGCTCGGTCTCGACGATGCCGGGGGCGACCAGGTTCACCCGGATCCGGCGCCCGCCCAGCTCCTTGGCGAGCGAGCGGGTCAGCCCCGTGAGGGCGGCCTTGGCGGCGCCGTAGTGCGCCCGCATGGCCACCCCGCGCTCGGCGGCGGCGCTGCCCACCGTGATGATCGACGCGCCCTCGGCGAGCAGCGGCAGCACGGCCTGGGTGACCTGGAAGACCGAGGTGAGGTCGGTGTCCACGACGTGCCGCCACTCCTCCTCCCCGACCACGGCGAGCGGGGCCATCGCGTCGACGCCGGCGTTGTTGACCACGGCGTCCAGCCGGCCGTGGCGCACGCGGACGTGCTCGGCCAGCGCCGCCACGTCGGCGGGCACGGTGACGTCGGCCCGCATGACGTGGTGGTCGCCGCCGAGCCGCTTGAGCTGCCGGGCCAGCTCGGCGGCGGACTCCTCGTCGGAGCGGTAGCAGGCGGTCACGTCCGCGCCCGCGCCCGCCAGGGCCAGGCAGACGGCCCGGCCGATGCCGCGGCCGCCGCCGGTCACCAGGACCTTGCGATCGTTCAGGGTGAGGTTCACGGGATGCCCCCTCCGGGCTGGTGGCTGGTCGCCGGCGGCCGGTGCGCCGGCGTCATGCGAGGACGGCCGCGGCGGCGTTCACCAGGAAGGCCAGCCCGGCCAGGGCCGTGCGGACCAGGTGGTAGCCGCGCCAGGCCGGCCGGGGGTCCGCCCAGTCGCGCGGGATCGCGCTCGCCGGGCCGAGCGCCTTCACGGCGCGGTTCAGCGGCACGTTCAGCAGGTGGGACACGCCGGCCACGCCCAGGACCAGCACGACGGCCGCCGCGTGCAGCGACCGGGCCGCCACGCCGGGCGCCAGCAGCGCCAGCACGAGGTCGGCGAGGGCGGTCGAGAGCACGATGACCGGCATCGTCGGGTCCCAGTTGCGGCCGAGCAGCCGGTGTGCCTCGACGTACCGGGCGGGCGGCATCGCCGCCAGGGCGGGGACCACGCTGAGCGCCACGGCGAACATCACGCCCGCCGTCGTACCGCTGCCCAGCAGGGCGAACAGGCGCAGGAACTCGTACACGGCGGCTCCACCTTCCGCTCGGCGCCGAAATCGCGAGGCCGCTCGACCGTGACACCTCCGCCTCGTGGGCGGCTCGAAGGTCGCTGACGTCCCGCTGGACGGCGCGGCGGTCCATCGGGCGTCGAGCGGTTCTCGATGAGCCCGCGAGGAGGGCTTGTCAGCATCCCCTGCATGGCCGCACTCAGCCCTTAGGACAGGAGTCGCAATGCACCGAACGCTCATCGTGGCGCGAATGGATCCGTCGGACGCGGACGCGGTGGCGGACATCTTCCGCGATTCCGACGCCACCGACCTGCCGGACCTGATCGGCGTGCGGGCCCGGTCGCTGTTCCGGTTCAACGGCCTCTACTTCCACCTCACCGAGGCGGACGAGGATCCGACCGCGCGGCTCTACGCCCACCGGGAGCACCCGCTGTTCCAGGAGGTCAACACCAGGCTCGCCAAGTACATGAGCCCGTACCTGCCGTCGTGGCGCGAGCCGAAGGACTCGATGGCCGAGCAGTTCTACGTGTGGGAACGGAAGTGAGCCCGATGTCCGCTTCGACGGCCGGAAACGCGACGGCCGGAAACGCGACGGCCGGAAACGCGACGGCCACGAAGGTGTCGCTGTGCGACGTCCCGGTGGACCACCGACGGGGCGGCGCGATCCAGCTGCTGCTCAGCCCGCGCTCGGCGGGCGCCACGTCCGGGTTCATGGGCGTGGGCGTGCTGCAGCCGGGGGAGTTCGTCATCGAGCACCACCACCCCTACTCCGAGGAGTTCATCTACGTCGTCAGCGGCACGCTCACCGCCCGCATCGACGGCGACCGTCACGTCGAGCTGCGCCCGGACGACGGGCTGCTGATCCCCAAGGGCACCCCGCACCGCTTCGAGAACAACGGCGCCGAGCCGGCCAAGGTGGTCTTCCACAACGGCCCGCTCGCGCCCCGCCCGGAGCTGGGCCACGTCGACACCGAGCCCCTGCTGGAGGAGGGCCCGCCCCCCGACGTCGGCGGCCCGGCCGGCCCGGTCAGCACGGTCGGCCCGGTCAGCACGGTCAGCCCAGTCGGCCCGGTCAGCACGGCCGGCCCGGCCGGCGCCTCGACGGGTGGCATGCCATGAGCCGCCGCCGGGCCGTCATCACCGGGATGGGCGTGATCGCCCCCGGCGGCGGCGACACCGCCTCCTTCTGGGACCTGCTCGCCGCCGGCCGGACCGCCACCAGGCGGATCTCCCTCTTCGACGCGACCGGTTTCCGCTGCCAGGTCGCCGCGGAGTGCGACTTCGACCCGGCGGCCCGCGGCCTGACCCCGCAGGAGGCCCGGCGCATGGACCGGGCCGCCCAGCTCGGCGTGGTCGCCACGCGCGACGCCCTGGCCGACAGCGGGCTCTGCCGCGCCGGGCTGGACCCCGGCCGGGTGGCCGTGAGCATCGGCAACGCGGTCGGCAACACGACCATGATGGAGCAGGAGTACGTCGTCGTCAGCGACGGCGGCCGGCGCTGGCTGACCGACTGGTCCTACGCCGTCCCGCACAGCTACACCTTCATGGTCCCCAGCTCGATCGCCACCGAGGTGGCCTGGACCGCCGGCGCGGAGGGCCCGACCTCGCTGGTCTCGACCGGCTGCACCTCCGGCCTGGACGCCGTCGGCTACGCCCTGCAGCTCATCGAGGAGGGCACCGCGGACGTGGTGATCACCGGCGCGGCGGAGGCGCCGGTCTCGCCCATCACCGTGGCCTGCTTCGACGCGCTGAAGGCCACCACCCCGCGCAACGACGACCCCGCCACCGCCTGCCGGCCCTTCGACCGGGAGCGCAACGGCATCGTCCTCGGCGAGGGCGCGGCGGTGTTCGTGCTGGAGGAGGCCGGCCACGCCAGGCGCCGCGGCGCGACGCCGCGGGCGGCCGTGGCCTCCTACGCCAGCCGGGCCAACGCCTTCCACATGACCGGGCTCAAGGACGACGGCAGGGAGATGGCCGAGGCCATCCGCGTCGCGCTCGGCAACGCGGGGCTCACGCCGCGGGACGTGGACTACGTCAACGCCCACGGCTCGGGCACCAAGCAGAACGACCGGCACGAGACGGCCGCGGTCAAGGAGAGCTTCGGGGAGCGGGCGTACCAGGTGCCGATGAGCTCGATCAAGTCGATGATCGGCCATTCGCTCGGCGCGATCGGCGCCATCGAGATCGCCGCCAGCGTCCTCGCCATCGAGAACGACGTGGTGCCCCCGACCGCGAACCTGCGCAACCGCGACGCGGAGTGCGACCTGGACTACGTGCCCGTGGAGGCCCGCGAGCACCGCACCGACGTGGTGCTGAGCATCGGCAGCGGCTTCGGCGGGTTCCAGACCGCCGTGACGGTCACGACGCCGGATCGGGTGGCGGCATGAGCGCGGCGGTGGTGACCGGCATCGGCGTGGCGGCGCCGAACGGCCTGGGCGTGGCGGACTACTGGGCCGCCACCCTCGCCGGCAAGAGCGGCATCGACGTGATCACGGCGTACGACGTCGGCTCCTACCCGGTCCGGCTGGCCGGCGAGGTCAAGGGCTTCGACCCGGCCGAGCGCGTGCCCAAGCGGCTGCGCGCGCAGACCGACCACATGACCCACCTGGCGCTCGCCGCCACCGACGAGGCGCTGGCCGACGCCGGCGCCGACCCGGCGGAGCTGCCCGAGTACACGATGTCGGTGATCACCGCGAACTCCTCGGGCGGCACCGTGTTCGGCCAGCGGGAGCTGCAGAAGCTCTGGGCGCAGGGCCCGCTGTACGTCGGCGCCTACATGTCGGTGGCCTGGTTCTACGCGGCCACGACCGGCCAGCTCTCCATCCGGCACGGCATGCGCGGCCCCTGCGGGGTGATCGCGACCGAGCAGGCGGGCGGCCTCGACGCGGTGGGCCACGCGCGCCGGCAGATCCGCGCCGGCACCCGGCTGGTGGTCACCGGCGGCACGGACGCCTCGTTGTCGCCCGCCGGTCTCACGGCGCAGATCAGCACCCGGCTGCTGAGCCGCGGCGACGACCCGGGCACGGCGTACCAGCCGTTCTCGGCCGGCGCGCGGGGCTACGTGCCGGGCGAGGGCGGCGCGATCATGATCGTGGAGGAGGCCGCGGCGGCGCGGCGGCGGCCGTACGGCCGGATCGCCGGCTACGCGGCCACCTTCGACCCGCCGCCGGGCTCGGGCCGGCCGCCCACCCTGCGCCGGGCCATCGAGTCGGCGCTGGCCGACGCGATGGTGACGCCGGACGGGGTGGACGTGGTCTTCGCCGACGCCTACGGCGTGCCGGAGCTGGACCGCGCCGAGGCCGACGCGCTGCGCGAGGTCTTCGGGCCGCGCGGGGTCCCCGTCACCGCCCCGAAGACCATGACGGGCCGCCTGTACGCCGGCGGTGCCGCCCTCGACCTGGCCACGGCGCTGCTGGCGATCCGCGACCAGGTCATCCCCCCGACCGTCAACGTCGCCGAGCCGCTGCCCGCCTACGAGCTCGACCTCGTGGTGGGCGAGCCGCGGGAGGCCCCGCTGCGGCACGCCCTGGTGGTGGCCCGCGGCTACGGCGGGTTCAACGCCGCGGCGGTCGTCAGCGCCCTCTGAACACCCCTCGCACCGACCCCTACAGGAGGATGAGATGAGTCAGCTCACTCTGGACGAGCTCAAGACCATCATGATCCAGGTGGACGCCGACGTCGCCAAGGACCTGGACGGCGACATCCTGGACACCGTGCTGGACCACCTCGGCCTCGACTCGCTGGCCGTGCTGGAGATCGCCACCAGGATCCAGCAGACGCACCGGCTGCCGATCCCGGACGAGGCGATCGCCGAGATGACCACCCCCAGGAACATCCTGGACTACGTCAACGCCCGGCTGGCGGCCTGACATGCCCGGCAGGACGGACAACGAGATCGTCATCGCCGCCCCGCCGGACGTGGTCTGGGAGCTGGCCAACGACCTGGAGTCCTGGCCCGAGCTGTTCACCGAGTACGAGCGGGTCGAGATCCTGGAGCGCGACGGCGACCGGGTGCGCTTCCGGCTGACCATGCACCCCGAGCCGGACGGCACGGTGTGGAGCTGGGTCAGCGAGCGCCGGGTGGACCCGGTGACGCGCACCGTGCACGCCAAGCGGGTGGAGACCGGGCTGCTGCTGGAGTTCATGCACATCTTCTGGGAGTTCCACGAGGCCGACGGCGGCGGCACCCGGATGCGCTGGATCCAGCAGTTCGAGATGAGGCCGGACGCCCCCGTGGACAACGAGGGCGCCGCCGAGCACCTCAA
Organism: Nonomuraea sp. NPDC050783; assembly: GCF_040802095.1. Lineage (NCBI taxonomy): Bacteria > Bacillati > Actinomycetota > Actinomycetes > Streptosporangiales > Streptosporangiaceae > Nonomuraea > Nonomuraea sp. NPDC050783. The sequence goes on from NZ_JBFAHK010000001.1 coordinate 511,290, forward strand.
CCGGCAGACCCGGACCGAGATGCGGCACATCAAAGAGGCCATCGAGCGGCGGGCCGCCGCCGCCGCGGACCCGGCCGCCTGAGAGCCGGGACCCGAGAACCCGAGAACCCGAGAACGACGAAGGGGAGTGATGGCGGATGCTCGACGTCCTGGCGCCGCTGACCCTGCTCGGCAGCGGGCTCGCGGCCGGAATCCTGTTGTCCACCACGCTCGGGATCATTCCCCTGATGGAGACGTTCCCCGCCGACCGGTACGTCTACTCGCACCGGTACCTGTGGGGACGTTACGACCCGTTCATGCCGATCTGTTTCGGCCTGACCGTCGTGGCGGACGCCGTCCTCGCCGTGGTGACGCCGGGCGGCGCGGCCCGGCCGCTGTTCGCCGCCGCGGCCGTCGTCCTCTGCTGCGTGATGGGCATCTCGATCACCAAGCAGGTGCCCATCAACCGCTGGGTCAAGTCCATGGACCCCGAGGCCCTGCCGGCGGACTTCGACCGGCTCGACCCGAGGCCGCGATGGCGCAACTGGAACCTGCTGCGCACGGTCCTGTCGTGCGCCGGGTTCGCGCTGAACATCGTGGCCGCCACCGTCTCGTGAAGGACCGTTTCCCGTGAAGGAATCAGCATGAACCAGCAACTGTCAGACAAGACGGTGCTCGTCACCGGGGGCAGCCGCGGCATCGGCCGGGCGATCACCCTGGCCGTGGCGCGCGCGGGGGCGAACGTCGTCTCCTGCTACCGCCAGGACGGCGAGCACATCGACGCGCTCGCCGGCGAGCTCAAGAACGTCCCCGGCGACCACCAGCTCGTCAAGGCCGACGTCACCGTCCCCGGCGAGGTGGACGCGCTGGTCGAGGGCGTGCGCGAGCGGCACGGCCGGCTGCACGGCATCGTCCACAACGCCGGCGTGATCAGCCACGTGCCCTTCGGGGCGCTCACCCTCGACGAGTGGAACCGGGTCGTGGACACCTCGCTGACCGCGGCCTACCTCGTCGTGAACCGGGCGCTGCCGCTGCTGTCCGAGGGCGCCTCGGTGGTGGCGATCGGCTCCCGCGTGGCGACCGTGGGCATCCCGCTGCGCGCCCACTACACCGCCGCCAAGTCCGGCCTCATCGGGCTGGTACGCGGGCTGACCAAGGAGCTCAGCCCGTCCGGCATCCGCGTCAACCTCGTCTCCCCGGGCATGATCGAGACGCCCGAGGCCGCCGCCAAGCTCTCGCCCGAGCAGCGCCGCGCGTACGAGGAGCGCTACGCCGACATCATCGCCATGCGCCGGTTCGGCCGGCCCGAGGACATCGCCGGCGCGGTGCTCTTCCTGCTCAGCGAGCAGTCCGCGTACATCACCGGCGAGAACATCAACGTCGACGGAGGCATCTGAGCATGAGCGAGCGCACCTTCCGCGTCATGTTGCGCGCGGAGATCAAGCCGGGCATGGAGCGGGAGTTCGAGGAGGCCTGGCTGTCGGTCGGCGCCGGCGTCACCGGGCACCCCGCCAACCTGGGGCAGTGGCTCTACCGCGACGAGTCGGACGAGCACGTCTACTACATCGTCAGCGACTGGACCGACGAGCCCAGCTTCCGCGAGTTCGAGCGCAGCGACCAGCACGTCCAGCACCGGATGAAGCTGCACCCGTACCGCAGCGGCGGCTCCATGACCACGATGACCGCGCTGTACAGCCTCGTCGGCGTCCAGGCGGTGACCCGGTGAAGGGCCGCGCCCGGGTGATCGTCTACCTCACGGTGCCGGAGACCGGCCCCGGGGCGATCGAGGCGGCCTATCACGACATCAGCGCCCGCCTCGCCGACACGCCGGGCCTGGTGCGCAACGAGCTGCTGCGCTCGGCGCTGAACCCGGCCGGGTTCGCGGTGCTGTCGGAGTGGGAGAGCATGGCGGACTTCAAGGCGTGGGAGGAGGGGGCCGAGCACCGTTCGGCCACGTCGCCGCTGCGCCCCTTCCAGGACCGCGCGAGCGGGGCCCGCCACTACGGCATCTACGAGGTCGTGGCGGCGTACTGACGGCCGGCACACGGTCACCAGCAGGGGAGCGAGGGCCGATGAACGAGCGCAACCGGCGCCGGGCGGACCGGGCCTGGCGCGGCGTGCTGGCCGCGCTGCGCCTGCTCGGCCGGGCCCTGGCCGTGTCCGGCGCCTACTGGACGTGCGCGTACCCGCTCGACCCCGCCGACTGGCGCGGGCCGGGGGAGACCCGCGCGACCGGCCGCGCGGGAACGGCGGAGGCGGCGGGAACGGCGGGGACCGGCGAGCCGCCACCCCGGCACCCGGAGCGGCTGGCCTCCCCGGCCCGGCCGACGGCGGCCGAGGCGGCGTTGTGGGCGCAACTGGAGGAGATCTTCACGAGACGAGGAGGGTCATGACCGACCTGTTCACCGCGGGGCCGGCGACCGGCTGGTCGGCCTGCCCCGGCTGCCGCGCCCTGGTCTACAACCGGCGGCTGGAGGAGCGGCTGCGGGTGTGCCCCGAGTGCGGGCACCACGCGCGGCTGACCGCGAGGGAGCGGATCGGTCAGCTCCTCGACCCCGGCACGGCGGTGCCCGTCCACGGCGCGGCCGTGGTCGTGGACCCGCTGGAGTTCACCGACGGCAAGCCCTACACCGCGCGGCTGCTGGACGGCCGCGCCCGCACCGGCCTGGAGGACGCCGTCGAGTGCGTGCGCGGCGCCATCGACGGCCGGCCCGTGGTCGTCGCGGCGATGGACTTCCGGTTCATGGGCGGCAGCCTCGGCGTCGCGGTCGGCGAGCGGATCGCGGGCGCGGCCGAGGTCGCGCTGCGCGAGCGCACGCCGCTGCTCGTCGTGTCGTCCTCGGGCGGCGCCCGCATGCAGGAGGGCGCGCTGGCCCTCATGCAGATGGCCAAGACGAGCCAGGCGCTGGCCGCCCTCGACGAGGCGGGCGTGCTGCACCTGTCGCTGACGACCGACCCGACCTACGGCGGCGTCGCCGCCTCCTACGCCTCGCTCGGTGACGTGATCATCGCCGAGCCGGGGGCCCGCATGGGCTTCGCCGGGCCGCGGGTGATCGAGCAGACCATCGGGCAGCAGCTGCCCGAGGGCTTCCAGACCGCGGAGTTCCTGCTGGAGCACGGGCTGATCGACGACGTGCAGCCGCGCCCGGCGCTGCGCGGCGTGCTGTCCAGGCTGCTGTCCGTCCAGCGGGGCGGGCCGGCCGGCGGGGCGGGCGGGCGCCTGCTCGCCGAGGAGGGGAGCGAGCACGGCGCCGCCCTGATCCGCGACCACCGGCTGCTGCCCGAGGTCCCGGCCTGGGAGTGCGTCCGGCTGGCCAGGAACGCCGAGCGCCCGACGACGCTGGAGTACCTCAGCCACGTCCTCGACTGGTTCGTCGAGCTGCACGGCGACCGGATGGGGCGCGACTGCCCCGCGGTGGTCGGCGGGCTCGGCGCCTTCGCCGGGCGGCCCGTCGTGGTCGTCGGCCACCAGAAGGGGCACACCACGCACGAGCTGGTGGCCCGCAACTTCGGCATGCCGAGCCCGGAGGGCTACCGCAAGGCGGCCCGGCTGATGCGGCTCGCGGCCAAGCTCGGGCTGCCGGTCGTCACGCTCATCGACACGCCGGGGGCGTACCCGGGCATGGAGGCCGAGGAGCGCGGCCAGGCCGGCGCCATCGCGGAGAACCTGCGCCTGATGTCGGGCCTGCCCGTGCCGGTCGTGTCGGTGGTCATCGGCGAGGGCGGCAGCGGCGGCGCGCTCGCGCTCGGCGTCGCCAACCGGGTGCTGGCCTTCTCCAACGCGGTCTACTCGGTCATCAGCCCCGAGGGCTGCGCGTCGATCCTCTGGCGCGACGCCTCCGCCGCGCCGGCCGCCGCCGCGGCCCTGCGGGTGCAGGCGCGGGAGCTGCTGCGCCTCGGCATCGTGGACGGGGTGCTGCCCGAGCCCGAGGGCGGCACGCAGGCCGGCCCCGTGGACGCGGCCGACACCCTGCGCCGGGCCCTCACCACGGCGCTGAACGAGCTGCTACCGATGTCGCCCGGGCAACTCGTACGCGACCGCCGGCGACGTTTCCGGAACTTCGGACGAAACGCAGAGTGAAGGCAGGGGAGTGCCGTGGCCGAGAATGACAACCGGCCGGACGACGGCTCCGAGATGGACGTCGTCCGGTCGAGCGCCATCGAGCTCATCAGGAACGCCGCACCCGGGCTCCGGCGCATCAGGGTCCGCTCCGGGGCGGCCGACATCGAGCTGGAGTGGACCGCCCTGGCGGGCGAGCCCGCCAGGGCGGCGGCCGTCCAGGCGCCGGTGGCCGTGGAGGCGGTGCTGGACGAGGGGCTGCACTACGTCCGCTCGCCCATCGTCGGGACCTTCTACCGGGCTCCGGAACCGGGGGCCAAGCCCTTCGTCGCCGCGGGCGGCCGGGTCGAGAAGGGCCAGCAGATCGGCATCGTCGAGGCGCTGAAGATGATGAACCCGATCGAGGCCGACTGCTCGGGCGAGGTCGTCGAGGTGCTGGCCGCCGACGGCACGCCCGTCGAGTTCGACCAGCGCCTCATCGCCGTCAGGACGGCCGACACCCCATGATGACGAACCGCGCGTGATTGGAAGCCCATGTTCAGCACCGTCCTCATCGCCAACCGCGGAGAGATCGCCCTGCGCGTCGCGCGGACCTGCCGGGAGCTCGGCATCCGCACCGTCGCGGTCTACTCCACCGCCGACCGCGACTCGGCCGTGACGCGCTTCGCCGACGAGACCGTCCACATCGGCCCGCCGCAGCCCAAGGGCAGCTACCTGAACGTGCCCGCCGTCATCGAGGCCGCGCTGCGCACCGGGGCGGACGCCATCCACCCGGGGTACGGCTTCCTGTCGGAGGACCCGTACATCTCGGAGATCTGCGCCGACAACGGCATCACGTTCATCGGGCCGCCGCCGGAGGTGATGGCCCGGCTGGCCGACAAGGCGGAGACCCGGGCCGTCATGGCCGCCGCCGGGCTGCCCGTGCTGCCCGGCAGCAACCACACGATCGGCGACGGCGTGGCCGCCGCGGAGCTGGCGGACGAGATCGGCTACCCGGTGATCATCAAGGCCGCGGCGGGCGGCGGAGGCAGGGGCATGCGGGTGGTCCACGACCCCCGCGACTTCCGCGCCGCCTACCAGCGCACCCGGGCGGACGCGCAGGCGGTCTTCGGCGACGGCCGGGTCTACGTCGAGAAGTACCTGGACAAGGCGCGGCACATCGAGGTCCAGGTGTTGTGCGACGGGCACGGCAACGCCGTGCACCTCGGCGAGCGGGACTGCTCGGTGCAGCGCCGCCACCAGAAGCTGGTCGAGGAGACCCCCGGCCCTGGGCTGCCGGCCGGGCTGGCCGGGCGCATGGGCGAGATGGCCGTGCGCGGCTGCCGGGCCGTCGGCTACACGGGCGCCGGCACCTTCGAGTTCCTGGTGGACACCGACGGCGCCTTCTACCTCATGGAGATCAACTGCCGGATCCAGGTCGAGCACCCGGTGACCGAGATGGTCACGGGCATCGACATCGTGGCCGAGCAGCTCCGCGCGGCCGCGGGCGAGCCGCTGTCCATCCGGCAGGCGGACGTGGCCCCGCGCGGCGTGTCGATCGAGTGCCGGGTGATCACCGAGGACCCGGAGCGGGGCTTCATCCCGACCCCGGGCGTGCTGGAGGAGTTCCAGCCGCCCGCCGGGCCGTTCGTCCGGGTGGACACCCACGCCCGGCCCGGCTTCCGGGTCACGCCCCACTACGACTCGCTGCTGGCCAAGCTGGTGGTCTGGGCTCCGGACCGGGCGCGGGCCATCGCCAGGATGGACCGCGCGTTGCAGGAGTTCACGGTGACCGGCAGGGGCGTGCGCACCACGATCGGGTTCCTGCGGCGCATTCTCGCCGACCCGCAGTTCGCGGCGGGGGAGCACACGACGTCGCTGGTGGACCGGATGCTGGCCGAGGCCGCCCGTGAGCAGCCCGCCGCCTGAGCCCGCCCGCCCACGCGGAAAGGCGCTCCCGGAGGCTCCGGGAGCGCCTTTCGCCGCTACAGGGTGCCGGACTACAGGGTGCCGGACTACAGGGTGCCGAACCAGTCCCGCCACTTCATGGCGAAGAAGGTGTTCCCCGAGACCTTCAGCTTGCCGGTCATGAACGCCTGCGGGCCGGCCAGCTTGCCCGTGGTCATCTTGAGGAAGTCGCCCAGCTCGACGCCGATCGTCACCTTGGGCGAGTCCAGCCGCCCCCGGCCCACCGCGCACGTGCCGTGGTCCACCGAGACGTGGTAGAACTTCGGGCCCTCGGGCGTGTCGATCTCGTACTGGAAGGTGCCCTCGCCCTTGCGCGCCTTGTCCGCCTTGAAGCTGTCCGGCGTCAGCTCGAAGACCAGCCCGAGCACGCCGTCGATGCCGCCGGGCTGCTCCTTGACGGCGGTGAGCAGCTCCTCCTTGGGGCTGTCGTCGATGACGGGGCGCAGGTCTTCGAAACGGGTACGTGCCTCGCTCATGATGCTCCTTCCGTGGCCTGTCCTGGTCGCAGCGTCACAGCAACGCCTAGGGCCCACCTAGGGCGGCGCTGGACCGGCCCGTCCCCGGCCTCCAGGGTTTCTCGACCCGGCTCCTAAGCCCCGTTGCGACGATGCGCGCAACGCGACACGGGAGCAAAGGACGATCATGGAACTTCCCCAGAGGCTGCTCACCGGGTTCGGCCGCACCGCGCCCACCCGCGCCTCCGTCGCCAGGCCGCGCTCGGTGGAGGAGGTGGCCGGGCTGCTGGCCGCCGCCGCGCCGCGCGGCCTGATCGCCCGCGGGCTCGGCAGCTCCTACGGAGACGCCGCCCAGTGCGCGGGCGGCCTGGTCGTGGACTGCACGGGACTGCCCGGCCGCCCGCGTCTGGACCCGGAGACGGGCCGGTGCGCGGTGGGCGCGGGCGTCAGCCTGGACGCCCTGATGCGGGCGCTGCTGCCGCGCGGCTGGTTCGTGCCGGTGACGCCGGGCACCCGCCAGGTCACCGTCGGCGGGGCGGTCGCGGCCGACATCCACGGCAAGAACCACCACGTGGACGGCTCCCTGGGCCACCACGTCAGGAGCCTCACCCTGGTGCTGCCCGGCGGCGAGGTCCGCACCGTCACGCCGGAGTCCGACCCCGCCCTGTTCTGGGCGACGGTCGGCGGGATGGGGCTCACCGGGGTGATCACCGAGGCCGTCGTCCAGTGCGTCCCCGTGGAGACCGCCTTCCTGCGCGTCGACACCGAGCGCACCCGCGACCTCGACCACACCCTGGAGCTGATGGCGGCCACCGACGACCACCACCACTACTCGGTGGCCTGGATCGACCTCGCGGCGGGCAAGGGGGCCACCGGCCGCGGCGTGCTCACGCGCGGCCGGCACGCGCGCCGCGACGAGCTGCCGGCCCGCCGCCGCGGCACGCCGCTGGCCTTCGCGCCGGCCACCCGGCTGCGCGCTCCCGGCTGGGCGCCGCCCGGCCTGCTCAACCGGCACACCGTCCGCGCCTTCAACGAGGCGTGGTACCGCAGGGCGCCCGCCCTGCGCAGGAACGAGATCCAGGGCATCGCGCCCTTCTTCCACCCCCTGGACGGCGTGCGCGGGTGGAACGCGCTGTACGGCCCGCGCGGCCTGGTCCAGTACCAGTTCGTGGTGCCGTTCGGCGCCGAGCCCGTGCTGCGCGCCGTCGCCGGCCGGCTGGCGGCGGCGGGAGCGGTGTCCTTCCTGGCCGTGCTCAAGCGGTTCGGGCCGGGCAACCCGGCGCCGCTGTCGTTCCCCATGCCCGGCTGGACGCTCGCGCTGGACCTGCCGGCCGGCCTCGGCGGGCTGGCCGCCCTGCTCACCGAGCTGGACGAGCGGGTGGCCGGCGCGGGCGGGCGGGTCTACCTCGCCAAGGACGCGCGCCTGCCGGCGTCCATGCTCGCCCGGATGTACCCCCGGCTGGCCGAGTGGGACGCCGCCAGGCGGGCCGCCGACCCCACCGGCCTGCTCGGCTCCGACCTGGCGCGCCGGTTGTCGCTCTCGCAGGAAGGCCGGAAGCCATGAAGAACGCGCTCGGCACGGTCGGGACCGTGCTCCTCCTGGGCGGACGCAGCGAGATCGGCCTGGCGGTCACGGCCCGCCTGGTCCGCGACGGCGCCCGCCGGGTCGTGCTCGCGGTCCGCGCGGACGAGCCGCCGTCCGCCTCCCCGTCCGCCTTCCCGTTCGCCTCCCCGCCCGCCTTCCCGCACGCCGCCGTGGCCGCGCTCAAGGAGGCGGGCGCCGACGCCGTGCACGTCGTCCCGTTCGACGCCGCCGATCCGGACGGGCACGCGGCCGCCTTCCGCGCCGCGCGCGACCGGCTCGGCGACGTGGACGTGGTGATCGCCGCGTTCGGCGTGCTGGGCAGCCAGGCCGCCTGCGAGCGGGACCCGCGCGCCGCCTTCCGCAGCGCCACCGTGAACTTCGCCGGCCACGTGTCGGCCGGGCTGCACGCGGCCCGCCTGCTGCGCGAGCAGGGCCACGGCACCCTGGTCGTCCTGTCGTCGGTGGCCGGCGTGCGGGTACGCGGGTCCAACCTCGTGTACGGCGCCGCCAAGGCCGGCCTCGACGCCTTCGCGCACGGCCTGGCCGACGCCCTGACCGGCAGCGGCGCCCACGTCATGGTGGTGCGGCCCGGTTTCGTGCGCACCCGCATGACCGAGGGCCTGGCCCCCGCGCCCTTTCCCGCCACGCCCGCCCAGGTGGCCGACGCGGTCGCCGAGGGCCTGCGCCTGGACCGGCGCACGGTCTGGGTGCCCGGCGGGCTGAGGGTGCTGTTCGCCGCGCTCCGCCTGGTCCCCCGGCCGCTCTGGCGGCGCCTGTCCCGCTGAGCGGGCCCCGCCCCCGTCCTCCCGCCCCCGTCCCCGATCCCGCCCCCCGTCCGAGGAGATCCCATGACCGTATCGACCAAGCCCGCCACGCCGGCGGGCGCGCCCGCGGCGACGTGGGCCCGATGGATCAGGCCGGCGGCCTTCGCCGTCGGCGTGGCGGTGGCGCTGTCCGTCCTGCTCTGGGCCGCCCAGCGCACGATCATCTGGTGGATGGCCGACTGGAACGTCTACTACATGTCCAGCGAGGTCGTCCTGCGCGGCGGCGGTGACCTGTATGACGTCGTGGCGCCGCCGCTCGGCCCCGACCTGCAGTTCAACGCGCCCTTCAACTATCCGCCCTTCGCCGCGCTGCTGCTCACCCCGTTCAGCCTCCTCGGGGTGGACGCGCTGAGCCTGGTGTGGAACACGCTGAAGATGCTGGCGCTCGGCGGTGTGGTCTGGGTGTCGCTGGGCGCGGTCGCCGTGCCGCGCGGCCGGCGGCGGCTGGTGCTGACCGCCGTGGTGGTCACCCTGGTCCAGTTCCTCGACCCCGTGCTGCAGGACGTGCAGGTGGGCAACATCAACGTCTTCATCCTGCTGGCCTTCCTCGACCTGATGCGGCCGCAGGGGGCGAGGGGCAAGGGCGTCCTGGTCGGCCTGGCCGCCGGGGTGAAGATCACGCCGGGCATCTTCATCGTCTACCTGCTGCTCACCCGCCAGTTCAGGGCGGCCGCGACGGCGACGGTCACGTTCCTGGGCACGGTCGCGGTGGCGTTCGCGGTACTGCCCGCCGACTCCCTGCGCTACTGGAGCTCGGCCATGTGGGAGCCGGACCGGGTGTTCATCCCCGAGTTCACCTACAACCAGTCGTTGCGCGGGGTCGTGGTGCGCCTGCTCGGCAACGACGACAACAACCTGCTCTGGCTGGCCCTGGCCGCGGTCACCTTCGTGGCCGCGCTGGCCATCGGCGCCGGGCTGCACCGCAGGGGCATGAACTTCGAGGGCGTGCTCGTGGTGGCGATCGCGATGCTGCTGATCTCGCCGTTCTCGTGGATCGCCCACTGGGTGTGGATCGTCCCCGTGCTGGTGCTGCTGTGGACGATGGCCCGGCGGACGCGGTCCCGGTGGTTGTGGGCCCTGACGGTGTTCGTGCTGCTGGTCTTCCTGCTGCGGCCGTACATGTTCGCCTCGTTCAACCCGCTCCAGGGGTACGGGCTGAGCCCGGGGGCGCAACTGCTCGCCGCGACCTTCGTGATCACCGGCGTGCTGCTGGTGGCGCTGGCCGAGGTGTACCGGCGGCGCGGGCCCCTGCCCCGGCTGACCGCGCAGGGGCGGGACGCGGGCGGGCGTGATGACCTCCGTTGACGGGCTGCGCCCCGCGCCGGTCGCCCGCCGGAGCCAGGCCGCCGCCCTGCTGGGCGGCCTGGTACGGGCCTGCCGGCCGAAGCAGTGGGTCAAGAACGTGCTCGTGGTGGCCGCCCCGGGAGCCGCGGGGGTGCTGCTCACCCCGCGCGGCGGGCTGCTGACGGCCGTCGCGTTCGCCGCCCTCTGCCTGGCCGCGAGCGGTACGTACCTCATCAACGACGCGGCCGACGCCGAGGCGGACCGGGCCCATCCGGTCAAGCGCCTGCGGCCCGTCGCGGCGGGCCTGGTGCCCGTGCGGGCGGCGGCGGCGCTGGGCGTCCTGCTGGTCCTCGGTGGAATCGCCGCGGGGCTGCTCGCCGGGCCGGGGCCGGCGGCGGTGGTCGGCGGGTACGTCGCGCTGACCACGGCGTACACCTTCAGGCTCAAGCACCTGGCGGTGCTCGACCTGCTCGGGGTCGCCGCCGGTTTCGTCATCAGGGCGGTGGCCGGCGCGGTGGCGGTCGGCGTGCCCATCTCCATCTGGTTCTACGTGGTGGTCTCCCTGGGCTCGCTGTTCGTCGTGGCGGGCAAGCGCGCGGGCGAGCTGCGGCACGCCGGGACCGGGAGCCGGGCGACCCTGACGGCCTACTCGGCGGGCTACCTCGGGCACGTCCAGGCGATGTCGTCGGGGGCCATGATCGTCACCTACAGCCTGTGGGTGTTCCAGCTCCACGACGGCGTCGGGCTGGCCCTGCTCTCGCTCAGCATCGTGCCGTTCATCGCCGTCGTCCTGCGCTACGCGCTGCTCGTCGACAACGGCCACGGCGAGGCGCCGGAGGAGCTGCTCTTCCGCGACCGCCAGCTCCTCATCACCGGCCTCGTCCTGGTCGGGCTGCTCGTCGCCGGTACGTACGCGAACTGAAGGAAGGGCTCCGATGAACGACAGGACCCGCCGGGCGATGTGCGCCGGCGTCGTGCTGCTGACCGCGGGCGCGGTCGTCGCGCTGCTGTGGGCGCTGATCGGCCAGGTGCCGTGGTGGCTGGGCGACCTGAAGGTCTACGACTACGGCGGCGACCTGGCCAGGGCCGGGCGGCCGCTGTACGCCGCGCCGCTGGTGGCCGAGCAGGCGAGCGCCGACCAGCTGGAGATCGCCCTGTGGTTCACCTACCCGCCGTTCGCCGCGCTGCTCTTCGCGCCGCTCGCCCTGCTGCCCCTGCCGGTCTTCGGCGCGCTGTTGCAGGTGGCCACGGTGGCGAGCGTGCTGGCTCTGGTGTGGCTGGTCCACGGCGCCCTCGCCCCCGGACGGCGGCGGCTGCGGCTGCTGGTCGGGCTCGCCCCGCTGCTGATCTTCCTCAGCCCGGTCGCCGAGACGCTGATGCTCGGCCAGATCAGCGTCCTGCTGGTGCTGGCCGTCGCGGCCGACCTCATGCGGCCGCCGGACGCCAGGTGGCGCGGCGTCGGCGTCGGGCTGGCCGCGGGCATCAAGATCGTGCCCGCCGTCTTCATCGTGCACCTGTTCCTCACCGGGCAGCGCAGGGCCGCGCTCACCGCGACGGCCACCTTCGCCGGCACGGTGGCCGCCGGCTTCGCGGTGTTCGGCGCCGACTCCTGGGCCTACTGGACCCGGCTGCTGTGGGACGCCGGGCGCGTCGGCGAGATGCACGTCACGTTCAACCAGTCGGTGCACGGCGTCGTGGCGCGGCTGCTGCACGCGCCGCAGGCGGGCACGGCGGGCCTGGTCGTGGCCGCGCTCGCCCTGGCCGCCGGCCTGTGGACGGCGGTGCGGCTGCACCGGCGGGGCTTCGCCGCCGAGGCCCTGATGGCCGTCGGGATGACCGCCCCGCTGGTCACGCCGATCGGCTGGCACCACCACTGGTCGTGGATCGTGCCGGTGCTGGTGCTGCTGTGGACGCTCGCCCGCCGGGCCCGCTCGGCCCTCATGTGGGCGTTCACCGGCCTGATCACCCTGCTCTACACCGGCGGCCTGTTCTACCTGGCCAGCCCGTACCCGGTGATGTACCCGTCCACCGTGGCGGGGCACCTGCTGGCCGCGGTGTTCGCGATCGGCTGGCTCTGCCTGCTGGTGGCGGCCGGGGTGCGCTGCCGCCGCCGCGACCGGGGCGGCACTCCGGCGGCGGCCGAGCCGCCCGCCTACCGCCGCCGGCTGTCCCGGCTGGCGCAGGAGGTCGCCCGGTTCGGCGTGGTGGGGGCGGTGGCGTACGTCATCGACGTCGGCGGCTCCAACCTGCTGTGGATGGTGCTCGGCGAGGACCACGGCCACCTGACCGGCAAGGCGCTGGCGGCCGCCGCGGCCACCACGTTCGCCTACTTCGGCAACCGGCACTGGACGTTCCGCCACCGCGGGCGCGGCGGCCTGGCCCGCGAGTACGCCGTCTTCGCCGCGCTCAACCTCGTCGCGGCCGGCATCTCCCTGCTCTGCCTGGCCTTCACCGTCTACGTGCTGCACCTGGACAGCCTGCTGGCCAAGAACGTGGCCGCCAACGTCGTCGGCGTCGTCCTCGGCACGGTGTTCCGCTTCTGGTCCTACAAGAAATGGGTCTTCCTGCCGCGCCTGGCGGAGCTCGCGGAGGTCGAGCCCGCCCGCTGAGCCGCCGCCGCGGCTCCAGGCGGCCTTTAGGCGACCCCTACCGGGGGTTGCGACGATGCGAAGGCCCCGGCCCCAAGGAGGTTCGATGATGGCATCGACCCGGATCCGCACGGCGATCGTCGCCTCGATCGCCGGCGCGGCGCTGATCGGCACGGCCGGGTTCGTCCTGGCCAACGGCGGGGACGGCGGGGGCGGGCCGCGGGCCGCCGGCCCCGCGCCGGCGAGCGCGGCCAAGGGCCCCGCCCCCGCGGCGGCCCTGCGGGACATGGCGTTCTTCCACGGCGCCTGGACGTGCGAGGGCCGCAACTCCTCGCCGGAGGGCACGTCGTTCCCGGTGCGGGCGAGCGCCAGGGTCGAGCCCCGGCACGACGGGAGCTGGCTGGTGTTCGACCTGCGCGAGCTGCGTACCCCGCAGAACCCGCGACCGGCGTCGGGCACCTGGATGTGGGGGTTCGAGAGCTCCGACAACAGGTACAGCGGCTTCTTCTTCGACAGCATCGGCAACCGCACCGAGCAGTACGCGCCCGGCTGGCGCGACGGCGGCCTGCTGTTCGAGGGCCGCATCCTCGGCCCCGGGTTCGAGGCGCCCTACAAGGACGTCATCAGGAGGACGGGCGGCGCCTCCTTCAGCATCTCCGGCCAGGGCTACGTGGTCGGCAAATGGATCGTCTTCCAGCACCTCGACTGTCACCGGTGAGACGAAAGGGATGGGCACATGTGTGGAATAGCCGGCCTGGTGGACTTCGATCGCGACCTGACGCGGGAGCACGGGCTCGCCGAGACGATGACCGACGCCATCGCCTGCCGCGGCCCCGACGGCAGGGGCATCTGGGTCGGCAGGCACGCGCTGCTCGGCCACACCCGCAACGCGGTCATCGACATCCCGGGCGGCGGGCAGCCGATGGTGGCCGAGGAGGACGGCCGGCCCATCGCCGCGATCACCTACAACGGCGAGATCTACAACTACCGCGAGCTGAAGGCCGAGCTGGAGTCGCACGGCCACCGGTTCCGCTCCAACTGCGACACCGAGGTGGCGCTGCGGGCCTACCTGCAGTGGGGCACGCGGTGCGGCGAGCACCTGAACGGCATGTTCGCCTTCGGCGTGTGGGACCTGCGGCACGACCAGCTCGTCCTGGTCCGCGACCACCTCGGGATCAAGCCGCTGCACTACGCGCGCACCCCCGAGGGCATCGTGTTCGGCAGCGAGCCCAAGGCGATCTTCGCCTCCGGCCGGCTCGCCCCCGAGGTGGACCTCGACGGCATGCGCGAGCTGCTCGTCCAGGCCAAGACGCCCGGGGAGTCGGTCTACAAGGGCATGCGCGAGGTCGAGCCGGGCCACGTCCTGGTGCTGCGGGAGAGCGGCGCGCACCACGAGTGTTACTGGCGGCTGGAGTCGCGGCCGCACACCGACGGCCAGGCCGCCACCGTGGACACGGTACGCGGCCTGCTGGAGGAGTCGGTACGCGCCCAGCTCGTCTCCGACGTGCCGCTCGGCGTGCTGCTGTCCGGCGGGCTGGACTCCAGCGTCATCGCCGCCATCGCCGCCCGCGAGCTGCGCCGCCAGGGCGTGGACGCGATGCCCACCTACGCGCTGACCTTCGCCGGCTACACCGAGAACTTCGAGCCGGACGAGGTGCGCGACACCCCCGACGCGCCGTACGCCCGCGAGATGGCCGCCCACATCGGCGCCGCCCACAAGGAGATCCTGCTCACCCCCGAGCAGATGATGAGCCCCGAGGTGCGGCGGGCGACCCTGCACGCCCAGGACCTGCCCACCCCGATGGGCGACGGGGACGCCTCGATCTACCTGCTGGCCCGCCAGGTCCGCGACGAGACCGTGGTGGTCCTGTCGGGCGAGACCGCCGACGAGATCTTCGGCGGGTTCAACTGGGTGCACGCCCCCCAGCTCGTCTACGCCGAGACCTTCCCCTGGGTGGCGATCGGCCAGCTCGTGGACCCGACCTGGCCCGGCCTCGGCGCGGGGCTGCTGGAGCCCGGGCTGCTGGAGAAGCTCGACATCCCCGGCGTCACCGCGCAGCGCTACCAGGAGGCGCTGGCCGAGGTGCCCCGCCTGCCGGGCGAGGAGGGGCACGAGCGGCGCATGCGCGAGCTGCTGCACCTGCACATCACCCGCTGGCTGCCGGTCCTGTTCGACCGCACCGACCGGCTGGCGATGGCGGGCGCGCTGGAGATCCGGGTGCCGTTCTGCGACCACCGCCTGGTGGAGTACGTCTTCAACGTGCCGTGGGCGCTGAAGAGCTTCGACGGCAGGGAGAAGAGCCTGCTGCGGGCCGCCTCGCGCGACCTGCTGCCCGCCTCCGTCCTGGAGCGGCGCAAGAGCCCGTACCCGGTGACGCAGGACCCGGCGTACGCGCACGGGTTGTGCGCCGAGTTCGCCCGCTTCGCCGCGGACCCGGCGGCGCCCGCCGCCCCCTTCTACGACGCCGCCGCCGCGCGCGAGGTGCTGGACGACCCCGACGGGCTGGTCACCGGCATGGGCGCCTGGGTCCAGCGGGCCAACCTCGAAATGGTCCTGCAGTTCGACACCTGGCTGCGCGACTACGACGTCCGCCTGTCGCTCTAGCCCGCCCGTCGCCCCTAGGAGGCCGCGATGACCTACACCCCGCCCGCCGGCGCGGGCGAGCTCGTGGACGCGATCGCCCGCGACGGCGTCGAGTTCCTGCTCGTGATGTTCGTCAACCTGCACGGCAAGCCGTGCGCCAAGCTCGTGCCCGCGAGCACCGCCGCCCGGCTCGCCGCCGAGGGCATCGGCTTCGCCGGGCACGCCGCCGGCGGGCTGGGCCAGAGCCCGGCCGACCCGGACGTGGTGGCGATCCCCGACCCGCGCTCCTACATGCCGGCCCCCTGGCAGGACGGGCTGGCCGTCGTCCAGTGCGACCTGCACGTCGAGGGCGAGCCGTGGCCGTACGCGCCGCGGGTCGTGCTCAAGCGGCAGCTGGAGCGCCTGGCCGCCAGGGACATGGTGTTCAAGGCCGGGGCCGAGCCCGAGTACTTCCTGCTCGACCGGGACGCGGACGGCCGGCTCAAGGTCGCCGACGCCCTCGACGACGCCGCCTCGCCCTGCTACGACGCGCGCGCCGCGACCCGCAACCTCGACCACCTGGCCGCCGTGAGCCGGGCCATGAACCGGCTGGGCTGGGAGAACTACTCCAACGACCACGAGGACGCCAACGGCCAGTTCGAGCACAACTTCGGCTACGCCGACGCGCTGACCACCGCCGACCGGGTGATCTTCCTGCGGTACATGGTGCACACGCTGGCGCAGCGGGCCGGGAAGATCGCCACCTTCATGCCGAAGCCGTTCACCGGGCTGACCGGCAACGGCCTGCACATCCACTTCAGCCTGTGGAGCGGCGACGACCGCGAGCTGTTCGCCGCCGCCGACGACGCCCGCGGGCTCGGCCTGTCGGCGACCGGGTACGCGTTCCTGGCGGGCGTGCTCGACCACGCGCCCGGCCTGATGGCGCTGACCTGCCCGACCGTCAACTCCTACAAGCGGCTGGGCGCCGGCTCCGGCACCGCGTCCGGGTCGAGCTGGGCGCCGGGGTTCGCCACGTACGGCGGCAACAACCGCACCCAGATGTTGCGCGTGCCCGCCCCCGGCCGGGTCGAGGCCCGCTGCGTGGACGGGGCCGCCAACCCCTACCTGGCGCTGACCGGGCTGCTGGCCGCCGGGCTCGACGGCCTCGACCGCTCGCTCGACCCCGGCCCGCCGGACGGCCGGGACCTGGAGCGGGACGCGGCCCCCGGCAGGGCGCTGCCGGCGACGCTGCTGCACGCCGTGGACGAGCTGTCCGCCGACGCGGTGCTGCGGGCCGCGCTGGGCAAGGTGCCGGGCGGCGAGTACTGCGACTACTACGCCCGGGTCAAGCGGGAGGAGTTCGCCGCCTACCACTCCCAGGTCACCGACTGGGAGCTCCGCCACTACCTGCTGGCCTGCTGACATGGACGTCCTGATCGTGGGCGCGGGCCCGGCCGGGCTGGCGGCCGCCGCCGAGCTGGCCCGCCGCGGCGTCGCCTGCCGGGTCGTGGACCGGGCTCCGGGCCCCGCCCCCGGCACCGGCTGCCCGAACGTCTGGCCGCGCACGCTGGAGGCCCTCGACGCGCTCGGCCTGCCGATGCGGCGCTACCGGGCGGCCGGCGTGGACTTCACCACGAAGGTCTGGCAGCCGTTCGGCGGCGATCCGATCACCATCGACCTGCGCGAGGAGCACGGCCCGTGGCCGGTGCCGCTGCTGGTGCCGCAGGAGGTCACGGTGGCGCTGCTGGTCGAGCGGCTGCGCGCGCTCGGCGTCGAGGTGGAATGGGGAACGGAGCTGCTGCGCCTCGACCAGGACGACGCGGGGGTGACCGCGGAGCTGTCCGGCACGGGCGAAGGACGGCCGGAGCATGCGCGGCCGGAGCGGACCCGGGCGGAGCATGCGCGGCCGGAGCGGACCCGGCCGGAGCGGACCCGGACGGAGCGCGCGCGGGCCGGCTGGCTGGTCGCCGCGGACGGCGCGGACAGCACGGCCCGCGCCGCGCTCGGCCTCGACCGCGAGGTCACCGCCTACCCGGGCGTGACCTGGCTGCAGCTCGACGTGACCGTGAGCACCCCGCACCCGCTGGACCCGCACACCGAGTACATCTTCCACGGCCCGCGCACCCACGCCGGGCTGGTGCCGCTGCCGGGCGGCCGGCACCGGCTGTTCATGAGCAGGCCGGACGAGCTGGGCGGCCTGGGCGACGTCCGCGAGGTGGAGGCCGTCCTGCGGGACCTCGCGGGGACGGACCTCACGCTGTCCGCCCCCGCCTGGCCCTGGCGGGTACGCCCGGCGGGCGCCCTGGCCGGAGCCTTCCGCGCCGGGCGCTGCCTGCTGCTGGGCGAGGCGGCCCGCACGTTCCCGCTGCCCGTGCAGTCGATGAACACCGGCATCCAGGACGCGGCCAACCTGGCGTGGAAGCTGGCGTCGGTCGTGGCGGGCACGGCTTCGCCGCGGCTGCTGGACACGTACGGGACCGAGCGGCGGGCCGTGGCCCGCGAGCAGCTCCACAGGACCGGCTGGCTGCTGACCGGCAGCCTCGACCCCGACGCCGAGGCGCTGTTTCGCGAGGGGCACCGGCGGCGGGGCGGCCGGCCGCTGGTGCGTACGGAGCCGCCCGTCGACTACGCCGAGGGGGCGCTGAGCGGCCCGTCCGTGCCGGGGGTGAGCCCGGCGGCCGGGGAACGCGCGCCCGACGCCCCGGTGGCGACCGGCGACGGCGGCACGACCCGGCTGTTCCGGCTGCTGAGCGGCCCCGAGTGGACGCTGCTCGTGCTCGCAGGGCCGGGCCTGGACCCGGACGTCGCCGGCCGGCTGCGCGGCTACGCCCGCTCGGGCCTGGCCGTCCGGCTGGTCACCAGGTCCGCGGGCGGCGGGGACGCGCTGCACGACGTCAGCGGCCGGCTGCACGAGGCGTACGGCGCGCGGGACCGGCCGCTGGCCTGCCTGGTGCGCCCGGACGGCTACCTCGCGGCCCACAGCACGCTCGACAGGGTGGGCGTGCTCGACGCGCACCTGCGCACCGTACTGCGCTGACACCTCCGAGGGAGACGAGACCATGCACGACGAGCACGTTCCAGTCCTGATCTCGGGCGGCAGCCTGGTGGGGCTGTCGGCGGCGGTGTTCCTCGCCTGGCACGGCGTCCGGCCGCTGCTGGTGGAGCGGCACCCCGACACCTCGATCTACGCCCGCGCCTGGGGCGTGAACCCCCGCACGATGGAGCTCTACAGGTCCGTGGGCCTGGAGCCGGCGATCCGCCGGGCGCAGCGCCGCCTGGAGGGCAAGGACCGGGCCAGCGGCATCCTGCGGGCCGAGAGCCTGGCGGGCGAGGAGCACGAGTGGTTCGAGGTGCCCTACCTGCACGGCGTGTTCGAGGACTCCAGCCCGGTGAGCCCCACCGGCTGGGCCCCGTGCCCGCAGGACAGGCTGGAGCCGCTGCTGCGCGCCAGGGCGGTGGAGCTCGGCGCCGACGTGCGCTTCGGCGTGCGGCTGGCGGAGTTCGAGCAGGACGGCGAGGGCGTCACGGCGGTGCTGGAGGACCGGAGCACCGGCGGGCGCCGGACCGTGCGCGCCGGCTACCTCCTCGCCTGCGACGGCAACGCCAGCCCGGTGCGCCGGCGGCTCGGCATCCCCACCGACGGGCTCGGCACGATGGTGCACAACATGGCGATCCTGTTCGAGGCCGACCTCACCGAGGCGGTGCGCGGGCGGGCGTTCATGCACTGCCAGGTCATGAACGAGGACGTCATGGGCGTGCTCGGCACCGACGGCGAGCGCTGGCAGCTCGACGCCATGTACTTCCCCGGCGCCGGCGCCGAGGAGGAGTTCGGCGAGGAGCGCTGCGTGCGGCTCGTCCGGGCCGCGACCGGCCTGCCCGAGCTGGAGGTACGCATCCTCGGCCGGCTGCCGTGGGAGCTGGCCGCGCGGGTGGCGGCCCGCGTCCGGGCCGGGCGGGTGTTCCTCGCCGGCGACGCGGCGCGCGTGCATCCGCCCACGGGCGGGTTCGGCGCCAACACCGGGGTCCAGGACGCGCACAACCTGGCCTGGAAGCTGGCGTACGTGCTGTCGGGCAGGGCAGGCGCGGCCCTGCTCGACACCTACGAGGACGAGCGGCTGCCGGTGGGCCGCTTCACCGTGGACCAGGCCGTGGCGCGCTCGCTCGACCGGTTCAAGAACCCCGCCGTCGGCGACGTGGCGGCCGTGCCGATCGTGGACGACCTGACGGTGATGATGGGCTACCGGTACCGCTCGTCCGCGACGGTCCCGGAAGCGGGCGACCCGGCCGGCCCCGCCCCCGGCCCCGGCGCCCCCGGCCCCGGCGACCACGATCCCTCCGACTACGACCCCGCCGACTACGACGACGTGAACGCCCCCTCGGGCCGCCCGGGGACCAGGGCGCCGCACGTGCCGCTCGACACCGGCGGCTCCACGATCGACCTGCTGGGCAGGGACTTCACGCTGCTGGCCGGCGCGGACGGGGCCGGCTGGGCGCGGGCCGCCGCCGGCGCCGCCCGCGCCCGAGGCGTCCCCCTCGACGCGCACCTCATCGCCGACGAGCCCTGGGCCAAGGCGTACGGGGTCGGCAGCGGGGGCGCCGTGCTCGTGCGGCCGGACGGGTTCATCGCCTGGCGCGCCGGGGGCGGCCCCGCGCCCGGGACCGACCGGCAGGACACCCTCGGCCGGGTGCTGGACCGCGTACTCAGCCGTACTCAGGAGGAGGCGAGATGAGGATTCTCTTCACGACGTCACCGGGGCTCGGGCACTCGCTGAGCCTGGTGCCGCTGATCTGGGCCGCGCGCGCCGCGGGCCACGAGGTCCTGGTGGGCACCAGCGGGCACTCGCTGCACGCGATGGGCAAGGCCGGGCTGCCCGCCGTGGACGGCTACCCCGAGGGCGACATCATGGCCGCCTTCGGGGAGCACGAGCGGCGGGCCGCCGAGTCGGGGTTCGAGCTGACCGGCTTCCTCGGCGGGCTGTTCGGCGACTTCACCGACCGGGTGGTGGACCGGCTGGCGGCCGTGGCGGACGGGTGGCGACCCGACCTGGTGGTGCACTCGTCCCTGGAGTACGCGGGCCCGATCATCGCGGCGGCCCGCGGCGTGCCCGCCGTCTGCTACCACCTGGGGCTGCCCGTCCCCGAGGAGATCCGGGACGCCGTGCGCGCGGCCGTCGCGCCCGCGGCCGGGCGCAACGGGGCCGGCACGTGGCCGGTCGAGCCCGCCCTCGTGCTCGACCCGATGCCGGCGAGCCTGCTCGACCCCGGTGTCCGGCTCGACCGGCCCGTCCGGTTCGTGCCGTACAGCGGGGGTGACGCGGCCCGTCCCGCGTGGATGGTCGCCCGGCCCGGGCGCCCGCGCGTCTGCGTGACGCTGGGCACCGAGATTCCGCGCTGGGCGGGGATCGCGGTGCTGGAGGACTTCGTCACCGCGGCGGGGAAGCTGGAGGTCGAGCTGGTCCTGGCGCTCGGCGGCGCGGACCCCGCCGACCTGCCCGAGCTGCCCGACAACGTGCGTGCCGCCACCTGGCTGCCGATCGCCGACGTGATCGCGACCTGCTCGGGCATCGTCCACCACGGGGGCGCGGCGACGATGCTGACCGCCTGCGCGGCCGGGGTGCCGCAGCTCGTGCTGCCGCACGGCGGCGACCAGTACATGCACGCGCCGCTGCTGGCGCGCCGGGGGCTGGCCGCGGTGCTCGAACCGCACGAGGTGTCGGCCGACACGGCCCGCGAGGCGCTGGAGCGGCTGACCGGCGACGACCGGATGAGGCTGGCGGCGGCCGAGGTGCGAGCCGAGATCGGCGCGCTGCCCTCGCCGGCGGAGACCGTCCCGCTGCTGGAACGGCTCGCCTGAGCGGTCCCGCTCCTCGGCGGGCCTGCGGGGCGGGCCTGCGGGGCGGGCCCCGCTCAGTGGGCGCAGCCGGCGTACTCGTCGAGCCGGCGCACCATCGCCGCCAGCATGAGCGGGAACATGGCCACGTGCGCGGCCGTCATCAGGCCGTGCGCGTCGATCCAGCCGAGCCACAACATCGGGAAGAGCGGCACGACCGGGACGAACATCGCGGCGCACATCTCCAGCGTGGCCGCCCAGCCGTGCCCTCTGAACCGCATCCACGCGGCCATCCCGATCGACATGTTCACCGCCATCACCAGGTAGCCCAGCTCGGGATGGGTCTCGTGGGAGACGCCGAGGCCGAGGACGTCGAGGAGCGCGCCGAGCGCGAACATCCCCGCGAACATCGCGATGATCATCTCCACGTAGTGGAGGGCGAACCTGCCCCAGCGGCGGCGGCCGGTCCCCTTGCCCGTCGTGCTCGCGGTGCTCGTGGTGCTCGTCGTGGTGCTTGTCGTCGTGCTTGTCGTCGTCATGTCCACGACTGTCCCGGGGCGGGCGGGGGCGGGCCAAGGCAGGCGGCCGGACAGGTCCGAAAACTTGGGTTCCAGGTCCTTCGGCCCTACAGTCGGGGGCATGGAGACCAGGCGGACGGTCGTGGTGGCGTACGAGGCGGCCTCGCTGCTCGACATCGCCTGCGTCACCTCCACCCTGGAGGAGGCCAACTGGCACGGCGCGGCCCCCTGCTACGAGGTGCGCGTCGCCACCCCCGGCGGCCGGCCGGTCACCTGCGGCACCGGGCTGACCGTCCAGGCGCAGCTCGCGCTGGAACGGATCACCGGGCCGCTCGACACGCTCGTCGTCTCCGGCGGCATCGGCCACGACGACGCGGCGGCCAACCCGTTCGTCGTGGCCCACGTCCGCAGGCTGGCCAGGGAGAGCCGGCGGGTCGCGTCCGTGTGCACCGGGGCGTTCGTGCTGGCGGCGGCCGGGCTGCTCGACGGGCGGCGCGCCACCACCCACTGGCAGCTCGCCCGCGAGCTGGCCGAGCGCCACCCCCGGGTCGCCGTCGATCCCGACCCGATCTTCCTGCGGGACGGCGACGTCGCCACCTCCGCGGGCGTCACCGCCGCCCTCGACCTCACGCTGGCCTTCGTCGAGGAGGACAACGGCGCCGAGCTGGCCCGCACCGTCGCCCGTAACCTCGTCACCTACCTCCAGCGGCCCGGCAACCAGGCGCAGATGAGCATGTTCGTGGCCCCGCCACCGCCCGCCGACAGCCTGGTCAGGCGGACCGTCGACTTCATCGGCGGGCACCTCGCCGACGACCTGTCCACCGCCGCCCTGGCCGCCGCGGCCGGGGTCAGCGAGCGGCACCTCACCCGGCTGTTCCTGCGCCACCTGGGGCTGACGCCCGGCCGGTACGTCCGCCAGGCCCGCGCCGAGGCCGCCGCTCACCTGCTGGCCTCCACGTCGCTGCCGATGTCCGCGGTCGCGGCGCGCTGCGGCTTCGGGACGGCCGAGACGCTGCGGCAGGCGTTCCTCGACCGGTACGGGGTCTCGCCCTCCCGCTACCGCCTGACGCAGAGCTCGGCCACCGGGTGATCCGCGGATCTGGCTGATCCGGCACCGGCGAACGGCGACCGGGTGATCGGCGGGTACGCGCTGCGGCGCCTGCTCGGCCGGGGCGCCCGGCAGCACGGCGAGGCCCGCGTCGAGATCACCGACCTCCGGCGCCAGGGCAGGACGGCCGGCCTCACCCGGACGGTCACCGCCCTCGACGGCAAGGTCAACCTGCACAACGGCCCGGGCAACGGCACCGGCCAGGACGCCGCGTGCGTGTGCTCCGGCACCCAGGGCCAGTTCCTGGAGAAGGGCGAGGCGTCCACCCTGTACGCGGTCTTCGCCGCCCCGCCCGCCGGCGTCACGAAGGTCGACGTCGAGATGCCGACGTTCGGCATGATCACCGACGTTCCGCTCTCTTAGCGCGGCCCTGCCCATCCTGCTGTCACCGACCCAAGCTGCCCAATGTGGTCCAGGGCGGGCCGGTCGGGAAGAACCGCGCCAAGAACCGCCGGGTGGAGATCGTCTTCACCGCCGGGCGGTAGGCCCGGGCCCGCTCACTCGCCGGGGAGCTGCCCCAACGTCACGTCGATCGTCGTCCTGGAGCCGCCGGCGCGGATCAGGCCCACCTTCACCCGCGTGCCGGGCTGCAGGGCGGCGATCGTCTCGGTCAGGTCGGCGATGGTGGGCGTCGGCTTGTCGTTGACGGAGACGATCACGTCCCCGGCCCGGATGCCCGCCTTGGCCGCGCCGCCGCCCTGCTCCACCCGGGCCACCCCGACGCCGCTGGGCTCGCCGTCCGAGCCGACGACCGTGCTGCCGCGGATGCCGAGCGCGGCCCGGCGGCTGTTGGTGACCTTGCCGTCCTTGATGATCTGGTTGGCGATGTCCACGGCGGTGTTGCCGGGGATGGCGAAGCCGATGCCGGGGGCGGCGCCGCCGCCGAGGTCGGGGTTGGTGGCCGCGAGCGTGGGGATGCCGATGACGTGGCCGGACAGGTTCACCAGCGCGCCGCCGCTGTTGCCGGGGTTGATCGCGGCCGAGGTCTGGACGGCGTTGGCGATGGTGGCGCCGGGGGAGCCGCTCTCCTGCGGCTCGCTGATCGTCCGCCCGACCGCCGAGACGATGCCCTCGGTCACGCTGCCCGACAGGCCGAGCGGGTTGCCCATGGCGAGCACGATCTGCCCGACCCGCACCTTCGAGGAGTCCCCGAACGTGGCCGGCCGCAGCCCGCTCGGGTCGTCCACCTTGATCACGGCCAGGTCGCCGGCGGGGAAGGAGCGCACCAGCCGCGCGGAGCGCTCCGCGCCGCCGGTGGCGAACGCCACCGTCATCTGGGTGGCCTCGCCGACCACGTGGGCGTTGGTGACGATGTGGCCGGCGTTGTCGAAGACGATGCCGGAGCCGAGGCCCACCTTCGTGTTGATCTGCACGATGGACGGCAGGACGTTCGAGATGACCTGCTCGTACGCCGACTCCAGGGCCTGCGCGGGACCGCTCGGCGCGACGGGGGTGACCGGAGTCGCACCCGTGGCCGCACCCGTGGTCGCGGTCGGGGGCGTCGCCGCCGGCGCGCCGGTCGGGGACTGCGCGCCGACGGAGGCGAAGGGCCCGCAGCCCGTGAGCAGCAGCACGGCGGCGAGCCCCGTGGCGATCTTCCTCATGGGCTGCCTCATGGCAGAGGTGTGCCCGCCTCAACGCGAAAGATACGCCTCCCGAACATTTCGCCTGCTGAGCTTGCCCGTGGGGGTACGCGGCAGCGACTCGCGGTACTCGATCAGCCGGGGGTGCTTCATCCTGGCCAGCCGGGGCGCGCAGTGCCGCAGCAGCTCGGCGGTCAGCTCCTCGCCGCCCGCCACCCCGGGCACCGGCTGGACGAGCGCCACGACCTTGTGCCCCCACTCCGGGTCCGGGACGCCGATCACGGCCACGTCCGCCACCGCCGGGTGCTCCATCAGCACCGCCTCGACCTCGGCCGGGTAGATGTTCACGCCGCCGGAGATGATCAGGTCGGTGCGGCGGTCGAGCAGGAACAGGTAGCCGTCCTCGTCGAGGTAGCCGATGTCGCCGGGCGTGTAGTCGCGCCCGCGCATGGCGGCGGCCGTCTTGTCCGGGTCGCCGTGGTACTCGAAGCGGTTGATGCCGCCGATGTAGACGAGGCCGGGCTCGCCGGGCGGCAGCTCCCGGCCGTCCTCGTCGACGATGATGAACCTCATGCCGTCCAGCGCCCTGCCGACTGTCCCCGGCCGGGCCAGCCACTCCTCGGACGAGACCATCGTGGCCACGGCCGCCTCGGTCGAGCCGTAGTACTCCCACAACACCGGCCCGAGCCAGTCGATCATCGCCTGCTTGGTGGCGGGCGGGCAGAAGGCGGCGCCGTGGTAGAGGTGGGTGAGGGACGACAGGTCGTACGACGTCCGGTCCGGCACCGCCAGGAGCCTGTGGAACATCGTGGGCACCATGAACGCGTTCGTCACCCGGTACCGCTCGATCAGCCGCAGCGTCTCGGCCGCGTCGAACCGCTCGGGCGCCACGATGGCGTGCCCGAACTGCAGCGCCATCATCGCCTGCCCGTAGGGGGCCGAGTGGTAGAGCTGCGAGCACACCAGGTGGACGCCGTTCATGGGCAGCCCGAAGTGCCGCCAGCTCTTGCGCATGAGGATCGGGTACAGCTCCTCGGGCGTCAGCTCCAGCAGCCGCCGCCGCACGCCCTTGGGGTGGCCGGTGGTGCCGGAGGTGTAGAGCATCATCGAGCCGGCCCAGCGCTCGGCGGGTGCCGTGTCCGGCTGCCCGGCGGCGAGTTCGGCGACGGTGAGCGAGCCGGGGCCGACCACGACCTTCGCGCCGCAGTCGGCGATGATGTAGTCGATCTCCTCGGGTGTGTAGTGCCAGTTGACAGGGACCAGGTAGGCGCCTGTCTGGTAGGTCGCCAGCATCATGGTGAGCGCGTCCGGGCCGTTCTTCAGCACGGTCACCACGCAGTCGCCCCGGCGCACGCCGCGGGAGGCCAGGCCGTTGGACACCTGGTTCACCCGCGACAACAACGCGCCGTAGGTCATGCTCTCCGCGCCGAGGAGGGCGGGGCGTTCCGGGTCGTCGGTGGCGATCTCGTAGAAACCCCTCATGACGCCAGACCTTACAGAATTAGATTCTGCTGCGGCTATAGAGGAAATAACCGATCCTGTCGTGACGTAATCTCAAGGTCATGGCGGACGTCGGCGACCAGAGCCCTACCTCGGACTCACCCACCACCCCGTTCCGCAAGATCGTTCTGCCTCCGGCCGAGGAGACCACGCGGATCCAGCGGCCCCCCGCCCAGGATCGCCCCACCCCGAGCCCGGCCCCGCCGCGCCGGCAGCCGCCGTACGCGCCCCTCCCGCCGGCGCCGCAGCGGCAGCCCGCCCAGGAGCCCGCGCAGAAGCCCGCGCAGGAGGCCGCCCAGGAGGCCGCCCAGGAGGCCGCGCAGGAGACTGTGCAGGAGCCCGCGCCGGAGGCCACGCAGCCCGCATCGGAGGTCGCGCCGGAGATCGCCCAACCCGCGCCGGAGCCCGTCCAGCCTGCGCCGGAGCCCGTCCAACCCGCGCCGGAGCCCGTGCGGAAGAGTGTGGTCTCGGCGTTGCCGCCGTTGCCGCCGACGCCGCCGCGGCGCGGTATCGGTGACATCCCGATCAGGGTCGTCTACCTGATCGGCGCGATCATCGCCACCGTGGTCGCGGTCGTGCTGGTCTTCACGCTCTTCTCCGGCGACGTGCCGGCCAACCGGCAGCAGGGGCAGGGGCAGGGCCAAGGCCAGGGAGAGAGCGTCGTCCCGGTCGCGCCGGTGCCGTCCGGGGCGGGCGGTCCCTCCGGGCAGGCCGCGCGGTCCGCGGCCGGTCCGACGGCCTCGGCGTCGCCCTCCGCCCCCGCGTCGGCGAGCCCGGTCGCGCTGCCCCCGGTGCCGGCGAGCAAGGCGCTCACGCCGCTGCCCGGCACCGCCTCGGTGGTCATCGGTACGATCGCCGACCGGGCGACGGGGATCTCCTATCCGCGCCTGGCCGTCCCGTGGCGGGCCAGGTCGTACGCGCCGTACTCGATCGCGCAGCGCATCGGCAGGATCCAGAAGCCGTACACGCTGATCGCCTCGGGGATGTACCCGGGCGCGACCCCGGCGAGGAAGCCCGCCACGAACGCCGACTACCGCGCGCTGGCCGCCGAGGTCGTCCGCTGGACGATCCGCACCCAGTACCCCGGGGGCGCTACGGTCCAGTGGACCGCCTCCCAGAAGCTCGCGACCGGCGGCAAGGGCTGGACGCTCGGCTACCGGGTCACCTACCTCGACGGCGGCGGGAAGCACGTCGCCCAGGCCCTGGTGACGCTGGTCGACGTCGGCAAGGCCGAGCCCGGCATGCTCCTGGCCTCGATCCCCGACGGGCACAAGGCGCGCTGGCCGGATCTGGTCACGCTGGCCCAGCAGGTTCGCCCGTTGTAAGGCGTTGGCCAGAAGCATCCTCTAGAATATGGTTCTGGCATTGCACGCGTACCTGCTGGAGGATGAGCGATGGCTATCGGGTTGAGCGAGGAGCACGAGGCGCTCCACGAGTCGGTGAGCGGCTGGGCCGAGCGGAACATCCCCAGCGAGCTGCTGCGCGCCGGCACGGAGGGACGTCCTCCGTTCTGGTCGGGGCTGGCCGAGCAGGGGCTGCTCGGGCTGCACCTGCCTGAGGAGTCCGGCGGCTCCGGCTACGGCCTGCTGGAGGCGGCCGTCGCCGTCGAGGCCCTCGCCGAGCGCATGGCTCCGGGGCCGTACGTGCCGACCGTGCTGGCCGGCGCGGTCATCCACGCCTCCAAGCGCCACGAGCTGCTGGGCTCGCTCGCCGACGGCACGCTCACCGGCGCCGTCGCGCTCACCGGCGCGCTGACCGGCAGCGCCGCCGCCGACGGCTCGCTGACCGTCTCCGGCACGGCCGAGCCGGTGCTCGGCGGCGCGCTGGCCGACGTGCTGGTGCTGCCGGTGACCACCCCCGACGGCGAGCGGTGGATCGCGCTGGACGCCGCCGCCGCGACCGTCACCGAGCTGAAGTCGCTCGACCTGACCCGCTCCGTGGCCAAGGTCGAGCTGTCCGAGGTCGCCGTGCCCGCCGACCGGGTGCTGGAGGGCGTCGAGAGCGCCGAGGTACGCCACCTCGCCGCCATCCTGCTCGGCGCGGAGGCCGTCGGCCTGGCCTCCTGGTGCGTCACCGCCGCCGCCGAGTACGCCAAGGTCCGCGTGCAGTTCGGCCGCCCGATCGGCCAGTTCCAGGGCATCAAGCACAAGCTGTCGCGCATGCTGGTCGCGCTGGAGCAGGCCCGCGCCACCGTCTGGGACGCCACCCGCGCCGACGGCCAGGAGCTGGCCTACGCCGCCGCCATCGCCGGCGTGATGGCCCCCGACGCCGCCGTGCAGTGCGCCAAGGACGCCATCCAGACCTTCGGCGGCATCGGCTACACCTTCGAGCACGACGTGCACCTCTACTACCGCCGCGCGCTCACCCTGCGCGCCCTGCTCGGCTCGTCGGCCGAGTGGGCCGCCGAGGTGGCCGCGCTGGCGTTGCGGGGCGTCAGCCGCGAGATGGAGCTCGACCTGCCCGAGGACGCCGAGGACCTGCGCGAGTCGATCCGCGCCGAGATCGCGGAGATCGCCCGGCTGGAGGGCAAGGAGCAGAAGCGGGCGCTGGCCGAGCGCGGCTTCGTCATGCCCCACCTGCCGCGCCCGTGGGGCCGCGCCGCCAAGCCGCTGGAGCAGGTGCTCATCGCGCAGGAGCTGAAGGCCGCCAAGGTACGCCTGCCCGCCCTCATCATCGGCGCCTGGGTGGTGCCGTCCATCGCCGTCTACGGCACGCCGGAGCAGCAGGAGCGCTTCCTGCCCAAGACGCTCAGCGGCGAGATGATCTGGTGCCAGCTCTTCTCCGAGCCCGGCGCTGGCTCCGACCTGGCCTCGCTGCAGATGAAGGCGGAGAAGGTCGAGGGCGGCTGGAAGCTCAACGGCCAGAAGATCTGGACCTCGGTGGCCCACGTGGCGGAGTGGGGCATCTGCATCGCCCGCAACTCCAGCGAGGGTTCCAAGCACGAGGGCATCACGTACTTCCTGGTGGACATGAAGGCCCCCGGCGTGACCGTCCGCCCGCTGACCGAGATGACCGGCGAGAACCTGTTCAACGAGGTCTTCCTCGACGACGTGTTCGTACCGGACGACCTGGTCGTGGGCGAGGTCGGCGAGGGCTGGAAGGTCGCCCGCAACACGCTGTCCAACGAGCGCGTGTCGCTGTCGTCCGGCTCGGGCGGCACCGGCGCGTCGGTGCCCGACCTGCTCGGCCTGGCCGGCAGGCTCGGCCGCGAGCTGAGCCCGGTCGAGGCGCAGAAGGTGGCCGAGGTCGTCTGCGAGGGTCACTCCATCAACGCGCTGTCGCTGCGGGTCACGCTCAAGCAGCTCGCCGGCACCGAGCCGGGCGCGGACGCCTCCGTGCGCAAGCTGCTGTCCACCTCGCACGCCCAGCACGTCTCGGAGACGGCGGTCGAGCTGCTCGGCGCGGCCGCGACCACGGCGGCCGACATGAAGCTGGGCGACGCGGGCTACTGGAACCGGGCGGTGCTCGCCACCCGCGCCATGACGATCTACGGCGGCACCACGGAGGTGCAGCTCAACATCATCGGCGAGCGCATGCTCGGCCTGCCCAGGGACCCCGAGCCCGGCAAGTGACCGGCCGACGTCACACCGGCCGGCGTCACACCGGCCGGCGCCGCGCCGGCTAACGCTCCACCGGCTGCGGCGGGACGGCGACGGCCGTCCCGTCCGCGGCCGGGACGCCGATCCTGATCTCGCCGACGCAGGTCGTGCCGCCGCCCACCGTCCGCAGGTACAGCTCGGTGCCGCCACCGTGGAGCGTGGCATAGGTCGTGCCCAGGTCCGCGCCGGCGGGCACGACGGCGCCGGCGAGGCCGAGCCGGACGGACAGCTCGGTGGGAGCGCCGTTCAGGTAGGAGATCTGGACGGTGTACTCGGCGTCCCCGAGCCGGCGGGGGAGCGGGAGCCTGACCTCGCGCTGCCCGACGGAGGCGCACGCCCCGCCCGGCGGGATCGTCACGCCGTCGATGCGCACCGGGCGCAGGCGGCCCTGGGCGTCGAAGACCAGCGGGCCGGGCACCGGCCCCGACAGGCGGCGCGTCCAGGTGACCCGGTGCGTCCCGGCCGGGTCCACGACCTTGGAGTGGCGGGCGTAGTCGTAGAAGAACAGCGGGAAGGCGACCTTCTCCGGCACGAACGTGTCCAGCACCACCGTGCCCGCCGGGACCCGGGCCAGGGCGGCCTCGGCGGTCTCCACGTAGCTCCTGACGTTGCGGCCGAGCGGCCGGTCGGCGTAGGCGGCGACCGACCAGACGGAGCCGGCCACGACCGCGGCGGCGAGCGGCACCCACACCAGGCGCAGCCGGACCGCCGGCCGCCGCCAGGGCCGCTCCTCGCCGCGCACCGGGATGAACGCCAGCCCGAGGACGAGCGCCACGACCATGGCCGTGGAGGAGATGTACCGCAGCTCGAACCCGCTCAGATCGGGGCCGAGCAGCTCGATCCGCCCCAGCAGGATCGGCGCGAAGTCCGCCAGCAGGAAGTAGCCCAGCACCGTCACCCACGCCAGCCAGGCCCGCCGCCGCCACGACACCGACACCGCCACCGCGACGGCGGCCACGGCGAGGCTCGCCCACATCAGCGGGGCGGGCGTGGCGGCCAGCGCGTAGTCCTCGCCGATCGGCTGCCAGCGCCAGGGCCCGCCCAGCGAGGTGGGCACCAGCGAGCCGGTCAGCAGCGTCCAGACCGACTTCACGGCCACCTCGGCGCTCGGCAGCGAGGGCTCGAAGGTCTGCCGGGTGAGCTGCACGGAGGTGAAGAGCTGGTGCAGGAACAACACCGCGTACGGCACCAGCACGGCCAGGTACAGCAACCACGCCCGCCACCACCGCCGCACCCCGCCCAGCCAGCCCGCCGTGAGCACGAAGGCCAGCACCGGGATGAACGGCGCCTTGACGAAGAAGACCATCCCGAGCACCGTCCACGCCGCCGCGGCGACCGCGTGCCGGAAGCGCCCGGTGCGTACGTGCAGCACGTGCGAGGCGAGCGCCATCGGCAGCGCGACCTGGAACGGCAGCGTCTCGGCCACCACCGCCCACCACGACAGGCCGGGGATCGTCATCGGCGTGACCAGGGCGAACCCGAACGGCACGAGGACGGCAGGCCGGGGCCCGAACAGCACCCACAGCAGTCGCAGCAGCGCCAGCCCGGCCGCCGCCTGGAGGCCGATGGTGAGCGCGTGGGCGAGGGCGTCGTCGTGCCCGCCGAGCCGCCCGAGCGCCCAGTGGATCGCGAACGCGCCCGGCATCAGGTGGCCGAAGTCCACGCGCATGAGGTAGTCCCAGGTGAACCCGCTCTCCAGGCTCCTGGCGAGGAACATGAAGTCGTCCTGGCGGAAGTACGTGCGCCGGACGATCTCGAACTTCCACACGAGCTGCGCCGCCAGCATCACCAGCCCGGCGGCCAGCACGGCGTCGCCGCCGCGCAGCCAGGTGCGGCCCCCGGTCGTCGCCACGCTCCCCATCGCCCCGTCCTCCCGCGGTAACCCGGTAACTCAACCACGTCCGGACATGACGGTGGAAGTGCTGTGATGTCATAGCGGGATGCCGCACACGACCCGAGCCGGGCTCGCCGCCGCCCTCCTCGGGCTGGCGCTCGGCTGCCTGGCCCTCGGCCCCGGCCTGGGCCGGGGGTTCGCGTTGCTGCACGACATGGTGTTCGTGCCGGACCCGCGCTTCTCGGCCTGGACGTTCGGGCTGGCCGGCGGGGCGGCCCGGATGGTGCCCAGCGACGCCCTGGTGACCGCGCTGGCGCAGGTGCTGCCCGCCGAGCTGGTGCAGAAGCTGATCCTGCTCGGGATCTTCGTGCTGGGCTGCTCAGGGGCGGCCGTGCTGGCGCCCTCGGGGTCGCTCGGGCCGCGGCTGGTGGCCGGGGCGTTCTACGTGTGGAACCCGTACGTGGCCGAGCGGCTGCTCATCGGGCAGTGGGCGCTGCTGCTCGGCTACGCGGGGCTGCCGTGGGTGGTGCGGGCCGTATGGTCCGGGCGGCGGCGGGCGCTCGCCGTGCTGCCGGCGGCGGCCGGCGGGTTCGCGGCCATGACGGTCACCGCCCTCACGGCCCTGCCGGTCGCCCTGGCGCGCGGGCTGGGCCGGGAGCGGGGGGCGGCGGCCCGGCCGGTGCCGCGGTCGGCGGTGCGGTCGGTGGTGGTGATCGCGGCGCGGCCGGTGCTGGTGACGGCCGGGGTGCTGGTGGCGTTCAGCCTGCCGTGGCTGGTGGTGACCGCGTTGCGGCCCGAGGGGCTGGCCGCGGACCCGGTCGGCGTGGCGGCGTTCGCGGCGCGGGCCGACACGCCGTTCGGGACGGTGGGCAGCCTGCTGTCGCTCGGCGGCATCTGGAACGCCCATGCCGTGCCGCCCGGGTACGGGACCTGGGCCGGCGCGCTCGCCCGGCTGCTGCTGGTGCTGGCGGGGGTGGCCGCCTTCCTGCGCTCGGACCTGCCGTTCCGCCGGGGGCTGGGCGCGGCGGCGGTCACGGGGGTGCTCGTGGCGTGCGCCGGGGTGAGCGAGCCGGGGCGGGTGGCGTACCAGCAGGTGGTGGGCTGGTGGGGCGGGTTCGCGGTGTTCCGGGACGCGCAGCAGTTCGTCGCGCCGCTGGCCCTCGCGGCGGCCCTGGGGCTCGGCGCGCTGACCGGGCGCGTGGCGGGGCGCCGGACGTGGGTGGGCGCGATGGCCCTGGTGCCGGTGGCCGTGCTGCCCACGCTGGCCTGGGGC
Organism: Nonomuraea sp. NPDC050783; assembly: GCF_040802095.1. NCBI lineage: Bacteria > Bacillati > Actinomycetota > Actinomycetes > Streptosporangiales > Streptosporangiaceae > Nonomuraea > Nonomuraea sp. NPDC050783. Next base: position 543,820 of record NZ_JBFAHK010000001.1, read on the forward strand.
GCGCTGGGGACGCTGGACGCGGTGCCGTACCCGGGGAGCTGGAGCGCCGCCCGCGCGGTCATCGAGCGCGACCCGGCGCCCGGCGACGTGCTGGTGCTGCCCTTCGAGTCCTACCGGCGCTTCCCCTGGAACGGCGGGCGGCCGGTGCTGGACCCGGCGCAGCGCTTCTTCGCCGTGCCGGGGCGGCGGGTGGTGTCGAACGACGCCGTGCGCGTGGGGAGCCTGGTCGTGGCGAGCGAGGACCCGCGGGCCCGCGAGATAGAACACGTACTAGAAGGACCTTCACCGGACCTGCCGGGAGCCGGGATCCGCTACGTGATAGTCGACGCGGGGACAGGTGAAGAGCGGGCGCGGTTTGCCCTATGGCTACGGAGAGCACATGTTCTAGTCGATGACCGTGACCTGCGGTTGTACCGATTTGACGAACCAGTAAGCCGCTGATCAGGCATTTTGTTAAGATTTGGTGGAGCTACTTCCGAGTAGCAAGAATTGGTTCTAAGTTGGGTCCGGCCCGGTCTCACAGCCCGCTCGAGGAGGAACCTCCCGTGATCAAGGCCCTCTTAGCAGCGATCATCGGCGTCGCCGTAGCGGCCCTCGTGGCGACGGTCACCACGGTCTCCTTCACCGGCTCCACCGCGACGCCGGTCAACCAGCCGCTCTACAACTACGGCGACCGGTAAGCCCGGATCATCATGCCGCCCTCTCCGCAAGGGGACGGCGGGACGAGCCGGCCACCACTGCTCGAGATCGTCGTTCCCGCCTACAACGAGGAACGGCGGCTTCCTGGGGGGCTCCTGCAGCTGTGCGCGAAGCTTGCCCGCATGCCGTTCCCGGCTGCCGTCATCGTCGTCGACAACAACAGCACCGACCGCACCGCCGAGGTCGTCAGGGGGTGGCCGGCCGGGCCCGTACCGGTCCGCCTCGTCCGGTGCCCGACCCCGGGGAAGGGCGCCGCCGTGCGCACCGGGCTGATGGACACCACCGCCCCGTTCGTCGGGTTCTGCGACGCCGACATGGCGACCGACCTCGACGCCGTGGACGCGGCGCTCGGCCTGCTGCTGTCCGGTGAGCGCGTGGTGGTCGGCTCCAGGGGCCACGCGGGCTCGATCGTGGAGAACCGGCACAGCAGGGTCCGCGAGCTGGGCGCCGCCTGGTTCCGGGCGCTGGCCGGCGCGCTCGTGCCCGGCGTGAGCGACACCCAGTGCGGCTTCAAGTTCTTCGACGGCGTGCTCGCCCGCGAGGTCGCCGCGCTGCTGCGCACGCCCGGCTTCGCCTTCGACGTCGAGTTGCTCGCCCGCTGCGCGGCCGAGGGCTCGCAGGTGCACGAGATCCCGGTGCGCTGGCAGGACGTGCCGGGGTCCCGGTTCTCGCCGGCCCGCCACACCTTCGGCATCGTGCTGGAGCTGGGACGCATCTGGTTGCGCCTGCGGGCCAGGCCGCGCCCCGCCGCGCGCCCGGCCTGGGACCCGCCGGCCGCGCCCGACCCCGTCGGATATCCGTGAAGATCGCCTTCGTCAACTGGCGCGACCCCTGGCACCCCCAGGCCGGTGGCGCCGAGACCTTCGCCTGGGAGCTGGCCCGCCGCCTCGCCGGGGCGGGCCACCAGGTCAGCTTCGTCACCGCGCGGGCCCCCGGGCAGCGCCGCGGCGAGGTCGTCCAGGGCGTGCACTTCGCCCGCATGGGCGCGACGTTCACCGTCTACCCGCTGGTGCTGGCCTGGCTGCTGGCCCGGCGCGGGCGCTTCGACGCCGTGCTGGACTGCCAGAACGGCATCCCGTTCTTCACCCCGTGGGTGGTGGGGCGGCGCACCAGGGTGGTGTGCGTCGTGCACCACGTCCACGACCGGCAGTTCGGGGTGCACCTGCCGGGGTGGCTGGCCGCGTTCGGGCGGTTCCTGGAGGGGCCGGTGTCGCGGTGGAGCTACCGGCGGCACCCGAGCGTGGCCGTGTCGCCGTCCACGGAGCTGGCCATGCGCGAGCGGCTGGGCTGGCGGGGGCCGATCCACCTCGTCCCGAACGGCGTGAGCGTCGCCGACCCCGGCGAGGTCACCAGGAGCCCGGCCCCGCGGCTGGTCTGCCTGGGCCGGCTGGTCGCGCACAAGCGCGTCCACCTGCTCCTCGACGCCGTCCCCGAGCTGCGGCGGCGCTGGCCGGACCTGGAGGTGGACGTGATCGGCAGGGGGCCGGAGGAGGAGCGGCTGCGCGCGCGGCTGCCCGAGGGTGTCACCCTGCACGGGTACCTGCCCGAGCGGGACAAGAGCCGGCTCGTGGCGCGGGCGTGGCTGCACGTCAACGCCTCGCAGGGCGAGGGGTGGGGGCTGAGCGTGCTGGAGGCGGCGGCGCTCGGCGTGCCGACCGTGGCCTTCGACGTGGACGGGCTGCGCGACGCGGTGCGGCCCGGCGAGACCGGCTGGCTGCTGCCCGAGGGGGGCGGCGGCGCGGGCCTGGCGAAGGGCATCGCCGCCGCACTCGGCGAAGTGGACCACACTTATACCGTGAAATGTCGGGAATGGGCTGACCGATTCTCCTGGGACCGCAGTGCCGAACGCCTCCTGGCCCTCCTGAACGGGCACCCTCGGGGCGAGCCCGCCGGGGAGGAGTGGTGAGCCGCCCGCCGTCCACCGACAAGCTGGTCTGGGGCCGCCCCGGAACGGGAAAGGCGTCCACGCGGCCGCCCGTCCCGGCCCGCCCGGTGAGTGAGCAGGCGCGGCGGCGCTGGTGGCTGCTGCTGTGCTGCTTCGGCTTCGGCCTGCTGGCGTTCACCACCAAGCCGGGCCACCTCATCTCCGACACCAAGATGGACCTCGCGCTCAACCCGGTCGGCTGGCTGGAGCGCGCCGCCCACCTGTGGGACCTGCAACACTTCGGCCAGCTCCAGAACCAGGTCGCGGGCTACGTCTTCCCGATGGGCCCGTTCTTCGCGCTCGGCGACCTGGCCGGGGTGCAGCCGTGGGTGACGCAGCGGCTGTGGCTGACGCTGCTCATGTGCGTGGCCTTCCTCGGCGTCGAGCGGCTGTCCGGGCAACTTGGCATCGGCACGCCGGGCACCAGGATCGCCGGGGCGCTGGCGTACGCGCTGGCCCCGCGCACGTTGTCGATCCTCGGCGAGATCTCCATCGAGTGGCTGCCCGCCGCGATGATGCCGTGGATCCTCGTCCCGCTGCTGACCGCCTCGGAGACCGGCCAGCGGGCGCGCGGCGCGATCAGGTCGGCGCTGGCCGTGGCGCTGTGCGGCGGCGTGAACGCGGTGGCGGTGCTGGCCGTGCTGGTCGCGCCCGTCCTGTACATCCTCACCCGCCCGCGGCCGGTGCCGCGCTGGCGGCTGCTCGCCTGGTGGGGCGGCGCGGTCGGGGTGGCCACCCTCTTCTGGTGGCTGCCGCTGCTGCTGGTCGGCAGGTACGCGTTCTCGTTCCTGCCGTACACCGAGACCGCCGCGACCACCACCTCGGTCACCTCGCTCACCAACGTCCTGCGCGGCGCCTCCGACTGGGTGCGTTACCTGCCGCTCAACGGCGTCTTCGAGCAGCCGCCCGGCTTCGCGATCGCCACCTCGGCCACGATGGTCGTGGTCACCGGCGCGCTGGCCGCGCTCGGCCTGGCCGGGCTGGCCCGCCGCGACCTGCCGGCCAAGGGGTTCGTGCTGGCGCTGTTCGTGGTGGGCGTGGCCGCGCTGGTGGCCGGGCACATCAGCGCGCTGGAGCCGATCACCGCCGAGCCGGTGCGCTGGCTGCTGGACGGGCCGCTCGCGCCGCTGCGCAACCTGCGCAAGTTTGACCCGCTGGTGCGCCTCGCGCTCGCGTTCGGCCTGGCCCACCTGCTGGTACGGGCGCGGCTGCCGCTGCGCTCGCTGGCCTCCGTGGCCGCCGCCGCGCTCGTGCTGCCGGTCTTCAACCAGGGCCTGGCCTCGCCCGGCGACTTCGAGCAGATCCCGTCCCACTGGCGCGAGGCCGCGGCCTGGCTGGACGAGAACGCCGGCGACGACGGCGTGCTGCTGGTGCCGGGCGCCAAGTTCGGCGAGTACGTCTGGGGCCGCCCCATCGACGAGCCCCTGCAGGCGCTGACCACCGCCCGCTGGACCACGCGGGGCATCACGCCCCCGGGCTCGGTCGGCCTGACCCGGCTGCTGGACGCCATCGACCAGCGCCTGGCCGCCGGGCACGGCTCGGCCGGCGTGACGGCCGTGCTGCGCCGCCTCGGCGTGCGTTACCTGCTCGTCCGCAACGACCTCATCAGGCAGAACCTCCAGGGCGCCTGGCCGTCGCGGGTCTACGAGGCGCTGCGCGAGACGCCCGGCCTGAGGTACGTACGCTCCTTCGGCGAGCCGGTCGGCGACCGCCAGACCGACGACGCCCAGCACTCGCTGGACCCGGCCTTCCCCGCCCTCGGCCTGTACGAGGTGTCCGACGCGGCCGACCTGGTCTCCGTGCAGTCGGCGGCCGACGCCCTGGCCGTGCGCGGCGGGCCGGACTCGCTGCTGGCGATGGGCGACCTCGGGCTGCTCGGCGACGGCCCGGTGCTGGTGGACGGCGACGCCGGCAAGCTGGAGCTGCCCACGGTCGTCAGCGACGCGCTGCGCCTGACCGAGCGCTCGTTCGGCGAGCTGCGCTCCAACCGCTCGCCCACGCTCACCGCCGACCGGAAGGCCGACTTCGGCGGCGTCCGCGAGCTGGACCTGCTGGAGGACGGCTGGCTGGACGACACCGCCACCGCCGAGTACCACGGCATCGCCGGCATCACGGCCTCCACCTCGGTGGCCGACCCGGACGCCATCGCCGGCAGCAGCGACCCCGCCGGCAGCCCCTGGGCGGCCATGGACGGCAACGTCGCCACCGGCTGGCAGAGCAGCGGCACCACCCCGCCCGAGGGCCAGTGGCTGCGCGTGGACCTGCCCACGGCCAGGGCGATCCCGAACATCCAGGTCATGTTCGCCCCCGACCTGCTGCTCGGCCAGTCGATCGCCCGGGTGGCCGTCGAGACCGACTCCGGCAGCCTGACCCAGGACGTCCAGTACACCACCGATCCCCAGTCGCTGCGGGTGCCCGCGGGCCCGGCGAGCTGGGTGCGGCTGAAGGTGCTCGCCACCCGCTCCGAGCGGTGGAGCTACGGCCAGCGCGTCGGCATCGTGGAGCTGGCGATCCCCGGCGTCACGGCCGAGCGCACGATCCGGCTGCCCGCCGCGACCGGCGACGCCTACGTCATGGACCGCGGGCTGGACGAGCGGCCCGCCTGCGTGCGTACCCCGCAGCGCTGGGTGTGCAACGAGCCGGTGCTGGCCCGGCACGGCGAGGAGACCGGGTTCGACCGCACGTTCACGGCGCCGGCCGCCGGGAGCGCCAACGTGCGCGGCACGGCGGTGCTCAAGGACGCCGCGCTGGCCGACCGCTTCACCCGGGTCAGCGGCTCGCTGACCGCCGTGACCGGCTCGTCCCAGCTCACCAAGGACCCGGTGGTCGCGCCCCGCTCGGCCTTCGACGGCGACGCGACCACCACCTGGATCCCGGCCGCCGAGGACACCGAGCCCACGCTCACGCTCGCCTGGAAGGGCGACAGGACGATCTCGCGGATCAAGCTCGGCCGCCCGTCCAGCGACCGGCTGCAACCCCTCGACGTGATCGTCACCGGCGACCGCGGCATCGCCCGCGCCGGGCGGGTGGACGAGCAGGGCAACCTGTCGTTCCGGCCGCTGCGGACCTCCACGCTCAAGCTGCGCTTCACCCCCTTCAGCAAGCGGCTGCAGCTCACCGAGCTGGTCGTGCCCGGCCTCGACCCGGTGACCAGGCCCGCCGACATCCCGCTGCGGCTGCCCTGCGGCCTCGGCCCGAACATCGAGGTGAACGGCAAGCTCGTGGCCACCAAGGTCGCAGGCACCCACGCCGACCTGCTGGAAGGGCGGCCGGTGGAGATCCTCGGCTGCGCGCGGGCCAGGCTCGCGGCCGGTGACAACCGGGTGCGGGTGGCCGGGTGGGAGCCCTTCGCCGTCGACGACCTCGTGGTCGGCCGGCTGCCCGACGAGCCGCGCGGCGTCGAAGGGGCCGCGGTGCGCGGGACGTGGACGCCCGCCGAGCGCGAGGTCAGGGTCAGCGCGCCCAAGGACGCCTTCCTCGTCGTCAACGAGAACTTCAACACCGGCTGGCGGGCCACGATCGACGGCCGGGCGCTGCGGCCGGTCCGCGTGGACGGCTGGAAGCAGGCGTGGGAGCTGCCCGCGGGCACCTCGGGCACCGCGAAGCTGGAGTACGTGCCGGACCGGGCCTACTGGCTGGCGCTGGCGTACGGGATGGCCGGGATCGCGCTGCTCGCGCTGGCCGCCCTGGTGCTGCGCGGGCCGCGTCCCGAGCACGTGCGGGAGACCGCCCCGGCCGCGGCGGCGCGGCTGTCGCGGCTGCGGGCGCCGTACGCGGTCGTGCTGGGGCTGGCGCTCGGCGGCTGGGTGGCGAGCTGGCCGGGGGCGCTGGCGGTGCTGGCGGCGATGGTGGCGGCGCTCGCGCTGCGGTCCAGGCGGCTGCCGGCCCACTGGCTGCCCGCGGGGCTGTTCATGGCGGCGGCGGTGTCGCTGGCGGCGTACCTGATGCTGCGCGAGCGCGGGATCGACCTGGTGGCGCTGACCGACCACGTGCCGCAGCTCCTGTCATCGGCGGCGGTGGGCGCGCTGCTCGGGCAGCACGTCACCCGGCCCGCCCGGCCGGAGCCGCCCGCTGAGCCGCCGGCGGAAAAGCCGGTGCTGGCCGGCGCCCGCTCAGCCTGAGGGCGGTGGACTCGACGAGATGGTAGCTCCCCACGCTGAGCAGCAGCGTCACGACGAACGACACCACGGCGACGCTCGGGAAGTCGCCCTGGAACGGCTGCGCGCCGGTGAGCTTGAGCTGGAGCGTGATCACCGGCGCGTGCCACAGGAAGAAGCTGTAGGAGATGCGGCCGAAATAGGCGGTGACCGGGTTGCCGAGCACCCGGTGCCGCAGCGAGCCGGCCCGCGGCGCCAGCGCGAACGGCGCCACCAGCAGCACCGCGACCGCCGCCTCCAGGCTCATCCTGAGCAGCGACTGGCCGAGGGTGGGCAGGGTGAGCGTGCGCGGCCCGGCCAGGCCGGTGCTCAGCAGCGCGTACAGCAGGAAGGCCAGCACCAGGAGCTGCGGCGCGAGCGCGTCGATCAGCCGGCTCTCCCTGATCCACACCGACAGCACGGCCATCGCCATGCCGCAGGCGAAGAAGACCAGATGGTACGGCAGCCAGAGCCCGATCTCCGGCCGGTCGCTCAGCCGCGCCACGACGACGCTCACCACCGACACCAGCGGCAGCAGGGCGATGCCGGCCAGCAGCCGCACCGCCGGCGCGGGGCCGCGTCGCGCCCACCGGTCCAGCGCCCAGGCCAGCAGCGGCAGCACCACGTAGAAGGCCATCTCGATGGGCAGCGTCCACATCTGGTAGAGGCCGTCGGGGGTGGGGTCGCCGGGGAAGTAGTTCTGGAGCAGGAGCAGCCACTTCAGCCAGCCGGTCCAGTCGAGGCCGCTCCAGGCCCACAGCGCCAGCGCGGTCACCAGCCAGTAGACGGGCATGACGCGCAGCACCCGGCGCCACAGGTAGATCCCGGGCCGGGGCCGTGCCGTATCCTCGATCACCGCGCGCGCCCACGGGCGGTAGAGCAGCAGGCCCGACAGGAGGAAGAAGATGGGGACGGCGATGCCCAGTCGCGCCATCAGCCAGGCGTACATCCCCTCCCGGTACATCACGCCCGTGTTGCTCCCGACGTGCAGCAGCCACACGCCGAGCGCGGCGAGCGCGCGGATGCCGTCGAGGGCCGCGTCCCTGCTCCTCATGCCTGCTCCCGCCTCCGTGGATCGACCGGCCAAACCACGATAGAACTTGTTTCTATCGATTTGGTTGCGGAGGCAGGCACGGCGGTGACGACGATCACCCCCTGTCATACTTTGTTGCTCGACGATCGCACCTGATGACAACACGTTCTACAAATGCGGAGGCCTCGATGGGTCGTATCTCCACGCTCGTCCTCATCGGGTTCGGCGCTTTCTTCATCGCACTGGCCCCGTTGCTGAGATTCTGGGCGGCCGAGAAGATCATCTCCGCCCCGGCGAACCAGTTCGGCATCTCCCGGCTGGAGGCCAAGCAGGCGCAGTACTTCTCCCTCCAGGACCTCAAGGTCCTCACCGGCGACCTCGACATCATCGTCACCACCCGGGGCGACGTGAAGGAGGCCACCTCCGACCGGGTCGTCTGGGACGAGGCCACGGTCGTCAACGACGTCACCAACAGCCGCCCGCAGATCGACCTGTCCGAGCGGCGCAGCGCCTTCAACCGCTACACCGGCGTCGGCGTCAACTGCTGCGGCGCCAACATCGACAAGACGCCGGTCCAGCTCGACGGGCAGATCTACAAGTTCCCGTTCGACGTGGAGAAGAAGACGTACAAGGTGTTCAACGCCCAGGCGGGCAAGTCCTTCGACGCCACCTTCGTCCGCGAGGACAAGGTCAACGGGCTGCCGGTCTACGTCTTCGAGCAGGCCGTCCCGCCGACCAAGACCGAGACCCGCACCGCCCCCGCCAACGTGCTCGGCATCACCGGCACCACCGGCGACGTGCAGGTGGACCGCTGGTACGACGGCAAGACCACCTTCTGGGTCGAGCCGGTCACCGGCTCGCCGGTCAAGCAGGAGGTGCAGCGGCACGAGGTGCTGAAGACGCAGGACGGCGTGGAGCGCGCGGCGGCCTTCGTCGGCACCGCCAAGATGACCGAGCAGACCGTCGCGGACCTGGTCAAGAACGCCGAGAACGGCAAGAGCCAGATCAACCTGCTGCGGACCGTCATCCCGCTGGTGCTGCTCGTCGTGGGCGTGGTGCTCGTGCTGGCCGGCGTGGTGCTCGGCCGGCGCCGGACGACCCAGTGAAATAGAGCGACATTTCACGGCCCGCCGCGAGGCGGGCCTTTTTTCGTTTATGTGGAGCTTCCGGTAGAACCGGTTATCGGCTTAAGGTTACTCGCCGGTACCGACGAAAGGTTCTAGTGTAGAACACGTTGCAGTTCGCGTTGTGCCGGACGTATTGTCGGGCCATGCGGACACGTGTCACGGACATGTTCGGTATCGAGCTCCCGATCTTCGCGTTCAGCCACTGCAGGGACGTGGTCGCCGCCGTCAGCCGCGCGGGCGGCATGGGCGTGCTCGGAGCGCTCTACTTCACCCCCGAGGAGCTCGAACTGGAGCTCAAATGGATCGACGACCACGTGGGCGGCAAGCCGTACGGGGTGGACGTCGTCATGCCGGCCTCGTACGAGGGGGCCGACTTCGCCCCCGACGAGCTGGTCGGCCGCCTCCAGGCGATGATCCCCGAGGGGCATCGCGCGTTCGTGGAGAACCTGCTGGCCCGGCACGGGGTGCCGCCGCTGTCCGCGGACGCCGACGCCGGCCGCGTCCTGCTCGGCTGGACCGACGCCACCGCCCGCCCGCAGGTCGAGGTCGCCCTCCGCCACCCGATCGCGCTGCTCGCCAACGCCCTCGGCCCGCCCCCGGCCGACGTCGTCGAGCTGGCCCACTCCCACGGCGTCAAGGTCGCCGCCCTCGCCTCCACGCCCCGGCACGCGCTCAAGCAGGTCGAGGTCGGCGTGGACGTGGTCGTCGCCCAGGGCACCGAGGCCGGCGGGCACACCGGCGAGATCTCCACGATGGTCCTCATCCCGCAGGTGGTGGACGCCGTGGACGTCCCGGTGCTGGCCGCGGGCGGCATCGGCAACGGCCGCCAGATGGCCGCCGGCATGGCGCTGGGCGCGGAGGGCGTCTGGACCGGCTCCCTGTGGCTCACCGTCGAGGAGGCCGACACCCCGGAGGTCGCCAAGCGCCGCATCCTGGAGGCCACCTCCCGCGACACCGTCCGCTCCCGGAGCTGGACCGGCAAGCCGGCCCGCCTGCTCAGGAACGAGTGGACCGAGGCGTGGGAGTCCACCGAGTCGCCGGGCACCCTGCCGATGCCGCTGCAGTTCATGCTGGTCTCGGACGCTTTGCGCCGCATCGGCCGCAGCGACGCCACCGAACTGGCCACCTTCCCGGCCGGCCAGATCATCGGCATCACCAACCAGGTCCGCTCCACCAAGGACGTCATCTTCAGCCTGATGGAGGAGTACGCCGAAGCCCTGGACCGCCTCACCAGCATCACCGACGACTGACCGCAGGCGTCGTCACCGGGCACGACGGCGACCGCGATCCCCGAGCCGGCCGGCGCACCCGGCCCGCCCGGGGCCGTCGCCCGTCAGTGCCGGGCCGGCACGCCCCCCGGCGTGTCGTCGTTCGGCACCAGGTAGGTGGCCACGGCCTGCACCACCACACCGATGAGCGCGATGGCGGTCTCCTTCGTGAGCTGCCCCGCGCTGACCCAGCTCACCGCGATGGCCCCCAGAGCCACCACCAGCATCGCCCACCACTTGCGCGTCGGCATAAGACTCTTGCGCGTCACGACCTCGGCATCCATGTCCCCTCCTCAACCCGCCACTCAGAACGCAGGCTAGAAGACCACCCCCCACCCCCGCGTCCGGGCCGGGACTAGGGAAAACCCTCAATCCCCTCGACCGTCAGCGATCCCTATGGCGCTCGTCACCGTCAGGCGAGGGCATCCTGCCGCCGTATACCAGAAGGAACCGTTCCGCCGGCAACACGATGCCGGACTCTCGACCGGCCGCAGCGAGGACTGGTCATCGCCGTCACACAGGTACGACAGCGATCAGGCTTTCAAGCCCCACAAAATCGTCGGTATTGCGGGTGTAGAGCGGAAGTCCCCGACTTGAAGCGATCGCGGCGATCATGAGATCCAGGCGCCTGGGTCGAGGATCGCGCTTGGCGGCGAGCGTCAGGGTGACCAAACTGCCATAACGAGCTGCTGCCTCCGCGTCGAAGGGGAGTGGCTCGAAGTCGGCAACGGCGACCCCCAACTTCTCCATCCGAACGGCTCGGGTAGCCGGGTCCTTGGCCAAGGCCACGCCTTGCTGAAGTTCGGCAAGGGTGATGGCGGTGAGTTCAGGAACGGCGGGTAGCTCGACGGGTGAGATCTCGGCGAGATCGATGTAGACGCACGTGTCGATGACCCCTGAGTTAGGGCGATCAGCCATGCCGCAGCCACGGCCCGTCGTCAATGTGGTCCTCGCCGAACACCTCGTCCCCCTCGCGACGCATCGCCGCGTAATCGACGCGCGGAAGGCGCCGATGCTTGGCGACCAACTCCTCAGCGCTCAGGCGGCGTTTGCGCGGCAGCCGTCGGAGCTCCGCGACCTCGATCCCGTCGCGGGTGATGCGAAAGATTTCGCCCGCCTCGACCTCATTCATGACGGCGGCTGAGTTGTTTCCAAGCTCACGCTGAGTGATGACCTTCAACACGCACCTACCGTAGCCTCTCGTAACCCACCGTGCTATCGATTCTAAATCTCGGTGTCCCTTATGGGGGGAAGGTCACCCAGCCGATTTGCCGGTAGTTGGTGATCCCGGAGGCACAGGCGCGACGGTTACCACGACCTCCAGCTTCTCCAGCAGAGCGGCAAACGCAACAGTCTTGGTCCTCGCGCGGCGTCAAGCGCCGGGTTCATCCGGCGGATCGGCGGTCAGAACCCGATACGCGATGGCCGCCGCCTCGACCACCGCGCGCCAACGAGGTGACTGAAGATACGAGGATGTGAGCGTTCAGGCTGAAGTCGTCATGGTATCCAGGGTGCGGTAACTCCCGCCTCACCCAGACGGCTTCCTGGTGGCCCGCATCCCCGAGAGCGCGCACCGCGCCCACTACCTCGTTCCGCATCTCAGGAAACCTGATTGAGCTCAGGGCTCGTACCACTTGCTCTGCTCCTTCCGCTCAGTGATCCCCATGATGCTCGTCACCGTCAGGCGAGGGCATCCTGCCGCCGTACACCAGAAGGAACCGTTCCGCCGGCAACACGATGTCGGACGTCTCGACCGGCCGTTCCTGCGCGTAGTGGGTGCGGCGGATCGTCATCATGACCGAACCGGGAGGCTGCTGAAGTGCCTGGCACTCCTCGGTGGTTCCGATGCGGGCGCTGACCTTCTCGGTCCAGTTGTCGATCACGATCCCGATGGACAACATCCGCTCCGCCAGGCCGCGCCCGGCGAGCAGGCCGTCCTCGGGCAGGACGATCGGGGTGCCGCATGTCAGGCACAGCGGCTCGTAGGAGGTGCGCAGCTCGACCGGTACGCCGTCCGCCTTGATGACGTACTCGGTGCGGACCGCATCCTCCTCGTCGCCGTGCGGCTCCGGCATCAGCAGGCGCCGGCGGACGTCGTCCGGAGCCTGGAGGGTGTGCGAGCTGTACTCCCACGAGGTCTCATGCCGCTTGGGCTCCGCCGGGACGCTGAAAGGCGTTGACCGGTACCACGCTCGCATCATCTGCTGCGGTTCGCGGTGTCCGCGCACGTATGTGCCGGACCCGGAGCGTGCCTCGGCCAGGCCCTCGTGGATAAGCGCCTGCGCGACCCGGTTGGCCACGCCGTCGGAGACGTTGTACCGGCGTTTGATCTCCGGACGCGACGGCAACCTCGCACCGGGCGGGAGCTCGCCGCTGGCGATCTTCTCGCGGAGTTCTGTGGCGATCACCTGCCAGAGCGGCCGGTCCTGAGTCACGGCGAACAGCTTGACAGGCTGTGTTCATAAGCCACCAGCTTTGTCCTAAGCAGGTGACCTGTGTTCAAGGCTAGGGCGCCTGGAAGCTCATGTACGAACAGTGCCTTTTCGCCGTACCGGGCTCGATCGGGAGTGCGGGAGCCTGGATCCACGCCATCGCCGAAGCCGCTTTTCCGCAGCTCGGCGACCGAGCCGAATGCCTCGTCCGCCACCTCGTGAGTGCTTCGATCCGCCTTGCCCGTCCTGGGGAGCTGATCACCGTGATCGCCACGCCATCGAGAACGGCGCTACGGGTCGAGGTGTGCTTCCGCCGTCTCGGCCCGGGCTGTCGGGAGTGGGCCGCGATCTCCGCCCTTACGACGAGGTTCGGGGCCGACGCGGGCAAGGGCGCCTGCCGTATCTGGGCCGAGCTGCCCACCGAGCCGCCACCGGCTCCCCGCCTGCCGTTGTACGACACGTGGCAGGACGAGCAGGGCTACCACGCCCGCCTCCGAGAGACCCTGTCCGCGTCCGCCATCGGCTACGGCTGCGCCCAGGAGGTGCGGGCCGGGACGCCCCAGGACCTGATCCGGGTGGCCGTACGTAACCAGGTGACGGTCTGGAGGTGGGAGCGGTCGTGGGCCGGTCCGGAGCCGGGCGTATGACCGGTCCCGTCATCCTCGTCTGGACGGACGGCCGGGGCCGGGTGTGGCTGGACACCGGCGAGGAGGACCCGCTGCGCGGGGATCCCGTCATCGAGTTGCTGAACGGCGAGCTCAGAGGCCCCCTCCGCTGGGTCGCCGAGCATTTCGCGCCCCTGCGCCGCCTCAGCCCGTGAACCAGCGGCCCCCGAGGCGGGATGGCCTACCTGGGGAACAACGTGAGGGCGGGGACATGGGCCGGACGGACCACGGAGAAGTCGCGGACGTCGATCGTCATCACTTCGGTGACCCGCATCCGCTCCGCCACCACTACGACCGAGGCGTCGGCGGCGCCCAGGGGAAGGTCGTGATACCGCTCGACGAGGACCGCGATTCGCGAAAGATCCGACTCCGTGAGATCGACGAGCCGGAACCAGCCGGATTCGAGCAGCCGCAGGAACGCGGACTCCGCCTTCGCGCCGCCGAGCCTGCCGATCATGTAGCAGCTCTCACCGGCGACGAAGCTGGGGACGAGTAGTTGCCGGTCGGCGTTGCGGAGGCGCATGAACTCCTGTACGCAACGCTCGTGGTTCTTGTCGTCCCGGAAGGTCGCGGCCACGATCGGGCCGGTGTCGACCACGATCACGCTTCGTGACCGTAGCCCTCCTCAAGGAATTCCTCTACCTGTTCTGAGGCGTCGTTCCGGCCGGCCTGGTAGGCGCCGAAGAGGGCGGGCACGCCGTCGGGGCCGAGCTCGGGCTCCTCGGGGTGTGAGCGGACGAGCCGAAGGAGTCGCGCACGCTCTTCGTGCACCTGGTCGGGGCGGAGCCGGTCGACCAGGCGGTGAAGATCTTCGTACTCTTCCTGCGGTGCCGTCATGTTGTCGAGTTTACGGCGTGCGCCCGGGAAACCCGAGGTAGTCCTCTGACGCCGCGGTCAGTGGCCCTGGTAGTAGGCGGGGCGTTTGTCGCGGAAGGCGCGGGTGCCCTCCTTGGCGTCCTCGGAGCCGATCACCGGCCAGCCCAGGTCGTCGGAGACCTTCAACGCCTCGGGTTCGGGCAGGCCCAGCGTGTCGCGGTAGGTACGCAGGATGGCCTGGACGGCGAGCGGGCCGGAGGCGGCCACGTCGTCGGCCAGCTCGCGGGCGGCGGCGAGTGCCTGGCTGTCCGGGACCACCCGGTTGACCAGGCCCATCGCCAGGGCCTCGGCGGCCGTGACGGCGCGGCCGGTCAGCAGCAGGTCCATCGCGTGGCAGTACGGGATCTGGCGCGGCAGCCGGACGGCGCTGCCGCCCATCGGGAACAGCGCGCGCTTGGCCTCGAACAGGCCCAGCGTGGCCGACTCGGCCACCACCCGCAGGTCCGTGCCCACCAGCAGCTCGGTGCCGCCGGCCACCGCGTAGCCCTCCACCGCGCAGATGACCGGTTTGGTCGGCAGGTCCTCGCGCAGCAGGCCCTTCCAGTGGAAGTTGGGGATCTGGGCGGCCCTGGCCTGGACCTCCGGGTCGGTCGAGGGCAGGCCCATGGCCTTGAGGTCGGCGCCGGCGCAGAACGTGCCCTCCGCGCCGGTCAGGATCGCCACCCGGATCCCGGGCTCCGCCGACGTGTACGCCCAGGCCGAGGCCAGGCCGATCAGCATGTCGGAGGAGAGCGCGTTGCGGGCCTCCGGCCGGTTCATGGTGACGATGAGGACGTGGCCGTCGCGTTCGATCCGGCAGTGGGGGGTGCTGATCGGCAGGAGCTCCACGTACGCCTCCGAAGTCTAGATCAAGCGCTTGCTACGCGATGGGCCCCAGGATACGCTCCGAGCAGCAAACGAGAACAGGTTCCTGTTTTTTTCGCCGGCGCGAGGGAGCGCCGCCGCCTGGAGGAGAGGCGGGAGCGAAGCGACCAGAGCGGGGGAAGGCGACGGCATCGGGCGACCGAGCCGCCGCACGAAGTGCGGCAGATCAGACACAGGGAGCGCACATGGGCACGCTCGGCTTCTGGAGGCTCGCGCAGGCGGATCCCGGGTGGATCGCGGCGGTGGACCCCGACGGCACCGAACACCGCGCGGGCGATCTCCTGGCCCGGGCCAACCGCCTCGTCCACGGCCTGCGCGACGACCTCGGGCTGCGGGCCGGCGACGGCGTCTGCGGCCTGGCTCCGAACGGCGCGGACGGCCTGGTGCTCTACCTGGCCGCGTTGCAGGCCGGCTGGTACTACACCCCCGTCAACTGGCACCTCACCGGCCCGGAGATCGCCTACATCGTGGCCGACAGCGAGGCCAGGGCGTTCTTCGTCCACCCGCGCTTCCTCAAGGAGGGCGCCAGGGGGGCCGAGGCCATCGCGCCCGAGCGGCGCTTCGTCCTCGGCGACGGCGACGGCGCCGAGGGGTTCCGCCCGCTGCGCGAGCTGACCGACGGCCGCCCCGACACCGCGCCCCCCGACCGCACCGCCGGCCTGACCATGCACTACACCTCCGGCACCACCGGCCGGCCCAAGGGCGTGCGCCGCCCGCTCAGCGGCCTCGACCCGGACGACGCGGCCGAGCTGATGACGTTCCTGCTGGGCATGTTCGGCGTCACGCCGGGGCGGCCCAACGCCCACCTGGTCACCTCGCCGAGCTACCACACCGCCGTCACCCAGTTCGGCGGCACCGCCCTGCACATGGGCCACACGCTCGTCTACATGGACCGCTTCGACGCCGAGGAGCTGCTGCGCCTGTGCGAGCGGCACCGCGTCACCAGCTCCCACATGGTGCCGACGCACTTCAAGCGGCTGCTCGCGCTGCCCGAGGAGACCCGGCGCAAATACGACCTGTCCTCGCTGAGATGGATGATCCACGCCGCCGCCCCCTGTCCCGTCCCGGTGAAATGGGCGATGTTGGAGTGGTGGGGCGACTGCGTGTACGAGTACTACGCGGCCACCGAGGGCGGCGGCACCATCGCCACGCCCGAGGGCTGGAAGTCCCACCCCGGCACGGTGGGCACCGCCTGGCCGATCAGCGAGCTGCTCATCGTGGACGACCACGGCGACCCGGTGCCCACCGGCACCCCCGGCACGATCTACATGAAGATGGCCGGCGCCTCCTTCGAGTACAAGGGCGACCCTGGCAAGACCGCCGCCAACCGCCTCAAGGACCACTTCACCGTCGGCGACATCGGCTACCTCGACGAGGACGGCTTCCTCTACCTCTGCGACCGCAAGGCCGACATGATCATCTCCGGCGGCGCCAACATCTACCCGGCCGAGATCGAGAACGAGCTGATGGTCCACCCGAAGGTGGCTGACGTGGCCGTGTTCGGCATCCCGGACGAGGAGTGGGGCGAGCAGATCAAGGCCGTCGTCGAGCCGGCCCCGGGCGCCGAGCCGGGCCCCGCCCTCGCCGCCGAGCTGCTGGCCTCCCTGGAGGGCCGGCTGGCCCGCATGAAGTGGCCGAGGAGCATCGACTTCATCGCCGAGATGCCCCGCGAGCCGAACGGCAAGCTGCTCAAACGCAAGCTCCGCGACCCGTACTGGGAGGGACACGACCGTGCCATCTGATCCGCTGGTCGCTCAGCACGTCCTGGAGTTCCCCGGCGGCTACACGCGTACGACCGGGCCGGTGGTCGGCCGCTTCCTCAGCGAGCTGCGCGCCCGCCGCGTCGTCGGCGTGCGCACCGCCGAGGGACGCGTGCTGGTGCCGCCCCTGGAGTACGACCCCGACACCGGCGACCCCGTGACCGGCGAGTATGTCGAGGTCGGCCCGGCCGGCACGGTCACCACCTGGACCTGGGTGCCCGAGCCGCTCGACGCCCACCCCGTGGACGGCCCCTTCGCCTGGGCGCTGATCGAGCTGGACGGCGCCGACACGGCGCTGCTGCACGCGGTGGTCGCCGAGGACGCCAAGGCCATGCGGACCGGCATGCGGGTCTGGCCGGTCTGGCGCGAGCGGCCCACCGGGCACATCACCGACATCGAGCACTTCGTCCCCGAGGTCACGAAGATCGTCTCGCCGGTGCGGGCGGAGTACCGGCTGCGGGCGGGCGGCTCGCTGCGGGTGTTCCTGGAGGGCGTGGCGCGCGGCGTGCTGCTCGGCGGGCGCTGCGAGCGGTGCGCGAAGGTGTATGTGCCGTACCGGGCGTCCTGTCCCGAGTGCGGCGGCCTCATCCCGGACACCCTCGAACTGCCCGACACCGGGACGATCACCACGTTCGCCATCAACAACCTGCCCGACCCGCGCGCTCCCGAAGTGCCGTTCGTGTCGGCGTACATCCTGCTCGACGGGGCCGACATCCCGATGATCGCGCTGGTCGCGGGCGTGCCCGCGCACGAGGTGCGGCAGGGCATGCGGGTGCGGGCCGTGTGGGTGCCCGAGAGCGAGCGCACGGCGTCCATGGCGAACATCCGCTGGTTCGCCCCGACCGGCGAGCCCGATGTGGAGCTGTCGTGAGACCCGACGGGGAGCTGTCATGAGAGGCCGCGTCATGAGAGAGGTCGCGTCATGAGAGAGGTCGCGATCGTCGCGTTCGCCCAGACGCGGCACACCGCCCACGACACCGGGCTGAGCGAGCCCGAGCTGATCCTGCCCGTCATCAGCGAGGTCAAGGAGCGCACCGGGCTCGACCGCTTCGGCTTCACCTGCTCGGGGAGCTGCGACTACCTGGCCGGGGCGCCGTTCTCGTTCGTCTCGGCGCTCGACGCCCTGGGCGCCTGGCCGCCGATCTCCGAGAGCCACGTCGAGATGGACGCGGCCTGGGCCCTGTACGAGGCGTGGGTGCGCCTCCAGCACGGCGACATCGACTCGGCCCTGGTCTACGGGTTCGGCAAGTCGTCGCTCGGCGACCTGCGTACGATCATGACGCTCCAGCTCGACCCGTACTACCTGGCCCCGCTCGGCCTCGACCAGCTCTCCTACGCCGCGCTCCAGGCCGCCGCCCTCGGCGCGGACGCGGGGGAGCTGGCCGCGATCGTACGCCGCAGCCGGGCGGACGGGCGGGCGAACCCGTACGCGCTGGACCTGCCCGACCCCGAGGGCGACGGCCTGGTCGCGCCCCCCGTCACGGACGGCGCGGCGGCGATCGTGCTGGCCGCCGGCGACCTCGCCACCCGGCTCACCACCACCCCCGCCTACATCAAGGGCATCGCCCACCGCATAGAACCCCATTACCTGGGCATGCGGAACCTCGCCCGGTCGACCTCCGCGGCCGACGCCGCACGAGCCGCGGGGGTCGGCAAGGGCCCCGTCGAGGTGGCCGAGCTGCACGCCCAGTTCGCGCACGAGGAGATCATCCTGCGCGAGGCGCTGGAGCTGACCGGCGACACCGTGGTCAACCCGTCCGGCGGCCCGCTGGCCGCCAATCCCGTCATGGCCACCGGCCTCATCCGCCTCGGCGAGGCCGCCCAGCACATCCTCGACGGCCGCCACCGCCGCACGGTCGCGCACGCCGCCGGCGGCCCCTGCCTGCAGCACAACCTCGTCACCGTCCTGGAGGGCTGAGATGGCCAACCGCTGTGCGGTCATCGGCGTCGGGCAGACGCACTACACCACCCGGCGCAGGGACGTCTCCATCGCGGGGCTGGTGCGCGAGGCGGCGGTGCGGGCGCTGGAGGACGCCGGCCTGACGTTCAGGGACATCGACGCCGTGGTCATCGGCAAGGCGCCGGACCTGTTCGAGGGCGTGATGATGCCGGAGGCGTACCTGGCCGACGCGCTCGGCGCGGCCGGCAAGCCGATGATGCGCGTCCACACGGCGGGCAGCGTCGGCGGCTCCACCGCGCTGGTCGGCGCCTCGCTCGTGCAGGGCGGGGTGCACGACCGGGTGCTGGTGGTGGCGTTCGAGAAGCAGTCGGAGTCCAACGCGACCTGGGCGCTGTCCACGCACCTGCCCTTCAACGCCTCGCTCGTGGTCGGCGCGGGCGGCTACTTCGCGCCGCACATCCGCGAGTACATGCGCAGGACCGGCGCGCCCGGCCACATCGGCACGCTCGTCGCGGTCAAGGACCGGCTCAACGCGCTGAAGAACCCGTACGCGCACCTCAGGATCCCCGGCATCGACCAGAAGATGGTCGAGTCCACCCCGATGCTCTGGGAGCCGATCCGCTACCTGGAGACCTGCCCGTCCAGCGACGGCGCCTGCGCGATGGTGCTGGCCTCGGAGCGGGCGGTCACCGGCACGCCCGCCTGGGTCCACGGCACCGCCATGCGCTCCGAGCCGATCTTCCGCGCTGGCCGCGACACCGTCAGCCCCCAGGCCGGCAAGGACTGCGCCGCCGACGTCTACCGGCAGGCCGGCATCACTGACCCGCGCCGGCAGATCGACGTCGCCGAGGTGTACGTGCCCTTCTCCTGGTACGAGCCGATGTGGCTGGAGAACCTGGGCTTCTGCGCCGAGGGCGAGGGCTGGAAGCTCACCGAGTCGGGCGCCACCGCCCTCGACGGCGACACCCCCTGGAACGCCTCCGGCGGGGTGCTGTCCAGCAACCCGATCGGCGCGTCCGGGCTGATCAGGTTCGCCGAGGCCGCGTTGCAGGTGCGCGGCACGGCCGGCGAGCACCAGGTGGACGGCGCGCGCACCGCGCTCGGCCACGCCTACGGCGGCGGCGCGCAGTTCTTCGCCATGTGGATCGTCGGACGAGAGAAGCCGTGATGGAGTTCAACCACGCCGACCTGTTCGAAGGGGTGGCCGACGCCGTCCCCGACCGCGTCGCGGCGATCTGCGGCGACGACCGCCGCACCTACGCCGAGCTGGACACCGAGGCCAACCGGCTCGCCCACTACCTCGCGGACCTGGGCGTCGGGCCGGGCGACCACGTCGGGCTGCAGCTCTACAACGGCCTGCCGTACCTCGTCGGCATGCTGGCCGCGCTGAAGATCCGGGCCGTCCCGATCAACGTCAACTACCGCTACGTCGAGTCCGAGCTGCTCTACCTCTACCGGGACTCCGACCTCCGGGCGCTGGTCTACGACGTCGAGTTCGAGCCGCGCGTGGCCGCCGTGGTCGCCGAGGCGCCGCTGCTGGAGCACCTGGTCGCGGTCGGCGGGCCGCCGTCGATCGGCTCGGCGGTGCCGTACGAGGCCGCCCTGGAGCGCGGCAAGCCGGAACGGGGCTTCCCGCCGCGCTCCGGCCAGGACGTCTACATCATCTACACCGGCGGCACCACCGGCATGCCCAAGGGCGCGATGTGGCGGGTGGAGGACCTGTTCTTCGGCTTCGGCGGCGGCAACCCCGGCGGCGAGCCGCGCGCCACCCCGCAGGAGGTCGTGGACGCGGCCGCCGGGTCCGGGCCGATGACGATGATGGCGGTGCCGCCGCTCATGCACGGGGCGGCGCAGATGGGCACGTTCATCACCTGGTTCCTGGGCGGGACGATGGTGTACGTGCGCAAGTTCGACCCCGCCGAGGTGTGGCGGGCCGTCGGGCGCGAGCGCGTCCTCACCATGAACATCACCGGCGACGCCATGGCCCGGCCCCTGGCCGAGGAGCTGGCCGCCGGCTCCTACGACGTGTCGTCGTTGTTCGTCGTCAGCTCGACCGGGGCCATCCTGTCCGGCGCGGTGCGCGACCGGCTCCAGGAGCTGCTGCCGAACGTCATGATCATGGACAACTTCGGCTCCACCGAGTCCGGTTTCACCGCCTCCGGCGTCGCCGGGTCGTCCCCCGAGAAGGGCCTGCGCTACCAGCCGAACTCGGTGGTCAGGCTCGCCGTGCTGGACGAGGCGGGCCGGCCGGTCGAGCCCGGCTCCGGGCAGCTCGGCACCGTCGCCCGCTCCGGGCGGGTGGCGTTCGGCTACTACAACGACCCCGGCAAGACCGCCCGCACGTTCGTCACCGACGAGCAGGGCACCCGCTGGCTGCTCACCGGCGACCTGGCCACCGTCGAGCCCGACGGGACCGTCAACGTGTTCGGGCGCGGCTCGCAGTGCATCAACACCGGCGGGGAGAAGGTGTTCCCCGAGGAGGTCGAGGCGGTGCTCAAGGGCCATCCCGGCGTGTTCGACGCGGTGGTGACCGGGGTGCCGGACGACCGGTGGGGCAACCGGGTGGCGGCCGTGATCGAGCCGCGGCCCGGGGTCGAGGTCACCGCCGCGGAGCTGGACGCGCACTGCCGCACGCTGCTGTCGGGGTACAAGGTGCCGCGGTCGTACGCGTTCGTCACCGAGATGGTGCGCTCCCCGGCCGGGAAGGCGGACTACCGCTGGGCCCGCGAGACGGTGGAGGCCCACGAACCCTAGCCACCCGCCCGAAGCGCCGGCTTCCCCCCCGGCCGGGCGCTTCGGGCGGGTATCTCGGGCGGCGGCTTCGGACGGGCGCCTTGGCCGGGTGTTTCGGGCGGGCGCCTTGGCCGGGTGTGTCAGCCGTCGTCGAGGGCGCGCAGGTCGGCCTCGACGCGCCGGGCCTCCTCGCTCGCCGCGCGGCTCGCCGCCTCGCCCGCCCTGCCGTTTCTCCTCCGGCCGCCGCCCCTGCCGCCGCTCGCCTTCTCCAGGAGCCGCAGCCTGGCCCGCAGCACCTCGCGCAGCAGCTCCCTGGAGCCCTCGTCCCGCCCGGCCGCCCCTCCTCCGGCCGCCCCTCCTCCGGCCGCTCCTCCGGCCGCTCCTCCTCCGGCCGCTCCTCCTCCGGCCGCCGCGCCGGTCGGCGGCTCGCGCAGCAGGCCCGCGGCGACCCGGAGCGCGGCGTCGGCCGCGTCGTCCCGGCCCAGCTCATGCTGGCAGAGGCCGAGCCGGGCATGGGCCAGCGCGCGGGTCCGCGCGTCCCTGGTCACCTGCGTGCCCCGGTGGAAGACCAGGCTCGCCTCCAGCGGCCGGTCCGCCTCCATCAGGGCGTCGCCCAGCATGAGCATCGCCCTGGCCAGCAGCCCGGCCGGCAGCGGATCGCCGGGCGCGTGGCGTTCCAGCGCGCCGACCGCCTCCCGCAGCGGCCGCACCGCCTCCGCCGCCCGGCCGCGCGTGCGCAACGCGGTGGCCAGGGCCAGGCACGCGCCCGCCCGGCTGGTGTGCAGGGCGGCGGCGTCCATGCCGGCGGCCAGCAGGTCGTCGTAGATCGAGACCGCCTCGCGGGCCCTGGCCTCCGCCTCGGCGCCGCCGTCGTCCAGCCCCAGCAGCGGCAGCAGCTCCGCGCTCTGGGCCAGCGAGTCGGCCAGGACCGCCCGGTACGTCGGATCGTCCGGCCGCCGCCTGGCCAGCGGGATCAGCCGCGCCACCAGGGCGTGCGCCTCGGCCGGCTCGCCCAGCATCAGGTGGCACCTGGCCAGCCGCTGGGCGGCCAGCGTGCCCTTGAGGGTGTCCTCGGGGTGGCCGGCGGCGGCGGTCCTGGCGTACCCGGCGGCCTCCGCCGGGCGTCCCGCCGCCAGCAGGTCGTCGGCGATCGTCGCGGCGACCTCGGCGGCGGCCGCGTCCTGGCCGGGCAACCGGGTGTAGAGCCGCAGCGCCTCCATCAGGTGGGTGAGGGCCCGTTGCCCGTCGCCCTGGGCCCGCAGCACCCGTCCCCGCACATGGACGGCCTGCGCGCGGACGCCGGGCAGCTCCTGGCCCCGCTCCCTGGCCCGGTCCGCCTCGGCCAGCGACCAGGTGACCGCCTCCAGCGCCGCCCGCCGCCGGTCCAGGGCCGCCAGGGCCGCGCCGAGCCGGGCGTAGGTGGCGGCGGCCACGGCGGGGTCGTCCAGCTCGTCGCACAGGTCGGCGGCGTGCTCGCAGTGGGCCAGGGCCTCCACGGCGCGGCCGCGGTCCAGCAGCTCGGCGGCGTGCAGCGTGCGTACGGCGGCCACCTCCCCGCGCTCGCTCCCGGCCCGCCCGCCTCCGTCGAGGACGATGACGGCCTGCTCGGCGGCGGCCAGGTCGGCGGGGTCGAGCCGGGCGAGGGCCGCGAGCGCCGGGCCCAGCCGGTCGCGCCGGGCGTCGGGGAGGGCGGCCAGGCCCCGGGAGACGCGGACGGCCAGCCGCGCGGCCCGTACCGCCCCGGCCGCCGCCCCCGCCCTGGCGGCGACGGCGGACAGGCGGGACAGGCAGCGGGCGTAGTCCTCGTACAGGCCGGGATCGGCGCTCAGCGGCACCTGCCGTTCGAGGTCGCCGGTGAACGCCTCCAGCGGAGCCACCAGTGCCGCCGGGTCGGACCCCTCGGCCAGGTCGCCGACGTAGCCCGCGAGATCGGTGACCAGGCTCCTGAGCACGTCCCCCTGCGGGAGCGGCCGGGTGTCCAGGATTCGCGCGTACAGCACCGAACCCGCCGCCGGGCCCTCCTCCCGCGCCCGCAGCCTGGCCAGCCGCACCAGCGCCAGCAGGTGGACGCCGGCCAGGTCGGCGGGCGGGCGGCCGTGCTCGGCCACCAGCGCCGTGCCCTCGGCCAGCCTCGTCCTGGCCGCGTCGTCCTGGTGCAGCTCGGCCAGGCACAGCCCGCCCAGCTCCAGGCACGCGCCCCGGACCAGCGGCGTGCCCTTGCCCGCAAGGACGTCCACCGCCCGGGTCGCCGAGGTGAGCGCGCCCGCCAGGTCCCCCCTGCCGAACCGGATGCCGCCCTGCAACCGCAACGCCCCCGCCAGGGCCGCCGGCGACTCGATGCCCTCCGACGCCAGGGTCGCGCAGAGCCGTACCAGCCGGTCGGCCGCCGCCTCCGCGTCCGCCGGGCAGGCGGAGCGGGACAGCGCGACCGTCTCCAGGGCCAGCAGTTCGGCCAGCTCCCTCCCGGCGGCGGGGGTCGGCTCCGCGTGGCCGTGCGCCTCGATCGCCGTCAGCAGGTGCGGCACGGCCTCCTTGTGCCGTCCCAGCCCGACGAGCGCGCCCCCGAGCGCCGCCGCGACCCGTCCGACGGCGATCGCGTGCGGACGCTCCGGCGTGGCGTGCCGTTCCGGCGTGGGGCGTCGCTCCGGCGGGACGTGCCGCTCCGGCGTAGGGCGTCGCTCTGGCGTGGCGTGCCGTTCCGGCGTGGGGCGTCGCTCCGGCGGGGCGTGCCGCTCCAGCAGCTCGGCCGCCCGCATGGCCAGCGCGAGGCCGTCGGCCGCCCGGCCCGCGTCCGTCCACGCGCGGGCCAGCGTCGCCTGGGCCGACAGGTAGGCGTACACGTCCTCCGGCCGGGGCCCGCCGCCGCCACCACCGGCACCGCTGTCGCCGCCGTCGCTCCGCTCGACCGCCGCCCGGCATCGGGACAACGCCTGCTCCGCTCTCGCCACGGCCTCCTCCGGGCGCGGGGCGATCAGGGCCGGCATCCAGTGCCGCTCGCCGCCCTGGACCGGTGGGGTCCGGCAGCGGCCGAGCCTGGCACGCACCTCCGCCAGGGTCCGCCGGTGGCGGGGGTCGTCGGCGCTCAGGACGTCGTACAGCTCGGCGGCGATCTCCAGGTGTGCCCGCGCGTCGGCCGTACGTCCCAGCTCGTCCAGGCAGAGGCCGAGCAGGTACCGGCCCCGGGCCTGCGCCCGCCGGCCGTCCACCGCTGTCAGGGCCTCCTCCAGCGCGCTGAGGGCTTCCTCGGGACGGTCGTCCAGGAGCAGCAGCTCGCCCAGGTCGAGGAGCTGCGCCACCAGGGCTGGGCGGTGCTCGGCGGGCTCCAGCGCGGCCAGGGCCCGCAGGTTCCGTACGGCCTCGGCGGCGGAACGGGTGGCGGCGTCCACGTCGTCCCCGGCCAGGCGGAGCCGGGCCAGCAGCCCCGCCGCCCGCGCCAGCATCAGCCTGAGGCCGGGCTCCTCGGCCGCCAGCCCGCGCAGCCGCGCCACGGCCTCGGCGGCGGGCGCCACGGCCTCCCGCGTCCGGGCGAGGCGGTGCAGGCGGGCGGCCAGCAAGTACAGGCGCTCGGCCAGCTCCCGGTCGGTCGGGGCCACACCCTTCACGGCGGCGGTCGCAGCCACCGCCAGCCAGCCCCCCAGCTCCGCCACCGCCCCCGGCCCCGCGCTTTCGTACGGCGCCAGCCCCCCAGGCACGGTGCCCGTCACCCCCGCCTCACCGGGCTCGGCGAGCGAGGCGTGCGCCCCCAGCCCGGCCACCGCCGCCCCCGGCCCGGACGCCGGGACGGGCGCGGCGGTCGTCCCGGCTGGGCCGGTCCCTCCGGGGCCGCTGGTCGTTCCGGCCGGGCTGAATGAGCCGGGCAGCGCAGGCCGAATGGGCGAACTGGACCGCGCAGGCAGACCGGGCTGGACGGACGGGCCGGGCTGGACGGGCGGATCGGGCTGGACGGGCGGGTCGAGCTGAACGGACGAGTCGGTGTGAACGGGCGGGTCGGGCAGAGCGGGGTGAACGGACAGTGCGGGCAGGACGGTGGACAGATCGTCGGCGAGTCCGGTGTCGCCGCCGGCGGACGCGTACGCCTCGATCGCCTCCGCCACGCGCCCGGCACCTCCGAGCGCGCACGCCAGGTTGTAGTGCGCCGACCCGACCCGCGCCGCCCCCCGCCCGCCCGGGTCGTCCTCGGCGAGGAGGCGGAAGCGGGCCGCCGCCTCCTGGGCCGGCTTGAGCGCCCCGCCCGGTTCGCCCGCGAGCAGCAGGCAGGCGGCCAGGCAGTGCAGGGCCTCGGCTCGCGCGGTGGCCGCCTCGTACGGGGGAGCGCCCGCGAAGATCTCCACCGCCTCCGCCCCCGCCGCGACCGCCTCGCCGACCCGCCCGACCGCCGCCAGCCGCCCCGCCAGCACCGACAGCGCCGTGGCCAGCTCGCCCGGCCGTCCCGCGAGCCGCAGCCGCCGCACGGCCAGCTCGCCCAGCGTCACCTCCAGCGCCCTCAGCCCGAGGGGCACCTCCCCGCGCCGCAGGGGCAGCCGGGCGACGGCGGCGGCGACGTCCCGGTCGTCGGCGAACCAGCCGAGGGCGGCGTTGACCGCGTCCGCCAGACGGGTGGCGGGTGCTCGCGCCGCCTCCGCGACCAGCCTGTCCATCCTCTTCACCAGCAGGGACCGCAGTGCCGCGCGGGCCCGCGCGGATCCCGCCGCCGACGAGCGCAGGACGTCCAGCATCCGGACGAGGTGCCGCTCCGTCCGGCCCTCGTGGTCGTGGACGGCGAGCACGATCGCATCCAGACTCTCGGTCCGCTCCAGCAGCCGTTCGGCCAGCACGTCCGGGCCCAGCGGGGTCAGCCGCGCGCCTCCGGGGAAGACCCTGCCGAGCCAGCGCGCCACGTGCAGGGCGTGACTCCTGAGCCCGCCGCCGCCCTCGCTCTCTGGCCCCTGCCGGGTGGGGCCGGGGGAGGAGGGCGGGTCGCGGAGAGCGGGGACGGCCTCCAGCAGGCCGGGCAGCTCGGCGAGCGCGGGCGCGGTGAGCGTCAGCACCGCCACCGCCTGCCACGCCGTGACCCCGTCCACGCCGCCCATGCCGCCCATGCCGCCCACACGGTCCGCGCCGCCGACGCCGCCCGCGCCATCCATGCCGTCCACACAGTCCGTGCCGCCCGCGTCGCCCGCGCCATCCGCGTCGCCCCTGCCGTCGGGCGGTTCGGGTGGGGTGGTCGCGGGGTCGTGCGGGGCGGGCCAGGCTCTTGCCCACTGCTGGAACTCGCGTTCCAGGAACCCCTCGGTCGGCGCCGGCCCGCCGTCGCCGGGCGTTGCGCCGTCGCGCAGCCGGGTCAGGGCGGCCAGGTGGACGTGGAGCGGCAGCCCGAACTCGGGGTCGTCCAGGGGCGGCGGGGGAGGCAGGGCCGCGCGGCTCGGCGCGTACGCCTTCATGGCCGCGACCGCGTGCTCCCTCCGCTCGTCCAGGGTCAGGGGGCGGGCGTTGAGCTGGACGGTCGCGGTGTTGAGCCGTCGCGGCCACCCGCCCGCGGCCGTGTCGAGCCGGCGCCACCACTCGGCGTCCCCCGGCTCCCGCACCACCAGCAGGACGCGTACGGGCGGGTTGTGCCCGTGCCTGGCCAGCCGCCGCACCAGCTCGCCGACCAGCGGCGCGGACGGCTCCGGATGCTCGATGACGGCCAGCGTCGGCCGCAACGCCTCCAGCCGCACCAGGCCGGCGTCCCCCGGCGCCACCACGCCCGCGCCTCCGGCCGCCACCAGGCCGGCGCCCCCCGCCGCCACCGGGCCCGCGCCCCCCGCCGCCACCGGGCCCGGGCCTCCCTCCGCGCACAGGACCGCGCAAACGGCGTCCAGCGTCAGGAACCCGGCGTCCCACCCCGCCCGCCCCAGCTCCTCGCACAGCTCCCCGGCCAGCCTGCTGCGCCCCGTGCCGCCGCGCCCGCTCACCACCGCGATCGACAGGGCCCCCGGCCCGGCCGCCCACGCCCGCAGCCGCGCCAGCTCCTCCCGCCGCCCCAGGAACGGCACCACCGCGTGCCGCGGCTCCAGCAGCCGCCAGTCGGGGCAGTCGGGCGGCAGCTCCTCCCTCCAGGGGGTCAGCAGCCCGGCCAGCACCACGGCCGGGTCGTCCTCGGCGACGGTCTCCAGCCGCCCCGGCGCGACCCCCGCCACCTCCCGGAACCGCTCGTCACCCAGCAGCGCCGCGGCCGGGATCGCGTCCAGCCGCCGCCGCGCGTACCCGTCGCGCCCGGCCACGACGACCCCGAGGAGCTGCCCGGCGGGCTCGGCGAGCAGCGCCGCCCCCGGCAGGCCCTCCCACAGCGCGACCGGCAGCGACTCCGGCTCCGGGCCCAGCACGGTGACCGACAGCACCTTGGACACCGCTCCGGCGGGCGCCTCCACCGCCCCGGACAGCGTCCGCGCGCCCCACGCCCCGTCCCGCCGCCGCTGCGACCTGGCGAACCCCCTGGCCACGCAGCGCAGGCGGTACCGGTGGCCGGCGGCGGCCCGCGCCCATCGCACGTGCTCGATGCCGGGGACGTCCCGCCACGGCGCGGCGGGCACCCGCAGCAGCACCGCGGCCGTGGCGCCGCGCCCCCGCCAGACCTCCTCGGCCGGCTCCCACCGCCCGGACCAGGCCGCGCGCACTTGGCACGGCGTTCCGGGCTCGATGACGTCACCGCTGGTCAGTACGAGGTCGGCGCCGATGGCACAGCCCGAGCCGGTCACGCCGACGAGGTCGTCGCGACCCGCGCGGACCTCGACGGCCCGCTCGGGCCCGAGGCGGTACGGTGGCGTGTCCATGGGAACCGCCTTGAGGCCGGCCTGTCAGGGACGTCCGGGAGTGCCGCCCCCGTCCAACGCTTGACCTCACTATCGCACTGCGGGCCAGAAATTTCGCGGCTTGTCAGGCCTTCGCGGTCGTGAGCCAGGCCGCCAGCCCGACGTACACCAGCCCGCTGCCCACGTCCAGCCGCCGCCGCGCCCGCACGGAGCCGCGTACCCGCCCGGCCAGGGCCGAGGCGAGCAGCGCGTACGTGCCGTCGGAGAGCATGCCCAGCACGATCCACAGCAGCCCGAGCAGCAGGATCTGCGGGCCGACGGGCCCGGCGGCCGGGCTCACGAACTGCGGCAGGAACGCCAGGAAGAAGATCGCCGTCTTGGGGTTGAGCACGTTCACCACGAACCCCTCCCAGAACAACCGCCGCTTCGACTGCACCCGCAGCTCCACGGCCTCCTCGCCGCCGCCGCGCCGCATCAGCTTGCGCACGCCGAGCCAGAGCAGGTAGGCGACGCCGACGTACTTGACCACGGTGAACGCCGTGGCGGAGGCGGCCAGCAGCGCGCTGATGCCGAGCGCCGCCGCGGCCACGTGGACGAGCGAGCCCGTGTGGACGCCCAGCACGGAGATCAGCCCCGCGCCCCGGCCCTGCGCGACGCTGCGGGTGACGATGTAGAGGACCGCGGGCCCGGGCACCACGAGCAGGCCGAGCGTGGCCACACAGAAGAGGGCGAGAGTCGAGACATCCGGCATGACCGCATCGTAAGCGGGCCGTCAAAGGCTTTTCCGCAGAGCGCGCAGCAGCGCCGCGGTGGCCGGCGGGTGGGGCGGGTCGCCGTGGACGGCCGCGTACACGTGCCGGGTCGAGCCCGGGATCTCGGCCACCTCGACCTCGGGGTGGCGGTGGGCGCGCAGGGCGAGGCCGGGCAGCATGGTCAGGCCGAGCCCGGCCGCGACCAGCGCCTGCACCGCCACGATGTCGTCGCTGGTGAACGAGATGCGCGGCGCGAAGCCGGCCTTCTCGCACACGTCGAGGAGGTGGCTGCGGCAGCGGTCGCAGCCCGCGATCCAGGACGCGCCGGCGTGCCGGGCCAGGTCGCCGTCCACGGGCAGGTCGGACACCAGGTAGCTGGGGTCCTCCAGCAGCGGGATCATGGTGACGCCGCCCTCCTCGGGGGCGGTGTCGTCGTAGCGGAAGACCACCGCGACGTCCACCCGGCCGGCCCGCAGCAGCCGCAGCGCCTCGGGCGGCTCGATCTCGGTGAGGTGCAGCCGCAGGTCGGGATGGTCGGCCTTGAGGAGGGTGGCGGCCTGGGGGACGAACGTCCCGAGCGCCGAGGGGAAGGCGGCCAGCCGCACCCGGCCCGCGCGCAGCCCCACGTGGGCGGCCAGCTCCTCGGCGGTGTCGTCGAGCCGGCCGATGATCTCGGCGGCGCGCTCGGCGAGCAGCCGCCCGGCCTCCGTCAGGCGGATGCCCCGGCCGGCGCGCTGGACGAGCTGGGCGCCGGTCTCGGCCTCCAGCCTGGCCAGGTGGTGGCTGACGGACGGCTGCGAGTAGTGCAGCTCCTTGGCCGCGGCGGTCAGCGAGCCCTTGCGGGCGACCGCGAGCAGGACCCGCAGACGGACGACGTCGAGCATCTATCAACCATATCTATGGATGAGCCAGAAGACTTCTGTTGGACCTATTGGTGCTGCTCGTAGCACTGTAGAGAGGGAAGAACGATTATCGGCTTTCCCTAGGGGGATAACATGGATATGGCCGTCACCACCGTCGCCCGTCCGGGGCTGGGTCCGCTCGTGACCGGTGTCTCCGCCGTCGTCGCCCGGCGGCTGGAGGCCCGGCAGACCGCGTACGCCGTCGCCGACCTGCTCCGCGCGCACCTGCCCGGCCTCGACCTGCTCACCCCGGAGGAGCGCGCCGGCTCGCCCGACGGCTACGTCTCCCACCTGCTGCACGCCGAGGCCGACTTCTCGATCGTCGCGGTGGTGTGGCGGCCCGGCCAGGACACCGTCATCCACGACCACGTGTCCTGGTGTGCGTTCGGCGTCCTGAGCGGCATCGAGTACGAGATCCTCTACCGGGACATGGGCGACCACCTGCGCGAGATCGGCCGCGCCGAGAACCGTCCCGGCGAGGTCAGCGGCTTCGCCCCGCCCGGCGACATCCACAAGGTCCGCAACACCAGCGACGAGGTCGGCGTCTCCGTGCACGTGTACGGCGCGGACGTGAGCCGGCTCGGCAGCAGCGTGCGCCGCGTCTACGAGCTGCCGGTCAGGTGATCCGCCGGCGCTCCTGATCCGGGGGCAGATGCGCAAAAATATTTGCGCAATTTATCTTTCGCGTCTACGGTGGTGTCATGGCCACCGAGAAGACCCGCCGCGTCAAGGACCTCGACACGCTCAAGGCCCTGGGCCACCCGCTGCGCATGAAGCTCTACCGCGTGCTCTACGTCGCGGGCTCGGCGACGGCCTCGCACCTCGCCGAGCAGGTGGACGAGGCCGTCAGCCTGGTCAGCTACCACCTGCGCAAGCTGGCCGCGCACGGCCTCATCGAGGAGGCTCCGCAGGACGGCGGCGACGCCCGCGAGCGCTGGTGGCGCCCGGTCGCGGAGAGCATCTCCACCCGGGACGAGGACTTCCGCGACAGTCCCGAGGAGGTCGCCGCCCACGCCGCGATGAGCCGCGCGCACGCCCGCCAGCAGCACGAGATGTACGAGGGCTACCTCGACGCCCAGATGGCCTGGGAGCCCGCCTGGCGCGACGCGGCCTTCTCCTCCGAGCACCTGATGTGGCTCACGCCCGACGAGCTGGGCCGGCTCGCCGACGAGCTCCGCGACCTGGCCGACAGGTGGCGGGCGCGCGGCAGGGCCGCCCGCGAGGCGGGCGACATGGAGGGGCGCGAGAGCGTCGCCGTCCAGATGTACGGCTTCCCCTTCCGCTCGTGGAACCCCGGACGCTGACCCCCAGGAGGACCCGATGGACCCGGACCTGTACCTGTACGTCGAGAAGGCCCGCGCCCGCGAGCTCCGCGCCGCGGCCGCCCGCCACCGCACCGCGGCCCGCCACCTCGCCGCCGCCGATGCCCGTGCCGGTGCCGATGCCCAGGCCGCTGCCCAGGCTGGTGCCCGTGCCGCTGCTCAGGCCCGTGCCCATGCCCGTGCCCATGCCCGTGCCGACGCCGGTCGCCGTGGGCTCTGGCGGGCGCGCCTCGGCTGGGCCCTGGTCGAGACCGGCCTGCGCCTCGTCCAGGCCAACGCCCGCCGCCACGCGGCCGGCCACTGACGGCCCGCCCGCCCGCGGCTACGCGCCGTCGAGCCGGAGCTGGTCGTGCATCGCCACCGTGTCCCGCACGGCCCAGTGCTCGACGATCCGCCCGTCCCGTACCCGGATCATGTCCAGCCCGCGCACCTCGTACCGCCGCCCGGTCGCGGTGTGCGTGCCCCGGCTGAGGTAGACGTTGGCCGACAGGTCGTCGGTCGCGACGTTCTGCTCCACGACCACCGACACGTCGTGGAAGTCGCCCTTGCCGGACACCACCCGCTCCCACTTCTCCCGCCAGGCGCCGATCCCGACGTGATCGCCCTCGGTGCCGCCGCGATGGTCGATCACGTCGGGGTCGATGTACGCCAGGGCCTCGTCCAACTCCCCGGTCGCCACCACCTGCGGATACAGCTCCACGACCCGCCGGTGTACTTCTCCTGCCCGCATGCCGTCTCCTCCAGCTAAACGGGGAACTCCCCGTTTCCGATGTGCGGCTACACTAATCGGGGATGTCCCCATTTCACAATGCCCGCCCGCGCCGGGCCGACGCCCAGCGCAACCACGACCTGCTCCTGGCCGCCGCCGCCCAGGTCTTCGCCGAGAAGGGCGCCGACGCGCCCCTCGACGAGGTGGCCCGCCGCGCCGGCGTGGGCAACGCCACCATGTACCGGCACTTCCCCACCCGTTCCGACCTGCTGGTGGCGGTCTACGCCGACGAGGTGGCCCAGCTCTGCGCCCGCGGCGAGGCCCTGCTGGCCGAGGGGCTGGCGGACGGCCGGCCTGCCGAGGCGCTGCGCGCGTGGCTGCGCCTGTTCATGACCCACGTCGCGGCCAAGCGCGACCTGGCCCTGGCGGTCGCGGGCGACGAGCGCTCGCGGCGGCTGGCCGACTGGCACGCCGCGATGCTCGCCACGGCCTCGGACCTCGTGGACGCCGCCCGCCGCGCCGGCGCGGCCCGCCCCGACCTCGACGTCCGCGACCTGCTGACCCTCGTCAAGGGCATCGCGCTGGCCGCCGACGGCGAGGAGCAGGCGGCCCGCCTCCTGGCCCTCGTCGACCTGTGACGCGCCCCGCCCGGGGTCAGCGCAGCCGCTCGTACCCGAGGAAGCGGAACATCTGCTCCCCGCCGCCCAGCGGCCGGGGCTCGCCGGTGAAGCGGTGCGCGCCGACCCCGTACCCGGTGTCCGGCTCCGAGACCCACTCCAGCTCGAACCCGTTCTCCCCGAACCACTCGCACATCCGCGGCACGAGGTCGGGCTCCTCACGGTGCCGCGTCCAGACGACCGTGCCGCCCCCGGCGCACAGGCGGGGGAGGAAGCCGATGGTGCGCCGGACGTCCTCGTCGGTGATGTTGCCGAAGACCCCGCAGGCCAGGACCAGGTCGGCGGGGGTCATGCCGGCGTACCGGTCGACCACCGAGGCGTCCCCGACGACCACCTCGACCCGGCCGCCGAGCCCGGCCGCGCAGGCCGCCTCCCTGGCCTGGTCGCAGATGAGGGGATCCAGCTCCACCAGCCGCGCCCGCACGTCGTCGCGGCGCGGGTGCGCCGCCAGCACGGGGATGAGGTCGCGGCCCTGGCCCGCGCACATGCTGATCACCTTCACCGGCCCGGCGGGCGCCGCGTCCAGCGCCGTCCGGATCCGCTCCCGGACCACCTCCAGCCGCCGCGCCAGCCGCGAATCCGTCCTGTCGTACTCGTCGTGCCACTCCTGCCAGTCCATGACGCGACACTATGGCGCGAACACCACCGACGACCGAGGAGAAGGAAACTCGTGATACGGCTACTCGCCCGGATCTGGCGGCTGCTGGGCGGCCGGCTGCGCTGGCGGCTGGTGTGGCTCACGCACGCCACGTTCATGGTCGGCGTCACCGGCCTGGTACGGGACGGCGAAGGGCGGCTGCTGGTGCTCCGGCACCGGCTGTGGCCGGAGAGCCGCCCGTGGGGCTTCCCCACGGGCTACGCCAGGCGGGGCGAGACGTTCGAGGAGACGGTCCGGCGCGAGGTCCGCGAGGAGACCGGCCTGGACGTCCGGGTGGGCCGCCTCCTGCGGGTCCGCAGCGGCTTCGCCCTGCGCGCCGAGATCGCCTACGAGGCCGTCCTGACCGGCGGCACCCTCCGCCTCGACCCCCTGGAGATCCTGGAGGCCCGCTGGTGCCCCGCCGGCCACCTCCCGGAGGGCCTCCAGCCCGCCCACCGCGAGCTGCTGGAAGAGGCGCCCTCCGGGCCGGGCGGCTGACGGGTCAGACGCCGAGGGCGGAGGGGAGGCCCAGTTCGTGCAGGAACAGGGCCTCGGTGGTGGCGACCTTGCGGAGCTCCTCCAGGTCCACGCGCTCGTTCGGGGCGTGGCAGCCGGCGTCCTCGTCCTCGGCGCCGAACAGCAGGATCTCGGCGGCGGGGAACTGCTTGAGCAGCGTGTTCACCAGCGGGATCGAGCCGCCGGCGCCCACGTCGCGCGGCGGGCGGCCGAAGGCGCGCTCCATGGCGCGGTTGAGGGCGGCGCGGGCGGTGCCGCCGGAGTCGGCCTGGAAGCCGGAGCCCACCGTGAAGTCGCCGAAGCCCACCTGCACGCCCCACGGGGCCACCTGGCGCAGGAAGTCCACCACCGCGTTCACGGTCGTCTTCGGGTCGCCGGCCGGCGGGACGCGGACCGTCACGCGGGCCCGGGCGACCGGCTGCACCGCGTTGATCGCCTGCGGCACCGTCGGCACGTCCATGCCGGTCACGGTGATGGCGTAGGACGACCACAGGCGGTCGGCCAGTGCGCCGGAGCCCACCAGCGAGACCCCGTCCAGGACGCCCGCCGTCTTCCTGAACTCCTCCTCCGACGGCCCCTGCCCGAGGAACGTGCCGCGCGGCAGGCCCGGGACGCGGATGTCGCCGTTGTCGTCGTGCAGCGAGGTCAGCATGCGCATGAGGGCGGCCAGCGCGTCGGGCGCGGCGCCGCCGAACTGGCCGCTGTGGACCGGCTCGCGCAGCGTGCGCACCTCGACGGTGAAGGCGGCCATGCCGCGCAGCGAGGTGGTCACGGCAGGGTCGCCGAGGCGCGGGTTGCCGGTGTCGGCGACCACGACGGCGTCGGCGCGCAGCAGCTCGGGGTTGCGCTCGACGAACGCCTCCAGGCGCTCGCCCGCGTACTCCTCCTGCCCCTCGACGATGACCTTGACGCCCACCGGGAACCGGCCGCGGAAGGCGCGCAGCGCGGCGACGTGCGAGATCACGCCGGACTTGTCGTCGGCGGTGCCGCGGCCGTAGAGGCGGCCGTCGATGAGGGTCGGCTCGAACGGCGGGGTGCGCCAGGCGGCCGGGTCACCGGCGGGCTGCACGTCGTAGTGCGCGTACAGCAGGACGGTGGGGGCGCCGGGCGGGGCGGGCGCCTCGCCGTAGACCGCGGGGAAGCTGCCCTCGACGGCCACCTGCTGGACGTGCGGCAGACCCGCTGAGCGCAGCAGCTCCTCCGTCACCGCGGCGGCCGCGAAGACGGGCTCCTCGGGGTGCCCGGGGAAGGCGACGGAGGGGATGGCGGCCAGCCGCTTGAGGTCCTCGACGGTCTGGGGCATCGAGGCCGCGACGGCGCTCTCTATCTGGTCTGGAGTCACGGGACGTTCCCCCGGGATCGTTTTCGGCAGTTTGCGTCTCATTGCACCACACCCGCCCGACGAGCTGGGAAGCAACCCGTCGAAAGGGACGAAGCGGACATCCGTCCACCCGCACATCGACGTGCGGATTTCGTTGCTGTTACATAGAGGTTCTGCGGATCTCGATTTTCTTGCACACTGCTGCGACCGATTCGCTTGGCAAACTTTCGACGAACATGCAGACTGTGGGCTAGTTCAGGAGACGAGGGAAGATAGCCATGACGCAGCCGGAGAACGACGTGCTGAAGGCGGCGCAGGACCACCTGTGGTTGCACTTCACCAGGCACAGCGCCTACGAGCAGTCCGAGATCCCGACCATCGTGCGCGGCGAGGGGTCCTACGTCTACGACATCCACGGCAAGCGCTACCTCGACGGCCTGGCCGGGCTCTTCGTCGTCCAGGTCGGCCACGGCCGCCAGGAGCTGGCCGAGGCCGCCGCCAAGCAGGCCCAGGAGCTGGCCTTCTTCCCCCTGTGGTCCTACGCCCACCCCAAGGCCGCCGAGCTGGCCCAGCGCCTGGCCGCCCACACCCCCGGCGAGCTCAACCGCGTCTTCTTCACCACCGGCGGCGGCGAGGCCGTCGAGACCGCCTGGAAGCTGGCCAAGCAGTACTACAAGCTCGTCGGCAAGCCACTCAAGCACAAGGTCATCAGCCGCCAGATCGCCTACCACGGCACTCCGCAGGGCGCGCTGTCGATCACCGGCATCCCCGCGTTCAAGCAGATGTTCGAGCCGCTGGTGCCCGGCTCGGTCCGCGTCCCGAACACCAACCACTACCGCGCCGACGAGATCACCGGCGTCCCCGGCATGACCCCCGAGGAGTACGGCATCTGGGCCGCCGACCGCGTGGCCCGCGCCATCGAGATGGAGGGCCCCGACACCGTGGCCGCCGTCTTCGCCGAGCCCGTGCAGAACGCCGGCGGCTGCTTCCCGCCGCCCCCCGGCTACTTCCAGCGGCTGCGCGAGATCTGCGACGAGTACGACGTCCTGCTCGTCTCCGACGAGGTCATCTGCGCCTTCGGCCGCCTCGGCACCATGTTCGGCGGCCAGAAGTTCGACTACGTGCCCGACATCATCACCTGCGCCAAGGGCATGACCAGCGGCTACGCGCCCATCGGCGCGATGATCGCGCACGAGCGGCTGTTCGAGCCGTTCAAGGACGGCGACACCATGTTCGCCCACGGCTACACCTTCGGCGGCCACCCCGTCTCGTCCGCCGTCGCCCTCGCCAACCTCGACATCTTCGAGCGCGAGGACCTCCTGGGCCACGTCACCAGGAACGAGCCGCTGTTCAGGCAGACCCTCGACGACCTGCGCGACCTGCCCATCGTCGGCGACGTGCGCGGCTCCGGCTACTTCTGGGGCATCGAGCTGGTCAAGGACAAGGCCACCAAGCAGACCTTCGACGCCGACGAGTCCGAGCGGCTGCTGCGCGGCTTCCTGTCCAAAGCGCTGTTCGACGCCGGCCTCTACTGCCGGGCCGACGACCGCGGCGACCCCGTCATCCAGCTCGCGCCGCCGCTGATCGCCGGCCCGCGGGAGTTCGAGGAGATCGGCTCGATCCTGCGCGGCGTGCTCACCGAGGCCTGGTCCCGCATCTGACGCAACGCCTCCCCGCACCCCTCAACCCGGCACGACGGCGTGCCGGTTCCCGAAAGGATGCACCGCAATGAAGATCGGCGTCCCTGCCGAGGTCAAGAACCACGAGTACCGCGTGGCCGCCACACCCGCAGGCGTCCACGAGCTGGTGCGCAACGGCCACGACGTCCTGGTCCAGCGCGGCGCGGGCCTCGGCTCGCACATCACCGACGAGGAGTACCTGTCCGCCGGCGCCAAGATCATCGACGGCGCCGACGCCGTGTGGGGCGAGGCGGACATGGTGCTCAAGGTCAAGGAGCCCATCGCCGAGGAGTACCACCGGCTGCGCGAGGGCCTGGTGCTGTTCACCTACCTCCACCTGGCCGCCTCCCGGCCCTGCACCGACGCCCTGCTGGGCGCCGGGACCACGGGCATCGCGTACGAGACCGTCCAGGTCGGCCGCACCCTGCCGCTGCTCGCCCCGATGTCCGAGGTCGCCGGCCGGCTCGCGCCGCAGGTGGGCGCCTACAACCTCATGCGCTTCAACGGCGGCCGCGGCGTCCTGCCCGGCGGCGTGCCCGGCGTGGCCCCCGCCAAGGTGGTCGTCATCGGCGGCGGCGTGTCCGGCCTGAACGCCGCCCAGATCGCGGTCGGCATGGGCGCCGACGTCACCGTCCTCGACACCGACATCGACCGCCTGCGCCACATCGACGCCATCTACCAGGGCCGCATGAGGACGCTGGTCTCCACCGGCTTCGCCATCGAGCAGGAGGTGCTGCAGGCCGACCTGGTCATCGGCGCGGTGCTGATCCCCGGCGCCAAGGCCCCGACGCTGGTCTCCAACGACCTGGTCAGCCGCATGAAGCCCGGCTCGGTGCTCGTGGACATCGCCATCGACCAGGGCGGCTGCTTCGAGGACTCGCGCCCGACCACGCACGCCGAGCCGACCTACAAGGTGCACGAGACGGTCTTCTACTGCGTGGCCAACATGCCCGGCTCGGTGGCCCACACCTCCACCCACGCCCTGACCAACGCGACCCTCCCGTACGCGGTCAAGCTGGCCAACCTGGGCTGGCGCGAGGCGCTGAAGGCCGACCCCGCGCTGGCCGCCGGCCTCAACACGCACGCCGGCCGCCTGACGAACCGGCCCGTCGCCGAAGCCCTCGGCCTGCCGTTCACCCCGCTCGCCGAGGTCGTGTAGCCCCGCCGGGCCGAGGCCCCGCGGCCCCTCGCCTCACTCCAGGCCGAGCCGCCCGCGCAGGTCGCGGGCGGTGGCCAGGACGTGCTGCACCTCCGCCGGGCTCGGCCAGGGCGCCGTGCCGGGACGCAGCAGCGCGCCCCGCACCGACGCCAGGTGCTCGACCGCCTCGGCGTGCGTCCCGCAGCGCCGCACCAGCCAGCCCACCACGTCGGAGTGGTCGTGCAGCGGCCTGGTCATCAGGTCCCATGTGGACAGGATCTCGGTGAGCGCGGCCGCGTCCAGCGCCTCGCCGCCCCGCCGGCCGGTCGCGGCGGCGGCCAGCTCCGCCCGCGCGGCCAGCTCCGGCTCGGCCGGGCGGGCCCAGACCGGCGGCGGCGGGTCGGACAGCCACTCGTGCGCCTCGCCCAGCTCGCCGGAGGCCGTCAGCAGCCCGCCCAGCTCCAGCGCGGCCCCGTGGTGCCCGGCCCGCGCCGCCTGCCGGAACCAGTGCCGCCCGCCGGTCAGGTCGCCGAACTCGGCGATGAGCAGCAGGCCGTAGGTGAAGGCGGCCTCGGCGTCGCCGCCCGCCGCCGCCCGGCCGAACCAGTGGCCGGCCGTGCCGCAGTCGCCCAGCTCCACGCAGACGAACCCGGCCATGCGCTGGTCCTCGACGCGGCCGGCCTGCGCGGCCCGCTCGTACCAGGCCCGCGCCGTGTGCAGGTCGCCCCGCGACAGCGCGATGCCGCCGAGCCAGGAGGCCGCGGCCGGGTGCTCGTTCCTGGCGGCCAGCCGGTAGTAGGCCTCGGCGCCCTCGGGGTCGCGGGCGGCGTCCAGGTAGAGGCCCATGCAGTAGGCGGACTCGACGTGGCCGCCCCGGGCGGCGAACTCCCACCACCGCACGGTCTCCTCGTCCTCGCCCGCCGCGTACGCCAGGAAGCCGAGGTCGTGGGCCGAGGCGGTGTCGCCCGCCGCAGCCGCCCGGCGGTGCCACTCGCGGGCCGCCCCCTGCTCGCCGGCGTCCTCGCACACCAGCGCCAGCCGCCGGGCGGCGACCCGGGAGCCGGCCTCGGCCGCCGCCTCGAACCAGCGGCGGGCCGCCGCGACGTCGCCGCGCTGCTCCAGCAGCAGCGTCGCCAGGTTGGCCGCGGCCTCGGCGTCACCGGCGGCGGCGGCGCTCTCGTACCAGGTGACGGCCTCGACCAGGCTGCCGTGCTTCTCGTGCCAGATGCCCAGGTTGTAGGCGCTGTCGACGTTGCCGGCCGCGGCCGCGCGTTCCCACCAGTGCTTGGCGGCCGCGCGGTCGCCGCGTTCGGCGTACAGCCGGCCGAGCCGGTGCGCGGCTCGCGGGTCGCCCGCCCACGCGGCGGTCAGCAACTCGGGCTCCTCGCCCCTGCGCGGCGCCGGTACGGCAGGCGCCATCACGTCTCCTTGCCAGGCCATAGCGCACAGCGTGGCACGTGATCACGCGATCGCGAACGGTAATCGCCGACGACGCGCGGCTGGGATCACGAGAAGTCCACGAAGCCGGTGTACATGCCCATGCCGCAGACGTAGCGGAGCGTGCCGGGCGGCTGCGGCGGCAGGCGCACGGTGGCGGGCAGCGCGACGTCGCGCCCGGCGATGCTGACGGTGCTGGTGCAGCCCCGGCCGGCCACCTTGAAGACGATCTCGACCGGTACGCCCGCCGGGGCGGACACCAGGGCCGGGCGGTAACCCTGGCGCGTGGCCCACACGGTCACCACCGGAGAGGCGGGGCCGGCCCGGGCCCGTGGCGCGGCGGCGGGCAGCCAGCCGGCCAGGTTGAGGCCGGCGCCGGCGGTCCAGAGCCCGGCGACGATCGCGACCACCCCGGCGGCCCTGGCCAGGCGGGTGCGGGAGACGCGGCGCAGTACGTACCCGAGCAGCGCGAACGCCGGCGCGGTGCCGGCCACGAACCCCGCCATCGCCGCGGCGCCGGCGACGGGCGAGCCGCTGGAGACGGCGATCATCTCCATGCCGAGCGTCATCCCGCACGGCACCAGGACGGTCGCCGCGCCGATCAGCGGCGCCCTGAGCCGGGAGACCGGCCGCTCCCCGGGACGCGCCGCGCAGTGCCCGCGCCGCAACATCCGGACCGCGAAGCCGATCACCATGACGCCGGCCGCGACGAGCAGCGCCGCGCGCGCGGCGGGCGGCAGGCTGACGGCCGAGCCGAGCAGCCCGAGCAGCGCCCCGGCCAGCGTGTACGACCCCAGCCGCCCGGCCAGGAACCACCCGACCGCCGCCGGGTCACCGCCCCGGCCGACCAGGCCCACGAGCAGCCCGCCCTGGGTGGCGGCGCACGTCGCGGTGCCCGCCACCAGCCCCGCGGCCACCCCGCCGGCGAGCAGGGCGGCGGCTTCTGCGCTCAGGGGGCGCGCTCCTCACCGGGTCGCATACCCGTACCGTAATCCGGCCCGATGGGCACGACCAGTGACAGAAGTGGCACTGATCGTGACGTTTACCCCCCAGCGTTGCGAAGCACGGACATCTTCTCGAAGTACTCGTCGTCGCTCATCTCGCCCCGGGCGTACCGCTCGGCGAGGATCCGCTCGGCGCCGCTCGTGGAGCTGCCGCTCGCGGGCGTGGCGCTCGCGGGGGTCCGGCGGCGCGGCCCCCACCAGCCCCGGCGCCAGGCCGTGACGGCCAGGGCGACGGCGGCGATCCAGAACAGGCCCCAGAAGGCCGGGAAGACCGGCCAGAACCCGCCTCCCCAGTGGGGCGCCGTCAGCGCGATCGTGTTCATGCTCTCCTCCTTGTCGTGGTACCTCCAGGGTCCGCGGAAGGAGGCCGCGCCGAATCGTCCGCCGGTCCCGTCCGGCACTGCGCCCGGCGGAGTGCGCGGCGGCCCGGCGGGTACGCCCGCCGGGGTACGTGCCCGGGCCCACCGATCAGACCCGCCGATCACATGGGGCCGGGTTTCCTCGCCTCGATGAGGAAACGGCTGGAATGGGCCACGAACGGGCCCTCGGCCTCGATGCGCTCGTGCAGCGCGCGCAGCTCGCCCGCGTGGCGCTCGACCGAGAAGCCCGGCACGATCCAGATGACCTTGCGCAGGAAGTAGACCACCGCGCCGATGTCGCCGAACTCCATCCGCAGCCGCTCGGAGCGCAGGTCCACCACCTCCAGCCCGGCGGCCCCGGCGTCCTTCGCGGTCTCGCCCGGCTCGCGGGCCGAGCCGTCCAGCGGGCCGAGGAAGTGCTCGGCCAGCTCGAAGACCGTGCGCGGCCCGACCTGCTGCGAGAAGTACGTGCCACCGGGACGCAGCACCCGGGCGATCTCCGCCCACCACGTGCGTACCGGGTGCCGGCTGGTGACCAGGTCGAAGGCGCCGGCCGCGAACGGCAGGCGCGGCTCGTCGTCGTCGGCCACCACCCACGCCCCGCGCGGGCGCAGCCGGGCGGCGGCCAGCCTCAGGTTGGGCGGCCAGGACTCGGTGGCCACGGTGACCGGCGGCAGGACCGGCAGCCCCGCCAGGATCTCGCCGCCGCCGGTCTGGAGGTCGAGGGCGGCCCGCGCGGCCGCCATGCGCCCGGCGAGCAGCCGCGCGTAGCCCCAGGAGGGGCGTTCCTCGGTGGCCCGGCCGTCGAGCCAGGAGAAGTCCCAGCCGTCCACGGAGACGGTGGCCGCCTCCTGGACGAGGTCGTCGTACGTACGCGGCATCCCCCGACCCTGCCGGCGGCCCGGCCCGTGGATCAATCGGATTTCCGTCACGCCAGCCTGGCGCGCACGGCCGGCCGGTCGATGCCGAGCCGGTCGATGAGCTGCGCGACCGGGTCCGGCCGCTTGCGGTCGAGCAGTGCGAGCGCGACCAGCGCGGGCCCCACCTTGTCCCGGGTGCGCAGGGTCGTGTGCTTGACCGCGTGGCCGACGACGGCGCGCGCGTTGGAGGTGAGCGAGCCGCCGCCGATCGGCGGGTGCCTGCGCGGCCTGCGCGCGGGCAGGTCGTCGCCCACCTCCAGGCCGAGCATGCGCAGCGACTCGCGGTCGAGCTCCTCCAGCGCGGCCCGCGCCGCGGCGGCGTCCACGCCGAGCGCCTGCGCGCAGGGCTCGTGGTGGAGCAGGCCGACCAGGAGGTGCTCGGTGCCCATGCGCCGGTCGCCGCGCTGCCTGGCCTCCTCGGCCGCCGCCTTGATGATCACCCCGAAGGGGCTCTTCTCCCTGCCGAACATGGCGATCCCCTCACTTCCCGTATTTGGCGTGCACCGACTGCCGTGACATGCCGAGCGCGTCGCCGATCTGCTCCCAGGTCCAGCCCTGCTCCCTGGCCAGCGCCACCGACACCGCCTCGACCTGCTCGGCCAGCCGGTGCAGCGCGCCGACCGCCCGCAGGCCCAGGGCCGGGTCGTTCGACCTGATGCGCTCGGAGAGCTCTGTGACGTCCACGTGTGTCAGGCTAGCTTGACAGCCGCGAATCTGTCAATCTAGCCTGACAGGCATGGAGAACGTGCTGATCGTGGGGGCGGGGCCCGTCGGGCTGATGCTCGCGTGCGAGCTGAGCCTGGCCGGCGCCCGCCCGATCGTGCTGGACAAGAGGCCGGAGATCTCCGGCGTGCCCAAGGCCAACGGCCTGGTCGGGCAGATCGTCGAGACCCTGGACCACCGCGGCCTGCTGGAGCGCTTCGGCGCCGGCAGCCCGTTCGTCGGCCGCGCGCCCGGCTTCCCGTTCGGCGGGGTGCCGCTGCGCCTCCAGGGGGTGCCGGGCGTCCCGCTGCGGATGATGCTCATCCAGCAGCCGCGGCTCGAACGATTACTGACCGAGCGGGCGCTGGAGCTCGGGGCCGAGATCAGGCGGGGGTGCGAGCTGCTCGGGCTCGCGCAGGACGAGGACGGGGTGACGCTGACCACCGGCCAGGGCGAGCTGCGGGCCCGGTACGCCGTCGGCTGCGACGGCGCCCGCAGCCTGGTGCGCGCGGCGGCCGGGATCGGCTTCCCCGGCACCACCGACACCGAGCACCTGCTCCTGGGCCACTTCAAGACCGACGTCAACCTGATGGAGGCACCGGCGCCCGAGGGCGCCAGGCCCGGCTGGGACCGCCGGGTCCTGCTGACCTCGCTCCAGCCGGGCGTGCTCATCGCGGCCGTGCGCCGGCCCGGCGCGCCGCCCGAGGGCCCGGTCACCCTGGAGGCGTTCCAGGAGGCCCTGCGCGCGGAGCTCGGGTGCGAGCTGCCGCTGGGCGAGCCGATCTGGCTGTCGTCCACGGTGGCGCAGGCCCGGCTGGCCGAGCGGTACCGGGCCGGGCGAGTGTTCCTGGCGGGCGACGCCGCGCACCTGTTCCCGGCGGGCGGGTCCGCGCTGAACGTCGGGCTGACGGACGCCGTCAACCTGGGCTGGAAGTTGGCCGCCGTGCTGGCGGGGCGGGTGCCGGAGGAGCTGCTGGACACGTACGAGCCGGAGCGGCGGGCCGCCGGGGCGCGCACGCTCGTGCAGACCCGCGCGCAGGCGGCCATCGACCGGGCGCCGGCCGAGTACGGCACCGCGCTGCGCGAGCTGCTCGGCGAGGTGTTCGCCCTGGAGGAGCCGGCCCGCCACCTGGCCGGGCTGCTGTACGACTCCGGCGTCCGCTACGACCCTGGCCACCCCGGCGCGCACCCGCTGGCCGGCCGGTTCGTGCCGGACCTCGGGCTGGCGGACGGGCGGCCGGTGGCCGAGCTGCTGCGGGCGGGCCGTCCCGTGCTGCTCGACCTGGGCGGCGGCACGGACGGCGTGCCCGAGGACGGCTGGATCGACGTGGTCAGGTCCGCCACGGCCGGGGACGCCGCGATCGGGGACGCCGCGATCGGGGACGGCGCCGGGGAGCCGCCCGCCGACGTGCTGCTGATCAGGCCCGACGGGTACGTGGCCTGG
Organism: Nonomuraea sp. NPDC050783; assembly: GCF_040802095.1. Classification (NCBI taxonomy): domain Bacteria; kingdom Bacillati; phylum Actinomycetota; class Actinomycetes; order Streptosporangiales; family Streptosporangiaceae; genus Nonomuraea; species Nonomuraea sp. NPDC050783. Next base: position 587,526 of record NZ_JBFAHK010000001.1, read on the forward strand.
GCGGGCGCCGGCGGGCTGGCCGAGGCGGCCGGCCGGTGGTTCGGGGCCGTCACAACCAGCCGGGCCTGACCAGCCCCGACTCGTACGCGATGACCACGAGCTGCGCCCGGTCGCGGGCGTGCAGCTTCATCATCGCCCGGCTCACGTGCGTCTTGGCCGTGGCCGGCGACATGAAGAGCTTGGCGGCGATCTCGTCGTTGGTCATGCCCGTGCCGACCAGGGACAGCACCTCCCGCTCGCGCTCGGTGAGCAGGTCGAGGCCGTCGGCGATGACCGGCTCCTTGGCGCGGGAGGCGTACTCGGCGATGAGGCGGCGGGTCACGCTCGGCGACAGCAGCGCCTCCCCGGCCGCCACCACCCGGACGGCCTGGATCAGCTCGGCGGGCTCGGTGTCCTTGACCAGGAAGCCGCTGGCGCCGCTGCGCAGGGCCTCGAAGACGTACTCGTCCAGCTCGAACGTGGTCAGGATGATGATCCTCGGGCCCTCCGGCATCTGCCGGGTGGCGGTCAGGCCGTCGGTGCCGGGCATGCGGATGTCCATGAGGACCACGTCCGGGGCGTGCCGGCCGGACAGCCGCACCGCCTCGGCCCCGTCGGCGGCCTCGGCCACCACGGTCATGTCCGGCTGGGCGTCCAGCAGCGCCTTGAAGCCCGCGCGGACCAGCGCCTGGTCGTCGGCGAGCAGCACCTTGATCATGAGGTCGTCTCCTCGGGTAGGGGCAGCCGGGCCTCCACCTGGAAGCCCGGACCTGAGGGGCCGGCCACGAGCGTCCCGCCGAGCGCGGCGGCCCGCTCGCGCATGCCGGGGATGCCGTTGCCGCCGCCCGACCCGGACAGGACGGCCGGCCCGGTCGCCCCGGTGTCGCTCACGCGGATGGCCAGCTCGCGCTCGCCGTACTCCAGCCGCACCGTGACCGCGGCGCCGGGGGCGTAGCGGGCGGCGTTGGTCAGGCACTCCTGCACGATCCGGTACGCGGCCCGCTCCACCGCGGGCGGCAGCGGGCGCGGGCCGGCGCGTTCGAGCTCCACCTTCAGCCCGGAGCGCCCGACCAGCTCGACCAGCTCGTCCAGCCGGTCGAGCCCGGCCGTGGGGGAGCGCGGCGCGCCCTCGCGCAGGACGTTGAGCACCGAGCGCATCTCGCCCAGCACCTCCTTGGAGGCCGTCTTGATCGTGGCGAGGGCCGTCCTGGCCTGCTCGGGGTGGTCGTCGATGAGGTGCAGCGCGGTCGAGGCCTGCACGTGGATGAGCGAGATGTTGTGCGCGAGCACGTCGTGCAGCTCCTGGGCCATGGTCAGCCGCTCCTCGCTGGCCTGCCGCCGGCTCTCCTCCTCGGCCGCCCGCTGCTGCTGGGCGCGGCGCTCACCGGCGATCCTGGCCAGCTCGGCCGCGACCATGGTGAGCAGGATGAACGACGAGACCGCCAGGTCGTGGAAGAGGCCGCGCTGCGGCTGGTGGGTGACCCAGGCGTAGGCGATGAACGCGGCCAGCGAGATCCCGCCCAGGCTCCACGCGGTCGGCCGGTGCCGCCGCGCCACCAGCCAGAACAACATGACGACCGGCGAGATGAAGATGCCGCCGTAGGGGTAGCCGCCCCAGATGTAGGTGTAGGTGACGGCGAAGGTCACCACGGCCGTGGGAACGGGGAACGTGCGATGCACCACGATCATCAGCGGCCCGACCAGCAGCAGCGCGTAGGCCCACGGGTCGAGCGGCTCGCGGAACGTGCGCTGCCCCCAGTTGGCGCCCTGCGACAGCACGACCTGGAAGACGGCCACGATGAGGGCGAGGTAGGGAGCGAAACCGGACTTCGAACGCACGCCCCCACGCTAGAGGAGAGCCCCTGACCAGCGCATCACCCCCAGGTCGCAGGAGACCCTACCGCGGCGGGCGTAGCTGGTGTTACGTGGAAGGCATGCGACGAGTGATCGTTCCCGCAGCAGCAGCCCTCATCGCGCTCGCGCCGGCCGCGCCCGCCACGGCCGCCGGGCCGCAGCAGAAGGTCCCGGCCGCCGGGCCGCAGCAGAAGGTCCCGGCCGCCGGGCCGCAGCAGAAGGTCCCGGTCGCCGAGGGGTACGGCGGCGCCGCCGCCACCGTGGACCTCGACGCGACCAGGGCCGCCATCGCCGTGCTGAGAAAGGGCGGCAACGCCGTGGACGCCGCGGTGGCCGCAGGCGCCACGCTGGGCGTCACCGAGCCGTACTCGGCCGGGCTGGCCGGCGGCGGCTTCCTGGTCTACTACGACGCCGCGCGGCGCAAGGTCTTCACCATCGACGGGCGCGAGACCGCCCCCAGGGCCATGACCGCCACCGCGTTCGAGGGCGTCCCGTTCGAGGAGGGCGTCACCAGCGGCCTGTCGGCGGGCGTGCCGGGCACGGTGGCGACCTGGGACCTCGCCCTGCGCCGCTTCGGCACCCTCTCGCTCAGGCAGGCGCTCCAGCCCGCGATCGAGGTGGCCTCCAAGGGCTTCGTCGTGGACCAGACCTTCTACGACCAGACGGCCGCCAACGCCGCCCGCTTCAAGGACTTCACCTCCACCGCGAAGCTCTACCTGCCGAACGGCGCGCCGCCGCCCGTCGGCTCGGTCTTCAGGAACCCCGAGCTGGCCGACACCTACCGCGAGCTGGGCAGGCGCGGCCCCGGCTGGCTGTACGGCGGCCGGCTCGGCCAGGAGATCGTGGCCACCGTCAAGCGGCCGCCGGTCACCCCGGGCAGCACCCGCAACGTCCGCCCCGGCCTGATGGAGACCTCGGACCTGACCGCCTACCGCGCCCTCCTGCGCGAGCCCACGAAGATCTCCTTCAAGGGCCTGGACGTGTACGGCATGGCGCCCCCGTCCTCCGGCGGCTCCACGGTCGGCGAGGCGCTCAACATCCTCGAAGCCCTGCCGCGGGTCGGCCTGCACGAGTACCTGGAGTCCTCCCGGCTGGCCTTCGCCGACCGCAACGCCTACATCGGCGACATCCCCGGCGTGCCGCTCAGGGAGCTGCTGTCCGACGGCTTCGCCAAGGAGCGCGCCTGCCTGATCGGCGAGCGGGCGCTCACCAGCCCCGTCGCGCCGGGCAGCCCCGACGGCTCGTACGAGCCGTGCGCCCGGCCGGGCGACGCCTCGTCCCCGGCCGCCAAGGCCGAGGGCCCGGAGACCACGCACCTGGTGGTGGCCGACCGGTGGGGCAACGTCGTCGCCTACAACCTCACCATCGAGTCCACCGGCGGCAACGGCATCGTCGTGCCGGGCCGCGGCGTGCTGCTCAACAACGAGCTGACCGACTTCACCTTCGGCCCGGCCCCCGGCGACCCCAACCTGCCCGGCCCCGGCAAGCGGCCCCGCTCGTCGATGGCGCCCACGCTGGTGTTCAAGGGCGGCGAGCCGGTGCTGGCGGTCGGCTCGCCCGGCGGCGCGACGATCATCACGACCGTGCTGCAGATCCTGGTCAACCGGTACGAGTTCGGCATGAGCCTGCCCGACGCGGTCGCCGCGCCCAGGGCCTCGCAGCGCAACAGCGCGCAGACGCAGGCCGAGCAGGCGTTCCTGGACCGGTACCGGAGCGAGCTGGAGGCACGCGGGCACGCCTTCGCGCCCACTCCGGAGATCGGCGCGGCCACGGGGCTGGAGTTCGTCGGCCGGGGCCGGGTCCAGGCGGTGGCCGAGCCGGTCCGGCGCGGCGGCGGCAGCGCGATGGTGGTCAGTCCCCGGAGGTGAGCCCGGAGGTGAGCCCGGAGCTGAGCCCGGGGATGAGCTCGTAGGCGCCGGGCCGCACCCGCCGGGTACGCGCCCAGTACTCGAAGGTGAAGCCCGGCCAGATCGTCCGGTTCACGCCGTGCTCGTCCAGATACCAGGAGCGGCAGCCGCCCGCGTTCCACACCAGCGGGTCCAGCCGGGCGCGCAGGCGGCGGTTGAAGGCCGCCTGCGCGGCCGGGCGCACGTCCAGGGCCCTGGCCCCGGTCCTGGCCAGCAGGCGCAGGCACGCGATGACGTACCGGACCTGTGACTCGATCATGAACACGACCGAGTTGTGCCCGAGGCCGGTGTTGGGGCCGAGCAGGAAGAACAGGTTGGGGAAGCCCGCGGTGACGATGCCGTGGTAGGCCTCGACGCCGTCGCGCCAGGCGTCCTGGATCTTGAGGCCGTCGCGGCCGACGATGTGCCGGTCGGCGAGGGCGTCCACGACCTTGAAGCCGGTGCCGTGGACGATCACGTCCGCGGGGTGCTCGCGGCCGGTGGCGTCCACCAGGGAGCGCTCGCGGATCTCGGTGATCGCGTCGGTGACGAGCGAGACGTCGTCCCTGGTCAGGGTCGGGTAGTAGTCGCTGGAGATCAGGACGCGCTTGCAGCCGATCAGGTAGTCGGGGGTCAGGGCGCGGCGCAGCGCGGGGTCGGGGACCTGCCGCTCCAGGTGGCGCAGGGCCAGCCGCTCGTGGGCCTTCATGAGGCTCGGGTGGACGGCGAAGCCGAGCGCCCGGCTCTCCAGCGCCCAGTAGACGGCGTACCGCAGGGCCCTGGCCGCGCCGGGCAGGCGCAGCAGCCGCCGGGCCGCCGGGGGGAAGGCGAGGTCGGGCTTGGGGTGCAGCCACGGGGCGGTGCGCTGGAAGACCGTCAGGTGCGCGGCGCGCGGGGCGATCCGGGGGACGAACTGGACGGCCGAGGCGCCGGTGCCGATGACGGCGACGCGCTTGCCGGTCAGGTCCACGGAGTGGTCCCAGGTGGCGGAGTGGAAGGCGGGGCCGGTGAACGTCTCCCGCCCCGGAATATCTGGATATTTCGGGATGTGGAGGGCGCCGATGGCCGAGACGACGGCGTTGGCCCGCAACGTCTCGCCGTCCTCGGTGGTCACCGACCAGGAGCGGCGCGCGTCGTCGTACTCCAGGGCCGTGACGGTCTTGCCGTACCGGATGTGGGGGGTCACGCCGTACTTGTCCGCGCACGAGCGCAGATAGCGCTGGATCTCCTCCTGCGGGGCGAACATCCGGGACCAGCCGGGATTCAGGGCGAACGAGTAGGAGTACATGGGCGACGGCACGTCGCAGGCGCATCCCGGGTAGGTGTTGTCGCGCCAGGTCCCGCCCGGCTCGCCGGCCTTCTCCAGGACGACGAAGTCGTGGTAACCGGCTTCCTTCAGCTTGACGGCCATGCAGATCCCGGCGAAGCCGGCACCCACGACCACGATTCCTGGTTGCTCGCGCACGCGGGGGACCTCCTATTGGACCAGGCGTCCAATGTAGGCCACGGGTGCGGTGCGAGGGAATGCCGAAAACCCGCCACGGCGTCGCGGCGGGTGATCCTGCCAGGTCGTCCTAGGAGGGAGTTACCGGAGGAGAAGGAAGGCGGCGATGCCGATGATCACGATCGCCGCGACGACCGCGATGATGGGCAGCAGGGGCGACTTCTTGGGCTGGGCCGCCGCCTCCTGCTCGCGTGCCTGGGCGAAGGCGCGGAAGGCCTGGGTGTTGCCCGCGGGGTCGATATGCTGGTCAGACATGGGCGCAAGCCTAGCGGCATCCGCTGCGACGTTTGCGCCTTTTGGCGGGATTCATCGAGCGGGGTGATTAGGGGACCACCCCACCCGGCGGATAGCTTGGATGCATGCTCAGGACCCTGCTCTCGCCCCGGCTCATCGGGCTGCACCTGCTCACGATCGGGGTCCTCGTCGCGTTCATCCTCCTCGGGCGCTGGCAGCTCGGCGTCTTCGAGGAGTCGGGCAGGCCGCGCGCCGCCGCCGACCCCGCGCCGGTCCCCGCCGCCACGCTCGCCCCCCTGGCCGCCCAGATCAAGGGCGAGGCCGTGGGCCGCAGGGTGACGGCGGAGGGCGAGTACGACGCCGCCCGCCAGCTCCTCGTGGCCGACCGGCGGCCCGACGTGGACGCGCCCGGCGGCAACGTCTCCCGCGACGACGGCTACTGGGTGCTCACCCCGGTCCGGCTCGACGACGGCACGCTGGTGCCGGTGGTGCGGGGCTGGGTGCTCAGGAGCGACGACCCGGCGGTGGCCGCCGTGCCGCCGGGCCGGGTGGCGGTGACCGGGCGGCTCCAGCCCCAGCAGGGCACCGACAGCGTGCAGCGGCGCGCCGACCGGCTGCCCGCCGGGCAGGTGCAGACGGTGTCCACGGGCGAGCTGGTCAACCTGTGGAGCGGCCAGAAGGTGCGCACCGGTTTCGTGGTCGCGCAGCCGCCGTCCGGCACGCTGACGCAGGTCAGGGTCTCGCCGCCGGCGACCGAGGGCACGCTGACCTGGCGTAACCTGGCATACGCCGCCAACTGGTGGATCTTCGCGGGGTTCGCCGTGTTCATGTGGTTCCACTTCGTCCGCGATGCCGTACGAACGGATCGGGATCGCGACCAGGATCGCGGCAAATCCCCTGAAATGGCTCTGGAAGGTTAAATCGTGGAATCGGCTCTGAAGCCCTTCCGGGTGCTCGCCTATGTCGTCGGCTGCATGCTGCTCATCCTGTGCGTCGCGATGGTGCTGCGCTACGGCTTCGGCAATCCGGCCCTGTCGAAGATCACCGCCCCGATCCACGGCGGGTTCTACATGATCTACCTCGTCACCGTCATGAACCTGGGCATGAAGGCCCGCTGGTCGTGGCCCTACATGGCGGGCGTCATGCTCGGCGGCACGGTGCCGTTCCTGTCGTTCTTCATCGAACGCAGGGTGACCCGGCGCGTGCAGGCGGCGCTGGCCGCGGCGGAGGCCTGAGGCCCGGCGGGAAGGGCCTCCGCCGCCCGGTGGCTCAGTGGCCGATGCCGCGCCGGCGGGACCTCTTCAGCCGCTCGCGCTGCGAGGGGTCGAGCATCAGGTAGCCGGCCACCGGCACGCCGATCGCGGCGAGGATGACCAGCAGGGTGACCCAGCCCGGCAGGGGCAGGATCAGCGTGAGCAGGACGGCGATGCCTGCGCCGATGGCGTACTTCTGGACTGGCGACATCCTCTTCCTCCGACCGCGGAGCGCGCGCCCCGCCTCTCCCACATTCTGCGTCGTCGGTCCAACGAGCGGGACGCCCCGCGGGTTCCCACTCGCGATGTATCGCAAATCAGCGGCTCCGCGGATCGAGCGCGCGCAGCTCGCGGGCCAGCTCCTCCAGCGCCGGCCGCTCGGCCGGGTCGCCCGACAGCAGCCGGAACAGCAGCGGCGCCAGCGCGCCCGCGCGGACCAGCGGCGCGCCCGGCGCGGGCGGCCTGCCCTCCACCGCGGCGAACAGCGTGGCCCCGAGCGACCACAGGTCGGCGGCCGGGCTGAGCACGCCCTCCGGCGCCGCGTACGCCGGCGGCGTGCCGGACCGCAGCGACGGCAGCAGCGTGGCCCGGCCCTCGCCGTCCACTAGAACGTTCCCGGGCTGCACCCCGCCGTGCGGGCCCGGCCCGTCCCGCAGCCGCTCCACGATCGCCAGCCCGATCGCCGCCACCTCGGCGGGCGGCAGCGGGCCCAGCGCCTCGATGAGCCGGTCCAGCGGCTGGTCCACGGCCAGCCGCTCCAGCGTCTCGCGGATCACCTCCACCGGCGGCGGCCCCGCCGGGCCGAGCATCGCCCTGATCAGCGACCTCAACGGGTCCGGCCCGGGAGCGGGGTTCTCGCGCGGCGGCCGGCCCTCGACCGCGAAGTGCAGCGTCGCGCCCAGCGACCACAGGTCGGCCGACGGCCAGGTGCTGCGGCTCGGCAGCCCGAACCCGGTCAGCACCGCCCGCCCCCGCGCGGTCAGCAGCACGTTGCCCGGCTCGACGTTGCCGTGCACGTACGCCGCCGCGTGCCCCGCCGTCAGCGCCGCCAGCACGCCCACCCCCGCCCTGGCCGCCTGCGTCACCGGGAGCGGGCCTCGCGAGCCCACCGCCCGCTCCAGCGACGTCCCGGCGACCGGCTCCATGACCAGCCACGGCGTGCCGCCCGCGACCACCACGTCCAGCACCGGCACGATCGACGGATGCCGCAGCGCCGTCGCCGCCCGCGCCCGGTGCAGCGCCGCCTCGCGCAGCTCGGGCGGCAGGCGTAACTCCCTGACCGCCACCTCGCGGCGGCCGGACTCGTCGAAGGCCGGGCGCACCGGCGCCGCGTCCACGGGGTCGAGCAGGCGGTAACGACCGGCCAGCTTCCCCGCCCCTCCCATGTCGAGGTGCACGACAACCTCCACACCCTCGCATCCGGCCCGTAACCGTCACGTCGCCCGGCCGGCCGGCCAGGGCTCGTGCGCGCTGTGCACCTTCCCCCGCAGCTCGTCCTTCTCCCGCGCGCCGACGTCGTCGGGCGGCCCAGCCCGATGCGGCGCAGGTGTGCGGCGATGTTCACCCGCCAAGTCTGCACCGTATGTGCACGCTTCAGGAGGTGTGCTCTGCACGGGCCGCTCCTAGGCTTTCGTACGTGGCAGAGCAGCGACGCATCCTCGTGGTCGAGGACGACGAGACGATCGCCCTGGCCGTGCGCAACCGCCTGGCCGCCGAGGGGTTCGACGTCCGGGTGGCGGGCGACGGGCAGGACGCCCTCGTCCAGTACGGCAGGGCAGAGCCCGACCTGGTGATCCTCGACCGGCTGCTGCCGGGCCTGGACGGGCTGGAGGTGTGCCGGCGCATGCAGGCCGCCCGCCCCGTCCCGGTGCTCATGCTGACCGCGCTCGGCGACGAGACCGACGTGCTGGTCGGGCTGGGCGTCGGCGCCGACGACTACCTGGCCAAGCCGTTCAGCATGCGCGAGCTGGTCGCCCGCATCCACGCGCTGCTGCGCCGGGTGGAGCGGGCCGCCCAGCTCGCCGCCGAGGACACCGTGATCAGGGTGGGCGAGGTCGAGATCGACACCGCGGCCCGCCGGGTCTTCGTGCGCGGCGCCGAGGCGCAGCTCACCCGGACCGAGTTCGACCTGCTGCGGCGGCTGGCCGAGCGGCCCGGCCAGGTCTTCGAGCGCGACCGGCTGCTGTCGGACGTGTGGGGCTTCTCCGAGGCCGCCGCCACCAGGACCGTGGACAGCCACGTCCGGGCGCTGCGCCGCAAGCTCGGCCCCGACGTCGTACGCACCGTCCACGGCGTCGGGTACGCCCTGGTCCGGCGATGAGGCCCCTCGACTTCCTGGGCCGGATCAAGGTCAAGCTCGGCCTCGTGATCGTGCTGGCCGTCGGGACGGCGTTCGTGGTCAACGAGGTCGGCATCAACTCGGGGCTGTCGCGCGAGCTGCGCATCGCGGTCGCCGTCGTCCTGGCGCTGATCATGGTGCAGCTCCTCGCGATGGGGATGACCAAGCCGCTGCGCCAGATGGCCCGCGCCGCCCAGACCATCGCCAAGGGCCACTACGCGCTGCGGGTCGAGGCCACCTCGCGGGACGAGGTGGGGGAGCTGGCCAGGGCGTTCAACGCGATGGCGGCCGATCTCGGCGAGGTGGACCGGCAGCGGCGCGAGCTGGTCGCCAACGTCAGCCACGAGCTGCGCACGCCCATCACCGGGCTGCGGGCCGTCCTGGAGAACGTGGTGGACGGCGTCTCGGCGCCCGACCCCGTCACCATGGCCACCGCGCTCGCCCAGACCGAACGGCTCGGACGGCTCGTGGCGCAGCTCCTCGACCTGTCCCGGCTGGACAGCGGGGCGCGGCTCATCGAGGCCGAGGACGTCACGCTGGCGCCGCTCGTCGAGCAGGCCGTGCGGGAGGCGGGGCTGGCCCGCGAGGACGTCGCGATCCGGGCCGTGGTGCCGGGCGGCCTGGTGGTGCGGGCCGACCCCGACCTGCTCGCCCAGGTCCTGGCCAACCTGCTGGACAACGCGGTCCGGCACAGCCCGCCCGGCGGGACGGTCACCGTCAGCGGCGCACCCGAGGGGGACGGGGTGCGGATCGCGGTCGCCGACCGCGGGCCCGGCATCCCGGCGGCGGCACGGGGGCGGGTGTTCGAGCGCTTCTCGCGGCTGGACTCCGGGCGGGCCGCCGACTCGGGCGGCGCGGGGCTGGGGCTGGCCATCGTCAAGGAGATCGTGGAGTTGCACGGGGGATCGGTACGGATCGACGACTGCGCGGGGTGCCGCATGGTCGTCGAGCTACCAGGGAGGACGACGACCATGACCGACACGCCACTGGAGGCGGACCCGCCGCGGGCCGCGCAGGCCGCGCAGGCCGCGCAGCCTGTGGAGGCCGTGCCGGACGACGACCCGGCGGAAGGCGTCCGGGGGCTCCCGGACCACGGGGAGTCGCGGGACGGCGAGGTGGCGGCGAGTGGTCCGGTCGCTGACGGCTCGCCGGTCGCGGGGGCCGGGGTGGCCGCCGGTGGCCCTCCGGTCGCCGGTGGGGAGCCGCTGGTGGCCGGTGTGCCGGGTGGGGCTGCGGGCGTGACGGCCGCCGGTGCTCACCCGGCGGTGGGGGCGCCGTCGGCGGGGGCCGGGCTCGTGCGGGTGTTCGGCGGAGGTGTCGTCGGCACGATGGTCGGGTTCCTGCTCGGGATGTTCGGCGCCGTGATCGTCAGCGTGACGGTCGGGGACGGGCTGGCCCTCGTCACGCTCATCCTGTGTACGGCGGGCGTGGGCGCGACCGGCGCGGCCGTGGGCGCGGGCTCGGCCCGCCGCGCGGCGGCCCTGGCGTACCAGGCGGCCCACTCCACCCACCCGGGCGCCCCCTCCACCCACCCGGGCGCCCCCTCCACCCATCCGGGCGCCCACTCCACCCCACCGACCCGCCCCACCGGACACCCCCCGGCCCCGGCGGGCCACCCCCCGACCCCGGCGGGCCACCCCCCGGCCGCGGCGGGGCAGTCCTCGGCCCACGCCGGGCACTCTCCGGCGGCGGCCGGGCAGCCGGTGCGGGGTGGGGGGGCCGGGGGCCGGGGGCCGGGCGGGCCGGTGTACGGGCCGCCCGCGTACGTGCCGCCGCCGTTGTTCCCGCGGCCCCAGTTGCCGGACCCGCCGCGCTGGCTGCTGCCCGCGGCCGGCGGGGCCGGGGTGTTCGCGGCCGTGGCGTTGCCGCAGGCGCAGGTGGGCCTCGGGATCGTGCTCGTGGCGATGGTTCTCGGCGCGGCGGCGCTGCCGGCCGTGGTCAGGCGGATGACGCCGTGGACGCTGGCGTTCGGCGTCACGGCGTACTGGCTGGTCTCGATGGCGGCGGTGCGCGACGCCGACTGGCTGGTGGGGATCCTGCTCGTGGGCGGGGCCGGCCTGGGCGCGCTGGCCGTGTCCGGGGCCGGGACGGGCTGGCTCGGCGTGCTCAGGGGCGGCGCGTCGGTGCTGCTGGCGCTGGGGCCGGTGCCGTGGTTCCTGGCCGCGCCGCTGAAGAGACTGACGGCCCGGCGGCGGATCCTGCCGGCGCTGGCCGCGACCGGCATCACGGTGGTGCTGCTGCTGGTGTTCGGGCTGCTGTTCAGCTCGGCGGACGCGGTGTTCGCCTCGTACGCCGGCCGCCTGATGACCGCTCCCGCCTGGATGGAGTCGGCGCCGGTGCGGATCGTCCTGTTCGTGGTGTTCGCCGTGCTGCTGGCGGCCGTGGTGCTGGTCGCGCTGCGGCCGGTGGCCGACCCGGTGGGCCCGGGGCGCAGGTTCGCCGTGAGCGGGAGCGTGTGGGCGGTGCCGCTGACGGCGGTGAACCTGCTGTTCGCCTCGTTCGTGGCGGTGCAGATCACGGCGCTGTTCGGCGGCAACACGTGGGTGCTGAGGACGGCGGGCCTGACCTACGCCGAGTACGCCAGGCAGGGCTTTTTCCAGCTCGTCGTGGTCAGCGTGTTCGTGCTCGGCATCGTGGCGGTGGCGGCCGGCCTGCTGCGGACCGGGCGGCGCGAGCGCTGGGTGCTGGCCGGCCTGCTGGGCGTGCTCTGCGGCCTGACCATGGTGGTGCTGGCCTCGGCCCTGCACCGGATGAACCTCTACACCGACGCCTACGGCCTGTCCCGGCTGCGGCTGTCGGTGCAGGCCACGGTCTGGTGGCTGGGCGCGGTGTTCGCGCTGGTGCTGCTGGCGGGCGCGGCGCGGCTGGCCGGGCGCGGCTCGGGCTGGCTGCCGCGCACGATCGTCCTGGTGACCGGGCTCGGCCTGGGCGCGTTCGCGATGGTGAACCCGGACCTGCGGGTGGCGTACACGCAGGTGGAGGTGCGCGGCGTCGCCAACCTGGACTCCGACTACCTGGGCGACCTCGGCGCGGAGGCGGTGCCGGCGCTGGACCGGCTGCCGGAGCCGCAGCGCAGCTGCGTGCTGGCCGACGTGGTCAGGGCGAACGAGCTGGATCGGCCGGACCCGTGGAACGGCTGGAACCTGGCCCGCGCGCGGGCCCGCGACCTGCTGGCCGCGCACCCGGTACGCGAGGGGGTGGCGTGCGGGCCGCGCTCGACCGGGCGCTCTGGTTGAATCGCGGGATGAGCTTCGACGTGGTCATCCGCGGCGGGAGGGTGCTCGACGGCACGGGCGCGCCGCCGTACCGGGCGGACGTGGCGGTGCGCGGCGACCGGATCGCCGCCGTGGGCAGGCTGGAGGCCGCCGAGGCGGCGACGGTGATCGACGCGGCCGGGCGGTTCGTCGCGCCGGGCTTCGTGGACTGCCACGCCCACGGCGACGCCGCCGTCTTCGACCCGGCGGTGCAGCGGGCGGCGCTGCGCCAGGGGGTGACGACGCTCGTGCTCGGCCAGGACGGGCTGTCGTACGCGCCAGGCTCGGCCGCCACCGTCGCCTACGCCTCCCGCTACTTCGCCGCGGTCAACGGCCCGTCGCGCTTCGACGGGCCGCTGACCGTCGGGGAGCTGCTGGAGTCCTACGACCGCGCGGTCGCGCTCAACACGGCGTACCTGCTGCCGCACGGCACCATCCGCTACGACGTGATGGGCCCCGAGCCGGGCCCGGCCTCCGCCGGCGACCTGGCCGCGATGGTGCGGCACGTCGAGCGCGGCCTGGCGGAGGGCGCGGCCGGGCTGTCCAGCGGCCTGGAGTACCTGCCGGGCCGCTACGCCGACGCCGCGGAGCTGGCCGCGCTGTGCCGCCCGCTCGGCGGCCTGCCGTACGTCACCCACATGCGCGCCTACGGCGCCGGCGCCGCGGTCGGCATGGCCGAGGTGGCGGAGATCGCCGCCCGCTCGGGCGCGGCCGTGCACGTCTCGCACCTGCACGGCCCGGCCGACGTGCTGCTGCCGCTGGTCGAGGACGCCCTCGCCCGCGACGTGGACCTGACCTTCGACACCTACCCCTACCTGCGCGGCAACACGATCCTGGCGATGGTCGTGCTGCCGCCGTCGGTGCCCGCCGCGGAGACCGGCCGGGCGCTGGAGCTGATCGCCGGCGCCGACCTGGACGAGTGGTGGGGCGCGATGGAGGCCACCTGGCCCCGGCTGACCGTCTCGCACGCCCCCGGCATGGAGTGGACCGAGGGGCTGACCCTGGTGGAGGCGGCCGAGCGGGCGGGGACGAAACCGGCCGAGCTGTGCCGCCGCCTGCTCATCGAGACGCACCTGGAGGCGGGGGTCGTCACCGCCCGCCCGGACGAGGGCCCGGAGGGGGAGGAGTCGGTGCGCCGCATGTTGCGCCACCCCTCGCACACGGGCGGTTCCGACGCCATCTACGTGGGCGGACATCCGCATCCGCGTGGGTTCGGGGCGTTCGCCCGCTTCCTCGGCCGGCACGTCAGGGAGCTGGGCGACTGGACGTGGGAGCAGGCCGTCGTGCACCTGGCCGGGCATCCGGCCCGGCGGTTCGGGCTGGCGGACCGCGGGCTGGTCCGGGTGGGCTGCGCGGCCGACCTGGTGGTGATCGACCCGGCGACGGTGGGCGACCGGGCGACGTACGCCGAGCCGCGCACGCCGGCGGCCGGCGTGGACGACGTACTGGTGTCGGGCGTGCCGGTGCTGGCCGCCGGAGAGCTGACGGGAGCGGCGCCGGGCCGGGCACTCCATCCATGATCGGTGTAATAAGGTCAGACGCGGATGAAGGGGGATCCGTGCCGACATCGATCTTCGACGGCGAGTTCGACTTCCCGCTGATGGTCGTGCACCGGGACGCGCTGGAGCACAACGTCGCGACGATGGCGGCCTTCGTCCGCGGCCACGGGATGGAGCTGGCCCCGCACGCCAAGACGCACATGTCCGCCGAGATCGCGCGGCGGCAGCTCGCGGCCGGCGCGTGGGGGCTGACCGTGGCCGACACGCGGCAGGCGCGGGCGGCCCGCGGGTTCGGCGCCCGGCGCGTCCTCGTCGCCAACCAGGTCGTGGACCCGGCGGGGCTGGCCTGGGCGGCCGCTGAGCTGGAGCGGGACCCGTCCTTCGAGTTCCTGAGCTTCGCCGACTCGGTCGAGGGCGTGGACATCCTGGCCCGGCACGCGGGGCGGCGGCCGTTCCGGGTGCTGGTGGAGCGAGGGCACGAGGGCGGCCGGGCGGGCTGCCGCTCGCTGGAGGAGTTCCTGCGGGTGGCGGAGCACGCGGCGGGCACGCCCGGGGTGGAGCCGGCCGGGGTGGCGGGGTACGAGGGCGGCCTGCCAGGCGCGGGCGAGGTCCGGAAATATCTGGACACGTTGGTGGAAGCCCTGGAGTACGTCCGCCTCCGCGACCCGCTCCTGTCCGTCGGCGGCAGCCAGTGGTTCGACGTGATCGGGCGCGAGCTGGCCGCCGTCCAGGCCAGGATCCTGCTGCGCAGCGGCGCGTACGTCAGCCACGACGACGGCTACTACCGCGAGCGCACCCCCTTCAACCGCGTGGACGGCGAGCTGCGCCCGGCGCTGGAGGTGTGGGCGTACGTGCTGTCCGCCCCCGAGCCCGGCCTGGCGATCGTCGGCATGGGCAAGCGGGACGCCCCCTACGACGAGGGCCTGCCGATCCCGCGCCGCGACGGCGTCACCGTCCTCAGGATGCAGGACCAGCACACGGTGGTGCGCGCCGACGGGCTCAAGCCCGGTGACCTGCTGTCCTTCGGCATCTCCCATCCCTGTACGGCCTTCGACAAGTGGCGCGTGCTGCCGCTGGTGGACTCCGACTACCGTGTCGTTGGCATGATAAATACCGATTTTTAGGGAGATTTCGTGAAGAAGGAGCTCCGTACCAGCGAGGGCGCCGCCCCGATCGGCGCGTACTCGCAGGGTCTCGTGGTCGGCGACTTCGTCTACACCTCCGGCGCGGGCCCGCTCGACCCGAACACCGGCGAGGTCGTCGGCGAGGACGTGGCCGCCCAGACCCACCAGACCATGCGCAACCTCGGGGCCATCCTCGCCGCGCACGGCCTCGGCTTCGACGACGTGATCAAGGCCACCGTCCACCTGCAGCACCTGGAGCGCGACTTCGCCGCCTTCAACGAGGTGTACAAGTCGTACTTCAACGCGCCCTACCCGGTCCGCACCACCGTGGGATCCCAGCTCCTGAACATCCTGGTGGAGATCGACTTCGTCGCGCACAAGAGCGCGTAAGGTCGGCTCGTGGACAGTTCGGTTTACGTCTTCGCCGAGGATCTGCGCGGTGAGGGCGTCGAGCGGGTGCTCGACAGGATCAGCGGCTACGGCGTGACCGGCGTCACCGTCGGCGCCGCGCACCACGCCTCCCGCGACGTCACCCCGCACGGGCTGTCCAGGCTGACCATCCGGCGCGACGGGGCGCACTTCGCCCCGCCCGCCGACCTGTTCGACGGGCTGCGGCTCTCCCCGGTGCCCGGCCACGCCGCCGTCTTCGACGGCCTGCGCGAGGCGTGCGCGCGGCGGTCCATGAAGCTGCACGGCTGGACGGTCTTCCTGCGCAACGCCACGCTCGGGGCCGAGCACCCCGACGTCACCGTCCGCGACTGCTTCGGCGACCGCGGCTCGCCGACCGACCTGTGCCCCGCCCACCCCGACGTGCGCGAGTACGCGGTGGCGCTGGCCCGCGCGGTGGCCAGGCTCGGCGTCGACAGCGTGGTGGCCGAGGCGCTGCACTTCCTGCCGATGCGGGCGCTGCGCTCGTTCGTGCCGCTCGGGCCGATGGACGCCTACCTGTTCGGGCTCTGCTTCTGCGACTACTGCCTGCGCCGCGCCGCCGACCTGGGCGTGGACGCCGAGGTGGCGCGCGAGGAGTGCGCCCGCATCGTCGGCCGGGTGCTCGACGGCGACCCGCCCGCGCAGGGCGAGGTGACCAGGGCGGCACTGACCGCCTACGCCGGCCCCGACGTCGTGGCCTACGCCCGGGCCCGCTCCGAGACCGTCACCACGCTGGTGTCCGAGGTGGCCTCCGCGGTCGCCGACGAGGGCTCCAAGCTGGTGTTCATCGACTCCACGGGCGCGGTCAAGGGGTACGCCGACGGCCTGCCCACGCCGGGCCTGGCCGCCCACGACGCCTGGCAGCTCGGCGTCGACCTGGTGGCGTTGGGTGACCTGGTGCCGGCGTTCGGGGTGCTGGCCTACGCCCGCGACGCGGCGCGGGTGGCCGACGACGTCGGGGCCTACCTGCGCTCGGTCGGCAAGGACCGCGAGGTTCGGGCGGTGCTGCGGCCCGGGCATCCCGACAGCGACTCGCTCGACCGGCTGGTGGCCAAGGTCCGCGCGGCCAAGGCGGCCGGAGCGCTCGCGGTGGACTTCTACGCCTACGGGCTGGCCCCGCACCCCGTGCTCGACCGCATCTCCGCCGCCCTCGCCGAAGTCCTCTAGCCCCGTTCAGGCCCTTCGACTCCGGCCCCTTGACCCCCGTTCCGGTCCCTCAATCCGTTCCGGTCCCGGCCCGGACGCCGTCGAGCAGGGCCGAGACCGCCTGGTCGGCGAAGCCGTCCGGCACGCGCAGCCCGCGGAAGACCACCCGCAGCCACACCGCCCCCGCCAGCAGGTCCACGATCAGCATCGGGTCGGCCGAGGCGGCCAGCTCGCCGCGGCGCACCGCGCGCTCGAAGATCTCCCGCTCCCTCGCGAAGCGGTCGGCGAGGAAGCGGCGGGCGTCCAGCTCGGGATGGCGGACGGCGGCGCCCAGCGCGGCCACCGCGATGTCGGCCGACGGCGCCTCGGTGAGCAGCCGGATCACGGAATCGACCAGCGCCACCAGGTCGCCGCGCAGGCTGCCGGTGTCGGGCGGGTCGAACCCGAGCAGGTCGGCCTCCACCAGCGCCGCCCCCAGCAGCGCCGCCTTGGACGGCCACCACCGGTAGATCGTCGTCTTGTTGACGCCCGACCGCTCGGCGACGCCCTCGACGGTCAGCCCGTCGTAGCCCTTCTCGGCGACCAGCCGCAACGTCGCGTCGAAGATCTCCTGCTGCTTCCTCGGGGCCATGAGCCTCATTTTCTCCCGGCGAACGCCGTGGCCACGCCGAGGCCCAGGTAGACCAGGCCGCTGACGTACCGCAGGGCCCGGACGTGGCGGCCCAGGCGGCGGCCGAGGGCGCCGGCGGTGCACGCGTACACGACGTCCGAGACCAGGCCGAGCAGCAGCAGCGTCAGGCCGAACACCACGATCTGCAGCGCGGGCGAGCCCGCCCCCGGGTCCACGAACTGCGGCAGGAACGCCAGGAAGAACAGCGCCACCTTGGGGTTGAGCACGTTGACCAGCACCCCTTCGAGGAACACCTTGCGCAGCGGCTGCGGCGCCGGCGTGCCGCCCTCCTCCTGCCCGCCGCCGGTGAACGCGCGGAAGGCCAGGTAGCCGAGGTAGGCCACGCCCACCCACTTCACCACCGCGAACAGCGCGGCCGAGCGCGAGATCAGGTACGACAGGCCGGCCGCGGCGGCCGCGATGTGCACCAGCGTGCCGGTCTCCACGCCGAACGCGCTGGCCAGCCCGGCCGCCCGGCCCTGCGCCAGGCCGCGGGCGGTGATGTAGAAGTGGTTCGGGCCGGGGACGAGCACCAGGACCAGTGAGGCGGTGACGAAGAGCGCGTACGTCGCGGGGGAGATCATTACCGCAGCCTAGGACGGCCTTGGTCCGGGTATAAGAGCCAATGTGGGGGTTGTTTACCGGTCCAATAACTTGTCGGGGCGGCGTGGCATAGTTGCTGACGTGAACGGACTTCTCGTCGGGCGCTCGGCCGAGCTCGCCAGGCTCGAGCGGGTGCTGCGGTCCGCCACCGAGGGCACGGCCGGCGTCGCGCTCGTCGGCGGCGACGCGGGCATCGGCAAGACACGGCTGGTGGGCGAGCTGGTGGAGCGCGCCCGCGAGCTGGGCTTCCACGTGCTCGTCGGCCAGTGCGCCGAGCTGGGCGACGCCCTGCCCTACCTGCCGCTGGCCGACGCGCTGCGCGGCGCCGAGCCGGCCGTGCGGGAGGCCGCCGCCGCCCACCCCCTGCTGGGCCAGCTCCTGCCAGGCACCGAGAGCGCGCCCTCCAGCGGACTCACCCAGCAGCGGCTGTTCGGCTCGCTGCTCGGGCTCCTGGCCGGCGTGCAGCCCGTGCTGTTCGTGATCGAGGACCTGCACTGGGCCGACCGCTCCACCCGCGACCTGCTGGTCTTCCTCAGCCGCATGGTGCAGGCCGAGCAGGTCTGCGTCGTGGGCACCTACCGCACCGACGACCTGCACCGCCGCCATCCGCTGCGGTCCGTGCTGGCCGAGCTCAAGCGCCTGCCGACGGTGACCAGCGTCGAGCTGGGGCCGCTCAGCGCCGGCGACCTGTCCGACTACGTCGCCACAATGGGGGAGGTGGGCGTCCACGAGCTGGGGGAGATCGTCGCACGGGCCGACGGCAACCCGTTCTACGCCGAGGAGCTGTTCGCGGCCGTGGCCGAGGGCGACAGCCTGCCCGACGGGCTGGCCAGCCTGCTGATGTCCCGGGTCGAGGTGCTGTCCGAGGCGAGCCAGCGGGTGCTGCGGGCCGCCGCGGTGGCCGGGCGGCGGGTGGAGGACGAGCTGCTGCGGGAGGTGTCGGGGCTGCCGCTGGCCGAGTTCGAGGAGGCGGTCAGGGAGATCGTCTCGCGCGGGCTGCTGCGGGTCGACGGTTTCGGCTACACCTTCCGCCACGCGCTGCTGCAGGAGGCGGTCTACACCGACCTGCTGCCCGGCGAGCGCACCCGGCTGCACGCCGCCTTCGCCCGCCTGCTGACCTCGCCGGCCGAGCTGGCCCACCACCACCTCGCCGGCCACGACCTCGCCGGCGCGCTCAAGGCGTCCGCCGAGGCCGGCCGGCTGGCCGAGCGGCTGGGCGCGCCCGCCGAGGCCCACCGCCACTACGACCAGGCACTCGGCCTCTGGGACCGCGTCGAGGGCGCCGAGGAGCTGGCCGGCGAGGGCCGGGCGGCGCTGGCCTTCCGCAGCGCGACGATGGCCGCCGACAGCGGCGACAACCACCGCGCCGTCGTCCAGCTCCGGGCGCTGCCGCCGACGTCCGAGGTCAGCGAGCGCCTGGCCTACTACCTGTACGAGACCGACGACCAGCCCGGCGCCATCGCGGCCGCCGAGCGCGCGGTCCGCAGCGCCGAGGACGAGCGCGCGCTCGCCCGCGCCCTGGCCACCCACGCCCGCACCCTGCTGTGGAGCCCCCGCCACAAGGAGGTCGAGGCGCTGGCCACCCGCGCCCTTGAGACCGCCCGCGCCGCCGGGGCCAAGGACGCCGAGGTCGGCGCGCTGCTCACGCTGGCCACCTACGCCGAATACCGCGGTGACGTGACCAGGGCCCACGAGCTGGTCGAGACCGCCTCCGCCCACAACACCGGCGACCTGGCGATGGACCTGCGCGCCCGCTTCCACCACGCCCGCATCCACTACGAGCAGGGCAAGCTCGCCCAGGCCGCCGACATGGCCGACAAGGGCATCCGGCTGGCGCTCGACACCGGCCTCAAGTGGAGCACCTACGGCACCGACCTGCGCTTCCTGCGCTTCCTCATCCACTACGTGGCCGGCGAGTGGGACCAGGCGGAGGCCGTCGCCGCCACCTTCCCCGTGCGGGTGGGCACGCTGCCGGAGGCGACGCTGTCGTCGTTCTCGCTCTTCGTCGAGGTGGGGCGCGGCCTGCCCGGCGTGGAGAGCCGGCTGAGCTGGCTGCGGCCGTTCTGGTCCGGCGAGCTGGCCGCCTACATGTCCCGGGGGCTGGCCGCCGAGCACGCGCTCTGGCAGGGCGATCCGGCCGCGGCGCTGGAGCACGTCCATGCGGCCCTGGCGCCGCTCGTGCCGGGCGAGGCGGGCGTGCTGCGGCTGTGCGCGGTCGGGCTGTGGGCGATGGCCGAGCTCGGCACCACCGACGGCGCCGACGAGCTGTTGGAGCGCGCCCGCTACGTCGTCGACCACGGCCCCATCGGCGAGCGCGGGCACCTCGGGCCCGAGGGCGTGGCCTGGGCCCTGCGGGTCGAGGCCGAGTGGCACCGCGTGCACGGGCGGCACGACGTGGAGCTGTGGCGGCGGGTGGTCGAGGCGTTCGACTTCGGCTTCGTCTACGAGGTGGCGCGCGCCCGCTGGCGGCTGGCCGAGGCCCTGCTCGCCCACGGCGACCGGGAGGCGGCGCAGGCCGAGTGGGAGCTGGCCAGGGAGGCGGCGGGCAAGCTGCGGGCCGCGCCGCTGGAGAACGCGCTGCTGGAGTTCGGCCGCCGGGCCCGCTTCGGCAGTGGGCACGGGCACGGGGGCGGATCGGCCGGCGGGCCCGGAGGCGGGTCCGGCTCCGGCTCCGGCGGTGAGGGGGCGTTGACGGCGCGGGAGCTGGAGGTGCTGCGGCTGGTCGCCGAGGGGCTGACCAACCGGGAGATCGCCGAACGGCTGTTCATCGCCCAGAAGACGGTGAGCGTGCACGTGTCGAACATCCTGGCCAAGCTGGAGGTCTCCACCCGCACCCAGGCCGCCGCCTCCGCCCGCCGCACCGGCCTACTGCCCTGACCATCCCCCTTCTCCCGCCTGCCCCTCCCCCCTCGTGGCGTGGAGACCGAACCGGGACAAGCCGGCCCGGCCGCGGCGGGAGAACCGCATCGCGCCACGGCCCGCCGCCCATCAATCCCGTGAGCGGGTGCCGTTCAAGAAGAAGCTCGCGGCGATGGCGCTGGCTTCTTCCAGCCCCAGGCGGTGCTGCTGGTTGAGCGCGATCGCCTTCAGGATGGTGGCGGCGAGGAATTCGTAGAGGATCTCGACGGGCAGGTCGTCGCGCAGTACTCCGGTCTCGATTCCTCGAGCGAGTACGTCGTGCAGCGGAGCGGCGAGTTCTCCGTGTGCCGCTTCGAGTGTCGCCTGGTCATGGGTGAGCACCGCGTAGCGGTCTCCGACGGCCACGAACGCGCGCAGGATCCGCTCGATCGCGTCTTCGACGGTCGCGCGTTCGAGGTTCGCGTCCGCGAGGCGGCGTGCCACGGCGTCGAGGGCGTCGGCCGTGAGGGCGTCGAGCAGGACCTCACGGTTGGCGTAGTAGCGGTACAGCGTGGCGCGGCTGATACCGGCTGCGACGGCGACGGTGGCGAGGTTCGCGCCGGCGCCCTCTTCGGAGAAGACCCGGGCCGCAGCGTCGAGGATCGCGGCGGAGGTGCGGTCGAAGCGCGGGGAGCTCTTGCTGCTGCTGGGAGGGGTTGCCGATTCCATGGTAGGTAGCAGCGTACCAGATTGAGACACCGGTGTCTTGACTCCCAAGTCTCGTACCAATACATTCATGTCTCAGCGTGAAGCATGCCCGTTGCATACCGCTCCGGGGGCCGGGTCCACGCGAGAAGATCGAGTGCAGGGGAGCGAAGGCATGCGCGGTGAATCGGTGTTGGTCACCGGGGGCTCGGGTTTCGTCGGGGCGCATTGCATCCTGCGGCTGCTCGACGCGGGTTACACCGTGCGGACGACGGTCCGCCCACCGGAACAGGAGGAGCACGTCCGCGGATTGTTGCGCGCGGGCGGCGCGGAACCGGGCGGCGCGCTCAGCTTCGCGTTCGCCGACCTCACCTCCGACGAGGGCTGGGCGACCGCGGTGCGGGGCTGCGACTACGTGCTCCACGTCGCCTCGCCGTTCCCGGCCGCTGTGCCCTGCCACGAGGACGACCTCATCGTCCCGGCGCGTGACGGTGCGCTGCGGGTGCTGCGCGCCGCGCGCGACGCAGGGGTGCGGCGGGTGGTGCTGACCTCGTCCTTCGCGGCGATGAGCTACGGCCACCAGAGCCTCGACCGGACGTTCACCGAGCAGGACTGGACCGATCCAGACGGTCCTCGCGTGAGTGCCTATGCGAAGTCCAAGACGCTGGCCGAGCGCGCGGCGTGGGACTTCGTGGATCGTGAGGGCGGATCGCTCGAACTCGCCGTCGTCAATCCGGTCACGGTGCTTGGACCGGTGCTCGGACCCGATCTGTCGACCTCCAGCACACTCGTCCGGCGTCTGCTGAACCGCGAGATACCGGCGCTGCCGCGCCTGTCCTTCGCCCTGGTCGACGTGCGGGACGTGGCGGACCTGCACCTGCGGGCGATGACCGATCCGGCAGCCCGGGGCGAGCGCGGAGAAGGCGCGCCGCGTGCTCGGCTGGCAACCCAGGTCCAACGAGGAGTTGATCGTCGACGGCGCCCGCAGCCTGATCAGGCTCGGCCTGGTCAGGAACGCGGCGTAGCGCGCCGAGGCCCCGTCCGGTGTGGGCCGGCGCTCCTTGGTGGGGATTTCAAATAGTTCGGAGGGTTCGATGAGTAAGGTCGTGAACGGTCGACGACGCTGGTTGTGGCTGGTCATCGGTACAGTGACCGCCCTGTTCGCCGTGGGTGGACGCTGGGACATCGCGCCGGCCGCGTGGCTCTTTCCGGTGTTCCTGCTGCGTTTCGCGCGCACCAGTCGCCCACTCGGCGGCCTGGTCCTGGTATGGCTCGTGTCCTGGGCGGGCGCGATGTTCTGGATCTGGCAGACGGCCGTGCCGATGAACGGGACAACGGTGCTGGCCGGCCTGACTTTCGGCACCGTGCTCGCCCTGCCCTACATCGCCGATCGGCTGGTCGCGCGGCGCCTCGGGACGGCCGGCGAGTTGTTGCTGTTCCCGATGGTGCTGGTCGTGGCCGAGTTCCTGTTGGGTACGCTCTCTCCGTTCGGCACGGTCATCGGCCTGCTCGCCAACACCCAGTTCGACCACCTCGCGTTGTTGCAGGTGGCCGCCGTGACGGGCTCGTACGGCGTCGGCTTCCTCATCGGCGGATGCGCGACCGTGGCGAACTGGGCCTGGGAGCACCCGCCGTCGTGGCGCACCGCGCGCGTCGTGGGCGCCTACGTCGCGGTGCTCGCCGTCGTGGTGGTCGGTGGCGCCGCACGGATGGCGTGGTTCCCGGTGGACACCACACAGACCGTCCGCATCGCCGGCCTCAACGCCAACATGGCTCTGATCCACAAGCAGATGACGGCACTCGGCCGCCCGGAGGTCGAGGTGTCCGCCGGGCAGGGCGCGCTGCCGCGGTTCGATCCGGACACGGTGGGACCGGAGTCCACCGCTGTGATCGACGACCTGTTCGCCAGAACCCGGCGCGCGGCCCAGGCCGGCGCGAAGATCGTCATCTGGTCGGAGAACGCGGCCTACGTCTCCCACGCCGGCCTGCCCGCGCTCCTCTCCCAGGCGCGGAGCGTCGCCCGCCAGGAGCAGATCTACCTGCTCGTCGCCGACAACGTCTACCTGCCCAACCCGCGGGACAGCCGGGACGAAACCCACCTGATCGGCCCTGACGGCACCGTCCTGTGGACCTACCAGAAGTCGCACCCGGTCCCCGGCATGGAGCCGTACCGGCCCGGCAACGGCGTCGTCCCGGTCGTCAGCACGCCCTACGGCCGCCTCGCCAGCGTGATCTGCTACGACGCCGACTTCCCGGCGATGATGCACGCCGATGCCGACATCATGCTGGTGCCCGGCGGTGACTGGCCGGAGATCGGCCGGGTGCATTCCGAGATGGCCAGCTTGCGCGCCATCGAGAACGGCTACTCACTCGTCCGGCAGGACTACGTCGGCTTGTCGGCGGCGTTCGACCACCAAGGCCATGTGCTGTCCACACAGAACACCTTGGTCGATCAGGACCAGTGGCTGGTCGACGTGCCGGTCCGCGGCGTCACCACGCCGTACCGCGTGATCGGGGACGCCTTCGCCTGGCTGTGTCTGGCCGGCACGGCCGTCCTCATCGGTTTCGGTGTCTTCCGTCGGCGCCCTTCGGCAGCCGAAACGCCGCGGCCCACCACACAGCGCGAGCCGGAACCGATGGCAGGTTAGGCGGCGGTGAGCACCGTCACCGGCCCGGGTCGTACTCGTCCACGAGTACGACCCGCCGTCGGGCACCTGGCTGACAAGGACCCATCTTCCGTTCGACGATCGCCGGCCCGTCCCCGACGCGCATCGCATGACCGCCACGAGCGGCCGGGTGAGACGGCGGCTCACCGCGCTTGCTCCGGCCAGCACTGGATCGGACTCAGGAACAGCGACGACGTGGGGGCCACGTTCGATCTGAGGGCCGAGGCGTACAAGAACGGTCACCTGATCGCTTCGGGCCGGCTCGACAGCCGGGTCGGTCCTGGGGTTCAAGGCGCTCGTGCGCGACTCGGCGGGGAACGGGCTCGTGTTGGGGGATGCCGAGAGTGTCGAGGGTGGCTGCCCCGGCTCCGCCGTCCTGGTGGGCGAGTCGCGGCCTGCCTGAGGCCGTGGGTGGACGGCGAGCACCGCAAAGGCACGGACCTCGACGTCGGGCAGGCGCGCGAGCTCGGGCTGCTGCTCGGCCGGATCCATCGCGCGCCGGCCGCCGCGTCGGGACTGGTGGACGTGCGGCCGCGGGTCGAGGTGGGCTCCGCCGGAGGCCGAGGCCGGTTGGTTCCTCCGGCTCATCGGCTCCCTGGCCTGCGCGGGGCCGTTCGATGCCGCTGCCGCCGAGGCGCTGGAGCGGCGCCTGCCTGCGCGGTGAGGTCCGCATGGGCTGGACGCGTGGTTCCGCATGCTGCGCGACGTCGGCGGCGGGTACGCGTCAGGGCGCCTGGAGCAGGGCCGTGGCGAGCTCGTGCGGGCGGGTGGCGAAAGGGCTGTGACCGCCCGGGATCGTCCGTACGGTGAAGGGGCCGTCGGGGAAGGCCGCGTCGGCCTCGGCGATCATCAGGTCCTGTGTGGCCGTCGGGAGGCTCCGGTCGTCGGCGCAGCGGATGAAGGTGCGCGGGATCCGTCCCCAGCGCCCGGCCGTCAGCACGACCGGCGTGGAGAGGATCGCCAGTGGCAGGTCCGGGCTCAGCGTGGAGCGCCAGCGCCCGAAGCGGTTCGCGGGCGTGTCGTGGAAGTGCGCCTGCCGCAACTCCTCGACGTAGGCGGGGTCCGTGGACAGCGGGTTGATCCGTACGGCGCCCAGCGCTCCGGCGTCGCCGAGGAACAGGCCCTGTCCCAGCGCGGCGGCGTTCTCCGGCGCGTTGAGGTAGTCGAAGAAGCGCGGCCGCCCGCCGGGGACGAACGCGGAGACGTAGACGATCCGGTCCACCAGCTCGGGCGCCCGCTCGGCGGCGAGCGACGCGGGCCCGCCGCCCGCGCTGTGCGCGACGAGCACGACCTCGGGGTAGTGGCGGACCCGGCGCAGCGTGTCCACGACGGCGGCGGCGCAGTCGTCCATCGTCACGCCGGCCAGCGCGGACTTCTCGGTCAGCAGGCCGGGCTGGCCGGGCAGCAGGTATCCGCTGGGCAACGGCGCGTCGAAGCCGTGCCCGGGCAGGTCCACGGCCACGCTCGCGACTCCGGGCCCGGCGAGCGCGCGCTGCGTGGCCGCCCACTGCCCGGCGCCGCCCCAGGCGCCGTGGACGAAGACGAAGACAATCTTGCTCATGTCGTTCATCTCAGCAGATGACCACGACGTTATCTATCTCCAGATATGGCAGGCTGAACGACGATACACAGGAGATATCGCGAGAGGGGACGCTGGTGGAGGCCCGGCATCTGCGGTACGCGCTCGCGCTCGCCGAGCACGAGCACTTCGGCCGGGCGGCGCAGGCGCTGGGGATCGCACAGCCGCCCCTGTCCAAACAGATCGCCGACCTGGAGCGCGAGGTCGGGGCCCGGCTGTTCGACCGTACGCGGCAGGGGGTGTTCCCGACGGCGGCAGGGGAGGCGTTCCTCGTGCGGGCGCGCCGGGCGCTGGAGGAGATGTCGGCCGCCACCGTCGACGCGGGACGGGCGGCGCGCGGCGAGACGGGGCGGCTGCGCCTGGGGTTCGTCGCCTCCGCGCTGCTCGATCTGCTGCCCGTCGTGCTCGGCAGGTTCGGTCGCGAGCGGCCCGGCGTACGGCTCGAACTGCACGAGATGGCGACCAGCGGCAGCACGGCGGCGCTGGTCGCCGGCGAGCTGGACGTGGCGATCACCCTCGGTCCGCCCCGGGGCGCGGGGGCCGAGCGGCTGCTGTCCGTGCCGATCGGGCACGATCACCTGGTCGCCGTCGTGGGCGCCGCGCACCCGTACGCGGGCCGGCCGTCGGTGGGCGTGGGCCAGTTGCGCAACCAGCGGCTCATCGTCTCAGCCGCGAACGACGAACCCGCCGTCGCCGCCGTGCTGCGCGCGCTGCTGGGTGAGGACTCCCCGGCGCTGACCGCCGCGACCGCCGCCAGGGACGTGCACACGATCGTCGGCCTGGCCGCCTCGGGCGTCGGCGTCGGGCTGGGGCCCTCGCGCATGTTGTCGGTCCCGCGTCCGGGCACGTGGTTCTGCGAGGTGACGCCGCGCGTGCCCCTGCCCGATCTGGTCCTGTCGTTCGCCGCCTGGGACCGCTCCCCGGTGCTGGCCGCGTTCCTCGACGTCATCCGGCGTAACTGCTCCGTCGTCGACGCCGCTCTCGACCACCGCCCTCGCGTCATGCTGAACCCTTGAGTGACAGTATGTGACGATCTGTCCGCAGAGGCCGCCCTTCGTGAAGCGGACCGCGTGCAAGTGGCGGTCAAGAGGGGAGGCGCCCGGGGTGGGCCGCTTCTACCTGGGGATGTGGCTCGGCTGCACGGCCTGCTGGCTGTTCGCGGTGCTCGGCCCCGCCGGGTTCCCGGGCCGTCCCGCCCTGGGGCTGATCATGCTCGTGACCGGCGGCATCCGCCTTCGGTCACTGGGGCGACCGCATCCGAAGCAATCACCATCACGCTCGCGGACGAGAACAAGATCAATCGGGGCGACGGTCAGGGCTTGAAGACACCTTCTTCGGAACTGGCAGCGTCGGCAGTTGCCCGCGACTTCGCGGTGGTCCGCCACCCCTGCGGTGGCCCGCCATCCTGCGGTGGCCCGCCATCCTGCGATGGCCCGCCGGTCCTTGACCGACCGTGACCGCCTGCCGTTCCTTGATCGCCTGCCGCTCCGTCGCGTGCGAGCTCACTCAACGGGACGCTTCCACCAGTAGCTCCTGCTCTCCGAAATTTCCGGACTTGAGCAGCAAGCTCAGCCCCGACGCCGTGAAGATCCACGGCACCCCACGCGCCGCCTCCGGCCCGACCACGCCGCCGGGCACGCCGAGCGCGCTCACGACCGCCCCCGACGTCTCGCCCCCGGCCGAGACCAACCGGGTGACACCCCGCTCCACCAGCCCCCGCGCGATCCGGCCGACGGCCGCCTCCAGGATCGCCGCCGACCGTTCCCGCCCAGGGCTTCCTGGACGCGGCGCAGCGCGGCCGGTTCGAGCGAGGAGTAGACCAGGGGCGCCCCGGCTCCTGAGTCGAGGCCGTCGTACCAGGCCAGGGCGTTCGCGGCGAGCACGTGCGGATCGGGCGCGGCCAGGACGTCCAGCCGGTACGCCGGCCTGCCGGCCGCGATCATGGCCTCGACCTGCTTCAGCGTACGGGCCGAGCAACTGCCCGCGAGCACTGCGGCACCGCCACCCGGCCTCGGCCCGCGCTGCTCACCCTGCCTGCCCTGCCCGCGCTGCCTGCCTTGACCGTCCTGCGGGTCCTGCTCGCGCTGCTCATCCTGCGGGTCCTGCCCGCGCTGCTCGCTCTCCGGACGGCCGAGGGCTGCGGCCAGCCCGCCTGCCAGCCCCGCCGCGCCCGCCACCAGCGGTGCTCCGGCCAGTTCCCGGCCGGCGACGGCCAGGTCGGCGTCCTCGACCGCGTCCACGAACGCGTACCGCACGCCCCGCTCCGCCAGCTCGGCCAGCCGCCGCCCCAGCTCGCCGCGCCGGAGCTGCGCCAGCGTCACCACGCCCGCCCGGTGGGCGCTCTGGCTCTCCAGCACCCTCGGCAGGTATGAGTCCGTCATCGGCGTCAGCGGGTGGTGGCGCATCGGGGACTCGGACAGCAGCACGTCCCCGACGAAGAGGTAGCCGTTGTACTGCGTCCGGCCGTGCTCCGGGGAGCTCGGCGTCATGGCCACCAGCGGCGTCGCGAGCGCGTCCGCCAGAGCGTCCAGCACCGGACCGATGTTGCCCTCGGTCGTCGAGTCGAACGTCGAGCAGTACTTGAAGTAGATCTGCCCGGCCCCGGCGCGCTCGCGCAGCCACTCCAGTGCCGTCAGCGACTGCGCGACCGCGCCGGCCCGGGGGATGGTCCGCGTCTTCAGCGCGACCACGACGGCGTCACAGGCGGGCGGCCCGGAGCCGTCGGTGGGAACCCCGAAGAACAGCACCGTGCGGAGGCCGCGCCGGCGCAGCGCTACGGCGACGTCCGTGGCGCCGGTGACGTCGTCCGCGATCACGCCGATCATCGCTGCTCCGGCGGGACGGGCAAGGGGAGGCCGAGCATGGACCCGACCGTATCGGGTCCCCGCGGGAGGGGTCAGCTGGTGAGGGTCTCGCCGCGCATGACGAAGTAGTTGGCGTGGTCGGCCTGGAGGTACGCATGGAACTTCTGGGCCTTGGACTTGGCCGAGCTGTCCGCGGTGACGATCGTGACCAGCACGTACTTCTCCACCGAACCCGACAGGATCTTGCCGTAGGCGTAGCTCTTGTGGGTCTTGTCCGTACGCCAGCGGACCGCGTCCGAGGTGAGGTTCTGCAGGCGCTTGGCGGTGCTCTTGGCGTCGGAGGCGGTGGGGAAGGCCATGATGAGCTGCACCGCCTTGAGGTGGCCACTGTAGGCGGAGTAGGCGAGCTGGATGGCGCTCTCGCAGTGGTACTTGGCCAGCACGCCTTCGCCGTCCACCGCGTCGCAGTCGTTGTAGGTCCAGCCGGCGACCTTGTCGGCGGAGAACTTGACGCTGCCCAGGCGGAAGTTCCAGTCCTGGAACTCGTCGTGCCGGAGCGGGCCGTCGGACGTGGACGGCGGGGCGGCCGTGGACGTGGCGTCTGGGTCCGGGTCGGAGGTGGGGCCGGACGTTGGATCGGAGGTCGGGTCGGAACTCGGATCGGAGGTCGGGTCGGAGGTCGGGGAGTCCGAAGGGGCGGCCGAGGACGGGTTGGATGGGGGCTGGGACGGGACGGCGGTGGGGACGGCGGTGGAGATGGCTGCCGTGGTGCTCGTGTCCGAGTTGTTGAGGTAGACGAGCGCGCCGACGGTGCCACCGCCCAGGAGGAGGACGCCCAGAACGATGGACAGGGTGATGACCAGGCCGTTGTTGCGCTTGGGCGGCTGTCCGTAGGGCCCCTGCGGACCGTAGGTGGGACCGCCACCCTGGTTGTAGGGGTGGGCTCCGCCCTGGTTGTACGGGTTGGCGGGGTGCTGATCGTAGGGATTAGCCCCGTTCTGGCCGTACGGGGTCGGCCCGTTCTGGCCGTACGGGGTCGAGGTCGGCCCGCTCTGGCCGTATGGGGTGGACCCGTTCTGGCCGTATGGGGTGGCGCCCTGTGCATGGGGATAGGGGCCCTGGCCGTGAGGGTTGACGCCTTGGGCGCCGCTGGGCTGGCCATAGCCGAGAGGGGCCGCCTGCCCCGGCGCACTGCCCGGCCCGGGTGTGGTGCCTGGTCCCGGTACGGTGCCTGGTCCGGGTACGGTGCCTGGTCCGGGTACGGTGCCTGGTCCGGGTACGGTGCCTGGCCTAGGGGCGGCTTGCCCTGGGCCTGGCTGGCCTCCCGGAGTTGCTGGGCCTCCCGGGCCTGGCCGGCTTCCCGGGCCGGGCGGGACCATCTGGCCCGGTGGGGTGCCGTAGCCCTGCGGCCCAGGCGCAGCGCCATAACCCTGCTGAGCCGGCAGCGCGTCGTAGCCCTGCTGAGCGGGTGGGGGGCCGTAGTTCCGCTGAGGGGGAGGGGTGCCGGAGCCCTGGCTGGAGGGCTGGGGGGTCGGCGGGTACCTCGGCCCGTCGGGGGCGTGCCCCCGAACGTCGAGAGCGTATCCCGGGGTGCCAGGGGTGTGCCCTTGGACCTGGGGCTCGGGCGTGGTCATCCCGTATCCCTGGGGTTGGGCATTCGGGGTGGGGTCCTGAAGGGTGGCGCGGTATCCCTGGGCTTGGGGGTTCGGGGTGGGGCCCTGAGGGGCGGCGCGGTATCCCTGGGCCTGGGCGTTCGGGGTGGGGCCCTGGGGGTGGGGTACGGCGGTGGCGCCGAACCCCTGGGCCTGGGGGTTCGGGGTGGAGCCCTGGGGGCCGGGTGCGGCGGTGGTGCCGTATCCCGGGGCCTGGGAGGTGGGGGTGGTGCCGTATCCCTGGGCGGAAGGGGCATACGCCTCGGCCGTGGGCGCGTATCCCTGCCGGCTCGGCGGCTGGGTGCCGTAGCCGGGTCGCTGCGGGCCGGTTGGGGCGGGGCCGGGTGCCGGCTCCTGGCCCTGCGGGGACGTCGGGACCGAAGGATGGCCGTGTCCTCCCGGCTGGCCGTGTCCCGGCTGGCCGTCTCCTGGCTGGCCAGATCCCGGTTGGCTGGGTGCGGGGTGACCGGGGGCTGGTTGGCCGGGTTCCTGTGCCTGCGGGCCCCACTGTCCTTGCTGGTGGGGCTGCTGAGGCTGAGGAGGGTATGCCATTCCCCCATTGTGGGGCAGTTCGCCACCTTCTGCCCCAACTACCCCACGAAACATTTCGGCGGAACCGGACGCGGCCCGGCCGATCACGCACCCAGGCGCACCCCCACCAACTCGCTCTTGGCCTCGTCGCACGCCAGCCGGTGGTAGCGGCCGGGCGCGATCCCGTACTCACGCTTGAAGGCGTTGCCGAACGCGAACTCCGACCCGTACCCCACCTGCCGCGCCACCTCCGCCACCGGCATGTCGGACTCGCGCAGCAACCGCGCCGCCGTGGCCAGCCGCCACCACGTGAGGTACGTCAGCGGCGGCTGCCCCACGAACTCCGTGAAGCGGCGGGCGAAGCCGGCGCGCGAGAGCCCGGCGCGGGCGGCCAGCGACGCGACGGTCCAGCGGTGGGCGGGGTCGCGGTGGATGGCGTCGAGCGCCTGGCTGATCGCCGGGTCGGACAGCGCCGCCGCCCACCCCGTGTGCTCGCACATCCCGGGGACGGTCTCCAGCCAGGCGCGCAGGATGTAGAGCTGGAGCATGTCCAGCAGGGACGTGACCACGGTGTCGGCGCCGGGCCGGCGCGTGGCGATCTCGCCGGCGAGCAGCTCGACGGCGGCCCTGAGCTCGGGATGGCGGCCGAGTGTCGTCGGCAGGTGGATCAGCTCGGGCAGCGCGCCGAGGATGGGATGGACCCGGCCGGGGGCCATGCGGTAGGAGCCGTAGATGGTGACGGTCTCGGCGCCCGTGCCGCCGATGGTCGGGGTGGAGAACAGCGCGCCGCCCTCGTGCAGCTCGCAGGACGCCTCCTCAAGGGGCCGGTCGGGGCTGTCGGTCAGCCCGTATCCGTGGCCGTGCGGCAGGAACACCACGTCCCCGACGTTCAGCGGCACGGGGTCCCCGGATGGCGGGACGAGCCAGCACGACCCCCGCAGAACCACCTGGAACGCCGCTGACCCGGGCCGCGCCGGGATGGCGATCCCCCAAGGGGCCCGCCACGTGACGCGGGCGGACAACGGCCGGCCCGTCCGCATGAGGGCCACAACATCACTCAGCATGTCCACGCGATGAGTCTAACCGCTTAGACGATGACGCAAAAAGTAGAGCGTATGGAGCATTCATCATCTCAACGCCGTTGCCTACGGTTGTCCACGTATGTTCCATTGTCTTTCTCCCGAGGGGACCGTTGACATGACCAGAATTGGCATCATCCTGGGCAGCACCCGTCCGGGCCGCAACGGCGAAGCGGTGGCGCGCTGGGTGCACGACCTGGCGGTCAAGCGCGGCGACGCCGAGTACGAGGTGGTCGACCTGGCCGACTACAACCTGCCGCACCTGGACGAGCCGGTGGCGGCGGCCATGGGCGACTACCGGCACGAGCACACCCGGCGGTGGGCGGAGAAGATCGCCTCCTTCGACGCGTTCGTCTTCGTGACGCCCGAGTACAACCGCTCCTTCCCCGGCGTGCTCAAGACCGCGATCGACTTCCTGTACGCCGAATGGGCCGACAAGGCCGCTGGCTTCGTCGGCTACGGCGTGAACGGCGGGGTGCGGGCGGTCGAGCATCTGCGGCAGGTTCTCGGCATGCTCCGCGTCGCCACCGTGTCGGCGCAGGTCACGCTGTCGTTGTTCGAGGACTTCGAGAACACCACCGACTTCCGCCCCTCCGCCCAGCAGGAGGACCGGCTCGCCCTCGTGCTCGACCAGGTGCTCGCCTGGGCGGGTGCCCTCGCCCCGCTGCGGGCGTGAGCCGGGGACCCGGGCGCTGGAGTCTCCCGCTGTCGGAGGGTCCATCCTGGGTGCGTGGACGGAGATCTGCTGCCGATCGGGCAGTTCGCCAGGTTGAGCCGGTTGAGTGTCAAGCAGTTGCGGCACTACGACGAGCTCGGGCTGCTGGCCCCGGCATACGTGGACCCCGACTCCGGCTACCGCTACTACCGCCGCACGCAGGCCCGGCAGGCGTTGTCGATAGGGCTGCTGCGCTCGCTGGACGTGCCGCTGCCGGTCATCGCCGAAGTGCTGGGAGGAACGGCGGACGCCCTGCACGGGGTGCGCGAGACGCTGGAGGCGGAGCTGGCGCGGCGGCGGCGGACACTGGCGACGCTGGAGCGGGTCATGGCCGACGGGCTGCCGGCCGCGCCGGTCAGGGTGGTCACCGAGCCGTCGCGGCTGGTGGTGCTGGAACGCGAGAGCGCGGCCGGGATCGCCGACGTGGCCCGCGCCACCTCGGCCGCCGTCGGGCGCCTGACGCGGCAGGCCCTGCCCCTCGCCGGACCGGTGCAGCTCATCGGGTTGTTCCCGATCGAGCTGAGCGACGCCTTCGAGGTGCGCGCCGCGCTCGTCGTCGATCGCGACGACCCGGCACGCCCGTGGGAACGGGCGGGCCTCGCCCTGGAGGCGCTGCCCGGCGGCGCGTTCGCGTGCGCCACCCACGTCGGCCCGTACGACCAGATCTCGCTGACCACTCATGCCGTGCTGGCCTGGTGCGCCGAGCGGGGGCACCCGCTGCGCGGGCCGATCCGCGAGGTGTACGTCTCCGACCCGGCCACCACCGAGCCCGACCGGCTCGTCACCCACCTGATGATCCCCCTGGAGGAAGGACCGTCATGACCCCGACGATCGCCACCCACGGCCCGGTCACCTGCCTCAACGTGACCGGCATGGGCGAGCCCGGCGGCCGTGAGCACACCGAGGCCATCAGGGCGCTGTACGCCGTGGCCGCCGCCCTGGGCGGGCCGACCGCGCCGCTGGAGGGCCAGTGGTGGGTGGAGGACCGCGAGCGGCCCGCGCTGGAGGTGCCGCGAGAGCAGTGGCGCTGGCACCTGCTGCTGCCGCTCGCGGAGAGGACGCCGGCGGAAGGGGCACTGGAGCGGGCCCGCGAGCGGAGCCGCCCGTCGGGGGCGGCCGTCGATCGGGTGCGGCTGGTCACCGTCACCGAGGGGGAGTGCGTGGAGCTGCTGCACGAAGGGCCGTTCAGCGAGGAGCACCTGTCGCTGAAGGTCATGGAGGAGTTCATGGCCGAGCGCGGGCTGACCGTCAACGGCCCGCACCACGAGATCTACCTGACCGCCCTGGACCACCCGTCCCCGCGCACCCTGCTCCGCCAGCCGGTACGCCCGCTCTGACCCGCCACGCCGGCCGGAGGGCGGGCCCGCCGGGCAGCGGTCAGGCGCGGTTGACGGTGATGTCGCCGTCGTGCGTGCGGGCATGGATCTCCACCGTTTCGTCGAAGGAGTCGGGGGTGTCCTGGGCGTCGAGGGCGTTGCGGAGGGTGCCGTTGGCGGTGACGGCGTCGAGCCAGGCGGCGGTGCCACGGCGGATGCCGACCGTCAGGTCGCCGGAGGTGCTGCTCAGCGCGACGGAACCGCGCACGACCTCCGACAGGTGGACGGAGCCGTGCACGTTCGTGGCCTCCACGCTGGCGCGGGCGCGTTTGACGTACATGTCGCCGTGGGAGCCGGTCAGCCGTAAGTCGCCGCCGGCGTCGCCGACGTAGATCTCGCCGTCGTCGTTCCTGATCGCGGCGGGACCGTCGGCGGCGTTGACCCTGACCTCGCCGCTGCTGGTGGTGATCTCGGCGGCGCCGGTGGCGCGCCCGACGGTGATCTCGCCGCTGTCGGAGGTGAGGTGGACCACGGCGGCGGTTTCGAGGACGATGTCGCCGTAGTCGGTGCTCAGGCGGCAGTCGCCCAGGCGGCCCGAGCAGCGGAAGTCGCCCGAGATCACCTCGCCGCGCACCTGGGAGCCCGATGGCAGCTCGATGTGGACGCGGGTGGTGTCGCAGCCGCCGCCGAACATGCGCGACAGCCCCGGGATGCCCCAGCTTCGCGGGTCGATGCCCCAGCCGCGTGGGTTCATGGCGGTGATCGCGGCGGTGCCGAGGTAGCGGGACAGGCCGAAGGGGTCAGAGTGATGCTCCTGCTCCAGGTCGGTGGCCTGGATGACCAGCTCGCCGTCGGTGTACGCGACCTCGATCGCGGCGTCCTCGTCGCCGGCGTCGTGGCGCACGTCCACCACCGTGTCCGTGCGGTCGCTCGCGACGATCACGATCTCGCCGCCGGGCACGTCGATGCGGACGGAGATCGGGGTGGGGGTGTCGAATGTCGGCATGGGAACCTCCTGGTCGGGTTGCCGGTGGGCGGGGCTGTCGGCTGGTCAGCCGACCCAGCCGGTGTAGCGGCTGCCGCCGCCGGACGGGGCGGTGCGGCCCGCGGGCGGGCGGCGGCCGGCGTCGAGGGTGGCGGCCACGGCGCGGACGAGCCAGGTGTTGACGGACAGGCTCTCCTGGCGGGCGGCCTCCTCGACCTGGAGCTTCAGGTGCTCGGGGAGGCGGAGGTTGATGCGGGCGGTGTTGCCCGGTTCGCCGGCGGCAGCGGTGGTGCCGACGGTGGTGGCGCCGGGGGCGGTGCCGGCTGAGGCGGTGCCGGGCCCCGTGTCGGGGGCGGGGGGCTCGGCGTGGGCGAGAGAGGCCCGAGGCGGGGACAGGACGAAGTCGGGGTCGCCCCGGCGCAGGCGGAGCTCGACCGAGGCGGGGGCGAGGTCGCGGGTGATCTCGTCAGCGGCCGCCGACAGCACCTCCAGCAGGACGAGCCGGACGGACGCCTCCAGCGGCGAGGTGAGGCGCTCGGCCAGGGCGCGGGCGTCCTCCCCGCCGGCCTCCGCGGCCACCGCGAGATCCCGGCGGAGCCGGTCGACGTACGGCTTGAGATTCATGGTGCCACTATGGCGCCAAGATGGCACTGCCGCAAGTGCGAATGGTGCCAGTCCGGCACTGCCGGAACGGGAATGTAATGGGAAGTCGTAAAAGTTGCTGGACATACGGTTGGTGAAGCCGCACATCTCCCCGAGGGGGAACGCACATATGCCTGACTACGGCCACGACCTGCGATTCGGGTCCTTCCTCACCCCGGCCGGCGCCGTGCCGGAGCAGGCGGTGGACCTGGCCCGGGTGTCCGAGGACGCGGGCCTGGACCTCGTGACCTTCCAGGACCACCCGTACCAGCCGGCCTTCCTCGACACCTGGACGCTGCTCTCCTACGTCGCCGCGCGCACCGAGCGCGTCCACCTCTCGGCCAACGTCGCGAACCTGCCGCTGCGCCCGCCCGCCGTGCTCGCCCGCGCCGCGGCCAGCCTGGACCTGCTGAGCGGCGGGCGGTTCGAGCTCGGGCTGGGCGCGGGGGCGTTCTGGGAGGCCATCGAGGCCATGGGCGGGCGGCGGCTCGCCCCGGCCCAGGCCGTGACCGCGCTCGACGAGGCCATCGACGTCATCCGCGGCGTCTGGGACGCCGGCAACCAGGACCGCTTCCGGGTGGACGGCACGTACTACCAGGTGAACGGGGCCAAGCGCGGGCCCGCGCCGGCGCACGACATCGGCATCTGGCTGGGGGCCTACAAGCCGCGCATGCTCCGCCTGGTCGGCGCCAAGGCGGACGGCTGGCTGCCGTCCCTGTCGTACCTGGAGAGCCTGGACCAGCTCGACGCGGGCAACGCCGTCATCGACGAGGCGGCGCGGGCGGCGGGGCGGGAGCCGGCGGCGGTGCGGCGGATGCTCAACGTCGCCGGCCGGTTCGGGGCGCCGGGCGACCAGCCGCTGTCCGGGACGCCCGAGCAGTGGGCCGAGCGGCTGGCCGCGATCTCCCTGCGGCACGGCGTCAGCACCTACATCCTGATGAGCGACGACCCGGAGGCGTTGCGGACGTTCGGGCGGCAGGTCGCGCCGGCGGTGCGCGAGCTCGTGGCCGCCGGGCGCGCGGGCCGGTGACGGGCGCTCAGGGCGCCGCCACAGCCCTGGCTACAGGCGTTCAAGCGCCGCAACGGCCCCCGGTGACGGGTGCTCAGACGCCGCCACGGCCCCGGCGGCGCCCCTTCCGTGACAACTTCCCCATCGCGCCCTGACCGAAAGCTGGTGCCCGCCCGGGAAGGACCCTGTAGGGAGCGATCCGGCGGGTGACGGCCCGGCCGGGCGGGGCCGGTAGAGTGACAGGCCAGGGGAACGGGTTGGGAAGAGGCACCATCAGTCCGGTTTGGGACGACGCGCCGTACCCGATGCTGGTCATCGGTGCGTCGGGCGTGATCGCGCAGGTGAACGAGGCCGCCCGGCTGCTGATGGCGGGGGCGGCTCCCGGAGAGCCGGCGACCGGCGCCGTTCCTGAATGGCTCGCCCGCGCCCACCGCCGCGCGCTCACCGCTCAGGAGGGCGGCGGGCCGCTCGGGCCGGCGTGCGGGCCGGTCGGCGACCGGGTGTTCGAGGCGCATCCGGTGCACGCCGACGGCGAGCGCGTCGTGTGGTGGCTGGTCGACGTCACCGGCCGGCGGCAGGTGACCGAGGGGCCGCGCGCCGGCCACGACTGGAACTCCGTCATGGTCGAGGCCGCCACTGAGCTGCTGTCGTCGCTGAACCTCGACCGCTGCCTGGAGATGACCGTGCGCCTGGCAGTGCGGCACCTCGCCGACGCCGCGCTGGTCGTCCTGCCGCTCGGCCGCCGCCGCTACGCGCTCACCTACGGCGACGGCGGGGACGAGGTGGTGCGCGAGGACCTGAGCGTCGATCCGCGCGAGGTGCCGGGGCTCGCCGAGGCGCTGCGGGGCTTCCCGCCGGTGCCGGCCCGCTG
Source organism: Nonomuraea sp. NPDC050783 (assembly GCF_040802095.1). Taxonomy (NCBI): domain Bacteria; kingdom Bacillati; phylum Actinomycetota; class Actinomycetes; order Streptosporangiales; family Streptosporangiaceae; genus Nonomuraea; species Nonomuraea sp. NPDC050783. The sequence continues at coordinate 624,691 of NZ_JBFAHK010000001.1, forward strand.
GAGCGACCTGGCGGGGGCGCCCGGGTGGGTGGCGCGTGACGGGCTGGGCGAGGCCGGCCGCGTGGTGGTGGTCGCGCTGCCCGGCCACGGCCTGCCCTCGGGCGCGCTCGTGCTGCTGCGCCGCTCGGAGCGGGCCGGTTTCTCGCCCGAGGAGGAGGAGTTCGCGGAGCTGTTCGCCGCCCGCGCCGGCACCGCGATCTCGGTCGCCCGCCTGTACGCCGAGCAGGCCGCCATCACCGAGACCCTCATGGCCGACCTGCTGCCGCCCGTGGTGCCGAGGCTGGACGGCGTCGCGCTGGCCGCCCGCTACCGCCCGGCCGGCGACGGCGAGCGGGTCGGCGGCGACTTCTACGACGTGCACCCGGTCGCGGGCACCCGCGAGGAGCCGCTGGTGGTGCTCGGCGACGTGGCGGGCAAGGGCCTGGAGGCCGCCGTGCTCACCGGCAGGATCCGCAACACCCTGAAGGCCCTGCTGCCGGTGGCCGACGACCACCGGCGCGTCCTGGACCTGCTGAACGGCGTGCTGCTCAGCGGCGACCGCAAACGCTTCGTCACGCTCGTGCTCGCCTCGATCGAGCGCCGCGACCCGGGGCTGGCGCTGCGGCTGACCAGCGCCGGGCACCCGCCCCCGGTGATCGTGCGCAACGACGGCCGGGTCGAGGCCGCCCGCACCCAGGGCACCCTGATCGGCATGCTGGAGCCGATCGACAGCGTCTCCGACACCGTGCTGCTGGCGCCCGGCGAGAGCTGCCTGCTCTACAGCGACGGGATCACCGAGGCGATGGGCGGGCCGCTCGGCGCGGAGATGTTCGACGAGGAGCGCCTGTACGCGGAGCTGGCCCACTGCGCGGGCATGCCGGCCGAGGCGCTGGCCGAGCGCGTCTTGATGCTGGCGTCCCAATGGGTCGGCGGCGGCGAGCACGACGACATGGCCATCGTGGTGATCTCCGCGCCCAGGAGCGCCCCGGACGCGGACGATCCGGCGGGGGCTTGACTTCAAGTCCGCTTGAAGTCGCAAGCTGGGCGACATGTCTGACATCGAACGACGATCACGGGTGGAGTCGCTGCTGCGGCAGCTCGACGCGGTGGACGCCATGCCCGGCTCCGCCGAGCTGCGGGAACTCTCGTACGAGCTGCTGCGGCTCCCGGCGGGGGCAGGTGTGGTGGACGTGGGGTGCGGCGGCGGCCGCGCGGTGGCCGAGCTGGCCGGTCGCGGCGCCAGGGCGATCGGCGTGGACCTCGGCGAGGAGATGATCGAGGTGGCCCGCCACCGGTGGCCGGAGGCCGACTTCCGGCTCGGCGACGCGTGCGCGCTGCCGCTGGAGGACGGCTCGGTGGCCGGTTACCGGGCCGACAAGCTCTTCCACCAGCTCGCCGACCCGCTCAAGGCGCTGGCCGAGGCGCGGCGAGTGCTCGTGCCCGGCGGCCGGGTCGTGCTGGTCGGCCAGGACTGGGACACCCTCGTCATCGACTCCGACGACCCGGCGCTCACCCGGGCCCTCGTCCATGCCCGCGCCGACCTGGTGCCCGCGCCGCGGGTCGCCCGCCGCCACCGGAACCTGCTGCTCGACGCCGGGTTCGAGGAGGTTCACGTGGAGGTGCGTACCGGGGTCTTCACCGACGCCGCGATGTTGCCGGTGCTGACCGACCTCGCCGGGTCCGTCCGGGCGGCCGGGGGCATCGACGCCGGGCAGGAGGAGGCGTGGGTCGCCGAGCAGCGGCGGCGGGCCGGGGCGGGCCGGATGTTCCTGGCCGTCCCCTTCTTCGTGGCCGCGGCCACCCGCCCGTAGCGCGGTCACTCGCCCTTGGCGTGGCGACCGCCTTCAGCGCGGTGCCGGGGTCATGACCGCTGCCCCCTGGGCGGGACCACCTGGAGGGCCGTCTCCAGCGCCGTGGCCTCCTCGGGCGTGAGCCGCTCCAGGAAGTGGACGAGGGCCGCGGCCTGGTTGCCGCTGCCGGCCAGGGCGCTGCGCATGAGGTCGGCGGTGTAGGCCTCCCTGGACGACACCGGCTCGTACACGTAGGCCCGGCCGACCGCCTCGCGCCTGAGCAGGCCCTTGGTGTGCAGCTTGTCCATCACGGTCATCACCGTGGTGTAGGCGATGCCGCGGTCCCGCCGCAGCTCCTCCAGCACCTCCCGGACGGAGGCCGGCCTGCGGCGGGCCCACATGTGGTCCATGATCGTGGATTCGAGCTCGCCCAACCCGCGCATCATGCCGTCGATGCTACTGGCCGCCGGTGAGCCCCGGCGGCCCCGGCCCGGACGGTCAGCCGTACACGCTGCCCGTCTCGGTCAGCAGCGCGTCGAGCACGCGCAGCCCGCGCCACGCCTTGGTCAGCCCGAACCTGGCCGAGAACCGCACCACCGCCCGCGCCTGCTCGGGCGTCGCGCCGGCGGCGAAGGCGCGGGTGACGTGGGCACGGAAGCTCTCCTCCAGGGTCTGGAAGAGCACGTCCACGGTCATCGTGACGAACGCGCGCTCCCGGGGCGGCAGCAGCCGCATGCCGCCCCGCATGCGCGACTGAAGGTCCAGGTAACGGCCGAAGGTCGCGTCGAGGTCGCGGACGGCGCGCCGCATCGGCTCGGGGATCGGGCTGCCGTCGCCGTCGGCGTTCAGCTCGTGCCCCTGGCCTGTGGGGCCGGGCAGGCCGTGCTCGCGCTCGATCTCCGCCAGGCGGGCCAGGGCCGACAGGGCGGCCGGGTAACCGCTGTCGTAGGCGACGAAGCGGATCAGCTCGCGCAGGTCGTCGGCGGTGACGCCGTGCTCGGCGGCCAGGCGTACGTGCTGCTCGAAGGGCAGGCCGAGGGTCTGCTGGCAGACGTCTGCGGCCAGGCACAGCAGGGCCTTCTCGCGCGGGGACAGCTCGGGGATCTCCTCCCGGAGCATGCGGTCGGTGGCCTCGATCATCTCCGCGAACACCGGGTCCAGGGCTTTCGCCTGGGTGTACATGGAAGCTCCTCTTAGGTGAACGACTGTAGCGCTACGACTGTAGTGCAACAGGCGCACGCATACAATGGGGTCATGGAGACCACCACGGGTCGCGCGCGCGGCCGCAACCCGCGCGGGCAGGGCGAGCGGCTGCGCGAGGAGATCGTGACGGCCACCGTCCGGCTCCTCGACGAGCTGGGCGACGACCAGGCCCTGTCGATGCGGGCGGTGGCGAGGGCCGTCGGCGTCGCGGCGACCTCGGTCTACATCCACTTCGCCGACCGCGACGCGCTCGTGCTGGCGGCCCTGGAGCGCTTCCACGGCGATCTCGTACGCGCGGTGGACGGCGCCGAGGAGGGGGCGGCCGACCCGGTGGGCAAGCTGCGGGCCCGGGTGCTGGTGCTCGGCGCATGGGTCCACGAGCACCCCGGGCTCTACAAGGTGCTCCACGAGAGCACCCTCAACCAGCGGGCGGCGATGGCGTTCAAGCAGGAGCTGGCCGAGCGCACCACCGCCGCCGTCCGGCGCTGCATGGACGCGGGGCTGGCGCCGGCCGACGACGCGGCGGCCGTCTCGCTGGACCTGCGGGCAGCCGTCCACGGGGCCGTGTCGATGCGGGTCAACCAGCCCGACCTGCCCTGGCCGCCGCTGGCGGAGCAGGTCGACCGGTTCCTGGCGAAGCTGGTGGGCGTGCGGCTCTGACCGCTCAGGACCGGCCGACGCGGGCCGGGCCGACGCGGGCCGGGCCGCCGCGGGCCGGCCCGACACGGGCCGGCCCGACACGGGCGGAGCGGGCCTGCGCCGGGCCGGGCCGGTCAGCGCCGGGCCGGGCCGGTCAGTGGGCGCACAGCTCCGCGAAGCGACGGGCGTCCACGTTGCCGCCCGAGAGGATCACGCCGATCCGCCGCGGGGGCCGCTCCGGCCCTTCCGCGAGCCATCCCGCCAGCCGCCCCGCCAGCAGGGCCGCGAGCGGCGTGGCGCCGCTCGGCTCGACGACCGTCTTCATGCGCTCGAACGCCATCCGCATCGCCTGCCCGATCTCCTCGTCCGAGACCAGGACGACGTCGTCCACCAGGTGCTTGTTGATGGAGAACGTCAGCTCGCCGGGGATCTCGGCCGCCTGGCCGTCGGCGATCGTCCGCGGGACCGGGATCCGTACGCGCTCGCCCGCCGCCAGCGAGCGCTTGGTGTCGTCGCCCGCCTCGGGCTCCACGCCGATCACCCGCACGCCCGGCAGCAGCCCCTTGGCCGCCGTCGCGCTGCCCGCGATCAGCCCGCCGCCCCCGACGGGGACCAGCAGCGCGTCCAGCTCGCCGACCTCCTCGACCAGCTCCAGAGCCGCGGTGCCCTGGCCGGCGATGACGTGCGGGTGCTCGTACGGCGGGATCAGCGCCAGCCCGCGCTCGGCCGCCAGCGCCTCGCCGACGGCCACCCGGTCGCCGGTGTAGCGGTCGTAGGTGACGATCTCGGCGCCGTACCCGGCGGCGGCCTCGCGCTTGGAGCGCGGCGCGTCCTCCGGCATGACGATCACCGCGCTGCTGCCCAGCTCGCGCGCGGCCAGGGCGACGGCCTGGGCGTGGTTGCCCGACGAGTACGTCACGATGCCCCTGGCCAGCCGCTCCGGCGCCAGCCGCGAGATCGCGTTGTAGGCGCCGCGGAACTTGAACGCCCCGACCCGCTGGAGGTTCTCGCACTTGACGAGGACCTCGGCCCCGGCGAGGGCGTCCAGCGTGCGTGAGCGCAGGACGGGCGTGCGGTGCGCGACGCCCTTGAGCCGGGCCGCGGCGTCGCGGACGTCGTCCAGGGTGACCGGAAGCGTGTTCGTCATGGACGTATGTATAACGCGCGGGATCAGCCGGTGGGCGGCTCGGCGAGGGTGCCGCAGCGGAAGCCCGGCTCGCGGTCCGGGTCGAGCTGGAGGTCGCCGAGGTTGGTGGTCTCCATCGGGCGGCGGAAGGTCTCCTTCTTGTCGCAGTCGTAGAAGACGTACGTGCCGTCGCTCTCGCCGAGCAGCATCATCCAGCGGCCGTCGTAGAGGGGCTTGTCGTGCTCGGCGTCGCGCAGCACCGCCCACTGGTCCTGGAAGCCGACGTAGCCGAGCAGGTCGCTGGAGCGGCCGCTCTCGTGCACCTCGATCGCGCTCTCGACGAGGCCGAGGATCAGCACGAAGCCCAGCCCGAGCCCGGTCAGCGCGGCCACCAGCACCTTCATCCCGGCGCGCCCCACCCGCCTGCGGCGCAGCAGCCGGAACGGCACCAGGAAGGCCAGCACGCCGAGCCCCACCGCGACGGCCACCATGATCCCGAGCGTCAGGTCGGCGACCAGGTTGAACAGCCCCCAGTACGTCGCCCCGGACCACAGCGCGGCCAGGGCGGCCACGATCCACGGCCGCTCCCGCACCCGCGCGAGCAGCCGCCCGGCGGCCCCGCGCGTGGCCCGGTCGGCCAGCCAGCCCAGGCCGACGAGGGCGCACACGGCCGGGACGAGTATCAGCAGGAGCAGGATGAGCGTGCCGACGAGGCGGCCCAGCAGGACGGACTGGTCGATGCCGGCCTGCTGCGGGTTGATGTCGAAGACCCAGTAGACCTGCTCGATGCCGAGGTAGAGGACGGCGTACAGCGCGACGCCGACCGGCACCACGACCGAGCCGATGCGTTCGAGGATGCCGAGCACGCCGCCACCGTCGCTCTCCGGCTCCAGGGCCGGCTCCAGGGCCGGGGCGGCGAGGGCCGGGGCGGGCGGGGGTGGTGGCGGGTCCGGGTCGCGCCGGCCGGTCAGGGTGTGCTCGCTCACGCGGGCCTGCTTGCCAGGGGGGTGTGCATGGGGTTCCCTTCGAGGTCACGTGAACGCCGCGCCGATGCTACAGGGACGGTGTTCGGACATGACGCTCGATGGGTGACATAGGCGACTCGGTGTCCGTCCGCCGGTGGAACGGGATGGAACGCCCCTCGCACGGACGCGCCGGTCCGGGGAGGGGCCGTTGAGACACCGCCGGGCCCGTGGCCGAGGACCCCGGGCCCGCGCCGCTTCTATGCCGCCGGGCCGGTCTCGTCCTCGATGTCCGGGTCGTCCGTGCCGTACTCGGTCGCGAGCCTCGTCGCCTGGAAGCGGGCACGGCGTGCCTCCAGCTCCCGCTCGTCCTGCAGAATCCACTGTTCGATCATGACCATCAGGTCAATCACATACCGGAACGCCAGGGGGGCGGCTTGGCCGGGACTTGGGGCGCCGCGCACGGAATCCATTCCTCATCCATCCCTCGCCAGGGGTGTACGCGGACCCGCGCCGGTCACTCCCCGTCCGCCCGCCCGGGGTCCGGCTCGGCACGCAGGTCGTTCTCGCGCGCCTCCCGGCGCTCCTGCGCCGCCCGCTCCCGGTGGCGGGACTCGTCCCCCACCCCGGCGGCGGCCACCCGCTCGTGCATGGCGGCGTTCTCCCGGTGCGCGCGGGCGGCATGGCGATAGCCGTCGCGGGCCTCGCCCTCCGCCCGTGCCGCCTCCTGCTCGGCCTGCTGGACCTGCTCGCCGGCCTGCCGCGCCTGCTCCGGGGTGGAGCCGTGCGTCGGGCCCTCGGGCGACTGCTTCCGCGACTGCTCCAGCTCGGTGATCCGCTGCCGGACCTGCTCGGCCCGCTCGTCGGCACGGCGCGCCCGCTCCCGCGCCCGCTGGGCGCGTTCCCGCGCTTCCTCGTTGCGTTCAGGCAGATGCTCGACCATGAGGGAGGCTCTACCCGGTTTTCCCGCCGTCAGCGAAGGAAGCCCCCGGGTGCTCACCGCCCGCCGGTGAGCACCCGGGGAACCGGCGCGGCGGCTCGTGACAGCCTCCGCACCCTCCCGGAGAGACGACCGTGACCTCACATCACGCTCACGCCCGGGACTGCCCGTGATCCACGCCCCTAAACGGATCATTCACCGCTCACGCGGGCGGCGCTCCCCGGGTGAGGCGGTCGACGCGCCGGGCGACCGCCGGATGGGTGGACCACCAGGCGAAGCGGGCCCGCCTGGTGGGCACCAGGGCAGTCGCGGGGACGCGGGCGGCGCGCAGGTCGGTGGCGGGGATCGCGTCACGGGCGCCGATCTTGAGCAGGGTGGCGGCCAGCAGCGCGGGCTGCCCGGTCCGTACGGCCGCGTCGTGGTCGGCGGCCAGCTCCCGGTGGCGGCCCAGCGCCCGCAGCGGGAGCTGGGCCAGCAGCGCGACCAGCCCGAGCCCGGCGATCAGCGGGTAGAGCACCGGCAGCACGAGGGCGAGCGGCAGGTCCCTGAGCTGGTGGAGGAGCGGGGCCGGCCGGGAGTTGCGCCGGACGAAGCCGTGGGCCACCCGCGCGCCCCAGGACAGGGCGACGGCGGGCGAGCCGGCCAGGGTCATGACCGCCACGTCGCGGTGGCGGATGTGCGCGATCTCGTGCGCCAGGGCCACGCCCAGCTCGTCCGGCTCCAGCGCCTCCAGCAGGCCGCGGGTCACCACGACGGTGGTGTGCCGCTTGGAGCGGCCGAGGGTGAAGGCGTTGGGCACCGGGTCGGGGGTGACGGCCACCCGCGGCTTGGGCAGGCCGTCCAGCGCGCACAGCCGGTCCAGCACGGCGTGCAGCCCCGGCTCCTGGTCAGGGGTGACGATCCGGGCCCGGGTCGTCGCGCGGGCCAGCCACTCGGCCGTCCACCACTGCGCCGCCGCCGCCGGCACCACGCCCGCCGCCACGACCGGCCAGGGGACGCCGGCCAGCGACAGCGCTCCGGCCGCGACGGCGTACACCAGCACCAGCATCGCCGCGGCCGCGACCATCCGGGGGACGAGGCCGTGTGCCGCCTGTCGCGTCATGGACTTCTCCCGCCGCCTGCCGAAGGGCTCCGGCTCCCAGTAGACCTCGCGCGGCCGGGCCGATCAAGGAAGGGCCGCCGGACGCCCGGCGGACGCCCGCCGGCGTACGGAAGGAGGCGGCCCGCGGAGGGCTGGTCAACGGCCGGTTACGGGAGTAAAAGCATTCTGTATACACGATCTCCCCGCGAGATCCGTGGACAGAGACCGGGCCGCACTTCCCGGAGGCACACGTGACCGAGCTGACGACATCCGAGCACAGGGCACAGGTCCGTAAGGCGGCCACCGCCAGCGTGGTGGGCACCGCCATCGAGTGGTACGACTTCTTCCTCTACAACACCGCCGCCGCGGTCGTCTTCGCCGAGGTCTTCTTCCCCGAGTCCACCCCGTACGCCGGCACCCTGGCGGCCTTCGCCACGAACTTCGTCGGCTTCGCCGCCCGCCCGGTCGGCGCGGCGATCTTCGGCCACTGGGGCGACCGGATCGGCCGCAAGGCCACGCTCATCGTCACCCTGCTGCTCATGGGCGTGGCCAGCGCGCTCATCGGCGTGCTGCCGGGCACCGCCTCGATCGGCGTGGCCGCGCCGGTCATCCTCGTCCTGCTGCGCATCGTGCAGGGCATCGCGGTCGGCGGCGAGTGGAGCGGCTCGGTGCTGCTGTCCATGGAGTGGGGCGACCAGCGCAGGCGCGGCCTGATGGCGAGCTGGCCGCAGGTCGGCGTGCCCATCGGCCTCATCCTCGGCACCGGCGCGATGTCGCTGCTGGCCGCCACCGCGGGGGACGCCTTCAAGGACTGGGGCTGGCGGGTGCCGTTCCTGGCCAGCCTGCTGCTGGTGGCCGTCGGGCTGTGGGTGCGGCTGAAGGTGCTGGAGACGCCGCTGTTCGCGCGGGTGCTGGAGCGGGGCGACGTCGTGCGGCTGCCGGTGCTGGAGGTGCTCCGGCGGCATCCGAAGGAGGTCGTGCTCAGCGCGCTGCTGCGGGTCTCCGAGCAGATGCCGTTCTACCTGTTCACGACCTTCGCCATCACGTACGTGACCCAGCAGCTCCACCTGTCGCGGACGATCGCGCTGACCGCGGTCACCTGCGCGGCGGCCGTGGAGCTGGCGGCGATCCCGTTCTTCGGGCACCTCAGCGACCGGATCGGCCGCCGCCTGGTGTACGCGGTCGGGGCGGCGCTGCTGGCGGTGGTGGCGTTCCCGTACTTCCTGCTGCTCAACACCGGGATCGTGGCCGTCGTCTTCGCCACGATCATCATCACCCAGATCCAGCACTCGATGGAGTACGGCCCGCAGGCCTCGCTCATCGCCGAGAGCTTCCCCACGCCGCTGCGTTACGGCGGCGCGGGGCTGGGCTACCAGCTCGCCTCCGTCGTGGCGGGCGGGCCGGCACCGCTGATCGCGACCTGGCTGCTGCACGACTACGGCTGGCAGGCCATCGCCGTCTTCATGATCGTCGGGGCGGTGGTCGGGCTCGCGGCGACGCTGGCGCTGCCCGACCGCTCCAAGATCGACATCACGCAGCACGGCGCCTACGGGAAGTGATCGCGCCGCCGGCGAGGAGATCGCGCGGTACGCCGGCCGCGCGGTTTCCTCCGCCCGGCGGGTCAGCTCGTGACGGTCGTGTCGCGCAGCAGGAAGTAGCTGAAGGTGTCGGCCTGCAGGTAGAGGTGGAACTTCGGGGCCTTCGCCCGGGCCGTGCGGTCGGCGGTGACGATCGTGACGATCACGTACTTCTTGATGGCGTTCGTCCGGACCTTTCCGTACGCGTAGGTGGCCCGCACCTTGTCCTGGCGGATGTTCAGCGCGCCCGTGGTGAGCTTCGCCAGGCGCTTGGCGGCGTCCTCGGCCCTCTTGCCCGTCGGGAACGCCATCACGACCTGCACCGCCTTCAGGTGCCCCCGGTAGGCCGAGTAGGCGATCTGCACGGCCCGCTCGCAGCGGTGCTCGGCCAGCACGCCCCGCGCGTCCACCGGGTCGCACGTGTCGTAGGTCCAGCCGCCCGCCTTGTTCGCCTCGAACCTGACGGTGCCCGCCTTGAACCTCCAGTCGCCGAACTCGCTGTTGGAGATCGGCGATCCCGGCGCCGCGTGCGTGGTGCCGCCGTCGGCGGGGGCGCCGGTGGGGGTGGCGGAGGGCGGGGCGGGCTCGCTCGGCCCGGCCGAGTCCCAGGGCGCCGGCGGGGTGTCGCGCGGCTGGACGGCCGGCGGCCGGGCGGTCGCGGCGGCGCGGAGGTGGGAGATCACGCCGTACCCGCCGCCGAGCAGCAGGAGCACGCCCAGGCCGGCCGACAGGACGATCACCGGCGAGGGGCCGCGCCTGGGCGGCGGGCCGACGGGGTCGTACGGGCCGTAGGGGCCCTGTGGCGGACCGTACCGGGGGAGATGCGTGGGCGGAGGGTCGTAGGGCCCTCGCCCGTCGGGGAAGCCGGGTAAGCCGGGTAAGCCGGGCGGGCCCCCTTGGCGGGGCTGCGGATACGGCGGGTGTTGTGATGGGTACGTCATCGCCCCATTGTGCGAGCGCCCTGCGCCCCCGCCCCCGCCACAACGCCAGACGGCATCGGACTGAACGCCCCCGCCGCGCCCGTGCGTACCAGACACGGCCCGGACGATCGAGGCGTTCCAGGCATGGCCGCCCCGACTGCGGGAAGATGCCCGCCGGGCCCGAGACGCGGAGGATGGGGGACGGGGCATGATCGAGCAGACATTGCGCTGCCCTGTCACGGCCGACCTGGGCGCGCTGCGCGACCGGGTGGAGGGCTTCGCCCTGGCCGCCGGCTTCACCGGCGCGCGGCTGCGCGACGTGGTGCTGGTGGTCAACGAGGCGGCCGACAACCTGCTGGAGCACGGCAGCGGATCGGGCACCCTGCTCGCCCGCGCCGCCGGCGACGACCTCTGGATCGAGATGCTCGACCCCGGCGGCACGCTGACCGCCGATCACTTCCGCCGGTCCACCGCGGTGCCGCCGCCGCTCGCCCGGCACGGCTACGGGCTGTGGGTCATCGCTCGGCTGTGCGACGAGGTCGTCATCGACCACCCCGGCGGCGGCAGCCGGCTCCGCCTGCGGCTCAACCGCCGGCAGCCCTCCATGAACGGCAGCCCGGCCGCCAGGGGCGACGAGCGGCCCGGCGGCTGATCACGCCCGCGCGGGCCAGCGGGCGGCCTGGGCGAGGCTCGCGTACGGCGGGAACAGGTCGACGAGCTGCGTCACGACCAGAAGCTGGGCCAGGGTGCCCCGGACGCCGATCAGCCGCAGCCCGCCGCCGCGCGCCTCGGCGCGGCGCTGGCTGTCGATCAGCGCGCACAACCCCTGCGAGTCGCAGAAGGTGAGCGCGGCGGTGTCCACCACGATCCGCGGGACGGGCCCGCGCAGCAGCGGGTCGAGGAACCGGTGGAGGTCGGACCGGGTCTGCCGGTCCAGCTCCCCGATCAGGGTCACCAGGTGGAACCCGGGGTGGTGCTTGACGGTGATCTTCAAGTGGGTCATACCTGCTGGGTTCGTTCCGGCGGACACATGTCCCTCCCCTACCCAACGACGGTGGCGGTAAGGGCGTCCCCTAGGGCGGACCCCTTAGGCCCGGGGCGGTACGCCGCGCGCCGCCCGTACCCGGGGCGGTGTAGCGCGGATGCCTCCCTCAGCCGGATGCCGGACGGCGCCGGATTCCGGAGTCTTGGATCACGACGAACCGATCCTCGGCAAGGGAGCACGACATGATCGCCACCGCCATCGAGACCGTGTCCGCCAAGCTGGCCGGCTGGCTGGCCCGGCACAGCATCGACATCCTGCGGGTCAGCCTCGGGCTGGTCTTCGTGGCCTTCGGGACGCTCAAGTTCTTCCCCGGGGTGAGCCCGGCCGAGGCGTTGTCGGTGGCCACGCTGGAGAAGCTGTCCATGGGGACGTTGTCGGGGTACGCGGCCCAGGCCGCGATCGCCGCGATGGAGGTCTTCATCGGCCTCACGCTGGTGACCGGCAGGCTGCTCAAGACCGGCCTGGTCGTGATGGCCGGCGCGCTGGCCGGGTTCTTCGCCCCGTACGTGCTCTTCTTCACCAGCCTGTTCCCCGGCGCGCCCACGCTGGAGGCGCAGTACATCTTCAAGGACATCGTCCTCGCCGCCGCGGCGATGGTGATCGGCGCCCGCGCGCTGGGCGCCCGCCTGGTCCCCGTCCGCGAACGCGCCAGGGTCTGAGGCTGGTGCCGGGAAGGCTTGTTGGGAGCGCTCCCAGGCTGCCAGTCTGAGCGCCATGACCGTGACCATCAGGCCATACCGGCACGCGACGGACAAAGAAGCCCTCTACGACATCTGCGTCCGCACCGCCGATGCCGGCGAGGACTCCCGGCACCTGTACCCCGACCTCGACCTGATGCCCAGCATCTTCGCCGCGCCGTACGTCCACCTCGAACCCGACCTGGCCTTCGTCGCCGGCGACGGCGGGCAGGCGGTCGGCTACATCGTCGGCTGCGCCGACACGCAGGCCTTCGTCCGGGCCTACCGCGAGGAATGGCTGCCCAGGCTCGCCGACCGCTACCCGGCTCCGGAGCGCCCGCCGGCCACGCCCTCCGAGGAGATGGTCGCCCTCATGCACGACCCGGAGCGGATGATCCTCCCCGAGCTGGCCGGCTACCCCGCCCACCTGCACATCGACCTGCTGCCCGGCTACCAGCGCGCCGGGCACGGCCGTGCCCTGATGGCCGCGCTCCTCCGGGCGCTGGAGGCCAAGGGCGTGCCCGCGATCCACCTGAGCATGCTCACCGCCAACACCCGCGCCCGCGCCTTCTACGACCGGGTGGGCTTCCACGAGATCCCCGTGCCCGACCCGGGCCCGGTCACCTACCTCGGCCGCTCCACGGCGGGCCCGGTCTGACCTCGCGCGCGGATCGGGGCCTCTGCAACACCCCGTCGGGCGCCGGACATGTACCAAAGTGTCCGGCACCCGGCGCAAGGAGACCTCGTGACACCTCAAGATCGCTTCGAGGCGATCTATGACGCGTACTACCCAGCCATCCATCAGTACGCCGCTCGCCGTACCGGCTCGGCCGACGACACCGCCGACGTCATCTCCGAGACGTTCCTGACCGCCTTCGACGCCCTGCCCGAGCGCGACCGCGAGGTGCTGGCGCTGGCCTGCTGGGAGGGGCTGACCAGCGAGCAGATCGCCAAGGTCGTGGAATGCACGGCGATCGCCGCCAGGACCCGGCTGCACCGGGCACGCAAACGGCTGGCGGCCAGGCTGGAGCGTCCGGAGCTCTCGACGATCTCGGTGGGGGAAGCATGAGCGACATCGACAACCTGGTGAAGGCCATCGATCCTGCCCCGCACGCGCCGGAGCAGGGGCCCGGCGCGCGCGAGCTGCGCGCCATGATCGTGGACACGCCGGTTCCGCGCGGGCGCCGGGCGTTCCGGCTGCCGGGCGGGCGGCTCCCCGGGTCGCGGCGCGTCCGCCGGCCCGTCCGCCGGCCCGTCCTGGCCGGGCTGGTCGCCGCCGCGGCCGTGGCCGTCGCGATCGGCGTCGGCCTGCCCGCCGCCGGCCCGGCCACCCAGTACGCCAACGCGGCGGTCTCCATCAACCGGTCCGACGGCTACTTCTCCGTCACCGTCACCGACCCGACGGCCGACCGCCGGCGCTTCGAGGAGGCGTTCGCCGCCGTGGGGCTGAACGTCATGGTGAAGGTCATCCCGGTGCCGCCGGACGAGGTCGGCGAGCTGGTCGGCCCGATCGTGCCCGAGGGCTTCAAGTGGCACGGCAGCATCGGCACGCAGGCGGTGGAGCCGTGCGCCTCGGCCTTCTGCGGCAAGGTCTGGATGCCCGCGGACTTCCCCGGCCGCGTCGTCCTCGGCATCGGCCGCCCCGCCAGGCCGGGCGAGCCCTACGCCGACGACTGGATCGTCAACGAGACCCGCGACCACAGCTCCGACACCGTGGACCTGTACGTCGTCCCCGGCCCCGGCCCCGGCGCCGGCCCCGCCCCCGACCCGCGCACGGTCGCCGAACCCCAGTGGTACGACCTCCCCGGCTGAGCAGCCGTTCGGAACCGCCGCCCGCCCCGGGGACCTGCCCGCGCTCATCGGCTCGGCCGCCGCGCCGTTCCGCGAGGACGGCGGGCGGCGGAACCCCCACATGGACGTGGAACGGCCGGAACGCGCCGGTGGCCGGCCACCTCACCGGGCAGGTGCGCGGCCCCGCCAGCTCACGCTGGTGGCGCCGATCCGGCGGCGGCCTCCCACGTCCGCAGGTACGCCTCCGCGCCCCCGGCCAGATCGCGGATGAGATCCGGGCCGGCGAGCAGGCGCATGTCCTCGATCCAGTCGGGGACCAGGCCGTAGTTGGCCACCCCGTCCACGTTGACGTCCCACACGCGCTGGCCGGTGCTCAGCCGGTCCAGCCGCACGCTGCCGTCGTAGGAGGTGAACGGGTAGGTCACCGGGTTGGCGGCGTTGCCGGCGCGCGGGGCGGGCAGGCGGCCCATGCCGTTGACGTCCAGGCCGTAGCCGTACCCGGACACCTGGTACTGCTGCCGCAGCGGCACCGTGCGCCGCCACTCGGCCACGAAGTCCGCGGCGTCGTGGCCGTACTGGGTGATCATGCCGCCGAGGGCGTAGACGCGGGCGAAGAAGCCCGGGTCGGCCCAGCTGTGGGAGGAGATCACGCCGGGGTAGCGGGCCGCCTCCAGCAGGTCGAGCGTGCGGTCGGCGGCCTTGACGCTCATGTGGTCGATCTCCACCAGCATGCCGCGCCGGATCATGCCCTGCACCATGTACTCGCCGAGCGCGGTCAGGCCGCGGGTGTTGCAGTGCGGCGCCGGCGGGTACAGCGGCAGCGAGACGCCCGGCGGCAACAACCGGGCGATCTGGTCGGGGAGCACGCCGGCCGGTTCGATGGTGTTGTCGTGCTCGGGGCCGGTGCAGGTGCGGGCCTGCCAGAAGGAGCCGGTGGCGAGCAGGTTGCCGACGTTCACGATCGCGCCCTGGGTGCCGGAGTCGAAGCGCACGCCGCACAGCGCGTTGTCGTACTTGTGGCAGACGAACATGCTGCGCACGCCGAGCGCGTACATCTCGTCCAGGCCCTGGTCGATCTGGGCCCGCGTGCACTGGGGGACGCCGAGGATCTGGCGGCAGCCGAACGGCTCGGAGGTCTCGACGCCCAGCACGACGGCCAGCTTGCCGGCCTGGACCACCTGCCTGGCCTGGGCCGGGCTGGTCACGAGGCGGAACCAGCCCTGCCCGGGGCCGCCGGACTCGGCGTCGATGTGGTCCTGAAGCTCGCGGGCCCGCTGGGCCTGGAGCCTGATGGAGCCCATCTCGTCGCAGGAGTACTTCTTCAGCGGGTAGATCGCGCAGAGCTGCCGGTTGGCCACCAGGTCGTTGACCAGCACGCGCAGACCGCCGCGCCAGGCGCGTTCCACCCAGGTGTAGTACGCCTGCTGGTGGGTCAGCGAGTCGTGGGCGGGCCAGTCGCGGAAGGTGGGCCAGCCGACCGGGTCGTGGGTGCCGACGGGGGAGCCGGTCCTGGTGAAGTTCTCGTACCAGGCCAGCTCGCCGTTCGGGTAGTGGTCGACGCAGTCGGTCAGGGCGCGCGCGATGCCGCCCGGGTCGTACGGCTTGCCGCACATGAGCAGGCCGCCGAACGCCTCGTAGGAGAACAGATGGCTGTGGCCGTCGATGAAGCCGCTCACGGGGGCGGCGCCGGCGGCACTGGCGGGAGCGGGGGTCGCCGGCGCGACCAGCGCGCCGGCCAGGAGGAGGACGGCGGCGGCCGCCCTGTGGGTGAGTCGGTGGAGCACGGGACCACCTCCCAGGCTTCGGTACCGGGGTTGCCGCCAGCATCCACCGCGATCAGGCCCTCGGCAAGACCGAACATGAGCCAATCTCACCTAATCGGCTCTCACCCGGCCGGCGCGGGCTCCTCCTCCCCGCCGGGCCGTACCAGGCCGCTCTCGTAGGCCAGGATGACGAGCTGGACCCGGTCGCGGACGTCCAGCTTCGCGATGGCCCTGGTGATGTGGGTCTTGGCCGTGGCCGGGCTGATGACCAGGCGCTCGGCGATCTCGTGGTTGGACAGGCCGAGCGCCACGAGCCGGACCGTCTCCAGCTCCCGCGCGGTGAGCCCGGCCAGCCGCCGCCCCGCCACGGGCGCGAGGCCCCGCCGGCGGGCGAACTGCTCGATGACGCGGCGCGTCACGCCCGGCGACAGGAGCGCGTCCCCGGCGGCGACCGCGGCGACCGCCCGGCGCAGGTCGGCGGGCTCGACCTCCTTGGTGAGGAAGCCGCTGGCGCCGGCGCGCAGGGCGGCGAAGACGTGCTCGTCGGTGTCGAACGTGGTGAGGATGATCACCCGGCAGCCCGGCACGCCCCGGTCGCCGGCGATGCGGCGGGTGGCGGCGATCCCGTCGGTGCCGGGCATGCGGATGTCCATGAGGACCACGTCGGGGCGGGTGCTCGCGGCCAGCCGTACGGCCTCCTCGCCGTCCTGGGCCTCACCGACGACCGTGATGTCCCGGGAACGGGCCAGCAGGCTGCGGAAACCGGCCCGGACGAGAGCCTGGTCGTCGGCGAGGAGCACCCTGATCGTCATGCCGGCGAGCCTGCCACAGGGATCTCGGCCCGCACGGCGAAACCGCCGGGGACCGGCCCGGCGGCGAGCGTGCCCCCGAGCGCGCCCACCCGCTCGCGCATGCCGGCCAGGCCGTGCCCCTCGCTCACCGCGCCGCCGCCGGGGACGCCGCGGCCGTCGTCGGTCACCTCCACCGTGACCGAGCGCGGCCCGTAGCCGAGCCGCACCTCGGCCCTGGCCGCCCCCGCGTGCTTGAGCGTGTTGGCCAGGGACTCCTGGACGACCCGGTAGGCGGCGACGGCGGGCGCGGCGGGCACCCCGGCAGGATCGCCGCGCTCGCTGAGGACCACCTCCAGCCCGGCGGCGCGGGCGTCGGCGACGAGCGTGCCCAGCGCCGCCAGGTCCGGCTGGGGCGCGGTGCCGCCGTCGCCGTCGCGCAGCACCGCCATGAGGGCGCGTAGGTCGGCCATCGCCCGGTTCCTGACGTCCTTGGCCAGGCGCAGCGCTTCGGCGGCGGCGTCCGGGTCCTCCTGGAGGGTGTCGGCGGCGACGTTGAGCTGCACGCCGACGACGGCCAGCGTGTGGGCGACGATGTCGTGGACCTCGTGCGAGACGCGCAGCCGCTCCTCGGCGGCGCGGGCGCGGGCGTCGCTGTCGCGCAGCCGCTCGCGCCCGCGCGCCACGGCGGCGTAGGCGAGGCCCGCGCCGATGAGGGCCGCCAGGAGCAGCCCTTCGCCCACGACGTGGATGAAGTAGCGGGCCGGGTTGAGCTCCAGGACCCGGCGGAAGTCGAGCGCGGAGTAGACGAGCTGGAGCAGGCCGATGACGGCCGCCCAGCGCGCGCGGGAGGCGGCGGCGACGGTGAAGTAGGCGACAGCCAGCGGCCAGATCCAGCCGGCGGGCGAGAAGTGCCCGGTGAGGCGGTAGGCCAGGAGGCCGCCGACCGACAGCAGCAGCACCGCCGTCGGCCGGCGCCGCCGCACCAGCAGGAGCGCCCCCAGGTACAGGGCGAGCGGGATCACGCCGTCCCAGGGGCTGTGGACCCCCGTGGCCAGGGCGACCGCGACGAAGACGACCACGGTGACGGCGGCGAGCGCGAGGTCGGTCAGCCAGGCGAGGCCCCGGACGGCGACGGGCTCGCGCCGTCGCGGCGGCGGCGTGGCGGCCATGCGGATCCCTTCCCAGGTGTCGGCGGACGGAGGCCCGGCGTCAGACGTGGGTGACCAGGAGCGTCACGCCCGCCTCGCCGCCGCAGTCCACGAAGACGGGGCCGACGCCGTTGCCGATGGTGGGGGAGAGGGTCGCCTTCGCCACGAAGCCCTTCGGATCGTCCTTGACGACGCGGATGTCCCGCAACACCGGGTGCTCCCTGTCGATCCCGGCCAGCACGGCCCTGAGGCCCTTGCCGCCGCCGCAGTGACCGGTGATCGTCACCCGCTGGCCGCGCTCGGTCGTGGGGTTCGGGCTGACCACGACCACCGCCCTGGCGCCCTTCGGCGGCCTCGGCGGCTTCGGCGTGGCGGCCTGGGCGCTTCCCCCGGGGATCAGCAGGGCGGCGGCCAGGCCCGTCCCGGCGATCGCGGCGATCAGTCCTCTGCTCATGGCGGTTCCTCCGGCTCCGGTGCGGTCGGTGTGACGGGGGAAACGCTAGGCCGGGGCGGGGCGGGCGCGCGTCGGCCGCCGATCGTCACTTCGCGGTGCACCGTTCGCGGTACGCGCTACACCGACGGGTGCAGGCGGAGGGAGCCGGCGAAGCCGGAGATCAGGCTCCAGACGCGGGCCGGCGCCTCCTCCGGGGCGAAGTGCCCCGCGCCCGGCACCAGGGCGGTCTCCAGGTTGCCGACCCCCGCCTCGCGGAAGCCGCGCGCGTAGGCGGCCAGGTCGCCGTGCTCGCCCTCGCCGCGCAGGTAGAGCACCGGCGTGCCGGCCGGGCCGGCCTCGGCGGCGGCCGCGTTGTCGCGCGCGTCCCGGCCGAAGGCCCGGTAGAGGTCGAACCCGGCGGTGAGCGCGGCCCGGCCGGCGTAGGCCGCGGCGTGGGCGGCCCGCAGCTCGGGGGTGATCCTGGCGGCGTCCACGGACAGCGCGTCGTAGAAGTAGGCGAAGTACTCCGGCTGGCGCCCCTCGACCAGGGTCTCCGGCAGTGCCGGCACGGCGTGCAGGCCGAAGTGCCAGATGGAGGGGTTGGCCAGCACCTCGTCCCAGGGGGCGACGCCGGGGATCACCGTGTTCATGATGACCACCCCGGCGACCCCGGCGGCGTCGGCGCCGGCGTGGTGGCGCAGGTAGGCGTAGGCGATCATGCCGCCGGCGTCGTGGCCGACCAGCGTGGCTCCGGTGAGGCCGAGGTGGCGTACCAGCTCGTGCACCACCTCCGCCAGGCGGCGCTTGGCGCCGCCGGTCGCGGGCCCGGTGGACCCGCCGATGCCGGGCAGGTCGATGGCGATCAGGCGGGCATCGGGGTCCGCCGCCCGCATCACGCCTTCCCAGCCGCGCCACGACTCCGGCCAGCCGTGCAGGAGCAGGTAGGGCCTGCCGTCCGGGGCGCCCGTCTCGACGACGTGGAGCGACTGGCCGCCGATCGGCAGGTGGCGGTGACGCGGTTCAAAAGACATGTCGCATGTCTATCAAAGGACATGTTTCATGTCTATCGGGTAGTCTGGGGGGCATGGATGAGGCGGACCGGCCGGCCTTCGAGCGCGGGGCCGGGTTCCTGCTGGCCCGGCTGGGGTCGCTGGCCGCGCGGTCGTGGGCCGCGTTCCTGCACGAGCACGGCCTCACGCAGGCCCAATACCTGGTCCTGACGACCGTCAGGGAGAGCGGCCCGCTCGGGCAGCGCCGCCTGGCCGAGCTCATCGCCGTGGACGCCCGCAACCTCGTGACCGTCCTCGACTCCCTGGCCGCCCGGGGGCTCGTCCGGCGCCGGGCCCACGAGGGCGACCGCCGGCGGCGCATCGTCACGCTCACCGACGCCGGGACCGCCCTCCTGGACGCCGTCGCCGCCGCCGCGGCCGTCGAGCAGGACCGTTTCCTGCGCGCGCTGACCCGGCGCGACCGCACCCATCTCAACCGCCTGCTGCGCGCCCTCTACGACGCGCACACCCCGGCGGGGGATCAGGCGTCCGGCTGAGTGCCGGGGCGGTGGCGGGACCAGGCCGTCCAGTGGGCGGCGTAGGGGCCGCCGGCCGCGCGCAGGTCGGCGTGCGGGCCGCGCTCCACGACGCGCCCGTCCTCCAGGACGACCACGCTGTCGGCGGTGGCGGCCTGGGTGAGGCGGTGGGCGACGATCAGGGCGGCCCGGCCGTCCACGGCGCGCTCGGCGGCGCGCTCCAGCACCCGGGCGCCGGCGCTGCCCGCCTCCGCCGTCGCCTCGTCGAGGATCGCCACGGCCGGGTCGGCCAGCACCAGCCGGGCCAGCGCGAGCTGCTGCCGCTGCGCGCCGGTCAGGCGGTGCCCGCCCTCGCCGACCACGGTCGCCAGGCCGTCGGGCAGCGCCTCCACCCAGTCCAGGGCGTCCACCGGGGCCAGGGCGGCACGCAGGTCGTCGTCGGTGGCGGCGGGCCGGGCCAGGCGCAGGTCGTCGGCGAGCGGGCCGGCGAACACGTGCACCTCCTGGGTCACCAGGGCGACGCCCGGCGGCGTCTCGACGGTGCCGGCCGTGGGCTCGTGCACGCCGGCGACCAGCTTGGCCAGCGTGGTCTTGCCCGCGCCGCTCGCGCCGACCAGCGCGACGCGCTCGCCGGGGCGGATGTCGAGGTCCACGCCGTGCAGCACCGGGCGGCCCGGCTCGTAGGCGTGGGCGAGCCCGCGCACGCTCACCCCTCCGGTCACGGTCGGCCCCGGAGCCGGGGGTGCCGGGGATGCGGAGGGTGCGGGGGGTACGGTGTCGGCCACGCCGACGATGCGGGCGAGGCTCGCGGAGGCCGACTGGGCCTCGTCGAGCAGGGCCAGCGCGGTGTTGATCGGGCCGAACAGGTTGTGGAAGTACAGGGCGGCGGCCGTGGCGGTGCCGATGCCGGCCGAGCCGTCGCGCACCAGCAGCACCCCGGCGGCGAGCACGGCGGCCAGGCCGACGTACTCGGCGACGTGCAGGCGGCTGTAGAAGCGCAGCATCAGCCCGACCCCGCGCATCGTCAGCTCCACCGCCGCCCGCGAGCGCCCGGCCACCCGCTCCAGGTGCGCGGCCTCGGCGCGGAAGGCCCGTACGGTGGACGCCCCCGCGATCGTGTCCAGCAGCTGTTGCTGCTGCTCGCCGGTCGCCACCCGCTGGGCGGCGTAGATGGGCACCGCGTTGCGGACGTACCAGCGGGCGGTGTGCGCCTGCACGGGCACGGCCAGCAGCGCCGCGACCAGGAAACGCCAGTCGAGCAGCGCCAGCGCCACCAGCGTCAGGACGATCGACAGCAGCGAGCGGGCCAGCGCGGGCAGCGCCGAGCGCACGGCCTCGGCCACCCGCGCCACGTCGCCGGTCACCCGGGAGGTCAGGTCGCCGGAGCCAGCCCGCTCGGCGCGTTCGAGCGGCAGGGACAGGACCCGCTCGACGAAGCGCTCGCGCAGGTCCGCGAGGGCGCTCTCGCCCAGCCGGGCGACCAGCGTCAGCCCCCAGGCGGTCAGCGCCCCCTGGGCCAGGCCGGCGAGCACCAGCAGCGCGGCGGGCGTGACCAGCGCGGCGGCCGGCTCGCGGGCGGCCACCAGATCGACGACGCGGCCGAGCAGCGGCTGGATGAGCAGGCCCGCGGAGGTGGCCACGACCAGCAGGCCGAGGCCGGCCAGGGCGGGCCGCCGGTGCGGGCGGAGGATCCGCCACACCGCCGCGCGGGTACGGGCGGGGGACGCGGTGGGCAGCAGTTCCCGGCTCACGCCAGCACCGCCGCCTGGTAGCCGGGGTTGCGGCGCAGCAGGTCGGCGTGGGACGCCGCGTCGGTGACCCGCCCGCCGTCCAGCAGGAGCACCCGGTCGGTCACGGCGAGCAGGGCCGGGCTGGTGGTCACGAGCACGGTCGTGCGGTCGCGGCGCAGCCGCCTGATGCCCTGGGCGATGCGGGTCTCGGTGACGGCGTCCACGGCGGTGGTGGGGTCGTGCAGGACGAGGACCGGCCGGGCCGCGGCGAGGGCCCTGGCCAGGGCGACGCGCTGGCGCTGGCCGCCGGACAGCGCGCCGCCGCGCTCGCCGACCGGCGTGTCCGGCGGGATGTCCCCGGCGCAGGCGGCCGCCAGTGCCTCCGCCCGCAGGGGTTCGGCGGCCGGGGTGACGTTCGTCGCGACGGTGCCCTCGAACAGGACCGCGTCGTGCTCGGCCACCAGCACCGCCTCCCGCAGCCGCCCGGGGTCGAGGTCGCGCAGCGGGACGCCGTCGAGCTCGACCGTCCCCGACTCGGGGTCGGCCTGCCGGCCCAGGCAGCGCACCAGGGCGAGCGCCGCCGCCGGGTCGGTGGCGGCCACGCCCACCAGCTCCCCGGGCCCGACCTCCAGGTCCAGCCCGCGCAGCCGGCCGTGGGTGACCGAGCGCAGCCGCAGCGCGCCCGCCACGTCGCGCGGCGGCTCGCGCCCGCCCGGGGGCACGGCGGGCGGCGCGGACAGCAGCGCCGCGACCCGCGCGGCCGAGGCCCGGCCCTGCGCCAGCTCGGCGTTGACCCAGGCGAACAGTTGCAGCGGCCCCTGCAGGAAGAGGGCGAGCCCGACCGCGGAGACGAGCTGCCCGAGGGTGATGGCGCCACCGGCGGCGAAGGCGCCGCCGGCCAGCGCGATCACCGCGATGAAGGCGCCGGTCAGGGCCAGGACGACGCCGTTCTGCAGGGCCTCGGCGCGGGCGGCGCGCAGGGTGGCGGACAGGGAGTCGCGGCTGGTGCGCCGGTAACGCTCGACGGCGGCCCGCTCGGCGCCGATGCCCTTGAGCACCCGCAACCCGGCCACCAGGTCGGCGGCCATGCCGGAGGCGTGCGCGGCGTGCTCCTGCTCGACGGCGCTGCGGCGTTCCAGCGGCTTGCTGAGCAGGTGCCCCAGCCACAGCAGGGCCGGCGTCCCGGCGAGCACGATCAGCCCCAGCTCCACCGAGGTACGCAGCAGCAGCACGCCGGCGACGACCAGGCCGGTCAGGGCGGCGACGCCGGCCAGCACCGCCATCACCACCGCGCCGACGCGCCGCACGTCCTCGGTGGCGATGCCGGTCAGCTCGCCGGGCAGGCGGCCCTCGTCCGCGCCGCCGCCGGGGTGCAGGACCCTGGCGACGACGGCGGTGCGCAGGTCGTGCGCGGCCTCCTCGGCGGCGCGCTCGCCGGCGCGGGCGCCGAAGCGGTAGCTGAACGACAGGCCGGTGTAGACGGCGGCGAGCACGCCCAGCCACAGCAGCAGCCGCCCCCAGTCCCCGCCGGCGACGGCCTGGTCGATGGCCAGGCCGATGAGCACGGGCACCAGGGCCTCGCCCGCCTGGTGGCCGGCGCCGAGCAGCGAGCCGGCGGCCAGCCGGCGCCACTGGCTCCTGACCGTACGCAGCAGTACGTCCCGCCCGGTGTGCAAGCCGTGCTCCTCAAAGAAAAAATCAGCGGTTGTTAGGCCAGGCAAACCTAACATTTCCTACCCGGTGGCTGAAGAGCGCCCCTTGACGCCCTCATCCGTTCGATGTTTTGTTGTGCGTGGCCACGGCCTTAGGTAAGGCATACCTAACTATGGAGGACGAGTGGGCGTGTACGTGGAGGAGGTCGGCGCCCCGCCGATCCCCTCGCTGGGGGACGGATGGCGGGTGGCCCCGATCGAGCCGGGTGCCGACGGCGTCGCCGTGGTCCACGAGTGGATGAACCGGCCGCACGTGGCCGGCCCCTGGGACCAGGCCTGGCCGTACGAGCGATGGGCCGGGGAGATCGCCCGCCAGGCCGAGGGCGACCACTCGCGGCCGTGCCTGGCGTACCTGGACGGCGAGCCGGTCGCCTACCTGGAGCTGTACCGGGTGCTGCGGGACCGGCTGGCGCCGCTGTACCCGTACCGGCCGCACGACCTCGGCGTACACGTCGCCATCGGGGACGAGCGCAACCTCGGCCGCGGCGTCGGCCGGAGGCTGCTGCGCGCCGTCGCCGAGGGCCTGCTCGCGGCCGACGAGCAGTGCACCCGCGTCGTCGCCGAGCCGAACGTCCGCAACGAGCCCTCCGTCCGGGCGTTCACCGCGGCCGGGTTCGTCCGGGCCGGAGAGGTGACGATGCCGCACAAGACGGCGGCGCTGATGGTGTACCCGCGCGCTCAGGAGGATCTGCCTCAGTGGTGACCCCGGCCCACGACCTCGTCGGAATCGGTTTCGGCCCTTCCAACCTCGCCCTGGCCGTCGCGCTGTCGGAGTCGCGCTCCCCGGCGCTGTCGGCCCTGTTCCTGGAGAAGCAGCCGTCGTTCGGCTGGCACCGGGGGATGCTGATCGAGGGCGCGACCATGCAGGTGTCCTTCCTCAAGGACCTGGTCACCATGCGCAACCCCGCCAGCCCGCACAGCTTCGTCAGCTACCTGCACGCCAAGGGCCGGCTGGCCGACTTCATCAACCAGAAGACGATGTACCCCACCCGCGTGGAGTTCCACGACTACCTGGAATGGGTGGCGGCCCGCTTCGAGCACCAGGTCCGCTACGGCGCCGAGGCCGTCACCATCCAGCCCGTGCCGGACGGCGACACGATCACGCACCTCGACATCGTGGCCCAGGACGGCGAGCTGACCACCTACCGGGCGCGCAACGTCGTCCTGGCCGCCGGCCTGCGCCCCGTCCTGCCCCCCGGGGTCGTGGCGGGCGAGCGGGTGTGGCACAGCCAGGAGCTGATGCACCGGCTGGCGGACCTGCCGGTCGAGCGGCCCCGCAGGTTCGTGGTGGTCGGCGCCGGGCAGAGCGCCGCCGAGGTGGTCGAGCACCTGCACAGCCGCTTCCCCTCCGCCCAGGTCTGCGCGGTCTTCTCCCGGTACGGCTACAGCCCCGCCGACGACAGCCCCTTCGCCAACAGCGTCTTCGACCCCGCCGCCGTCGATCGTTTCTACGACGCGCCCCACGAGGTCAAGCGCATGATCATGGACTACCACGCCAACACCAACTACTCCGTCGTGGACCTCGACCTGCTGCAGGAGCTGTTCGGCCGCGCGTACCGGGAGAAGGTCGCCGGCGTCGAGCGGCTGCGCGTGCTGAACCTCTCGCGCGCCGTCGGGCTGGAGACCCGGCCCGACGAGGTGAGCGTGCACGTCCAGTCGCTGGTCAGCGGCGAGGTCGAGGCGCTGCGTGCCGACGTGGTCGTCTACGCCACCGGCTACCGCCCGGTGGACCCGCTGGACCTGCTCGGCGCCGCCGGGCGCTACTGCCTGCGCGACGAGCACGGCGCGCTGCTGGTCGGCCGCGACCACCGCGTCCGCACCGCGCCCGAGCTGGCCTGCGGGATCTACCTCCAGGGCGCGACCGAGCACACCCACGGGCTGACCGCCACGCTGCTGTCCACGACGGCCGTGCGGGCCGGCGAGATCGTCGACTCGCTCGCGGCCTCCTCCGTGCTGGAGCCGGTGCAGTGACCCTGCCTGACCCGACCCGCACCGGGCCGACTCTCACCGGGCCGACCCTCACCGAGCTGATCGAGGCGCAGGCGGCCGCCACCCCCGGCAGGGCCGCGCTGCGCTTCCGCGACCGTACCCTGACCTACGCCGAGCTGGACGGGGCCGCCTCGGAGCTGGCCGCGCGGCTGCGCGAGCGGGGCGCGGGCCCCGAGCGCGTCGTCGCGGTCGCGCTGCCGCGCTCGGTCGAGCTGGTCGTGGCGCTGGTCGCGGTGCTGAAGAGCGGGGCCGCGTACCTGCCGGTGGACCCGGACTACCCCGCCGAGCGGATCGCCTTCATGCTGGCCGACGCCGAGCCCGTGGTGACGCTGCGCGAGGCGGCCGTCCACCCGGGCCGGCCGCCCGCGCCGGGCACGCGCGTCGATCCGCGCCACCCGGCCTACGTGATCTACACCTCCGGCTCCACCGGCCGGCCCAAGGGCGTCGTGGTCGCCCACGAGGCCATCGTCAACCGGCTGCGCTGGATGCAGGCCGAGTACGGCCTGACCGGCGAGGACCGGGTGCTGCAGAAGACGCCGTCCAGCTTCGACGTGTCGGTGTGGGAGTTCTTCTGGGCGCTGATCGCCGGGGCCACGCTGGTGGTGGCCGAGCCGGGCGGGCACCGCGACGCCGCCTACCTGGCCGGGCTGATCCAGCGGGAACGGGTCACCACCGCGCACTTCGTGCCGTCCATGCTGCGGGCGTTCCTGGCCGATCCCGACGCGGCGGGCTGCACCGGCCTGCGCCGGGTCGTCTGCAGCGGCGAGGCGCTGCCCGCCGACCTGGCCGCCGAGTTCCACGCCACGCTGCCCGGCTGCGAGCTGCACAACCTGTACGGGCCGACCGAGGCGGCGGTGGACGTGACGCACTGGGCGTGCCGCCCGGGCGATGACGGGCCGGTGCCGATCGGCCGGCCGGTCTGGAACACCACCATCCACGTGCTGGACCGGGAGCTGCGCCCGGCCGCGTCCGGCGAGCTCTACATCGGCGGCGTGCAGCTCGCCCGGGGGTACCTGGGTCGGCCGGGGCTGAGCGCCGAGCGGTTCGTCCCGGACCCGTTCGGGCCGCCGGGGTCGCGCATGTACCGGACGGGCGACCTGGCGCGGCGCCGCCCCGACGGGGTCGTCGAGTACGCGGGCCGTGCCGACGACCAGATCAAGATCCGCGGCTTCCGGGTGGAGCCCGGCGAGATCGAGGCGGTGCTGGCGACGCACCCGGACGTGCGCCAGGCGGTGGTCACCGCCCAGGAGCAGCGCCCGGGCGTCCACCGGCTGATCGGCTACGTCGTCCCGGCCGCCGGCACGGGCGTCGGCACGGGGAACGGCCCGACCGCCGGCACGGGCGACGGCCCGACCGCCGGCACGACAGCCGGCGCGGGGAACGGCTCGACCGCCGGCGCGGGCGACGGCCCGACCGCCGGCACGACAGCCGGCACGGGCGACGGCGCGGGCGTGGATCCGGAGGCGCTGCGCGCGTACGCCGCCGCGCGGCTGCCCGCCCACATGGTGCCGGCCGCGTTCGTCACCCTGGCGGCGCTCCCCCTGACCGCCAGCGGCAAGCTCGACCGCCGCTCCCTGCCGCCGGCGCCCACGCCCGCGTCCGCACCCGCGCCCACGCCCGCGTCCCCGTCCGCGTCCCCGTCCGCGCCCCCGTCCGCGGAGCCAGGACCGGAGCCGGGACCGGAGCCCGGGCCGGAGCCCGGCGCGGACGTCGAAGGGCGCCTGGCCGCGCTCATCGCCGACGTGCTGCGGCTGCCCGCCGTGGACCCGGCCGACGACTTCTTCGCCCTCGGCGGCGACAGCATCCTCGCCCTCCACCTGGTCGGCCGCGCCCGCCGCGTCGGCCTGGCGATCACCGCCCGCCAGGTGCTCGAACTCGGGACCGCCCGCGCCCTCGCCGCCGCCGCCACCCCCGGCACCGCCGCCGAACCCGCCGGGGCGGCGCTCGGCGACGTCCCCGCCACCCCGATCATGGGCTGGCTGCGCGAGCGCGGCGACGACCTCGACCACTTCGCCCAGTCGATCACCCTCCGCCTGCCCCGCGACGCGGACCGCGACCGCCTCGTCCGCGCCCTGCGAACCGTCCTGGACCACCACGACCTGCTCCGCGCCCGGCTGACCGGCGACGGCCTGCACGTGCCCCCGCCCGGCCGGGCGCCCGCCGACGGTCTGCTGCGCGAGGTACGCGACGACGCGCTCCTGCCGAGGGCGCTGGCGGACGCCCGGGCCGCGCTGACCCCGCGCGACGGCGTGATGCTGCGCGCGGTGTGGCACCGCCCGCCCGGCCACGCAGGAGGGCGGCTGCACCTGGTCGCGCACCACCTCGTCGTGGACGGCGTCTCCTGGCGCGTGCTGGCCGAGGACCTGGCGCAGGCGTACGAGGGCACGGCCCCCCTGTCCCGCTCCACCTCCTTCCGCACGTGGGCCCGCGCCCTGCCCGCCCTGGACCGCCGCGCCGAGCTGCCGTACTGGACCGCGACCCTGGCGGGCGACCCGGAGAACCCGGAGCCGTGGCGGCTCGACCCGGCCCGCGACACCGCCGCCACCTGCGCCCGCCTGACCGCCGGCCTCCCGCTGGACGCCACGCTCGACGTCTCGCTCGACCGGGTACTCACCGCGCTCGCGCTGGCCGTGACCGAGCAGCGGGCCCGCCACGGCCTGCCGGGCGGGCGCGAGGTCCTGCTGGACGTCGAGGCGCACGGCCGCGAGGACCTGGTGGACGGCGCGGACCTGTCGCGCACGGTGGGCTGGTTCACCAGCATCTGGCCCGTCCGCCTGGACCCCGGGCCGGTCGGGGGCGCCGACGCGCTGGCCCGCGTCTCGGCCCGGTTGCGCGCCGTGCCCGCCAAGGGCGTCGGGTACGGCCTGCTCCGCCACCTCGACCCGGAGGCCGGCCCGCTCCTGGCCCGCCTGCCCAGGCCCGGGATCTGCGTCAACTTCCTGGGCCGCTTCCCCGCCGGGACGGGCGACTGGGACCTGGTCCTGGAGCCGGACAGCTTCCTGGACCTGGCCGATCCCGGCCTGCGACCGGCGCATCCCCTGACCGTCGACGCGTTCGTGGCCGAGGGGCCGGGCGGCGCGCGGCTGGAGTCCACCTGGACGTGGGCGACCCGCGTGCTGCCCGAGGCCCTGGTCCGCGAGCTGTCGGAGCTGTGGCTCGGCGCGTTGCGCGCCACCGCGCCGTCCGGCGCCTTCCTGGTCGCGCTCGACCAGGCCGAGCTCGACGAATTCGAGGAGACCCTGGCGTGACCGGCCCCGAGGCCAAGAAGATCAAGGACGTCTGGCCGCTCACCCCTCTCCAGGAGGGCCTGCTCTTCCACGCCCTGCACGGCGAGGACGGCCCGCGCGCCGGCCACACCCCCTACACCGTTCACACCCCCTACATCGTTCACACCACGGTGCGGTTGCGCGGGCCGCTGGACGCGGCGGCCCTGCGTGCCGCGGCCGAGCGCCTGCTGGCCCGGCACGACCCGCTGCGCGCCGCCTTCCGCCACCGCAGGAACGGCCAGCCGGTGCAGGTCATCGCCGCCCGCGCCGCCCTGCGCTGGCACGAGGAGGACCTGACCGGCGGCGACCCGGCCGCCGGGCTCCGCGAGATCGTCGAGCGGGACCGGCGCACCCCGTTCGACCTGGCGGCGCCGCCGCTGCTGCGGTTCACGCTGGTCAAGGAGGCTCCCGACCGGCACCTGCTGCTCGTGGCCAACCACCACCTGGTGCTGGACGGCTGGTCGCTGCACCTGGCGCTGCGCGAGCTGTTCGAGCTGTACGAGGGCGCCGAGCCGCCGCCCGCGCCGCCGGTCAAGGACTACCTGGCCTGGCTGGCCGCCCGGGACGGCGCCGCCGCGCGGGCCGCCTGGCGGGACCACCTGGACGGGCTCGCCGAGCCCACGCTGCTGGCCCCCGGCCTCGCCTCCGGCGGGGACGCGGGGCCGGTGCGCGAGGTCGTCGCCGAGCTGCCCGCCGAGCTGACCGCCCGGCTCGCCGAGCTGGCCCGCGCGTCGCGCGCCACCCTGAGCATGGTCGTGCAGACGGCGTGGGCGCTCGTGCTCGGCACGCTCACCGGCCGGGACGACGTGGTGTTCGGCACCACCGTCTCCGGCCGCCCGCCCGAGCTGCCGGGCGCCGACCGCATGATCGGTCTGTTCATCAACACCCTGCCCGTACGGGTACGGCTGCGCGCGGCCGAGCCGGTCACCGCCCACCTCGCCCGGCTCCGGGACGTCCACGCCCGCCTGGCCGACCACCAGCACCTGGGGCTGGCCGAGATCCAGGCGGCGGCGGGCCGGGGCGAGCTGTTCGACACGCTGGTGCTGTTCGAGAACCAGCCGTCGCTGGCGGCCGGGCCGCTTGTCGAGGGGGTCGAGGAGCGCGACGCCACCCACTACCCGATCACCGTCTGCGCCCGCCCCGGCGAGCGGCTGCGCCTGGAGCTGGCCTGCCGGGAGGGCGCGGTGAGCGCCGCCGAGGCCGAGCGGGCGGCGTACCGGCTGGTCAGGGCGCTGGAGCGGATGGCCGACGCGTCCGATCGGCCCATCGGGCTCATCGACCTGTTGGACGAGCGCGAGCGCGGCCAGGTGCTCGGCGCGTGGGCGGGGGAGGCGCGTCCCGTCCCGGCCCGCACGCCGGCCGACGCCTTCGCCGCGCGGTGCGCCGACATGCCGGACGCGACGGCCGTGGTGGACCCGCGCGGCGACACGCTCACCTACGCCGAGCTGGCCGCGCGGGCCGACCGCATCGCCGGGGCGCTCGGCGGGGTCGGTCCCGAGGACGTGGTCGCCCTGGCGCTGCCGCGCGGGCCGGACCTGGTGGCGGCCGTCCTGGCGGTCTGGCGGGCGGGGGCCGCGTACCTGCCGGTCGATCCGGGCTACCCGGCCGACCGGATCGCGCTCATGCTGGGCGACGCGCGTGCCGCCGCCGTGGTCACCGACACCGCGACCGCGCCCGCCCTGCCCCCGACGCCGTCCGCCCGGCTGCTCCTGCTCGACGCCCTGCCCGGGGACGCCCTGCCCGGGGACGGTGCCCCGCCCTCCGGCGGCGGTGCCGCCGTCCGGCCCGAGCACCCGGCCTACGTGATCTACACCTCCGGCTCCACCGGCCGCCCCAAGGGGGTCGTGGTGCCGCACGGGGCGGTGGCCAACCTGCTGGCCGCGCACGAGGCCGACGTGATCGCCGAGGCGGTCGCGGCCACGGGCGGCCGGCGGCTGCGGGTGGCGCACAGCGCGTCGTTCTCGTTCGACGCCTCGGTGGACCCGCTGCTGTGGATGCTGGCCGGGCACGAGCTGCACGTCCTGGACGACACCACGTACCAGGATCCCGCGCTGCTGGCCGGCTACCTCGCCGAGCACCGCGTCGACTACCTCGACGTGACGCCGTCGTACCTGGCCGCGCTGATCCCGGCGCTGGAGGACGGCCCGCACCGGCCCGCGGTGATCGCGGTCGGCGGCGAGGCGGTGCCCGCGCCGCTCTGGCGGCGGGTCTGCGCGCTGCCCGGCGTGCTCGCCCGCGACCTGTACGGCCCGACCGAGTGCACGGTGGACGCCTACCTGCGCCGCCAGGACGGCAGCGCCGGCCCCGTGCCGGGAATCCGCGCGCTGGTGCTGGACACGATGTTGCGCCCGGCGCCGCCCGGCGTGACGGGGGAGCTGTACCTGGCGGGCGCCGGGCTGGCCCGCGGCTACCTGGGACGGCCCGGGCTGAGCGCCGAGCGGTTCGTGCCCTGCCCGTACGGGCCGCCGGGCAGCCGCATGTACCGCACCGGCGACCTGGCGCGGTGGCGGGAGGGCCGGCTGGAGCTGGCCGGGCGGGCCGACGACCAGGTGAAGATCCGCGGGTTCCGGATCGAGCCGGGCGAGGTCGAGGCCGCGCTGGCCGCCTGCCCCGGCGTCGAGGAGGCGGCGGTCGCGGTGCGGGGGACGGGCTCCGGCGGCCGGCGGCTGGTGGCCTACGTACGCGGCCGGGCGAGCGAGGGCGAGCTGGCCGCGTACCTGCGAGGGGTGCTGCCCCGGCACCTGGTGCCGTCGGCGTTCGTGCTGCTCGACGAGCTGCCGCTGCTGCCCAACGGCAAGGTGGACCGGCGTGCCCTGCCCGACCCGGGCCGGCCGCGCGCCGGGGGGCGGGCGCCGCGCGGGCCGCTGGAGGAGCGGCTGTGCGCGCTGTTCGCCGAGGTCCTGGGCGTGGAGGGGGTGGGCGCCGACGACGACTTCTTCGAGCTGGGCGGGCACTCGCTGCTCGCCGCCCGGCTGGTGAGCCGGATCCGGTCGGACCTCGGCGCCGAGGCGGGCGTCCGCACGCTGTTCGACGCGCCGACCGTCGCGGAGCTGAGCGGCCGGCTCGGCGTGGCGGCCGAGCGGCCCCCGCTGGTGCCGCGCCCGCGCCCGCAACGGGTGCCGCCGTCGTACGCCCAGCGCCGCCTGTGGCTCCAGCACCGGCTGGAGGGCGGCTCGGCCACCTACAACATGCCCTTCGTGCTGCGGCTGGACGGCCCGCCCGACGTCGCGGCGCTGGAACGGGCGCTGGGTGACGTGGTGGCCAGGCACGAGGTGCTGCGCACGGTGTTCGGCGAGGAGGACGGCGAGCCGTACCAGGTCGTGCTGGACCGGGTGGCGCCGCGCGTCGAGAGCGGGCCCGCCGACCTGGAGCACGTCTTCGACCTGGCGGCCGGGCCGCCGCTGCGGGTGTGGCTGGACGGCGACCGGCTCACGGTGCTGCTGCACCACGTCGCCGGGGACGAGCTGTCGCTGCGCCCCCTGGTGGCGGACCTGACCGCCGCCTACCGGGCGCGGGCGGCCGGCCGTGCCCCCGGCTGGGAGCCGCTGCCCGTCCAGTACGCCGACTACGCGCTGTGGCAGCGCGAGGTGCTGGGCGACCGGGACGACCCGGCGAGCAGCCTGGCCAGGGAGCTGGCGTACTGGCGGCAGGCGCTCGACGGCCTCCCGGCCGAGCTGCCGCTGCCCGTGGACCGGCCCTTCCCCGACGTGCCCGGCCGACGCGGCGCGACGATCGACTTCGCCCTGCCGCGCGAGGCGGTGGACGCGCTGGCCCGGCGGGCCGGTTGCACCCCGTTCATGGTGGTGCACGCGGCCGTGGCGGTGCTGCTGACCCGGCTCGGCGCGGGCACCGACATCGCGGTTGGCACGCCGGTCGCGGGCCGGCCCGACGACGTGCTGGCCGGGCTGGTGGGTTTCTTCGTCAACACGGTCGTGCTGCGCGTGGACACCGGCGGCGACCCGACCTTCGCCGAGCTGCTGGAACGGGTGCGCGCGGCCGACCTGGCCGCCTTCGACCACGCCGAGACCCCGTTCGACCTGCTGGTGGAGGAGCTGCGACCGGCCCGCGTGCCCGGGCGGCACCCGCTGTTCCAGGTGATGGTCGCCGACGAGCGGGACTCCGGGCTGCCGGTCGAGGAGGTCGAGCTGGGGGTGGCCAAGTTCGACCTGACGTTCGTGCTGCGGCCCGGCGGCGGGCGGCTGGAGTTCAGGACGGACCTGTTCGACGCCGCCACCGCCGAAGGGCTCGCGGCCCGCCTGGCCGAGATCGTCCGGCAGGCGGCGGCCCGTCCCGAGCGGCCACTCGGGGAGCTGGCGGTCGCGCCCATGCGGGTGCCCGCCGTCCGGGGGGTGCCCGGCCGGGCGGCCGGTGGCGGGCGGCCCCGTACGGAGGTGGAGCGGACCCTGTGCCGGCTGGTCGGCGAGGTGCTCGGCACCGGCGAGGTCGGCGTCCACGACGACTTCTTCCTGCTGGGCGGGCACTCGCTGCTCGCCGTGCGGCTGGCCGCCAGGATCAGGTCCGTCCTGGGGGCGGAGGTGGCGCTCGGCGACGTCTTCGCCGCACCGACCGCCGCCGGCCTGGCCGCCCTGCTCGCCCCGGCGGAACACCGGGCTCCTGCCGTCGCGCGGCGCCCGGCCCTCGTGGCGGCCGGGCGGCCGGCGCGGGTGCCGCTTTCGGCCGCGCAGCGGCGGCTGTGGTTCCTGGACCGGCTGGACGGCCCCTCGTCGGCCTACACGGTGCCGCTGATCCTGCGGCTGCGCGAGCCGCTGGACGCCGGCACCCTCCGCCTGGCCGTCGGCGACGTGCTGGACCGGCACGAGGCGCTGCGCACCGTGTTCGGCGAGGAGGACGGCGAGCCGTACCAGGTCGTGCTGGACCGGGTGGCGCCGCCCGTCGCCACCGGGCTCGCCGACCTCGGGCACGTCTTCGACCTGGCGGCCGAGCCGCCGCTGCGGGTCTGGCTGGACGGCGACCGGCTCACGTTGCTGCTGCACCACATCGCCTGCGACGAGTGGTCGCTGGAGCCGCTCATGAACGACCTGGCCACCGCCTACCGAGCCCGGGCGGCCGGCCGCGCCCCGGACTGGGCGCCGCTGCCCGTTCAGTACGCCGACTACGCCCTGTGGCAGCACGACCTGCTCGCCGGCCTCGCCGGGCCCCAGCTCGACCACTGGACCGGCACGCTCGCCGAGCTGCCCGAGCGGCTGGAGCTGCCTGCCTGGACCGGCGGGCGCGGCACCGCCGCCGCCACGCTGCCCGCCGGACCGCTGCGCGAGCTGGCCCGGCGCACCGGCACGACGATGTTCATGGTCGCGCACGCGGCCGTGGCGGCGCTGCTGACCCGGCTCGGCGCGGGCACCGACGTCCCGGTCGGCACGGCGGTCGCGGGCCGCCCCGACGAGGCGCTGGCCGGGCTGGTCGGCTTCTTCGTCAACACGGTCGTGCTGCGCGTGGACACCGGCGGCGACCCGACCTTCAGCGAGCTGCTGGCGCGGGTGCGCGCCGCCGACCTGGCCGCCTTCGACCACGCCGACGTCCCCTTCGACCAGGTGGTGGAGGCGGTCAACCCCGAGCGCGCCGGCACCGGCAACCCGCTGTTCCAGGTGGCGGTCGCCTACCACCCGGCCACCCGGCCAGCCGCCGGGCCAGCCACCGGGCCAGCCGCCGGGCCAGCCACCGGGCCAGCCGCCGGGCCAGCCGCCGGGACGGCCGTCGGGTCGGTCGCCGGGTTCGACGCCGAGGAGGAGCCCGCGCCCGCCGGGCCGGCCAAGTTCGACCTGTCCGTCACCTTCACCGAGCGCGCCGGCTCCGCCGAGCTGGACCTGCTGGTCGAGCACCGCGGCGGCGCGGCCGGCCGGTACGCCACCCACCTGCTCCGCCTGCTGGACGCGGTGACCGCCGACCCCGGCGCGCGGCTGAGCGAGGCCGCGATCCTCGCGCCCGCCGAGCTGGAGACCATCCTCGCCACCTGGAACGACACCGGCTCCGCCGAGCCGGGCCCGACCCTGCCGGAGCTGTTCGAGGCCCAGGCCAGGGCCACGCCCGACGCGGTGGCGGCGGTGTGCGAGGAGGAGTCGCTGACCTACGCCGAGCTGGACGCGCGGGCGGACCGCCTGGCCGCCACGCTCGCCGCGGCCGGCGCCGGCCCCGAGCGGATCGTGGCCGTCGCGCTCCCCCGCGACCTGCGGATGGTGGTCGGCGTGCTGGCGGTGGCCAAGGCCGGCGCGGCGTACCTGCCGATCGACCCCGCCCATCCCGCCGAGCGGATCGCCGTGACGCTCGCCGACGCGCGGCCGGTGCTGCTGCTGGCCACCCGCGAGACGGCCGGCCGGGTGCCCATGACGCCGCTGCTCATGGAGGACCCGCCCGCGTCCGCCGCGACGCCGGTCGGGCCGCTGCCGCGCCACCCGGTCTACGTCATCCACACCTCCGGCTCGACCGGCCGGCCCAAGGGCGTCGTCCTGGAGCACGCCGGGGTGCGCGCGCTCGTGGAGACCGCCGTGCGCCGCTTCGGCGTCGGCCCGGGCAGCCGGGTGCTGCAGTTCGCCTCGATCAGCTTCGACGTGGCGTTCTGGGAGCTGACCATGGCGCTGTGCACCGGCGCGACGCTCGTGGTCGTCCCCGCCGAGCGGCGGGTCGCCGGCCCCGAGCTGACCGAGTACGCCACCGCCCACGCGGTCACCCACCTGGCGCTGCCGCCCGCGCTGCTGTCGGCCCTGCCCGAGGACTGCACGCTGCCGGAGGGCTCAACGCTGCTGGTCGGCACCGAGACGGTGACGCCCGAGCTGGTCCGGCGCTGGGCCAAGCGGCACCGCGTCATCGACGCCTACGGCCCCACCGAGGCGATGGTCAACTCCACGCTGTGGCCCGCCCGCGGCGACCTGGACGCCCTGACCACCGTGCCCATCGGCCACCCCGACGTGGGCAAGCGCGTCTACGTGCTGGACCGCGCGCTGCGTCCCGTGCCGCCCGGCGTGCTCGGCGAGCTGTACGTGGCGGGCGCCGGCCTGGCGCGCGGCTACCTCGACCGGCCCGCCCTGACCGGCGAGCGTTTCGTGCCCGACCCCTACGGGCCGCCGGGCAGCCGCATGTACCGGACCGGCGACCTGGCCCGGTGGCGCGACGACGGCGCGGTGGAGTTCGCCGGCCGCGCGGACGGCCAGATCAAGATCCGCGGCTTCCGCATCGAGCCCGGCGAGGTCGAGTCGGTGCTGGCCGGCTGCCCCGGCGTGCGCGAGGTCGCGGTGATCGCCCGCGAGGACCGGCCGGGCGACCGGCGGCTGGTGGCGTACGTGACCGGCGCGGAGACCGACCCGGCCACGCTGCGGGCGCACGTCGCCGCCAGGCTCCCCGACTACATGGTGCCCGCCGCGTTCGTCGCGCTCGACGCCCTGCCGCTCATGGTCAACGGCAAGGTGGACCGCAGGGCCCTGCCCGCCCCCGGCTCGGCCGCCGGGAGGTCGCGGGCGCCGCGCACGGCCACCGAACGGGCGTTGTGCGAGATCTTCGCCGAGGTGCTGGGCGCCGGGTCCGTCGGCGTGGACGACAACTTCTTCCACCTCGGCGGGCACTCGCTGCTCGCGGTCAAGGTGATGGCGCGGGTGCGGGCCAGGCTCGGCGCGGAGATGACGCTGCGGGCCCTGTTCGACGCGCCGACGGTCGCCGCCCTGGCCGGGGCGCTCGGCCCCGCCGCGGGGACGCCGCCCCTGGCGCCCGTGCCGCGCCCGGAGCGGGTGCCGCTGTCGTCGGCGCAGCTCCGGCTCTGGTTCCTCCAGGCGCTCGAAGGCCCCTCGGCCACCTACAACGTGCCCGTCGCGGTACGGCTGCCCGCCCCCGTGGACGCGGCGGCGCTGGCGGCGGCCCTGGGCGACGTCGTACGGCGGCACGAGGTCCTGCGCACGGTCTACCGGGAGGCGGACGGCGTCCCGTACCAAGTGGTCCTCGAACCGGCGGACCCCGTGGTGACGGCCGGGCCGCCCGACCTGGAGCACGCCTTCGACCTGGCCGCCGAGCCGCCGCTGCGCGTGTGGCTGGACGGCGACCGGCTCACGCTGCTGCTGCACCACATCGCCTGCGACGAGTGGTCCGTGGGCCCGCTGCTGGACGACCTGGCCACCGCCCTGGAGGCGCGGGCGGCCGGGCGCGCCCCGGACTGGGCGCCGCTGCCCGTGCAGGTGGCCGACCACGCGCTGTGGGAGCGCGACCGGCTCGGCGCCGTCCTGCCCGCCCACCTGGCGTACTGGACGCGGGCCCTCGACGGGCTGCCGGAACGGCTCGCGCTGCCGCCGGCCGGGCCGGGCGGGGCGGTCGTCCGCCAGGTGCCCGCCGAGGTGCGGCAGGCGCTGGCCGCGCTGGCCGCCCGCGCCGGCACGAGCGTGTTCATGGTGCTGCACGCGGCCGTGGCGGCGCTGCTGACCCGGCTCGGCGCGGGCACCGACATCGTGGTCGGCACGCCCGTCGCGGGCCGCCCCGACGACGCGCTGGCCGGGGTGGTCGGCTTCTTCGTCAACACGGTCGTGCTGCGCGTCGCCACCGGCGGCGACCCGACCTTCGCCGACCTGCTGGACCGGGTGCGCGAGGCGGACCTGGCCGCGTTCGAGCACGCCGACGCGCCGTTCGAGCGGGTGGTGGAGGCGGTCAACCCCGACCGCTCGGCCGCCGGGAACCCGCTGTTCCAGGTGATGGTGGCCTACCAGCGCGGCACGGCCGCCGCGCTGGAGCCGCTGCCCGAGCCCGGCCCGCCCGCCCCGAAGTTCGACCTGGCCTTCTCCTTCACCGAGTCCTTCGCCGAGTCCTTCGCCGGGTCCGGTGGCCTGGAGGCGGCCGTGGAGCACCGGCTGGATCCGGCGGCGGCCGAGCGGATCGCCGACGGCCTGCTGCGGGTGCTGGAGCAGGTGGCGGCGGCCCCGACCGCGCCGATCGGCGACCTGGACCTGCCCGCCGCGGGCTTCACCGCCCGCCGCCGCGCCCCGAAGGCGGTGACGCGGCGGCGCGACCCCGAGGGCCCGGCCGAGACGCGACTGCTGGCGATCTTCGAGGAGGTCCTGGGCCGGACCGGGATCGGCGTCGGCGACGACTTCTTCCACCTCGGCGGGCACTCGCTGCTCGCCGTCCGGCTGATCAGCCGGATCAGGGCGGAGCTGGGCGCCACCGTCACCATCAGGGACGTCTTCGACGCCCCCACCGTCGCCGGGCTCGCGGCCGCGCTCGTCCCGGGCGGCGCGGCGGGCGGCCCCGCGTTGCTGCCGAGGCCGCGCGGGGAGCGGGTGCCGCTGTCGTCGGCGCAGCGGCGGCTGTGGTTCCTGCACACCCTCGACGGGCCGTCGGCCGCCTACAACGTGCCGCTGGCCGTGCGGCTGCGCGGCCCGCTGTCCGCGGACGCCCTGCGCGAGGCCATCGCGGACGTCGTGATCAGGCACGAAGCGCTCCGGACGCTGATCGCCGAGGACGAGCGGGGCCCGTACCAGGTCATCCTCGACCCGGAGCGGGCCCGGGCGATGCTGGCGTTCGGGACCGGCCCCGGCGATCCCGGCCACCGCTTCCGGCTGGACGGCGAGCTGCCCATCCGCGCCTGGCTGCACGCCGAGGGCCCCGGCGAGCACCTGCTGCTCATCCTGCTGCACCACATCGCCGGCGACGAGTGGTCCGTCGGCCCGCTGTGGGACGACCTGGCCACCGCCTACCGGGCCCGCGCGGCCGGCCGCGCCCCCGACTGGGAGCCGCTGCCCGTCCAGTACGCCGACTACGCCCTGTGGGAACGCGAGAGCCACGACCCGGACCGGCTCGCGTTCTGGCGGCGCACCCTCGCCGGGCTGCCCGAGCGGCCCCCGCTGCCGCACGACCTGCCCCGGCCGCCCGCCCCGACCGGCGCGGGCGACGTGGCCGGGTTCCGCCTGCCGCCCGGCACGGTGGAGGCTCTGGCCCGGCGGGCCGGTTGCACCCCGTTCATGGTGGTGCACGCGGCCGTGGCGGCGCTGCTGACCCGGCTCGGCGCGGGCACCGACATCGCGGTCGGCACGCCGGTCGCGAACCGGCCCGACGACGCGCTGGCCGGGCTGGTCGGTTTCTTCGTCAACACGGTCGTGCTGCGCGTGGACACCGGCGGCGACCCCACCTTCGCCGAGCTGCTGGAGCGGGCGCGGGAGGCCGACCTGGCCGCCTTCGACCACGCCGGCGTCCCCTTCGACCAGGTGGTCCAGGCCGTCGCGCCGGCCCGCTCGCCCGCCTGGCACCCGCTGTTCCAGGTCGTGGCGGCCTACCACCCGGCCGGGCCGCCGCTCGGACCGCTGGGGGAGGCGCACGCCGGGATCGAGGCGGTGCCGGCGGGTACGGCCAAGTTCGACCTGGCGGTGTCGCTGTCGGCGGACGGCGAGGGCACGCTCGAATACCGTACGGACCTGTACACCAGGGACACGGCACAGCGGATCGCCGCCGCCCTGGCGGAGCTGCTGGCCACCGTGGCGCGCGACCCCGGCACCCGGCTCGGCGAGCTGCCCGCCGCCACGATCGAGCGCGCCGTCTGGGAGCAGGTCCACGCGGCCACCGGGAACGGGCGGCCCGCGCGGCTCGCGAGCCGGATGGCGGAGCTGTTCGCCGACGTGCTCGGCGTGCCGGTGCCCGGCCCGGACGAGGGCTTCTTCGAGCTGGGCGGCCACTCCCTGCTGGCCGGGACGCTGATGAGGCGGGTCGAGGCGGAGTTCGGCGTGCGGCTGCCGGTCAGGACGCTGTTCGAGGCGCCCACGGCCGCCGCGCTGGCCGAGCGCGTGAGCGCGCCGTACCGGCCCGGCCACGCCCTGGACGTGCTGCTGCCCATCAGGACCGGGGGAGAGGGCCCACCGCTGTTCTGCGTACACCCGCTGTTCGGCCTCGCCTGGTGCTTCACCGGCCTGGCCGGGCTGGTGGACGTGCCGGTGTACGGGCTGCAGGCGCGCGGCCTGGCCGGCCCCGAGCCGCTGCCGCGCAGCCTGGACGAGATGGCCGCCGGCTACCTGGAGGCCGTCCGCGCGGTGTGGCCGGACGGGCCGTACCGGCTGCTCGGCTGGTCCTTCGGCGGCGTCGTCGCGCACGCGATGGCCGCCCGCCTGCGCCGCGAGGGGGCGGAGGTGGAGCTGCTGGCCATGCTCGACTCCTACCCGCTGCTGCCCGGCGAGCGGCCCGAGACCGGCGACGACGAGCAGGACGCCCTGCGCTTCCTGCTCCGCCTGGCCGGGCACGACGCGCGCGGCCCGCTCGACCGCCGCCACGTGCTGCGCCACCTGCGGGCCGGTGGTGGCGCGCTGGCCGAGGTCGAGGAGGACACGATCGGCGCGATGATCGACGTCGCGGTCAACGCCGAGCGCCTCATCACCACCGACCGGCATCCGTACTTCGACGGGGACCTGCTGTTCTTCACCGCCGGCGCGGACAAGGACGGCGCGGACCTCCACCCCTCCCGCTGGCGCCCGTACGTCGGCGGCGCCGTCGAGGAGCACACCATCGACTGCGAGCACTACCAGCTCGCCGACCCGGGACCGCTGGCTGCGGTCGCCCGCGTCCTGAAGGAGAGACTGCGATGACCAACCCGTTCGAGGACCCCGAGCACGACTACCTCGTGGTCGTCAACGACGAGGCCCAGCACGCGCTGTGGCCCGCGTGGATCCCGGTGCCGCAGGGCTGGCGGGACGTGCACGGCCCGGCGGCCCGCGAGCAGTGCCTGGAGTACGTGGAGACCCACTGGACCGACATGCGCCCGGCCAGCCTGGCCCGCGCGACGGACGGGACGCCGCTCCCCGGGTGACGGGTCCGGCGCGCCCGGTCGCTGGCATACTCGGTCCTCCACCTGCGACAAGGAGCTGATGTGACCATCGAATGGGCCGCGCTGTCCGCCGCCGACCTGCCTGCCGTCGCCGACCTCGCCCAGCGGGTCGCCGCGCACGACGGCGGGCTCCCGGCGACCGCGTCCCCGTCCTTCCTGGAGCGCCGCTACACCGCCGGCCCGGCGGTGGGCGCGTTCTCCGGCGGACGCCTGGTCGCCTGCGGGGCCGCGCGCCCGGTGGGCGACGCGCGGGCGGTGACCGGCCTGGTCGATCCCGCCCACCGGGGCCGCGGCCTGGGGTCCGGCCTGCTCGACCGGCTGGTGGAAGGGCCGGTCCGGCTGGAGACCGAGTCGCTCACCCCCGAGGCGCACGCCCTCTTCGAGGCGCGCGGCTTCCGGCGGACCTTCGCCGAGGACGTCATGCGCCGCGACCTGACCCGGCCGCTCCCCGACGCCTCCCTCCCGTCCGGGCTGAAGGTCGAGGAGTGGTCGCCGGCCACCGAGGAGTCCTTCTACGCGGCCTACTCCGCGTCGTTCGCCGACCGCCCCGGCTTCCCCGGATGGTCGCGCGAGGAGTGGGTGGACTGGCTGGTGGACGACGACTTCCTGCCCGGCTGCTCGCTGGTGGCCCGCGAGCCGGACGGTGCCGCCGCCGGCTTCGTGGCCTGCGCGGAGGGCTTCCTCATCCAGGCCGGCGCGGTGCCCGGCTGGCGGCGGCGCGGCCTGGCGCGGGCGCT
The DNA here is from genome assembly GCF_040802095.1 of Nonomuraea sp. NPDC050783. NCBI lineage: Bacteria > Bacillati > Actinomycetota > Actinomycetes > Streptosporangiales > Streptosporangiaceae > Nonomuraea > Nonomuraea sp. NPDC050783. Next base: position 665,309 of record NZ_JBFAHK010000001.1, read on the forward strand.
CGCGGTCACCGCGCTCGGCCGCATGCGCGACGCCGGCGCGACGGAGGTCTTCCTGGACGTCAACGTCAACAACCCGGCCTCGGCCGCCCTGTTCCACGGCCTCGGCTTCCAAACGATCGCCCGCCGCGCCCGCTACGAGCCCTGACCTCCCTCCATCCCGCCCGGACGAGCACTCCTCCGGGTCTCCTTCCGGCTCATTCAGGGGCGCCTGCCCGGACGGCGCTCACTCAGGAGCGCTCGTCCGGGTGGCGCACGTCCGGTGTTCGTCCGGGGGATTCTCCTTCAGAGGACACTCACCCGCGTCCCGCTCCCCGCGTCCCGCTCATCCGCGTCCCGCTCATCCGCGTCCCGCTCATCCGCGTCCCGCTCATCCGCGTCCCGCTCACCCGCGCCCCGTGCCCCGCTTCCTGCTCCCCGCTCCCCACTCCCTGCGCCCCGCTCATTCGGCCGGCGCGGTGAGTACTTTGTGCAAGCGGCGTGCCTCGTGCAGCAGCAGGCTCGACCCCTTGCGCGCGGCCAGCTCCGCCAGCCCGGCGATCTCACCCCTCGCCCCCGCGAACGCCGCCCCGGCTGCCGTCCCGACCCCGCCTACGAACGCCGCCCCCCTGGTCGCCGCCTCGGCCGCGTCCGAGAACGCTGCCACCCCGGTTGCCACCCCGGTTGCCGCCTCGGCCGCCACCCCCAGCAACTCGCCCAGCCCGGCGCGCGGCCGTTCGCCGGGCCTGGGCAGCAGCGGCGGGAGGGCCACGGCCAGCGTCTTCCACACCGCGGCGTGCGCCCCGCCCGCCACCAGCTCGGCGAACGCGGCGGTGACCCGCCTGAGCCCCACCCACTCGTGCCGGACCAGCTCCACGACGGCCTGCCCGAGCCCGGCGGCCGGGAGCTGCCCGCGCGCGGCCAGCGTGAGCGCCGCCTCGACCGCCACGGCCCGCTGCCCGTCCCGCCGGTGCCCCAGCCCGGCCGCGACCACGAACGCGACGGCGTCGCCCACCGGCCCGTCCCCGTGGGCCAGGGTGGCCAGGGCCTCCATCCTGGTGTCGTTGGCGCCGGCCAGCCAGGGCTGGACACGCGCGAGCCAGGCGGCCACGACCTCCCGGTGCGAAGGCATGATCACCGGCCACCACGACATGTCACGTCTCTCGTAGGGGTAGGGGAGGCGCTCGTCGACCACCCACAGCTCCGCCAGCCAGCCGGGCAGCCCTTCCAGCGGCACGACCTCGGCCCGTACCCGCCGGTACCAGTCGGTCGAGTGGTAGCCGTCCGGCTTCTCCTCCCGCGGCTCCAGCCGCACCACCGGATCGGGCAGGCCGCCGTCGCGCAGCCAGGCGGCCAGCGTCCGGCCCGCCCGCGACGGCAGCTTCTCCGCGCGTACCAGCAGCTCGGGAGGGGTGTGCCGGGGCAGCCGCAGCAGCGCCTGCTGGAAGTCGGCCTCCAGCGGCTCCCGCTCGCCCAGCAGCTCCATCCGCTCCACCAGGGCCTCGGCGGCGACGTGACCGGTGGCCGAGGTCGGTGTGGCGAGCAGCGAAGGGACGCTCTGCCCGCGTTCGAAGAGGGCGGTCACCTCCTCCAGGCGGCGCCGCAGGAGCCCCTGCACCGGCCACTCGTAGGAGGTGTCGCAGTAGACGCCCGTCCTCCTGCCCAGCTCCAGGCTCCGCTCCGGCGCCAGGACCGCCAGCGCGCAGCGGGCCAGCAGGTCGGGGACGCCGGGATGGTACAAGTTGCGGTCGAACACGTACTCGCCGGGACCGTCCGGCCGGCTCTCCTCCCACCACGACCGGAGTGCCGCCACCATGCCGTCACGGTCGCGGTGGGTCAGCGCGACGAGCCCGCCGAAGGCACGCTCGCAGCGCAGCGGCTCGGCGTCCCAGCTCAGCGCCCGCAGCTCGGCGACCAGCTCGGCCGCCGAGCCGAACGGCGGCGCCAGAGCGGGCGGCGCGGGCGCCCGCAGGACGGCGACCGGCCGCTCCGGCTCCTCCCCGGCGACCGGGCCGTAACCGGCGGCCAGGCGCTCGCGCAGCTCGGCGGGCAGCCGGGCAGCGGCCTCGCGGACCGCCTCCCGGCCGGCCTCGTCCGCGTACGGGGCCAGCCGGACCGCCAGCCGCACCGCGCGCTCGCGCAGAGCAGGCGTGTCCACGCCGAACACGACGGCCAGCGCGGGCACCGCGCCGCCACTCCTCGGCCCGGGCGTGCGCGCCAGCCACTGCACAGCCGCCCGCAGCAGCTTCTTCTCCGGCCGGTACGCCAGCGCCACCACCGCCTCGGCGAACAGCTCGTCACTGAGCAGCCCCGCGTCCTCGGCCCGCCGCAGCTCGTCCAGCGCGAGCTGCGCCAGCGATGGATCGGCCGCCGGCAGCAGACGGACGAAGTCGAGCACCGGGATCTCCGCCGGCTCCGGCCGTAAACTCCGCCAGAACATCACGAACGGGACGACACTTTCGCCCGGCTCACCAGTCAGGAACCGGCTCGCGCAGCCGTCGATCAGCATCCGGCGCGGCACCCGGCCCTCGCGGGCCAGCACGGCCAGCTCGTCGAGGATCGTCGTGCCCGCATGCCCGATCAGGGCCAGCGGCTCAGCCACGCCCGGCGTCCGGAACAGACGCGGCAACAACGTCCTGAGCAACGGATCGCGCGACGCCCCGCCGCCGAGATCCGGATCGCGCAACGGCTCACCCCCGAGGTCCGGATCGCGCAACGGCCCACCCCCAAGACCTGACCCGAGCGACGGCTCACCCCCGAGACCCGACCCGAGCAACAGGTCGCCGCCGAGACCCGGCCCGCCCCAGCGTCGCCGCAGTGCCAGCCGCCACACCCAGCCGAGGACGAACGCGTCGCTGTCCGGCGGTTCGAGACCGCTCTCGGACACCAGCGCCGCGACGAGGTCCCAACCGGGGACCCCCTCCATGCGCCACCATCCGCTCCTCCGCCTGCCGGTCGGCGGCCGCAGCCGCCCGGCCAGCCGGACGGCCAGGTCGCGGCGCCACTCGACGGACCGGCGCCGCAGCAGGGCGACGATGTGACCGGCGTCCCGCTCGGGGTCACGCGGCGCGCGCAGCTCCCTGCGGTCGAGCCAGGCCGCCACCTGCTCGGCCCCGGTGAAGCAGGCCGCTCCCGCCAGCCGGAAACCGGTCGCCAGCTCCGCGATCTCCTGCCGGGCCGTGAACCCGCCACGTAGTTCCTCGGCCAGATGACCCGGAAGCCGCACGGCGACCGCCCGCCGGCCCAGGTCGCTCAGCCCGTCCAGGAAGCTCACCAGATCCTCGTCGTCGCCCGCCTCGATGCGGTCGAGAGCCTCCAGCCAAGGGTTCATCCGGGCACCCCGTTCCAAGCGATCATGGCCCGGACCCTAACCACCGCCTCCGACAATCCGCCGCGTAGTCATGGCCTCGCCTCCACGAACGACGACAAAAGCCTGCTCACCACGCACATCACCTGAGATCGGATGGTGATCGAGGGCGAGGACTTCAAGTCCCGTCCTGGCGGCACTCACCCTTGGGACCGGCACTCACCCTTGAGACCGGCGGCCACCCCTGGGATCGGCGGCCGTCCCGGGGGACTGGAACGAGACCGCCACCTGGCACTCACCCGGCATCCGGCCCGCCGACGTGCGCGAGCTGCTGGAGCGGGGCTGCGCGGTCGTCATGCTGTCCCGGGGCATGAAGCTGGCGCGGCGGGTCCGTCCCAAGACGCTCGCCGAGCTGGCGGACCAGGACGTCGAGGCACACGTGGAGGAGCCGAGGGCCGCCGTCGGCCGCTACAACAAGCGGGCGGCAACGGCGGCGTCGGTGGTGGCATCGGTGGTGATGGGCAGCCTGTTCACTCGACCTGCTGACCGCCGTGGCGCCACCGGCCACCTGCGATCACAGCAGTCACTCTCACCTTTTCGGTCTTCCGGCATTTCACAAAAATCACTGATATATACAGTCAGCGAAGCGTGGGCCGATGGCGAAGGGAGTTCGATGGCCGGCCACGAGAAGTCGGGCGCCGAAGGGCTCGATCGGATGATCCTGATCCAGCAGGCCCAGCAGGCCCAGCAGGCTCCGGCGTCCACCCAGGCCCTCGGCGACGATCGGCGGGCGGCTGCCGTCCCTTCGATCAAAGATCTTCCGTTCCGCTTCCGCGCTCTCACCAGGGGAGCCGCAAAATTTCATCTGCAAGTCATTGATGAAGAGAACTTTCAGCCGCTATCTTCATGATCCGCCTTGCAGGTGCATTCCTTGAGCACCTCGGCACAGGAGAGCTGAGCGCCTGACCGTATCCCCCTCGTACGCACCCCGTTCAGAGAGGCAAGCATGCCGACCACCGGCGAGCCGAACCAGCCGAAGACCCTCAGAGCCGCGATCACCCCCTTGCTGATCGCCCTTCCCCTGGCACTCGTCCCGCAGGCCGCCGCCTCGGCGCAGGACGCCGGTGCCCTCGCGGTGACGCACAAGAGCCCGTTCAACTGCGGGAAGACCTTCAACGCCAACAACTGGTCGCCGGGCCACAACCCGTCCGGCTCCATCGACTGGCAGAACCACGGCTCCGACGCCATCAACGGCGAGACCGTCCGCGCCACCGCCGCAGGCACCGCCTACTTCTACAACGCGGGCAACACGAGCTACGGCAAGTGGATCGAGATCCGCCACAGCGACGGCTCCAGGACCCGCTACGCCCACCTGGCCACCATGGTCAAGGCCGCCGGCGGCTCGATGAGCGTCGGCCAGGGCACCGTGATCGGCACTGTCGGCTCCACCGGCGGCTCCCAGGCTCCGCACCTGCACTACGAGCAGCGCACCTCCGCCGGCGCGATGGACACCAGCCCGACCGTGGACGGCGTGACCGTCTCCCTGGGCCAGAAGAAGGCCATCACCAGCACCAACGGCTGCAGCGGCGGTAGCGGGGGCGGCGGCGGCAGCAGCTCCTACACCCCCGAGAAGGTCTGCGGCAGCGGTTACGCGGTCATAGACTCCGCCGCACTCGTCGGCGGCCGCGCCTACCTGCTCTACAACGCGGGCAACGGCTACAACTGCGTCGTGACGCTGAAGACCGCCAAGCTCGGCTCCGCCTCGGCCGCCTCCGCCTTCCTCGAGCCGAAGGGAGCCAGCAGGACGACCGACTCGGGCAGCTACGCCTACTACGCGGGTCCGGTGAAGCGCAAGGCGCCCGGCCAGTGCGTCAAGTGGGGCGGCTCGGTCGGCAGCAGCGCGTACACCAGCCCCTTCGAGCACTGCGACTGACCTTCAACCGACCGCCGGTCCCACCCACGACCAGCAACCGAACCCCGAAGGCCACTGCCGCACGGGTGGGCAGTGGCCTTCCCGGTCTTCCCCGCGCCTTTCCCCGATCTCCCCGCGCCCTTCCCCGATCTTCCTGCGCCCTTCCCCGGTCCTCTCCGCACCCTTCTGCGGACCCTCTTACCTTCTCCCACCTGCACGTGCCCTCTGCACACTCCATCTGAGCGTTCCACGCCCGCTCCCACCCCCCTTTCCCCTGGACGCTCCCCCTGCGCGTTCCCCTGCGCGTTCCCCCTGCGTGTTCCACCCGCACTTCCGCCCCGCTCCCACCCTCGCGCGTTCCCTGAACGTCCCCTGCGACTTCTCCGCGCTCCCGCTCGGCCGCTCCCGCTTGGCCGCTCCCGCTCAGTTCCTCCCCGATCAGCCTTCGGCGGCGACCTTGAGCATGCGCAGAATGTCCTCGTGCCCCTGGCGGAGCTTGGCGGTGTTGTAGAAGAGCGGCAGCAGGGGCCCGGACATCGACTCCTCGATGGTGACCCGCGTCCGCCCGTCACCGGTCTCGTGGAGCTTCATCCGATCGATCGCCTTCACGAAACCCATGGCGACCCCGGTCCACGTGAGCTCCCGCTCGGGCGCCACGACGGCGAAGGTGGACGTGATCGTCATGCCTCGGATCTTCCAGCGGAAGGTCGCGTCCGGCTGGACCTCGCCAAGCTCGACCACTCGGGCGTCCGATCGCCAGTCCGGCCAGTTCGCCATGTCGGCGAGCAGCTTCCACACCTTGCCGGCCGGAGCGTCGATGACGACCGTCGATGACGACCTGACGGGAGCGTCCTGGTCGAGCAGCCCCTTCTTGGCGTACTCCTCATGCAACCGCTCGATCGAGGGCCCCGCGTAGAAGACCTTCACCACAACCCCTTGAGATCGCCGTTCCCTTACGAGAGCAATGCTCTCTCAGAATCGACTCATCCGTCAAGAGCACCGCTCTCTAATGAGATCCCCTCTCACAAGCCCACTGGAACGACCGCCGCTTGTCCCAACCACCCACCGACCCGCCTCGCTCCCTCACAACAGCCCGGCGTCGCGTACCTTCATGGCGACATGGACCCGGTTGTCCGTGCCGAGCTTGGCGAAGATGCGCGTGATGTTGGCCTTCACGGTGGCCACGCTCACGCACAGGCTCTCGGCGATCTCGGCGTTGGAGCTGCCTCTGGCGATCTCGACGGCCACCTCGCGCTCGCGGTCGGTCAGCCGGTCGAGCTCCTGGAGCGCCACCGGCTCGTACGCGCCGGTGGCCGCCGCGATCACCTGCCGAGCCACGCTGGGCGACAGCGCCGGCTCGCCCCGGGCCACCGCCCGCACGGCTTCGATCATCTTCGCCGGTGGCGTGTCCTTCAGCAGGAAGCCGTGCGCGCCGAGCCGGAGGGCCCGCAACACCATGTCGTCGGCGTCGAACGTCGTCAGCACGAGGATGCGCGGCGGCGAGGGCTGGCGAAGCAGCAGCTCGGTGGTGACGAGCCCGTCCTGGACGGGCATCCGGATGTCCATCAGCACCACGTCGGGTCGCAGGTCGCGGATCACGGTCATGGCCTGCTTGCCGTTGTCGGCGTCGCCGGCCAGGTCGAGGTCGGGCTCGCCGCCCAGGATGAGACGCAGCCCCGTGCGCACCATCGGATCGTCGTCCACGATCACCACACGGATCACTGATCGTCCTCCCAGGGCAGACGGGCGTCGAGGACGAAACGTCCGTCCTGGACGGCATGGCTGATCGTGCCCCCGGCCATCCGGGCGCGCTCGGCCAGCCCGACCAGGCCCAGCCGCCCGCCCGGCCCCGGCCGGGTGCCGTACGGAGCCGGATTGCTCACCCGGATCCGCAGCCCGTGGCCCGGCCGCCCGCCCAGCTCGGCCCGCACGGGTCCGCCGGGCGCGTGCTTGCGGGCGTTGGTGAGCGCCTCCTGCACGATCCGGTACGCGTGCCGCCCGATCTGGGACGGCAGCAGCTCGCGCCGGTCGATGGTGTCGGTGACCTCGATCCGCTGCCCGGCCGCCCGGACCTCGTCGAACAGGTCGTCCAGATGGGAGAGGTCGGGCTGCGGAAGCTCGACACCGCCGTCGCGGCGTAACGTCCCGAGCACGGTGCGCAGCTCGTTGAGCGACTGGTGCGCGTTCTCCTGGATCGCCTGCGCCGCCTCGCGAGTCTGCTCGGGAGTGAGGTCGGTGCGGTGCGCCAGGCCGCCGGCGAGCATGGCCAGCAACGAGATGCGATGGGCCAGCACGTCGTGCATCTCCTGGGCGATTTTCACCCGCTCGGCCAGCCTGGCCTGCTCGATGCGGCCGGCCTGCGCGGCGGCCCGGGAGGCGGCCAGGTCGCGCCGCTCGCGCAGGTAGAGGCCGACCGCGGTGAGACCGCCGACGATCACGCCTCCGGTCGTCAGGGTGACGATCGTGACGGAGTGGACCCTGGCCGGCTCGGCGTCCATCCACAGCACCTGCGCGACGGGGCACAGCCAGGTGGCGAGCGCGACCGGGACGATCCACCGCCAGCGGCGATGCGTGCACAACGACACATAAGTGACGAAAGCGGGGCCGGACGCCATGGAGGACCCGAGGGTCAACAGGGCGGTGGCCAGCGCGACCTGCCAGGGGAACCGGTGCCGCCACCGCATCAGCACCAGGCCCGGCACGCAGAGCGCGAGGTCGAGGAGGAACAGGGCGATCCGGTCGGAGCCTGAGGGAAGCTCGCGGCTCCAGGACGACAGGACGAAGACGCCCGTGTAGAACAGCGCGGGCGAGCTGGCCAGCGTGTACCGCAGCGCGGACTTGTGCGTCCTTCCGTTCACGATGCACAGCTTAAGGACCGGCCTGACCTGCGTTGTAGCGACCAGGGGCCAGAACGGGTAGCCCTGGGTCTACATTCCGGCAGGCGATCCTCGACCTGGGTCCGATGAGCGCGGAGGCCGCGATGCGCTGAACTTGGCCCGTGATCGAGTTTCGCTGCGTCAGCAAGACGTACAGAAAGGTGCGGGCCCTCGACGACGTGTCCTTCACGGTCGGGGCGGGCAGCGTCACCGGGTTCCTCGGGCCCAACGGGGCGGGCAAGTCCACGGCCCTGCGGATCCTGGCGGGGCTCTCCCGGCCCGACTCCGGCTCGGCCACCGTTCTCGGGCGGCCTTACCGGGAGCTCGGCTGCCCCGGCAGGTGGGTCGGCACGCTGCTCGACGCCGGAGCCCTGCATCCGGGCCGCACCGGGCGGGAGGTCCTGACGCTGGGCGCCATGCTGCTCGGCCTGCCCAAGACCCGCGTCGACGAGGTCCTGGAACTGGTCGGGCTGACCGCCAAGGAAGGCGGCCGCGCCGTCGGCGGCTACTCGCTCGGCATGCGGCAGCGGCTCGGCGTCGGGCACGCGCTGCTCGGGCGGCCCCGGGTGCTCGTGCTCGACGAGCCCGTCAACGGGCTCGACCCGCAGGGCATCCAGTGGATGCGCGGGCTGCTGCGCGCCCTGGCCGACTCCGGATGCGCGGTGCTGCTCAGCTCGCACCTGCTGCACGAGGTGGAGCAGGTGGCCGACCACGTCGTGCTGATCGGGCGGGGCCGCGTCCTCGCGCAGGGCACGCTCGCCGAGGTCGGCGGCGACATGGGTCTCGAACAAGCCTTCCTCCGACTGACTGCCGACACCGCCAGGAGCGCCGCATGACCACCCCCCGAAACCAGACCCCACCCCCTGGCACCCCCCACTCCCGGACTCACGCTGAACCTCCACTCCGGAGCGGGGGCGACGACGACCTTGCCTCTGTCCCCCCGCCTTGGACGGGGAACGAGGACGGCCATATCCCTGCTCCCCAACCTCGGAAGGGGGGTGGCGACGGCCATGCGCCCGTCCCTCAGCCTTGGAAGGGGAGTGGTGGCAGCCACGCGTCTGTCTCCTCGCCTTGGAAGGGGGAAGATGGCGGCGATCAACCGGCTGGGGAGCCGCAGCCGGGTGCGGGGGCGATCCCGTTCGGGCAGTTGCTGCGGGTGGAGGCGCGCAAGCTCTTCGACACCCGTAGCGGCATGGTGCTGACAGCGTGCCTGCTCGGGTTGGTGATCGCGGCCGTCGTGGGCCGGGGGTTCGTGGCCGAGCCGAGGTTCTTCCGGCTGGCCGGGACGGCGGCCATCCCGCTCGCCATCCTGCTCCCCGTGCTCGCCATCCTCACCGTGACCGGCGAGTGGCGCCATCGCACGGCTCTGACCACGTTCACGCTGGAGTCCAGGCGCGGGCGGGTGCTGGCGGCCAAGTGCCTTCCGCCTCTGGCGGCCACGGTCGTGGCCTGCCTGTTCGCGCTGCTGGTCGCGGTGCCCGCGACGGCGATGGCCGCCGCCGTGCAGGGAGCCGAGGCCGACTGGGCGGTTCCGCCCGCCACGGTGCTGGGCTGGGTCGCGACCATGATCCTAATCACCGCGCAGGGGCTGGCGCTGGGCCTGGCGTTACTGAACGCGCCGGCCGCGATCGTGATCAGCCTGGGCAGCACGGCCATATGGAGCGCCATCGGACAGCTTGGGGACGTCGGCGCGACGCTGGCCGGCTGGCTCGATCTCAACACCACCACGAGTCCGCTGACCGGCGGTGAGGCGATGACTGGAGGAGAGGCCGCCCGGCTGGCCGTCTCGGTGCTGGCCTGGATCGTCATCCCCGCAGCCTTCGGAGCCCTGCGCGTCTCACGCATGGACATCACTTGAGCGGTTCCATGTTCGACAGGGGCTGTTTCTCGCTGCTAATTTCGGAACTGGTTCGAGAATGGAAGAACGGCAGAACCTGGGCGAGACCCGTCGATCACGGCGCGGGCAATGGGCGGGGACACAGGGTGGGGGAGATGGCGCCGTACTTCGCCATCCAGGACGGGTACGCGTTCTACCGAGGCCCGTTGACGGACAGTGCCCCGCACCGGCACGCCGCCTTCCAGGTCGCCATCGCGCTCCGGGGCGAGGTGGCCGTGGTGGATGAGTCCGGCGCCCGGCACAGCGACGTCGCGCTGATCGTGCCGCCCATGGCATGGCATCGGATGCTCGCCACCGAAAGCCTGCTCACGTTCTTCGTCGAGCCGCACTGCGCGTTCGCCGACCGGCTGCGCGAGCGCTGCGGGGACGGCGTCACCGTGGCGGCCGAGCTGCGCGATCTCGGGGAGGAGCACATCCGGCGGACCGGGGCACATCCGTCCGATGAGCTTGACTCCCGGCTGCTGGCGGCGATGAGCAAGCTGGCGGACGGGGACGAGCCGATGCCGCGCCTGGCCGCGCAAGTCGGTCTCTCACCACAACGCCTGCGGTCCCTGGCCCGGCACCAACTGGGCATGCCGCTCGCGCGCTGGCGTATCTGGCTGCGCCTGCGCCGGGCGGCCGAGGCGCTGCGCGAGGGGCAGTCGCCGGCCGGGGCGGCGGTCACCGGTGGCTTCGCCGACCAGGCACACTTCACCCGGTGCATGCGCGAGATGATCGGCCTGACGCCGTCCGCCGTCCTGCCTGTGTTGCGTTCTTCACCTGCGTCGGGATGAGGGGTTCCCGGTGTTGCGCCTCTATCTGATCTATCTGAGCGGGGTCAAGTGTTGCGTTCTTCGCCTGCGGTGGGCGGGGTTCTGGAGGTTCTGGGTTCCTCACTCGCGGTGGGCGACGTAGATCGAGATGGAGCCGCTGATCGTTGACACGACCTCGGCCTCGCGTACGTCAACGAACCCGGCCTCGGACATCAGCCGGGGCAGCACGCCGTCGGCGTTGGGCTGGGTGTCGGCCACGCCGTCCGCGAGCTGCACGACGCGGAACGCCAGGCGCATCGGCTTCGTACGTTGCAGCCCGTAGTCGGCGATCACCAGCTTTCCGCCGGGCCGCAGCACCGCGAACATCGACGCGAGGATCGCCTGCTTCATCGCCATCGGGCATTGGTGGAGTACCAGGCTGGAGACGACCGTGCTCGCCGAGCCGGCGCCCAGAAGCTCCTCCAGCGAGTCGCCCATGCCGACCCGCCACTGCGCGGCCGGCACGGCTGCGTCGGCGACGCCAGCCGCGCCAGCCGTGCCAGCGATGCCAGCCGTGCCAGCCGCGCCAGCCGCGCCAGCGATGCCAGCCGTGCCAGCCGCGCCAGCGATGCCAGTCGCGCCAGCGATGCCAGCCGTGCCAGCCGCACCGGCCGCGCCGGCCGTGCTAGCCGCGCTGGCGGTGCCCGCCTTGCGCTGTGCCACCGCCAGCACATCGGGGTCGGGATCGACGCCGATGAGGCGGGCACGCGGCTCGATCCGGCTCAGCAGCAGCACCTGCGAGCCGGTGCCGCAGCCCACATCGACGATCACGTCGTCCGGACGGGGGGCGACGTGCATCGCGAGCAGGCTGCGCCACAGGCGCTCGCGGAGCAGGGTGGCCACCGCGTCGTAGAAGCGCGTGGGGAAGAAACGGCCCAGGGCGGGGGTGAAAGCTCGGTCTGTCATGGCGGCAGTCTCGGCCCGGCCACGCGGCCCGGTCTTGAACGAACCGCTCGTGCGGCGCCACGTTGTCCGGGCTGGGGTGAGCTGGTCGCGTGGCGCCTGTGGTCCGTTCCGGTTCAGCGTGGAGGCACGATGACGCTTCGTACGTCCAGGGGTTTCTTCAGGAAGCCGTATCGTCGTGCTACGTCGGCCAGTCGTTGCAGTGCGGGGATGTCCAGTTCGGCGGAGTACGTCCCGAGGGCGGCTCGTTCGGTCTCGCGGGTGGTGGTCCGCAGGTAGGAGGGGATGATCGCCGAGGCCGCCTTGGGGTCGTCCGCGATAACGCGGTGGGCCTTGGCGAGGGCGCGCAGGAAGGCCGCCATCGTGCGGGGGTTGGCGCGGGCCCAGGATTCCTCCACCATCCAGCCGGCGGTGGGCAGCCCCGCGAACTCCCCGGTCATCATCTCGCGCAGGACCCGCGTGTGCCCCTGCCCCATGCTCACGAACGGCTCGGCCAGGACGGCGGCGGCGAACTTGCCGGTCCTCAACCCGGGGAGCATCTCGGGGTAAGGCTTCTCGACCAGCTTGACCTGGGTGATCGCCAGCCCGGCCCGCTTCAGCACGGCGTTCAGGGAGAGCATGGCCAGCCCGTTGAGCTCCGGAACCGCGATCAGCTTCCCCTTGAGGCCCGCCACGGTCCTGATCTGGGATCCGGCCTCGACCGCGAGGGCGAGGCTCCGGGGCTCGGCCCGGTGCAGGCCGCCGGCGATCCGGACGTCCCTGCCGTGCTCGTGCGCCACGAACGCCGTGAGGTGGTCGGTCTGGGCGAGGGCGTACTGGCCCTCCAGCAGCCCGGGCACCGCGGCGGCGCTGCTGGGGATGAAGACGGGCTGCACCGTCAGTCCTTCCGCCGCGAAGAACCCCTTCTCCTGGGCCACGAACAGTGGCGCCGCCTCGCCGCTGGACACCATGGCGACGTTGACGGTGGCCCGCTCGGGCGGCGCAGGTGGGCGGGCCGCGTCGGGCACGCGGCCGGGCAGCAGTCTGATCGCAACTGTGCCGGTCAGCACGGTGATGACGACCACGGCCGCCGCGACGGCCGCCACCAGATTGCGCCGCCTGCGATGGTGCGTCTCGAGCGCGCGGCCGGCCAGGTCCCGCTCGGGCATGTCATCGGCGATGCGGCGGAGCTCGTCACCTATCCAGGTCATCGGCGTGCCTCCTCGGTACGGGCCGGGCCTTCCGGAGCGGGCAGCCTGGGAGCCAGCTCGGGCGCCAGCACGCGCAACCGGGCCAGCGCGTGGTGGGTCTGGCTCTTCACGGTGCCGATCGAGCAGCCCAGCAGCTCGGCGACGTCACGTTCGGCGCGGTCCTCGTAGAAGCGCAGGATGAGCACCGCGCGCTGCTTGGGGGTGAGCCGGGACAACGCCTGGTGCAGGACGAGCCGCAGGACGGTGGAGTCCTCCGGCGCGTGGGACCGCTCGGGCAGGTCCTCGCTCGGCATCTCGCGCGCGCCGCGCCGGCGTCGCCACGAGAGGTACTGGTTCACCATCGTCCGGCGGGCATACGCCTCCGGCCTGTCCATCCGGCGCACCTTCGGCCATCGTCCGAGCATCCGGACCAGCACGCTCTGCAGCAGGTCCTCGGCCAGGTGGACGTCGCCGGTGAGCAGGTACGCCAGGCGCAGCAACGGGCGTTGATGCTCATCCGCGAACGCCCGGAAACCGGCATTCCGCTCCAACGTCTCTCCTCGTGTCGATGACCTTCAAACGCGGTGGGCGCGCGGAAAGGTTGGCACTCCGGAGAAATGCGGGGATCGGATCACGGTGGGAGAGGCAGCGGGAGGGGCGGTGGGAAGGCGGTGGGAAGGCGGTGGGAAGGCGGTGGGAAGGCGGTGGGGCGACCGCGGGGCGACCGCGGGACGGTGGCGTGTGCTGGCTGGCACCGGCCGAGTGCGGTGGCGTGCGCTGGCCGGTGTTGGCCGAGTGCGGTCAGGCGCGCCGGCCGGTGTTGGGCGAGTGCGGTCAGGCGCGCTGGCCGGTGTTGGCCGAGTGTGGCGGGGCGCTGGTCGGTGTTGGCCGGGTGCGGTGGGGTGTGGTGGTCAGCGCCAGCCGAGTGCGGGGGCGACGTGCGTCAGGACCGATGAGATGAGGTGGGCGTTGTAGTCCACGCCGAGCTGGCTGGGAACCGTCAGCAGCAACGTGTCGGCCGCCGCGATCGCCTCGTCGGCGGCCAGCTCCTTGACGAGCACGTCGGGCTCGGCGGCGTACGTGCGCCCGAAGATGGCCCTGGTGGTGGCGTCGATGAAGCCGATCTGGTCGGAGCTGCCGCCCTCGTGGCCGAAGTACGCGCGGTCGGTGTCGGTGACGATCGGCATGATCGAGCGGCTCACCGAGACCCGCGGCTCGCCCTCGTGGCCGGCCTGCCTCCACGCCTCCCGGTAGGCCGCGATCTGCTCGGCCTGCTGGACGTGGAACGGCTTGCCGTTCTCGTCGTCCTTGAGGGTGGAGCTCATCAGGTGCATGCCCAGCTCGGCGGCCCACTTGGCGGTCGCGTTCGAGCCGGAGCCCCACCAGATCCGCTCGCGCAGGCCCGGCGAGTGCGGCTCGATCCGCAGCAGCCCGGGCGGGTTGGGGAACATGGGCCGCGGGTTGGGCTTGGCGAACCCCTCGCCGTCCAGCACCTTGAGGAAGACCTCCGCGTGCCGGCGGGCCATGTCCGCGTCGCTCTCGCCCTCGGCCGGCTCGTAGCCGAAGTACCGCCAGCCGTCGATCACCTGCTCGGGTGATCCACGGCTGATGCCGAGCTGCAGCCGGCCGCCGGCGATGAGGTCGGCCGCGCCGGCGTCCTCGGCCATGTAGAGCGGGTTCTCGTACCGCATGTCGATGACGCCCGTGCCGATCTCGATCCGGCTGGTCCGCGCGCCGACGGCCGCCAGCAGGGGGAACGGGCTCGCGAGCTGCTGGGCGAAGTGGTGGATCCGGAAGTAGGCGCCGTCGGCGCCGAGCTCCTCGGCCGCCACGGCCAGCTCGATCGACTGCAGCAGGGTGTCGGACGCGCTGCGTACCTTCGAGTACGGCGAGGACATCCAGTGGCCGAAGCTGAGGAACCCGATCTTTTTCACACGTGCTTCAACTTTCCTCGCGCCAAGGACATTCCATCCCGGGCCTGCGGTCGCCCCGGGGAGCTCGGCTGGGCTCGGCCGGAGCCCGCGAGGTGACGTAGAGTTCCGGCATGAGTTCCGGCGTGGAAAGTTCCGGCGTGGAATCCGTGGAGGACAGGCTCGCCCGGCTGGAGAAGCAGGTGGCCGAGCTTCAGCGGCACCTCGGCCTCGACGCGGCGCCTGCCGGCTCCGGGCCTGCCGGCTCTGGGCTCGCCGGCTCTGGGCTCGTCGGCTCCGGGCCTGCCGGCTCTGGGCTCGCTGGTTCTGCGCCCGTGGGTTCTGCGTCTGCCGGGTCCGGGTCCGTCGGCTCGGGGCCCGCTCGTCGGCCCCTTCCGCCGGAGTTCCACGCGGCGCTGCGCGACGGCAAGACCATCAAGGCCATCAAGATCTACCGGCAGGTCACCGGTGCCTCCCTAGTGGTGGCCAAGCGGGCGGTGGAGGACATCCAGCGCCGCTCCGCGCCGGAGCGCTGAACGCCCGCCCCGCCCGCCTCCGTCCGTTCCACCCGCCCGCCTCCGTCCGTTCCACCCGCCCGGCCTATCCGTTCCACCCGCCCGGTCCGTTTCGCTCACCGGGCGGCATCCCGGTCGCGGGCCCAGGAGCCGCGCGCGTCATGAAAGCGTCACGGCTGGAACACCGCGCGGACGCAGCCGTCCTCCTTGTTCTTGAACATCGCGTACCCCTTGGGGCCGTCCTCCAGCGTCATGGGATGGGTGAGCAGAGGTGAGGCGTCGATCTCGCCCTTGCTCATCCGGTCGAGGATCATCGGGATGTAACGGTGGCCGTGCTGCTGGGCGCCGCGCAGGGTCAGGCCCTTGTTCATGACCGCGCCCATCGGGAACTTGTCCACCAGGCCGATGAAGACGCCCAGGACGGAGACGATCCCGCCCTTGCGGCAGGCGTGGATGGCCTGGCGCAGCGACAGCCCGCGGTCGGTCTGCAGGCGCAGCGCCTGCTTGGCGCGGTCGTAGGCGTACTGGGCGCCGGTGCCGTGGCTCTCCATGCCGACCGCCTCGATGCACACGTCGGGCCCGCGGCCGCCGGTCAGCTCCTTGAGCGCGTCCAGCACGTCCACCTGCTCGTAGTCGAGGGTCTCGGCGCCGAGGGCGGCGGCCATCGCCAGCCGCTCGGGGAAGCGGTCGATGGCGATCACCCGTTCGGCGCCCATGACCTTGGCGGCGAGCGCCGCCATCTGCCCCACCCCGCCGCATCCCCACACGGCCACCACGTCACCGGGCCCGACCTCGCCGAGGTCGGCGCCCATCCAGCCGGTGGGCACCGCGTCGGAGGCGAAGACCGCGCTGGAGTCCGGGACGTTGTCCGGCACCGGGAAGGCGTTGACGTCGGCGTAGGGCACCCGCACGTACTCGGCGTGGCTGCCGGCGAAGCCGCCCATGGCGTGCGAGTAGCCGAAGATGCCGGCCGTGGCGTGCCCGTTGAGCTTCTCCAGGAAGCCCGGGTCGGGGTTGCTGTTGTCGCACAGCGACCACAGGCCCTGCCGGCAGTACTGGCAGCGTCCGCAGCCGATGATCGAGCACACCGCCACCCGCTCGCCGACCCGGCGCTCGCGCACGTCGGGGCCGGTCTCGACGATCTCGCCGACGAACTCGTGCCCGAGCACGTCCCCGGCCATCATCGTGGGCACGTAGCCGTCCAGCAGGTGCAGGTCCGAGCCGCACACCGAGCTGGCGGTGACCTTGACGACGGCGTCCTGGCGGTTGAGGATCGACGGCTCGGCGACGTCCTCGACCGCGAGCTCGTTGACGCCGGTCCAGCACAGCGCCCTCATCGCACGCCCCTCCTGGTGAGCTGGCGGAACGCCGGCTCGGCGGCGCGGCCGAGCAGGGTCCTGTGCCCCTCCGGCTGCCCCTCCACGACCAGCACCTCGCCGGTCTCCAGCAGTTGCTTGAGCGCGCGTACCTGCTCCCGGGCGGCGCCGTCGGCGGCGCGGATCGCGATCTCGCTGCCCCGCCCGCCGGGCGCGGGGGTGATGCGTACCTCGTGCCGCTCGGCCAGGCGTGCCAGGACGTCGGGCCGGTTCGGCCCGGCCAGCTCGGCCGGGTCGGTCTGCACGGTGACGGCGAACCAGGCCGCGGCCTCGGGACGCGGGGAACGGACCGACCGGGCCGCCACCACGCCCGCTCCGACCACGGCGGCTCCGAGCAGGAACAGCCGCCGCCGGCGGCGCCGGGCCTTCACCCGCGCGGCGCGGCGCGACCAGGACGGCAGCAGCCGCCAGCGGGCCCGCCTGGCTCTCGTTGCGGTGAATGAAGAATTCATGGCTGGCGGCTGCCCCTCAGGGACGGCCGGAAACGGACGGGCCCAGCGCCGCGATCGCCCGCGGGCCGTACCCGGCGGCGGCGAGCGGCCCGCGGACGTCGCGGTCCAGGTCGGGCAGGTAGCCGAGCAGGACGTCGGCGGGGCCGCCGATCTCGACCCGGCTCAGGGCGGCGGGCAGCAGCAGCGTCCGGCCGCGCTCCAGCGTGCCGGTCCAGCCGTCCGCGCCCACCGGGACGGCGGCGCCGGCGTTGCTCAGGATCATCGCCGTCCCGACCGCCGGGGTGATCGTCGCGCCGGCCGCCGCCCGCCAGCGCTCCAGCGCGAAGTACGGCCCCGCGCAGCAGATCACCCGCTCGACGTCGTCGGTGACCCGGATCGACAGGCCGGGCTGGAAGTCCGGCCGGGGCCGCGGGTCCCACTCGGCGAGCAGCATGTCCAGGTTGTGCCGCCAGTCGGGTTCGGGCAGCTCGGTGCCGTCCTCCATCCGCCAGGGCATCGCGCTCTGCTGGATGTCGGAGGTCTGCTCGATCTCGTACACCAGCGTGCCGGGGCCGAAGCTGTGCAGGGTGCCGCCCGGCACGTAGAGGGTCTGCCCGGCGCGTACCGGCAGGCGGCGCAGCACCGCGTCGAAGTCGCCGCGCTCCAGCGCCGCGCGCAGCCGGTCCGCGTCCACGCCGGGCTTGGCGCCGGCCAGCGCGGTGGCCCCCGGCTCGGCCGCCAGGACGTGCCACGCCTCGGTCTTGCCGTTCGGCTGCCCCTCCAGGCGCCGCGCCGTGTCGTCGTCGGCGTGCAGGTGGACCGGCAGCGGTCCGGTGGCGTCGATGAACTTCGTCAGCACCGGGAACCGCTCGCCGCGCCAGCCGCGCCCCATCAGCTCCTCGGGGTGCTCGGTGACCAGGTCGCGCAGCGTCCGGCCGGCCAGCGGCCCCTCCTCGACCGTGCCGCCGGCGCCGTCCACGTCGCTGACCTCCCACGTCTCGGCCACCCGCCCCTCGGGCAGCCCGGTACGGCCCAGCCGCTCGGCGATCGCCCGGCCGCCGAACACGTGGGACCTGACCGGCGTGCTCAGCCGCAGCGGGTACCAGCGCGTCACAGGATCGGCTGCCCGCCGGTCACCGCGACGCGGGCACCGGAGACGTAGCTGGCCTCGTCGCTGGCCAGCAGCACGTACACGGGGGCGAGCTCGGCGGGCTGTCCCGGCCGGCCGAGCGGCACCTGCTGCCCGAACGACTCCACCTGCTCGGGCGGCATCGTGGCCGGGATCAGCGGCGTCCAGATCGGCCCGGGCGCGACGCTGTTGACCCGGATGCCGCGCGGGCCCAGCAGTTGGGCCAGGCTGCCGACGAAGTTCGCGATGGCCGCCTTGGTGCAGTTGTACGGCAGCAGCTTGGGCGGCGGCATGTCGGAGTTGACCGAGGTGGAGGCGATGATGGCGGCGCCCGCGCCCATGTGCGGCAGCGCCGCCTTGCACAGGTGGAACATGGCGGAGATGTTCGTGGCGAAGGTGTGGTCCCACTCCTCGTCCGGGATCTCCTCCAGCGAGTCGCGGGTCATCTGGAAGCCCGCGTTGCTGACCAGCACGTCGATCCGGCCGAACGCCTCCACCGCCCGGGCGATCACTGCCCGGCAGTGCGCGGGGTCGGACAGGTCGCCGGGCACCAGCACCGCCCTGCGCCCGGCCTCCTCCACCAGCCTGGCCGTGTCGCGCGCGTCCTCGTCCTCGTCCAGGTACGAGATCAGCACGTCGGCCCCCTCGCGGGCGAACGCGATCGCGACCGCCCGGCCGATGCCGCTGTCCCCGCCCGTGATCACCGAGACCTTGCCGTCCAGGCGGCCCGAACCCCGGTAGCTGTCCTCGCCGCAGTCCGGCCGCGGGTTCATCTCCGACTGGACGCCCGGCGGCGTCTGCTGCTGTGCTGGCTGACTCATTGGCTCTCCCCCAAGATCAGGCCCGAGATCAGGCCCGAGATCAGGCCCGGCACCAGGGGCATTACCCCGCCGGGCCGCCCGCCGCGGAGCGGGCGGCCCGATTTGACGGGGACTTTGCGCCCGCCGGGGCCGGGGCCGGGGCCGGTTCGGCCGGCTCGGCTGGTTCGGCTGGTTCGGCCGGTTCCTCGCCCCCGGCCGATGAGTTTCCTGGCCGCCGCCGGTCATCACCGGCATGACGACCTTCGCTCTCATCCACGGCGGCGGCGGAAGCGCCTTCGACTGGCACCTGCTCGAAGCGGAGCTCCACCGCCGTGGCCACGACACGGTGGCGGTGGACCTGCCGATGTCCGAGCCTGGGGCGGGGCTCTGGGACTACGCCGACGCCGTCGTCCGGGCGGCCGGCGGGCGCCGCCCGCTCGTGGTGGTGGCCCACTCCTGGGGCGGCTTCGTCGGCCCCCTCGTCTGCGCGCGCACGGAGGCTGCCGCGCTCGTCCTGGTCACCGCCATGATCCCGGCTCCGGGCGAGGCCCCGGCGTCCTGGTGGGAACGCAGCGGCCATCCCGACCCCGGCATCGAGGACGAGTACGAGCTCTACCTGCACGACGTCCCCCGCGACCTGGGCGACCGGGTGCTGGCCCACGACCGCGCGCTCGCCGAGAAGATGAGCATGGACCGGGCCTACCACGAGCCGTGGCCGCTGGCGAGCTGGCCGGACGTCCCGACGCGCTACCTGCTGTGCCGGGACGACCGCTTCTTCACCCCCGAGTTCGTCCGCCGCCACGTGGCGGAGCGGCTCGGCGTCACCCCGGAGGAGATGCCCGGCAGCCACATGGCGATGTTGTCCCGGCCGGCCGAGCTGGCCGACCACCTGGTACGGGTCCTGCCCGCCGCGTGAGACCGGCCGTCAGCCCGGCGGGCGGTTCCAGAGCTGCGCGCTGTTGCCGTCGCAGAAGCGCAGCTCCATCGGCAGGCCGTCCGGCGATCCCGGCGTCGCCACGCAGTGGCTGAAGGTGTTGGAGACGCCCGAGGACAGCAGGTTGTTGGTGATGCCGAAGCTCCAGTTCTCGTTGCTGATGGTGTTGCAGGGCCACATGATGATGGGCGTGCCGTTGGCGGCCTTGCCGAAGGCGTCCATGCAGAACTGGCTGGCCCTGTTGCGCAGGTGGACCCTGGTCGAGTTGACGGACTCGACCGTCCACTGCTGGTTGGTGGTGCCGACGCAGGACATCTGGACGACCGACGCCCCCTGGTCGAGGGAGGCGGGCTGCAGGCACTTGCCGTTCTGCACGCTCACGAGCTTGACGATGGGGTTCTCGGCCTGGGCCGGTGACGAGGCCGCCAGTCCGGCGGAGGCGGTGGTGATCGCCGCGGTGGCGAGCACCACGGCGAGTCGGTTTCTGCGCAAGGCGCTGTTCCTTTCACGGATCGGAGCTCTCACCGGGCTGGGCGTGCCATGCCGTTCCTCCCGCTGGAACGCGATGGAACGTCCCTCGTGACGAACGGCCGGCACGGCACGAAACGAGGGACGACCATGAAGGCAAGCCGCGTACCGATCCGCCTGCTCCTCGCCGGAGCGGGCGCCGCCCTCCTGGCGGCCACCCAGGCCGCGCCCGCCGCCGCGACCGGGGCCGCCGGGCGGCACCTCGTCAGCGTCAACACCAACGAGACCGGCCCCGCCAAGTGCCTCCAGCCGGTGGACGGCTCGCTGGAGCCCGGCGCGGCGATCGTCCAGGTGACCTGCGACTGGAGCGCCGGGAGCTTCGCCCAGCAGTGGGCCAAGGACGACCTGGGCGGCGGCGTGATCCACTACCGCAACATCAGCAGCGGCCTGTGCCTGGACGCCCGCGGCAGCGCCACCGACGGGACCCCGGTGCAGCAGTGGGTCTGCAACTCCATCAGCAACGAGCGGTGGCAACACCCGGTGCCCGACCTCATCGACGTCCTCGACGGGCCGATCATCTCCCGCGTCTCCGGGACCAGCAGCCACTGCCTGGACGTCCCGGGCGCCTCGCCCCAGGCCGGCCTGGCAATGCAACTCTGGCGCTGCAACGACACCACCGCCCAGGCGTGGGACGACACCTTCTGACCCGCCCGGCGAGGGGGCTCACGGAGCGACGTCCCGTGGGGTGGGGGAGGGGAGGCGTTCGAGTCTGGTCCAGCCCGTCCAGCCGCGTTGTTCCAGCAGCTCGATCAGGCGGCGGGCCGGCGGCACGGCGTCGAACGCCCGCGTGTCCATCAGGCGGGCGAGCGGCGGCTCCACGTCGAGGTCGTCCACGTAGTCCGCGCCCCGCTCGTCGGCCATCCGGGTGAGGTAGGCGGCCAGCTCGTCGGCCAGCTCGGCCAGGCGGGGGTCGTCGTCGGCCCGGTCCAGGGCGCGGCTCAGGGTCAGGTAGAAGCCGACGAGCCGCGGGTCGGCCAGCTGCTCCCGCTTGCGCGCGATCCACTGCGGGACCCGCTCGGGCGAGCGGGCGGCCAGCGGGATCCAGCCGTCGCGCTCAGCCTGGACGATGCGCTCGTCGATCCCGAGCGCCCGCAGCCGGTCGAGGTACTCGACCACCTCCCGGGGCAGCG
The DNA here is from genome assembly GCF_040802095.1 of Nonomuraea sp. NPDC050783. Taxonomy (NCBI): domain Bacteria; kingdom Bacillati; phylum Actinomycetota; class Actinomycetes; order Streptosporangiales; family Streptosporangiaceae; genus Nonomuraea; species Nonomuraea sp. NPDC050783. The sequence goes on from NZ_JBFAHK010000001.1 coordinate 686,893, forward strand.
CCAGGCCGTCGCCGGAGGTGAGCCGGGCGATGCGCTCGCGGTGCCGCTGCCGCTGCCGGATCTCCGCCCGCAGCCGCCTGTCGATGTCCGCGACGGCCGCGGCGAACTCCTGCTCGCCGGCCTGCAACAGCTCCCGTACGCGGGCCAGCGGCACGCCCGCCTCGGCGAGGGTACGGATCCTGATCAGCTCGACCACGGCGCCGGCGTCGTAGCGGCGGTAGCCGGAGTGGTCGCGTGCGGGCTCGGGCAGCAGGCCCTTGGCGTGGTAGTGCCGCACCGCGCGCACCGTCACCCCGGCGTACGCGGCCAGCTCGCCGATGGTCAGCATAGGACCAGTCTGGCAGGGTCCGCTCAGGAGGCCGCCGGGTCCCTGGGCGCGTCCCGGATGATCCTGGCGATGGCCGGGGCGTGGGTGAAGACGAGCCCGTGGTCGGCGTCGAGCCAGGTCACGGCGACGCGCGGGTGCTCGCGGGCGAGCCGTTCGACGCCGGCCCGCCAGTTCCGGTTGAAGCGGAGCGCGTGCTCCTCGCCGCCGTCGCCGGCCATCGAGGTCGACATGATCATGCTGATCGGCAGGTCGATCGCCCGGTACCGGTCGAGGATCCTGGACCGGACCGCGTCGATCTCGACGTTCAGGTCCAGGATCTCCTGGGCGGTGAGCGCCACCGGGCGCGTGGTGTCCCGTGCGGCCTCCTCCCACATGGCGCGGAAGCGCGGCAGGGTGGCCTCGGTGACGAACGGCTCGGGCACCGGGTTCGCCCCGTCGATGAGGACGAGCCCGGCCACGGTGCCGGGGTGCCCGGCGGCGTGATGGACGGCCAGGTCGGCACCGAGCGAGTAGCCGACCAGCAGGGGCGGCTCGGGCAGGCCCAGGTCCCCCAGCTTCGCCATCACGGCGCCGAGGTCGCCGAGGAAGTCCACGAAGGAGTACCGGCCGGCGGCCGAGGCCAGGCCGTGGCCGCGCAGGTCGAAGGTCACCACGTCGTGGTCGCGCCGCAGCAGCCCGGCCAGTTCGTGCAGGTCGGCCTGCGTCGAGCTGAGTCCGGGGCACAGGACCAGGGGTCGCCCCCGGCCGCCGCGGGACACCGGGATCGTGACGTCCCCGTGGTGGATCGTGTCGTGGTGGATCGTGTCGTGCCGCAGCATCGTGTCGCCTTTCATCATGTTCCGCCCGTCACGCCTGTTACGTGGGGTCGCCGGGCTCGTGTGACGATGCTGGCGGGTTGACCCTGCGTCAGGGTCAACCCGCGGCCTGCGCCGCGGCGTGCTCGCGCACCAGGTCGTGCAGCCGGTAGCGTCCTGGGGCGGTCTCCTGGACGAGGTGCGCCTCCAGGAGTTGGTCGAGCAGCCGTTCCGCGCGCGGCGGGGTCGTCCCCAGCAGGGCCGCGGCGGTCCCGGCGCCGAAGCCCGCGCCGCCGCGCGAGCCCAGCAGCCGGTACGCGCGCCGCGCCTCGGGGGAGAGCCGGTCGCAGGACAGGTCCAGGGCGGCGGCCACGTCGTGCCGCCCGGCGCCCAGCTCGGCCAGCCGATCCCCGGCCAGCCGCTCCAGCAGGTGCCGCACGCTCCAGGTGGCGTGCGCCCGCAGCCGGGCGGCGGCGCCGCGGACGGCCAGCGGCAGCAGCCCGCAACGCGCCACCACCTCCGACAGCTCCTCCCGCGGCACGCCCGCCACCCGCCCGGGCCCGGCCATCCGGGTGAACAGGGCGACCGCCGCGGCCGGCGGCAGCACGTCCAGCGGCAGGCTCGCGGCCTCGTCCAGGCAGCTCAGCCGGCGGCGGCTGGTGACGATCACCCGGCAGTCCCGGCCGGCGGGCAGCAGCGGGTGGATCTGGTGCTCGTCGGCGGCGTCGTCCAGCACGACCAGGACCCGGCGTTCGGCCAGGACGCTGCGGTACAGCGCGGCGCGGTCGTCGAGGTGCCCGGGGACGTCCGCGCCGGGGACGCCGAGCGCGCGGAGCAGGCGCGCCAGGGCCTCGCCCGGCTCGACCGGGGGCGTGGTGCGGGCGTGGCCGTGCAGGTCCACGAAGAGCTGCCCGCCGGGGAAGCGGGGCGCGAGCCGGTGCGCGGCGTGCACCGCCAGCGCGGTCTTGCCCACGCCCGCCATGCCTTCGACGGCGACGACCGCCACGCCACCCGCCCCGGTGCCCGCCACGCCACCCGCCCCGGTGCCCGTCCCGGTGCCCGTCCCCGCGCCGGCCCCCGTGCCCGCGCCGAGATCGTTCACCAGCGCCGCCAGCTCGCGCTCCCGGCCCGCCAGCACCGCCACGTCGGCGGGCAACTGGCGCGGGACGATCGCCGGGCCGCACGCGGCGGGCTCGTCGCCCTCGCCGGTGGCCGGCTGGCCCCGGGTGACGGCGGCCAGCAGCGCCCGCTCCTCGCCGTCCAGCTCCAGCGCCTGTGCCAGCAGCAGGAGCGAGCTGGTACGGGGCTGCCAGAGCCCGCCGTTCTCCATCCGGCGGACGGTCCGGACGTTGAGCCCCGCCCGCTCCGCGAGCTGCTCCTGGGTCAGCAGTGCCCGCTCCCGCCAGCCGCGCAGGAGCGTTCCCGAGTAAGGCGCGGCGTCGGTGCTCCGCGCGAGGTCGAGCAGAGGTGATCGTGCTGGTTGCAAGGGTGTCTCCCGCGATCCCCCGTGGGGGACGCCCGCGAACCCGCCACGGCCCCGGCCGGTCCCCCGATCAACTGGCGGCACGTCCATCGAAACCGTGTTCGTGCCGTTCAGACCACCGGCGGAACGACATCAGACGATATGGGACGGGCTTGGACGGTTTCGGACAATGCGTTTGATGGGCTCGGCCGGGGTTTGTCAGAATGGCCGTCATGATCGAGCGGGGGGACCGTCCCGGCGAGGTGTGTCCCTACCAGGGTCTGGCGCCGTTCGAGACGGGACGGGCCGAGCTGTTCTTCGGGCGCACCCGCGCGACGCGGAACCTCCACGAACGCCTGGACCGGCGGCTGGCGGGGCGCGGGTCCGTCCTGCTGGTCACGGGCGCCTCGGGGGTCGGCAAGTCGTCGCTGTTACGGGCGGGGCTGATCCCGGCGATGGCGGAGAAGTGGCGGTGCCGGCTCATCACCCCCACCGCGAAGCCGCTGCGCGCCCTGTCCGGCATCCGTGAGACCCCGGCGGAGACCTCGACGGAGACCCCGGCGGGCGGTCGCCTGCTCCTCGTCGTGGACCAGTTCGAGGAGCTGTTCACGCTGGTGACCGACGAGCGGGAGCGCCAGGCGTTCGTGGCGGCCCTGCACGCGCTGACCGAGGGCCCGGACGGGGCCGGCGTGGTCGTCGGGGTACGCGCCGACTACTGGGAACGTTGCACCGCCTACCCCCAGTTCGCCGAGGCGATCCAGGACGGTCAGGCCATCGTCGAGCCGATGACGGAGCCCGACCTGCGCCTGGCCATCACCGGCCCGGCGGCCACGGCCGGCCTGAAGCTCGAACCCGGCCTGGTGGAGACCGTCCTGGCCGAGCTGCGGGAGGACGGCCCCACCGCAGGGCGCTACCGGACCGGCGCCCTGCCGCTGCTGTCCCAGGCGTTGCGCAACACATGGGAGCGGCGCGTGGCCGGCACCCTCACCATCCGGGGCTACGAGGAGTCCGGCCGGGTCCGCGACTCCGTACGCCGCACGGCCGACGAGGTGCTCGACGGGCTGACGCCGGAGGACCGCAAGGCCGCGCTGCGGATCTTCCGCCGGCTGACCCTGATCACCGCCGGCGGGCAGGTGGCCCGGCGCGGCGCGCGGCTGGGCGAGGTCCACGCGGCCGCCGCCGCGCTCACGCCGCGACGCAGGGAGCAGGTGGACGCGCTGCTGTCCGCGTTCGCCGACCGGCGGCTGCTCACCCTGCACGAGGACAGCGTCGAGATCGCCCACGACGCCCTGCTGACCGCCTGGCCCACGCTGCGGCAGTGGCTCGAACCCGACCTCACCGCGCAGGCCGTCTACGACGGGCTGGTGGAGGCCGCCGCGCAGTGGGCCGACAACCACCGCGACCCCGCCTTCCTCTACCGGGGCGCCCGGCTGCTCGCCGTCCAGGACAGCCGGCCCCGCTGGGAGCGCGATCCTGACAGCTACCCGCCGCCCGGCCCCGTCGTCGAGGGCTTCGTCGCGGCGTCCGCGCGGGAGGCGCGGCGGGCCGGCCGCCGACGGCGGCTCGTCGTGACCGGCCTGGCGCTGCTGTCGGTGCTCGCCCTCGCCGGGGCCACGGTGGCCGTCAACGCCGCGGCCGAGGCCGACCTGCAGCGCAGGGTGGCGACCTCCCGCCAGCTCGCGGCGCAGAGCGAGGTCGCCGGCGACGTCGCCCTGTCCTCGCTGCTGGCCGTGGCGGCCTGGCGGACGGCCGAGACGGACGAGGCCCGCAACCGCCTGCTGTCCGCCGCGACCCGCACCGGCCGGGGAGCGCTCACCGGGCACACGAAGGGCGTCATGGCGCTGTCGTTCAGCGCCGACGGCTCGGTCCTGGCGACGGGGAGCGACGACGGCACCGCGCGTCTGTGGGACACGGCCTCGCGGCGGCAGCTCGGCGCGCCCATCACCCGCGCGCGGTACGAGTGCTCCGAGGTGCACCTGGCCCTCAGCCCCGACGGCCGGACGCTGGCCACCGCCTGCTTCAGCACCGTCCGCCTCTACGACGTGGCCACCCGCCGCGTGCTGGGGTCGATCGAGCACGAGGCGGTCGTGTCGGCGCTCGCGTACCGCCCGGACGGCAGAATCCTCGTGACCGGCGACTTCAGGGGCGTCGTCCGGCAGTGGGACGCGGTCACGCACCGCCCCCACGGCCCTCCTCTGGGCCGCCCCGACCACGGGCGGGACCTGGCGAGCATCGTCCGCGCGGTGGCCTTCACCCGGGACGGCACGAGCCTGGCCGTCGCGCGCGGCGAGACCGTGCGGCTGTGGGACCCCGCCACGTCCCGCCCGCGGGGCGACCCGATCGCCAGGCACGCCGAGCCCGTCTTCGACGTCGCCTTCTCCCCGGACGGCGCCACCCTGGCCACCGCGAGCTGGGACGGCACCACCCGGCTGTGGAGCGTGGCGGCCAGGAGGCAGACCGGGGTGATCAGGGACCGCGGCATCGCCTTCGCCACGGTCGCCTTCAGCCCCGACGGCACCAGGATCGCCACCGGCGGGTCCTCCGGCCGTACCGTCCTGTGGGACGCCGCCTCCCGGCAGCAGTTGCTCGCGCTGGCCGACAACGTCACGGGCGTCGAGCGGGTGGCGTTCAGCCCCGACGGCGGGCTGCTGGCCGCCGCCAGTGACGACGGCGTGGTCCGCCTGGCCGATCCGCGGGTCCACCTCCAGCTCGGCCGGCCGATGCCCGCCCAGGGGGCCGTCGCCCTGAGCCCGGACGGCCGGATCCTGGCCACCGGCGTCGCCGACGAGCACAGCTCCGACCTCCAGCTCTGGGACCCGGCCACCCAGCGGCCCCTCGGCCCGCCGCTGCGCGCCGGGGGCGACCGCCGTCCGGTGACCATGCTCGCCTTCCTGCCCGGCGGGCGCACGCTCCTGGCGTCCGACTTCGACGGCCTGTGGCTCTGGGACGTCGCGAGCCGCCGCGTGATCGCCCACGACGGCACGTACCGGGGGCTGGCCGAGCTCAGCCCGGACGGCGGGTTCGTCGCCGTCCAGCACGGGCGGTCCATCGCGTTCTGGGACGTCGCCGGCCGCCGCGAGAGCGGGCCGCGCGTCACCGTCCCCGACCACACCGACGTGGTCACCGGGCTGGCGGTCAGCCCCGACGGCAGGACGGTGGCGAGCGCGGGCTTCGACGCCCGAGTGCGGCTGTTCGACGTGGCCGGCCGCCGCCCGATCGAGGGTGACACGCCGCCCGGGGTCGCCGGCGGGCTGGTCAACGACCTGGCCTTCAGCCCGGACGGGCGCACGCTGGCGTACACGGCCAACGACGACGCCGTGCGGCTGTGGGACGTCGTGCGCCGCCGCCCGCTCGGCATCGCCCTGATCGCCGAGGACGTCCGGCCCAGCGCGCTGGCCTTCAGCCCGGACGGCCGGATCCTGGCCACCGGCACCACGCGCGGCGAGGTCCTGTTGTGGGACCTGAGCACCTACCGGCCGCTCGGCACGCCGATGACCGGCCACACCGGCGGCGTGGCCGGGATCGCCTACGCGCGGGACGGCAGGTCCGTGGTCACGGTGGCCGGCGACGGGACCGCGCGCGTGTGGAACGTCGCCCTGCCCGCCGACCTGCTGGCCGCGGCGTGCGCCAACGCGGGCCGCTCGCTCACCCGCGAAGAATGGGAGAATCTGATGCCGCAGGAGGAGTTCCACCCCACGTGTCCGTGACCTTCGACCGCACCACGGAGAAAACCGGCATGTTCCTGCGAGGGCTACGGCGCAGGACGGGCAGGCCCGTCCCGGAGCTGGTCGGCCTGTTCCGGTCCATCATCGACGGCGGGCGCGACTTCCACCCGATCGCCTCCGACTTCCTGGAGCACTTCATGGACGGCGCGGGCGCCTCCAGGATCATGTCGCCGCGCTGGCTGCGCTCGTTCAAAGTGATCAAGAAGGCCGAGCGCAGGAACCAGCGCCGGTTCGAACGGCAGCTCGCCCGGCGCGCCCGGCTGCTGGACGACCACGCCTCGGCCTGGCTGCACGACTACTGGGACGCGCGGATCAACGCCTTCATCGGCACCGAGCTGTTCTACGTGAGCAGGATGAGCCTGCTGCGCTCGCACGGCTCCTTCGTCCTGACCAGGGACGGGCGGGAGGTGCGGGTGTCCGGGACGGTCCGGCACCGCTGGTTCGACCCCTACGACTGGGACCGGGGCCGCTGGGTCTACATCCCCCGGCACGGGTTCGTGCCCATCGCGGTCGGGCGGGAGCTGGTGGAGGCCGACGAGGCACGCAACTTCCTGATGGAGTCGCGCCACGTGCAGACGCTGGAAGGCGTGTACGTGCGGGGCGGGCGGCTCCGGCGCGGGCGGGCGCGGTTCGCGTGGGCGCTGGTGAGGACGGGGGGATGACGGGCCAGGACCGTACGGCGCCGCCCGATCCGGCGCGGGCCGGGAGCGTCGCGGAGTTCGTCCGGACGCTGGCCCTGCTGCGGCGGTGGGCGGGCGAGCCGTCGCTGAGCAGGCTGCGCTCGCTCGGCGGGCGGACGGCGGCTTCGGACGGGAGCCTGGTGGACGCGTTGCCGAAGAGCACGACCTCGCACGTGTTGCGGCAGGACGACCGGCTGCCGCGGTGGGAGTTCGTCCGGGCGTTCGTCACCGCCTGCCTGCGCTCCTGCGACCATCCGCCGGAGCTGATCCCGGGCGAGCTGGAGCGGTGGCGGGCCGCCCGCGCCGCCCTGGCCGCCACCGCCACCGCCGCCGAGCCCCGCCCCGCCCCCGAGCCGCCGCCCGCCCCTGACCCGCCGCCCGCCCCCGAGCCCCCGCCCGCCCCCGAGCCGCCGCCCGAACCCGAACCCGAGCCCCCGCCCGCGGATCCGGCGGTCGAGCTGCTCGTGCGGCGGGTGGCCCGCGAGGAGGACCGGGCGCGCAAGGGGCTGCTCGGCGGCTACGACATCGCCCCGGTCTCCTTCGTCCCGGCCGCCGGGAACGAGCCCGCCGGGAACGAGCCCGCCGGGAACGAGCCCGCCGGGAACGAGCTGGGGGTGCGCACGATCGGCCGTTTCTTCACCGGCCTGAACCCCCGGCGCCTGCTGGTCGTGGGCGGCTCGGGAGCGGGCAAGACCGTGCTCGCCATCGAGCTGGTGCTGCAACTGCTGGAGCCCGCGCTGACCCCGGGCGCCCGCCCCGCCCGCCCGGCGATGGTGCCGGTCCGGCTGAACGCGGCCCGCTGGACCCTGGGCAGGCCGTTCGAGCAGTGGCTGGCCGAGCAGCTCGTGCAGGACTTCGGCCTCGCGGCGGAGGACGCGCTGCGGCTGGTCCGGGACCGCCGCGTGCTGCCGGTGGTGGACGGGCTGGACGAGCTGGACCCCGAGCCGCCGGCCGGCCCCCCGCGCCGCGCGATCGGGCTGCTGGCCGAGCTCAACCGCTACAGCGACCTGTCGGGACGGCGCCCGGGAGCGGTCGTCGTGACCTGCCGCGCCGACCGCCACGCCGAGCTGCGCGCGGCCGGTGCCGGGCTCGCCAACGCCACCCGCGTCCACCTGCGTGACCTGACCGCCGGGCAGATCGCCGCGTACCTGCGGGCCCGCTGGCCGGACGACCATCCCCGCGCGCAGCACCGCGACGGCATCGAGGAGGCGCTGCGCGGGCCGTCGGGCGGGATCGTCCACGCCGCCCTCGCCACCCCGTGGCGGCTGCTGCTGACCGTCACCGCCGTGGAGTCCGGCGCCGACCCGCACGAGCTGCTGCGCGCCGACCCGCACACCGACCCCCGTGCCGGGGCGGAGCGGATCGCCAGGCGGCTGCTGGAGGCGTACGTCCCGGCGGCCACCCGGCTCACGCCGCGCGCCGCGCCCGGCACGCCGTACGAGCCGGGCCAGGTGCGGGCGTGGCTCGTGCGCCTGGCGGCCCACCTGCGCTGGCAGGCCGCCAGGACCGCCGCGACGGACCGGCCGCCGCCCGGCCTGACCGCGATCGACCTCGTCCCGCACCTGTTGTGGCCGATCGGCGGCTGGCGGCTGGTCCGGGCGCTGCACGGGCTGTGCTCGGCGCTCCTCGCGGTCGTCGCCATGCTGGCCTTCTGGACGGGCTCCGCGATGGGCGGCCTCGGCGACCCCGGCGGCCCCGGCGCGCGGCCAGGCCCGGAGCGGCTGCTCGCCCTGGCGCTCATGGCGTCCTGGGTGGGGATCGTCACCGGCCTGTCGCTGTCGCCGTGGCCGTCCGCGGCGGGCGGGCGGGCCAACGTCCCGGCCCGGCGGCGCGTGGCGGGCGCCCTGCTCGGGGCGCTGGCAGGCGTGCCCGTCGGGGTGCTCGGCGGGCTGGCCGGGCTGGCGCTGACGGGCGGCGCGATCTTCGGCCCCGGCTTCGCGGTCGCGGCGGGCGGGACCGGGGGGCTGGCGCTCGGGGCGGTCGTCGGGCTGACCGCCGCCGGCCGGACCGGGGCCGAGCGCGTGACCGTCTCCGAGGCGGTCAGGGCCGAGCCCGTCACGCTGACCGGGTTCGGGCTGTGCGGGGCGCTCACCGGGCTGGCTCCGCTGCGGCTGGCCGGTGCCGGTCCCGTGGCGCTGGTCGCGGGGGTGAGCGGCGCGTTCGTGCTGGCGTTCGCGCTCGGCGTGGCCTTCAGGATCGCCGCCGGCGGGTGGAGCATGGACGCCGAGCTGGCCCATCCGCGCGAGGCCCTGCACCGCAACCCGGTGACCGGGGTCGCCTTCGGCCTGACCGGCGGCGTCGCCGCCTTCCTGGTGTTCGTGATGAGCCAGGACGTCGTCGAGTCGCTGATGTGCGCGCTCATCGGCGGCGTGGCCTTCGGCCTGTCCTTCGGCGCGCTGGCCTGGACCCGCACGATGATCGGCCTGGCGGTCGCGGCCACCCGGGGGCTGCTCCCGCTGCGGTTGTGGGCCTTCCTCGACTGGGCGTGCGAGGCGCGGCTGCTGCGCGTCAGCGGTGCCACGTACCAGTTCAGGCATCGCGAGTTGCAGGACTTCCTGGCCCCGCCGGACGGGGAGGAGGGCGGCCGCCTTGACTAAGCGGACCGCGGTCCGTTAGATTCCCCGTAGCGGTAAACGGACCGCAGTCCCCTTGTGTGGGGCCACAAAGGAGTCATCCTCATGAGCGACAAGCTTCTGCACATCTCCGCCTCGCCCAGGAGCGAGGAGTCGATCTCCCTCGCGATCGCCGGGACGTTCGTCGAGGAATACCTCGCCACCCATCCGGGCGCGTCCGTGGACCACTTCGACCTGTGGGACGGCACGCTGCCCGAGTTCGGGCCCGCCGCCGCGGGGGCCAAGATGACGGTCTTCGGCGGCGGCACGCCGGAGGGCGAGCAGGCCGAGGCGTGGGCCGCCGCCGTGCGGACCTTCGAGCGGTTCGACGCCTACGACCGCTACCTGTTCAGCGTGCCGATGTGGAACGCGGGCGTGCCGTACAAGCTGAAGCAGTTCATCGACGTGGTCAGCCAGCCGGCCATGATCTTCGACGTGCATCCGGAGACGGGCTACCGGGGGCTGCTGACCGGCAAGCGGGCGGCCGTCGTCTACACCTCGGCGGTGTGGGGGCCCGGCCTGGGCCCGGAGTTCGGGACGGACTTCCAGTCCACCTACTTCGCGGACTGGCTGCGCTGGGCCGGCGTCGCCGACGTCCAGGAGATCCGGCACCACCCGACGCTGTCGGGGTCGTACGAGAGCGAGCGCAAGCTGGCCGACGAGCGGGCCCGCCGGGTGGCGCGCACGTTCTAGCCGGGCCCCCGCGGCGGGCGGGGGTCGGTGGCGGCCAGGACCCGGAACCTGGCCAGCAGGATCTCCAGCAGCTCGTCGATGATCTGGTCGAGGGTGGCGTCCACCCAGCCGACGGCCCAGTCGTGCATGAGGCCGTTGACCGCCCCGATGAACGCGGCGGCGGCGACGCGGTAGTCACCGGGCGGGATCTCGCCGCGCGCGGCGGCGGCCTCGGCCTGGTGGCACAGGAAGCCGATCCAGCGGGCGCGGCGGTCGAGCCGCTGGCGGTCGAGGCGGGGGCTGACGCCGATGATCTCGACGAAGGCGATGCGGGTGTGGCGGGGGTCGGCGGTGGCCCCGGCGGCGTAGGCGCGGAACAGCCGCGAGTAGCGCTCGATCGGGTCCAGCTCCTGCGCCTGCGGCAGTACGGCCAGGACGGCCCGCTCGGCGGTGTCGTTGACGTGGAGGTGCAGCTCGGCCAGCACGTCCTCCAGCGTGCGGAACTCCTCGTAGAACTGGCGGGTGGACAGCCCGGCGGTCCGGCACAGATCGACGATCTTGGTGGCGCGGTAGCCGGAGCTGCCGCCGAACAGCTCCAGGCCCGCCTCCAGGAAGCGCTCGCGGCGTTCGGCCCGCCGCTCGCTCGCCGTCCTGCCCCCGTACCGGCCCGCCGCCGGTGTGATCCTGCCCGCCACCGTGTCCTCCGCTGGGTGTCACGGAAAGTTTCTCGCATCGGGTCTTGTGGTGGGCGCCACACGTGCCTACTATCCAGTCAAACTCTGAATATCTGCATATTCAGACCTTCGGCCGGCCATGCCAGACACCGCGTCCTCGTACGCGCGTGGCGGCTCCCCGGGACCGCCACGCCGCGTCCCCGGGGCGCGCCCAGCGCGCCCCGCACCCCCCTTCCGGCTCCCTCTGGAGAAGGAACATGCACGCTCTGGCTCGTGCACGTCGATGCGGGTCGTCGTTGCGGAACGGCATCGTGGCGGCAGCCGTGATGACCGCCTGCTGCGCCGCACCCGCGGGCGCCACCACCACCGCCCTGCGCGAGGTGCTGTTCGTGGGCAACAACTGGGACGGCACCGCCGATGTGATCGGATCCGGCGGGGACCTCGCCAGGATCGCCCGGATCAACGTCGTCCCCGACAAGGTCCAGCGCCTGGCCGAGATCTACACCAACCCCATCAAGCTCGTCTACTTCCTGGGCATCCGCCAGGGGCCTGGCGAGGGCCACGACCAGCTCGTGGACGACATGTACTCCACGCCGGACGGCACGGCCGTGGTCGTCTCGCGCCCCAGCTTCGCCGACGTGGTGTCGATCGACCTGGCCACCGGCGCGCTCCGGTGGCGCTTCCCCGTCTCCGGGTACCGGGCCGACCACATGGCCGTCTCGCCCGACGGCACCAGGGTGGCGGTGTCGGCGTCCACCTCCAACACCGTGCACGTCCTGGACATCCGCACCGGCAGGCAGCTCGGCTCGTTCCGCGCGGGCGACAAGCCGCACGAGAACGTCTTCACCGGCGGCGGCGCCCTGCTGTGGAACATGTCGATCGGCGAGGTCGACAACGACTTCGACGCCCCGTCCCAGGACTGGCTGAAGGGCGACCGGCACATCACCGTCGCCGACGCCTCCACCTACCGGGTCGTCAGGACCATCGACATGCGCGACCGGCTCGACGCCTTCGGCCGCGCGGACCTGTCGGACGCCGTCCGGCCCGCCGTCTTCACGCCCGACGAGAGCACGCTGTACTTCCAGGTCTCGTTCTTCAACGGCGTCGTCGAGTACGACGTGGCCGCCGACCGGATCACCCGGATCGGCACGCTGCCCAAGAACCCCGCCACCAGCGAGGACCGCACCACCTGGGTCAACGACTCCCGCCACCACGGCCTGTCCATGAAGCCCACCGGCGACAAGCTGTGCGTCGCCGGGACGATGGACGACTACGTCACCGTCGTGGACCGGGCGACGTTGCGGCCGGGGCCGCTGGTGCCGGCGAGCAAGCCGTACTGGGCCACGGTCAGCGGCGACGGCCGGGCCTGCGTGATCTCCGAGAGCGGCGCCGACCGGGTGACCGCGATCGACTTCGCGACCGGCCAGAAGCTGGTGTCGGTCCCGGTCGGCGACCACCCGCAACGGGTCCGGCTCGGGCACGTGCCGGAGGGCTGGACGGGCCCGCGCATCCTTTGATCGCGCATGGGTAACGCCGGGGGCCATGCTTTACTCACCCGATCATGACCACCGCCGCCCCGAAGGCGCCGACGACCAGGCGGCGAAGCTGCCGGAGAAGGCCGGCCGCTGGACGTTCCAGATCGTCGAGGAGTACGACGACGGCTACTACGCGGCCTTCCGCGAGCTGGAGGGCGAGGTGCGCGACCGGCTCACGGGCGGGCGGCGGCACGTGTACGAGGCGGAGCTGAAGCAGCGCTCCCAGCGGGCCGGGCGGGAGGCGTCCGGGTGAGCCGCCGGCCCGCGCCGGCTCAGCTGTGCCTGGGGGTGGCGCGCATGCCGACGTACACGCAGGGAGTGCCGCCGGGCAGGGTGGCGAAGACGACGGGCATGTAGTCCTCGCTGAAGGAGGGCCCGGCGCCGGAGGCGGCGAACACCCCCGGCGACACGGGGGTGAGCTCCATCTCCAGGGGAGGGGAGAGGTCCTTCATGCCGTCGACGAACGCGTAGCGCATGTGCGCGTTCCCGCCGGCGCCGCGCGTGACCGTGATGCGGACGCCCTCCCGGCCGTACGTGCCCAGCAGCGGCGCGAGGTCCACGACCGGGGGCTCGGCGGGCGGGCCGAAGGGAGGCGGCATGGTGACGCCGGCCAGCTCGCGGAGGAGGTCGCGGAACAGGTCGGCGTACAGCAGGCGGGCGCTGCCGCCGTTGGTCATCAGGGCCACGGCCACGCCCGCGTGCGGGACGACGCGCAGGTAGGCGTACTGGCCGATGGCGGCGCCGTCGTGGCCGTAGCCGGGGACGCCGTCCCAGTCGTACAGCGTCCAGCCGAGGCCCCAGCCGTCGGCGCTGACGGTCCACTTGTCCGGTACGTCCACCTCGCGGCGCTGCATCGCCGCCACGGCCCGCGATGACAACACGCCCTGGCCGCCTTCGAGGTGCATCCGGGCGAAACGCGCCATGTCTCCGGCGGAGACCAGCACCCGTCCCGCCGGGCCGGCCGAGCGGGGCATCGCGTCCCAGACGGGAGCCGGGTCCGGGTCCTGGCCGGGCTCGCCCAGGTGGCTCATCGCCACGGGGAAGCGCAGGGCCTCCTCCGGGAGTGTCATCGAGCGCTCCAGCCCCAACGGGGTGAACAGCAGGTCCTTCAGCGCCTGGTCCCAGGTCAGCCCGGTGATCACCTCGATGACCCGGCCCAGCACCACGTAGCCGAGGCCGCCGTAGGAGACGGCGGTGCCGGGCGGGCAGTCGAGTGCCACTTCCCGGGCCGCCTCGACGTACCTGGCCAGGCAGTCGTCGCCGCGGCCCGAGTCGTGGTTGAAGTCGTTGGTGACCCCGCCGGTGTGGGACAACAACTGCCGCACGGTGATCGTCTTCGTGGCCTCGAGGTCGGGGGTGGCGAACTCCGGAAGCACGTCCGCCACCCGCGCGTCCAGCTCCAGCCTGCCCTCGTCCACCAGCCGCATCACCAGCGTGGCGGTGTAGACCTTGGCTACCGATCCCGAGTGGAAGACGGCACCGGGGGTCACCGCGACTCCGGTGCCCCGGTGCAGGACGCCGCTCACCAGCTCGTGCACCTCCCCGTCGGCCAGCACGGCCAGGGACGCACCGGGCACGTGGTGGGCGGCGCGCAGCTCGTCGAGACGTGCCTGCCAACGAGCGAGATCCATCATGGCGCTTCTCCTCTGTGTGTACGCCGTGCGCTTGATGCGAACACTGTACGCATGTCAGATCGGTGTACGCAAGCGCGCTAGGATGACCCGGGAACGACGAGGAGACCCGCATGCCAGCCGACCAGCAGCCGCCCGTCCCTTCGGTGTGGGCCCGCCCGCGCGCCAAGCGGGAGCAGCCGGCACTCAGCCGCGACCGGATCGTGTCCGAGGCCATCCGGCTCCTGGACGCCGAGGGCATCGACGCCCTGAGCATGCGCAGCCTCGGCACCCGGCTCGGCGCCGGAGCGACCTCCCTCTACCGGCACGTCGCCAACAAGGACGAGCTGATCGAGCTGGTCGTGGACCAGATCTACGGCGAGATGCGGGTGCCCGACGCCGGCGACCCCGCGCGTTGGCGGGCCGCCGTCACCGAGGCCGCTCGCAGCCTGCGCTCGATCGTGCTGCGGCACCCCTGGGCCGTCTCCGTGTTCGGGCAGGTCGGCCTCGCCCACCTGGGGCCCAACCTGACGCGGCAGTCGGAGCGCCTGCTCGCCCTGCTCCGGACGGCGGGCTTCGCCGCCGACGAGGCCGACCAGGCGATGAACCTGCTCATCGCCTACGTCATCGGCATGACCACCAGCGAGGCCGCCTACCTGGCGATGCTCGCCCGAAGCGGCCAGAGCGAACAGGACCTGCTGGAGCACCTGCGCCCGGCCGCCGAGCACGCCCTGCGGGACCACCCGCTACTGCGCGAGAGCCAGTCCGCGGTACAGGGCAAGGACCCGGGACAACTCCGAGAGGAGTCCTTCACCTACGGCATCGAGCGCATCCTGGACGGCCTGGAAACCCGCCTTCGCCCCTGAGCCGCGGCCGAGTGGTTCCTCCGCGGTTGTCGCTCGCGGCCACGGAAGGTGTCCCTGCTGACGTTTCCTTCGTCCGCGCAGCCGGGCTCCCCGGCGGGGAAGCCGGGGAGCCCGGCTGTGGTGGCGGTGTGCCGAAACGAGAAGGCACCCGATAATGATCGCGGCCGGAAGGGCGGTGAACAATAGAGAAACCGCCAGGAACCCTCTGATCCGTGCCATTCGTCGCCGCGCGGCGAAGGCGTGGCCCCTGGTAGGGCTGTCCTTACCACGATTGGCCCGATGGCCTTACTGACCAGGGAAAACGACGCGGCCTAGGGTCGTGGCCATTGGCCTGACCTTTGCGGCGGGAAAGCGACGAGAAAGCAGCGGGAACGATTTCGATGAACCTGTCACGACGCCAAATGATCGGTGCCACGCTGGGGGCGTTCGCCCTTCCGGTCACGACGTCCGCCACTTCGGCATCCGCCTCTGACGCTCAACCGGTCACCGCGCTGACCGGAGTGACGGTGATCGACGGGACGGGAGCCCGCGCACAGCACAACATGACCGTACTCATCAAAGGCGACCGGCTCCTGGCGGTGGGAAGGAAAGACGCCATCGGCGTGCCGCACGGCGCCCACGTGATCCCCCTGCCCGGGAAGTACGTCATCCCCGGCCTGTGCGACATGCACCTCCACATCGCCCCCCGCGAGGACGTCTATCCCGCCCTCCTGGTGGCCAACGGCATCACGACGGTCCGCGAGATGAACGGCAGCCCCTGGCACCACCACCTCCGCCGGAGCATCGAGGGGGGCCGGCTGGTCGGGCCCCGCTGGACGATCTCCAGCCGGATCGTCGACGGCGCTCCTTCGCTCTGGGACGGCCTTCCCCAGCCGCACCTCAGCGTGACCAGCGAGAAGGAGGCCCGGCAGGCGGTGCGGGCGGCCAAGGCCGAAGGGGCGGATCTGGTCAAGGTGTACTCGCGGCTGCCCGCCGGCCTGTTCCGGGTCATCGCCGCCGAAGCGCGCCGTCAAGGGTTGCCCTTCGCCGGGCACGTCCCTGACCTGTTCGACGCCAGGGAGGCCAGCGACCTGGGCATGCGGACCTTCGAGCACATGTACGGCCTGTTCCTGGCCACCGCGCGGCAGGAACGCGAGCTGCGCAGGGCCGTCGCCAGGGTCCGGCTGGACGCGCCCTACTACAACGACTGGTTCCGCCGGCTCCACGCGATCGAGTGGAAGGCGGCGGCCGTCCACGACCGCGACAAGGCCGCCAGGCTTTTCGAGCAACTGGCCAGGAACGGGACGTGGCAGACGCCCACGATCACCATGTACCGCGGCCTCGACACCCCGGCCGAGGCGCGACCTCCCGCCGACCAGGTCAAGTACCTGCCTGCGTCGGAGGGG
The DNA here is from genome assembly GCF_040802095.1 of Nonomuraea sp. NPDC050783. NCBI lineage: Bacteria > Bacillati > Actinomycetota > Actinomycetes > Streptosporangiales > Streptosporangiaceae > Nonomuraea > Nonomuraea sp. NPDC050783. The sequence continues at coordinate 703,236 of NZ_JBFAHK010000001.1, forward strand.
ATGCAGATGTGGGACTACGTCGCCGCGGAAGTGTACCTCCGCGGGCGTACACCGGAGGAGACCGCCCAGCGCAAGGAGCTGTTCTGGCGGCGGATCGAGCTGGTCGGGGCCCTCAAGGAGGCCGGTGTACCCGTGCTGGCGGGCACCGACACCGGCACGGCCTATGTCGCCGCGGGCTTCGCGCTGCACGACGAGCTGGTCTGGCTCACCAAGGCCGGCTTCTCCTCGATGGAGGCCCTCCAGGCGGCCACCGTCGAACCCGCACGCGCGTTGGGCGTCGCCCACGAGCGCGGCACTCTGACGCGCGGCAAGGCGGCGGACATGGTCGTGCTCGACGCGAACCCTCTCACCGACATACGCAACACCAGACGCGTCAACGCCGTCGTCACGCGTGGACGCTACATCGCGGCTCAGGCGCGGGCGGCGCTGCTCGCCGACGTCGAGCGGGCGGCGGCAAAGCCGGTGCCGACGGCGCAACCCGCCGGCCACGGCTGCGCGTGCCACGGACCGCTCGTCACGGCCCAGGACGCCGGGCTGCGGCTCTGAGCGCTGCTGCTGCGGCGAGCTCCAGCACCGTCCTGCGCCTGGAGCGGCACGCCGGGGGCCGCGCCTTCGAGGTACGCGGCCCGCTCCGTCCGGGAACTAGGCGAGGTAACGCACGAGGGCGTGCTTGAGCTCGGCGACGAGTTCGGCGCCCCGCTCGGGCCCGGCCGCGGCGGCCATCGGCAGCACGGCCTTCACCATGGCCAGCGCCATGGTCCCCATCATCAGCGCCCGCTCCTCCGGCAGCCCGGGGGAGCGGCGGCGCAGCATGCCCGCGAGCTGCCGGGCGAGGTCGTCGTGCAGCCGCGCCGCGGCGGCGGCGAACTGGTCGCCGGTGGCGCTGCCGTACAGCAGCGACCAGTACGCGGGCGACTCGCCCTTGAACCGCACGCTCTCGTCCACGAGCTGCCCGACCAGCGTCTGCAGCGGCACGTCCGGCGTGACCGCGGCCAGCCGGGCGGCCCAGAACTCCTGCCGGTCGTCGGTGTAGCGGGACACCAGCCCGTCCAGGATCTCCTGCTTGTTGCGGAAGAACTGATACAGCGAGCCCGGCGACATGCCCGCCCGGGCGGCCACCTGGTTGGTGGTGAGGTCGGGGTAGCCGACCTCGGCGATGACGAGTTCGGCGGCGTCGAGGATCTCCGCCATCCGCTTCAGGCCGCGCGCCTGCCGGCGGACCGTGCGGTCAGCCATGAGTCACCTCGTTGACAAATACGAGCATTCACTTGTATTTCTGATCCGATGAAAAACACGAGTAGTCTACCGACTTTTCGCGAGCCCGGCCCTCCCCTGCGCAGGCTCGGCTTCTTCCTGGCCCGTCACAGCAGGGCCGTCCTCGCGCTGGCGCTGCTCGGCTTCGTGGTCGCCGGCGTGCTGGCCGCGGGCGCGGTGCCGCGGCTGTCGCTGGCCAGGTTCGAGGCGCCGGGCTCGGAGTCCGACCGGGCGCGGGCGGAGCTGGCGGCGCGGTTCGGCACCGGCAGCCCCGACCTGGTCCTCCTGGTCACCGTCCGGCGCGGCGCCGTGGACGACCCGGCCGCCGAGGCGGCGGGCCGCGCGCTCACCGCCGAGGTCGCGCGGGAGCCCGGCGTCGCCGAGGCCGCCTCCTACTGGACCCGCGGCCGGCCCGCGACCCTGCGCAGCGGCGACGGCAGGCACGCGCTCGTCGTGGCCCGCATCCCCGGCGACGCCGACCACGTCAGGGGCGTGGTGCTGCCCAGGCTGGTCCCGCGGGTCACCGCCGGCACCGACCTGCTGGACGTGCGGGCCGGAGGAGGGGAGGAGGTCTTCCGCGAGACCGTCCCGCTGGCCAGGCAGGACTTCGTCCGGGCCGAGCTGGTCATCTTCCCGCTGGCCTTCGCGCTGCTCTGGCTCTACCTGCGGCGCGTGATGGCGGCCCTGGTGCCGATCCTGGCCGGGGTGCTCGCCATGGTGATCGGGCTGGCGCTGCTGAACGCCGCGCTGGCCGTCACCGAGATCTCCACCTTCGCCCTGAACCTCACCCTCGCCATGGGGCTCGGCCTCGGGATCGATTACTGCCTGTTCGTCGTCCAGCGCTTCCGCGAGGAGAGCGCGGCGGGCGCGGACCGGGCGGCGGCCGTCGCGGGCGCGGTCGAGCACGCCGGGCGGACGGTGCTGTTCAGCGGGCTGACCGTGGCCACGTCCCTCGCGGTGCTGTTCGCGCTGCCGTTCGACTTCCTGCGCTCGTTCGCCTGGGCGGGCATCGCCGTGGTGATCGGCGGGCTGGTCGCGGCGGTGCTGGTCCTGCCCGCCGTGCTCGCCGCCGCCGGCGGGACGCTGCTGCCGAAGCGTGCCGCCGGCGGGACGCTGCTGCCGAAGCGTGCCGAACCGCCGCGCGCGGACGGGCTCTGGCACGCGGTGGCCGTAGGCGTGATGCGCCGGCCGCTGCTGACCGGCGGGCTGGCCGCCGCGCTGCTGCTCGTGCTCGCCTCGCCGTTCCTCGGGCTGCGCTTCGGCGTGGCCGACGACCGGATCCTGCCGCCCGAGGCGTCCTCGCGGCAGACCCAGGACGTCATCCGCCGGGCGTTCCCCGCCGAGGAGACCGACGCCGTCCAGCTCGTCTCGCGCGGCCCGGTCACCGCCGACCCGGCCCCCTACGCCGCGCGCCTGTCCCTGGTGCCCGGAGTGGCGCAGGTCGACTCGGCCGCCGGCTCGTACGCCGCCGGACGGCGCGTCGGCGACGGCGACCCGGCCCGCTTCCGCGGCGAGGGCACCTGGCTGTCGGTGGTGCCGTCCGCGGCCGCCCTGGCCGACGACCCGGTGCGGCTGGTCGAAGCGGTGCGCGCCGTGCCGCCGCCCTTCCCCGTCCTGGTCGGCGGCTACCCCGCCGAGCTGGCGGACTACCGCGCCTCGGTCGTGGACCGGCTGCCGCTGGTGCTGGCGCTCATGCTGGCCGTGACGTCCGCCGTGCTGCTCCTCATGACGCGCAGCGTCCTGCTGCCGGTCAAGGCGACCCTGCTGAACCTGCTCAGCCTCGGCGTCATGGCCGGCGCGCTGGTCTGGATCTTCCAGGACGGCCACCTGTCAGGGCTGCTCGGCTTCACCCCGACCGGCACGCTCGACCCGAGCATCCCGATCCTCATGCTGTGCGTCGCCTACGGCCTGTCCATGGACTACGAGGTGTTCCTGCTGTCGCGGATCAAGGAGGAGTACGACCGCACCGGCGACACCGGGCGGGCAGTGGCCGCCGGCCTCCAGCGGGGCGCGCCACTGATCACCGCGGCCGGCGGCATCCTGGCGCTGAGCTTCGCCGCCTACGCGAGCGCGCGGGTGACGTTCGTGCAGATGCTGGGCGTCGGCATGGCCGTGGCCGTGCTGGTGGACGCCACCGTGATCAGGGCGGTGCTGGTGCCGTCCCTCATGCGCCTGGCCGGGCCGCTCAACTGGTGGCCGCACGGCCGCGCGTCCACCTCGGCCCGGCCGGAGGCGTCGCTCCCGCTCGTACGCGATCCGTGAGGACGGTTCCAACGCGAAGAAGGGAACCGAAGACGGTTCCCTTCTTTTGAAGTGCCCCCTGTAGGATTCGAACCTACGCACCCGGCTCCGGAGGCCGGTGCTCTATCCCCTGAGCTAAGGGGGCTCAACGAGTGACAAGGCTATCAGTATCTTGAGGGTGGTCGGCACCACATAACGCTCGGCGAACACATACCGCGAAAACCCCGCGTGGCGGGCCTGGCAGGAGTTAGCTTGGCGGCCGTGGGTGAGGTTCTTGGGAAAGTACTGGTCGTGGATGATGACGAGGTCATCCGGCAGCTCATCGCGGTCAACCTCAACCTGGAGGGGTTCGAGGTGGAGACCGCGACCGACGGGCAGGACTGCCTCGACCGGGTGCGGGAGGTCCGGCCGGATGTCATCACGCTCGATGTGATGATGCCGTGCCTGGACGGGTGGACCACGGCGGAGAAGCTGCGGACGGATGAGGACACCAGCCACATCAGGGTGGTGCTGATCACGGCTCGGGCACAGGACGACGACCGGCGGCGGGGGCTGGGCATCGGGGTGGACGCCTACCTCACCAAGCCGTTCGATCCGGCGGAGTTGATCCAGGTCGTCCGGGACCTGGCGGCCAGGCCCTGATCGCCGGCCGGTCGGCGGGCCGGTGGGCTGGGTCCGGCGGGGTGCGCGGGGGCGGCGGTTGTTCCGTACGCTGGCGGCGACGGTTCGCGGTGGCGGAAGGGTGAGGCGTGCGTAGTTCGGTGTTCGGCGATCTCGACGGTCAGGGGCTGCCGGGCGGGTTCGTCCTGCAGAACGGCAAGATGTTGCGGGTGGAGCTGCCCTCCGAGGTGCTGGCCAAGCAGGGGTCCATGGTGGCGTTCCAGGGGCGGATGGACTTCGACTACGAGGGCGGCGGGCTCGGCAAGCTGCTGAAGAAGGCCGTCACGGGCGAGGGGGCGCCGCTCATGCGGGTACGCGGGGAGGGGCTGCTCTACCTCGCGGACAACGCCGACGACATCCACCTGTTCTACCTGGAGAACGAGGGGCTGACGGTCAACGGGCGCAACCTGCTGGCCTTCCAGCCGCAGCTCGGCTGGGACATCCGGCGGGTGCAGGGGGCCGGGGTGGCGGCCGGCGGGCTGTTCAACACGACCGTGACCGGGACCGGCTGGGTGGCGGTGACCACGCACGGCACGCCGGTGCTGCTCGACGCGGCGCGCATGCCGACGTTCGCGGACGCGCAGTCGGCGGTGTGCTGGAGCACGCGGCTGGAGGTCGGGGTCAACCGGACCATCAAGATGGGGGCGCTCATCGGGCGAGGGAGCGGGGAGGCCGTGCAACTGGCGTTCAGGGGGCAGGGGTTCGTGCTGGTGCAGGCCAGCGAGGGGCCGCCCGTGGTCAAGGCCACCTCGTGAGCGAGCCGGAGGCCGGCCGGCTGGACAAGGTAATTAGCTAATTGCCATAATGCCTTGGTGCTGGACGTGGATCTGGTCAAGGCGCTGGCCAACGACAAGCGGCTGCTCGTCCTGGAGTGGCTGCGCGACCCCGAGCGCCACTTCCCGCCGCAGCGGGACGGCGACCTCGTACGCGACGGCGTCTGCTCGCTCTTCATCGCCGACAAGCTCGGCGTGAGCCAGCCGACCTGCGGCGAGCACCTCAAGGTGCTGGCCAAGGCCGGGCTGATCCGCGGCAGGAAGATCAAGCAATGGGTCTTCTACCAGCGTGACGAGGAACGGATCGCCGAGGCGAAGGAGCTGCTGGCCGGTGACTGGTAACGACGCGGGGGCGATCGCCGCCCCCACCTCCCTCTACGACCGGCTGATCGGCGACCTGGACGCCGCCGGAGCGCGTTACCGGGTGCTGGAGCACGCCCCCGAGGGCCGGACGGACCTGGTCAGCGCGTTGCGCGGGAACGACGTCGCGCAGGCGGCCAAGTGCCTCGTCGTCATGGTCAAGATCGGCAAGAAGCAGACCCGGCACGTGCTGGCCGTCGTCCCCGGCGACGCCCGGCTCGACCTCCAGGCGGTCAAGGAGCTGCTGGGCGGCACGTACGCCGCCTTCGCCGCCAAGGACAAGGCCGAGGAACTGGCCGGCAGCGTCAGCGGCACCGTGCTGCCGTTCAGCTACGACCCGCGGCTCGAACTCGTCGTCGACCCGTCGCTGCTGGAGCAGCCCGAGCTGTACTTCAACGCGGCCCGGCTCGACCGCTCGCTGGCCCTGGCCACCGAGGACTACGTGCGCGTCGCCGAGCCCCGGGTGGCCGGGATCGTCACGAGCAGCTAGGGGCCGGGGCGGTGTTGGCGCCGTTCCATGAGGCCAGGAAGCCGAACGTGGTGGTCGCGCCGGGCGCCAGGGAGCCGTTCCAGCTCGCGTTGCGCACGGTCACGTCCGCGCCGCTCGCGCTCAGCGTGCCGCCCCAGATCTGGGTGACCTGCTGGCCGTCGGCGAACCTCCAGCGCACCGTCCAGCCGGTCACCGGCGCGGTGCCGGTGTTCCTGACCGTGACCTCGCCCTGGAAGCCGCCCTGCCACTGGCCGGTGTTCTTGTAGGTGGCCGTGCAACCGCCCCCGCCGGTCGGGGTGACGGTCGGCGTGACAGTGGGGGTCACGGTGGGGGTCACGGTCGGCGTCGGGGTGATGCCGGACAGCGCGCTCACCACCGCCGGGTACCACTTGTCGGACATCTTCTGGTCGCCCGAGGCGTTCGGGTGGACCCCGTCGTAGGTGTCGGTGGCCGTGCTGAAGCCCGTCCACTGGTCGACCACCGTGATCGGGGACTGCGCGGTCGTGGTGGAGGCGGCCCAGGCGGGGATGGCGTTGTTGAGGTTCACCACGCGCTGGGCGCATTCGGCGCAGCTTGACGGGTTCATCGGGATGATCTTGGCGACGAGGATCTTCATGGCGGGGTTGCTGGCCCGCATCTGGTTCACCAGCGTCGTGTACGCCCCGAGGATCGTCGCCGGCGCGAGGTTGCTCCACACGTCGTTGGTGCCGAAGTGCATCATGACGACGTCGGGCCTGGTGGCGGAGAGCCAGCCGGGCAGGAGGTTCTGGTTCGCCACGTTCGTGGCCAGGTAGCCGCCGTGGCCCTCGTTGTCGCCGTCGTGGGCGACCCCGCATCCCTGCGGCGGCAGCGTGCCGACGAAGTCGATGTCGGTGTAGCCGGTGCTCTGCAACCGGTTCCAGAGCAGGGCCCGCCAGCAGCCCGGGGAGCCGGTGATCGAGTCGCCCAAGGGCATGATCCTGATGGCGGCTGCACTGGCCGGCACGGTGTTCAGGAACATCACCACCGCGGCCAGGGCCAGGAACGCCGCCAGCGCACCGCTGGTCTTCCGCATCGTCCGCTCTCCCGTCGTAGCCTGGCGCCGATGGTAGGAGCGCGGCCGTACGGCGGAAAGCGGCTAACCGGTCAAGGAGTCGCGACCTGCGGTGACGTGGCGCCGGAGCATGTAACTTTCACCGGCGGACCACGGCGAGCGGGCACGGGGCGTGATGGAGCAGGGCCTGGCTGACCGAGCCGATGATCATCCCGGCGAGCCGGCCGTGCCCGCGGGTGCCGACCACGAGCAGGTCCGCTCCCGCGGCGGCCTCCTTGAGCACCTCGACGGGATGGCCGTGGACGACCTCCGCCACCACCTCGACGTCCGGATGCCGCCCGCGCCGCCCGGCCAGCAGGGTGCGCAGCTCGCGCAGCACGTCCTGCTCGCCGTCGCGGTCGGCCGGGCCGAAGCCGACGGGGTGCGGCCAGGCCCACGCCTGCACCGCCCGGAGCCGGACGCCCCGCGCCCCGGCCTCGGCCAGGGCGAAGTCCAGCACCCGCAGCCCCTCGGCGGAGCCGTCGACGCCGGCCACCACCTCGCCGCGCGACGCCTCGGGCCGCTCGTGCACCAGGACGACGTCGGTACGGGCGTGCGCGGCCACCCCGTGCGCCACCGACCCGATCAGCAGCCCGCGCACCCCGCCGACCCCGTGACTGCCCACGACCAGCAGCTCGGCGTCCTCGGCGGCCTCGATCAGCGCGGTACGGGGATCGCCGGGCAGCAGCACGGCGGTCACCTCGACGCCCGGATGCCCCCTGCGCACCCGGTCCTCGGCCGCCGCGAGCACGGTCCTGGCGCCCTCGCGCAGCCACCGGCGCACCTCGGTGTAGTGGCCGCCGTTGTTCTCGCACACCCAGGAGGCGACGGCGTGGGCCACGGTGAGCGGCGTGCCGCGCAGCGCGGCCTCGGCCCCCGCCCAGGCGGCGGTCTCCAGCCCGGCGCGCGAGCCGTCCACCCCGACGACGATCATGACAGCGTGTAGCACTCCACCTCGGCGCGCCGGAACGACACGCCCCTGTCGGTGGAGTCCTGGGCGCACCGGCGCTCGGACCTGCTGAGCGTGAGCGTGCCGCAGACAGTGACGCCGGAGTAGGTGCGGCAGTCGAGCGAGGTGTCGGTCCTGCCGATCCGGTACAGCTCCTTGACCTCCGTGCGGCATCGTGCCCGCGCCTTGGCCGTGTCGGCGTAACGGCACTGGGAGACCAGGGTCCGGTACTGTTCCTTGCCGACCTCGCGCGGCGGAACGCCGTCACCCGCGGCGGCGGGACCCCCCAATGCGGTCACCACCACGAGTCCTGCTACAGCGGTGATCTTCTTCATGTTTCCCCTGATGGGGACCGTACCGCTCAGGGCGATCGTCAAACCTCGCGGCGTACGGCCAGCACGCTGAGCCAGGTGCGGCGCTGGACGGTGCGCTCGTGCTCCAGCACCTCGAAACCGGCCGATTCCAGCTCCGCCAGCAGCGTGTCGGGGTCGCGGTGGACGAAGTAGCGGGTCAGCTCCGTGTCGTAGCCGTGGTACTCCCAGCTCTCGCCGTCGCCGGCGGAGGTGCTCAGGCCCAGCACGCCGCCCGGTCGCAGCGTCGCCGCCCAGGCTCGCAACGTGGGGCCGGTCTCGGCGGCGGGCACGTGCAGCAGCGCCGCCGACGACCACAGCCCCGCCAGCGAGCCGGGGGCGAGCGGCGGGCGGCGCAGGTCGCCCAGGACGGCGGGCACGCCGCGGGCGGCGGCCAGCCGGAGCATGCCGGCCGACCGGTCGATCGCGACCACGCTCAGCCCGCGCTCCCGGAACCAGGCCGCGTCCCGCCCGGGGCCGCACCCCAGGTCGGCCACGCGGCCGGGTGGCAGCACCGCGGCGAAGCGCCCGCGGAAGGCGACGAACTCCGGGGCAGGATGCTCGGTGTGCTCGGCGAAGACGGGGGCGACGTCGTCGTAGCCGGCGGTGGTGCGGGTGACAGGGTCCTCCTCCACGCCCCGGATCATGCCACGATCCGCGCCCGCTGTCGCCAGGGATCAGCCCGGCAGCGTCTCGCCGCCGATCGGGGCCAGCACTTCGCCCGTGTAGTACGACGACATGCGGTTGGCGGCGAAGAACACGTACGAGGGGGCGATCTCGTCCGGATCGGCGGCCCGCCCCATCGGCACCTGCTGGCCGAAGCTCTCCACCTTCTCCTCGGGCATCGTCGCCGGGATCAGCGGCGTCCAGACCGGGCCGGGCGCGACGGCGTTGACCCTGATGCCGCGATCGACCAGGACCTGGGCCATCGAGTAGGTGAAGGCGTTGATCGCGCCCTTGGTGGCGGCGTAGTCGATGAGCGACTTGTTGCCGCGCAGGCCGTTGATCGAGGAGGTGTTGATGATCGCGCTTCCCTCGCGCAGGTGGGGGAGGGCGGCCTTGGTGACGCGGTAGTAGCTGTGGATGTTGACCGCGAACGTGTGCTCCCACTGCTCGTCGGACAGCTCCTCCAGGCTGTCCACCGGCGCCTGGTAGGCCACGTTGTTGACCAGGACGTCCAGCCCGCCCAGCTCGGACACCGCCTGCTCGACGACCGAGCCGCAGTGCGCGCGGTCGGCCAGGTCGCCGGGCAGCAACACGCAGCGGCGGCCGGTCTCCTCGACCAGCTTGCGGGTGTGGGCGGCGTCCTCGTGCTCGTTCAGGTACGCGATCGCGACGTCGGCCCCCTCCTTGGCGAAGGCCACCGCGACCGCCCTGCCGATGCCCGAGTCACCTCCGGTGATCAGGGCCTTCTTGCCTTCCAGCAGGTTCCTGCCCACGTAGTCGCGCATCTCGTCGCGCGGCTGCGGGGACATCTCACCTGTCTGGCCGGGATGCTGCTGCTTCTGCTCAGGTGGTGTCGTTTCCGGCATGCCCAGCGGTCTTCCCGAGGCGCGGTATGCCTAACGCCATCGGCTCCCGGGACTTCGGAACGGCCCGCATGGCGCGGCGCGGCGGGCACCCGGGGTGACGTGGTGTTTCTTTCGCCTGCGGATCGGCGGCGGAGATGAGAGGTTTCTCATCGGGGTTTCAGCGTGGTCTCCTCGGAAGGCGGCAGGGTCTAGGGCATGCGATCTCGGGCGGTGGTGGTCCTGCTGGGGTTGGGCGCGGTGGTGGCCGGGCTCACGTCGGTGGGGTGGGTGCGGGCGGCCGACAAGGGCTCCGATCTGGGCGGGCCGATCGTGGTGTCGCCCACGCCGTCCGCCGGGCCGGAGGTCGTGGAACGTTCCAGGAAGGCGGTGTCCGTCCCGCGCGAGGTGATGACCGCTGAACCGGTCAAGCTGCCCGCGCCCCGGCCCGGCGGCTCGGCGGGCGGCGGCGCCCGCCACGACGACGCGGGCAGCGGCCCCAGCAACGACGACGCGGGCGTCGGCTCCGGCAACAGCGACGCGGGCGTCGGCTCCGGCAACAGCGACGCGGACGACGGGCCGGGCGATGACGGGCCGGATGACGACGGGCCGGGCGACGACGGGCCGGGCGGTGGCGATGACGACTGATCGGGCGAGCGCGCGCGGCGGGGAGGAGCCGTGCGGGTGAGCGCCCGTGCCCGGATCGTGGGCTGGATGCTCGCCGTCGTCGGCCTCGCCCTCGCCGTGTCGATCTTCGCGACCTGGACCGTCCTGCTCACCCGCCTGGACAACCGGATGCGGCTGGAGTTCGAGAACGAGGCCGAGAAGCTGCGCCGCTACGCGCCCACGGCGGTCGATCCGCGCACCGGCCGCCCGGTCACCGACGTGGCGGAGCTGCTCACCGGCTACCTGGCGATCAACTCGCCGGACCGGTGGGAGACGTTCTTCAGCATCGTCGAGGGCCGCGCCCACAGGATCAGCGCGCTCCCGCCGCCCGCGCGCCTCGACACCGACCACGTCCTGGTGGCGCGGATGGCCACGGCGACCCGGCCGTACCGGGGTGCGACCGAGACCCCCGAGGGGACGGTCCAGTACGCCGTCATCCCCGTCACCGTGGCCGGCGACCCCCGCTCCGCCCAGTTCGTCGCGGCCGTCTTCTACGACCTCCACCGCGGCGAGATCGCGGACGCGATGCGGGTGCTCGGCGGGTCCGCGGTGGCGGCGACGGCGCTGGCCGGGGCGGCAGGGTGGTTCGTGGCCGGGCGGGTGCTGGCGCCCGTCCGGATCATCAGCCAGACCGCCGAGCAGATCACCGGCTCCTCCGACCTGACCCGCCGCCTCGACGTGCCGGGCGACGACGACGTGGCCGCGCTGGCCGCCACGTTCAACCACATGCTCGACCGGCTGGAGCGGGCCTTCGTCGTGCAGCGGCACTTCATGGACGACGCCGGGCACGAGCTGCGCACCCCGATCACCGTCATCCGCGGCCACCTGGAGCTCATGGGCGACGACCCGGCCGACCGCGCCGAGACGCTGGCCCTGGTCACCGACGAGCTCGACCGCATGAACCGCATCGTCGACGACCTGCTCACGCTCGCCAAGGCCGAGCAGCCGGGGTTCCTGGCGATCGACCACGTCGAGCTGGCCGACCTCACCGTCAGCGTGGTCGCCAAGGCGCGGGCGCTGGGCGATCGCCAGTGGCGGGTGGACGAGGTGGCCGAGGCCCGGCTGCCCGCCGACCGGCAGCGGCTCACGCAGGCGCTCATGCAGCTCGTGGCCAACGCCGTGCGCCACACGCGCGACGGCGACCTCATCGCCGTGGGCTCGGCCGTCCGCGACGGCTCGATCGACCTGTGGGTACGCGACAGCGGCCCCGGCGTGCCGCCCGCCGACCGCGAGCGCATCTTCGGGCGCTTCGTCCGCGGCGCCGGCCGCACCGGCACCCACGACGGCGCCGGCCTCGGCCTGGCCATCGTGCGCTCCATCGCCAGGGCGCACGGCGGCGGGGTGCGGGTGACCGAGGCGCCGGGCGGCGGCGCCTGCTTCGTCATGACGCTGCCGCTGTGGGAGTTCTGGAGGTTGGGTGAACCGCATTCTGATCGCTGAGGACGAGGCCAGGATCGCCTCCTTCGTGGAGAAGGGGCTGCGCGCCAACGGTTTCGTCACCGCCGTGGTGGGCGACGGGCCCGGCGCGTACGACCTGGCCTGCACCGGCGGCTTCGACCTGCTCATCCTGGACCTCGGCCTGCCGCTGAGCGACGGCTTCACCGTGCTGCGGCGGCTGCGGGAGTCCCGGGTGACGATCCCGGTGATCATCCTGACCGCCCGCGACAGCGTCAGCGACACCGTGGCCGGGCTGGAGGGCGGCGCGGACGACTACATCGCCAAGCCCTTCGCCTTCGAGGAGCTGCTGGCCCGGGTCCGCCTGCGCCTGCGTCCCGACCGGACGCCGGAGGTCACCGTGCTGCGCGTGTCGGACCTCTCCCTCGACCTGCGCGCCCGGCGGGCCTACGTCGCCGACCGCGCGGTGGACCTGTCCACCCGGGAGTTCGCGCTGGCGGAGATCTTCTGCCGCCACCCCGACCAGGTGCTGACCCGCGAGCAGCTGCTGAGCCACGTGTGGGGCTTCGACTACGACCCCGGCTCGAACGTCGTGGACGTGTACGTCCGCTACCTCCGCCGCAAGATCGGCTCCGGCCGCATCGAGACGGTCCGCGGCACCGGCTACCGCCTGAAGGCCGCCGCGCCGTGAGGGCAGTCCGCGTGCCGTGGCATACCGCGCAGGTTTACCCCTGCAACGCAGGGCGTACGGCGCGGGCGGTCAGGGTTCAACCGGTGGGTTGACGCCTCGCGCGGCGGTCCACCGGGACACTGGTCCCCGTTTCGGGTCACCGATGGGGGTCATGACGACATGAGGTTCACCAGCAGGTTCACCGGTACGTTCCTGAGCGGCGCGGCGATCGCCGTCCTGGTGATGCAGGGCGGCGCGGTCGCGGAGGCGACGCCGGAGCCGCAGTCCTGCACGGCCCCGCCGGTCGCCAACCTGGACGACGGCTGGGGTGTCATGAGGGGGACCTACAACCTCAAGAGCGGGCCGTACGCGGGCGGAAAGTGTGTCACGGTGGCCGGCGTCCGCGCCGGCCGGGTCCTCTACTTCCACTGCTGGACGAGGAACAAGTACGGCCACCGCTGGGTCTACGCCCGGGTGAAGGGCACCAGGACGCAGGGCTGGATGTCGATCGACAACCTGCGGGACATCCGTGACACGTCCTTCGCGGCCTGCACCTCCAACGCCGACCGCGACCACACCTGAGGCCGCGACCACACCTGAGGACGACCGTGAAGCGATTCGCCGCCATCGCGCTCTCCCTGGCGTTATACCTGGCCGTCGCGCCGGCCCCCGCCGCCGGAGCGGCCGTCACCGGGCCGCCGGTCATGAACGCCCCGGTGTTCAACGACCCCACCGCGGACTCGGGCGCCGCCCACAGCCCGAGCGCCAGGCAGTCGGCCGTCATGGACCAGCTGATCAGGCTCATCAAGGCGGTGCCGGCGGGCGGCGAGATCCGCTTCGCCATGCACCAGTTCGTCCCCGGCGACCGGTCGAGCGAGGTGGCCTCGGAGCTGGTGGCCGCGCACGGCAGGGGCGTCGACGTGCAGGTCATCCTCGACAGCCAGGACGACGGCCGCAACGACGCCGTCTTCGGCCGGCTCAGCACGGCCCTCGGCACCGACGAGACGGCCGGCTCGTGGGCCGTGCGCTGCGAGTACCCGGACGAGAGCGCCGACCGGGGCTGCATCGCCCGGAACTACCTGCACGCCAAGTTCGCCGCCTTCTCCAGCGTGGTCGCCGGCGGGGTGACCTACTCGAAGGTCGTCTTCCAGACCTCGTCCAACCTGTCGGACTGGTACCTGTACAACTCGTACAACGACGCCTTCACGCTCCGCGACGCCGTGGTCTACGACGGCTACGTCACGTACTTCAAGGACCTGCGGGCCCGGCGCATGCAGCCGGTCGACCCCGACTACTTCTGGACGACCCCCACCGGCTCCACCTACCAGGGGCATTTCTTCCCGCGCAGCTCCTCCAGCGGCGATCCGATCGTCAACGTGCTGAAGCAGGTCAAGTGCAGCTACAAGGACGCCGGCGGCGTCACCCGCCAGAGCGACATCCGCCTGGCCCTGACCGCCTTCAACTCCAGCCGCAGGGAGATCGCGGACGAGCTGCTGCGGCTGCGCGGCGAGAACTGCTGGATCGACGTCGTGTTCTACGACGGCGACGGCGTCACCTCCGCCATCAGGGAACGCCTGGCGGCGAAGGCGTCGAACGGCAAGTCCATCCAGGTCACGCCCTGCCGGTTCGCGGTGGGCGACCGCTCGGTGGTGACGCACACCAAGATCATGATGATCGACGGCTCCTACGGCGACGACATCACCCCCCGCGTCTACACGGGCAGCGCGAACTTCACCACGCTGGAGAACTCCGACGACTCCATGCTGCGGATCGCGGGCCGCGACGTGCACAGCGCGTACCTGTCCTGGTTCTACAACCTGCGCGGCGCCTGCGGCCGGTAGGCGCTCAGCCCACCGGACCGGCCTGCCGCCCTGGCGTGACGAGCCCCGTCTCGTACGCCAGGGCGACCGCCTGCGCCCGGCTGCTCAGGTCGAGCTTGGTCATGGCCCGGTTGAGGTGCGTCTTGACCGTGGCCTCGCTCACGCGCAGCCGCTCCGCGATCTCCGCGTTGGACAGCGCCTGCCCCACCAGCGTGAGGACCTCGGTCTCGCGGGCGGTGAGCAGGGCCAGCGCGGGAGGATGGGGCGGGGCGGCCGGGCCGGACCGGCAGGTGTACGCCTCGATCAGCCGCCGGGTCACGCTGGGCGCGAACAACATGTCACCGGAGGCCACCGTGTGGACGGCCGCGATCAGCCGCTCGGGCGGGGTGTCCTTGAGCAGGAAGCCGGAGGCGCCGGCACGCAGCGCGTCGTAGACGTACTCGTCGAGGTCGAAGGTGGTCAGGATGAGGACGCGGGGGCGGTGCTCATCCCCACCCGACAGGATGCGCTCGGTGGCAGTGACGCCGTTCATGCCGGGCATCCTGATGTCCATCAGGATCACGTCGGGCCGGGTGCGGGCGGCCAGGGCGACGGCCTCGTCGCCGGTCGCGGCCTCCCCGACGACGTCGAGGTCGGGCGCGGCGCGGATCAGCGCCGCCAGCCCCGCGCGGATGAGGACCTGGTCGTCGACGACGAGAATGCTGATCATGTCTACGGCTCTCCGCGGCGTGGCTGGGGGCGCTGGTCGCCCGGGTCCGGGGACGCGCCCGGGGACGTGAGGGGCAGGGTGACCACGACCTCGAACCCGCCCGCCGGCTTCGGCCCGGCCGTGATCATTCCCCTGTACAGCTTGACGCGCTCCCGCATTCCCGGCAAACCGTGCCCGCCGCCTTCCTCGGGAGCCCCGCAGGCGGCCGCCCTGCCGCGCCCGTCGTCGCTGACGCGCAGCTCCAGCTCGGTGCCGTAGTGGACGAGGACCCGCGCGGTGGCGGGGCCGGCGTGCTTGAGCACGTTGGTGAGGCATTCCTGGAGCACCCGGTACGCGCACAGGTCGATGCCGGGCGGCAGCGGCCGTACCGATCCGGTGACCGTCACCTCGACCGTCACCCCGGCCGCGCGTACCCGCTCCACCAGCTGGTCCAGCCGTTGCAGGCTGGGCGTCGGGTCGTAGCTGGCGGGGTCCCCGCCGCCCTCCCCGCCGCCGTTCCCGTCGTGGTCGCCGTTCGGGTCGATGCGCAGCACCGCCAGCAGCCGCCGCATCTCGCCCATGACCTCGGAGCCGGTGTCGGAGATCGTGGCGAGCGCGCTCCGGGCGGTGGCGGGGTCGCTGGTGAACACGTAGCGGGCCAGCCCCGCCTGGATCACGATGACCGCCATGTGGTGGGCGACCACGTCGTGCAGCTCGCGGGCGATGCGCACGCGTTCCTCGGTGACGGCGCGCCGCGCGCGGTCCTCCTGGTTGCGGCGCAGCCGCTCGGTCAGCTCGGCGAGCCGCTGGTTGCGCGTCGCCAGCATCCGGACGCCGTTGCCGAACGTCCACGCGACGCCGGTCATGACGCTCACCTGCGCGATGTTCGGCCAGGTGAAGTCGTCGGGGGCCAGCAGCGAGGCGTGCCACCAGCAGGCCGCCACCACCAGCGCGCACGGCGCCGACACGGCCGGGGGCAGCCGGCCGGCCACCGTGTAGAGGGCGATGAGCGTGCCCCAGTTGTTCAGCCGGCAGTCGTACCCGGCCGTGTGGAAGGACACCGCCACCGCGCACGTGATCGCCAGCACGGTCAGCGGCGTGCGCCGCCGCCAGCTCAGCACGAGGTTGCCCGCGACCGTCATCCCGATGCCGGCGGCGTCCAGCGGACGCTGCGCGTAGCCGGGGTCGCTCGAACCGTCGGCGAAGGCGAGGGCGAACGCCAGGCTGGTGGCGGTCACCGCCACGGCGAGGGCCAGGTCGGTGAGGAAGGGGTGGATCCGGGCGAGCCGCCTGAGCGACGACAACACCTTTGCGCGCATCCGCGCATGGTAGCCCCGAGGGCGCGGGTCCCTCATCACTCGCGCGGCTGGTCGAGCCTGCAACCTCTGCGGTAGGCGGGAGCCGTCCTACCGCAGGGGTTTACCCCCGGCGCGGCCGGTCCCGTCCCCGATGAGAGAGCCCTCATCATCGCCTCACGGCCACCTCACCGCCCGCCCGCACGCTGAACAGCGACGGACCGACGGGTCCACGGGTCTACGGAAGGGGGCGGTCGTCGTGGTCGCCGGCTTGGTGACGGATCTCGCAGCGATCTTCATACTGGCGTACGGCCTGTACTACCGGCGGCATCACCGGCGCGACCTGCTGTTCGCGTACGTGGCGCTCAACGTCGGGATCTTCGCGGTGGTCTCGCTGCTCCTGCTGCAGCGGATCGAGATCGCGGTCGGGTTCGGGCTGTTCGGCGTGTTGTCGATCATCCGGCTCCGTTCCAGCGAGATCACCCAGCAGGAGATCGCCTACTACTTCGTCGCGATCGCGCTGGGCCTGGTCAACGGCCTGGCCGCCGCCTGGCCGCTCACCGCGCTCGCGCTCGACGGCGTCCTGCTGGCGACGATGTGCGTCGCCGACCATCCCGCCCTGCTCGGCCGCACCCGCCACCAGCTGGTCCTGCTGGACGTCGTGCACGCCGACCCCGACCTGCTGCGCATCGACCTGGAGAGCCGGCTGCGGGCGCGCGTGCTGCAGTGCGTCGTCACACAGGTGGACTACGTCCGCGACGTGACGGTGGTGGACGTCCGCTACGTCGCGCCCCACGCGCGGGCGGGTGTGCGATGACGCCGCCGGCGACGGTGGACGCCGGCGTGGTGCTCGCCGGGGTGGCCGCCGGCGCGGCGCCGGTCGGGCTGGAGGAGGTGCCCGAGCTGATGAGCCGGGTGGACCACAAGTACATCGTGACCGCCGACGTCATGGTCCGGCTCGCCGCCGAGCTGGGCGACCGCTTCGCCGTGCTGCGCATCGCCGGGCGGCGCCAGTTCCGCTACAGCTCGACGTACTTCGACACGCCCGATCTGCTCACGTTCCGGCAGCACCGGCAGGAGCGGCGGCGCAGGTTCAAGCTGCGCACCCGCACGTACGTGGACGGCGGCGGGAGCTGGCTGGAGCTCAAGCTCAACGGCGCGCGGGGCGGCACGGACAAGCACCGCATCCCGTACGACGACGCGCCCGCGCACATTCTGACCGGGCAGGCACTGGACTTCGTCAGCGACACCCTCGTCTCGCGGCTCCACCTGACCGCCCCCGATCCGCTGGGCCCGGTGCTGTCCACCGACTACCGGCGGGTCACCCTGGTGGACCGCTCGGGCACGGCCCGGCTCACCTGCGACAGCGGCCTGGTCTGCCGGAGCGGCGACCGCCGGGTGGCCGCCCGCCGCGACCTGGTCCTCCTGGAGTCGAAGTCCGCCGACGGCCGGGCGGTGGCGGACCGGGTGCTGCGCGGGCTGGGGGCACGGCCGGTGCCGGTGAGCAAGTACTGTCTCGCCGTCACGGCGCTGCGCCACCGGCGCGCCAACCAGTGGCTGCCGGTCGTGCACCACTACCTCGAACCCCAGCCGCCGGGCTCCGGGGGCGACCGTCCCCCGCCCGGCTCCTGGTGGTGAGATTCAGCGGCCGGGCCACGCCAGGTGATCGACGGCGAGGAACGGCTCGCCGGCCACGGCCGCGGGGGTGGCCCCGGTGTGGGCCATGACGTCCCGGTGCAGGTGGGACTGGTCGGCGTAGCCGGACTCGGCCGCGACCCCGGCGGCGCCCTCGCCCGTGACCAGGCGGTGGGCGGCGTGGTCGAAGCGGACCAACCTCGCGGCGCGCTTGGGCGGCAGGCCGAGCTGCGCCCGGAACCGGGACCACAGCCGCTTGCGGCTCCACCCGACCTCGGCCGCGAGCCCGTCGACCCGGACCCGGCCACGGCTGCCGACCACCCGGTGCCAGGCCCGGGCCACCTCCGGGTCGGCCGGGCGCCCGGCCTCGTGGCGGCGGGCGAGCAGCGCGTCGACCAGCGCGAAGCGCTCCTGCCACGAAGGAGTGCCGGCCAGCCGCTCACGGATCCGGGACGCCTCCCGGCCCCACAGGTCGTCGAGGGCCACGACGGCGCCGTCGAGCTCGGCGGGGGAGACGCCCAGGACCGCGCCGGCGATCACCGGGGACAGGCGCACCTGCACGCACTCGACGTTCTCGCCCCGCGCCCGGACCGCGCCGCCCGACCCGGCCCCGGGCCCGGCCACGATGCTTCCCCGCCGCCACCCGGTGGCGTCGTCCACGACGGGCGCGCCGGCGCCGAACTCCACCAGCAGCGTCACGGCCGGGTGCGGGATCATCCGGAGCGTGTGCAGGTCGCGGACGCGGAACCCGGCCATGGTGACGCCGGCCACCCGGCTGGGCCGCTCCGGGCTCGCGACGCCCCACACCGCCGCGCCGTGCACGAACGTCCGCACCGCCCCATGCTAACCGGCCGGTGGCGGGAACATTCGTCCAATACATCGGCGGTCACCGGCGGCGACCGTGGGCTCATGACCGTTCCCGACGGCGGGCCGCGCGCGAGCGGCCCCGAGACCATCGCGACCACCGAGAGCACCGGGACCACCGCGACCACCGAGACCACCGAGAGCACCGGGACCACCGAGATCACCGAGAGCCTGATGCTCCCCGGGTGCATGGACGGCCCCCGCGACGCCCCCGCGCTCCCGGGGCCGCTGCCCGGTCGGCGGGCAGCCACGCGGGTTCTCGTCTCCGGCGCCGGCGTCGCCGGTCCGGTGCTGGCCTACTGGCTCGCCCGGCACGGCTTCGAGGTCACCGTCGTGGAGCGGGCCCCCGCACCGCGCAGGACGGGCGGGCACGCGGTGGACCTGTTCCGGCCCGCGATGGACATCTCCGAGCGGATGGGCGTGCTCCCGCGCGTCGAGGAGCGCTCCACCGGCACGCACCGGATGACCGTCCACCGGGAGGGCTCGCGGCGCCCCGTCCCGGTGGACCTCTCCAAGATCTTCGGCGCCGCCTCCGGCCGGCACGTCGAGATCATGCGCGACGACCTGATCGAGATCTACCACGACGCCACGTGCGACGACGTCGAGTACGTCTTCGGCGACTCCATCACCGCGATCTCGCCCGGCGGCGAGGTGCGGTTCGGCAACGCCGCGCCGCGCCGCTTCGACCTCGTCGTCGGCGCGGACGGGCTGCACTCCAACGTGCGCCGCCTCGTCTTCGGCGACGAGTCCCGCTTCAGCACCTTCATCGGCGCCTGCTTCGGGGTGCTGGCCCTGCCCGGCGCCGCCGGCCTCGACGGCGAGCTGCTCATGCACGTCGGCGTCGGGCGCACCGCCGGCATGTACGGCGCGCGGCACCTCCGCGACGCACGGGTGTTGTTCCTGTTCAGGACCGAGCGCGAGCCCGGCCACCACCATGACGTGCCCTGGCAGAAGGAGCTGCTGCGCGGCGCGTTCGGCGGCATGCACCCCCAGGTGGACCGCTGGCTGGACGAGCTGGACCGCACCCCGGCGTTCTACTTCGACTCGATCAGCCAGATCCGCATGGACACCTGGTCGCGGGGGCGGGTGACGCTGGTCGGCGACGCGGGCTACTGCCCGGGCCCGGCCGTCGGCGGCAGCACCAGCCTCGCCGTGGTCGGCGCGTACGTGCTGGCCGGGGAGCTGGCGCGGGCGGGCGGCGATCACGAGCGCGCCTTCCCCGCCTACGAGCGCGCGATGGCCGGGCACGTGCGCGGCAGCCACGCGGCCGCGCTCAGCGCGGCCAGGACCGTGGTCCCCGCCTCACGTCTCGGCGTCTCGGGGCTGGCCTGGGGCGCCCGCCTGGTCTCCGCCCTGCCCAGAGGGGCCGGCCGCGCCCTCCTCCGCCTCACCACCAGGAGCGCGCGCCTCCACGACGCCATGACCGTCCCCGGCCACCCGCCGTCGCCCGCCGTCACACCGTGATGACGATCTTGCCCGCCGGGTGGCCGGTCTCGAAGTGGCGCATGGCCTCGGCGGTCTCGGCCAGCGGGTACGTGCGGTCGATGACCGGCGCCAGCTCGCCCCGCTCCAGCAGGTCGCGGACGGCGGCGAGGATGTCCTTGCGGGGGCGGGCCATGTAGGAGGCGAACCGGCGGCGGCCGGCGAGCGACAGGAGGTTGGCGGCGAGGATGCGGCCCATGGGGCCCAGCCAGCGGCCGCCCTTGCCGGAGTTGGTGATGTAGGTCCCCCGGGGCGCGAGCGCCCGGCGGCAGGCCGGCAGGGAGTGGTCGCCGACGTTGTCCAGGATGACGTCGTAGCCGCCGGCCGGTACGTCGGCCGTGAAGCTCCGCTCGGTGTAGTCGAGGACGTGGGCGGCGCCCAGGGAGCGGACGAGGCCGGCGTTGGCGGTGCGGCAGACGGCGGTCACCTCGGCGCCCAGGGCTCTGGCGATCTGGACGGCGAAGGTGCCCACCCCGCCGGAGGCCCCGTTGACCAGCACCCGCCGGCCGCGCCCGACCCGGCCGACGTCGCGCAGGCCGCGCAGGGCGGTGATCGCCGAGGTGGGGACGGCGGCGGCCTGCTCGAACGTGAGCGCGGCGGGCTTGGCGAGCAGCGGTCCGTCGTGGCGGACGGCGACGTGCTCGGCGAAGGCGCCGGCGCCGGTGGCGTGGCCGAACACCTCGTCGCCGGGCCGGAAGCCGGTGACGCCGCGGCCCACCGCTTCGACGTGGCCGGCCAGGTCGGCACCCAGGGCGCCGGTCCTCGGGCGGGTCAGGCCGGCCGCGGCGCGGAAGGCGTAGGGGGCGCCTCTCATGCGGTGCCAGTCGCCCGGGTTGACCGCGGCCGCGCGGACGCGGACCAGGACCTCGCCGTCGCCGGGCGCGGGGGTGGGGAGCTCCTGCAGTTCGAGCACGTCGGGGCCGCCGTAGGCGCGGTGGCGGATGGCTTTCAACGCCGGGGTCCTCTCATCGGCTGATGGGTCAGATGCTGGTTACGTGTGTAATAAATTTCTTACACGTGTCACGCTAGCATTCGGCCGGAAGGCGGGCAACGGGGGCGGAGAAGAAGGGAAAGCCCCTCCGGCCGGGACGGCCGAAGGGGCGAAGGGGCGAAGGGACGGAGGGGCGGAGGGGACAGGGTCAGAGAGGGAGGTCGCCGGTGGCGGCGGCGGTGGAGCCGGTGGCCTGGTAGGCGGCGATGGTGCGCTCGGCGATGCGCATCTGGTGGATCTCGTCCGCGCCGTCCGCGAAGCGGGCCCAGCGGGCGTGCTGGAACATGCTCGCCAGCGGCGTGTCCGTCGAGTAGCCCAGCGCGCCGTGGACCTGGATGGCGCGGTCCAGGATGCGGTTGAGGCTGTTGGCGACGAAGTGCTTGGCCATCGACACCTCGGTGCGGAAGTCCTCCCCCTTGTCGATCTTGGAGGCGGCGTGCAGGACCATCAGCTTGCACTGGTAGAGCTCCATCGCCGAGTCGGCGATCATCCACTGGATGCCCTGCTTCTCGGCGAGCAGGGAGCCGTGACTGTAGCGGCTCAGGGCGCGCCCGACCATCATGTCCAGGGCCGTCTCGGCCTGGGAGATCCAGCGCATGCAGTGCGCGAGGCGGGCCGGGCCCAGGCGGTACTGGCCGAGGCGGTGGCCGTTGCCGCGACCGCCCAGGACGGCGCTGTCCGGCAGGCGCAGGTCCTCGATGACGATCTCGCTGTGGCCGGTGGAGCCGTGCATGGTCTCGACCTCGCGGACGTCCTTCCAGCCCGGGTTGGGCAGGTCCACCAGGAAGGCGGTGGTGGCGCCGCGGGTGCCTTTGGGGACGTCCTGCTCGGTGCGGGCGATGAGGATGGCGAAGTTGGCGCGGCGGGCGTTGGAGATGAACCATTTGTGGCCGTTGATGAGCCATTCGTCGCCGTCCTTGACGGCGGTCGTCCGGATGAGGGTCGGGTCGGACCCGGCGACCTCCGGCTCGGTCATCGCGAAGCAGGACATCTGGGTGCCCTCCAGCAGCGGGCGCAGGTACTTCTCCTTCTGCTCGTCCGTCGCCCAGTGCAGCAGGGTGTGCATGTTGCCCTCGTCGGGGGCCTGGCAGTTGAGCACCCACGGGCCGATGCGGGTCTTGGCCGCCTCCGACTGCACCATGGCCAGCTCCACGTGCCCGAGCCCCATGCCGCCCCACTCCTTCGGCATGTGCGGCAACCACAGGCCCTCGGCCCTCGCCTGGGAGCGGAGCCGGAAGATGGTCCGCAGGTAGGCGTCGCGGTCGCTCTCCTTCACCTCCTCCATGGCGGGGATGACGGTGCCCTGGATGAAGGCGCGGACCCGCTTGCGGATCTCCTCGTGCTCGGGCGCGAGGGTGAAGTCGATGGCCATGGTTCCTCTCACTGCTCTATGCGGGGTTGTGGCAGGCCAGCCAGTGGTCCTCGCCGACCTGCCGGATCTGGGGCTCCTCCAGCGAGCACCGGGCCGTGGCGCGCGGGCAGCGCGTACGGAACCGGCAGCCGGAGGGAGGCTCGACGGGCGACGGCGGCTCGCCGCTGATCAGCGCGTCCGCCGGGGGAAGGGCCCGGCCGCCGCCGGGGATCGAGGCGATCAGGGCCCGCGTGTACGGGTGCGCGGGCCGGGAGACCAGCTCCTCGCCCGGCGCCAGCTCGCACACCTTGCCCAGGTACATCACCAGGATGCGGTCGCTGACGTTCTTCACCACGGCCAGGTCGTGGGCGATGAAGACCAGCGTGAGCCGGTAGCGCGCCTTGAGGTCCTCCAGCAGGCCGAGGATCTGCGCCTGCACCGACACGTCCAGCGCCGACACCGGCTCGTCGCAGATCACCACCTCCGGCTCCAGGATCAGGGCGCGGGCGATGGAGATGCGCTGGCACTGCCCGCCGGAGAACTCGTGCGGCCGCCGCTCGGCCGCCGTGCGCGGATCGAGACCGACCGCCTCCAGCACCTCGTCCACCCGGTCGCCGGGCAGGCGCCACACGCGCGGGCCCTCGCCGACGATGTCGCGCACGCGGCGGCGCGGGTTGAGCGAGGAGATCGGGTCCTGGAAGACCATCTGGAGGCGGCGCCGGGTGCGGCGCAGCGCCTCGCCGCGCAGCGCGGTCAGCTCCAGGCCGTCGAGCCGCACCGAGCCCGAGCGGGGCGGCGGCAGCTGCACCAGCGCCCTGGCCGCGCTCGACTTGCCGCAGCCGGACTCGCCGACGATGCCGAGCGTCTCGCCCCTGCGCAGGTCGAAACCGACCCCGGCCACCGCGCTCACCACCCGCCCGCGCCCGGCGGGGAACTCCACGACCAGGTCCTCCACCCGCAGCAGCACCTCCTCGCGCGCCCGCAGGTGCGCGCTCCCGCTACCGGCCAATGCTCCGCGCCTCCTCCGTCAACGGGTACCAGCAGGCGTACGCGCGCCCCTCCTCCGCCAGCAGCGGCGGGGCCTCGGCGGCGCAGCGCTCCCTGGCGTACCCGCAGCGCGGCGCGAACGCGCACCCCGCCGGCGGGTCGGCCAGGTCCGGCGGCCGGCCGGGGATGACCCGCAGCCGGTGGTGGGCCGGGCCGGTGAGCCGGGGCGCCGCCTGGAGCAGCGCCTCGGTGTACGGCATGCGCGGCCGGGCGAACACCTCGGCCGCCGGCCCGCGCTCCACGACCCGCCCGGCGTACATGACGATCACCTCGTCCGCCCACCGCGCCACCACCGACAGGTCGTGGCTGACCAGCACCACCGCCATGTCGCGCTCCTCGCGCAGCCGGTGCAGCAGCCGCAGCACCTGGTCCTGGATGGTGACGTCGAGCGCGGTCGTCGGCTCGTCGGCGAACAGCACGTCGGGCCCGCACGACAGCGCCATGGCGATCGTCACCCGCTGCCGCATCCCGCCCGAGAGCTGGTGCGGGTAGCGGCGCAGCACGCGGGCGGGGTCGGGGATGCCGACCGAGGCCAGCAGCCGCGCGGCCGCCTCGCGCGCCTGCCGCCGGCCCATCCGCAGGTGGACCCGCAGCGGCTCGGCGACCTGCGTGCCGACGGTCCTGACGGGGTTGAGCGCGGTCATCGGGTCCTGGAAGACGGTCCCGAGGCGGGGGCCGAGCACCGAGCGCATCTCGGCGGGCGAGCGGGCGGTCAGGTCGTCGCCGGACAGGTAGACGGTGCCGCCCCGGACCGCCGTGCCGGGCAGCAGGCCGAGGATCGAGCGGATCAGCATGGACTTGCCCGATCCCGACTCGCCGACGACGGCCAGCGTCCGGCCGCGTTCGAGGGTGAAGGAGACCCCGTCCACGGCCCTGACCAGTCCGCGCGGGGTGACGAAGTGGGTACGCAGCTCCTCGGCCTGGAGCAGGCAGTCGCGGACGGGGTGGGGCGCGGCGGGCACGGCGGCGCTCACCTGGCGCACCGGCTCCAGGCCGATCTCCCGCACGTCCGTGAGCGCCCGCAGCCGGTCCCCGACCAGGTTGAACGACAACACGGTCAGGAACATCACGACCGACGGCGCGAGCACCACGTGCGGGGCGGTCTCCATCAGCGTGCGGCCCTCGTTGATGAGGCCGCCCCAGGTCGGCGTGGGCGCCTGGACCGACAGGCCGAGGAAGGCCAGGCTGCCCTCGGCGACGATGACCACGGCCATGCCGATGAACGCGTACGACGAGGCGGGCACGGCCACGTTGGGCACCACCTCCCGCCACAGGATGCGCCGGTCGCGCGCGCCCAGCACGCGGGCGGCCAGCACGAACTCCCGCTCGGCCTGGCTCAGCGTGGCCCCGCGCACCAGCCGCACCCAGGACGGCACGCCGAGCACGCCCAGCACGACGACCACGTTGCGCAGGTTCGCGCCCGCGAAGGCCACCACGGCCAGCGCGAAGACGAGCGCGGGGAACGCCTGCGCCACGTCGTTGACCGCCATGATCACCGCGTCGGCGGCCCTCCTGCGGTAGCCGGCCAGCAGCCCGAGCGGCGCGCCGACGGCCAGCCCGAGCAGCACCGCGCCGACGCCGACGCCGAGCGAGACCCGCGCGCCGTGCACGACCCGGCTGAGCACGTCGCGGCCGAGCCCGTCGGTGCCGAAGGGGTGCGCGAGAGAGGGGCCCGACTGCGGCGGCCCGGCCAGCGTCGCGTCGAAGCGGGCGAGCGGCAGCACGTCCGCCAGCAGCGCGGCCAGCAGCACCAGCCCGATCCAGCCGGCCGCCAGCCACAGACCGAGCCCCAGCCGCCGCCCGGGTGGCCGCCCCGGCCGGCGCCTAAGCACGGCGGATCCTCGGGTCCACGGCGGCGTACACCAGGTCCACCGCGAGGTTGACGGCCACGTAGCCGACCGAGATGAGCACGACGCCTCCCTGCACGGCCAGGTAGTCCCGGGAGAAGATGGAGTCCACGATGAGCCGCCCGACGCCGGGCAGGCCGAACAGGGTCTCGATGATCACCGCGCCGCCGATGAGCGCGCCCAGGTTGAGGCCGACGGCGGTGACGAGCGTGATCGCCGACGGGCGCAGCGCGTGCCGCCACAGGATGCGGCGCGGCGACAGCCCCCGGGCGCGGGCGAGCGTGATGTAGTCCTCCTGGAGGGTGGCGATCAGGTCCGTACGCAGCAGCCGCGCGTACACGGCGAGCTGCCCGCAGCCCAGCGTGAGCGCCGGCAGGATCACCGAGGTCAGGTTCCAGCCCAGGTCCAGCGAGATCGGCGTCCACCCGGTCGCGGGCAGCACCTGCCAGGTCACCGCGAAGACCAGGATGAGCAGCACGCCGAGCACGAACACGGGCGTGGACAGCAGCGCGAAGCTGAGGGCGGTGAGCGCCTGGTCCAGGGCGCGCCCGGCGCGGCGGGCGGCGGCGACGCCCAGCGGGATCGCGCCGCCGAGCGCGACGAGCTGCGCCGCGACCAGCAGCTCCAGCGTGACCGGCAGGCGCCCGGCCAGCTCGTCGGCGACCGGCATGCGGGTGATGTAGGAGTGCCCGAAGTCGCCGGTGGCGAGCCCGCCCAGCCAGTCGAGGTAGCGCACCAGCAGCGGCTGGTCCAGGCCCAGCTCCCGGCGTACCTGCTCGCGGGCCTCCTCCGTCGCCGACAGGCCCAGGATCTGCGTGACCGGGTCGCCGGGCAGCAGGGTGAGCAGGGCGTAGGACAGGAAGGTGACCGCGAGCAGCACCACCAGGAGCCGGACCAGCCGGTGGACGACGATCACCGCTGGGTGACCCAGATCTGCGCGAACGGGTGGTACGGGATGGGCGAGCCGGTCAGCGGCAGCCCCTTCTCGCCGTCGGGCAGCGTGTGCTCGCCGATGCCCTGCACCCGGCTCCTGGCCACCACGGCGCCGGTGTCGAGATGGTCGACGAACACGTACGGCACCAGCTCGCGCAGGCGCTGCTGCACGGTGGCGTACGCCTGCTTGCGGGTGGCCGGGTCGGGGCTGACCCGCCCGGTGTCGAGGGCCTTGCTGAGCCGGTCGTCCTTGAGCCTGGACATGTTGAGCGAGATGGAGCCGACGGGCTTGGCGTACGCCTGGTGCATCCAGATGTACTCGCCGTCGGGATCCTGGGCGGAGAACTGGGTCCACACGGTGGCCTGGTAGTTGCCGGTGATCGCGCGGTTGATCAGGTCGGCCTGGTCGGCCTGCCTGATCGTCACCTCGACGCCGGCCTTGCGCCACATGTCCTGGGCCAGCTCGATGCCCTGCATGGTGTTGGGGTCGGGGGTGGAGATCAGCTCGAAGCGGACCGGGCCCTTCTCCGCCTCGACCTCCTTGATCAGGGCGGCGGCCTTGGCGGGGTCGTAGTCGGGGTAGCCGCCGGGGGCGTACCAGGGCGAGTCCTTCGACCACGGGCCGTCGGCCGGCTCGGTCAGGCCGCCGCGCAGGGTCGAGATCACCGTTTTGCGGTTGGTGGCGTGGGCGAGCGCCCGGCGGACGCGTACGTCGTCCAGCGGGGGGACGGCGGTGTTGAGCAGGAAGAAGTACTCGGCGACCGCCATCCCCTCGGCCCGGTGCACGGTGTAGGCGTCCTTCATGGCGCCGAACTTGGTGAGGTCCTCGTCACGGGAGGTGCCGATGGCGTCCACGCCGCCGGCCTCCAGGGTCTGCGCCCGGGTCTGGCTGTCGGGCAGGACGCGGAACTCGATCTCGTCCAGGTACGGCAGCCCCTGCCGCCAGTAGTGCGGGTTCTTGACGACGACGAACCGGTTGTCCGGCACGTACTCCTTGAACAGGAACGGCCCGGTGCCGACCGGCTTGAGGCTGGCGGTCCTGGGGTCGGCGAGGGAGGCGGGCGGCACGATCATGCCGGTCTGGGTGGTCAGGTAGTAGGGGAAGGCCACCCACGGCTGCCTCAGCCTGACCTTGACCGTCATCGGGTCGGCCAGCTCGAACGACTTGATGGGCACGAACACCGCCGCCGTCAGCGGCGAGGCCTTCTGCGCCTCCAGGTTCGCCTTGACGATGTCACCGGTCAGCCGGATGCCGTCCGAGAACGAGACGCCGGACCTGACCTTGATCGTCCACTCGTCGTAGGCGGCGTTGGGGGTGACCGACTCGGCCAGGTACGGCTTCCAGCTCCCGTCGGCGGCCACGGCCACCAGCGGCTCGATGATCGTGGTGACCATGCTGTAGCTCTGCGCCGCGAACTGGTCGGTGACCGGGTTGAACCCGTTGGCGTCGGCGCTCAGCGCGTACACCAGCCGCCCGCCCTGGGCCGGCCCCGACGCCGGGGACGAGGCCCCCGCCTGCGGGCCGGCCACCGGGCGCTGGCCGCTGCAGGCCAGCAGCAGCGCCGCGACCAGCAGCAGCGTGCCAGGCGTTCTCCAGCGTTTCATCCACGCCTCCTCCCGGATCATCCCCCGAGAGCAATTTCACCGATAGTACTATCGGTGAAAATTCGCACAAGACCCTCTAGGTTGACGTGATGACGACACCGCTCAGCAGGAGCGAGGCGAAGGACCGCACCCGGCGCAGGCTGCTCAAGGCCGCGCTGACGATCCTGGACCAGGAGGGGGAGGCGGGGCTGAGCACGGTCAAGGTCGCCAGGGCGGCCGGGATCGCCCAGTCCAGCTTCTACGTGCACTTCAAGGACATGCAGGAGCTGCTGCGGGTGCTGGCCGAGGAGAGCGGCGCGCGGCTGCGCGCGTCCATGCGGCGGGCCCGGCGCCGGGCCCGCGAGGCTCCCGGCGACCTCGACAGCCACCGGGAGACCTTCCGCATCCCGCTGGAGGCCGCCTGCCGCCATCCGGAGCTGCTGCGCATCCAGCTCCGCGCCCGGCATGACCCGTCGTCCCTGCTGCGCGACTTCGCCGTCGAGACGGCGCGGGCCTATCGCGAGCACCACGCCGCCGACCTGGCCGCGCTCGGCTACACCGCCGACGACGAGCGCGACCGGCGCCGCCTGGAGATGATCGCCGAGGGCATCAACGCGGCCACGAACGCCCTGGCCATCGGCCACCTGGAGGGCCGCTACCCGGACCTGGACGAGTGCGCCGACATCCTGACCGCCCTGTCGCGCGGCGCCCTGCGCCTGCTGCGGCACACCTCCGGCGGTGCGGCGCAGCGGGAGAGCGGCGGCCACCCCGAGCCCGGCCCCGGCGGTGACGGGCTCCGGCGGTGACCCCCGCTCTCAGACCCCCGCTCTCAGACCCCCGCTCTCAGACCCCCACCCTCAGACCCCCACCCTCAGACCCCCACCCTCAGACCTCGGCGGCCAGGGACTCGGGGGCCAGGGCCTCGGCGGCCAGGGACTCGGCCTCGTCCCGGCTCAGCCGGCCGTCGGCGACGACCGTGACGACCCGCCGGGTGAGCGTGTCCGCCACCACCAGCGGCCGGTCCCAGGCCAGCGCCTGCCCGACCCCCGGGTACTCGGTGTTGCGGACGAACCAGGCGTCCCCGTCGTCCTGGACGAACACCAGCGTCCAGTCCCGCCCCTCCGGGTCGGTGCCGGACAGCGCCACCCACCGGCCGCGGCTGCCGTGCACGTCCTGCTCGCCGCCGGGCAGGGTCGCCCGGTCCGTGGAGGTGCCGGGGGCGCGCCAGAAGAAGCCGCCGTAGCCCGCGCCCGCGCGGCCCTTGGTGGCCGAGCTGTTGACCTCCACGGGCGCGCCGGTGAGGTTCGTCAGCGTGAAGGAGAAGTCGAGCGCCCAGTGCCGGCCGAGCGGCCGGGCGGTGACGACGCGCTCCTCGCGCGCCACGACCCGCCCGTCCGGCCCCGCCCACTCCAGCTCCTCGGTGAAGCCGTCGTCGGCCAGCCGGGTGAAGGCCCGGTGCCGCTGTGTGCCGTGGTCGTCGAGCCAGGCCGGCCCCTGGTCCTTGACGTAGGTGCGCCCGCCCCAGAAGTTCACCCCGCCGAGGTCCGAGATCGCCACGCCCGCGCCCAGGTGGTGCACGTGGTCCTCGGGCCGGACCTCGGTGACCTCGACGCCGCCCAGCGTGCGCACCCGGTGCAGGTAGGGCCGGGGGGAGGCGGTGGCCGGCAGGTCGGGCCGGGTCTCGTAGGCGGCCACCTCGGTGCCGCCGGCCAGCAGGCTCACCCGCGTCCACGGCACGTCCAGCTCGGAGTAGAGCGCCAACTCGTCGGCGCTGCGGGCGGTCAGCTCGGCGATGCCGGGCAGGACCCGGCGGACGGCCTCGCCGGCCTCGTCCCGCTCGACGGCCTGGTAGCGCCCGGGGATCGGCTGCGGCTCGGGGGCCAGCCGCACGGCGTCCAGCACCCGGGTGAAGGACTCGGTGCGGTCGAGCGGCACCAGCAACTCCGCGCCGGTGCGGACGTGGTCGATCAGGTTCTCCAGCAGGTCGGTGCGCTCGTACACGGTGGTGGTGACCGTGCCGTCGGCGTGCTCGACCCGCAGCCGGTCCTCGGTGTAGACGAGCGTGGCGCGGCCCCGGTCGCCGTGGACCACCAGGTACGGCTCGTGCCGCTCGGCCGCGCACAGCGACACCGCGATCGTGACCGTCAGCCCGTCGTCCAGCCGGATGCGCACGCAGGAGGTGTCGTCCGACTCGATCGGGTTGGCGTGGTACAGCTCGGTCTCGATCCCGGCGACGCCGCTGCCGGTGAGCGCCAGCGCGGTCGCCACGGCGTGCGCGAACGGGTTGGTGAGCGCGCCGTCCACCACGTCCACGCCGTCCAGCCGGCGCCTGCCGGCCCAGGCCGAGCGGGTGAAGTACGCCGCCGGCCGCTCCCAGGCGCCCGCGCCGCCGATGCCGCGCACCGCGCCGAGGGCGCCGCTCGCGATCAGCTCGCGCAGCGCGGGGACGGCCGCCGAGCCGAGCGACTGGAAGCCGACCTGGCAGGCCAGCCCGGTCTCCGCCACCGCCTCGGCGATGCGCCGGTGCTCCTCGGGGCTGGGCGCCGGCGGCTTCTCCAGCAGCACGTGGGAGCCCGCCCGCAGGGCGGTCACCGCGAGGTCGGCGTGCGTGTGGATCGGCGTGCAGATGATCGTGATCTCCGCGCCGGTCTTCTCCACCAGCGCGCCCAGGTCGGCCGAGCGCCGCGGCGCGCCGAAGTCGACCTCCACCGGCCGCACGTCGCAGATCCCCACCAGCTCGACCACGCCCCGGCCGGCCAGCCGGCGCAGGTTGCCCAGGTGGTGCCGGCCGTGCCCGTTGGCCCCGGCGAGAACGACCTTGGTCATTCCGACCACCTCAGCCCGAGCCCGGCGTGCCCGCCCGAGCGCAGCACCCCGCCGGAGACCTCCACCGGATACGGCTCCCGCAGCAGCCCGAGCGCGGCGAAGGAGGCGTCCTCGACGTCCTCG
Source organism: Nonomuraea sp. NPDC050783 (assembly GCF_040802095.1). Lineage (NCBI taxonomy): Bacteria > Bacillati > Actinomycetota > Actinomycetes > Streptosporangiales > Streptosporangiaceae > Nonomuraea > Nonomuraea sp. NPDC050783. Next base: position 734,110 of record NZ_JBFAHK010000001.1, read on the forward strand.
GCCATCACCGGCTGCGGCAGGGCCAGCGCGAGCTGCCCGGACACCTCGCTCAGCAGGTGCGGGTAGACCGGCACGTCGTAGGTCCTGGCCAGCTCGGCGATCCGCAGGAACGGCGTGATGCCGCCGACCCGCACCACGTTGGGCTGCACGATGTCGCACGCCCCGGCCGCCAGCAGGTCGCGGAAGCCGTAGGTCGTGTAGACGTTCTCGCCCACGGCCACCGGCACGTCGGTGGAGCGGCGCAGCTCCACGTGCGCGGCCACGTCGTCGGCGGGCAGCGGCTCCTCGATCCAGTGCGGGTCGTACGCGCGCAGCGCGGCCAGCGCCCGCCGGGCGCGGTGCAGGTCCCAGCGCTGGTTGGCGTCGATCATCAGCAGCCGGTCGGGGCCGATGACCTCGCGGACGGCGGCCACCCGCTCGACGTCCTCGGCCAGGTCGGGGCGGCCCACCTTGATCTTGACGCCCCGGTGGCCGGCCGCCGTCCAGCGCCTGGCCTGCTCGACCAGCTCCTCCAGGGAGTAGTGCAGGTTGACGCCGCTGCCGTAGACCGGGACCTCCTCGCGGCGCCGGCCGAGCACGTCGGGCAGGGCGGACCCGCCGCAGCGCAGGTCCCACAGGGCCAGGTCGATGCCGGCCAGCGCGATCGTGGTGATCCCGCCGGCGCCGGCCTCGCGGGTGTGCCGCCACAGCCGGTCCCACACCACCTCGGGGTGCGCGGGCAGGCCGATCAGCGCCTCGCGCAGGTCGTGGTCGAGCAGCGCGCGCACGGCGTGCGCGCCGATCTGCGGCGTCCACGAGAAGCCGGTGCCGGTGCGGCCGTCCTTGAGCGTGACGTGGGTGACGATCACGTGGTTGGCCGGCACGTCGGCGCCCCACGGGCGGGGCAGCGCGGCGGTGCGCAGCTCGGTACGCAGGTCGGCGACGGTCATGGGGCCGCCAGCTCCAATCCGCTCTTGATCAGCGCCTCCAGCTCGGCCAGGTGCTCGCCGGTCACGTCCACCAGCGGCGGGCGGACCGGGCCCACGTCCAGGCCGCGCAGCCGGACCCCGGCCTTGACCAGGGCGACCGCGTAGCCGGGCACCTTGCCGCGCAGCCGGACCAGCGGCGCGTAGAACTCGGTGAGCAGCCGCTCGTCGCCGTTCAGGTACGCCTTCGCGATCTCCGGCGCGAACGCGAACACCGCGCTGGAGTACAGCTCCACGCCGATGCCCCGGTAGGCGGGCATGGTCAGCTCGGCCGTCGGCAGCCCGTTGAAGAACAGGAAGTCCGGGTACGCCTCGCGCACCGCGAGCACGGTCCGCTGCATGCGGTCGATGTCGCCCAGGCCGTCCTTGAGCCCGATCACGCCGGGGACGCCGGCCAGCTCGACCACGGTCTCCGGCTCCAGCACCACCGAGCCGCGCTGGTAGACGATCACCGGCAGCTCGGCCGCGACCGCCTCCACGTACGCGCGGAAGCCCTGCCCGGGACCCTGCGCCAGGTACGGCGGCATGAGCAGCAGCCCGTCGGCCCCGGCCGCCCGCGCGGCCCGCGCCTGGCCGAGCGCCGCGCCCAGCGGCCCGCCCGCGCCCGCGAACAGCGGCACCCGCCCGCCCACGACCCCGGCCGCCACCCGTACCGCGCGCGCGTGCTCGGCCTCCGACAGCGCGGAGAACTCGCCGGTGCCGCAGGCGACGAACACGCCGCCGGGCGCGTGCTCCATGCCCTGCCTGATGTGCTCGGCCAGCACCTCCTCGGCGAGCCCGCCCTCGGCGTCGAAGGGGGTGACGGGGAAGAACAGCACACCGCTCAGATTCATTCGGACTCTTCCTTGAGCTCGGTACGCCAGCTCCGCTTGGCCTGCCAGCCGAGCAGGCGTTCTGCCTTGGTGGTCGAGAAGGCGGGGGAGGATCCGGTCAGCCCGGCCGCGAACGGCTCGGTGCCCGGTATGACCTGCGGAAGCAGCTCGGCCAGCGGTTTCCTGGCCAGCGCGTCGGCGGCGCCGACGAAGAACACCTCGCCGTTCGGCAGCTCGGGCAGCGCCTCGACGAGCACGCCGGTCAGCTCGGCGGCGTCGCGGGCGTCCACGTAGTTGAACAGCGACACCCCGCCCAGCTCCGGGCGGTCCAGCCGCTCGGTGAGCGTGTGGCCCGACTGGGTCGGCGCGCCGGCCCACTCCTCCGGGGCGATGACGAAGCACGGCCGGATCGCGGCGAAGCGGGTGGTGCCCGCCTCGGCGAACGCCTTCATCGTCTGCTCGGCGGCCACCTTGGACAGGTTGTAGGCGTTCCACGGCCGCACCGGGTGGTCCTCGTCGATCGGCAGGTACGCCGGCGCCCACCCGCCGGGCGCCCCGTAACCGATCACCGTGGGGCTGCTGGCGATCACCACGTTCGGCACGCCCAGGCTCACCGACGCCTCGCACACGTTGAACGCGAGCTGCGTGTTGACCTTGTAGATCACCGATTCCGGGCGGCTGAACGGCGTGGCGATGGCCGCCAGGTGGATCACCGACTGCGGGCGGAAGCGGGCGATGACCTCGAACGCCGCTCCCGTGTCGGTGAGGTCGGCCGGTAACGTGGCCGCGGCCTCGGCCGGGGTGCCGGGTGCGCTGTCGACGCCGATGACCTCGTGCCCGGCCGCCGCGAGCGTGGTGACCACGCTGCGGCCGAGGCGTCCTGCGCTTCCGGTGACGAGGACTCTGCTCACCGTGAGGGGCTCCTTCAAGACTGCAAACAGTTGCACTAAACCTTTGTGTCCCCGAGGGTGGGGCGTCAAGAGGTGATTTCATACCCCCGGTGTTACCTGGGGGTTCCCGTCCGGTCTTGGTTCGGCTCCGCTGGGCAAGCGCTTTCAACGTCCTCAGGGCTTCTGCAAGCGGTTGCGTTAGGGTGGGTCGCTGTGACAGTGACGATTCGTGATGTGGCCCGGGCGTCCGGCGTGCACGTCTCCACCGTGTCGCGGACGTTCTCCGCGCCGCACATGGTCAACGCCGCCACCCGCTCCCGGGTGCTGACGGTGGCCGAGGAGCTGGGATACCGCCCCAACCGGGCGGCGCGGGCGCTCACGACCGGGCGTACGCACAACCTCGGGCTCATCGTGGCCGACATCGCCAACCCGTTCTTCCCCCCGCTGATCAAGGCCGCGCACGCCGCCGCCCGGCAGCGCGACTACCACCTGTTCGTCGCCGACACCGACGAGGAGCCGGCCGCCGAGGAGGAGCTGATCCAGGCGTTCTCCAAGCAGGTGGACGGCGTGGTGCTGTGCAGCCCCCGCTCCTCGAACAAGGCGCTGGAGCGGCTGGCCGAGCGGGTGCCGTTCGTGGTCATCAACCGGCGGCTGCGCGGCGCGGCCACCGTGCTCATGGACGTGGGCCACGGCGCCAGGCTGGCGGTCGAGCACCTGGCCGGGCTCGGCCACCGCCGGGTGGCCCTGGTCGCCGGGCCGGCCGGCTCGTGGACGAGCGCCGAGATCCGCACCGCCGCCGAGCGGGTGCCCGGCGTCGAGCTGGTGGTGATCGGGCCGAACGCGCCGACCGAGCGGGGCGGGTTCGCCGCCGCCGGGCGGGTGCGCGAGTCGGGGGTGACCGGCGTGCTGGCCTACAACGACCTCGTGGCGATCGGGCTCATCGAGGGCCTGGGCGATCTCGGGCTGGGCGTGCCCGAGGACGTCTCCGTCGTGGGGATCGACGACATCGTGCCGGGACGGCTGAGCCGGCCCAAGCTCACCACCGTGGCCATGCCGACGGCCGCCGCCGGGCGGCTGGCGGTCGATCTGCTCATTCAGGAGGTGAGCGCCACGACGTCGCTGGAAACGCGCCTGGTCATCAGGGAGTCCACCGCAGCGCCACGATAGCGTGCCTGCTGCAACCGGTTGTACTAAACCAGAAGAAAATTCGTCTGACTTCTCGGCAGGACCCCCGTGCTACCAGGACAAACGCGCTGGCGATATATCGGTAACGGCTATGTAACGCCTGCAAAGGGTTGACGTAACTTTCCCGGCGGCTATAGGAAAGCGCTATCCATTCACATTTCGCCGGAAGGTCCGTGATGACGAATGAGTTCCGTCATGGCTGACTCGGTGGCGGTGAAGCCCCGGGAAGCGGCGACCAGACCCGCACAGGGCGGTAACCGCTCCACGAAACGTTCCCGCCGAGAGGCACGGGCCGCCTACCTCTTCCTGGCGCCCTGGTTCGTCGGCCTGCTCGTCATCACGATCGGCCCGATCTTCGCCTCGCTCTACCTGTCGTTCACCGACTACAGCCTCCTGCAGGAGGCCAAGTGGGTCGGGTTCGACAACTACGTCAAGATGTTCACCGAGGACCCGAGGTTCATCGCCTCGCTGAAGGTGACCACGGTCTACGTGGTCGTCTCGGTCCCGCTCCAACTGGCCTTCGCCCTCGCGCTGGCCCTGGTGCTCGACCGCGGTCTGCGCGGCCTGTCGTTCTACCGCTCCATCTTCTACCTGCCCTCCCTGCTGGGCGGCAGCGTCGCCATCGCCATCCTGTGGCGCAAGGTGTTCGGTGCGGACGGCCTGGTCAACGCGGTGCTCGCGATCTTCGGCATCCAGGGGCCCGGCTGGGTGGGCGACCCCGACACCGCGCTGGGCACGCTGATCCTCCTGCACGTCTGGACGTTCGGCGCCCCGATGATCATCTTCCTGGCCGGCCTGCGGCAGATCCCCTCCAGCTACTACGAGGCCGCCGCGGTGGACGGCGCGGGCACGTTCCGGCAGTTCCGGTCGATCACCATGCCGCTGCTCACGCCGATCATCTTCTTCAACCTGGTGCTGGAGGTCATCAAGTCGTTCCAGTCGTTCACCCAGGCCTTCATCGTCAGCAACGGCAAGGGCGGCCCGGCCGACTCGACGCTCTTCTACACCCTGTACCTCTACCTCAAGGGGTTCAAGAGCTACGACATGGGCTACGCCGCGGCGATGGCGTGGGTCCTGCTGGTCATCATCGCGGCGCTCACCGGGATCAACTTCCTCGCTTCCAAGTATTGGGTCTTCTATGGCGACGACAAGTAGGCGGCCGGTCCCGGCCCTGTTCCGCCCGGTCAAGGGCGGACCGCTGGTCAAGCACGTGCTGCTGATCGGCTTCGGCCTGGTCATGTTGTATCCGCTGCTTTGGATGATCTCCAGCTCGCTCAAGCCCGAGGAGCTGATCTTCCGCGAGCCGGGCCTGCTGCCCAGCACGGTCACCTTCGAGAACTACACCGAGGGCTGGTACGCGCTCAAGCACCCCTTCGGCTACTACCTGTGGAACTCCGCGGTGATCACGGCGCTGTCCGTGGTGGCGAACCTGGTGGCCTGCTCGCTGGCCGCCTACGCCTTCGCCCGGCTGAACTTCCCGCTGAAGAAGTTCTGGTTCGCCCTCATGCTCGGCGGGATCATGCTGCCGCACCACGTCGTGATCGTGCCGCAGTACATCATGTTCTCCGAGCTGGACCTGATCAACACGATCTGGCCGCTGGTGATGCCCAAGGTGCTGGCGACGGACGCGTTCTTCGTCTTCCTGATGGTGCAGTTCATCCGTACACTGCCCAGGGAACTGGACGAGGCGGCCGAGATCGATGGGGCGGGCTACTGGCGGATCTATCTCAGGGTCGTCATGCCGCTCTGCTTGCCGGCCCTGGCCACCACCGCGATCTTCACGTTCATCTGGACGTGGAACGACTTCCTCAGCCAGCTCCTTTACCTCAACAACCCGGACAACTTCACGGTCACCGTGGCACTGCGCACCTTCCTCGACGCCAGCAGCGACTCCTCGTGGGGTCCCATGTTCGCCATGTCGATCGTCGCACTGGGGCCGATCTTCGGGTTCTTCCTCGTCGGGCAGAAGTACCTGATCCGCGGCGTGGCCACCACCGGTCTGAAGTAGTCCCTCCCCACCCCCCACATAAACCCCCTAGGAGGTAGAGCCGTGAGCTCTGGCAAGAAGATGTGGTCGGCGGCGCTGCTGGCCACCGCTGTGCTGGCGGTCACCGCGGCGTGCGGCAGCGGCGGCAGCGGCGGCAGTGGCGAGAGCGCCGACGGCAAGATCAAGCTGCGCTTCTCCTACTGGGGCAGCGACGCGCGGCAGAAGATGACCGAAGAGGCCATCAAGAAGTTCGAGGCCAAGAACCCCACCATCGACGTCGAGGGTGAGTTCTCCGACTTCGCCAGCTACTACGAGACGCTGTCCACGAAGGTCGCCGGCAACGACGCCCCGGACGTGATCACGCTGGAGATCCGCGGCCTGCGCGAGTACGCCGACCGCGGCACCCTCGCCGACCTGGCCAGCTCGGTCAACACGGCCGACTTCGACGCGAAGGTCCTGTCCACCGGCGCCATCGACGGCAAGCAGTTCGCCATCCCCACCGGCGTCAACGCCTTCTCGCTGATCGTCAACCCGGCCCTGGTCGAGCAGTCCGGCCAGAAGCTGCCCGACGACAGCAAGTGGACCTGGGATGACTTCGTGCAGTTCGCCGGGAAGATCACCGCCGGCAGCAAGGGCAAGATCACCGGCACGCAGCTCAGCTGGAATCCGGCCTACCTCCAGATCTACGCCGCCCAGAAGGGCGAGCCCTTCTACAACGGCAACAAGCTCGGCATGAGCCCCCAGACCATCAAGGACTGGTGGGGCATCATGCAGAACCTGATCAAGACCAAGGGCGCCCCCGAGGCCGCCAAGAGCTCCGAGATCGGCGCCACCAGCATCGACCAGTCGTTGCTCGGCACCAACACCGGCGCGATGGGCATGTGGTGGAGCAACCAGCTCGGCGCGGCCGCGAAGGCGTCCGGCCAGAACCTGGAGCTGCTGCGCATGCCGAAGCTGGAGGGCGCCCCCACCGGCGGCATGTTCCTCCAGCCGGCCATGTTCTACACCGCCTCCTCCAAGTCCGAGCACGCGGCCGAGGCGGCCAAGTTCATCGACTTCATGGTCAACGACCCGGAGGCCGGCGCGATCATCCTCAGCGACCGCGGCCTGCCGGCCAGCTCGAAGGTGCTGGCGGCGGTCAAGGACAAGCTGCCGGAGACCGACAAGAAGACGCTGGACTTCCTGGACAAGGTCAAGGGCGAGCTGGCCGAGCCGCCGGCCGCCCCGCCGAAGGGCGCCAGCGCCATGGAGGACATCCTCACCCGGTACTCCGAGGAGGTCATGTTCGGCCGGATGACGCCTGATGACGCCGCGCAGAAGTTCATCACGGAGGCCAACGCCTCCATCGCTGGTTGAGGAGAGACATGAAGTACGCGTTCGTCGGGCTCGGGCACCGCGCGCAGATGTACGTCGACGCGCTGCTCGGGGAGTGGCGCGACGCCGGCACCATCGTCGCCCTGTGCGACACCAACCGGACCCGCATGGACTACTACGTCGAGCGGATCGGCCGGCAGGTGCCGTGCTTCGCACCCGAGGAGTTCGGCAAGGTGCTTGAGCTCGCCGACGCGGTCATCGTCACGACCGTCGACGCCACGCACGCCCGGTACGTGTGCGCGGCGCTCGACGCGGGCCGCGACGTCATCGTGGAGAAGCCGCTGACCGTGGACGCCGAGGGGTGCGCGGCCATCGCCGCCGCCGCCGAGCGCAGCAGCGGCAAGCTGATCGTCACCTTCAACTACCGGTACTCGCCGCGCAACTCGGCCGTGCGCCGGCTGCTCATGGAGGGCGCGATCGGCGAGGTGACCTCCGTACACTTCGAGTGGACGCTGGACACCATCCACGGCGCCGACTACTTCCGCCGCTGGCACCGGCACCGGGCCAGCTCCGGCGGGCTGCTCGTCCACAAGTCCACCCACCACTTCGACCTGGTCAACTGGTGGCTCGGCGCCGCGCCCGAGCTGGTCTTCGCCCAGACCGACCTGCGCTTCTACGGCGCCGCCAATGCCCGCGCGCGCGGCCTGGGCGAGCGCGCCGAGCGCGGGCAGGGCGCTCCGGGGCTGGGCACGGACCCGTTCATCCTGGACATCTCCGCCGATCCCCGGCTCAAGCGGCTCTACCTGGACGCCGAGCACGAGGACGGCTACATCCGGGACCAGGACGTCTTCGGCGAGGGCATCGACATCGACGACAACATGTCGGTGCTGGTGCGCTACGCCAACCGCGCGATGCTCACCTACTCGCTGCACGCCCACGCCCCGTGGGAGGGCTACCGGATCGCCTTCAACGGCACCGCCGGGCGGCTGGAGCTGGACGTCGTCGAGCGGGAGTGGACGCCCCCGCACGCGGCCGTCGACCCGAGCGCCGCGGCCAAGGAGCACGCCACCGGCTCGTCGGAGCGGCTGCTGCTGCGCCGGCACTGGCGCGAGCCGGAGGAGATCCCCATCGAGACCGGGGCCGGCGGGCACGGCGGCGGCGACCGGCTGCTGCTCAACGACGTCTTCCGCGGTCCGGACGACGACCCGCTGGGCCGCCAGGCCGGCTACCGCGACGGCATCCGCAGCGTCCTGACGGGCGTCGCCGCCACCATGTCGGCCGCCTCCGGCGCCCCCGTCCGCCTGGCGGACGACGGCACCCGTGTCGCCTGACCCCGCCGCCGAGGGGGCCGTGTTCGGGGAGCTGGCCGCGCTCGCCGGAGCGCGGCTCGGCACCTTCCCCGAGCCCGGTCCCCGGCTCAGGGAAGCCGCGCGGGACGCCATGGGCGTGCTCGACCTGCGGGCCGAGGACGTGCGGGTGGAGCGGGCGTGGACCGACGGCGACCTGGCGGGCGAGGAGCTGTCCTGGTCCGTCGGGTTCGGCCCGCGCACGCGGGCCTTCCTGCTGAAGCCGCGCGAGGCCACCGCCCCGCTGCCCGGCGTGGTGGCGCTGCACTGCCACGCCGGCATGAAGTGGGCGGGTAAGGAGAAGATCGCCGACGCCCCCGAGGGCCCGTCGCCCGAGGTGTCCAGGCTGCGCGCCGACCTCTACGGCGGCCGGGCCTTCGCCAACGCCCTGGCCCGGCGCGGCTTCGCCGTGCTCGCCCACGACGTGCTCGCCTGGGGCAGCCGCCGCTTCCCGCTGGACCCGGAGCCGGGCCCGGGCAGCGAGGCCGACCGCTACGACGCGGCCGCGCGGGCGCACGAGCACGTCGTGGCCAAGCACTGCGCCGTGCTCGGCACCTCGTTCGCCGGCGTGGTCGCCGCCGAGGACCTGGCCGCCGCGGCCTACCTGCGCTCCCGCCCCGACGTGGCCCGGGTGGGCTGTGCGGGCCTGTCGGGCGGCGGCCTGCGGGCCGGGCTGCTCGGCGCGTTCGACGAGCACGTGGCGGCCGTCGTGGTGGCCGCGATGATGACCTCCTACCGGGACCTGCTGGACGGGTACGTCGCCCGGCACACCTGGATGCTCTACCCGCCCGGCCTGCCCCGCCTCGGCGACTGGCCGGACCTGGTGGCCGCCCGCGCCCCCGCCCCGCTCATGGTCCAGTACGCCACCCGTGACGAGCTGTTCCCCGGGCCCGGCATGCGCCGCGCCCACGAGACGATCACCGCCCGCTACCGGGACGCCCCCGGCGCGTACGAGGCGGTCTTCGCCGACGTGCCGCACAGCTTCGACGTGCCCATGCAGGAGCGGGCCTTCGACTGGCTCGCGCGGCACCTGCGGGGCTGACGGACCAGCCGCCGCCCGGCCTGCCACGGGCGGCGGCGCCCGCCGTTCGTCACCCGCGGCTCAGTTGCCGGTCCTCCACTGCGCGATCAGCTTGTCGTAGTCGAGCGTGGCCGGCTTGCCCCGCTCGTCGGCCAGCTTCGGCACCGGCGCGCCCGGCTGGTCCAGCCAGTACTGGGCGGGCCGCTCCGGGTTGAGCTTGGGCGCGCAGGCGCCGCCGTAGCCGCGCCGCTCCAGCCGGGACAGGATCTCGTCCTGCTGCCTGGCCAGGTTGTCCATCGACTGCTGCGGCGTGGTCTCGCCGGTCACGGCGGTGGCCACGTTCTGCCACCAGAGCTGGGCCAGCTTCGGGTAGTCGGGGACGTTCGTCCCGGTGGGCGTCCACTGCTTGCGGGCGGGGGAGCGGTAGAACTCGATGAGGCCGCCGTACTTCTTGGCGTTCTCGTCGAAGTAGGCGCTCCTGATGTCGGAGTCCCTGATGAAGGTCAGGCCGGTGATCGACTTCTTCAGCGACACCGTCTTGGACGTGACGAACTGGGCGTACAGCCAGGCGGCCGCCCGCCGCTCCTTCGGCGTGCTCTTCAGCAGCGTCCACGAGCCCGCGTCCTGGTAACCGAGCTTGTGGCCCTCCTTCCAGTACGCGCCGTGCGGGCTGGGCGCCATCCGCCACCTCGGGGTGCCGTCGGCGTTGACGACCGGCAGGCCGGGCTTGGTCAGGTCGGCGGTGAACGCGGTGTACCAGAAGATCTGCTGGGCGATGTTGCCCTGCGCGGGGACCGGGCCGGCCTCGCTGAAGTTCATGCCGGCGGCCTCCTTCGGCGCGTACTTCTTGAGCCAGTCGATGTACTTGACCAGCGCGTACACGGAGGCGGGGCCGTTGGTGTCGCCGCCGCGGGTGACCGACGAGCCGGCCGGGCGGCAGCCCTCCACCCGGATGCCCCAGTCGTCCACGGGCAGGCCGTTGGGGATGCCGGGGTCGCCGTTGCCCGCCATCGACAGCCAGGCGTCGGTGAAGCGCCAGCCCAGCGACGGGTCCTTGCGGCCGTAGTCCATGTGGCCGTAGACCTTCTTGCCGTCGATGGTGCCGTTGCCGTTGACCTTGTTGGTGAAGAAGTCGGCGATGTCCTCGTAGGCCGCCCAGTTGACCGGGACGCCCAGGTCGTAGCCGTACAGGTCCTTGAACTGCTTCTTGATGCCGGGGTCGGTGAACCAGTCGTAGCGGAACCAGTAGAGGTTGGCGAACTGCTGGTCGGGGAGCTGGTAGACCTTCTTGTCCGGGCCGGTGGTGAAGCTGATGCCGATGAAGTCGTTCAGGCCCAGGGTGGGCGAGGTGACGTTCTTCCCCTCGCCGGCGATGTAGTCCGACAGCGGCAGGACGTAGTTCCCGCGCGCGTGGGTGCCGATGAGGTCGGAGTCGTTGACGTAGGCGTCGTAGATGTTCTGGTTGCCCTGGATCTGGGTCTGGAGCTTCTCGATGACGTCACCCTCCTGGATCAGATCGTGCTTGATCTTGATCCCGGTGATCTCGGTGAACGCCTTGGCCAGCTTCTGGGACTCGTACTCGTGGGTGGTGATCGTCTCCGACACCACGTTGATCTGCATCCCCCGGTACGGCGCCGCGGCCTTGATGAACCAGTCCAGCTCGGCGAGCTGCTGGTCCTTCGACAGCGTGCTCGGCGTGAACTCCTGCGTCACCCACCGCTGGGCCGCCGCCTTCCCGTCGGCCTCCCGGAAGTCGCTCGACGGCTGCCCCCCGCCCTGCGCGCAGCCGGCGGCCACGAGGACCAGCGCGGCTGAGCCGGCGAGCGCTGACCTCCTTGCCCGATGCGTCATGGCACCGCTCCTCTCCTGTCAGCCCCATATCCCGATCACGACCACCACCAGGACCGCGCAGCCGAGCGCGAGCCACATGGACAGGTCGGTGACGGCCATCCAGCCGACCAGCACGGCCGCGGCGCTGATCAGGCCGATGTACAGCCGGTCGCCGCGGTCGGTCTCGATGCGCAGGAACCCCCGCCGGGCCACGGGAGGCGACAGCCGGGCCCAGACCGCCATGACCACGAGCAGCAGGGCCAGCCCGGCGAAGGCCAGGGCCGTGGGGAGGGTCCACACCATCCACGCGAACATCCGGCTACACCCTCCCCAGCGCGAAGCCCTTGGCGATGTAGTTGCGCACGAACCAGATGACGACGGCGCCGGGCACGATCGTCAGCACGCCGGCGGCGGCCAGCAGCCCCCAGTCCACGCCGGCCGCGCTCACCGTCCGCGTCATGGTCGCGGCGATCGGCTTGGCGTCCACCGACGTGATGGTCCTGGCGATCAGCAGCTCGACCCAGCTGAACATGAAGCAGAAGAACAGCGTCACGCCGATCGCCGAGCGGATCAGCGGCAGGAAGATCCGGACGAAGAAGCGGGGCAGCGAGTAACCGTCGATGGCCGCGGTCTCGTCGATCTCGCGCGGGATGCCGGACATGAACCCCTCCAGGATCCACACCGCGAGCGGGACGTTGAACAACATGTGCGCGATCGCCACGCCGAGATGCGTGTCGAACAGGCCCACCGCCTGGTAGATCTGGAAGAACGGCAGCAGGAACACGGCGGGCGGCGCCATGCGGTTGGTCAGCAGCCAGAAGAACAGGTGCTTGTCGCCGGCGAAGCGGAAGCGCGAGAACGCGTACGCCGCGGGCAGCGCCACCACCAGCGACATCACGGCGTTCATCGAGGTGTAGACGATCGAGTTGAGGTAGCTGTCGTACCACGAGGGGTCGCTGAGGAAGGTCTGGTAGTTCGCGAACGTCACGCGCTGCGGGACCAGCGAGAAGCTGCCCAGGATGTCCTCGTTCGGGCGGATCGACATGCCGAACATCCACAACAGCGGCAGCATGAGCGTGGCCACGTAGAGCCAGAAGACCGTACGCGCCCAGGGCAGCCTCCGCACCATCAGGGCTCACCTTCCCGACCTGGTCAGCGCGGTGAAGAAGACGTAGCAGAGGATCTGCACGATCAGGAAGTAGATCAGCGAGAACGCCCCCGCCGGCCCCACGTCGAACTGCCCGACGGCGATCTTCGACAGCAGGATGCTGAGGAACGTCGTCGCGTTGCCGGGGCCGCCGCCCGTCACCACGAACGGCTCGGTGTAGATCATGAAGCTGTCCATGAAACGCAGCAGGATCGCGATCGTCAGCACCCCGCGCAGCCGCGGGAGCTGGATGTGGCGGAACGTGGCCCACGCCGAGGCCCCGTCGATCTGCGCGGCCTGGAAGTACGGCTGCGGGATCGAGCGCAGCCCGGCGTAGGCCAGCAGCGCCACCAGCGGCGTCCAGTGCCACACGTCCATGACGAGGATCGTGACCCAGGCGTCGGTGGAGTCGAGCGTGTAGTTGTAGCCGACGCCGAGCACGTTGTTGACCGTCCAGCCGCCGAGGCCGATGTCGGGGCGGGCGAAGATCTGCCAGATCGTGCCGACCACGTTCCACGGGATGAGCAGCGGCAGCGCCACCAGCACCAGCGCCACCGACACCCAGACGCCGCGGCGCGGCATCGCCACCGCGATCGCCACCCCGAGCGGGATCTCCAGCAGCAGCACCTGGGCGGAGAACAGCAGCGTGCGGACGAACGCCTCGCGGTTCTCCGGCCGCCGCACGGCCTCGTAGAACCAGTCCAGCCCGACGAACACCCGGTCGCTGGGGCTGAAGACGTCCTGCACGGAGAAGTTGACCACGGTCATCAGCGGGATGACCGCCGTGAACGCCACCGACACCACCACGGGCAGGACCAGCAGCCAGGCCCGGTTGGTCCGGCGGCGCGGGTCGGTGCGGGCCTCGCGCGGCTCGGCGGGCGGGGGCGTGACGACCTCGCCGCCGACCTGGCTGCCCGCGACGGTGCTCTGACCGGTCGTCACCGCGTCCCCCCGTCGTCCAGCGGCGCGAGCGAGCCGCACCGGACCTGGTCCCGGAACAGGAACGCGCGCCCGGCGGCGAAGTGCAGGAACGCCGCCGCGCCCGGCGGGTACGCCGCGCCCGCCTCGGCCCTGGCGGTCACCCGGTGCTCGCCGACCAGGGCGTGGACCAGGTCGTAGGCGCCCATGTGGTCGATCCCGGAGACCCGGGCCGGCACGCCGGGGGAGGCCGGCGCCCCGCCGATCCGCACGAACTCGGGCCGCACCCCGACCCGCACCGGCCCGGGCGCCAGCCCAGCCTCACCACCCGCCGGGCCGCTCGCCGGGCCATCTGCGCGGCCGTCCGCCGGGCCATCTGCGTGGCCGTCCGCCGGGCCGTCCAGGTGACCGCTCGCCGGGCCGTCCGCGCGGCCGTCCGGCCGGTCGTCCTTGCGGGCCGCGCCGGCGACGGCCCCGCCCACCCGGACCACGCCGTCGCTGATCTCGGCGGGCAGCACGTTCATGCCGGGCGAGCCGATGAAGTGCCCGACGAACTCGTGCGCGGGCGACAGGAACAGCTCGGCCGGCTCGCCGGCCTGCACGATGGCCCCCTCGTTGAGCACCACCACCTCGTCGGCGAACGTCAGCGCCTCGGTCTGGTCGTGGGTGACGTACACCAGTGTGTGGCCGGTGTCGCGGTGGATCTCCTTGAGCTTGCTGCGCAGCGTCCACTTCAGCGCCGGGTCCACCACGGTGAGCGGCTCGTCCAGCAGCACCGCCGCCACCCCCGGGCGCACCAGGCCGCGGCCCAGGCAGACGATCTGCTGGCGGCCGGGGTCGAGGCGGCGCGAGCGGCGGCCGAGCACCGGGTCGAGGCCGAGCAGCCGGGAGACCTCGCGGACCCGCCGGTCGACCTCCGCCTTCGGCAGTCGCCGGTTGCGCAGCGGGAAGGCCAGGTTGTCGTAGACGGACATCTCCTCGTACAGGACCGGGAACTGGAAGACCTGCGCGATGTCGCGGCCCGCCGTCGGCACGCCGGTGACGTCCCGGCCGTCGAACAGGACCCGGCCCTCGGTGGGCGTGAGCAGGCCCGAGACGATGTTGAGCAGCGTCGTCTTGCCGCAGCCGCTCGGGCCGAGCAGCGCGTAGGCCCGCCCGCTGCGCCACGTCCACGTGGTCGGCTTCAGCGCCCAGGTCCGGCCGCCGTCGTAGCTGTGCCCCACGCCCTCCAGCCGGATCTCAGCCATGCAGGTCGACCTCCGCCGCCCCGCTGGCCAGCAGCCGGCCGCCGGTCTCGTCGAAGACGAAGACGTGCGCGGGGTCCACGTACGCGCTCGCCCGCTCGCCCGGCGTGAACCGCCGGGTGCCCGGCAGGTGGGCGACCAGGTGGCGCTCGCCCCGCAGCAGCAGGTGCAGGAACGTGGCGCTGCCGGTCACCTCGGCCAGCCTGATCTCGGCGGGCAGCTCCAGCGCGTCCGGCCCGCGGGGGGCCAGCGTGACCTGGTGGGGGCGGATGCCGAGCAGCACGCCCTGCCCGGCCGCCCGCGCGCCGGGCGCGGGGAACGACGTGCCCAGGCACTCGATGCGGCCCTCGCGCACCACGCCGGGCAGCAGGTTGAGCGGCGGGTCGCTGAGCGTGGCGGCCACGGCGAGCGTGGGCGGGCGGGCGTACATGGCGGCGACGTCACCGGAGTCCAGCACCCGGCCCTCGCCCAGCACCACCGTGGGCGCGGCGAACGTCAGCGCCTCGGCGGGGTCGGCCGTCGAGTAGAGCACCACGCCGGGCGCGTCGGCGAACATGGCCTTGAGATCGGCGCGGAGCTGCTCGCGCAGCTTGAAGTCGAGGTTGGCGAGGGGCTCGTCGAGGAGCAGCACGTCCACGGGGCGGGCCAGCGCGCGGGCGATGGCGGTGCGCTGCTGCTGGCCGCCCGACAGCTCGGCGGGGCGGCGGCCGAGCAGGTCGGCCAGGCCCATGAGCCCGGCCACCTCCCGCACCCGCCGGTCGATCGCGGCGCCGCGGAAACGCGGGTCCAGGCGGAGCGGGGAGGCGATGTTCTCGTACACCGTGAGCGACGGGTAATTGATGAACTGCTGATAGACGAAAGCGATCGACCTTTTCCGGACGGAGATTCCGGTGACGTCCTCGCCGTTGACCGTGACCCGTCCGGAATCGGGCGGC
This sequence comes from Nonomuraea sp. NPDC050783, assembly GCF_040802095.1. Taxonomy (NCBI): domain Bacteria; kingdom Bacillati; phylum Actinomycetota; class Actinomycetes; order Streptosporangiales; family Streptosporangiaceae; genus Nonomuraea; species Nonomuraea sp. NPDC050783. The sequence goes on from NZ_JBFAHK010000001.1 coordinate 749,704, forward strand.
TGCAACCCCGCCACGACCCGCATCAGGGTCGTCTTCCCCGAGCTCAGCGGCCCGATCAGGGTCGTCAGTCCATTCGAGAATTCCAGCCGGATGTCGTCGAGCCAGATTTCTCCGCGCCGGCGTACGGAGACGCGATCGATAATCAGCGTCACGGGTCCCCGGTCCTCTCTGCTCGCCTCCATCTAACATGATCTGAAAATGCGTGCAAGGGCGGCTTTAAAGGCGGGGAACGCGCCGAATGGCGAAGGCTATCGCGGCCGGGGCGTCATGGCTGATCCCGGCGCGGGGCGGACGCGCCGGCGCCCGCCGGCGATCGGTGACGACCGCCGGCGGGCGCGACCCGTCAGGAGGTGGCCGCCGGCAGCGGGACCCCTTCACACGTACGGACCCGCCGGCCGGTCTCGAAGTAGGCCACGATCTTGGCGATGCAGTCCGGCGTCCGCAGCGCGGAGCCGTGCACGTCGTCGTCCACGGTCACCACCGTCCCGCCGACCGCCGCGCGCATGTCCAGCGTCCACTGGTACGGCGACGGGGTCTCGTGCGGGTGGCCCGACAACATCAGCGACCCGCCGGAGCGGCGCAGCCGGGTCGGCTGGGGCGGCAGCGGCCAGCCCGCGCAGGGGGATACGAAGGCCGTGGCCTCGCCGGTCACCGGGTGCCGCGCCAGCCGCGCCTGGTAGTCCCGCCAGAACACCTCGAACGAGCGCGGCCCCGGGTCCTCGTTGCAGAAGTAGGCGTTCCTGGCGACCGCGTTGCCGCGCTCGGGCGCGCCGGCCGGGGGCGGCCCGTCCTCGCCGCCGCCCGCGAGCCGCTTGAGCGTGGGCGGGGCCTCGGGGCCGGTGGCGGTCACCAGCTCCTTGAGGACCTGCGCCACGTCCCGCCAGGCCGGGCTGGGCTGGCCCGCCGCCTCGGCGATGGCCCGGCCGTCCACGGTGAAGTCGATGTCGGTGAAGGTGACCGGGTCGGCGTCGTAGCGCTCGCGCAGCCGGGTCAGCGCCGCCACCACCTCGGCCGTGGTGTCGCCGAAGCCGTACGTGGCGTCCTGCTTCGCGACCCAGGCGGCGAAGCGCTGGAAGTCGCGGGCGGTGGCGTCGGCGCGCACGTCGGTGAAGACGTCCATCCTCGGCACCGTGATGGCCACGCTGTCCAGCCACATCCGCCGCACGCGCTCCGGGAACAGGTTGCGGTAGACGGCGCCGAACCAGGTGCCCCAGGACACCCCGAGGAAGCTGAGCGTGCGCTCGCCGAGCGCGGCGCGGACGCGGTCGAGGTCGCGGGCCGCGTTCGCGGCCGTGAGCTGGCCGATGAAGCCGGGGTCGGTGGCCGCGCACGCCTTGTTGGCCGCGACCACCTGGGCGTGAACGTTCCTGGCCTGCTCCTCGGTGACCGGGCCGGGCCGCGGGCGCTCCCGCTCGGGCGACGGGCACCCGACCTTGGTGCTGTAGCCGACGCCGCGCGGGTCGAGGCCGATGAGGTCGTGGCGCTGGTCCAGCTTCATGCCGCCCAGCACCAGCTCGATCGGCATCAGGTAGCCGCTGCCGCCGGGGCCGCCCGGGTTGACCGCCAGGCTGCCCAGGCGGTGGGCCTGGTCGGCGGCCTTCAGCCGGGTGAAGGCGACGGTGATCTGCTTGCCGCCGGGGTCGGCGTAGTCCTGCGGCACGGCCAGCGTGCCGCACTCGGTGCGGGCGTACAGGCGGCGGAAGTCCGGGAACCGCTCCTCGGGCACGCCGAGCGAGCGCAGCACGGCGTCGGAGTACGCGGGGCACTCCTGCCACTTCACGGCGGCCTGCCGCCCAGCGGTCTGGGCGGGCGCGGCGGTCTGGGCGGGCGCGGCGGCCCGGGCGGGCGCGGCGAGCGCGCCGAGCGCCAGGGTGCTTGCCAGTAAGGTCCTCAGGATCATGCCCCAAGGCTGGCCGCGCGGCCGCCGGCGGGCATCCCCCGCCAGTGGGGGACGGCCGCCTCCTTCAGGGGATCCTCCCCGCGCGGGGCAGGGCTCAGGGGAGGATGGCGTCCACGTAGCCGCCGTCCACCCGCAGCGCCCCGCCCGTGGTCGCCGAGGCGAGCGGCGAGCTGAGGTAGACCACCATGTTGGCGATCTCCTCGGGCTCGATCAGGCGCTGCAACAACGACTGCGGCCGGTGCACGCGCATGAACTCCCGCTGCGCCCGCTCCCACGGCAGCTCCCGGTCGACGAGCTGGTAGACGAACTCCTCCACGCCGCCGGTGTGCGTCGGCCCGGCGATCACGGAGTTGACCGTCACCCCGGTGCCCGCCGCGTCCTTCGCGAACCCGCGCGCCACGGCCAGCAGCGCCGTCTTCGTCATCCCGTAGTGGATCATCTCCGCCGGGACCGCCACCGCCGAGTCGCTGGCGATGTACTGGACCCGCCCCCAGCCGCGCTCCTTCATGCCCGGCAGGTAGGCCCGGGTCAGCCGCACCGCGGCCAGCACGTTGACCTCGAAGAAGCGCCGCCACTCGGCGTCGTCGATCTCCAGCGCCGGCCGCGCGCCGAAGATCCCGAGGTTGTTGACCAGGATGTCCACCTGCGGCAGCAGGCTCAGCACCCGCGCGCAGCCCTCCTCCGTGGACACGTCGCCGGGCGCCGCCACGAACTCGCCCCCCGGCGGGGTCATCCGCTCGATGGCCGCGGCCACCCCGCCCTCGCTCCTGCCGTTGATGCCGACCCGGGCGCCGGCCGCCGCCAGCCCCGCAGCGATGGCCGCCCCGATGCCCTGGGTCGAGCCGGTGACCAGCGCGGTCTTCCCGCTGAGATCGATGCGCACGTCGTCGTACCCCCCTGCCGTACTTCTGCCGCCATTCTCCGTGACCGGCCGGGGCCGCCGCACATCGGGGGTCGACTTCGGCGGCCGCTGGGCAGATGCACTACGTAGGCTGGAGCCCGGGCGTGGAAGGGGCGTGGGTGCAGCGGATCCTGTGGGCCGTGGCGGCGGTCGCCGTCGTCGTGGGGCTCGCCGCCGTGGTCGTGGGGATCGTCGTGCCGGCCGTGTCGGAAGGGCCCTCGCGGTCGCCGGAGGAGTGCCAGCCCCGCGACACGCGGGTGACGGCCCCGTACGCGGTCACCGGCTACTGGGTCATGCCCCGGGCGGACGCCTGCGTGACCCGGCGCATGGTCGAGGCCGTCCACCAGATCGGCGGCGACACGCTGGTCACGTTCGGGCCGCGGTTCGCCGCCGGGGAGGCCGACCCCGGCTTCGCCGCCTGCGTCGTGGACGGGCGGCCGTGCGCCGAGGTGCCGGGCAAGCGGGTCCGGCACGTCTACACGTACACGACCAGCGAGGAGTTCGGGCCCGGCCTGCTGCGCTGCCAGGGGCTGGACCGGCGGGTCGAGGCCGGCGGCCGGGTCTTCTACCGGGTGTCGCTGGCCGGGTCGTGCGCGGACCCGGTCCAGGACCTGGTGCTGATCTCCACGGACGGCGACGGGCTCGGCAACCTGATGGCGGAGGCGGCGGCGTACGGGATGAAGGTCTTCCCCGGCCTGCCCGCCGCGCCGCAGGAGCCCGGCAAGACGTGGGAGCCGGACCACGACCACACGGCCGCGCTCACCGCGTTCACCGGGCGGGTGCTGGCCGACTACCGGGCGCGCTACGGCGGGTCGGCGGCGTTCGCGGGGGTCTACCAGTCGTTCGAGCTGGCCATGCGCGACCGCGCGCCGAAGGACCCGATCATCGCGCTGTACGCCGCCCAGCACGCGATCGTCGCCGCCACGCTGCCCGGCCGGACCATCCTGGTCAGCCCGTACATCGACGCGCGGCGGGGCCGCGGCTTCCTGCCCGAGCAGACCGAGGCCGGGCTCGCCGACCTGGCCGGCACCCGCGCGGGCGCCCCGATGGCCGTGGCCGTGCAGGACGGGCGGGGCACCGGCAAGGTGCCCGTGCACGGCCCGCACGAGCGGGACGCCAAGGTCGAGCCGCGCCTGGTCCCCGTCGTCGGGGACGTCACCAACGCGCAGGCGTACTACGGGGCCACCCGCGACTACATCGAGGCGGCGGCGCGGCGGGTGCCGCCCGGGGTGGAGCTGTGGGTGAACATCGAGGGCTTCGAGCCCACGCCCGCCGACGGCGAGTGCGGGCGGGTGGATCCGCTGCCGCTGCGCGGGCGCACCACGAAGAGCCGCCTGGACCGGCAGGTGATGGCCGCAGGGACGCACGCCCGCAAGATCATCTCGTACGGGTGGGACCCCTTCTTCACCTGTCAGGCCGATTACGGCACGCCCTCGCTGGCCGACGACATCGCGGGCGGCTGGCAGGAGCCCATCGTGGTCAGCGCCGTCAGGAAGGACCTGAACGGCCGGGCCGGCGTCCTCGTCGAGGGCTACAACCTGCGGGGCGGCTCGCTGCGCTTCGAGCCGGAGGGGGTCACCGTCGGGCAGGGCTGGTACGGGCGTGGGCGCCTGGAGTCGGCGTGGGCGCCGTACGTGCCGACGGCGCCGTGGACCGCGATCACGGCCACGAACGCGGCCGGCGCCACCAGCACCACTCCCTACGTCATGCCGTGATCAGCCGCTGGCGAGCGCGTCCACCAGGATGCCGGCGAGCAGGGCCGCCTGGCGGCCGTCCTCGTCCAGGTCGGGGTCGAGGATCGTGACCTCCAGCCCGGCGGCCCCCGGCAGCGCCAGCAGGCCGCGCAGGAGCGTGGTGAGCTGGGCCGCGTCCAGGCCGCCCGGGGTGGGGGAGTCCACGGCCGGCAGGATCGACGGGTCGAGGACGTCGGCGTCCACGTGGATCCAGAAGCCGTCCAGCTCGTCGCGGGACAGGACCTTCCCGGCCGCGTCGAGACCGCGGCCGGGGTCGGCGGCGAGCTCGTCGCCGGGGACGTACGCGAGCCCGGTGCCCACCAGATCCGGCAGGTCCTCCTCGTCGCGGACGCCGAGCAGGATCACGTCCTCGTCCCTGACGTAGGGGCGCAGGCCGTCGATGTCGGTGAGATAGTCGTCGCCGCGGCCGGTGACCAGCGCCACGTCCTCGCCCGCCGCCGAGCCGACGTGCGGGGAGTTGCCCAGGTGGCGGAAGTCGGAGTGCGCGTCCAGGTACGCCAGCCCGTACCGGCCGCTCCGGCGCAGGGCCAGCGCCGGGCCCAGCACGATCGAGCAGTCGCCGCCCAGCAGGACCGGGAACCCGCCCTCCGCCCGGATCCTCGCCACGCGGTCGGCCAGCCGGCGGGCGTATGCGGCGATGGCGGGGCCGTTGCGCACGCCGTCGCCCGGCTGCCAGGTGGCCACGTACCGGGGCGGGACGAGCGCGCCCGCGTCCGCCGCGCCGAGCCGCCGCACGAGACCGGTGTCACGCAACGCCCAGGGTGCCTTGTAGCAGCCGGGGGAGACGTCGGGGGCCGGCGGGCGCAAACCGAGGTTGGATGGGGCATCCAGGACGACCAGCCGTCTGTCAGTGGTTATTATGCTCATAGTCCTGACGCTAGCAAGGGGAGACCGAATGCGCCAGTTCGCGGAGACGGGACTCGTGGCCATCGACCTGGCCAACACCTGGGACGAGTACCTGGACGACCCGGAACGCCTCCCGGACGTGCCCGCACTACGGCGCTTCTGCCACGAACTGGGCGAACCAGCGGCAGAGGCCACCGGCCCGGGCGCGCCGCCCCCCGACGTCCGGGGGCCGGACCCCGCAGGGCTGGACGCCGCCGATCTTGACGCGGTCCGGCGGGTGCGGGGGCGGCTGCGGGAGGTGCTGGCGGGCGAGACCCCCGAGCGCCGCAGCCAGGCCCTGGCCCGATGGGCGGCCGAACTGGCGATCCACGCCGTCGTGGAGACCGTGGACGGCCTCCCGCGCCTGCGGCTCACCGCCCGCCGGGACGCCCCGCCGGCCGAACGCCTCGCCGTCCGCGCCGTCACCGACCTCCTCGACCTGGCCGCCTCCGGCGACTGGGACCGCCTGCGCCGCTGCGCCGCCCACCCCTGCCAGGACGCCTTCGTGGACCGCAGCCGGCCGGGCCGCCGCCAGTTCTGCTCCACCCGCTGCGCCAACCGCGCCCACGCCGCCGCTTCCCGCGCCCGCCACCGCTGACCCGGCTCCCCCTCGCCGTCGTCGGGCGCCCGGAATTGTCGGTGGTGATCTGTAGCTTGCGATCATCCCCCCGACGACGGAGGTTGGTCGATGTACCGACAGGGCGACATCCTGATCGTGCCCGTGCCCGAGGAGGCCGCGCCGCGCACGGCACGTCCCGAGCCGAGAGACGCGCGCGGGCGGCTGGTGCTGGCGTACGGCGAGGCGACCGGGCACTGCCACGCCATTCCGGGCCCCGGCACGCTCGCCGGCGGCTTCCTGCACCTGCCGGAGGGCGGCAGGCTCGTGCACGAGGAGCACGCCGCGATCTCGTTGCCCAAGGGCTGGTACCGGGTGGTCCGGCAGCGCGAGTACGTGCCCGGGTCCTACCGGGTGGTGGCCGACTGATGGAGACGCTGACGTGGGAGCGGGCCGCCGTGGCCACCGGCGCGGGGGCCGGGGCCGGGGCCGAGGAGGGGGTGCGGGAGGCGTACCGGGAGGCGGGGCTCGCCGAGCCGCGGCACGTGGTCGTGCTGCCCTCACCCGCCGCCGGAGCCCTTGCGGCCGCCTGGCTGAGCGGTGACGACCAGCGGCGGGCGGCGCTGGAGCAGGCCGCGGCCGAGGAGCGGCGGCCGGCGGCGGGCGCCGGAGGCGGGACGGCGGGCGCCGGGGACGGGACGGCGGGTGCTGGAAGCGAGACGGCGGGCGCCGGGGACGGGACGGCGGGTGCTGGAAGCGAGACGGTGGGCGCCGGAGGCTGGGCGGCGGGTGCCGGGGACGGGACGGCGGGTGCCGGAGGTGGGCGGGCGGCCGTCTTCGAGGTCCTGCGCGGGCTCGGGGAGCCCGGCCGGGTGGTGCGGGAGGCGGTGCGGACCGCACCCTGGGAGCGGGCGCGGCGGGCCGCGTACGCGGAGCTCGGCCCGGCGGGGTGGGCGGCGCTCTGGGACGAGACCGGCGGGCGGCTGTGGCCGCAGGCCGACCGGCTCATCACGGCCATCCGGCGGGGGCTGGCCGAGCTGGGCGGGGAAGAGCTGCGGCGCGTGACGCTGGACGCGGTGCTGGGGCAGCACGACGCGCCCTGGCTCGCCGCCTTCGACAAGCTCGACGGCCACGAGCGGGACGGCGGCCACGAGGGGGACGGCGGGCGCGAGCGGGACGGCGGGCTCGGCGGCCACGACGGGAACGGCGGGCGCGAGCGGAACGGCGGGCTCGGCGGCCACGACAGGGACGGCGGGCGCGAGCGGGGCGGCGGGCTCGGCGAGGGCGGTGGGCTCAAGGGGCTCAGGCGGGTGGCCGGGTGTGCCGGGTGGTGGTGGCCGTACGAGCGGGTGGCGGTCGTCACCGAGCGGCCCGTCGAGCTGCACCTCGACGACCTCGGGCGGCTGCACCGGGCGGACGGGCCCGCCCTGGCCTACGCCGACGGGTTCGCGTTGCACGCCTGGCACGGCATGCCGGTGCCCGCCGGTTTCGGCGCGTCCATGCGGGAGCTCACCCCGGAGCGCATCCGCGCCGAGGAGAACGCCGAGCTGCGCCGGGCCATGCTGGAGCACTTCGGCCTCGACCGCTACCTGGCCGAGTCCGGCGCCCGGCCGCTGCAACGGGACGAGACGGGCGTGTTGTGGCGCATCGAGCTGCCCGACGACGAGCCGATCACCATGGTGGAGGTGGTCAACTCCACGCCCGAGCCCGACGGCACCCGCCGCACCTACTTCCTGCGGGTGCCGCCGTGGATCCAGCGCGCCAGGCAGGGCGTCGCCTGGACGTTCGGCGTCGAGGAGAAGGACTACCACCCCGAGCGCGAGACCTGACCCGGCGGCCCGGGCGGCCGCCTCGTCAGAGCGTTCCCGGGAAGCCGGGCAGCACCAGGTAGAAGGAGTCCTGGGCCGTGTACGTGGCGAGCCTGCGGGTCTCGCCCGTACGGACGTTCAGGGCGTAGGCCGTGAAGGGGACGTAAGGCGGGTCCAGCCGTTCCCCCTCCTCGGCGGGGCCGTCCTGCTTGCCGGAGTCGGTCCTGCACCGGAAGGGTGAGGTGAGCAGCGTGATCTCGTCGGTGCCGACCCAGCTCCGCAGGTAGGCGTGGTGGTCCGTCAGCGACACGCCCCGGATGGCGACCCTCCGCAGAGTCCGGCCGGTCTCCAGGTCGAGGTGCACGAGATCGCCGCCGCTCCTGGTGCATCCGGTGCCCGGGACGGAGGCGACCTCCAGCGCGGCCACGCTCCTCCCGTCCGGGCCCAGGCCGCCGGCCAGGTAGTGCCCGCTCACGTCCACGGCCTTGCCGTTGCCCGCCGTGGACGTCCGCCACAGGTGGGTCATCACCTGCAACCGGGTCTTGGGGGCGTACTCGGCCAGGGTGATCGTCCCGCCGTCGGGGGAGAGGCCGATGGGGTTCCAGCCGTTCGGCAGCGGGCGGGCCATGCGCTCGCGCAGGTCGAACAGCATGGCCGGGTCCTTCAGCCGGGGTGCCTTGGTGAAGGCCAGGAAGCGGCCGTCGTCCGAGAGCAGCAGGTGGGCGAAGCTGCCCAGCCAGGCCCGGGGCACCCGGGTGGGGGCCGCCTTCACGGCGCCGGTGGCGAGGTCGCGCACCACGAACGTCCCCGCCGCCGCCTTGTAGTAGGCCACCTTGCGGCCGTCCCGGCTGATCGCGAGCGGGCTGTTCCGCAGGCCGGTCGGGGAGCTGCGCAGGGCGTCCGCCAGCCGGTACGTCCTGCCGCCCCGCGTCACCACCCGCCAGCCGCCGTGGACGCAGCCACGCGGCGCCGCGCCCCGCTCCGGCCGGCAGTACGTCAGGTAGGCGTGGCTCAGCGGCCCCACGCCGCGCGCCGGCAGGTCGCTCACCTCGCCGCCGGACGGGCGGCCCGCCGCGTCCGGCTCGCCGGGCAGCAGCCGTACGGCGGCCGTCGCGGCGAGCGCGATCGCGACGACGGCGGCCGCCGCCACCAGCGAGACGGCCCGGCGGCGGCGCCGCTCGCGGATCCTGATCGTCCGCTCGGCCAGGTCCGCCCGGGGCGCCTCGTCGGCCAGCTCGTCCAGTACGTCCCGCAGCCAGATCATGGCTTCGTCCCCTTCAGCTCTTCCAACGCGGCGAACCTGGGCGCCAGCTCCGGCGCCAGGGCGCGTAACCGGGCCAGGGCGTTGTGGGCCTGGCTCTTGACCGTGCCGAGCGAGCAGCCCAGCAGTCTGGCGGTCTCGTGCTCGGTCAGGTCCTCGTAGTAGCGCAGCACGATCACCGCCCGCTGCCTGGGCGGGAGCTGCGCGAGTGCCCGCCGCACGGCGAGCCGGACGAGCGTGGACTCCTCGCTGGAGTAGGACCGCTCCGGCGGCTCGGCGCTCGGCACCTCGGCCCGCATCGGGCGGCGCCGCCACGAGATGTACTGGTTGACCAGCGCCTTGCGGGCGTACGCCTGCGGGCTGGCGACGTGCGCCAGCTTGGGCCAGCGGCCGAGCACCTTGAGCAGGACGCTCTGCAACAGGTCCTCGGCGAGGTGGGCGTCTCCCGTGAGCAGGTACGCCGTCCGCATCAGCGACTGCTGATGGGCGGCGACGAACTCGCGGAAGCTGTCATTGCGGTCCAAGACGACTCCTCTCGCCCGTACCGACGCGGGGGAGAGGGCGAAAGGTTGGGCGGCCGGACGCGCGACCGGAGGGACAGGGGCCGGGCGGAGGCGGTCAGAGGGGCCAGGTCGCGGGGACGCGTTCGAGGACGCCGCCGGCGAAGAGGTCGTAGAGGGCGAGCGGCTCCAGGTGGACGTAGCCGATGTGGCAGTCGCAGGCCGCCGCCGGGCAGGGGCGGGGGCGCAGCGCCGGGCGGTAGGTGCCGTCGTAGAGGTTGCCCAGCACCTCCGGGACGAAGTGGCAGCGGCGCACGGTGCCGTCGCCGCTCACCGAGATCACGTCCTGCCCGGTCCGGCACGGCAGCCCGGCGCTCGGGTGCGCGAAGCGGCTGTAGTGGAAGTGCGGGTCGATCCGCGACCATTCGGCCGCCTCGGCGTCGGTGTAGAGGCGGCCCTCCTCGGCGTTCACCCACAGGTACGTCGAGGCGGGCAGGTCCGCCCGTAGCCGCCGCGCGTGCGGCAGGTGCGCGGGATCGCCCACGATGCCCACGCTGTGCCGCACCGGCAACGAGCGCACCTTGGCCAGGAACCGCTCGTACGGCACCTGCGTCGGGTGGTACGTCACCCACAGCGCCGCCCGCTCCGGCGACGCCTCGGCGAGCCAGCCGGTGCGGCAGCTCAGGTTGGTCTGGATGGCGACCCGGGTGACGTTCGGCAGCCACGACAGCTCGACCAGGGCCCGCCGGTACCAGGACCGCACCAGCCCCTCGCCCCACGGTGTGAACAGCACCGACACCTGGAAGGGCTGGCCGGCCACCCACGCCGCGAACCGCTCCAGCGCCGCCCGGTCGGCCCGCAGCTGCTCGGGCGTGTCGCGCCGCTTGGCGAACGGGCAGTAGGCGCAGTCGTAGTCGCAGCTCGCCAGCGGGCCGCGGTAGAGGATCGTCAGCACGGCGCGTACTCGTCCATGAGGCGCCTGACGCGCGGGGAGAACAGGGCGGGGCCGATCGCGTCGGAGTACGCCAGCCCTTCCGGCGTGAGCCGGACCGTCTCGTCGTCCACGACCAGCCGGCCCGCCAACGGCCACGCCGGCGGGGGCCCGGCGGGCGGGGATCCGGCGGCAGGCACCGGCCCGGCCGATGGGGGCCCGGCGGATGGGGGCCCGGCCGACGAGAGCCCGGCGGATGGGGGCTCGGCGGATGGGGGATCGGCCGATGAGAGCCCGGCCAGCAGCGGGAAGTCCGCCAGCACGTCGGTGCCGAACCGCTCGCGGTAGAGCGCCCGCGACAGCCCCTCGGCCTGCAACAGCGACTGGAGCAGGTGCCGCCGCCTGCGCTCGCCGGGCGTGAGCGCGAAGCCCACGTTCGCCACGCCGAAGTCCGCCCCGCGCACGTAGCCGTCGATGATCGAGCGGACGTGCCGCGCCTCCACCGCGTACTCGAAGGAGTAGTGCAGCGTGCTCGTGTAGGAGCGCGCGCCGCACCCCAGGCCCACCATGCCGTCGGCCTGGCAGTCGTACTCGGTGGCCGAGGCGGTGCCGGGCAGGCGGAACATGCGCATGGAGACCTGCTCGTAGCCGGCCGCCGCCAGCCGGTCGCGGCCCGCCCGGTACAGCTCCAGCCGCTGGTCGTCCCAGGCGCGGCCCCGCTTGCCGAGCCCGGTCAGCGGGCGGACGTAGAGCGGGTAGAGGTAGAGCTCCTCCGGCCGCCAGGCCAGCGCCGCTTCGAGGGAGTGGAGCCAGGAGTCCACCGTCTGGCCGTCGATGCCGTAGATGAGGTCGATGTTGAGCACCGGCACCCCGGACGCGCGGATCGTGTCGAGCGCGGCCTCCACCTCGGCGCGCCTCTGGGGGCGGACGGCCGCGCGGGCCTCGGCGTCGATGAAGCTCTGCACGCCGATGGAGACGCGCGTGGTGCCGCGCTCGGCGAGCACGGCCAGGCGGTCGGGGGTCGCGGTGGCGGGGGAGGTCTCCACCGACAGCGGGATCGCCGCCAGGTCGGCCCCCATCGCCCGCTCGGTCAGGTCGAACAGCCGGGCCAGCTCGCCCGCGGCGAGGTAGGTCGGCGTGCCGCCGCCGAACGCCGCCGTGGTGAAGGCGGCTTCCTCCAGCGCGTCCCGCACCCGCACCGCCTGGCGCTCCAGCGTGTCGAGGTAGGCGGCGACCAGTTCCTCCGGCGCGCCGGTGCGGGTGAACAGGTTGCAGAAGCCGCAGCGCATCTCGCAGAACGGGATGTGCACGTAGAGCGCGCCGGGCCGCTCCCCGGCCCAGACCTCCTTGAGCGGCGGCCGGGGGTCGAGCGGCCGGTAGGCGGTCTTGTGCGGGTAGGCGTAGACGTAGCCCTGGTAGGGGCTCTCATGCGGCGGCATGATCCTCCAGTACGAACTCGGCGTACGGGACCGTCCAGACCACCTCGTGGCCGACGCGGTGCCCGACGTGCCCGCCCTCCCCGTACGCCGTGCCGTGGTCGGAGCAGACGATGACCAGGCACGGGCGGCGCATGAGCGCGTAGAGCCGCCCGATGTGCCGGTCGACGTACCGCAGGGCCGCGGCGTGGCTCTCCCGTGTGTCGCCGGTGGCGCCCGGCAGGTAGAAGTGGTTGGGCTGGTGCAGCGCCGAGACGTTGACGAACAGGAACACCCGCCCGCGCGCCCGCGCCAGCACCTCCGCGGCCCGGTCGATCTGGTGCTCCAGCGAGCGGGGGTCGGTCACGCCGAACTCCGGCTCCCAGTGGCTCTCCGCGAACAGCCCCGGCAGCGCCGACCCGAGCGGCGTCAGCTTGTTGAAGAACCCGACGCCGCCGACGCACACCGTGTGGTAGCCGGCCCGGGCCAGCCCCGCGGGCAGGTCGGGCGCGTCGAACACCCACGTGCCGGGGGAGGTGGTCTCGCTGCCCGGGAACGTGGCCGCGAACAGCCGCGGATGCGGCCCCGGCGCCACCGGCGTGGGCAGGAAGCCGGCGAACATGGCGGCGTGCGCGGCGTAGGTGAAGCTGCCGGGGCTGTGCCGCCGCTCCCAGGTCACGCCGGGCGGCAGCAGGCCGGGCAGCAGCCCGGCCCCAGCCAGCTCGGCGGCCACGTCGTAGCGCAACGTGTCGAGGGTGACGAGCAGGATGTCGTGGGTGCCCACGACGGCGTTCATGTCCAGGCCGCCGATGCCGCTCGCGCCGCTCGCGGGGCTCGTGCCGTTCGCGGGGCTCGTGCCGCTCGTGCCGCTCATGCCGCGGCTCCCGCCAGGACGGCGTGGACCTGCTCGGCGTAGGTGTCGCGCCCGTGCCCCGACAGATCCCCCAGACCGGGCAGCAGGTCGCCGAACGCGTTGACCTCCGCCACGGCCACCGACCGCCAGTCGGCGCCGACCATCACGTCCACCCCGGTCGCCAGGCTCGCGGGGAAGCACGCCGCCGCCCGCGCGCACACCTCCAGCACCCGCTCCCACAGCTCCGCCCGCGACCGGACCACCCCGAGGTCGCCGCGCCGCCCGCCGAGGTGCAGGTTGGTCATCGGGACGCGGCTGGTGCGCACCACGGCGTGCGTCGGCCGCCCGGCCACGGTCACCACCCGCAGGTCGAACGTGCTCCCGCCGTAGGACGCCTTCGGGAACCAGCGCTCCACGTGCAGCCCGTCGCCGGCCAGCACGTCCACGACCCGCCGCACCTCCTCCCACGAGGTGTACGTCCGGACCCGCAGCGAGTTGAACAGCCCGCCCTCCGGCCCCCAGGCCGCCGAGGTCACGGCCATGACCTGGTCGCCGCGCGCCTGCAACGCGATCACCCCGGACGCCGACGACCCGTGCGCGGGCTTGACGAACACCCGCGTCCATCCCTCGCGCGCCATGCCCTCCCGCAGCTCGCCGTAGGAGGAGGCGGCGAAGCCTGGCGGCACCGGCACCCCGGCGTCGCGCAGCAGGGCGTGGCAGCGCCGCTTGTCGAACATGACGGCGATCTCGCCCGCGTCGCCCAGCAGCCGCACGCCGGGCAGCGCCGCCACCCGCGCCAGCCCGGCGGTGAACGCGGCGTACCAGCGCGCGCCGCCGCCCACCCGCGCCGGATCGCCGGGGCCGCGCAGCAGCGCGTCGGTCTCGGCGTCCTCGCCGGGCGAGTCGACGCGCAGCAACGCCCCTTCGGGCACGCGCAGCTCCCGGCCGGCCAGCACGTCACGCCACGGCAGCACGGACGGCTCCGCCAGCCCGGCGGCGACGGCCGCGTCGCGGAACATCGTCACCCGCCGATCCCCGGGCACCCCCACCACGGCCAGCCGCACCACCGCCCCCGCACCGTCGGCCGCCATCGGCCCCGCGCCACCGGCCGCCCCGGCGCCACCGGCCGGGACCGTCACTCGCTCACCTCCACGAACCGCCATGAGCGCTCCCGGTCCTCGGGCTCGGACAGCACGACCTCCACCCCCGGCAGGGCCTCGCGGACGCGCCGCATCATCTCCCTCGACATGTAGTGGTGCCGGAGGTCGAGCCGCCGCAGGTGGGTGAGCGGCTGCCCGCTGAGCAGCGCCTCCGCGCCCTCGTCACCGAGCGAGCCCATCGACAGGCTCAACGTCTCCAGCCGCGCCACGACCGGGGCCACGGCCAGGGCGGCCGCCACGTCGTCCTGGAAGCCGCCGTTCTGCAACCGCAGGTGGCGCAGGGCGGGCAGCCGCTCGCCGCTCATGATCCCCGCCAGGTCGCCCACCCCGGCGTCACCGCCGTAGTCGGGGACGCCGAACCACAGCTCCAGCAGCTCCAGCGCGGGCAGGTCGCTGCCGGCCACCGCGCGGACGAAGCCGCCGCCCAGCCCGCCCGCCTCGGCGCGCAGCATGCGCAGCGCCCCGTGCCGGAAGGGCCGCAGCTCCAGCCCGGAGCCGCCGCGCACCTCGAAGCGCTCCAGCCCCGGCAACGCCTCCAGCAGCGGCGTCACGTCGCACTGCTGGATCCACGAGATCTCGGACTCCTCGGGCGAGATCGCGCCCAGGAAGATCGCGCGCAGCGCGGGCAGCCGGCCGGCCTCCCGGGCCAGGCGGGCGACGATCGCCGAGGAGTCGACCTCGTAGCAGTCTTCCCACTGCCCGACGACCAGCGCCCTGGCCCGCTCGGCGTCGACGTGCTCGAAGAACCAGTCGAGGGCTTCGGCGATGTTGGCGGCGCCGTCGTCGTCCCACTCGTGGCCGGACAGCCGCCAGGCGGCCGCCCCCGCCTCGGGCCGCGGACCCTCGTCGTCCTCCGGCCAGGGCGCGTCGGCGACCGGCAGGCCGGCGTACGACTCCCGGTAGGTCTCGTAGTGGCTGGGCTGCTCGGCCGGGTCGATCAGGATCTCCATCACTCGCTCACCGCCACGTAGTGCCACTCCTCGCCGTCGTCCTCGTCCGGCTGCTCCTGGTCGGACAGGTCCACCTCCACGCCGGGCAGGGCCTCGGCGACCCGCCGCATCATCTCGTCGGAGAGGTAGTGGTGGTGCAGGTCGAGCCGGCGCAGGTGGGTGAGCGGCTGGCCGGTGAGCAGCGCCGCCGCGCCCTCGTCGGTGAGGACGCCCATGGACAGCGCCAGCGACTCCAGCCGGGCCACGACCGGCGCGAACGCCACGGCGGCCGCGAGCTCGTCCTGGAGCTCGCTGTCCTGCAACCCGAGGTGGCGCAGGGCGGGCAGGCGCTCGCCGCGCAGGATCGGGCCGAGGTCGGCCACGGTCGTGGTGCCGCCGTAGTCGGGGACGCCGAGCCACAGCTCCAGGTGCTCAAGCGCGGGCAGGTCGGCGGCGGCCACGGCCCTGGTCACCTCGCCGGGGAGCCCGCCGGTCTCGACGCGCAGCATGCGCAGCGCCTCGTGCCGGAAGGGCCGCAGCTCCAGCCCGGAGCCGCCGCGCACCTCGAAGCGCTCCAGCTTCGGGTAGGCCTCCAGCAGCGGCGTCACGTCGCACTGCTGGATCCATGAGATCTCGGCCCGGTCGCTGCTGATCGCGCCGAGGAACAGCGCGCGCAGCGCGGGCAGCCGGCCGGCCTCCCGCACCAGGCGCTCGACGATGGGGGCGGAGGACGCCTGGTAGCACTCCTCCCACTCGCCGATGACGATCGCGGTGACCCGCCCGGCGTCGGCCCGCTCGAAGAACGCGTCGAAGGCGTCGGAGACGCGGCCGAAGGAGCCGTCGCCCCAGTCGCTCGCGCAGATCCGCCAGGCGACCGCGCCGGCGTCTGCGGGCGGATCTGCGGGCGGATCGGCGGGCGGGGACTCAAGCACGTGGACCACCGGCAGGCCGGCGTAGCTCTCGCCGTACTGGTGCTGGTAGCCGTAGGAGGAGTCGTACTCGATCTTCATCGGGGGAAGTCCTCGGTCGGGGGGCTGACGGGTCCTGTCCTATCAGAACCGGCCGACACTTCCGTCACTCGAACAGCGCGCGTCCCCAATAGTCACCGGCGTCCCGCACCCCCGGCGGGCAGGCGAACAGCCCGCTGGAGACGTGCTTGATGTACTCGTTGAGGCGATCGTTCTTGGCCAGACTCATCTGTACCGGGACGAACTGCTTGCGCGGGTCGCGCTGGTAGGCGATGAAGAACAGCCCGGCGTCCAGCCGGCCGAGCCCGTCGGAGCCGTCCACGAAGTTGTAGCCCCTGCGCAGCAGGTGCGCGCCGCCGTGCGCGCTGGGGTGGGCCAGCCGGATGTGGGCGTTGTCCGGGACGTACGGTTGCCCGTCCGGCCGCCGGGCGGCGAGGTCCAGCGGGTCGAACTCGCGCCTGCCGCCCAGCGGCGCGCCCTCGCCCTTGTCCCGGCCGAAGATCTGCTCCTGCTCGGCCAGCGACGTGCGGTCCCAGGTCTCGATCGTCATGCGGATCTTCCTGGTGACCAGGTAGGTGCCGCCCGCCATCCACGCCGGGCCGTCGCCGGGGGCCGCCCACAGTTGCTCGCGCAGCAGGTCGGCGTCCTCCAGCTTCAGGTTGTTGGTGCCGTCCTTGAAGCCCATGAGGTTGCGCGGGGTGGCCTGGGCGCGGGAGGTGGAGGAGGTCCGGCCGAAGCCGAGCTGCGACCAGCGTACCGAGACCCGGCCGAAGCCGATCCTGGCCAGGTTGCGGATGGCGTGCACCGCGACCTGGGGGTCGTGCGCGCACGCCTGCACGCAGAGGTCCCCGCCGGAGATCTCCGGGATGAGCTGCTCGCCGGGGAACTTCGGCAGGTCGGCGAGGGCGGCGGGCCGCTTGCCCGCCAGCCCGAACCGGTCGTCGAACAGCGACGGCCCGAACCCGACGGTCAGCGTCAGCCCCGAGGCGGGCAGCCCCAGCGCCTCGCCGGTGTCGTCGGGCGCGGCCTCCGGGGCGCCGCCCACCGCGCCGAACGTGCCCGCGTCCTTGCCCTGCGTCAGCCGGGCCGCCGCGGCCGTCCACTCCTGCAACAGCTCGGCCAGCTCGGCGCGCCGGTCGGTGGTGACGTCGAAGGCGACGAAGTGCAGGCGGTCCTGGGCGGGCGTGACGATGCCCGCCTGGTGCTCGCCGTAGAAGGGGTAGGGGTCGGAGGTCGAGGAGGCGTGCGCGACGGGCGGATCGTCCAGCAGCGAGCCGCCGGCCACCGCGCCCGCCCCGACCGCCGCCGCGCCGGCCGCGCCCAGCCCGAACAGGCTCCTCCTGCTCAGCCGGCCCGCCGGCCCGCCCCGCGTCACTTCGCCACCACCGGGGCTATCCTGCTGATCGGCTCGCCCAGCGCGTTGATCGCGTCCGACAGGGTCTTGAGCTGGGCCTTCGACAGCTCGTTGTGCAACTGCCAGCCGTCGCCCTTCCGGTGCGCCTCCAGCGCCGCCTCGGCCGCGGCGAACTTCTCGTCCAGCGTCTTGACCAGGTCGGGGGCCCGCTCCTCCAGCACCGGGCGGAGCGACTGCACGGCGGCCTTGGAGCCTTCGAGGTTGGCGGCGAAGTCCCACAGGTCGGTGTGCGACCAGATGTCCTCCTCGCCGGTGATCTTCCCGGTGGCCACCTCGTCGAGCAGCTCCTTGGCGCCGTTGGCCAGGTTGAGCGGGGTGAGCTCGGCGGCGTTGGCCTTGGCGACGATGGTCTTGACGTCGGCGATCAGCTTGTCGGCGATCGGGCCGGAGTCGCCGACGTCCTTGCGGATCCACAGGTCCTTCTCGATCCGGTGGTAACCGGTCCACTTCTCGCCGTCGGCCAGGTCCGCCTCGCGGGCGTCGATCGCCGGGTCCAGGTCGCCGAAGATCTCCGCGACCGGCTCGATGCGCTCCCAGTACGTCCGCGCCACCGGGTACAGCGCCTTGGCCTCGTCGATCTTCCCGGCCTTGACGGCGTCCACGAACTCCTGCGTCTTGACCAGCAGCGTGTCGCTCTGCGTCTTGACGTAGCGCTTGTAGCTGGCGACGGCCTCGGCGAGCCGCGCGTCCGTGGTGAGCGCCTTGTGCTCGCCGGTGACCTTGAGCGGGTTGCGGATGCCCTTGCCCACCATGCCGGGCTTGCACGCGGTCTCGTACGTGCCCGCCGGCAGCTCGGCGATGAGCTCCCTGGTCAGGCCGGGCACGATGTTCTCGACCTCGGCCATGATCCGGTCACCGGCCGCGAGCACGTAGAACTCGGTCACCTTGCTGCCGCCGTTGGTGACGGTGAACGTCGTGGTGCCCGCGGGGACCTCCGTGACCGGCACCTTGCACTCGGTGTCGCTCGCGGCCACGGCGATCTTCCCCGGCCCGCCGGACGCGGACGGGGCGGCTCCCCCGGAGGTGGAGCCGCAGGCGGTCAGTCCCGCCAGGGCGAGCACGCCGGCGGACAGGCGGAGGACGGTACGCATGATGCTCCTGTTCAGGCCGCGCTGGGCGCGGAGGTCCGCTGGGGGCGGAGGAAGAGGAAGAGGGCGGGCGCCAGGTAGAGGGCCCAGACGGCGAGCTCGGCGACGCTCGGCTGCGGGGTGATGTTGAACATCCCGGCCAGCAGCGCCCCGTACCAGGAGTCGGCGGGCAGCGCGGCGCTGAGGTCGAAGGCGAGCGCGTTCAGGCCGGGCACCACGCCGGCCTCCTGGAGGTCGTGCACGCCGTACTTGAAGATGCCGGCGGCCACCAGGATCAGCAGCAGCCCGGTCCAGGTGAAGAACCGGGTGAGGTTGACCCTGATGGCGCTGCGGTACAACCCCCAGCCGATGGCCACGGCGGTGAGCACGCCCAGCGTGATGCCGACCAGCGGCGCGGCGGTCGCCGTGGCCCCCTGCACGGAGGCGAAGAAGAGCAGGGCGGTCTCCAGCCCCTCCCTGGCGACGGCGAGGAACGCCATGACGACCACGGCGAGCCGGCCCATGGCGAGGGCGTCGCTCAGCCTGCCGCGCAGCTCGCCGGAGAGCGCGCGGGCCGCCCGCCGCATCCAGAAGATCATCCAGGTGACGAAGCAGACGGCCAGCAGCGAGGCGATCGCCTCGAACAGCTCCTGCCCCGTGTACTCCAGGTGGGCCGCCGTGAAGGTCAGCAGCGCCCCGAACGCGACCGACAGCGCGACGGCCACGCCCACACCGGCCCAGACCTGGGGAAGCCGGTCCCGGCGGTCACTCTTGACGAGGAACGCGACGAGGACCGAGACGACGAGCGACGCCTCCAGGCCCTCGCGCAGTCCGATGAGATAGCTGGCGAACACCGACACACACTCCACAGCACTGAGGGAAGCCTCACCTAATTAGGGCAGCCTACCGTCAGCCTGTCTACGGGTTCACGGTGTGGTGGTCGTCACCGTGAGAGGTTGTCCGCCAGCAGCTCCAGCAGGGGTTCGCGGCGCACGCACCGCTCCAGCAGGAACGAGTCCGCGAGGGCGACCAGCTCGTCGTCGCCGAGGCCCCTGAACAGCTCGGCGTACTCGGGCAGCAGCGCCTGCGCGAACAGGATGTGCCGGATCAGGTCGTCGCTCTGGTAGCGGGCCCCCCACGGGTAGGGGTCCCAGCCGGGGAACTCGGTCTCGATCAGCTCGTGCACCGGCGAGAGCACGTCGGCGGCCTCCTCCATGGTCGAGCCCCAGCGGTCCGCGCCGAGCCGCCGCTTCTTGGTCATGAAGGGCCCGAACCTGTCCACGTACGGGCCCGCGGCGTGGACCAGCCCCTGCAGCCCCACGTCCTTGTACGTCCACAACGACCAGCCCACGCCCTGCGCGTCGTAGATCGCGAGCTGGTCGCGCAGGACCTGGTACCGCTGCGCGTCGACGGCGGGGTCCCCCGTGTAGACCGGCCCGAACTCGCCCACCCACAGCGGCGTGCCGGTCTCGCGCTGGAAGCGGGAGCGCTTGGCGAACGTGCGCTCCAGCTCGTCCCGGTCGCACCACTCGCCCCGGGTGTAGCCGGGGTAGGGGCCGCCGTGGGCGAAGCCGGCCAGGGCGTAGTCGTGCATGACGAACACCGTGTTCTCGTACACCTCGCGGAAGATCGAGAAGTCGGTGGAGTAGGTGTTGCCGTCCAGGAACAGGACGTGGTGCGGGTCGGCGTCCCGCACCGCCTTCACCAGGCGGTCGTAGAAGGGGCCGATCACCTGGCCGGTCACGTCGGCCGGCTCGTTGACCGGGTTGTAGCCGGCCACCCAGGGGTTGTCCCGGTAGTGGTCGGCCAGGACCTCCCACAGGTGCACGACCCGGTCCTGGAAGTGGCGGTGCCGCCAGAGCCCCGCCACGTGGGTGGGGTTGTCGGAGTGCCAGTGCTGGTTCTGGGCGCCGGGCAGCGCGTGCAGGTCGATCACGCTGTAGATGCCGTGCTCGCCGAGCAGGCCGATCACCCGGTCCAGGTGCCGGAAGCCGCGCGGGTCGATCTCGAAGGGCCGCTCGTCGGCCTCCCAGTGGTGGTAGTTGACGGGGATGCGCACGCAGTTCATGCCGAGCCCGGCCAGCAGCTCGGCGTCCCGCTCGGTGAAGAACGAGGTCAGCAGGCGGTCGAAGAACAGCTCCGCCCGTTCCTCGCCGAGCACGTCGCGCACCGCCTCGCGCATGGCGGTCTCGCTGGCCGGGAAGCCGGTGATGAAGTTCTCCATGTTCATCCAGCCCCCGAGGCCCACCCCGCGGAGCCGTACAGGCGTGTCGTCGTCCGTGACGAGGTGGGTTCCGGACACGTGCAGCATGTGAGAGGTCATCCCTTCGTGGCGCCGGCGGTGAGGCCGCCGACCAGGTGACGTTCCGCCACGGCGTAGAACCCGAGCGCCGGGACCATGGCCAGGACGAGGTAGGCGAGGATGCGGGCGGTGTCGGAGGCGTACTGGCCCTGGAACTGCTGGATGCCCAGCGGCAGGGTCCAGTTGGCCTCCTCGGTGAAGACCACCAGCGGCAGCATGAAGTTGTTCCAGCTCCCCACGATCGCCAGGACCGAGACGGTGGCGACGGCGGGCTTGGCCATGGGCAGCAGGATCCGCCAGAAGAACCCGAACGGGCTGCAGCCGTCGATGATGGCGGCCTCCTCGATCTCGCCCGGGATGCTCCGGAAGAAGCCGCGCAGGATGATGATCGTCAGCGGCAGGCCGAAGGCGGCCTGCACCAGGATGACGCCGAGCGGGTTGCCGAGCAGGCCGAACGTGCGCAGCAGCACGAAGATCGGCAGGATCGCCACCGCGAACGGGAACATCAGCCCCGCCGTGAACAGCGTGAACAGCGCCTCCCTGCCCCGGAAGGCGAACCTGGCGAAGATGAACCCGGCCAGCGCCGCCACCCCGACCGTGATCACGGTGGTGGTGACCGCGATGAACATGCTGTTCCAGAGCTGCAGCCAGAACGAGCCCGAGGCGAGCACCTCGGTGTAGTTGCCGGTCATCCACGACGACGGCAGCCCGAACGGGTTGGTGGACAGCTCGCTGTTCTGCTTGAACCCGCCGAGGACGGCGTAGATCACCGGGATGAGGATGAACGCGCCGACGATCCACGCGACGGCGTGCAGCGGCAGCGTGTTGCGCCGGGGGGCGGGCTTCTTGCCGTGCGTCATCGGCGGCCTCCGAGGTTGGTGGTCGCGCCCTCCAGGTCGCGGCGCATGACGAAGCGCTGGTAGAAGAGGGCGAAGACGAGGCTCAGCAGGAACATCACGACGCTGATCGCGCTGGCGTAGCCGACCTGGGAGCGCTTGAAGCCCCACTCGAACATGGTCACCGCCATCGTCTCCGACGAGTGCGACGGGCCGCCCTGGGTCAGGATCCACACCAGGTCGAACAGCTGGATCGTGTAGATGACGGACAGGAAGACGCTGATCCGGATCGTCGGCCCGAGCAGCGGCAGCGTGATGTGCCGGAAGGTCTTCCAGCTGCTCGCGCCGTCGATCTGGGCGGCCTCGACCAGCTCGTTGGGGATGTTCTGCCGGCCGGCCAGGTAGATCATCATGTGGAAGCCGAAGTACTTCCAGGTCATGACGAGGAACAGCGACGGCATCACGGTGTCCGGGTCGGCCAGCCACTCGGAGTCGGCGCCGAACAACGACAGGATCTGGTTGGCCATGCCGGAGTCGGGCGCGAGGATCAGCGAGAACAGCACGCCGGTGATGACTTCGGAGAGCACGTACGGCGCGAAGAACACCAGCCGGTACAACGCCCGGCCCCGGATGCGCTGGTTCAGCAGCATCGCGATGGCCAGCGAGAACGGGAGCTGCACCAGCACCGAGAACAGCACCAGCACCAGCAGGTGCCACAGGTCCCGCCGGAAGATCTCGGTGCCGAACAGCCGGGTGAAGTTGTCGAGGCCGATGAAGTTGGTGGGCAGGCCGCCGAAGCCGTTCCAGCGGAACAGGCTGGCGTAGAAGGCCACCAGGATCGGCGCCACGACCAGCAGCAGGAACAGGACCAGCGCGGGCAGGACGAACAGGGTGATCGTCAGCAGCCGGCCGCGCTGCCGGGGAGCAGGGGCGGGGGCCGGAAGCTTGACCGCTTCCGGCCCTCGGGTGAGTGTCGTCATTCTTCGCTCTTGGCCACTTCGGTCACGGCCTGGGCGACCTGTTCGGGCGTCTTGGTCCCGGCGATCAGCTCGGCCACGCTGTCATTGACCTGCTGGCCGACGGCGGGCGGGTACGCCTGGTCCAGGTAGAGCTGGAAACCGGTGGCGCTGGCCAGCATCGTGGCGACCTGCTTGAGGTTGGGGTCCTTGACCGCGTTCTCCTCGCCCTTCAGCACCGGCAGCACGCCGCCGGCCTCGACGGCCTTGGAGTGGTTGCCCATCTCGGTCATGAACCTGACGAACTGCAGGGCCTCCTTCGGGGCGTCCGCGCCGACCGCCAGGCCGCCGCCGCCGCCGAACACGTCCATCCCCGAGCCCTTGCCGCCGTCCACGGTCGGGAAGGGGAAGAAGCCGAGGTCGTCGCCGAGGCCCTTGCCGGAGTCCTTCTGGACGGCCGGGGCCCACTGGCCCATCAGCTCCATGGCGGCCTTGCCGTTGCTCACCGTGGCCGACTGGCCGTCGGGGCTGGAGTACGACGCGCCGAGGAAGCCCTTCTGGAACGGCTGCAGGTCGGCCAGGGCCTTGACCTGCTGCCCGGCGGCGACGAAGTCGGGGGTGTTGAAGTTCTTGTCCGTCGCCGCCTTCTTGAGCGCGTCGAGACCGCCGATGCGCATGGCGAGGTAGGCCCAGTAGTAGTGGCCCGGCCACTTCTCCTTGCCGGCCAGCGCGATGGGCGTGACGCCCGCGGCCTTGAGCTTCTTGACGTCGCCGAGGAACTCCGCCCAGGTGGCGGGGGGCTGCGAGATGCCGGCCTTGCTGAAGAGCTTCTTGTTGTACCAGAAGCCGACCATGCCGATGTCGGTCGGCAGGCCGTAGGTCTTGCCGTCGAACTGGTACGCCGCCAGCGACGCGGTGGTGAAGCCGGGCAGGATGTCGGCCACGTCGCCGCTGATGTCCTTCACCAGGCCCGCGTCGATCTGCTGCTTGAGCACGCCGCCGCCCCAGGTGGCGAAGATGTCGGGGGCCTTGCCCGATTGCGTGATCGTGGTGAGCTTGGCCTTGTAGGCGTCGTTCTCCAGGACCGTCGCCTTGATGGTGACATTGGGGTTTTGGGCCATGAACTCCTTGGCCCGCTGCGCCCACAGGGTCTTGAGCGGCTCGGCGGTGGACAGGTGCCACCATTCGAGCGTCACCTTCGCCGGGGCGCCCCCACTCGACCCTGAGGTCGCGGTGCCCCCACCGCCGCTTCCACAGCCGGCCATCAGCACTGCGGTCGCGATCAACACCAAACTGCGTTTCATGGATGGGGTCCCTTCTCTGCTAGGCGGAGCCGGCGGAGCTGGTGGTACGAAACTTTCGTGAAACCCCCGATACTTTCTTTGAGCGGAGCTTAGGTAAACGGCGCGTAAAGCGTCAACACCCCCGGTCCGAGCGACGCCAAACCGAAACTTTCGGATACACTCCCGATCGTGTCAGCGAAGAGGCGGGTCACGATCGCACTGATCGCGGAAGAGGCGGGGGTCTCCATCCCCACGGTCTCGAAGGTCATCAACGGGCGCCCGGAAGTAGCCCCGGCGACCCGCCACAAGGTGGAGCGGCTCCTCCAGGAGCACGGCTACCAGCGCCGGGTCAGCCAGGACGACACCCCGGCGGGGCTGGTCGACCTGGTGTTCGCCGAGGTCGAGTCGCCGTGGGCCATGGAGATCGTCCGCGGCGCGGAGAGCGCCGCCCACGAGGGCGGGGCCAGCGTCGTCATCTCGGTCCTGCACACCCACGCCGGGCCCGGCCGCGACTGGCTCGAACGCCTGGCCGCCCGCCGCACCGACGGCGTGGTGATCGTGGCCTCCCGGCTGTCCACCGGCATCCAGGCGCAGCTCAGCGCCCGCTCGCTGCCGTTCGCCGTGGTGGACCCGGAGGGCGAGCCCGCCCCCGGCGTGGTCTCCGTCGGCGCCACCAACTGGAACGGCGGCCTGTCGGCCACCCGCCACCTGCTGGAGCTGGGCCACCGCCGGATCGGCATGATCAGCGGCCCCGCCGACATGCTCTGCAGCCAGGCCCGCATCGACGGCTACCGCGCCGCCCTGGAGACGGCCGGGGTCCCGCTCGTGCCCGAGCTGGTCCGCCGGGGCACCTTCCTCGTCGAGTCGGGGCACGACGAGGGGCACGCCCTGCTCGACCTGCCCGAGCCGCCCACGGCCATCTTCGCCGGCAGCGACCTGATGGCCTTCGGCGTCTTCGAGGCCGCCCGGCAGCGCGGGCTGCGGGTGCCGGAGGACCTGAGCGTGGTGGGCTTCGACGACCTGCCCCTGGCCAAGTCCGCCTGGCCGCCCCTGACCACCGTCCGGCAGCCGTTGCAGGAGATGGCGGCGCTGGCGACCCGTACGGTGCTGGCGATGGGGCGCGGCGAGGCCCCGGAGACCAAGCGCGTCGAGCTGGCCACGGAGCTGATCGTCCGTGAGAGCACCGCCCGCCTCGGGTAGCCGGCGCGGGTAGGGTCGGGCGGCGTGACGACGGATCTGGAGCACCTCGCCGCCCGCCTGCGCGACTTCGCCCGCGCCCGCGACTGGGAGCAGTTCCACACGCCCAAGAACCTCGCGATGGCGCTGGCGGGCGAGGTGGGGGAGCTGGTGGCCGAGTTCCAGTGGCTCACCGCCGCCGAGTCCGCCGATCCCGGGCCGCAGGCGCTGGCCCGGATGCGGGCCGAGCTGGGGGACGTGACCCTCTACCTGGTACGCCTGGCCGACGTGCTGGGCGTGGACCTGCTGGCGGCGGCCCGCGACAAGCTGGCCGACAACGAGCGGCGCTACGACGCCGCCCTCTACCGCGGCTCGGCCCGCAAGGCCCCGCCCGCGCCCTCCCCGGGCGGTTGATGTCCTTCTCGCGGCCACGAAGCCCCGCATAAGGTATCGAACATGCGTTTTGGGGTGCTGGGGCCGCTGGCCGTGTGGACCGACGCCGGCGAGGCCGTGACCGTCCCCGGCCTCAAGGTACGGGCGCTGCTGGTGGACCTGCTCGTCCACGAGGGCCACCCGGTGTCGGCCGACCGGCTGGTGGACGACCTGTGGGGCGAGGAGCCGCCGGGCAACCCGGCGGCCGCGCTCCAGGTGCGGGTGTCCCAGCTCCGCAAGGCCCTGGAGGACGCCGAGCCGGGCGGCAAGAACCTGGTGGTCTCGCGCGCCCCCGGCTACCTGCTGCGCCCCGACCCCGGGGCGGTGGACGCCGGGCGATTCGCCGAGCTGCTGGCCAGGGCCGAGTCCGCCGGCGGCCCGCGGGACCGGGCCGGGCTGCTGGGGGAGGCGCTGGCGTTGTGGCGGGGGCCCGCGTACGCGGACTTCGCCGACGAGGAGTACACCCGCCCGGCCGTCCTGCGGCTGGAGGAGCAGCGGCTGTCGGCGCTGGAGCGGCACGCCGAGGCCCGGCTGGAGCTGGGCGAGCACGGGCTGCTGGTGGGGGAGCTGGGCGACCTGGTGACCCGGTACCCGCTCAGGGAGCGGCTGCGCGCCGTCCACATGCGGGCGCTGTACCGGGTGGGCCGGCAGAGCGAGGCGCTGGCCGGCTACGCCGAGCTGCGCGAGCGGCTGGCCGAGGAGCTGGGGCTCGACCCCGGGCCCGAGCTCGTGGCGCTGCACCGGGCGATCCTCGCGCAGGACCCGTCGCTCAGCGTCCCCGCCGGACGGCCGCTGACGAACCTGCCCGCCACCGTGAGCAGGCTGATCGGCAGGGACGAGGCGCTGTCCGAGGTGTGCGCGCTGGTCCGCGAGGAGCGGCTGGTCACGCTCACCGGCAGCGGCGGCGTCGGCAAGACCCGGCTGGCCCTGGCCGCCGCCGACCGGCTCCTGGACGACTTCGCCGACGGCGCCTGGCTGGTGGAGCTGGACCAGGCCGGGCCGCGCCCGGCGGGCACCGGGCCGGGCTCGCGGACGCCCGCCGAGGCCGTCATGGCCGCGCTGGACATCCG
Organism: Nonomuraea sp. NPDC050783; assembly: GCF_040802095.1. Lineage (NCBI taxonomy): Bacteria > Bacillati > Actinomycetota > Actinomycetes > Streptosporangiales > Streptosporangiaceae > Nonomuraea > Nonomuraea sp. NPDC050783. The sequence continues at coordinate 776,061 of NZ_JBFAHK010000001.1, forward strand.
GGAGGGCGCGGACGCCGCCGACGTGGCGGGGCAGCTCGCCGGCGCGCTCCGGGAGCGCCGCGCCCTGCTCGTCCTCGACAACTGCGAGCACGTCGTCGAGGAGGTCGCCGCGCTGGCCGAGCTGCTCCTGCGCGCCTGCCCCGACCTGCGCGTCCTGGCCACCAGCAGGGAGCCGCTGGCCGTGGCCGGCGAGGTGTTGTGGAGCGTGCCCCCGCTGGGGGTGCCGACCAGCACGGACCTGGCCGCGATGGCGCGCTCGGACGCGGTCCGGCTGTTCGTGGCCCGCGCCGCCGCCTCCGCCCGCGGCTTCGCGCTGGACGCGGGCAACGCGCAGGCGGTGGCGCAGCTCTGCCGCCGCCTGGACGGCATCCCGCTGGCGCTGGAGCTGGCCGCCACCCGGGTGCGGGCGCTGGGCGTGCGGGGCGTGGTGGCCCGGCTGGACGACCGGTTCCGGCTGCTGGCCTCCGGGCAGCGCGGCGCCCCGGCCCGCCAGCAGACCCTGACCGCGGTGATCGACTGGAGCTGGGACCTGCTCCAGGACGACGAGCGCCGGGTGCTGCGCCGCCTGGCGGTGCACGCCGAGGGCTGCTCGCTGGAGGCCGCCGAGGCGGTCTCCGCGGAGCTGGGGGACGCCGGGGCGGACGTGCTCGACCTGCTGCCCCGGCTCGTGGACCGCTCGCTCGTGGTGGCCGCCGACACCCCCGCCGGGATGCGCTACCGGCTGCTGGAGTCGGTGGCGGCGTACTGCCTGGCCAGGCTGTCCGAGGCGGGCGAGGTGGACGCCGTCCGCCGCGCCCACCTGCGCCACTACCTGGCGCTGGCCGAGGAGGCCGAGCCCGGCCTGTACGGCCCCGAGCAGCGCGAGCGGCTGCTGCGCCTGGACGCCGAGGCCGCGAACCTGCGCGCCGCCCTCGACACCGCCGTCACCACCGGCGACGCCGACGGCGCGGCCCGCCTGGCCAACGCCCTGGCCTGGTACTGGTTCCTGCGCGGCCGGCTGGCCGAGGGCCGGCGCTCGCTGGCCGCCGCCCTGGCGGTGCCGGGAGCCGGCTCCCCGGCGCGGGCGCGGGCGGCGGCCTGGCACGCCGGGTTCGCGATGATGCTAGGCGAGGAGGTCGACTGGCGGCCGGTGCTCGCGGCCGTCGCCGACCCGGGGGAGCGGGCCAGGGCCGAGCTGTTCGTGAGCATGCACGTCCGGGACATGCCGACCGGCCAGGAGCTCAACGCCCGGGCGCTGGCGGCCTTCCGCGCCGCCGGCGACCGGTGGGGCGAGGCGGCGGCGCTCGCCCGCCAGGCCAAGGACGCCTTCACCCAGCGCGACCAGGAGGCGCTGGAACGCCGCGCGGGCGACAGCGCCCGGATCTTCACCGAGCTGGGCGACCGCTGGGGGCTGCTGCGCGCCACGGAGTGGCTGGCCTCGGGCGCCGAGATGACGGGCGACGTCGAGCGCGCCGGCCGGCTGTTCGGCGAGGGGCTGCGCATGGCCGAGGACCTCGGGCTGTGGCCGGAGGTCGCCACGCACCTGGCCTGGCTCGGCTGGCTGGCGCTGCGCGACGGCGCGTACGAGCGCGCCATGGAGCTGTGCGAGCGCGCCAGGAAGATGGCCGCCGACCAGGGCTACAAGGTGGGCGAGAGCATGGGCGAGATGGGCCTGGCCTTCGCCGCCCGCCGCGCCGGCCACCTCGACCTGGCCGAGAGGCACCTGCTGCGCCTCCTGGAGGGCGTGCCGCGCGACCCGGACGTCGAGCCGTCCCTGCACCTGCCCGACACGCTCACCGAGCTGGGCCTCCTCACCGAGCAGCGCGGCGACCCGGCCGCCGCGCTCGCGATGCAGCAGGAGGCCATCACCACGGGGCTCAGGATCGGCGACCCGCGTACCGTGGCGGGCGCGGTGGTCGGCGCGGCCTCCGCCTGCGGGCCGAGCGTCAGGGCGGCCCGGCTGCTGGGGCTGGCGGCGGCGGCCAGGGAGCAGTACGGCGTTCCGGCCGGGCCGTCCGACCTGGCGGAGTTCGAGCGGATCGCGGCGCGGGTGCGCGACGGGCTCGGCGAGGAGGCGTACGCGGCCGCGTACGCCGAGGGCGCGGCCCGCAAGCTGGACGACGCCCCCGGCCTGCTGGAGTGAGCTACCGCCCGGCGGGCGCGGCGGGCGCGGTGTGCTCAGCGGGTTCGGCGGGCTGGGTGCGCTCGGGGTGCTCGGCGGGCTCAGGGTGCTCGACGTGCTCGGCCAGGCGCTCGAAGAACTCGATCCAGCCCGCCTTCGCCTGCTCGGCGTGCTCCTGGTCGGTGTTGACGCCGTACTGGTGGAAGCGCATCTCGGTGCGCCCGCCGGTCTCGGTGAGGTCCACCGTCACCACCGACGCCGGCCCGTCGCCCGGGGCGTCCGGGTCGCCGGTGGTGAAGACCAGCCGTCCGGGCGCGCTGACCTCCCGGTAGCGGCCGTCGAGCGTCACCTCGAACCCCTCCTCGCCGACCAGCGTGGCCCGCCAGACCCCGCCGGGCCGGGTGTCCAGGGTGATGCGGCCCAGCGGCGTGGCCATCGTGCGGGGGCCGAACCACCGCGCGAAGCCCTCCGGCTCGGTCCAGGCGTCCCACACGCGGCGGCGCGGGGCGTCGAAGGTGCGGGTGACGGTGTACTCGGCGGTCTGGGACATCGGGGCCTCCGTGAGGTCGTTCGCGGTCGTTCGCGATGGGTCCACGTTCGCGCGCGGCGCTTACGGTCGCCTTCCCGCTTCCTTAAGCCCCGCTGTGGCAGGCTGGGGGTCATGCGGATCATTCGCGCCGCGAAGGTGCTCACCGGCCGCCCCGGAGAGGTGGTCCAGGACGGCGAGGTGGCCGTCGACGGCGCCACGATCGTCTCGGTGGGGCCGCGCGGCGGCGCCGGCGGGCCCGGGGAGGCCGGCGAGGTCCTCGACCTGCCCGGCTGCACGGTGCTGCCGGGGCTCATCGACGCGCACGTGCACCTGGGCTTCGACGACAAGGTCGATCCGGTGACGCGGCGCAGCGCGGAGAGCGAGCGCCACCTGCTGCTGCGCATGGCCGAGAACGCGCGCAAGCTCGTCTCCGCCGGCGTCACCACGGCCCGCGACCTCGGCGCGCCCGGCTTCCTCGACCTGGCCTTACGTGACGCGATCGAGGAGGGCCTGGCCGTCGGCCCGCACCTGGTCGCCGCCACCAGGCCCATCACGCTCACCGGCGGCCACTGCTGGTACATGGGCGGCGAGGCCGACGATCTGCCCGCCATCCGCCGCGTGGCCAGGGAGAACCTGCGGGCCGGCGCCGACTGCCTCAAGGTCATGGCCTCCGGCGGCCTGATGACGCCGGGCGCGCCGCCGAGCTGGGTCCGCCAGTACACCACCGAGCAGATCCGCGCGGTCGTCGAGGAGGCCGCCACGCGCGGCAAGGGCGTGGCCGCGCACGCCCACGCGCACGCGGCGATCCGCAGCGCGGTCGAGGCGGGCGTCACCACCATCGAGCACTGCTCGTTCTTCACCGCCACGGGCCACCGCCACGACCGGGAGCTGGCCGAGCTGGTGGCGGCCAGCGGCACGTACGTCTGCCCGACCGTCCACGGCGTGACCGGGCGGCTGCGCGACACGCTCGGCGCGGAGGTGCTGGACGCCTGGCTGCACAGCGTCGTCGCCCTGCGGGAGGCCGGGGTGCGCCTCATCGCGGGCACCGACTCCGGCTTCGCGGCGCAGGGCGTGGCCAACCGCACCGACGGCTACGTGGCGGGGCTGGAGGTCTTCGCGCGCCTCGGATTCGGCAACGCGGAGATCATCGAGATGGCCACCGCGCGGGCCGCCGACGCCTGCGGCGTGGGCGCGGTCACCGGCACCGTCGAGCCCGGCAAGCGGGCCGACCTGATCGCGGTGCGCGGCGACCCGCTCGAACGCATCGCCGACCTGCGCGAGCTCGTCCTCGTCCTGGTCTCCGGGCGCGCCGTCACCCAGACCGGCGTGGACACCGTGACCGACTCCGTCTGACGACCTGCCGAAGGGAATCCGCATGCTGCCCTGGTCCGCCGAGCTGGCCGGCCGCCTGGACCACAACGTGATCGACAGCGCGCTGCTGCGCGGCAACCCGCTCGGCGACCCGCACGAGCGGCCGCTGCTGGTGTACGTCCCGCCGGGCTACGACGACGAGCCCGAACGCCGCTACCCCTCCGTCTACGTGCTGCTCGGCTACACCGGCCACGTCGCCATGTGGCTCAACCGCACGCCGTTCCGCCGGCCCTACCCGGAGCTGGCCGACGCGCTGTTCGCGGCCGGCGAGGCGCCGCCCGCGATCGTCGTGTACGTGGACGCCTGGACCGCGCTCGGCGGCAGCCAGTACCTCGACTCGCCGGGCACCGGTCGCTACCACTCGTACCTGTGCGAGGAGGTCGTGCCCTGGGTGGACGCCCGCTACCGCACCATCGCCGACCGCGACCACCGCGCGGTCACCGGCAAGTCCAGCGGCGGCTACGGCGCGATGGTGACCGCGATGCTCGCCCCGCACGTGTTCGGCGCGCTGGCCACGCACGCCGGGGACGCGTTGTTCGAGGTCAGCATGGTGCACGCCTTCCCGGCGCTGGCCCGCAGGCTGCGCGACATGTACGACGGCTCCTACGACGCCTTCCTCGCCGACTTCCGCTCCCGGCTGCCCGGCACCCGGGAGGGCGACCTGGAACTGCTGGAGATGTACGCCTACGCGGCGGCGTACTCGGCCGAGGCGGACGGCACGGTGCGGCTGCCGTTCGACGACACGGGCGCGCTCGTGCCGGAGGTGTGGGCGCGCTGGCTGGCGCGCGACCCGGTGGTCATGGCCCGCGAGCCGCGCCACGCCGAGGCGCTGCGCTCGATGCGCGCCATCTGGGTGGACGCCGGCAGCCGGGACGAGTTCTACCTGGACTTCGGCGCGGTCGCCTTCCGCCGCGCGGTGGAGGCGGCCGGGGTGCCGGACGAGCGGGTCTTCTTCGAGCTGTTCGACGCCGGGCACGGCGGCATCGAGTACCGCTACCCGCTGGCCCTCGGCTGGCTCGCCCGGCGGCTGTCGGAGCGGAGCGGCTAGGCTGCCCGGGTGGACAAAGCGGAATTGAAGGACCAGGTACGCGAGCTGCGCGCCCAGGGCCGCTCTCCCAAGGAGATCGCCCGCACGCTCAAGGTGGCGCCGTCCGTCGTGGCTCCGCTGGTGAGGGAGATCGCCGCGGAGAGCGCGGGCGGCGCGACCTCCGAGGTGGTCGGGTGCTGGATCAACGTCGGCTGGAGCGCCGGTCTCGGCGTGGACCCGGCGCTCGGCTGGAGCGACGAGGCGCCCGAGTCGGGCGCCGACGGCATGGTGTGCGTGCTGGTCGCCCGCCGGCACGGCTGGGACCGGGTGGAGGTCTCCGGCTACCTCGCCGACGTCTTCTGCCTGGGCGTGCGCAACGCCATCGGCCCGCAGGTCATGGACGACCGCGAGCTGGCCCGCTTCCGCGAGTACTTCTTCGGCGAGTACGCCGGCTGGCAGGAGGCGCCGTACGAGCTGGCCAGGCACCTGGTGCTGGGGTCCGTGGACCACGCCCGCACGCTGGGGTTCGAGCCGCACGAGGACTTCGCGCCGGTGGCCGACGCGCTCGGCAAGTGGGAGGGCGGCTCGGCGATCACGTTCGGGCGCGACGGCAAGCCGTTCTACATGGAGCAGCCCGGCGACGACCCGGACAAGGTGCTGCGGACGCTGCGGCGCACCCTGTCGGACGACGAGTTCGACTACGTCACCGGGGGCCGGTGACTTTCGACCACGTCACCGGAGGCCGGTGACTTTCGGTCACGTCACCGGAGGCCGGTGACCCGTAGCGTGAGGTTGAGCCGGCCGGCGGCCAGGCCCGTGGCCGGGTCGCCGGTGCCCGGGTAGATCTTCGTCACGCCGTGGTAGGCCAGGCGCGACGGGCCGCCGAACACGAACAGGTCGCCCGAGGCCAGCTCCACGTCGGTGTACGGCCTGCCGCGCGTCTCGGTGTTGCCGAAGCGGAACAGGCAGGTGTCGCCGATGCTGAGCGAGACGACCGGGGCGGGGGACCTCTCGTCCCGGTCCTGGTGCATGCCCATGCGCGCCGCGGCGTCGTAGAAGTTGACCAGCGCGGTGTCGGGGGCGTAGTCGTCGGCCGGGCGGCCGTACGCCTCGGCCACCGCGCGGCGGCCCAGCTCGGCCAGCCAGCCGGGGAAGTCGGCGACCTTGCGGCCGTTGACGTCGTGGGCCAGGCGCGTGTAGCGGTAGGGCTGCCAGTGCCAGCCCACGCAGACCGTCTGCACCGACATCACGCCGCCCCCGGGCAGCCGGGTGTGCCGCATCGGCACCGGGCCCCTGGCCCACTCGCGGCAGGCCAGGACGAGGCGGCGCTGCTCGTCCATGCTCAGCCAGCCCGGCACGTGCACCGCGCCCGGCGCGATCTCCCTCATCGGCAACGGGATCATCGGGTCCCAGCCTACGGCGCGGCCGGAAGCGGTCGCGGGGCGGTTGTGGGGGCACGGGCGGGAGACGTACGCTCGCCGCAGCCCGATCCGAGGAGAGCGTATGGCCGAGTCCCGCGAGCACGTCATCGCCGGCGTGCGCGGCGCGAACACCGTCCGCGAATGGCCGCGCGACGACCCCCGCTACGTCGCCCTGCTCGTCCACGGCTACGGCGAGCACATCGGCCGCTACGAGCACGTCGCCGACCGGCTGGTCCGCCACGGCGCGGCCGTCCTCGGCCTCGACCACGCCGGGCACGGCAGGTCGGAGGGCGAGCGCGTGCTCATCGAGGACTTCGAGGACGTCGTCACCGACGTGCACGCGGTCGAGGAGCTGGCCAGGGCCGCCCATCCCGGCGTCCCGGTCGTGGTGATCGGCCACTCGATGGGCGGCATGATCGCCGCCAGGTACGCCCAGCGCTACGGCGCCGGCCTGGCCGCGCTGGTGCTGTCCGGGCCGGTGATCGGGGAGTGGGAGGCGGTGCCCGCGCTGCTGGCCCTCGACGAGCTGCCGGACATCCCCATCGACCCCGCCACGCTCTCCCGCGACCCGTCCGTGGGCGCCGCCTACGCCGCCGACCCGCTGGTCTGGCACGGGCCGTTCAAGCGGGCCACGCTGGAGGCCTTCGCCGCGACGCTGGCCACGATCGCCAAGGGCGGGACGTTCGGCGCGCTGCCCACGCTGTGGATCCACGGCGAGGACGACCGGCTCGTGCCGCTCGGGCCCAGCCGGGCGGGCATCGAGGCCGTGCGCGGCACGGACCTCACCGAGCGGATCTACCCGGGGGCGCGGCACGAGGTGTTCAACGAGATCAACAAGGACGAGGTCCTGGACGACGTCATCGCCTTCCTGGACCGCGCCCTGCTCTGACCACCGCCGCCCGTTCCTGGACCGCGCCCTGCGCCGCCCGCGCGCCGCCCGCGACGCCGCCCGCGACGGCGCACGATGCCCCCCTCCCTCCTGACCCGTTCAGGGCGCGGAGCCCGGAGCCGAGCGGCTCAGCGGACCAGCAGCCAGGCGTGCCCCCGGCCGCGGTCGCGGGCCAGCTCGACCTTCCAGCATCCGCGCTCGGGGAAGACGAAACCGGTGCCCCACTCCTGGCCGGGACGCGGCCAGTTCGAGCCGCTGTGCTCCTCCGGGCCCCAGGCGAGCTTGGCGCGGGTGCCGTCCGGAAGGGTGGCCCTGACCTGCCGCAGCGGGCCGTCGCCGGTCATCCGCCAGACGATCTTGACCTCCTCGCCGTGCCGCAGCGGCAGCGGCCCCTTCGCGAACAGCAGCCCCCACAGCTCCACCCCGTCGCCGGCGCCCCGCACCTCAAGGAACCCGCCCCCCGACAACACCGGCGTCCCTCCGCACCCGGCCCCCGTGACGGTCGCGGCCGGGCTCGCCGTGGCCCCCGCCTCCGGGCGGCCGCTCTGCTCGCCTGCCGGGCGGCTGCTCTGCTCGCCCGCCGGGCGGCTGCTCTGCTCGCCGGGCTGGCTGCCGCTCTGTTCGCCCGCCTGGCTGCCGGGCTGCCCGCTCGCCCCCTCGCCGGCCGCGGGACGCGTCGCGCTCGCCGCCGGGCGCCCGCCGTCCGAGGCGCACCCGCCGATCACCGCCACCGCCAGCACCGCCACGAGCGGCATCCTGATCCACTTCATCGATCCTCCTCGCCTCCCTTACACCCGCAGGCGGCGGAAGGTTCCGGCGGCGCGGTACGGCGCGGTACGGCGCGGTACGGCGCGGTACGGCGCGTTTAGGGACCGGGGGACGGGATAGCTCGCACGGGGACCGGTCCTTGCCTTCAGCAGTGAGGGGACGCGGCCGGTCCTGTACACCGGAGCGTGCCCATGCACCCCGACCTGTTCGCCCTCTCCTCCGCGATGAGCCGCCCGCGGCTGTCCCTCGCCATGACCATCAACGACCGGCCGGAGGCCACCGTCCGGATCATCGCCTGGGGCGAGCTGGAGACCTGCACCGCCGGCGCGCTGTGCGGCGCCGTCCGCGACGCGCTGCGCCGGCACCGCCCCGCCCGCATCGAGGTGGACCTCACCGGCATCACGTTCATCGACGCGCGCGGCATCAGCGCGCTGGTGACGAGCCAGGAGGACGCCGCCCAGCTCGGTTGCCGGCTGGCGGTCCCCGAGGTGGGCCGGATGGTGCGCCGCGTCCTGGGCGTCGTGGGGCTGCTGGAGCAGCTCGGCGTCGTACCCGTGCCGAGGCCGCGCCGGCACCGGGCGTAGCGACCCGCCACCCCGCCCGCCAGGCCCGCCAGGCCCGCCAGGTCTGCGCGCCAGGTCTGCGCGCCAGGTCCGCGCCTGGCCCGAGCGCCTGGCCCGCGCCGGGTCAGCCGCCGCGTCCGGCCAGCTCCCCGGTGTCGACCAGGCGCCTGGCGATGTCGGCCAGCTTGGTGTTGGTCTGCTGGCTGGCGCGTACCAGCAGCGTGAACGCCTGGTCCGCGGTGACCCGGTGACGCTCCATCAGGATGCCCTTGGCCTGGCCGATCAGGTCGCGCATGGCGATGGCGCGGGCGAGGTCCTCCTCCTGCCGCACGCCGGACAGCGCGACCGCGGCGTGCGCGGCGAACAGCTGGCCCACGTGTTCGGACTCGTCGCCGAAGGCGTCGCGGTCGCGGGCGTACAGGTTGAGCGCGCCGAGGCTGTCGTCCTGGACGTAGAGCCGGAACGACAGCATGCTGCGCACGCCGAGGCCGCCGGCCCGCCGGGTGAAGGCGGGCCAGCGCTTCTCGGTGGTCACGTCCGGCATCCGCACCGTCCGCTCCTCGCGGAGGGCGGCGTCCAGGCAGGGGCCCTCGCCCGTCTCGTACTGGGCGCGGTCCACCTGGCGGACCACCTCGTCGGTGGCGGCGCGGGTGTCCAGCGCGCTGCGGTGCCGGACGACTGTCAGCCCCGCGTACTGCGCGCCGGGCACGGTGCCCACGGCCGCGCTCACGATGGCGTCCAGCGTCTCCTGGGCACCGTTCTCCTCCCGCAGGCTGCGTGCGAGCTCGCTCAGCTTGACGGCGAGATCGTCATCGAGCATGCCGTGCCGCCTCTCCCGGGAGGGATCATCCGGTGCCGTGCCATCGTGCTCCCTCCAGGAGTCCACTATTCGGGAACCGGTCCGCGCGCGGAAGACCCGGCCGCGCGGCCGGCGTCATGTCGGGGTGCCCTGCGCGCCCTTGGGGGAGAGGTGGGCCTCGGAGGAGGTGGGCACGCGGTGCAGCAGGCCGTCGTGGGCCTCGCCGTACTGGCCGGTGCGGGTCAGGGGCGGCGCGTAGGCGTGGACGGTGACGGTCGGCCCCGCCCCGGGGTCACGGCGCATGCGGTGGATGAACGTCTCGTCGAAGCAGAACCCCTCGCCCGCGGGCACCGCCACGCCGACCGGCCGCTCGCCCAGCCGCAGGTGCTCGTGGCGGATCGTGCCCTGCGCGACGTGGACCGCGCCGCACGAGCGGTCGTGGTCGTGGAAACCGGTGTCGTGGTCGTCGGCCATCCAGGAGATCGCCCAGACGCCCAGGTGGTCGCTGGTGAACACCTCGACGTACGTGCGCCGGTCGGCCTCCCTGTCGAGGCCGTCCCGCCACAGCGCCGGACGGCCGGCGACCGCGCGGGCGACCTGCTGCAGCTTCGCCGGTGGAAGCAGGCGGTCCGGCGGGACGAAGGGAAGCTCGGTACCCATGGTCAACGCGTGCCCGTCGCCGGGCTGGTCAAACGACGGCCGATCCCTGTTGATCCCGGCAAAGGGGTTTAGTCAGGACGCAAAGGGTAGGGCGGGCGGACAGCGTGCCAACCGGTACATACGACCAGGACGAAGGAGCGCACGCCCATGACCTTCAACCCCCTCCAAGAGCGGGGAATCCCGCTGGACAAGCAGCTCAGGAATTGGCGCGAGCTGAATGTCACCCCCATCGACCCCGACCACTCCGACCCGTACACGCGCTGCCGCATCATCGCGATGAACGGCATCGAGGTCGAGGCGATCATGTTCAGCCACCAGCTCGCCCGCCACTGCCCGGACGTCGAGCTCAAGCAGCAGCTCGCCCGCACCCGCTACATCGAGGCCCAGCAGCAGAAGGCGGTCAACTGGCTGCTGCCCGGCCTGGCGTCGGTGCTGGAGACCACCATCGCCTACGAGCAGGTGGCCGTGGACCTGACCGCCTGGGTGGCCAGGATGGAGCCCGACCCCTACCTCAAGCAGGCGTACCAGTTCGGCGTGCTGGAGGACTTCGACCACCTCTACCGGTACTCCAACCTGTACGAGATGATCGAGCACCGCAAGGCCGAGAAGATCGTCGACCAGCTCACCGAGGTCATGCCCGGCCGGCCGACGTACCTGCACCACCGCAACCCGGTGGACAACGTGCGCGAGCCCTACGACAAGAGCGCCGCCGCCCCGCTCAGCAAGCTGCACGCGCTGACGATCATGGCGGCGGAGCAGCAGACCATGAACTTCTACATGAACGTCGGCCCGACGTACATGGAGCCGATCGCCCGCCAGCTCTACCAGGAGATCGGGATGATCGAGGAGGAGCACGTCACCCACTACGAGTCCCTGGTGGACCCGGGCGAGAGCTGGTGGGAGATGCTGCTCAACCACGAGTACAACGAGTGCTACCTGTACCACTCGTTCATGGAGACCGAGTCCGACCCCAAGGTGAAGGCCATCTGGGAGCTGCACCTCAACATGGAGCTGGAGCACCTGCGGCTGGCGGCCGAGCTGTTCAAGCGGCACGACGGCCGCGACCCGGAACAGGTCTGCGCGCCCGAGCTGCCCCAGCCGGTGACCTTCGAGCCGAACAAGGCGTACCTGCGCGAGCTGATCGCCACCCAGATCGACTACACGACCCTCGGCACCGGCTACGTCCAGGACGCCCACGAGCGCTTCGAGAAGATGCAGGAAGCGGTCATGGGCGGCGAGAAGGCCCCCTCCGAGCGGGTCATCGAGGAGAACCGCAGCAAGTCGGGCGAGGAGTACCGGCTCCAGACCGAGGGCGAGCACCCGGTCCCGAGCCTGGCGCGCGAGCGGCACTGATCGGCACCGATCGGCAGTGATCGAGACCGATCGGTGGTGGCCGGCGCCGGGCGGGGGCGCCGGTGTGACGCGGGGAGCCGCGGGTAGCCGGGCGTCATGATGAGACGCGTACTGTGGCAAGGGCTGCTCGCCGGCGCGGCGGGGGCGGTGGCGATGACCGTCGGTGAGAAGCTCGAACAACGCCTGACCGGCCGCCCCGACTCCTACGTCCCCGCCCGCGTGCTCGAACGGCTGACCGGCATGGACGAGCACCGCGGGCGGGCCTCACGGGCCACGAACCTGGCCATGCACGTCGGCCAGGGCGCCGTGGTCGGCGTGCTGCGCTCGACCATGGCGTACGCGGGCCTGCGCGGCCCGTGGTCCTCGCTGATGTTCACCGTGGTCCGGCTGACCAGCGACCAGATCCTGGAGAACGCCACCGGCGTGGGCGCCCCGCCCCAGACCTGGCCGAGACGCGAGCTGGCGGTGGACGTTCTGCACAAGTCGGTCTACGGCCTGGTCACCGGCGCCGTCGCCGACGCCCTCGCCGCGCGCGGCGGCCCCGGTCCCGGGCAGCGCCACGCGGCGCGCGAGCCCGGTCGCCGCTCCGGCGTCGGGCCGCTGCGCCGGGAGGAGGCGTTCAGCCGCTGACCCGCGTGCCCGCTTCCGTCCCGGTAGGGCAGACTGCTACCCGTGGACGCGACGGTACGCAAGACGATCGAGGACCTGAACGAGGCCGCGGCCCGGCACGACGCCGCCCAGCACGACCGGCTGGACCGGTGGCGGGTGCTGGAGCCCGACGCGGGGCGGTTCCTGTGGTTCCTGGCGCAGTCGATCACCGCGCGGATCGTCGTGGAGATCGGCACCTCCCGAGGCGCGTCCACGTTGTGGCTGGCCGACGCCGCCCGCGCGGTCGGCGGGCACGTCCTGAGCCTGGACATCGACGCCGAGGCCCAGGCGCAGGCCCGGCGCACGGTGGCCGAGGCGGGCCTGGAGGACCACGTGGAGTTCCGCGTCGCCGACGGCGGCGCGGCGCTCGCCAGCATGCCGGACGGCGCGGTTGACCTGCTCTTCCTCGACGCCGAACGCCCCGAGTACCCGTCCTGGTGGCCGCACCCCTACCGGGTGCTGCGCCAGGGAGGCGTCCTCGTCGCCGACAACGCCCTGTCCCACCCCGAGGAGATCGCCCCGCTGCGCGACCTGCTCCGGCAGGAGTCCCGCCTCACCGTCACCACCATCAACGTCGGCAAGGGTGAGCTGGTCGCGTTGCGCCGCTGACCGGCGGCAGGGGGAGAGCGGCGGAAAACCGTTCCGCCCGGACGGCGGTCACGGCCTACGCTGGTGACGCATGAGCGGAAGACTGCGCGAGGTCGCGGCCGAGAACGAGCGGATCGTCGCCGAGGGCCGCTACTCCGCCGCCGACGGCACCGTGGTGGACCTGTGCGACGCGCTGCGAGCCATGACCGCGGCGACCGTCAGCCATCCCCCCGGCACCGCGCTGGATCAGCCGAAGGCCGGCGCGTACCGCACGGTCTTCGAGGTCACCGGCGAGAGCAGCCTGCGGGCGGCGCGGCGGCTGCACCAGGAGGGGGCGGCGGGCATCGCCGTGCTCAACTTCGCCTCCGCCCGCAACCCGGGCGGCGGCTACCTGGGCGGCGCCAAGGCCCAGGAGGAGGACCTGTGCCGCCACGCCCTCCTCTACCCGAGCCTGCTCCGGGCGCCCGACTACTACGCCGCGCACCGGGCCTCGCCCGACCTGCTCTACAGCCACCGCGTCATCTGGTCGCCCGGCGTGCCGGTGCACCGCGACGAGGACGGCCGGCTGCTGGCCGAGCCGTACCTGGTGGCGTTCCTCACCTCGCCGGCGCCCAACGCCGGTCAGGTGCTGCGCCGCGACCCGGGCGCGGGCGAGCGCGTCCGGCAGGCGCTGCGCGAGCGGGCCGGGCGCGTGCTGGCCGTGGCGGCGCACCACGGCGCCCGCACGCTGGTGCTGGGAGCGTGGGGCTGCGGCGTGTTCCGCAACGACCCGCGCGAGGTCGCCGCGGCCTTCCACACCCACCTGGGCGACGGCGGGGGCTTCGCGGGGGCGTTCGAGCGCGTGACGTTCGCTGTCTGGGACCGGAAGCCGGACTCGGCGAACCGAGCCGCCTTCACCGAACGCTTCGCACCCTCGGGAAGCTGACCGCCCAGGCCCGCCCTCCATTCCCGGCCTCCCGGCCGTCCCCCGGCCTCCCGGACGGCCCGTCCCCGGCCTTCCGGACGGGCCGGCCGGCCTCCTGAGGAGCAGCACGCCCACCAGGGCGCCTGCGCGAACCCCAGCACGAGCAGCGGAACGCCCCCGAGCCGCCTCGGCGCCCACTGGTCGAAGAAGATCGCGCCCCCCGACAGGATCCCCAACACCGCCATCCTCCCGGACAGCGCCACTCCGAACAGCGCCACTCCGAACAGCGCCACTCCGAACAGCGCCACTCCGAACAGCGCCACTCCGAACAGCGCGAGCACGGACGCCGCGAAAACCCCCGCGACCAGCTCAGACATCCAGCCCGGCACGACCACCGGCGGCTCTCCTCCGGAGAAGAGGCGGCGCCCCGCCCGGGCGCCGATCTCCAGTCCGCCCGTGCCACCGATGACTTTCCTCCGTTCTTGGTGTCTGTACGAAGGAGGAGGCGACATGAACGGCGAACGAGAACGGGCTCTGACGGCGGGGGTGGCCCTGCTGGAACGGGCGATCGACTACACACTCGGCAGCCTGCGCGTGGTGACACCGGCCGCGCTCTGCCGCGCCACGCCGTGCGCCGGCTGGCCGCTGGAGCGGCTCCTGACCCACGTCACCGACTCCCTCCGCACCCTGAACGAGGCCGCCACCGGCGAGGTCTCCCTCGGCACGAAGGCGCTCGACCACCTGCGCACCGCCAGGCGGCTCACCCGCGGCGGCAACCCGGCCCTGTTCGTCAGGGACGACGCCACCGAGCTCCTCGGCACCTGGGCCGGCACGCTCACCAGCGAACTGATCTCCATCGACGACCGCCACCTGACCAGCCCGATGGTGGCCGCCGTGGGCGCGATCGAGATCGCCGCGCACGGCTGGGACATCGCCCGGGCCTGCGGCGAGTGCCATCCGATCCCGCCGCTGCTGGCCGACGAGCTGCTGGACCTGGCGCACCTGTTCGTGACGCCGGCCGACCGGCCGTACCGGTTCGCCGCGCCGTTCCCCGTCCCCGAGGCCGCGCCCGCCGAGGACCGCCTGCTGGCCTACCTGGGACGCGATCCGGCCTGGCCGTCCCGCTCCCGCTGACCTCGCCCGGCGCCGGGCCTTCCCAGCAGGGCAGTAAACGCATCCCGGGCCAGCGTGTCGCGCGCCGACGCCGTACGATCGCCCTGTACGGCAGAACAGGCGAACCAGGGGCGATCCCGCGAAACCGGCACCGGTCCGGGTGATCCGATGAGAAGATCGAAGTGGGCACACCCATCGTTCCGGGCCGAAAACACGTCCGGCCGGTCCAGCGACGGCACGAGCGCCGGACCCAGGCCGCCCAACGTGGTGGCGACGACCGTTCTTCGTGCGGCCGTCGCCACCACCACCTCACCCGGCCGCCCCCACCTCACCCCTGAAACCACCCCCTGAACAACCCCGCCACCCCAGTCGGATCGGCCTGGGTGGGGCCGGCCTGGGTCGGATCGGCCTGGGCCGGTCTGGGTGGGACCGGCCTGGGCCGATCTGGGTGGGACCGGTCTGGGTGGGGCCGGTTTGGGCCGGTCTGGGTGGGGTCGGTTTGGGCCGGGTCGGTTTGGGTCGGGTCGGCTCCGGTCGGGCAGGTCTGGATCCGGGCGGCTCCGATCGGATCGGTCTGGGGGGTCGGTCTGGGTCGGGTTGGGCTGGGTCGGGTTGGGCTGGCCTGGATCGGGTCGGGCCGGTCTGGGTGGGGTTGGCTCCGGTCGGGGTCGCCTCGGTCAGGTCCACCCTGGTCGGGTCCGCTCCGATCCGGCCCCCACTCCGGCGTAGCCGGCCCGCTCCGACCCCGCCCCGGGTCTAATCGCGCCGCCTGGAACCGGTCCCTGCCTGGAACCGGCCCCGCCTCGAACCGGCCCCGAATCGGCCTCGCCTCAATCCGGGTCTGTCCCGATCCGGGTCCGTGCCGATCCGGGTCCGTGCCGATCCGGGTCCGTGCCGATCAGGCGCCGACGCGATCAGGGGCCGTCGCGATCAGACCCGCCGGTTCGGCTTTGCCTGATCCCGGTGGCTACTCGTTCGTGACCTCGTGCAGGAACGTGACGATCAGTTCGGTGACCTCGGCGGGACGTTCCATGCTCGGCAAGTGGCCCGCCCACGGCAGCTCGATGTGCCGGGCGGTGGCGGGCAGGGCGGTCTCGGGGTGCCGGAAGTCGGCCAAGTCGTACGCCCCCGAAACGGCCAGGCACGGCATCGTGAGCGCCGCCAGCTCAACCGCGCCCTCGACCGGCTCGCCCTCGACCGGCTCCGTGGTCTGGGCGGCGAGCTGGAGCTCGTAGGCGCGTAGTTGCATCTCGTACACCGCCTGCGCGGCCGACTCGCCGGCTTCGGGGCCCAGCCAGCTCTCGGCCATCAGCCGCGCGCCCCCGGCCAGATCCCCCGCCTCGATCAACGCGTCCTCGCGCTCTCCGAGCGCGCGCAGCTCGGCGCTCGGCGAGTGTCCGGGCAGGGCGGCGGCGAGCAGCACCAGCGCCTCCACCCGCTCGGGACGCCTCGCGGCGACCTCCAGCGCCACCTTCCCGCCGTAGGAGGAGCCGACCAGCGACACCCGGCGGATGCCCAGGGTGTCAAGGAGAGCCAGCACCTCGCCGGAGTCGGTGTACGGCCCAGCGGGCAACGGGCTCTGCCCGAAGCCGGGCAGGTCACAGCGGATCACCTGGAACCCGGCATCGATCAGAGGCCGCCACTGGTCGTCCCACATTCGCCGGTCGCACACCCCGGCGTGCAGGAGCAGCACGGCCGGGCCATCACCGCCCACATCATGGGAAAGCACCATCGGGCAGACGCTACCAGTCAATTGAGCGATCGATTCATCCTTTTCGGCGCTGAGCTTCGGCGAGGTCGAGGTCGAGGTCGTCAGGGACTCAGGTGCGGACGGAAGTGGTCGGTGACGAGGTCGGCGATGCCCTCGGCGTCGAGGGAGCCGTCGACCTCGATCACGCGCATGCCCAGCCGCCGGGCCGCCCGTACGGCGTCGGCCGCGAGGAGGCGGTCGCGTTCGACCCGGTTGCGCTGCGCCCGCTCGGGGTCGCTGACCCGGTGGGAGACGGACCTGGCTCGCGGAAGGACGTCGAGCTGCCGTTTCCTGAAGGCGTCGGTCGGCACCATGACGATCATCCGGCTGGGCTCCGGGAGCAGCGGGGCGACCAGGTCGGGACGCAGGCCCCAGCCCTCGGCGAGGACGGGGCGGCCGGAGACCAGGGCCCGCAGGTCGTCCAGGACCCATTCGAAGCGGACGGCGAAGTCGTCGAGCGACCTGGCGGCCATCTCCTCAGGGGTGGTCCTGACCCAGGCGTCGTCGGGGTCGGGTGGCTCGGGGGACCGGCCGAGGCGCACGCGGCGGGCGACGCGGCGATCGTCGTGGGCGCGGGCGTCGTGGAAGTCGTAGTGGTAGACGGTCAGGCCGTGGCGGACGGCGAGCAGCCGGGCGACCGTCGACTTGCCGGCCCACTGCCCGCCACCGATCCACAGGGCCCGCCGCAACGTGCCGAACGGATCCCACACCCCCTCCGCGCCGGAACCGGAGCCGGAACCGGAGCCGGATTCAGGGGCGGGGACGGAAGGGGAGGGAGAGGGGGAGGTCATGCGGGGTCCGGGAGGAGCTGGAGCACTTGGTCGCCGTATTTGGCCAGCTTGCTCTCGCCGACGCCGTTGATCGTGCTCAGCTCGGCCAGCGTGGCCGGGGCGTGGGTGGCGATCTCGCGGAGGGTGGCGTCGTGGAAGATGACGTACGCCGGAATGCCCTGCTCCTTGGCGACGGCGGCGCGCCAGGCGCGGAGGCGCTCGAAGACCGGGGCGGCCTCGGCGGGCAGCTCGACCGCCTGCCGGGACTTGGCCGAGCCCGAGGAGCCCCCGGAGCCCCCCGGACCGGAGCCTCTGGAGCGGGCCGGCCGGAGGGAGTCGCGGCGCAGCAGGACCTCGCGCTGGCCGCGCAGCACGGCCGCGCTGGCGTCGGTGAGGACCAGCGCCCCGTAGTCGGACTCGACCGCCAGCAGACCTTGCGCCAGCAACTGCCGCACCACGCCGTGCCACTCCTGGCCGCCCAGCTCGGTGCCGATGCCGAACACGGTCAGCGAGTCGTGCCCGTGTTGCAGCACCTTGGCCGTGCTCTTGCCGAGCAGGATGTCAACGATCTGGCCCACCCCGAACTTCTGCCGCCGCTCCCTCGCCAGCCGCAGCACGGTCGAGAGCACCTTCTGGGCCGGGACGGTGCCGTCCCAGGTCTCGGGCGGCGCCTGGCAGGTGTCGCAGTTGCCGCACGGCTCGGAGCCCTTCTGGCCGAAGTAGTCGAGCAGCATCACCCGGCGGCAGCTCGCGGTCTCGCACAGCGCCAGCATGGCGTCGAGGTGCAGCACCTGGCGGCGGCGGTGCGCCTCGTCGCCCTCCATGGCCATGCGCCGGTGCTGGACGACGTCCTGAAGGCCGTAGGCCATCCACGCCGTCGCCGGCAGCCCGTCGCGCCCCGCCCGCCCGGTCTCCTGGTAGTAGCCCTCCACCGACTTGGGCAGGTCGAGGTGGGCCACGAAGCGCACGTCGGGCTTGTCGATGCCCATGCCGAAGGCGATGGTGGCGACCACGATCAGGCCGTCCTCGCGCAGGAAGCGGGCCTGGTGGGCGGCGCGGGTGCGGGCGTCGAGCCCCGCGTGGTAGGGCACCGCGGCGATGCCGTGCTCCACCAGGAACTCGGCGATCTTCTCCACCGAGGAGCGCGACAGGCAGTAGACGATGCCGGACTCGCCCGGATGCTCGGCGCGCAGGAACTCGAGGAGCTGCTTCTTCGGCTCGGCCTTGGACGTGATGCGGTAGTGGATGTTGGGCCGGTCGAAGCTGGCCACGAAGTGGCGGGCCTGGTCGAGGCCGAGCCGGGAGGAGATCTCGGCGTGCGTGGCGGGGGTGGCGGTGGCCGTGAGCGCGATGCGCGGCACCTCCGGCCAGCGCTCGTGCAGCTCCGACAGCGCGAGGTAGTCGGGGCGGAAGTCGTGGCCCCACTGCGCCACGCAGTGGGCCTCGTCGATCGCGAACACCGAGATCCGGCCCTTGGCCAGCAGCCGCATCGTGGTCTCGACGCGCAGCCGCTCGGGGGCGAGGTAGAGCAGGTCGAGCTCGCCGGACAGGAACTCGGCCTCCACGAGGCGGCGCTCGTCGAGATCCTGGGTGGAGTTGAGGAAACCGGCCCGGACGCCGAGCGCGCGCAACGCGTCGACCTGGTCCTGCATCAGCGCGATGAGGGGCGAGACGACCACCCCCACGCCGGGGCGCACCAGGGCGGGGATCTGGTAGCAGAGCGACTTGCCGCCGCCGGTGGGCATGAGGACGAGCGCGTCGCCGCCCGACACGACGTGGTCGATGATCTCCTGCTGCCCCGGCCGGAACGCGTCGTAGCCGAACACGCGGTGCAGAACCTCGATGGGGGTATCCATGCGGCTACCTTACGTGTCGGAGGGCGGACGGTTCGTGATTTCAGCGGAGGGCGAGCGGGAGCCCCCGATGCGCCGGGCCCCCGGCCCGCCGGTGTCAAGGGGCGCGCGCGCCGCCCGCGTTCCCCTGCCGATCGTAGGCCACCAGCGCCAGCGCTCCGAGCGCGCAGGCCGCCGCCACCGCCCCCATGACCGCCGGGAATCCGGCGACCTCCGCGATCCCGGCCGCCGCGAGCGGCGCGACGGCCTTGGCCACGGTGATCGGCAGCGCCAGGGCGCCGCTCAGCGACGCGTACGCGGCCGTGCCGTAGCGGTCGGCCACGAGCGCGGGCCGGGCGATCGTGGCCACCCCGAACCCCAGCCCGAACAGCACCACCGCCGCCACGGCCCCCGCCGCGCTGCGCCCGGCCAGCGGCAGCAGCACCGCCGCCAGCCCCTGGAGCCCGAACATGACCGCCGTGACCATCGCCGTCCGCCAGCGTGCCTGCAGCCCCGTGGTGACCAGCCGGCCCGTCACCGACAGCACCCCGAGCAGCCCGGCCACGCTCGCGGCGAACACCGGCGGGTGCCCGAGCGCGATCAGGTACGTCACCAGCAGCACCCCCATGACCGACACCGCCCCGGTCTGGCTGAGGAACCCGGCCGCCAGCAGCCAGAACGGCCGCTCCCGCAGCGCCGCCCCGACGATCTCCCCCCGGCGGACGTGCGCGGGCCCGCGCCGGTCGCGCACGGTGAGGGCGTGGAGGGGCACGGCGACCAGCGCGTACAGGACGGCCAGGACGACCAGGGCCTGCCGCCAGCCGTACCGGTCGACGAGGAAGCCGGTCAGCGGCAGGAAGACGGTGGAGGCGAACCCGGCGACCACCGCGACCGCGAGCAGCGCCCGCGCCCGCCGTTCCGGCCCGAACCAGGCGACGATCACCGCGAACGCCGCCTCGTACAGCACCGCCGCCGAGGCCACCCCCAGCACCGCGCACACCAGGTAGAGCTGCGCCACCGAGCGCACCTGCGACCACGCCAGCACGGCCGCCGCACCCAGCAGCGAGCCGGCCGTCATCAGCCCGCGCGCGCCGCGCCGGTCCAGCCAGCGCCCGACGGCCGGCGCCACCATCCCCGAGACCAGCACCGACAGCGTGATCGCGCCGGTGAGCTGGGCGACCCCGGCGTCCAGGTCGCGCGACATCGGCGGGATGAACACCGAGAAGGCGTAGTAGAGCACGCCGTAGCCGGCGGTCTGGGTGATCGCGAGCGCGCCGACCATGCGGGTCAGCGCCCTCGGACGGGGGCCGGTGATCACCCACGGATCGTTCCCCGGACCCGCCGGATGATGCCCGGGTCCGGTCCCGAAGCGCGGGAATGAAAACCGTTGCCATCCGGTTGAGAGGGACATGAAGAAGAACCTGCACCCCGCGTACCGTCCCGTGGTCTTCCGCGACCCCAGCGTCGGGTTCGCCTTCCTCACCCGCTCCACCCTCACCAGCGACCGGACGGTCGAGTGGGAGGACGGCAAGACCTACCCGGTCGTCGACGTGGACGTGTCGTCGGCCAGTCACCCCTTCTACACCGGCCGCGGCCGCATCCTCGACACCGCCGGCCGCGTCGAGCGCTTCAACCAGCGCTACGGCCGCAAGTGACCCTCCGTCCCCGGTGCGGCGGCCCGCCGCGCCGGGGAGCGCGGAGAGCATGACCCGGAGAGTATGGCGCGGAGAGCATGGTAAAGAGCGGGCATGCCGGGGCTACCGGCGGGTAAAAGTCCTCCACCGGCGTGAGAGCAGCAGCAGTGGTGGAGTGATGGGTCTCTCTGGAAGGGAACGCCGCATCCTCGCCCAGATCGAGCAGGCCCTGGAGCGAGAGGATCCCGAGCTGGCCAGGCGCGTGGCGGCCATCAACAGGATCGAGGCGGGCGACGGCCTGCCGCAACGTCCCTGCGGCGACCGCGTGCGCGGATGGGCGCTGGCCCACCCGTGGGCGGTCCTCGTGGGCGCCGTCCTGGTGATGGTCCTGCTGCTGCTCGCCGTGCTCAACACCTGAGCCGGGCCGTGCTCGACACCTGAGCCGGGCTGTGCTCGACACCTGAGCCGGGCTACTCGCCGGAGCGGCGCCGGTGCCGCAGGACCAGCAGGTCGACGGCGGCGATGATCGCCACCGCGCCCGCGACGGCCGCCTCCCAGCGCCAGACCTCCTCACCCGTGCTCATGGCCCGGATCGCGAAGAACACCGCCGCGACGACGCCGAGCACCAGCACCACCAGCGACAGGACCCGCCGGGCGCGCAGCGGGCTGCGCGCGGTCAGCGGCTCCGTCCCCGAACGGTCGCGCAACCACATGATGGCCCCCTTCGCAGAAGCTCAGGCCAGGCACCTCAGAGCCGAGGCCAGCCGCGGGTCGAGCCCGTGCGAGGCGGGCAGGCGCCCCACCGTGGCCGCCACGAACTCCGGGTACGACAGCGTCGCCGTCGCACCGTCCGCCGCCACCCAGACCTGCTCGGCCGTCTGCTCGACCTGCACCTTGGAGTCCCGCTCGCCCAGCGCGAAGCGGCCCACCGCGACCCGCCACAACGTCCTGCCGTCGGCCTCCTCCTCCGCCACCGGAGCCCCGACGTCGTCGGCGTGGGTGGCGTACTCGGAGTCGTAGTGGAAGGTCTGGAGCCCGTTGGGGTACGGCCCGGCCATGGTCTGCAGCGTGGCGTCAGGGCCCAGCTCGCGCATGCGCCGCCGGGTCTCGCCGTTCTTGGTGCGCCACTCCGCCAGGACCTCCTCGACCGGCAGGTCGCGGCGCCGGCGCACGCACCACTCGTTGAAGTCGTTGAACCCCGTGATGCCCTCGTCCGACAGCCGGCCCATCAGCTCCTGCACGGTGCCGTCCAGGCAGGCGTGGTTGTACATCTCCTCGCCCGCCAGGTGCGCGAGCACGTCGCGGACGCTCCAGCCCTCGCAGCGGGACGGCCGCGCCCAGCCGCTCTCGTCCAGGCCGCTGAAGAAACGATCGAGGCGGGCCGCCTCGGCGTCGAAGATGTCGAAGGGGTCGAAGTCACGCAGCGGATCGTCCTCAGCCATACCGGGACGCTACCCCTTACGTCACGATTTTCACGGCCCCTTGACGACGAGCGAGCCGACGGCCGCCCTGACCCGCTCGTACTCGGCGGCGCACGAGGGCGCCCGCTGGGCGGGGACCCAGCCGCCCTTCGCGATGGCGGCGTTCGCGGCGGGGTCGGCGCCGTACAGCAGGCAGCCGAACGTGGCGGACTCCGCGGTGCCCTTCAGGTGGTCGAGGCCGCCGTGCCCGGCGGCGAGCAGGTGGCGGGCCTCGGCGGCGGGCACCGCGTCCGCGGGCCGGTCGGCGGCGAGCGTGAGCGCGGCGAGCTGGTCGGCCTGGCCCTCGCCGCCGGCGGGCAGGCCGTTCATGGTGGCCAGGGCGTGGCCGAGCTGGTGGTGGTAGAGCGCGGCCAGCGCGGCCTCGACGCGGCGTTCGGCGGTGCGGTCGTCGGCCTCCTCGGTGGTGGAGATGCCGTCCAGCGTGCGGCGCACCTCGTCCACGAGCGCGTAGCAGATCGTGATGCGGCGCTGCCCGGCGTCCCAGGTCGCGGCCGGCTCACCGCAGTCGCGGGCGACGACCTCGACCGGCTCGGGCAGCCTGATCCCGGTACGCAGCGCGCCGCTGTCCTGGAGCAGCCGCCTGGCCTGCTCGGCGCCGGGCGAACCGGCGGGCTCGTAGCGCACGGCCGGCTCGGCGGCGGCGGGCGCGGGGGCCGATCCCAGCGTGCTCGCCATGCTCAGGGCCAGGGCGACGAGGGGATGCGGCATGCGGTGGCTCCTTCCGGCGGACGGTCACGGCAATGAGACCTACCCTGCGGCGATCCGGTGATCGCTAAACCTCGCGGCCGGCGGAAGATCGGAGAAGCCGGAGGCCCGGCCCCCTCGCGGGGACCGGGCCTCGGGTGTGTTCGTCAGTGGCCTGACCCGCGGGTCAGTGGCGCCACCAGGAACCGTAGACGCGCACGTAGTCGGCGCTGCTCGTGGAACCGTTGAGCTCGTCGTTACCGGCGAACGAGGCGCGGAACCAGCCGCTCCTGTACGCCTTGGTCGTGGCGTAGAACTTGCCGTTCCACTTCGTGGTGGTGGAGGTGACCCACTTCCAGCCGCTGTGACCGTTGGCCCGGTAGTAGATGTTCACCTTCTCGCCGCGGACGCCCTCCCAGCGGTGGTCATCCACCTGGAGACGGCCGGAGAAGGAGATCGACCTGCCCTTGCGGACCTTGTACGGCTCGGCGCTGAAGCGCGAGACGCGCGTGTCGGCCTTGGTCTTGGCGAGCTCGACCGAGAAGAAGGCGTCGTCCGTCGAGACCTGCTTGCCGGCCTTGTCGAACGCGACCGCCGTGGCCTTCCACTTGCCGGCCGGGTCGGCGTCGGTGAAGCCGACGGAGAACCGCCAGCTCTCCAGGGGCTTGACGCTCTTGGCGGCGAACGTGCGGACGCCGTCCACCGGCGCGACGCTCACTTCGACCTTCTCGACGTCACTGCCGGCCCGGACGTGAATGTAGGCGGTGCTCTCCTCGCCCTTCTTCACGACCACCGGGTTCGGCGTGACGCTGCGGATGTACAGGCGGGTGTCCGCCTTGGTGGTGGTGGCGGAGGCGGCCCCCGCCCCGGTTACGATCATGGTCCCGCCCACGAGGGCGGAGACGAAACCCACTGCGATCTTTCTCATGAGGGTGCTGATTCCTCTCCCCGTATCGCTTCAGAGCCGGCCCGGGGTGCCGGACTCCCTCTACTACTTTGAGGCACTAGATGGGGAAAAGGTTGGCTAAAGTTACGAAAAATATTTGATCACGGCTTTAACCAGGGCGTATGCACCAAAATCCGTTTTGAGATGACTTGACCAACTACAGTCTCCCCCATGACGGACGTCTACACGCTCGGCGAGCCGCTCGGCGTCGTCTCCAGCGGCCGGGTCCGCCACGAGGCCGAGGCCAGGATGGACGTCTGCGGGCCGGAGTTCACGCTGGCCGTGGCCCTGGCCCGGCTCGGTCACCGCTGCGCGTACCTGGGCAAGGTGGGCGACGACGAGCTGGGCGCGCGGGCCATGACCGTGCTCAGGGGCGAGGGCGTGGACGTGGCGGACATGCGGGTGTCCGAAGGGCTGCGGACGGGCCTGGTGCTCCGGGAGAGCCGCGTCGGCCGCGAGCCGCGCACGGCCCACTACCGTGCCGGGTCGGCCGGCTCGCGCCTGGCGCCGGGCAACGTCCCCATCGACCGGGTGGGCGCGGCCAGGATGCTCCACGTGACCGGCGTCACGGCCGCGCTCGGCATCGACGCCCAGGACGCCGTGCGCGCCGCCGTCAGCGCCGCCCGCAACGCCGGCGTGGTGATCTCCTTCGCCGTCGAGTACGTCCCCGAGCTGTGGCCGTCGGTACGCGAGGCCGAGGAGGTGCTGAGCGAGCTGGCCTGCGCCGCGCACCTGCTCTTCCTGCGCCAGGACGAGCTGGACCTCGTCAAGCCCGCCCTGACGCCGGAGCGGGAGGTCGTCGTGGACCGCGGCGCGAAGGGCGCCGCCGTGCGCGCCGACCGCATGCGTTACGACGTGCAGGGCTGGCAGGTGCCGGTCGTGGACCCGTCGGGCGCGGGGGAGGCGTTCGCGGCCGGCTACATCAGCGCCGCCCTGGACGGCCTGACCCCGCAGGAACGCCTGTACCGCGGGGCGCTGTTGAGCGCCGCCGCGGTAACGGACGTCAGCGACTGGCAGGGGTTGCCCACCAGGGCCGAGCTGTAGCCAGTGGCGTGTTGAGCTGGAGCCAGTGGCGTGTCGAGCTGGAGCCAGCGGCGTGTTGTGACCGCTCGCGAGCGGCGGTCAGTCGTCGCCGGCGGCGGTCAGTTGATCGTGAGCGTGAACGTCGAGGTCGTGTTCCTGATGTTCTGGGCGTTGTCGGCGAAGCGCAGGCCGGTGAACGTCGCCGACCCGACCGCCGGGCCCTGGCCGGGCTCGGGCAGCTCGTTCACCCAGATCCCGAAGCCGGACTTGGCGTCGAAGGCGTCACCGCTCTTCCGCGCCCCGCTGATGGACACGTTCGTGAAGGACGTGTCCTTGATCGGGTTCAGCGGCGTGGACGGGTTCGAGTAGCCGGTCTGGAACATGATCCCGCTGTAGGTCGGGTCCACGATGTCCAGGTCGCTGACGCGGATGCCCTGGAACACCTTCGAGGAGGAGAACAGCCACATCGCCGGGAACGTCTGCTGCCCCCAGAAGTGACCGCCCGCCCTGACCAGCGAGATGTCGTCGAACACCGTGGGCGGGCTCGCCCCGAAGCCGTGCATCGGGTAGCCGAAGTCCAGCGAGCTGATCGTCACGCCCGCGTAGACGAGCGTGTCGGCCACGTAGATGTTCCTGAAGGTGTTGTCGTAGCCGCCGTAGACGGCCAGGCCCGCGGCCCGCCAGGTGAGCAGCGAGGTCAGGTTCTCGAAGACGTTGCCGTACTGCTCGCCGGGGTTGTTGTCGGTGGCCGAGAACAGCGCGAAGCTGTCGTCGCCCGTGGCGCGGGTCTCGATGTTGACGACGTGGTTGCCGGTGCTGCCGTTGGTGAAGTTCAGGCCGTCGGCGAAGGTGTCGCGGATGCGCGCGTTCCTCAGCGTCATGTTGTCGGTGTTCGTGCCCCAGTACATGCACACCTGGTGCTCGATCCAGACGTTGTCGATCGTCATGTTCGCCACGTTGGAGAAGTCGAAGACCTTGCCGGGGCCGTCGATGCGCGAGGTGTAGTTGCCGAAGTAGGCGAAGCCCTGGAACGTCGAGCCGTTGGCCGACGCCTCGGTGCGGAAGCCCACGTCGGTGTTCTCCTGGCCGGCGGGGGAGCGGAAGCGGGTGAACCACGGGCCCGCGCCGACGATCCGCACCGCCTTGCCGTAGACCTGGAACTTCGAGGAGGTCTGGTAGTCGCCGGCGGGCAGGTAGACGCCGGTCAGGCTGCTGTCCATGCGGGCCTTGTCCAGGGCGTTCTGGACGTCCTGGTGGGTGAAGCCGGCGGGGACGGCGTACTTGGCCGGGTCCGGGTTGGCGACCGGGGTGGCCTGTTCGAGGTCGATGAAGTCGATGGCGTAGGTGCTGGTGTTGGCGGCGTCCTTCTGGAGGCGGATCTTGCTGCCCTTCGGCACGGTGGTGCCGAGCAGCAGGTTGGCCTCGTCGTAGATGTGGCGGGGCGGGCCGGAGCCGGGGTTGTTGTTCGGGCTCGCCTCGGCGCCGTAGAGCCAGGCGTGGCGCGAGGTCAGCGGGAGGGCCTTGAGCAGGGCGCCGTTGACGTAGACGTTCAGCGTGGCGTCGATGCCGCCGCCGCCCGGCGCGTCGGGGATGGAGAAGCGGGTGACCAGGGTGTTGGTGTCCGCGCGGGTGGTGAACTCGACGTAGGCGCCGGTCTGGGCGAGCGTGACCGCGCGCCGCCCGGACGCCTCGCCGGCGATCGTGCCGACCTCCCTGCTCGGGCCGACGCGGGTCGCGCCGCCGCCGGTCACGGCGTCCTCGGCCTCGTAGGTGTCGTAGGGCATGTTCGCGCCGCGGCCCACGAACAGGGGCAGCTCGCTGGTGTTGTTGGCGCGCTTGACCGGCAGTTCGGCGGAGTCGGCGGCGAGCACGGTCCTGATCGTGTACTTGCCGTTGGCCGCGGTCCAGGTGCCCAGGGTGATCGGGGCGGTGGTCGCGCCGGCCGCGATCGCGCCGCTCGCCGAGCCGGTCAGGGTGCGCACGACCGCGCCGGAGGCGTCGAGGACGGTGAGCGTGACGCCGTGGGCGGACGCGCTGGAGGCGACCGTGCCCTGGTTCCTGATCGCGACGGTGAACGTCACCGTGGCGCCGGCGGCCGGGTTGCCCGGCGTCCAGGCCACGGGGGAGGCGACCAGGTCGGCGGTGTCCACGGGCCGGACGGTGAGCGTGCCGGTGGTGGTGTTGTTGGCCTCGTTCAGCTCGACGACCTTGCCGTCCTCGTCCACCTTGGCCGAGAGCTGGTACGTCCCGGCGTCCCGGGCCCCGATGCCCGCGGTCACGGTGGCCGACGCGCCCGCCGCCAGCGCGCCCACACCGGCGGTGCCGACCTTGGCCGTGCCCGCGTAGAAGCTCACCGAGGTCGCGGCGGAGCCGGCGGTGCCCGCGTTCCTGACGGTGGCCGACAGCGTGACGGCGTCGGTCTCGACCGGCGCGGACGGGCTGGCCGTCAGGTTCGACACGGTGAGGTCGGGGTTGGCCGACGGGGAGCCGAAGATCTGGAACTCGCCGACCTGCCCGCCCGGCGCGCCCGAGTTGGCGGTGAACTGCAGCCGCACGTCGGCGGCCCTGCCCGTCACCGGGATGGTCACCGAGTTGCCGCTCGCCGGGTCGAAGGTGTAGGTCGCGGAGGCCACCAGGCTGGTGAAGGAGGTGGCGCTCTGCTCGCGGCCGAGGACCTGGAGCGTCTGCGTGCGCCTGGCCCACGCCGCGTCCGGGTTGAGCTTGAGCGTGATCGAGGTCAGGTCGGCGTTGGCGCCGAGCTGGACCGTGAGCTGGCCGGGGTAGGAGGCGCTCTCCCAGTAGGTCTGCACGTTGCCGTCGTTGGCGTTGGCGGCCACGTAGGTGTGGGTGTGCGAGGACTCGGTGATCGGCTTGCCCAGCGCCAGGTCGGCGCCGGTCGGCGGCGGGCCGTCGTCCGCGGTGCCCCAGACCTCCAGCTCGGCGAGCTGGCCGGCGGGCCAGCCGGTGTTGGCGGTGATCTGCAGGCGCACGTATCGGGTGGTCGCCGGGGTGAGGGTGACGGTCGCCGTGGGGTTGAAGGTGTAGGTGGCCGAGGCGGCGAGGGTGGTGAACGACGAGCCGTTCGCGCTGCCCTGGACGGTCAGCGTCTGGGTGCGGCCGGGCCAGCCGCTCGGCAGCTTGAGCACGAGCCTGTTGACGCTCGCGTCGGTGCCGAGATCGACCTGGACCCACTGCGGGAAGGCGTTGTTGGCCGACTCCCAGTAGGTGGCCTGATTGCCGTCGGTCACGTTGGCGGCCGGGTAGACGTCGGTGAAGCTGCTGGCGGTGGCGGGCTTGCCCGCGGCGAGGTTGGTGTCGGCCGCCGCGTGGGCGGCGGCGGGGGCTGCGAGGAGTCCGATGGCTAACGAAAGGGCGGCTAGGACAGCTCTCATGGGGGTGGCCCTTCGGGGGAGGCAGATGGCCGAACCATAAGATGCCGAGCAGATGGCCGCAATATTTCGACTGTATTTCGCAAAGAGTGGACGGCCAGAAGTCGGGAAGTGATCGCCTTCGCGGCTGGTCAAGCCCGGAAGGGGAAGCCGGAAACCCGTTCAGTGAGGACGCAAGCCGCGTCGTCCGATCCACGTAAGCCGTTGCAAGCGCTTGCGCTCCAGGTCGTATAGTTTGCGCATGACACGACGACTCGCAGAGGTGGCCAAGAAGGTCGGGGTGAGCGAGGCGACCGTCAGCCGGGTGCTCAACGGCAAGCCGGGGGTCTCCGACGCGACCCGCGAGGCCGTGCTGACCGCCCTCGACGTGCTCGGCTACGAACGCCCCACCCAGCTCCGCGGCGACCGGGCCCGGCTGGTCGGCCTGGTGCTGCCCGAGCTGCAGAACCCGATCTTCCCCGCCTTCGCCGAGGTGGTCGGCGGCGCCCTGGCCCAGCAGGGGTTCACCTCGGTGTTGTGCACCCGCACGGTCGGCGGCGTCTCCGAGGCCGACTACGTGGACCTCCTGCTCCAGCAGCAGGTCAGCGGCGTGGTCTTCGCCGGCGGCCTGTACGCCCAGGCCGACGCCGCGCACGGGCACTACGAGCTGCTGCACGAGCGCAAGCTGCCGACGGTCCTGGTCAACGCCGCCGTCCGGCGGCTGGACTTCCCGCAGGTCTCCTGCGACGACGCCGTGGCCGCCGAGATGGCCGTCGCCCACCTGCGGGCCCTCGGCCACGAGCGCATCGGCATGGTGCTGGGGCCCAAGGACCACGTGCCCTCGCGGCGCAAACTGGAGACCTTCCTGGCCGAGGGCGGCGACGGCGAGCTGGTCGAGCACACGATGTTCTCCCTGGAGGGCGGGCACGCGGCCGCCGCCCGCCTGGTCCGGCGCGGGGTGACCGGCGTGGTGTGCGCGAGCGACCTGCTGGCGCTCGGCACCGTGCGGGCCGCCCGTCGCGCCGGGCTCGCGGTGCCGGCCGACATCTCGGTCATCGGCTTCGACGACTCCGCGCTGATGAACTGCACCGAGCCGCCGCTGACCACGGTCCGCCAGCCGATCGACGCGATGGGCCGGGCCGCGGTGGACCTGCTGGTGGCGCAGATCGACAAGGCGGTGGTGCCGGCGGACGAGCTGCTGTTCGAGCCGGAGCTGGTGGTCCGCGCGTCCACCGCCCGCTGCCCTGCTTAACACAGTCGTTATCTTGCAATCGGGTGTCGGAATATTGCGGAGTTGTGTCGCTGATCCTATGGTGTGGGCACCTCGCACCAGAAGGGTCAGACCATGCGGAGATCCACCGGACTCTTGCTCGTAACCGCGCTCGGCATCTCGGCCACCGCCTGTGGCTCCGGCGAGTCGCCCCGGTCGTCGGCCTCGGGCGGCGCCGCGAACGTGACGATCACCGTCGCCTGCCAGCCCGCCAAGACCGCCCCCAAGGACCGGCAGGCCTGGGACGACGACGTGGCCGCGTTCATGAAGGCGCACCCCGGCGTGACGGTGAAGAGCACGGACCAGCAGCCGTGCTTCGATCCCAAGACGTTCGGCCCCAAGCTGGCCGGCGGCCAGATGGAGACCGTCTTCGTGGTGCCCATGACGAACTACGGCGACGTCATCGCGCAGGGCCAGGCCCTCGACATCACGCAGTACACCAGCCTGGTCAAGAACTGGAACGACCTGCGCCCCGACCACCGCGAGCTGCTCACCAAGGACGGCAAGGTCTACGGCGTCCCCAACGTCCACTACAGCGTCGGCCTGGTCTACAACCGCGCCCTGTTCACCAAGGCCGGCCTCGACCCCGACAACCCGCCCAAGACCTGGGCCGAGGTCCGCGAGGCGGCCAAGAAGATCGCCGGTCTCGGCGCCGGCTACGTCGGCTACGGCGAGTACTCCGGCGGCAACACCGGCGGCTGGCACTTCACCCAGGCCGTCTACGGCCGCGGCGGCGCCGTCCTGACGCCCGACGGCAAGAAGGCCGCCTTCAACTCGCCCGAGGGCAAGGCCGTGCTGCAGAACCTGCACGACATGCGCTGGGTGGACAACAGCATGGGCAGCAAGCTCCTGGTCGGCTGGGAGTCGCTGATGATGGCGATGGGCAGCGGCAAGGTCGGCATGATGCTGGGCGCGCCCGACGTGGTCACCGACGTGGTCACCAAGTTCAAGGGCAACGTCGGCGACTACGGCATCACCGGCTTTCCCGAGGCCAAGGCGTCGCTGAGCGGCGGCGAGGCGTACATGATCAACCCGAAGGCCACGCCGGAGCAGGCCAAGGCCGGCATGGAGTGGATCGACTTCCGCTTCAACACCGTGGGCAAGGGCCGCTTCGACTTCGCCCGCGGCAAGGCCATCGGCAACCCGGTCGGCGTGCCGGACAACGCCGTCTACGGCGACTCGCCCACCGGCAAGGCCATCCAGGAGGACCGGGTGAAGAACGCCTCGCTGCCGGTCGCCAACTACCAGACCTACGTGGACGCCGCCGCGACCATCCCGCCGAAGGCCGAGCCCCCGCACGCGCAGGAGCTGTACGCCATCCTCGACGTGCCCATGTCGGGCGTGCTGAGCCGCAAGGACGCGAGCGTGGACCAGCTCCTCGCCGACGCCGAGGCCAAGGCCAACACGATGCTGGCGGCCAAGGGCTGACCTGGATGGGGATCTTCAGGCGCAACCTGACGGCCTACGGGTTCCTCTGCGCGGCGCTGTTCTGCTTCACGGTGTTCGCCTGGTATCCGATGGTCAGGGAGTTCATCCTGAGCTTCCAGAGGACCGATCTGATCAACCCGCCCGAGTGGGTGGGCCTGGACAACTTCAAGGCGGCCGTCGCCGACCCGGCCTTCGGGGAGGCGTGGCTGAACACCCTGGAGTTCACCGCGCTGGCGCTGCTGTGCGGTTACGCCGTCCCGTTCGTCGTCGCGCTCGTGCTGAACGAGCTGCGCCACGCCCGGGCCTACCTCAGGTTCGTGGTCTACCTGCCGGTCATGCTGCCGCCGATCGTCGCGGTGCTGCTGTTCCGGTGGTTCTACGATCCGGGGCCCGGGCTGTTCAACCAGATACTCGGCTTCTTCCACCTGCCGGCGCTGGCCTGGCTGGACAGCTCGTCCACGGCGCTGATCTCCCTGGTGCTCGTCTCGACCTGGATGAACATGGGCAGCGCGACCCTGATCTACCTGGCCGCGCTGCAGAACATCCCGCCGGAGCTGTACGAGGCCGCCGAGCTGGACGGGGCCGGCATCCTCAAGCGCATCCGGCACGTCACGATCCCGCAGACCCGGCTGATCCTGCTGCTCATGCTCATGCTGCAGATCGTGGCGACCATGCAGGTGTTCATCGAGCCGTACATGCTGACCGGCGGCGGCCCGGAGAACGCCACCGTGAGCGTGGCGTACCTGATGTACCAGTTCGCCTTCTCGCAGATGAACTACGGCCAGGCCGGCGCGCTCGGCATGATGCTCATGCTCGCGCTGCTCGTCTTCGCCGCCCTCCAGCTCCGCACCACCCGGGAGGACCAGGCATGATCTCCGTCGGCGCGGGCGCCGCCGCCCGGAAGGGCAGGCGCGGCGCCAGGACGCGGCCCAGGCCGATGGAGGTGCAGTTCCGCACGATCGTCTCGCCCCACCAGCTCAACAGCAGGTGGGGGCGGCGGATCTACTGGCTGGTGCTGGTCGCCGTCGTGGTGCTGTTCACGATGGCCTTCGTCTTCCCGCTCTACTGGATGGTCACCGGCGCCATGAAGACGCCGGACGAGATCGCCGAGATGCCGCCCACGCTGGTCCCGAAGGACCCGACGCTGGGCAACTTCCTTGAGGCGTGGGACCTGTTCGACATCGGCACGCTGCTGGCCAACACCGCGTACTACGCCTTCGGGGCCTGGGCGTTCTCGATGGCGGTGGACGTGGCGGCGGCGTACGCGCTGTCGAAGCTGCGCCCGGCGTTCGGCAACGTGATCCTCGGCGCGATGCTGGCCACGCTGATGATCCCGCCGATGGTGATCCTCATCCCGCTCTACGTCACGATCGTGGACCTGGGATTGTTGAACAATCCTTGGGGGTTGTGGTTCCCCGCGGCGGCCAACGGCTTCACCATCTTCCTGCTCAAGCGGTTCTTCGACTCCATCCCGCGCGAGCTGATCGAGGCCGCGCAGATCGACGGCGCCGGGCCGCTGCGCACGCTGTGGTCCGTCGTGCTGCCGGTCTCCCGGCCCATCCTCGGCGTGACGTCCATCTTCACGATCGTCACCGCGTTCAAGGACTTCGTCCTGCCGCTGCTGGTCATGACCGACAGCGAGAAGATGACGGTCAGCGTGGGCCTGTCGCAGACCGCGGGGGCGGTGACCCAGAACCAGGTCATGGGCGGGCTGGTCATCACCAGCATCCCCATGATCATCGTTTTCTTCGTCTTCCAACGGCACATCATGGCGGGACTCACCGCCGGAAGCATCAAGGGATGAGCGCATGTCGCAAACGTGGTGGCGGGGGGCCGCGATCTACCAGGTCTACCTGCGTAGCTTCGCCGACGGGAACGGCGACGGCGTGGGCGACCTCGCCGGCCTGCGCTCCCGCCTGCCGTATCTGAAGGACCTCGGCATCGATGCCATCTGGCTCAACCCGTGGTACCCCTCGCCGATGGCCGACGGCGGCTACGACGTCGCCGACTACCGGGACATCGAGCCGGTCTTCGGCACGCTCGCCGAGGCCGAGGCGTTCATCGAGGAGGCGCACCAGCTCGACATCAAGGTCATCATCGACGTCGTGCCGAACCACAGCTCCACCGAGAGCGCCTGGTTCAAGCAGGCGCTGGAGGACCCGGCCGCCCGGGACCGGTTCTGGTTCGCCGACCGGCCGCTCAACGACTGGCGGTCCATCTTCGGCGGCCCCGCCTGGAGCCAGGTGCCCGACGGCCAGTGGTACCTGCACCTGTTCGCCCCGGAGCAGCCGGACTTCAACTGGACCAACCCGGAGGTGCACCAGGAGTTCGAGGACGTGCTGCGCTTCTGGTTCGAGCGCGGCGTGGACGGCTTCCGCATCGACTCGGCGGCGCTGCTGTTCAAGTCGGACACCGGCTACGAGGACCTCGACGGGGTCCACGACGTCTACCGGCGCTGGCGCGAGATCGCCGACGAGTACGGCGAGCGCGTCCTCATCGGCGAGGTCTGGCTGCCCGACCAGGAGCGCTTCGCCCGCTACCTGCGCCCCGACGAGCTGCACACGGCGTTCAACTTCGACTTCCTGTCCTGCCCGTGGGAGGCCGCCGAGCTGCGCCGCGTCATCGACCTGACGCTGACCACGCACACCCCGATCGGCGCGCCGCCGACCTGGGTGTTGTCCAACCACGACGTGACCCGCCCGGTCACCCGCTACGGCCGCGCCGACACGACCTTCGAGCACGGCGGCCGGCTGCACGGCACGCCGTCCGACCTGGAGCTGGGCTACCGGCGGGCGCGGGCGGCGGCGCTGCTGGCGATGGCGCTGCCCGGCTCGGTCTACGTCTACCAGGGCGAGGAGCTGGGCCTGCCCGAGGTCGAGGACCTGCCGGACGAGCTGCGCCAGGACCCGATGTACACCAGGTCGGGCGGCACGAACCCGGG
This sequence comes from Nonomuraea sp. NPDC050783, assembly GCF_040802095.1. NCBI lineage: Bacteria > Bacillati > Actinomycetota > Actinomycetes > Streptosporangiales > Streptosporangiaceae > Nonomuraea > Nonomuraea sp. NPDC050783. The sequence goes on from NZ_JBFAHK010000001.1 coordinate 809,922, forward strand.
CCGCGACGGCTGCCGCGTCCCGCTGCCGTGGGCGGGTGACGAGCCGCCGTTCGGCTTCGGCGCGGGCACGCCGTGGCTGCCCCAGCCGGAGAGCTGGCGCAAGCTGACCGCCGAGGCGCAGCGCACCGACCTGGGCTCGATGCTCAACCTGTACCGGGAGGCGCTGCGCGTGCGGCGCGAGTCGCTGGGCGACGGCACCCTGACCTGGCTGCCGCTCGGCGAGGGGGTGCTGGCCTTCCGCCGCGACTCGGGCCTGACCTGCGTCACCAACCTGGGGCCGGAGGCGGTGCGGCTGCCCGAGGGCAGGGTCCTGCTGGCCAGCGGCCCGCTGGAGGACGGCGCCCTCCCGGCCGACACGACGGCCTGGCTGGTCTGACGCCGCGGTCCGGCACGTCTCGGCGGGTGGACTCAGCGGGTGGCTCCGCCGGGGTCGCGGAGCCACACCTCCAGCGCCCGCCGGGCGGTCGCCTCGTAGCGGGGCAGCCGCAGGCCCCGGACCAGCAGCCAGAGCGTGCCCTGCAACGCGCGGGCCGCCCGGAACGGCGCCAGCCCCGGATCGCCGGGGTCGGCGCCGTAGGCGCGCACGGCCGCCGGGCCGTCCAGCCGGGTCGTGCGCAGCAGGACGGCGAGGTCCCACTCCACGGGCGCGGTCATGCACTCCTCGAAGTCGTTCCACAGCAGGCCGGCGGGGGTGGCCAGCAGGTTGCCCGGATGCGCGTCCCCGTGCACGGCCTGGCCGCCGCGCCGGGGCAGCCGGGCGGACAGCTCCTCGAACCCGTCACGCAGCCGGGAATGGGCGCCGGGGTCGATCCGGCCGTCCAGGAGGCCGAGCAGCCGCGCGGGCTCCTCCAGCACCGGCCACAGGTAGGGCGGCTCGCCGGGGAAGCCGCGCAGGGCCGCGTGCAGCGCGGCCAGCGCCGGCCCGGCCTCCTCCGGCGCGATCACGCGGCCGGGGTCGTGCTCGACGTGCTCCCAGAACGACACCGCGAAGCCGTCGCGCAGGTGCGGCCCTGGCGGCAGCAGCCCGCTCGGCGGCACCACCGGCGCCCCCGCCCCGTGCAGGTAGGCCACGACCTCCAGCTCCCGCCGCAGCACCTCCTCCGGCCGCTCCCGCCCGAGCGCGGTGACGGTCGGCACCCGCGCCACGACCGGCGCCGGGCGCAGGTGCACGCGCAGGTTGAACGAGTCGTTGAGCACCACGGGCTCCCGCGCCCGCACCCCGTGCTCCCCGGCCACCGCGACGGCGGCGGCCACGGCGGCGGCCACGGCGCGGCTCTCCGGCGCGCTCACGCCGACTCGCGGATCACCAGCTCGGTGGGCAGGATGACCGGATCGGTCGGGCCGCCCTCGAACAGGCCGAGCAGCAGCCTCACCATCGCCGCGGCCTGCTCGACCACCGGGTGGCGCAGCGTGGTCAGCGGGGGCTCGGTGTACTTGGCGGCCTCGATGTCGTCGAAGCCGACCACGGCGACGTCGTCGGGCACCCGGCGGCCGGCCTGGCGCAGCGACTGCAGCGCGCCCACCGCCATCAGGTCGTTGGCCACGAAGACGGCGTCGAGGGACGGGTCGTCGCCGAGGAGCTGGCGCATCGCGATCGCGCCCGACTCGCGGGTGAAGTCGCCGACCGCGACGATGGAGCGGCGGTCGGAGTCGCGCAGCACGTTGCGGTAGCCGGCCAGCCGGTCCTGGCCGGCGATCATGTCCTGCGGGCCGGCGATGGTGGCGATGCGGCGGCGGCCGCTCTCCACCAGGTGCCGGACGCCGGCCTCCGCCCCGCCCACGTTGTCGTTGTCGACGAACGGGATGTCGACCGGCACGGCCGGCCGGCCGTAGGAGACCACGGGCACGCGCAGCCGCGACAGCGCGGACGGCAGCGGGTCGGCGCCGTGCATGGAGATGAGCATGACGCCGTCCACGTGCCCGCCCGAGATGTAACGCTCCACCCGGGCGTGGCTCTTGGCGTTGGACGCCAGCATGAGCACGACCTGCCGGTTGGCCGCCTCCAGCTCGACCATCGCCGACCTGATGGCCGTGGAGAACAGCGGGTCCTCGGAGAAGACCCGGGTGCCCGGCTCGCTGATGACCAGCGCGATCGAGTCGGTGCGCTGGGTGACCAGGCTGCGGGCGGCCGAGTTGGGGACGTAGCCCAGCTCGTCGATGGCCCGCAGCACGGCGTCGCGGATGTGGGGCGCCACCGTCGTCTGCCCGTTGACGACGCGGGAGGCGGTGGCCCGCGAGACACCCGCCCGGGCGGCGACCGCCTCCAGGGTCGGGCGTCTCATGACTGCACCAAGAGGGAGAGCACGTGAAGAATCTACAGGCCGTTCCTGACGATCACGTCGCGATACCACAGCGCGCTGTCCTTGGGCGTGCGGCGCTGCGTCGCGTAGTCCACGTGGACGATGCCGAAGCGCCGCCGGTAGCCCTCGGCCCACTCGAAGTTGTCCAGCAGCGACCACACCAGATAGCCGCGCAGGTCCGCGCCCGCCTCGATGGCCCGGCCCACCTCGCGCAGGTGCCCGTCCAGGTACGCCACCCGGTCGCGGTCGTGGACCCGGCCGTTCTCCACGACGTCGTCGAAGGCCGCGCCGTTCTCGGTGACCATGAGGCCGACCCGCGGGTAGTCCCGGGAGAGCCGGACCAGCAGGCGCGACAGGCCGTCCGGGACGATCGGCCAGCCCATGGCGGTCGTGGGCGCGTCGGCGGTGGCGAAGCGCACGCCCTCCGAGCCCGGCCAGGCGGCGTCGGCGGGCAGGCCGGGGCCGGACTCGACGACGCACGGGTTGTAGTAGTTGACGCCGATCAGGTCGATCGGCGCCTTGATCGTGTCGAGGTCGCCGTCGCGGATGTGGTCCGTGCCGCCGTTGCGCTCGGCCGCCGCCAGCACCTCCGGCGGGTACGTCCCGTACAGCGCCGGGTCCAGGAACTGCCGGGTGAGCAGCGCGTGGACGCGCTCCACGGCGGCCGCGTCGGCCTCGCCCGGCACCGCCGCCGGATCGTTGACCTGCGCCGGGGTGAGCACCGGCGAGGAGTTGACCACCAGCATCACCGTGCCGGGCCGCAGCCGCCGGGCGGCCAGGCCGTGGCCGAGCAGCAGGTGGTGGGCCGAGCGGAGCGCGTCGGCGGGGTCGCGGCGGCCCGGCGCGTGCACGCCGTTGCCGTAGCCGAGGTAGGCCGCCACCCACGGCTCGTTCAGCGTGGCCCAGTCGGTGACGCGGTCGCCGAGCCGGGCGTGCACCGCCTCGGCGTAGTCGGCGAAGCGGTGGGCGGTGTCACGGCTGGTCCAGCCGCCGTGCTCCTCCAGGGTCTGGGGCAGGTCCCAGTGGTAGAGGGTGACGTACGGGGTGATGCCGGCGGCCAGCAGCTCGTCCACCAGCCGGTCGTAGAAGGCCAGGCCGCGCGGGTTGACCGGCCCCGAGCCGTCCGGCTGGATGCGCGGCCAGGCGATCGAGAACCGGTAGGCCGCCAGGCGCAGCTCCCGCATCAGGGCGATGTCGTCGCGGTAGCGGTGGTAGTGGTCGCAGGCCACGTCGCCGGTGTCGCCGTTGGCCACGTTGCCGGGGGCGTGCGAGAAGGTGTCCCAGATGGACTGGCCCCGCCCGTCCTCCTTGACCGCCCCCTCGATCTGGTAGGAGGCCGTGGCGGCGCCCCAGACGAAGTCCTCGGGAAACGTCATCCCTTAACAGCTCCTTGCATGATTCCGCCGATGATCTGCTTGCCGAACAGCGCGAAGACGGCCACCAGCGGCAGCGTGCCGATCGCCGTCCCGGCCAGGCCGAGCACGTAGTCGTTGACGTAACCGCTGGCCAGCGTGGACAGGGCGACCTGGACCGTCGGGTTGTCCGGGTTCAGCACCACCAGCGGCCAGAAGTAGTCGTTCCAGGCCGACATGAACGTCAGCATGCCGAGCACGGCCGCCGCGGGCCGGGCGGCGGGCAGCACGACGTGCCAGAACAGCCCCCACGTGGAGCAGCCGTCCACCCGCCCGGCCTCCAGCAGCTCGGTGGGCAGGGCCCGCGACAGGTACTGCGTCATGAAGAACACGCCGAAGGCGTTGACCAGCGCGGGCACGATCAGCGCGTACGTGGTGCCGGTCCACTCCAGCTTCACCATGAGCATGTAGAGCGGGATGATGCCGAGCTGCGCCGGCACCATCATGGTGGCCACCGTGATGACCAGCATGGCGTTGCGGCCGCGGAACTTCAGCTTGGCGAAGGCGAAGCCGGCCAGCGTGGAGAAGAACATCACCGCGAGCGAGATCGACCCCGCCACGATCACCGAGTTGACCAGCGCCAGCCCGAACGGCACGGTGTCGAAGACCCGCGCGACGTTGGCGAAGAAGTTGCCGCCCGGGACCAGCGGCGGCGGCACCTGCGCCAGCGCCGAGTTGTGCCGGGAGGCGACGACGACGCTGTAGTAGAGCGGGAACGCCGAGAAGAACGCCACGGCGATCAGGGTCAGGTAGCGCAGCCTCATACGATCCCGCCCTTCACCCTGCGGGTGATCAGGAAGTTGATCCCGGCGACCACCACCACGGCCAGGAACATCAGCCAGGACGCGGCCGAGGCGTAGCCGAAGTCGAACGTGGAGTTGGCGAAGCCCTGCTCGTAGACGAACAGCGCCAGGGTCTGGAACTGCCGGTCGGGGCCGCCGGTGGCGACGCCGCCCCCGCCGCCGCTGCTCTGCCCGAACAACATGGGCTCGGCGATGATCTGCATGGCGCCGATCGTGGAGACGATGACCACGAAGATGATCGTCGGCCGGATCATCGGGATCGTGATGCTGCGCAACTGCTTGAAGCCGCCGGCGCCGTCGAGGGTGGCGGCCTCGTACAGCTCGCGCGGCACGGCCTGCATGGCGGCCAGGAAGATCAACGCGTTGTAGCCGGTCCAGCGCCACATGATCATGACGGACAGCGCGACGTGCGAGCTGGCCGTGCCGGCCGCCCAGTCGATGTTGCCCACGCCGAACCACGACAGGATCCAGTTGATCATGCCGAAGTCGCGGCCGAAGAGCTGGCTGAAGATCACCACGACCGCCACCACGCTGGTGACGTTCGGCAGCAGCAGCGAGATGCGGAACAACGTCTGGAAGCGCAGCCGCCGGTTGAGCAGGTGCGCCAGCCAGACGGCCAGCAGGAGCTGGGGGACGGTGGACAGCACGCCGATCGACAGCGTGTTGAAGGTGGCGTTCCAGAAGTAGCCGTCGGCCAGCAGCGTCGTGTAGTTGCCGAGGCCGACGAACTCCTGGACGTCCGACAGCAGCGTCCACTCGTGCAGGCTGACCCAGGCCGTGTAGACCAGCGGGAACAGGCCGAAGGCGCAGAACAGCAGGAAGAAGGGCGCGACGTAGGCGTACGGCGACACCCTCAGGTCGAGGGTGTGCCGCACGCTGCGCCGGTGCCGCCGCGTCACCGCGAGGGGAAGGGCGCTCATTTGATCTTCTTGACGTCCTCGAGGACCTGCGCCCACGCCTCGTCCGGCGTCTGCTTGCCCTGCTCGACGCGGCCGAGGCCATTGCCGATGGCGACCCGCACGTCGGCCTCCTTCGGGCCGAGGTGCTGCGGCTTGAGCGCCTTGGCGGCCTCGGAGTAGATCTTGCCGATGGGGGCGTCGCCGAAGAACGGCTTGGTGAAGTTCTGGATCGACGGGTCGTCGTACAGGGCCGGGATCGACGGGAAGGTGCCCTCCTCCTTGAACACCCTGGCCTGGTTCTCCTTGGAGGTCAGGAAGTCGATCAGCTCGGCGGCCTCCTTCGGGTGCTTGCTCTGCCTGGGCACCATCAGGTGGGAGCCGCCGCTGTTGCCCGAGCCGCCCGGCACGGTCGCGATGTCCCACTTGCCGGCCGCGTCCTTGGCCTGCTCCTGGATGAAGCCGGTCATCCAGGCCGGGCAGATGATCGTGGCGAAGGAGCCCTTGGCGAAGCCGGTGTTCCACGGCGGGGAGAAGGCCGCGAGCTTGGCGGTCAGGCCGTCCTGGGTGAGCTGGTTGGACAGGGTCCAGGCCTTCTTCACGTCGGGGTTGGAGTCGACGATGATGTTGTCCTGGGCGTCGTACAGGCCGACCGGGGCCTGGTTGACCATCGCGCGGAAGATCTCGCCGGGGGAGTCGGTGAACTTCGCGCCCGCCACGTTCGCCGCGGCGAACTTCCTGCCGGTCTCGATGTACTGCTCCCACGTCGGCCACAGGGCCGAGACCTTGTCGCGGTCGCCGGGCAGGCCGGCCTTCTTGAACAGGTCCTTGCGGTAGCACATGGCCAGGCCGCCGACGTCGGTGCCGAGGCCGAGGAGCTGGCCGCCGTCCTTGCTGAGGCCCTGCTGCCACTTCCAGTCGAGGTAGTCCGGCCGGCGCTTGTCGAGGCCGTACTGCTTGAGGTCGACGAACTTGTTCGGCTGGGCGGTGAACGTGCTGATGTAGCCGACCTCGACCGCCTCGACGTCCCCCGCGCCCGCGTTCGTGGCCAGCCGCTTGACCAGGTTGCTGTGGTGGTCGTTGAACTGCGTGACGTTCTCGACGATCTCGATGTTCGGGTGGGTCTTCTTGTACTCCTCGTAGAGCGGCTTGAAGCCGAAGTCGCCGAACAGGCCGACGGTGAGCTTGATCTTCTCTCCGGGCTTCGCGCTCGCCGGGGCGGCGGCGGTGTTCCCTCCGCCGCCGCCGCACGCGGCCGAGAGCAGGGCCGCGGCGAGCAGGGGGACGGCGAGACGCATCCGAGGGGTCATGGAACCCTCCTGGGTTGTGCATGGGGGGACAGGTGAGAGAGCGCTCTCTCATGAGATTCGCGGCGCTCACACCGTGCTGTCAACGGGGGTTAAATAACGATCCTTGTTATGTGAGAGAGCGCGTTCTCACGCCGCGGCCCCGGCTCAGCCGCCGAGGACGCGGCCGGCCATGCGGGCGTACATGCGGCCCGGGCTGGGGGCGGGAGCCAGGAAACCGGGCAGCGGCGGCAGGTCCACGGCGAACGGGTCGAGCCGCCCGTACAGCTCGCCCGCGTCGGCGGGACGGTCGTCCGGCTTCTTCTCCAGGAGCTGCCCCAGCAGCGCGGCCAGCCCGTCCGGGATGCCGGGGACGCCCGGCGGGCGCTCCTTGACCTGCTTCTCGAAGACCACGTAGTCGGTCGGGCCGGTGAAGAGCTGGCGGCCGGTCAGCATCTCGTGCAGCACGCAGCCCAGGGAGTACAGGTCGCTGCGCGGCTCGGCGACGCCGTGCTGGATCTGCTCGGGCGCCATGTACGCCGGCGTCCCCAGGATCTGCCCGATCCTGGTGAACGTGGTGACGTCGGTGTCCCGCAGCAGGGCCAGGCCGAAGTCGAGCACCTTGACGCTGCCGTCGGGGCAGAGCATGAGGTTGGTCGGCTTGAGGTCGCGATGGCAGATCCCCAGGGCGTGGGCCGCCGACAACACCGCGCACGCCTGGGCCGCGATGCCCGCCGCCCACGGCACCGGCAGCGGGCCGTGCTCGCTCACCACGTCGGCCACGGTGACGCCCTCGATGAACTGCATCACCTGGTAGAGCCGCTGCTCGTGGGTGCCGAAGTCGTACAGGACCGGCGCGCCCGGATGCTCCAGCCTGGCCAGGATGCGGGCCTCGCGGATGAAGCGGCGCTCCAGCTCGTGGTCGGGGCCGCTGGGCAGGCGCAGCAGCTTGACCGCGACCCGGCGGTCGAGGTGGCGGTCGTGACCGGCGTACACCGCGCCCATGCCGCCCGTCCCGAGCGGAAGGTCGTCGAGCACATACCGGTCGCCGATGACCATCCGTCCCTCCCTACCACCTTTCCGCAAAAACTACACCGTCAGCCCGGCGCGGGAGCCCGCCTCACGAGGTGAGGCCGGGAGCGGGATGGAGGTGACCCTCGGCGAGGCCGTCGAGGGCCAGGCGGATCAGGGTGTGGCCCAGGGCGGACGCCTCGCGGATGGTGTCCTCCAGGACGGCGAGCTGGCGGAAGGCCTCCCCGTACGCCTTCTGCTCCTTCAGCGGCAGCCGGGGCAGCCGGGTGCGGCGCACGTCGAACCGGCTGGAGCCGGTCGTGGCCCGCCCGCCCGCGGCCCGCAGGTAGCCGGCCAGGAAGTCGGGGTCGAGCCGGCGGGCGTCGACCCGGTAGAGGGTCAGGTGCGGGCCCAGCACGGCGCCGCCGTCCGCGATCACGCGCACGCTGGAGTAGGACGCCACGACGTCGCCGGGCCGGATCGTGACCAGCCCCTTCTGCAGGCTGGTGAAGCCGGAGGGCGGGGCGCCGCTGAGCACGTCGTCGGCGGTCAGGACGGGCACGTCGCCGCCGCCGGCGACCATCTTCGGCGGCGCCTGGATCATGGTCACCAGACCCTCCTTGATCAGGTCGCCGAGCGTGATGGCGGGCTGGTCGAGCGGCTGCTCCAGCACCTTCAGGTCGGGCGGCACCGCGGTGGCGGCCAGGAAGCGGTCGCGGACCTCGGCGAAGGCCCGCCCCACGTCGTCGCGGCGCTGGTGGCGGGCCGGGGTCATGTCGACCTCGTCGGCCAGCAGGTCGATGATGCGCACGCTCTGCTCCGAGCGCTCCTCCAGGTAGGACTGCCAGGCCGGCTCGACCAGGCCGAGGTCGGCGGTGGCGTCGAGGATGAGCACCTCGGACGGGGGCCGCTCGCCCGGCCGCGGGCGGCGCAGCAGCCACAGGTCGGCGCCGGGCAGCGCGACGACGGCCCGCAGGGCGCCCGCGCGCAGCAGGTTGGCCCGGATGCGGCGGCCCGCCTTGCGGCTGGCGGCGGCCGGGGGCATGAGGATGGCGACCAGCCCGCCGGGCCTGACGTGCGTGAGGCAGTGCTGGACCCAGGCCAGCTCGGGCTCGCCGCGCGGCGGAAGGCCGTACTCCCAGCGCGGGTCGCCGGTCAGCTCCTCGTAGCCCCAGGCCCGCTCGTTGAACGGCGGGTCGCACACGACGGCGTCGGCCCGCTGCCCGGGGAAGGCGTCGGCGCGCATGGCGTCGCCGGCCACGATCTCGGCGTCGAGGCCGCGCAGCCGCAGCCGGGCCGCGGCGATGGCGGCCGAGGTGGCGCTGAGCTCCTGGCCGAGCACCCTGGCGGGGCGGCGGGGCGCGTCGCCGCCCGGCCCCGGCGTGCGGCCGAGGGCCAGCAGGAGCGTTCCCACGCCGCAGGCGGGGTCGAGCAGCGTGCCGCCCTCGGCACGGACCAGGCGGACCATGAGCTCGGCCACGTCGTCGCGGGTGACCGAGAGCTGCCGGGAGTGGGCCTCCAGGTAGCGCTCGCACAGGAACTCGTAGGCGGTGAGCGGCTCGTACCGCTCGGCCAGCTCGGCGATCAGCCCGGCCAGCTCCCCGTCGAGTGGACCGCTCCCGGCCTCCTGGCCGTCGAGCGGCGGGCGCCGGCCGGCGGTGAGGAGGGCGCCGGCCTGGGCCACCAGCTCGCCCAGCCGCAAATCACCCGCGGCTTTCAGGCGTTGCCACACCCGATCTCCCAGCGAGACCTGGTAGGACTTCCCATAGCGGCGCAGCCAGGACTCGACCTGGGGCAGGGAGAACAGCGGCTGGTTGGCGGTCCCGCCCACCGGTTGGGGGAAGTCGTCGTGGCGGCGGCGCCAGTTGCTGACCGCGGCCCGCCCGACACCGGCGAGCCGGGCGATGTCCCCGGCGTTGACGGTCGGGTCGTGGCTCATGAACCCCACAGTAGTTCACAAGAGTCTTCAGCGCATCTGCTTGTGAAGTCTTTCAACCAATGATTTACTGCTAGGTATGAAGCACAACATCCGCTATGCCGCCGGATCAGATGTGGGCCGCCGCAGGGAGCAGAACGAGGACTCCGGCTATGCCAGTGGCCGTTTGCTCGTGGTGGCCGACGGGATGGGCGGGCACGCGGCGGGCGAGCTGGCCAGCTCGGCCGCGATCGCGGTCATGCGCGAGCTGGATGCCACGCTTCCCGAGACGGGCGCCGACCTGGAGGCCGCGCTGGAGAGCGCCGTGGCCGAGGCGGGCCGCAGGCTGGTCGAGCTGGCCGACATCGACCCGGCGCGCCGGGGGATGGGCACCACGGTGACCGCCATGTTGTTCGACGGCTACCGTTTCGCCCTGGCTCATCTCGGTGACTCCCGTGGCTACCTGCTGCGCGATGGTGCTCTGTATCAGATGACCAAGGATCACACACTCGTGCAGTCGATGGTGGACGAAGGGCGGATCACGGAGGACCAGGCCGCCGTGCACCCCCGCCGCTCGATGGTGCTGCGGGTGCTGGGCAGCGAGGGCCGGGCCGAGCCCGACATGGCGCTGCGCGAGGCCGAGCCCGACGACCGCTACCTGCTCTGCTCCGACGGGCTGACGGCGGTGCTCGGCCCGGAGACGCTGCACGAGGTGCTGACGTCGGTGGCCGACCCGGTCGCGGCCGTGCAGCGGCTCATCGACCTGGCCAACGAGGGCGGCTCCCCCGACAACGTGACCGTGATCGTGGCCGACGTGGTCGCGCCGGGCGCGGGCGACGTGGCGGTCTACCGCGTCGGCGCGGGGGCCTGACGTCCCTCCTGCCTCAACTGTCACAGCAGTCACTTAGCTGATATTTCGCCTCATAGCAAGACACTTTCCCGGTCATCCGCGCAATCCCGCGACCGCGCTATTACAGTCCATCGTGATTTGTCGGTTTTCTGGGAGGAGTCACCCTGGACCCGATCGCGGAGAAGCTGCTGGAGACGGTACGGCAGGAGCTCGGCTATAAGGAGAAGAGCGGCCAGTTCACCAAGTTCGGCCAGTGGTACGCGGATCACGTCCAAGACACCCAGTTCCGTGACGCCCCCTGGTGCGACATGTTCCTCGCCTGGGCGGCGGACAAGTCGGGCCTCACCTCGTACGTCGGTGAGTTCGCCTGGACCCCCTCGCACGCCGCCTGGTTCATGAAGCAGGGCGCCTGGAGCCGGCAACCCGAGCCCGGCGCGCTGGTCTTCTACGACTGGCGCGGTGGCAAGTCCTACAAGGGCATCGACCACGTCGGCGTGGTGGAGCGCGTCGAGGGCAAGAAGATCCACACCATCGAGGCCAACGTGGACGGCGTCTGGCTCAAGCGCAAGACCCGAGAGACCGACAAGGTCGTCGGGTACGGCATCCCGCGCCTGGTCAAAGAGAACGCCGACCGGGCCGGCGAGCTGCGCGGCACCGAGCAGCCCTTCGTCCGCGACCGGCAGCCCGCGCCCGGCGGCTCGCCGCTGGACTTCCTGGGCACGCCGCCCGCCCTGCTGGCCGCCATGGTCCTGGCGACCGTCGTGCTGTCGTTACGCTTCACCCGCCGCCGCGGCGTCCACCGCCGTCTCACCTGGTCGTGGCTCCCGTCGCGGCCCTGGTCCTGGGACGGGCAGGACGGGCAGGACGGGCAGGAGGGGCAGAGCGGGCAGGACGGGCAGGATGGCCCGGAGCGCGAGGCCCGGCCGCCCGCGCCGATCCCGCCGGCCTTCCGCGACCGGCTCACCAGGGTCGGCTCCACCCCGGTCCCCGAGCGGCCGCGCCCGCCGGAGCGCCTTCCCGAGCGCCCGCGGGAGAGGGTCCGCGTCGGCGGGCCGCCCCAGTCCGGCGAGCACGCCGGCGAGCACGCCGGCGGCGGCTCCGGGCAGGCCACCGCCACCCGGCCCGCGCCCCCGGCCCGCCGCAAGCCCTACGACCCCCGCTGACCGGCCGCCGCCTCAACGCCGCCGCCCGGCCGCCGCCTGACGCCGCCGCCTCAACGCCGTCACTCGACCGCCGTCACTCGACCGCCGTCACCCGGTCGACAGCTCGATCACCACCTTGACGTCGTTCTCGGCCGGCTCGAACGCCTCCAGGGCGCGCTCCAGCGGCACCCGCCGGCTGATCAGCCGCTCCAGCCAGCCCACGTCCGCCTTGGCCAGCGCCTCGGCCGCGGCCGCGAAGTGCCGCTGGTTGGCGTTGACGGTGCCGAAGACCACGTCGTTCTCCAGGACGATGTCCCGGTTGATCACCCCGGCGTCCACCCGGTGCGTACGCCCGCCCGCCGCCAGCCCACACAGGCAGACGATCCCGCTGGCGGCCGTGGCCGTCATGGCGTCGATGACGAGCTGCCCGGCCCCGGTGCACTCGATGATGACGTCGGGCCGGACGTCCCCCAGCGGCTCCAGCGACGAGCCGGAGTAGTACGTCCCGCCCAGCTCCTCCACCAGGTCGGACTTGAGCCCGGCCGGCGCCCGGTCCAGCACGTGCACCTCCAGGCCGCGCTGGCTCCCCAGCAGCGCGGCCAGCAGCCCGATCGGCCCGGCGCCCGTCACCAGCAGCGTGTGCGGCTCGAAGTAGGCCCGCGCGCCGATGCGCTCGATCTGCTCCCACGCCTTGGCCACCACGGACGCCGGCTCGACCAGCATGCCGACGCTCGCCAGCGACGGGTCCAGGCGCACGGCGTACCCCGTCTCGACGATCCAGCGCTCGCCGCCGTAGCCGTCCAGCTCCTTGATGCCGCGCTCGGTGTAGCGGCCGTTGCGGCACATGTCGAACTCGCCGTGCCCGCAGGCCCCGCACGGCACCGGGTCGGGCCTGCGCACCACGCCGACCACCAGGTCGCCCGGCGCGAACGGCGAGCCGTCCGGCGCCCGCACGACGCGCCCGAGCGACTCGTGCCCGATGACCATCCGGTCGCGGCCCGCCGGGGGCCAGCCGTACTCGGCCGCCGCCAGCTCCCTGTCGGTCCCGCAGATCCCGAGTGCCAGCCCCTCGACCAGCAGGTCGCCCGGGCCCGGCGCGGGCTCCGGCACGTCCAGGACCTCCAGCGTCCCCTTCTTCCCCGGCACGAACGTCAGTGCGCGCATCGGCGTCACCCCCTGCACCGGCCCCTACCCCGTACGCCGCCGGTAGTGCGCCCTTGGGAAATAGTAGGACGTCCTAGTATCTTCGGAAGGAGAGCCCTCACGAAGGAGTGATCAGGCGTGCACGTCCCGGTGAACCCCGTGCGTTTCGTGACCGCCGCGGCCCTGTTCGACGGCCACGACGCGGCGATCAACATCATGCGGCGCATCCTGCAGTCGCAAGGCGCCGAGGTGATCCACCTCGGGCACAACCGCTCGGTCGACGAGATCGTCACCGCCGCCGTCCAGGAGGACGTGCAGGGCGTGGCGATCAGCTCGTACCAGGGCGGGCACGTCGAGTTCTTCACCTACCTCGTGGAGCTGCTGCGCGAGCGCGGCGCCGGGCACGTGAAGGTGTACGGGGGCGGCGGCGGCGTGATCGTCCCCGAGGAGATCGAGCTGCTGCACTCCCGCGGCGTCACCCGCATCTTCTCGCCCGAGGACGGCCAGCGCTACGGCCTGCCCGGCATGATCAACAAGCTGATCGAGGACTGCGACCACGAGCCGGCCGACCCGCCCGCCCCGGACGCCGTGCTCGCCGGCGACCAGGCGGCGCTGGCCCGCGCGATCACCCTGATCGAGGCCGGCCGCGCCCCCGGGGAGCTGGTGGAGGCGATCCGGCGCGCCGCGGGCGAGCGGCGCGCCCCGGTGCTGGGCATCACGGGCACCGGCGGCTCCGGCAAGTCCTCGCTCACCGACGAGCTGCTGCGCCGCTTCCGCGTGGACAACGACGACAAGCTGCGCATCGCGGTCATCGCCATCGACCCCACCCGCCGGCGCGGCGGCGGCGCGCTGCTCGGCGACCGCATCCGCATGAACAGCCTGGGCCCCCAGGTCTACTTCCGCTCGCTGGCCACCCGCGGCGCCCCCAACGAGGTCCCCGCCTGCCTCGACGACGTGATCGCCGCCTGCCGGGCGGCCGGCCACGACCTGGTGATCGTGGAGACGCCGGGCATCGGCCAGGGCGACGCCGGCATCGTCCCGCACGTGGACGTGCCGATCTACGTGATGACGCCCGAGTTCGGCGCGGCCTCCCAGCTGGAGAAGATCGACATGCTCGACTTCGCCGAGGCCGTCGTGATCAACAAGTACGAGCGGCGCGGCGCCGAGGACGCCCTGCGCGACGTGCGCCGCCAGCTCGTCCGCAACCGCGAGGCGTTCTCCGCCCGCCCCGAGGACATGCCGGTCTTCGGCACCATCGCCGCCCGCTACAACGACGCCGGCGTCACCGCCCTCTACCACCACCTCAAGGGCCTGCTGCTGCCGGACACCGGCCCCGGGCTGCTGCCGGAGGTCTCCGGGCGCACCTCGCAGGTCGCCGCCGCGATCGTGCCGCCCGCCCGCGCCCGCTACCTGGCCGACATCGCCGAGACCGTCCGCGCCTACCACGCCGAGACCCTGGCCCAGGCCGAGGTGGCCCGCCGCCGCCAGCAGCTCGCCGCCGTCCGCGACCTGCTCGAAGGCGACGACGAGCGGCTCGCCGCCCTCCAGGAGCGGGCCGAGCGCGAGCTGAGCGAGGAGAGCCGCGCCCTGCTGGAGGAGTGGCCGCGGACCAAGGAGCGCTACCGCGCCGACGAGCTGGTGGTGAAGGTCCGCGACCGGGAGATCCGCACCCCGCTGTGGCGCGAGACGCTGTCGGGCAACCGCATCCCGCGCGTGGCCCTGCCCCGCCACACCGACCACGGCGACCTGCTGCGCTTCCTGCGCTCGGAGAACCTGCCGGGGTTCTTCCCGTTCACCGCCGGGGTGTTCCCGTTCAAGCGCGACGACGAGGACCCGACCCGGATGTTCGCCGGCGAGGGCGACCCGTTCCGCACCAACCGGCGCTTCAAGCTGCTCTCGGAGGGCCAGCCCGCGACCCGCCTGTCCACGGCGTTCGACTCGGTCACCCTCTACGGCCACGACCCCGACCAGCGCCCCGACATCTACGGCAAGGTGGGCACCTCGGGCGTGTCGATCGCCACGCTCGACGACATGAAGGTCCTCTACGACGGCTTCGACCTGACCGCGCCCAACACGTCGGTCTCGATGACCATCAACGGCCCCGCCCCGACCATCCTGGCCTTCTACCTCAACACCGCGCTCGACCAGGTGAGGGAGCGCTTCCGGGCCGAGCACGGCCGCGACCCCGACGAGCGCGAGGACCGCGAGCTGGCCGCCCGCACCCTCGCCACCGTGCGCGGCACGGTCCAGGCCGACATCCTCAAGGAGGACCAGGGCCAGAACACCTGCATCTTCTCCACCGAGTTCTCCCTGCGGATGATGGCCGACATCCAGGAGTGGTTCATCCGCAACGGCGTGCGCAACTTCTACTCGGTCTCGATCTCCGGCTACCACATCGCCGAGGCCGGGGCGAACCCCATCAGCCAGCTCGCCTTCACCCTGGCCAACGGCTTCACCTACGTCGAGGCGTACCTGGCCAGGGGCATGAAGGTGGACGACTTCGCGCCCAACCTGTCGTTCTTCTTCTCCAACGGCATGGACCCCGAGTACAGCGTGCTCGGCCGGGTGGCCCGCCGCGTCTGGGCGATCGCCATGCGCGAGCGCTACGGCGCCGGAGAGCGCTCGCAGAAGCTCAAGTACCACATCCAGACCTCGGGCCGCTCCCTGCACGCCCAGGAGATGAACTTCAACGACATCCGCACCACCCTCCAGGCCCTCATCGCCATCTACGACAACTGCAACAGCCTGCACACCAACGCCTTCGACGAGGCGGTCACCACCCCGTCGGCCGACTCGGTGCGCCGCGCGATGGCGATCCAGCTCATCATCAACCGCGAGTGGGGCCTGGCCAGGAACGAGAACCCGTTGCAGGGCGCGTTCATCGTCGAGGAGCTGACGGACCTGGTGGAGGAGGCCGTGCTGGCCGAGTTCGAGCGCCTGTCGGACCGCGGCGGCGTGCTCGGCGCGATGGAGACCGGCTACCAGCGCGGCCGGATCCAGGACGAGTCCATGCTGTACGAGATGCGCAAGCACGACGGCTCGCTGCCGATCGTCGGCGTCAACACCTTCAGGAAGGAGTCCGACGAGCCGGAGCCGCACACGCTGGAGCTGGCCCGCGGCACCGAGGAGGAGAAGCGCTCCCAGCTCGACCGGCTGCGCGCCTTCCACGAGCGCAACCGCGAGGAGGCGCCTCGGCACCTCGCCCGGCTGCGCGAGGCGGCGATGTCGGCGGAGAACGCGTTCGAGGTGCTGATGGAGGCGGCCCGGCACTGCTCGCTCGGCCAGATCACCGAGGCGCTGTTCGAGGCGGGCGGCCAGTACCGGCGCAACGTGTGAGCCGTCGATAGGATCGGCGGTCGGGAAACACCGCTATCCAGGAGGCTTTCATGTCCGACGTCACCTTCAAGGGCAACCCGATCACCGTGGGCGGCACCTTCCCCGAGCCCGGCGACAGCGCGCCGGACTTCCGGCTGGTGGACACCGACCTCGGCGAGCGCTCGCTGGCGGACTTCGGCCAGGCGACCAAGGTGCTCAACATCTTCCCGAGCGTCGACACCGGCGTCTGCGCGGCCTCGGTGCGCCGCTTCAACCAGGTGGCCGCCGAGCACCCCGGAGTGCGGGTGCTGTGCGTCTCGGCCGACCTGCCGTTCGCGCAGAAGCGGTTCTGCGGCGCCGAGGGGCTGGCCGACGTGACGATGTTGTCGCTCATGCGCGGCCGCGAGTTCCTCCAGGACTACGGCGTGGCGCAGGAGTCGGGGCCGCTGGCCGGGCTGGCCGCCCGCGCGGTGGTCGTGCTCGACGGCGACAACAAGGTGGTCCACTCCGAGCTGGTTCCGGAGATCACCCAGGAGCCCGACTACGACGCCGCGCTCGCCGCGCTCAAGCAGTAGGGCTCAGGCAGTGGAACTCAGGCTGTAAGGCGGGCGCGGAAGTCCGCCGCCAGCTCCAGCAGGTGCCCGTCGCTCGTGGCGGTGTGCTGGAGGTCCAGGATCACCTCGTGGACCCCGGCCTCCGCCGCGGCGGCCAGGTACGCCGAGATCTGCCCCACCGTGCCGCTGCGCGGCGGCGTGCCTGCCCCGGTGACCACCGGGTTGGAGCGCAGCACCATGCGGAGCGCGTCCGGGTCGCGCCCGGCCCGCTCGGCGCTCTCGCGGACCGCCGCCCACATCGCGCCCAGCGCGGGCAGCGGCAGTGCGGCCGTCAGCCAGCCGTCGCCCCGGCGGCCGACGCGGCGCAGCGCGGGCTCGGAGAAGCCGGCCAGGTACACCGGCGGGCGGCGGGCCGGCTTGGGCTCGATGTGGCTGGGGGCGATCGTCCACAGCTCGTGCTCGACCGCCACGGGGTCGTCGCGCCAGATGGCCTCCAGCGCGTCCAGGGTGGCCTCGTAGCGCCGCGCGCGGTCCTTCCAGGGCACGCCGGCGGCGGCGTACTCGTCGGAGGACCAGCCGAGCCCGAAGCCCGCCACGAGCCGGCCGCCGCTCAGGTGGTCGAGGGTGGTGAGGGAGCGGGCCAGCACCGGCGGCGGATACCAGCAGGCGTTGAGCGCGCTGGTGCCGAGGCGCGCCGACGTGGTGGCCGTGGCGGCCACCGACAGCACCGCGAACGGGTCCAGGAACACCCGGTGGGCCTCCGGGACGCTGCCGTCGCCCCCCGGATAGCGGTCCTTGGGGGCCAGCGGCGTCATCAGCCGGTCACCGGCCCACAGGCTCGCGAAGCCCAGCTCCTCCGCCGCGCGCGCCACGGCGGGCAGGCTGCCCGCCGCGGCGAACCTGCCGTACTGCGGCACGGCCAGCCCGAGGTCCACGTCCCGGATCCGCCGTCAGATCCGCCGGGCCACGCCGCACAGGATCAGCGACGACTCCGGGCCGCTGGCGAAGTCGACGGTGTCGGCCGGCTCGGGATGCCACTCGGGCAGCCAGACCAGGCCCGGGTCCACCAGCTCGAACCCCTCGAACAGCTTCATGATCTGCTGCCGGCTGCGCAGCGTGAGCGGCGCGTTGGCCCGCCGGTAGACCTCGGTGCCGCGGGCGGCCGCCTCCCGGCGGGCGTCGCTGGTGCCGTGGGACATCACCAGGTAGCTGCCGGGGGCCATGGCCTCGCGCAGGGTCGCCAGGATCTCCTGCGGCCGGTCGGACTCGGAGATGAAGTGCATGATCGCCACCAGCAGCACGCCCACCGGCCTGCTGAAGTCGATCGCCGCCGCGACCTCGGGATGGTGCAGGATCTCGCCGGGCTTGCGCAGGTCCCCCTGGACCACCGCGGTGCCGGGCTGCCCGGACAACAAGGCCCGCGCGTGCACCAGCACCACCGGGTCCACGTCCACGTAGACCACCTGGGAGCCGGGCGCGGCCTTGGCCACGACCTGGTGCACGCTCTCCTGCGTCGGCAGCCCCGTGCCGATGTCGAGGAACTGCCGGATGCCGGCTTCGGCGAGGTGGCGCACGGCGCGGCCGAGGAAGGCGCGGTTGGCCCGCGCCGCGGCCCGCACCTCGGGCGCCACCGCGAGGATGCGCTCGGCCGCCTCGCGGTCGGCCGGGAAGTGGTCCTTGCCGCCGAGATAGTAGTCGTAGAGCCGGGCTACGTTGGGCGTGTTCGGATCGAAGCCCAGGGACTCCTGCTCCAACCGCCATACCCCCGATCAGGAGTTGATCATCAACAGTCCAGATTCTACGGATATTTGCTGACAATAAGGAGCTTTATGGATGACATTGGCGAACCAGTGATGATCCCGGACCCCGTGCGGCGCATCGTCTCCCTGGTCCCGTCCCTGACCGAGGCCGTGGCGGCGACCCTCCCGGAGGCGCTGGTGGGCGCGACCGACTGGTGCTCGCACCCCGCCGACCTGGACGTGACCAGGGTCAGGGGCACCAAGAACCCCGACCTGGAGGCCGTCGTGCGGCTCGGGCCCGACGTCGTCCTCGCCAACGCCGAGGAGAACCGCCCGGCCGACCTGGCCGCCCTGCGCGCCGCCGGCCTCGCGGTCTGGGTGACCAGGATCGAGACGCTGGAGGAGGCGTTCGCCTCGCTGGCGCAGATGTTCGTCCACGCCTGCCGCACCGACCGCCCGTCCTGGCTGGACGCGGCCGAGGCGGCCTGGCGCCGGCCCGCCCCCGCCCGCCGGCGCACGGCGGTCGTGCCGATCTGGCGGCGGCCCTGGATGGTGGCCGGCCGCGACACCTTCACCGGCGACGTGCTGCGCCGCCTCGGCGTGGACAACCTCTACGCCGGCCACGCCGAGCGCTACCCCAGGATCCCGCTCGCCGAGCTGGTGGCGCGCCGGCCGGACCTCGTGGTCCTGCCCGACGAGCCCTACGCCTTCTCCGCCACCGACGGCCCCGAGTGCTTCCCCGGGCTGGAGTGCGCCCTGGTCAGCGGGCGGCTGCTCACCTGGTACGGCCCCTCCCTGCTGGAGGCCGCGCGCACGCTCCCGCGCGACCTGGGAACGGCCTAGCTGACCGCCTTGGCCTGGAGGGCGGCGTCCACGGCGGTGGGGGAGAGCACGTGCTCCATCACGATCACCGCCATGCCGACGATCCCCGACCGGTCGCCCAGGGACGAGGTGACGATCTCCAGGTTCCGCGTCGTGTACGGCAGGCTGCGCCGGTAGACGATCTCCCGGATCCCGGTCAGGTAGTGCTCCCTGGTCTCCGCCATGTCCCCGGCCAGCACCAGCACGCCCGGGTTGAGCAGGCTGACCGCGGTGGCCAGCACCACGCCGAGCGTGCGCCCGGCCTCCTGGACGCGGGCGATGGCCGTGGGGTCGCCGGCCTGCACCAGCCGCACCACGTCCTGGCTGGAGCCCTGGCCGAGGTCGACGGCCAGGGCGTGCCCGCCGGCCAGCGAGGCCACGCAGCCGCGCGAGCCGCAGGTGCACACGCGGTCGTCGCTCTCGCGGATGCGCACGTGCCCGATGTTGCCCGCGGCGTCCTCGACGCCGCGGTAGATCCGGCCGTCCAGCACGATGCCGGTGCCGATGCCGGTCGAGACCTTGATGAGGATCAGCGAGTCGGTCTCGCGCCAGGAGGTCCACCACTCGCCGAGCGCCATCGCGTTGGCGTCGTTCTCGACCAGGATCGGCACGTCGTAGTCGGCGCCGACGGCCTCGCCCACCGGGTAGTCGTCCCAGCCCGGCATGAGGAAGGAGCGGATCACCCGCCCGCTGACGTGATCGACGGAGCCGGGCAGGTCCAGGCCGACGCCGCACACCTCGCCCGCCGGCCGGCCCGCCCGGTCCAGTAACCGCTGGAACGCCTGGCGCACCCACGTCAGCACCGCCTCGGGCCCGCGGTCGATGCGCAGGCCCGCGCTCTCCTCGGCCAGCGGGCGGGCGGCCAGGTCGGTGAGGGCCGCCCGCACGTGGCTGGCGCCGAGGTCGGCGACGAGCATCAGGCGCCTGGTGGCGTCCACGTCGAGCACCGAGGGCGGGCGCCCGCCCCCGGACGCTCCCACGCCGGACTCGTGGATGTAGCCGGCGTCGATGAGCCGGTCCAGCCGGTCGGTGATCGTCGACCGGGACAGGCCGGTGAACTCGATGAGTTCCTTGCGTGTCCGGCAGGTGCCGTTCCGGATGAGCTGGAGGATCTGACCTGCCGTCAGCATGGTGCGCTACCCCTTCTCTGCTCCTGCCGTCAGTCCTTCGGTCAGCAGGCGTTCGCCGGCGAAGAACACGAGCACGATCGGCAGTGTGAGGACCACCGACCCCGCCATCAGCACCGTCGTCGGGATCTCGATGCTTCCCGCGAGCTGCGAGAGCCCGAGGGAGACCGTCCAGCTCTCGCGCTTCTCCACCAGGAACAGCAGGGCGAACAGGAACTCGTTCCACGCGATCATGAAGGCGTAGAGGCCGGTGGCCATCAGCGCGGGCTTCGACAGCGGCAGCACCACGCGCCAGATGGTCGACAGTCTCGTGCACCCGTCGATCGCGGCCGCTTCCTCCACGCTCTGCGGCACGGTCTCGAAGTAGTTGCGGAGCATGTATACCGTGACAGGCACGGTTTGCGCGATATACACCAGAATCAGGCCGATCAGTGACCCCCGCAGCCCGAGCATCGTGAAGAGCACGAACAGCGGGATGGCCAGCACGATCGCCGGGAACAGGTACACCGCCAGGAACAGGAAGTGCACCTGCCGCTGCCCGAAGAAACGCAGCCGCGCCACCGCGTACGCGCCGGGGATCGAGATCAGCAGCGTGAACGCCACCGAGGCGACGGCGACGATCGCGCTGTTGCGCATGAACGTCAGGAAGCCCTGCTTGGTCAGGACGTTGACGTAGGTGTCGAGGGTGAAGTTCCGCGGCCAGAGCGAGCCGGGCTCCAGGATGAGCTCCTGGATGTCGCGGACCGACAACATCACCATGTAGAGGAACGGGAAGGCGGTGGCCAGGAAGAGCACCAGGATCACCACCGGCTTGAGCACGCGCAGCAGCCCGCGCTCGAACCTATCTCTGCTCACGTTCGCCTCCCGCGAAGAACCGCAGGTAGATGGCCAGGAAGACGACCAGGAACACGGCCAGGACGATGGCCTGGGCGGCCGCGGCCCCGATGTCGTCGCGCGAGGTCAGGAAGTTGTAGACGCGCACGCTGACCACCTCGGTGCCGGCCCCGCCGCCGGTCAGCAGGTAGACGTCGTCGAACTTGGTGAAGGTGAACACGAAACGCAGCACCGACAGCAACGCGATCGTCCGCCAGAGCTGCGGCATGATCACGTACCGGAAGCGCTGGGACGGCGTGGCCCCGTCCACCACCGCGGCCTCGTCCAGCTCGCCCGGCAGCGCCTGCAGCCGGGCCAGGATGAACAGGAACGCGAACGGGAAGTACCGCCACGCCTCGAACGCGATCACCGTGAGCAGCGCCACCGGCACCTGGACGCCCAGGAACTCGCCCCTGGCCTGGGTGAGGAAGGCGATCGGCTCCCTCAGCCAGGTGTTGACGATGCCGTACTGCGGGTTGAGCATCGTCTCCCACAGGAACGCCACCGCCACGACCGGCGCCACGTACGGGATGAGGATCGAGGCCCGCACCAGCGTCCGGCCCCGGAACCGGTCGCGCAGCGCCAGCGCCGCCACCAGCCCGATCACGATGGACAGGCCCGTCCCGAGCACCGTGTAGATCAGCGTGTTGACCAGCGACGACCAGAAGCCGGGCTCGGAGATGACGTAGGAGAAGTTCTCCAGCGTGTAGTGGCCGAAGACGCCGACCCGCCGGATGTTGATCAGCCGCGCGTCCTGGAACGCCAGCATGATCGCCCACAGCAGCGGCAGCACCACCACGACCAGCGTGATGACCAGCGTCGGCGAGATCAGCGTCAGCCCGGCCCGCCCCTCCTGCGCCCGCAGCGTCCGGCCGCGCGGGCGCTGTCGGGGTGGCGGGGGAGCGGCCGTGCGGGCGGGGGCGCGGGTCACTGCCGGATCCCGCGCTTGATCGACTCGACGTCGGCCTTGGCCTGGTCGGCGGCGGCCTGCGCGGTGAGCGAGCCGTCCACCAGCGAGCTGAGCGCCTTGGGCACCGGCAGCTCGCCCATCGTGGCGCCGACCAGCTTGCCCTGGCCCTGCGGGATGCCCCAGCGGGCGAAGGTGTCAGGGCTCTTGCGCAGGGCGGTGAGCACGTCGGCCGGGTAGACCTCCGACAGCGGCTTCTTGGTGTCCACGCCGGCGGGCAGCTTGTCCCACTGGTCGGCGAAGTTCGTCCTGGTCGGGAACTTGCCCTCGGGGGCCATGCCGAGCCAGCGCGGGTAACCCTCGTTCATCAGGTACGACACGAACGTGGCGGCCGGGTCCTTGGCGGCGTCACGGGTGATCACCCACGAGACGATCTCGCCGTACTGGGCGGGGGCGCCGCCGTCGGGGCCCTTGAGCGCGGTCACGATGCCGGTGTTCTCGGCCAGCCACTCGGGGTTCCTCCGGCACTCGGGGCAGCTCGGCATGGCGTCCTTACGCAGGCCGGCCAGCTCGTCCAGGATGAACGACGACCAGATCATCATGGCCGCCTTGCCGGAGAAGTAAGTAGCCCGGGTGGTGTCAACGTCCTGTTTGCCCTTGACCGAGTAGTTTTTGGCCAGGTCGGCGTAGAACTCGAATGCTTTGACGCATTGTGGCGAATTAAGAACTACATTTCCTGAATTGTCGACCAGTTGGCAACCGTCGGCCAGCGCCACGTGCTCGAAGCTCTGCGCCGTGAACGAGTCCTTCGGCGCGATCGCCAGCGTGATGCCCGCCATGCCGCCCGTGCTCAGCTTTCGCGCCGCGGCCTGCAGCGCCTCGTAGGTGTCCGGCGGCTGCAGCCCGGCCTTCTCGAACAGGTCCTTGCGGTAGAGGATGAGCTGCGCCCATCCGTCGCTCGGCACGCCGAGCAGCTTGCCGCCGGCGGTGTCCAGCTCCAGCGCCCGCGGGGAGAACGAGCCGCGGCCGAGCTGGTCGACGATCCGGCCGGGGGTCTCGGTGTCGAGCAGGTCGTTGGCCTCCAGCTCGCGTACCGAGGAGAGGGGCAGCGCCCCGATGACGTCGGGCAGGTCGTCGGCGGCGGCCGCGGCGGTGATGGTCTGGCTGAACTGGTCCTCGGCGACGCCCACCAGCTCCACCTGGATGCCGGTCTTCCGGGTGAACTCGGCGACGATCTGCTTCTGCACGGCCATGCGGTCCTCGAGGTTCTCCTCGGTCCACACGGTGATCTTGTTGGCGGCGCCCTGCTGCTCGCCGCCGCCGTCGTCGCCGCAGGCCGTCAGCGTGGCGGTCGCCAGCAGTGCGACGGAGAGGACGGCGGTGACCTTCTTCGGCATTGCACGCTCCTCCGGTTGGGGATATGCCGCCCTTACCCCGCGAGGGGTTGCCGCAACGTCCGCTTCGCGATACCGAGACCGGTCTGTTCTCTCCCTGTGCCACCTCTGGAACGCCCTGATTTCGGTAAGGTCGCTTTCCACAAGACACGCGGTCAGAAACCCCAATTTCATCAGTTCCATCCGACGGAAGCCGTAGACTTAAGACGGTTACGGGCGCAACTATCGTGTGCAAACAACCAATAAATCTTCGACTTCTGTTTGATCATTAAGCGTAAGTGTGGGGAATGCGCGTCATCACCTTCGAGGAGCCGGGCCATGTCCGCGTCGGCCTGGAAACTCCCGCCCAGATCGTCCCCGGCTCCGTCCGGGTGCGGACGATCTATTCAGGCGTCTCGGCAGGCACCGAGCTCACCGCCTATCGCGGAACCAACCCCTATCTCACCCGCAAGTGGGACACCGAGCGCCGCCTGTTCGTCGACGGCCGGACCCACGCCTATCCCCTGAGCGGCTGGGGCTACCAGGAGGTCGGCGAGGTGGTGGAGGCGGCGCCCGACGTCGCCGACCCGCCGCTCGGCAGCCTCGTCTGGGGCATCTGGGGCCATCGGGCCGAGGCCGTGCTCCCGGCCGACAGGCTGGTCGGCCACGTGCTGCCCCCCGGCGCCGACCCGCTCGGCGGCGTCATGGCCCGCGTCGGCGCCATCGCGCTCAACGCCGTCCACGCCGCCGACGTGCACCTCGGCGACCAGGTCGCGATCTTCGGCCAGGGCGTCATCGGGCTGCTGGCCACCCGCCTGGCCGTGCTCAGCGGCGCCCGCGTGGTCGCCGCCGACGCCATCCCCGACCGGCTGGAGCTGGCCAGGAGGTTCGGCGCGGCCGAGACCTTCGACGTGGCCGCCGGCTCGGTCGCCGAGTTCATGCGCAAGCGCGTCGAGGGCGCCGACACCGTCATCGAGCTCAGCGGCACCCACCTCGGCCTGCACGAGGCCATCAGGACCGTCCGCAAGGGCGGCCGGGTCGTGGCCGCCGGGTTCTACCAGGGCGACGGCGTCGGGCTGCGGCTGGGCGAGGAGTTCCACCACAACCAGGTCCAGCTCGTCTCCTCCCAGATCGGCGGCGTCGCCTCCTGGCTGGCCCACCGCTGGGACGTCGAACGCCTGCAGCGCACCTTCATGGAGCTCGTGCACCGGGGCGAGATCGACGTCTCTCGGCTCATCACCCACGTCGTCCCCGTCGAGCGGGCCGCCGAGGCGTTCGACCTGCTCGACAAGCACCAATCCGAGGTGCTCCAGCTCGTCTTCCACTTCGAGGAGTGACCGTGAAGCTCGCCGTCCAGGAGCAGCTCTTGCCCGGCCGTTCGCTGCAGGAGAAGTTCGCCTTCGCCGTCGAGGCCGGATACGACGCCATCGAGCTGCGCGGCAAGGGCGACTTCCACTTCGCCGGCCGCCTGACCGAGCTCAAGCGGGCGCTGGCCGACGGCGTCGTCATGCCGACGGTCTGCGTGGACATGCCGCACTTCATCGGCGACTTCGACCCGGCCAAGCGCAAGGACGCCATCCAGCAGCTCCGCTCGCAGCTGTCCGTCATCGGCGAGCTCGGCGGTGTCGGGGTCATGACGCCCGCCTCCTGGGGCCAGTTCTCCCTCCGGCTGCCGCCGTTCGAGCCGCCGCGCAGCGCGGCCGAGGACCGCGAGGTGCTGGCCGAGGCGCTCGGCGTCCTCGGCGAGCACGCGCAGCGCAACGGCGTGCTGATCATGCTGGAGCCGCTCAACCGCTACGAGAACCACATGGTCAACACCCTCGCCGACGCCGTCTCCTACTGCGCCATGGACTCCATCAGGATCGTCGGCGACACCTACCACATGAACATCGAGGAGGACGACCCCTGCCGCGCGCTGGCCGAGGCCGCCCCCTACATCGCGCACATGCAGATCAGCGAGTCCAACAGGAACCAGCCCGGCACCGGTCACCTCGACTGGGGCGCCCAGCTGGCCACGCTCGACGCCTACGGCTACGACGGCTACCTCGCCCTCGAATGCCGCCTGCGTGGCGAGCCCGAGCTGGTCCTCCCCCAAACCGCGGCCTTCGTCAGGAAATACCTATGATCCTTCGCGACGCCGTGCGCGTCCTGGTGGCCAACTGGGACGGCAGCTACACGGTTCCCTCCCGCCGGCTCTACCCCCACCAGTGGAGCTGGGACTCCGCGTTCATCGCGATCGGCCACGCCCGCTGGTCCCCGCGCCGCGCCCGGGCCGAGCTGGCCAGCCTGTTCGGCGCCCAGTGGCACGACGGCCGGGTGCCGCACATCGTGTTCAACCCCATCGTCCCCGAAGGGGCCTACTTCCCCGGGCCGGAGTTCTGGCAGGTACGCGCGCCGTCCGGCAGTGCGACCTCGGGCATCGTGCAGCCGCCGGTCCACGCGCTGGCCGCCTGGAAGACGCACCTGGCCGAGCCCGACCCGGCGTTCCTGCGCCGGATCTACCCCCGCCTGGTGGCCCAGCAGGAGTTCCTGCGCGCGGCCCGGCGCTCCCCGGAAGGGCTGATCTCGATCGTCCACCCCTGGGAGTCGGGTATGGACAACAGCCCGGCCTGGGACGCGCCGCTGCGGGCCGTGCACGAGCGGCCGGCCGGGTTCGTCCGGCGCGACCTCGCCACGGTCAGCGCCGAGGAGCGGCCCACCGACCGCGACTACGAGCGTTACGTCGCGCTCGCCCAGGACTACCGCGACTCCGGCTACCGCCGCCCTGGCGCGTTCCAGATCGAGGATCCGCTGTTCAACACCGCCTACGTGGTGGCCGAGCACGTGCTCGCGCAGATCGCGGCGGTGCTCGGCCTCGACCCCGCGCCGCACGAGCGCGAGGCCGCCGCCGTCACCGCCGCCATGGTCGAGCACCTGTGGGACGGCGCCCTGTTCCAGCCCCGTGACCTGGTCTCCGGCACGACGATCTCCTCCGCCAGCGCCGCCGGGCTGACCCCGCTGATGTTGCCGGGGCTGCCCGCCGAGGTCGCCGAGACGCTGGTCGGCACCGCCCTCGACCGTTTCGCCCTGAAGGACGGCGTGCTGCCCAGCTTCTCGCCGGTCGCCCCCGAGTACGACCCGGTCCGCTACTGGCGCGGGCCGAGCTGGGTCAACCTGAGCTGGCTGGTCTGGCAGGGGCTCAAGAAGCGCCGCCCCGACCTGGCCGCGCTGCTCGCCGAGGGGATGGTACGCGCGGTGTCCCGCTCCGGGTTCCGCGAGTACGTCGACCCCGCCACGCTGCGCGGCCACGGCTGCTCCGACTTCAGCTGGTCAGCGGCCCTCCTCCTCGACGTCGTGGCAGAGCACAGCCTGGATGCTCTGGCGGCGCCGGGCGGCAAGATCGGCGAGGAACCGGGGGGCGTCGGCGAAGCCCACCAGGTCGGTGATCACGTGCCGGCGTAGCAGCGGGCCGTACTCCCGGAGCAGGCCGATCGTCTCGTACGACAGCCGCTCCCGGTCCCAGGCGTGGGCCAGGCCGCGCGGCACCCGTCCGATCTGGGCGCAGCGTACCGACAGGCCGTTGTGGTGGAACTCCTCGCCGAGCCGCACCTCCCCGGCGCCCTCGGTGTAGAAGGCCAGGTCCACCAGCGTGCCCTGGGGGCGCAGCAGGCGCAGCCCGAGGGCCAGCGCCCTGGTGCGGCCGCGGCACTGGAACACCACGTCCGCGCCGCGGTCCTGGGGAGCGTGCCGCCAGCGGCGCTTGAGGGTGACCGCCGGGTCGCCGGTGCCGGTGCCGGTGCCGGTGCCGGTGCCGGCGTCGGGGACGGCCAGGACGTTCGCGCCCAGCGCGGCGGCGACCTCCAGCCTGGCCGGGGTCTCGTCCACGACGACGACCTCGGCCGCGCCGCCGTGCATGGCGAAGCAGGCCACCAGCAGCCCGACCACGCCCGCGCCGACGACCACCACCCGGCGGCCGCGCACGCCGTCGCCGAGCTGCTGCACGGCGGGGCCGTACAGGTCGTGGGCGGCGTGCAGCAGGCCGTTGGCGCAGATCGGGCCCATGTGGGCGACGTAGATCCCGAGCAGCGGGTCCAGGTCGCCGGGCAGCGCGACGAAGCGGTCGGCCAGCGGGTCGGCCACGTACGCGGTGCGGTGCCCGTAGGTCATGGCCACCAGCGCGCCCTCGCGCACGGCGTCGGTCCGGCTCTCCACCACCCGGCCGACCTGCATGTAGCCGATGCCGCGCACCGGGTACTCGATCGACGGCGTCCCCGGGACGAACAGGCCCAGGTCGCGGTCGAACGTGGCGTTCAGGTAGGGGTTGTCGCCTTTGACGTAGGTCAACTCGGTCCCGGCGGAGACACCGCTGTGCGTCGTCGCCACCAGGAACCCGCCCTCGGGAACCTCGGACACCTTCTCCTCGACCAGCGCCACCTCTCCAGGCGCCTCGATGGTGAGCACTTCATTCATCGAGCATCACCGGTCTCTGCTCGGTGGCGGAGCGGGCGAGGGCCAGGGCGACGCGGTGGGTGCGCAGGGCTTCGCGGTACGTGGCGCGCACGTCCGCGTCCTTGCCCTGCACGGCGTCGATGAACTCGCGGTCCACGCGGGTCTTGGCGCGGCCGTCGTCCTCGATCACGTGCTCGCCGTCCACGACCAGCCGGGTCTCGGTGATCTCCAGCGCGATGCCCTCGGCGCAGACCTCCAGCCCGACCCGGTGCTTGTGGGTGAGCAGGCAGGAGGTGGCCAGCAGCCCGGCCGCGCCGCCGTCGAACCGCATGACCGCGGCCGTGGCCTTGTCGACCTCACCCTCGTCGCCCCCTCCCGCGGGGTCGGCGGCCGGCACGGCGTGGACCATCCGGACCTCGCCGACCAGCACCCGCGCCAGGTCCAGGACGTGGACGGCCTGCTCGACGATCTGCCCGCCGGACATGTCCCGCCGCAGCCACCAGCTGACCGGCGGCACCTTGTCGAGCCAGTGGCCGAGGGCGAGGCGTACCGGGCGGCCGTCCAGCAGCTCCCTGGCCCGATCGACGAGGTCGAGGTAGCGCCAGTGGTGGCCGACGGCGGACGGGAGGGATCGCCGTTCTATTTCGGTCGCGATGGATTCCGCGGTCTGGAGGTCCAGAGCCAGCGGTTTTTCCACAAAAAGCGGTAGATCGGAGGACAAAACATCCAGTTCGGGGTTACCGTGCGCGAAAGGAGGCACGCAAACGTAGACCGCGTCGAGACCACCGGCACTCAGCAGGTCCGCGTGACTGGCATAGGCGGGGGAGCCATGCTGGGAAGCCAGCGCCTGGGCCTTGGACAAGTCCGTGTCGGCGATCCCGGCGATCGCGACGTCGGAGAATCCGGACAGGACTTCTGCATGGCGAGCAGCGACATTTCCGGCACCTACGATGCCGACTCGGGTCAGTGGGGACACAACCTCGCATATGCCACATCTCGTTGCTATCAAACAAACATGTTCGAAAGCACATAGATCGGGCAGTGTGATGACCTCATGAGAACGGGGCTGACTGCATGGAGACAGATGTGCGCGCCTTGTCCAGGGTAAAGGAGTGGTACGGCCCTCACTCGAGCACCGCAGCCGAGTGGCCCGTCGACGCCCTGATGCTGGCCAAGGGAAACACCACGGTAAGCGTCGTCCTGCCTGCTCGTAACGAGGAGAGCACGGTCGGCGACATCGTCACCGTCATCCGCCGGGAACTCGTCGAGCAGGTACCGCTCGTGGACGAGATCCTCGTCGTCGACTCCAACTCCACCGATGCCACCGCGGAACGGGCTCGCCGGGCCGGCGCGCGCGTGGTGGCGCAGAACGACGTCCTGCCCCATCTGCCGCCCATGACGGGCAAGGGCGAGGCCCTGTGGAAGGGCCTGGCCGCGAGCAGCGGGGACGTCGTCGTGTTCGTGGACGCCGACCTGCGCAGCTTCGGCGCGCACTACGTCTCGGGACTGGTCGGGCCGCTGCTGGCGGACGCCGACATCCACTTCGTCAAGGCCACCTACGAGCGGCCCTACATCGGCTCGGACGGCGTCCCCCAGCGGGGCGGCGGCGGCCGCGTCACCGAGCTGGTCGCCCGGCCGCTCATCAACATGTTCTGGCCCGAGCTGGCCGGGTTCGCCCAGCCGCTCGGCGGCGAGTACGCCGCCCGCCGCGCCGTGCTCGAACAGCTCCCCTTCGTCACCGAGTACGGCGTCGAGTTCGGGCTCCTGGTGGACCTGCTCGACCTCGTCGGGCTGGACGCCATGGCCCAGGTGGACCTGGGCCACCGTACCCACACCCACCAGGACATGGCCGCGCTCGGCCGCATGGCCGGCCAGATCATGCTCACCGCCTGGTCCCGCTTAGAAAGCCAGGGACGCGTGATGGCGTCGGAGCCGCCGGCGCACACGCTGCTGCAATGGGGGCTCGACGGGGACGCCGACCTGGTGGACGTGGCCGTCGCGGAGCGGCCCCCGCTCGCCTCCCTCGTGCTGGAAGGGGACGCGGCATGAAGGTCCTGATGAACGCCGGGCCGTGGCTCACGGTCCCGCCCCCGGGCTACGGCGGGATCGAGAACGTGGTCGCGACGCTGGTCCCCGCGCTGCGCGAGCGCGGGGTGCACGTGGTCCTGGCCGGCGTG
This sequence comes from Nonomuraea sp. NPDC050783, assembly GCF_040802095.1. Taxonomy (NCBI): domain Bacteria; kingdom Bacillati; phylum Actinomycetota; class Actinomycetes; order Streptosporangiales; family Streptosporangiaceae; genus Nonomuraea; species Nonomuraea sp. NPDC050783. The sequence continues at coordinate 840,034 of NZ_JBFAHK010000001.1, forward strand.
GGGGCCAGCGACCTGGAGGTGGACGAGCTGATCAGCGTCTTCGACGAGGGCCAGTTCAGCGAGCTGCAGAAGCCGTACAACCAGGTCATGGGCATCGCGCACGCGCACCAGGCGCGGCTGGTCGAGGAACTGCGCCGGCGCGACGACATCGACCTGGTCCACGACCACCTGGAGGTGGTGGGGCCGGCGGTGCTGGCGGCGTACGGCGGGCCGCCCGTCCTGCACACCCTCCACTGGGACCTGCGCAAGCATCCCCACTTCTACGGCGCGTTCCCCTCCTCCATCAAGGTCAACGGGGTCTCGGACTCGCAGCTCGCCCGTGCCCCGCACGCGCTGCGGGCCGCCTCGCTGGGCGCGATCCACCTGGCCACCCCGCTGGCCGACCGGCGGATCGAGGCCGAGCGGGGCGAGTACATGATCGTCATGGGCCGGGTCTGCGGGCTCAAGGGCCAGCACATCGCGGCCCGCGTCTGCCAGAAGCTCGGGCTGCCGCTGGTGCTGGCCGGGCCGGTGAGCGGGCGCGACAGCCAGGCCGAGCTGGACGCCGTGGCCAAGGACCCCGACCACCCGCTGCACGGCCACCCGGACGTGCGCTACCACCTCGACGAGGTCGCGCCGTACCTGGACCAGGACCTGGTCAGGTGGGTCGGCTCGGTGGGCGGCGACGAGCGCGACCGGCTCTACGCCTCGGCGCGGGCCGCGCTCTTCCCCATCCAGTGGGACGAGCCGGGCGGCACCGCCGTCGTCGAGGCGCTGGCGCTCGGGGTGCCGCCGGTCGGGCTGCGCCGCGGCTGCCTGCCGGAGATCATCGACCACGGCCGTACCGGCTTCCTGGCCGACACCGAGGAGGAGCTGGCCGAGTGGCTGCTGCGGGTCGACGAGATCGACCCGGAGGAGTGTCGGGCCGAGGCCCGCCGCCGCTTCTCGCCGTCGGTGATGGGGGAGAAGTACCTGGAGCTGTACGAGAAGGTCCTCAGCGGGGCCTGACCCCGCCGGATCCCACTCAGGAAGGCCGCCCCCGGGATCCCAGGGGCGGCCTTCCGCCGTCGGCTTCCCGGCCCGGCCCGAGGCCGTCGCGAACCGGACCCGTGACCACCGCTAGGCGAAACCCCGGGGCAGCACGGTGACGGGGCAGGGGGAGGCGCGCAGCAGCTTCATCGACAGCTCGCCCAGGAACACCCGGTGCGGCTGGGCGTCCTCGCTGGCCGCGCAGACCAGCAGCTCGCCGGGCAGCCACTCGACGCCGGACATCGCCGCGGCGAGGTCGTGCCCCTCGGCCACCTCCGGCTCCGCCTCGATGCCGGTGCTCTCCCAGGCCAGCCGGACCGCCAGCGCCAGGTCGTCACGCAGCCTGCCCTGGTCCTCGGTCCGCAGGTCGAACGTGATCAGCCGCAACGGCACCCCGAGCCGCAGCGCCGCCTGCGCCACCCGCTCGACCGCCGCGTCGCACTGCGGCCGGTGCACGTACGCCAGCGTGAGCCGGGCGGGCTCCTCGGCCGGGACGTAGCGGGCGGGCGCCACCATGACCGCCTCCGGCGACAGGTGGAGCAGGTGGTCGGAGGTGGCGCCGATGGCGATGCGCCCGTGCTGCCCGCCGTCCGCCGACCCGACCACGACGAGGTCGGCCCTGATCCGGCTGGCCAGCACCGCCAGGCCGCGCCCGCTGCCCCGGCTCTCGTAGGTGATGTACTCCGCCGGGACCGGCCCCAGCTCCTCGGCCGCGTGCGCCAGGTTGGCCTGTGCCTCGACCGCCAGCCCGGGGCTGCCGGGCGGGTAGATCGTCGCGACCGTGAGCTCGCCGCCGGTCACCCGCGTGATGGCGGCACCGAGCGCCAGCGCGTCCCGGCCGCCCGGCTCGCTGGTGTAGCCGACGATCACGTGCTCTCCGATCACGAATGCCCTCTTACCCGCTCTGAACAGGGAATACGCGGCCTTGATCCTCATGTTTCAAACTGACGGAGGAGTAAGAACAGTGAAGATCACCCTTGACACCCGGTTCAACGGGTCCCTCGGCCCGGTCACCCTTCGTGAAGCGGTTCAGCGGCTCCGCGCCCGCGACCTGGCCTGCACCGTCGCGGCCGACGCCGTGGAGAGCAAGGTCAGCGTCTTCGCCGACTGCGTCGAGCGCGGGTTCACGCCGCTCCGTAGCGAGATCATGGCCGCCTTCTACGTGGCCGAGCGTGACGCCACGACGGAGGCGTTCGACCGCGGGCTGATCACCAGGAGCGAGCTGGAGAGCCGGCATGCCGCCCTGGCCCGCCAGCTCCTTGCCTGAACCTGGCGTAACCGTCCGCTTGGTTGAGGGTTTTTTCCCAACATTCCGCCATAAGGTGGAGGCAATCGGCGACCCCAGTTCGTAAGGTCGTGTCCACTGCCCGTTCACGGATTGGACCCGACACCGGTGTACCGCGACATCGTCGACTTCGCCTCCAGCACGCCCGCGTGGCTCCACACGCTCGCCGAGGTGGGGACGGACGCCGGTCTATTCCTGTTCGCGGTGCTGTTCGCGGTGGCCTTCCTGCGCGCGTGGCGGGCGCCGGCCCGCGACCTGGCCCTGGTCATCGCCGGGCCGGTCGGGATCGTGCTGGCGTACGTCCTGAGCGAGATCATCAAGATCATCGTGCGGGAGGACCGGCCGTGCCGGGGCGTGACCGCGACGATCGCCATGTGCCCGCCGCAGTCCGACTGGTCCTTTCCCAGCAACCACTCGGTGATCGCGGCGGGCGCGGCGGCCACGCTCGTGCTCGCCTGGCGCGCCCTGGCGTGGCTGGTGTTCCCGCTGGCGGCCCTCATGGCCTTCTCGCGGGTGTTCGTGGGGGTGCACTACCCGCACGACGTGCTCGGGGGCTTCCTGCTCGGGGCGGCGCTCGCGCCGCTGTTCGCGCTGCTGGTGGTGGGCGCGGTCACCCCGGCGGTACGTCTCGCGCGAACGCGTCTGTCGCCGCGATGAGCCGGTCCAGGATGCCCGGCTCCGTGTAGGCGTGACCGGCGTCCGGCACCATGTGGAACTCGGCCTCCGGCCACGCCTTGTGCAGGTCCCAGGCGGTGGCCGCCGGCGTGCAGGCGTCGTAGCGGCCCTGCACGATCACCGCCGGGATGTGCCGGATCCGGTCCACGTCCCGGATGAGCTGGCCCGGCTCGAACCAGCCGCCGTGGTGGAAGTAGTGGTTCTCGATCCGGGCGAAGGCCACCGCCATGCGCTCCTCGCCGAACTCGGCGACCAGGCGGGGATCGGGCAGCAACGTGATCGTCCCGGCCTCCCACTGCGCCCACGCCCTGGCCGCCGCCAGCCGCGCCGCGTCGTCGTCGCCCTCCAGCCGCCTGCGGAAGGCCGCCATGAGGTCGCCCCGCTCCTCCTCGGGGATCGGGGCGAGGTAGCCCTCCCAGAGGTCCGGGAACAGGTGGCAGGCGCCCTCCTGGTAGAACCAGCGCAGCTCCTGGGGCCGCAGCGTGAAGATGCCGCGCAGCACCAGCTCGCTCACCCGGTCGGGGTGCGTCTCGGCGTAGGCCAGCGCCAGCGCGCTGCCCCACGACCCGCCGAACACCTGCCACCGCTCGATGCCGAGGTGCTCGCGCAGCCGCTCCATGTCCGCCACCAGGTGCCAGGTGGTGTTGGCCGACAGGTCGGTGGCCGGGTCGCTGGCGTGGGGCCGGCTCCGCCCGCAGTTGCGCTGGTCGAACAGGACGATCCGGTACCGCCGGGGGTCCCACTGCCGCCGGTGGTCGGCGCCGCACCCGCCGCCCGGCCCGCCGTGCAGCATGACGGCCGGCTTGCCGTCCGGGTTGCCGCAGACCTCCCAGTAGATCTGGTTGCCGTCGCCGACGTCGAGCAGGCCGGAGTCGTGGGGTTCGATGGGCGGGTACAGAGTTCTCATGCCCCCTGATCCTGCCGCACGTTCGCGCCGGTCCTAGCGGGTCCACTCGTGGCGGTCGAGGAAGGAACGCTCGCCGGTGGCGTACTCGTGGAACGCCCGGCGCACCTCCTCCAGCTCCGCCACCGTGGTCCGCACCAGCGTCCCCTCCTTGTACTCCAGCTCGTAGCCGGGCGACACCTGCAGGAAGTGCCGCCCGAAGTTCACCAGCGCCGCGAACGGGTTCTGCGGCGACAACGTTCCCAGCACGTCGTGCACGAGCCCCAGGTCGGGGTCGTGCACGATCATCCCGTCGCCGGTGTGCAGCTGCATGCCCTCGTAGACGCCCAGCGGGGCCAGGTTGTGGACCAGGTCGCGCTGGGGGTCGTAGCACACCAGGCCGCGCGCCCTGGCGATCGCGAAGACCCGCGCGGACACCTCGTCCATGCTGTCGAGGTCCATCGACACCAGCACGTGCCGCTCCGGGTAGAGCCGGACCTCGCCGGGCAGCTCCTTCACGACGGCGGGCATGTCGTCACCGGTGGCCGTGACCGGCTGGGCGCGCTTGACCGCCAGGTAGGTGGCGCGGGCCTGGTCCCTGCTGATCGGCGCCGGCTCGTCCCAGACCATCAACTCAACGCTCATCGGTCCATCTTGGCGGACCCGCCTGCGCCGCCGTGCGCGACTACCGGGGTTTCTCCGAGTCGGGCACCAGCTCGACCGTGCAGTTGGCGCACCGCCGCGCCTCGGCCGGGATGCTGCTCAGGCATTCGGGACATTCCTTGGTGGTGGCCTTCTTGTCCCGCTCGAACCACTGCGTCAGCCGCACCATCGGCGCCACGATCAGCCAGTACACGACCCCCGCGATGATCAGGAAGGTGATCAGGTGGTTGAGGAAGTCGCCGTACTTGAACTCGCTGCCGTTGACGGTGAACGAGTAGTTGGCGAAGTTCGGCTGCTTGCCGCCGGTGATGGCGCCGATCAGTGGCGTGATCAGGTCGGTGACCAGCGCCTGGACGAGCCCGCTGAAGGTGGCGCCGACGATCACCGCCACCGCCAGCTCGACGATGTTGCCACGGAGTAAGAACTGCTTGAAACCGCCCATGAGGTCGGCATATTGCCCGGGTCCGCGATCTGAAACCCGATCACTTCCGGATGTGGGCCCGTGAGAACGTTGAGGCCGGTCAGGCCCCGGGTGCGAGCCGTTCGAGATCGAAGCGCCCGTCCCTCACCCCATCGAGGAAGGCGGACCATTCATCGAACGTGAACGGCAGGACGGCACCGCTGGCGTCCTGGCTATCCCGCACCCAGACCTTGCCGTCGAGCACTGCGACCTCGACACAGTCTCCTGTGCTGCACCGACGCCAATCGGCATGGTCAAGGGCAGGTGGGCGTGTCATGCATTACCTCCCGTAAGGCCGGCTGTAGAGGCATTGCGCGCAGAAATTTTACCCCGGATATGTGAGAACGACTCGTTTTGCCGGGGCGCTGAACGCATGACGGAGGGCGGCCTTACGGGAATCGCCCAGAACGGTGGCCCTACGCTTGAGTGTTGTCCCGTACGCGCTTGACGAAATCTTCCCAGTCGCCGGTGCTGAAGGTGAGGATCGGGCCGTCGGCGTCCTTGGTGTCACGCACTCCTACGGTGCCGGTGGGGAGCAAGGCTACTTGGACGCAACTGCCGCTGTTGCAGTGCGATGAAATACGCCACTGAGGGGCTCCCCCGGAACCCGGCCTCATGGTCATCGTCTCTCCGTGCACAAAGTAAGGAGCGCCGCGGCGCCAGGCGTCCGCCGGCCCGCCAGGCGCGATCAGGCGGAGGCGCCGGCGATCCGGCACCTCAGGGCCATGTTGGCACTTCCTTCTGGCAATTGCCAGTGGAATCGCGGCTCGCGACTCCCCGTGTTCAGCAGTTACATGTTGTTTGCGAACTTCGTCGCCATTTCGGCGATTCGTTTCTTGGATTCCTGCGAGCCGAGGGCCTCCGCGCGCAGGTGATCGATGACCTCCTTGAAACGCTGGATCAGCTTCGGGCTTTCGAGATAGAAAAGGCCCATCTGGTGCTCAACGAATACGGTGTCCGCTATGCCGGAATCCGCCTCGAACTCCAGGAGCCGGAAGGGGCTGTCGAACCCCATGTGCGCCCCCGCCGTGAAGGGGATCACCTGGATGGTGACGTGCGGAAGGTCCGAGAGATCGAGCAGGTGGGCCAGCTGCGCGTGCATGACGGCCGCGTCACCGCCCACATGGCGGTGGAGCGCCGACTCGTCGACCAGCACCCAGTAGCGCGGAGGGGTCACCCGGAACAGCAGCTCGTTCTTGCGCTTGCCCCGGGAGGCGACGCGTTCCTCCAGCACGTCGGGAGCGATCTCCGGGAGCCAGCCCCGGATGACGGCCCGGGCGTAGTCCTCGGTCTGCAGTGGGCCGGGCACGGGGGTGATCGCGTATTCCGTGATCGCCTTCGCGCCCGCCTCCAGCCCCAGCATGGGCCGGAACTCGACGTCCTCCAGGCTCTGCCACCATTCTTTCTGGCGGGCCTGCCTGGCCAGGGTCATCAATTCGGCCGCCGTGGGATCGGCGATCCCGTAGAGCCTGCACAGATCGCGCACGTCGCGCAGGCTCGCGGGGCGCTGACCGGTCTCGATGCGGCTGACCTTCGTGCTGGAGCAGAGCAGTTGCTCGGCGACCTCCGCGATGCTCAGCCCTTTCTCACGGCGTAAGGCACGCAGCCGGATGGCCAATTGGCGCTGCCGGAGGGTGGGATTTGAGGCGGCCATTACATCCCTTCCGGCGGTAATGAGAGGGTGTGCAGCGATCATACCCATAGTCCGGGAGATCGAACGTTAGGTAATCGTCACCGGCACGTTCGTATGGCAAGTGCCAAAAGCAGGTGGCTTTCCGTCGAATGCGGGTAAACCTCCAGCAGTCACCGGAGAGGAGACGCCCTGGGATTGGTGATCGAAAACCGCTCCTGAAATGCCGCGAAGCTGAAAGCCCGCGGCGGCCCTGGTCAGGCCGCCCCGGACCTGGGCTGGGATCTAAGTTGCCGCGTTTCCCAGTCTCACGATCATCCGCTCCTGCCAGAGCGTTAGGACGATCTCCTTTGGATATTAGCAACTCAATCGCGAATCCGGCGCCACCCCGCGCGATTCCGCGTACGGCGCCCTCCCTGTGGCGGCGGCTGATGGAGAGGATCGATCTTCTGGTCTTCGCCGGAGACGACGCCAGGGCGAGAGAGCAGGGGTGGCAGGTACGCAGGCCGGCGCCGTTCATCCGGGTTTATCGCAATCCCGCTTTCGACCTCTATGTTCCCTGCGCCTCCTGCCGCGGGGAGGGGGTCACCGGGCGCGGGCACTGCAGGCCGTGCCTGGGATCCGGGCGGGTGCGGCCGGAAGGACGCGTGCGGGCCTGAGCGGCGGAGGCGGACGACGGGGTCCGCCTCCGGCCAAGTTCGCAGCCTGCCTTGGGTGCTACCGACGGCGGCCGGGCGACCGGCGCCTGCGGTAGGGGGCCCACTCGGGGCAGGCTGTGAGTGGGGGCCGCCTCCGGCACCGCGCCGCCGGGGGCGGCCCGCCCATGTCCGGACACCCCCGGCCACCTGCGGGGACACACCGTGCCCTGGGCGCAGACATCGTTGTCCCTGGCAGGGTAGATAAGCGGATGACTGGAATGTCCCAAATCGGGAAGTGCTGGCCCGGCTGCATCGGATCCGGCATGCCCGTAATCGTAGGCCGACGTCTCGTCGTCATGCCGACGAGGCCGGGCTTGCCGGATGACGCGGGGGGAAGAGAACCATGGGGAGAGACGGCAAGGGAGCCTCGATGATCGAAGTCTGGCCGGGAGATCCGTATCCGCTCGGGGCCACCTACGACGGTGCGGGGACCAATTTCTCGGTCTACACCGAGGTCGCCGACAAGGTGGAGCTGTGCCTGTACGACGAGAACAACGTCGAGTCGCGGGTGCCGCTCACCGAGGTGGACGGGTTCATCTGGCACGGTTACCTGCCGGGCATCGGGCCGGGCCAGCGGTACGGCTACCGCGTCCACGGCCCCTACGACCCGGCGCACGGCCTGCGCTGCAACCCGAACAAGCTGCTGCTCGACCCGTACGCCACGGCGATCGAGGGCGGCGTGAAGTGGAACGAGGCGGTGTACGGCTACCGCTTCGGCAGCCCCGACACCCGCAACGACATGGACTCGGCCCCGTACGTCCCGCGTTCGGTGGTCATCAACCCGTTCTTCAACTGGGGCCACGACCGGCCGCCCGCGACGCCGTACCACGACACCGTGATCTACGAGGCCCACGTGCGCGGGCTGACGATCGGCCACCCGAAGATCCCCGAGCACCTGCGCGGCACGTACGCCGCCCTGGGGCACCCCGAGATCCTGGACCACCTCACCAAGCTCGGCGTGACCGCGCTGGAGCTGATGCCGGTGCACCAGTTCGTGACCGACCACATCCTGGAGCAGCGCGGGCTGTCCAACTACTGGGGCTACAACTCCATCGGCTTCTTCGCCCCGCACAACCGCTACTCCAGCCAGGGGCAGCGCGGCGGCCAGGTGCTGGAGTTCAAGGCGATGGTGCGGGCGCTGCACGAGGCGGGCATCGAGGTGATCCTCGACGTCGTCTACAACCACACCGCCGAGGGCAACCACCTGGGCCCGACCCTGGGCTTCCGCGGCATCGACAACCTCAACTACTACCGCCTCGTCGATGACGACAAGCGCTACTACATGGACACCACGGGCACCGGCAACAGCCTGCTCATGCGCTCGCCGCACGTCCTTCAGATGATCATGGACTCGCTGCGCTACTGGGTCATCGAGATGCACGTGGACGGGTTCCGCTTCGACCTCGCCTCCACCCTGGCCCGCGAGCTGCACGAGGTCGACCGGCTGAGCGCCTTCTTCGACCTGGTGCAGCAGGACCCGGTGCTGTCGCAGGTCAAGCTGATCGCCGAGCCCTGGGACGTCGGCCCCGGCGGCTACCAGGTCGGCAACTTCCCCTCCCGCTGGACCGAGTGGAACGGCCGCTACCGCGACACCATCCGCGACCTGTGGCGGGGCCAGCCGGCGACGCTGCCCGAGTTCGGCTCCCGCTTCACCGGCTCCAGCGACCTCTACCAGGACGACAGCCGCCGCCCGGCCGCCTCGATCAACTTCGTCACCTGCCACGACGGCTTCACCCTCCAGGACCTCGTCTCGTACAACCACAAGCACAACGAGGCCAACAAGGAGGGCAACCGCGACGGCACCGACGACAACAGGTCGTGGAACTGCGGCGAGGAGGGCCCGGCGGGCATCGCCATCGAGGCGCTGCGCGAGCAGCAGAAGCGCAACTTCCTCACCACGCTGTTCCTGTCGCAGGGCGTGCCGATGCTCTCCCACGGCGACGAGCTGGGCCGCACCCAGAAGGGCAACAACAACGGCTACTGCCAGGACAACGAGCTGACCTGGGTCGACTGGTCGGACGTGCGCGAGAACTGGCTGCTGCTGGAGTTCACGCAGCGGCTGGCCGAGCTGCGCAAGAAGCACCCGGTCTTCCGCCGCAGGAGGTTCTTCTACGGCAAGCCGGTACGCGGCCTGAACGACATCGCGTGGCTCACCCCGTCCGGGGAGGAGATGACCGACAGCGACTGGAACGTCGGTTACGCGAAGTCCCTGGCCGTCTTCCTCAACGGCGAGGCCATCACCGAGCCCGACCGGCGCGGCCGGCCGATCCGGGACGACTCGTTCCTGTTGCTCTTCAACGCCCACCACGACACCATCAAGTTCACCCTCCCCAAGGATTACGGCGAGATGTGGCACACGGAGATCGACACCGCAATGCCGATCATGCTCGACGCGCGGATGTGCCGCGGCGGCGAGGCGATCGAGGTTCCCGGCCGGAGCATGCGGGTGCTGCGTCGTGTCTAGGCGGCCGACCTCCACCTACCGGGTGCAGCTCACCCCGGACTTCGGCTTCGCGCAGGTGGCCGGGATCGCCCCCTACCTGCGCGACCTGGGCGTCAGCCACGTCTACCTGTCGCCGGTCCTGCAGGCGACGCCCGGGTCGCAGCACGGCTACGACGTCACCGACCACTCCAGGATCAGGGAGGAGTTCGGCGGGGCGAGCGGGTTCAGGGAGATGGCGCAGGTCCTGGCCGCGCACGACCTGGGCGTGGTGGTGGACATCGTCCCCAACCACATGAACACCGAGAACCCCGCGTTCTGGTCGGTGCTGAAGGACGGCCGCGACTCGCCGTACGCCCGCTGGTTCGACATCGAGTGGGACGAGGACGGCAAGGTCCGGCTGCCGGTGCTGGGCGACGACACCGAGCCGGTGGTGGACGGCGACGTGCTGCGCTACCACGAGCACACCTTCCCCCACCCCGGCCACTACCGCCTGGTCGACTGGCGGGAGGGCCCCGGCTACCGCCGTTTCTTCGACGTCTCCACCCTCATCGGGCTGCGCGTGGAGGACCCGGAGGTGCTGGCCGCCACCCACGAGGTCATCTTCTGGCTGCTGGACGAGGGGCTGGTGGACGGGCTGCGGATCGACCACCCCGACGGCCTGGCCGACCCGCGCGGCTACCTGGAGCGGCTGCGCGCCCGCGTCGGCGAGAAGACCTGGACGGTCGTCGAGAAGATCCTCATCGGCCCCGAGAGCCTGCCCGCCGACTGGCCCTGCGACGGCACCACCGGCTACGACGTGCTCAACCGGGTCAACGGCCTGTTCGTGGACCCCGAGGGCAAGCAGCCGCTGGTCCGGCTGTTCACCGAGCTGACCGGGCAGCCCGGCGACTACCGGCCGGTGATGCTGGAGTCCAAGCGCGAGGTGCTGGAGCTGTTCTTCAGGCCCGAGGTCGAGCGGCTGGCCAAGGCGGCGGGCTGCGCGCCGGAGGCGGTGCGCGAGCTGCTGGCCGCGATGCCGGTCTACCGGGCGTACGTGGTGCCCGGCGAGGCGCCGCCGCCCGAGTCGGTGGAGATCGTCGAGCGGGCCGCCGCGTCCTGCTCGCCGCAGGTGCGGCCGCTGGTGCGCGAGGTCCTGCACGGCTCGCCGGAGGCGATCACCCGCTTCCAGCAGGCGTGCGGCCCGGTCATGGCCAAGGGCGTGGAGGACACCGCGCTCTACCGGTGGTTCCCGCTGTCGTGCCTGAACGAGGTGGGCGGGGAGCCGGACGTGTTCGGGATCCCGGTGGCGGAGTTCCACGAGTTCTGCGCCGGGATGGCGCCGTACACGATGACCACCCTGTCCACGCACGACACCAAGCGCTCGGAGGACGTGCGGGCGCGGCTGGCCGTGCTGTCGGAGCTGCCCGAGGAGTGGGCCGACGCGGTCCAGCAGTGGTCGGCGGCCGTCGGCTTCGACCCCCACCTCGACTACCTGGCCTGGCAGAACCTCATGGCCGCCTGGCCGATCTCGGCCGAGCGGTTCACCGACTACCTGCTCAAGGCGGCCAGGGAGGCCAAGACCAAGATCTCGTGGGTCAACCCCGACCCGGCGTACGAGCAGGGGCTGCGCGAGTTCGCCGAGGCGGCGGTGCGGCTGCCGATCGGCAAGTTCACCGAGCGGATCGAGCCGTACGCGATGTCGAACTCGCTGGGCGCCAAGCTCGTGCAGCTCATGATGCCCGGCGTGCCCGACGTCTACCAGGGCAACGAGGTGAGCGACTTCTCGCTGGTCGATCCGGACAACCGGCGGCCGGTCAGCTTCCCCGCCGAGCCCGAGACGTCCTGGGACGCGGCCAAGCTGCTGCTCACCCAGCAGGCGCTGCGGCTGCGGCGGCGGCTCGGGGGAGCGGCGGCGTACCTGCCGCTGCACGCCGAGGGACAGGCGGCCGAGCACGCGATCGCCTTCGCCCGCGGCGCCGACCGGCGCGGCCTGCCCCAGGCGGTGGCCGTCGCCACCCGCCTGCCGGTGCGGCTGGCCCGCACGGGGTGGGGGGGCACCTCGCTGGCCCTGCCCCCCGGCACGTGGCGCGACCTGCTCACCGGCGCGCTCCACACCGGCCGCATCCCGCTGGCGCACCTGCTCGGCCAGTATCCGGTAGCACTGCTGGAGAGACATGATCTTTGAGGTCTGGGCGCCGGACGCCACGGCGGTCGAGGTGCTCGTGCGCGGCACGAGCCGGCCGATGACCGCCGGCGCCGGCGGCTGGTGGACGGCCGAGGTCGAGGGGGCGGGGCACGGCACCAGGTACGCGTTCACGGTGGACGGCGAGGGGCCCTACCCCGACCCGCGCTCGCGGCGGCAGCCGGACGGCGTCCTCGGCCCCAGCGCCGTCTACGACCACGCCAGGTTCACCTGGTCCGACCACGACTGGAAGGGCCGGGACCTGCGGGGCTCGGTCATCTACGAGCTGCACGTCGGGACGTTCACCCCGGAGGGGACGTTCCAAGCGGCCATCGGCAGGCTCCAGCACCTGGTCGAGCTGTGCGTGGACTTCGTGGAGGTCATGCCGGTCGCGCCGGTGCCCGGCGGGCGCAACTGGGGGTACGACGGGGTCGACCTGTACGCCGTCAACGAGACGTACGGCGGCCCCGACGGGTTCAAGTCGTTCGTGGACGCCTGCCACCGCGCCGGCATCGGCGTGATCCTGGACGTCGTCTACAACCACCTGGGGCCGTCCGGGAACTTCCTGCGCCCGTTCGGGCCGTACTTCGCCGGCTACAAGGGCAGCTACTGGGGCGAGGCGGTCAACCTGGACGGGCCCGGCTCCGACGAGGTGCGGCGCTACTTCATCGGCAACGCGTTGCAGTGGCTGCGCGACTACCACGTGGACGGGCTGCGGCTGGACGCCGTGCACGCGCTGCACGACCGGCGCGCCACGCACCTGCTGGCCGAGCTGGCCGCCGAGGTGGACGCGCTGGCCTGCTCGGTCGGCCGGCCGCTGACGCTGATCGCCGAGTCCGACCTCAACGACCCGCGCATGGTGACGCCCCTGGAGGCCGGCGGGCTGGGGATGACCGCCCAGTGGGACGACGACGTCCACCACGCGCTGCACTGCGCGGTCAGCGGCGAGAGCCACGGCTACTACGGGGACTTCTCCGGGCTGCCGGCGCTGGCCAAGGTGCTGACCGGCGGGGTGCTGCACGACGGGACGTACTCCAGTTTCCGCGGGCGCTCGCACGGGCGCCCGTTCGCCGGGGTGCCGGGCCACCGGCTGGTGGCCTGCCTGCAGAACCACGACCAGATCGGCAACCGGCCCGGCGGCGACCGGCTGCCGGTCCCGGCGCTGAAGCTGGGGGCGGGGCTGCTGCTGACCTCGCCGTTCACGCCGATGTTGTTCATGGGCGAGGAGTGGGGGGCGCGCACGCCCTTCCTGTTCTTCTCCGACCACGTGGAGCCGCGGCTGCGGGAGGGCGAGGCGGAGCGGCGGGAGCGGGAGTTCGAGGGGTTCGGGTACGTGTGGGAGGCGCCGGACCCGTCGGAGGAGGAGACGTTCCTGCGCTCCAAGCTGGACTGGAGCGAGATCAAGGAAGAGGAGCACTGGTCGCTGCTGTGCTGGTACCGCGACCTCATCGCGCTGCGCAAGGCGTTGCCCGAGCTGTCCGACCCGCGGATGGACCGGGTCAGGGTGGAGGTGGATCCCGGCGGGAAGTGGCTGGTCATGTGGCGGGGGGAGCTGGCGGTCAGCGTGAACTTCGCGGAGGAGCCGGTGACGGTGCCGGTGGGGGCGGGGGCCGTGCTGCTGGCCTCGGACGAGCTCGCGGGGGAGGAGCCGGGCGGGGGGCTGCGGCTGCCGGGCCAGTCGATGGTGATCAGCCGGCCAGGCGCCTGAACGCGGCGTAGGGGGCGGGCCTTCCCACAGGCGTGTGCCGTGCCACAAGGCGTCGGCAATGCCACAGGCGTGTGCCGCGTCCACCGGCCGTCACCGGCCGTGGGCTTTGTCCACAGGCGCGGGTGATCGTGTCGGCGTCATCCACAGAATCGCGTTCGCCGCCTCGGAGGCCGGCCTCCGTCCCCGATCCTGGGTGCCTCACTCGTACGACGGGATCCGACCACGATCACGGAGGCCACCCATGCAGATCATCCTCCCGTTGCCCCGCACGCTGACCTCACTGTTCGTCGTCGCGGCGGAGCGGCTGCCGTTCGAGCTCGGGTCGTTCCTGCCCTGGCGGCTGACGGGGCCGCACAGGAAGGCCGCGGTCGCCGCGCTCGGCAGCGGCCTGCTGGCCGCCACCCACCACGCCACCCTCTGGAAGCCGGTGGGGCCGGCGCTCGCCGAGGACGACCGGCGGCGCCTGCGACGCACGAAGGAGCACGTCGTCGTCACCGCCACGGCGCCTCCCGGCCGGTTGCCCGCCATCGCGCAGACCGCCCGCGCGGTCGCCAGGGCCCTGGCCCGCGCCTGCGACGGCGTCCTGATCGACCCCATGACCGGCGCCACCGTCGCGACCTGCGGGCGGTGCGCCGACGAGCCGCCCGGCTTCCACCTCGGCGACGACTGGCTGGGCTGGGACACCCGGGTCCACGACGGCGCCACCTGCCCGCCGTGGGACCCTGCCGGCACGGCCGCCTGCGACTGCCTGTGCGTGACCTCGCGCGGCCTGCGCCGCTTCGCGCTGCCCGAGATCACCCTCGACGGCGCCGCCTGCGCCCACGGCCTGTGCGCCACCAGCCTCCTGCGTGCCGTCGCCCAGCACCTGGTCGCCGACCAGCTCGCCCACCTCACGGCCCACCCGGAGGCCACCCATCGCCGGCTCGACGACTTCCTCCGCGTCCAGCCGGACGGCGGGGCGCCGTTCGGGGTCCGGCTGACGCCGTACGACGGCGACCTGGGCGAGCTCGGCCGCTCCGGCGGCGTCCGCCGGCTCAAGGTCGGCCCGGAGCCCGGCACCGGCCAGATCGCCTGCCTGAAGGTGGGCCCGCCCTCGGGCTTCACGGGCTCCCTCAACTCCTGGCTCTGCGCCATCCGCGGCGCCCACCACGCCACCCTGACCGCCGCCCTGGCCGCCACCGGCCCCCGTCCGCCGGCGCCCGTCCGCGCCCTGGCCGCCTGAGCCCCATGAAACGCCGAGCCTCCCGAGCCCACCGGTCGTCACCCCGCCCGGACAAGTGCCTCCATCACGCGCCCGCGCCGCCGGGTCCCGGCCCGGGGTCAGCGGCTGAGGACGCGGCGCAGGGCGTCCTCCAGGGTGGCCACCGGGTCGGCGACGGCGTCCCGGCTGCGCCAGGCCACGTAGCCGTCCGGCCTGACCAGCACGGCGCCGCCCCCGCTGACGCCATACTTCTCCAGCCAGCAGCCCTCCACGTCCATCAGCTCCTCGCCGACCAGCAGGCGGGTGAGCTGCACCCCGAGCCGCTCCTTCACCAGGCGGCCGGCGTCCATCCAGGGCTGGCCGCCCTGCTTGTCGGCCATGAGCACGAACCCCGAGCCGAACAGGTCGATCGTGGAGACGCGCCGGCCCTCCCAGTCCAGCACCACGTGCGGGGCGCGGCTGCCGGGGCGGCCGACCGGCACGCGGGCGTTCTCCAGGATGGAGCCGTCGTCGCCGGGCTCCTCCAGGATCGCCGTCGAGTGGTAGCGGTGGCCGATCAGGGCGCTGACCGGGTCTTCCAGGGGCTCCGGATAGCCGACGCGGGCCTCCGGTGGCATGCGGACGCCGAGGTTGGCGAGCTGGGCGTCGGCGGTCATGGCGCCGATCGGGCGGCGTTCGGCGTCGTAGGTGTCCAGGAAGTCCGGCCCGGCCTGGCCGGTGAGCACGAGCCACAGGCGCCAGGCGAGGTCGCAGCCGTCCTGGAGGGCGGTGCTGCCGCCCTGCCCGCCGGTGGGCGGCATGGTGTGGGCCGCGTCCCCGGCGAAGAAGACCCGGCCGGCACGGTAGGTGTCGGCCAGCACGTGGGCCATCGCGAACGTCGTGCGATCCAGGATCCGCACGTCGAGATCGGGGCGGTCGGCCGCCACCCGGACGAGCTCGGCGCAGCGCTCGTCGGTGAAGTCGGCCTCGGTCTGGCCCTCGGCCAGGTTGACGCCGAGGACATGGGCGCCGACGCCGGTGCCGGTGACGATGACGCCGGTGAAGACCTCGTTCTGGAGATACCAGAGGGTGACCTCGTGCTCGTGGATCAGGTCGCCCAGGTCGGCGTCGAACATGATGGAGCACATCCGGCCCAGCTCGCCCTTGCCGGAGGTGGGCACGCCGAGGGAGCGGCGCAGGGGGCTGCGGTAGCCGTCGGCGGCCACCACGTAGTCGGCGCGGACGAGATGATCCTTGTCGTCGGCGCGAAGGCGGGCGGTCACGCCGTCGTCGTCCTGGTCGAGGGCGACGAGCTCGGTGGAGAAGCGCAGGTCGGCGCCCAGCTCCTCGGCGAAGCGCCGCAGCACGCGCTCGACCTCGGCCTGAGGGGCGCCGATGCCGACGGCCGGGGTCACGTCGCGCAGGAAGGCCAGGTCCTCGTCCTGGCTGGTCATGATCATGTGGGGCTCGGGGTCGGCCAGGTTCTTGGCGATCGCTATGCGCATGTCGTCGCCGGTGCCGGCCCAGATGTCGGTGAGGGCTTCCTCCAGCCCCGGTACGGGGCGCAGCAGCTCGACGGCGCGTGGGCCGACGCCGTACGCCTTGGGCTGGACGGACGTGCCCGGATGCCGTTCGACCAGCATGACCGGGATCTCGCGCCAGGCGAGGAGTGCCGCCGCGCTCAGCCCCGCATATCCTCCGCCGACCACCAGGACCGGCACTCGCTCGGGCTCCATCGTTTCCACCTCCGAAGACGCGTACTATCGCGTTTGTATCGAGCGACACGATATGTCGCGTCGGAGAAGTGGTCAAGACATATCGCGAAATGGAGGGCGAGCGGGCCGGCGAGCGGTGAGCACCAGCGCCGTGGCGGCCATCAGTCCGAGCAGGCCCCAGGCCGTGGCGAAACCGCCGGTCAGATCCGTGACCAGGCCGAGGGCGGGCGGGGCCAGCACGATGGCGACCTGGTTGACGGCCATGGCCGAGCCGAGGGCGAACCCCGTCCTGCCCGGGGGCGCCGACTCGGCCAGGTACGCCACCCACGGGCCGTACCAGCCGATCCCGAAGAACCCGAGCCAGAGGAACAACAGGCAGGCCACCACCGGCGAGCGCCCGGCCGGGGTCATCAACGCCACGGCCCCGGCGGTCACGGCGGCCAGGCAGGCCAGGACGCAGGCGTAGCGCCCGAACCGGCTGCGGTCGCTCCAGGCGGCCAGGCAGACCCGCCCGGCGGCACCCGCGCCCTGGACGGCCATGAAGACGAGGGCGGCCGCCCCCGCCCCCACGGACGCCGCCCCGTGCAGGTGGAGCACGGTCAGGACCCCGATACCGCTGTGCACCGAGACCAGCACCATGCCGGACACCAGGATCTTCACCATGACCGGCTCACGAAGCAGCCCCCACCGACCCCGCACCACCTCCGCGCGGCCGTGGAGGCGGCGGGCGGCGGGCTGGTTCCCGTGCGGGGCACGGGCGGTGGGCTGGTTCCCGTGCGGGGTACGGGCGGTGGGCCGGCTTCCGGAAGCGCCAGGTGGCGGGAGCGGCGGGCGGCGGCAGAAGGACATGAAGGCGACAGCACCCAGGAACGCGACGAGCGCTCCTGCCGCCAGCGTCGCCCGCCAGCCGGCGACCTCGGCGAGTGCGGGAAGCGCGGCGGCGGCCAGCACGCCGCCCAGCGGAAGCCCGGCCTGGCGGACGCCCATCGCCAGGCCCCGCTGGGACGCCCCGAACCAGGACGCCACCGACTTGCTGCCCCCGGGCTGGATGGTGCTGTAGCCCGCCCCGACGACCAGCAGGACCAGCAGCAGGGCCGGGTAACCGGGAGCCTGGCTGCCCACGCCCAGGCTCGCGGCCACCACCAGGGCCCCCGCCCCGACCACCCAGCGCTCGTCGTAACGATCCAGCAACTCCCCGGCCACCAGCAACCCGACCAGCGGGACGAGCTGGGCGGCCGAGAGCAGGAGACCGAGCTGTGCGGCGCTCACACCCAGCTCCTGCCGCAGCTGAACGCCCATCGCCCCGATGCCCTGCACGAAGAAGCCGGCGGCGGCCTGGGTGAAGGTAGCAGCACCGAGCACAACCCACCGATACCGCAGAGGGCGACCACCCGCCCCCGCCCCCGCCCCCGGTCCGGGTTCCGCCCCCGGCCTTGGGCCCGATCCCGGCCCTGGGTACGGTCCTGAGTCTGCTGGGTGGTCGCTGGCGTGTTCGGTGCCCGTCACGGGCGCCAGCACAGCGCCGGGTCGGGATGGTCGAAGAAGCCGAGCTCCCGGTAGAGCGGCTCGCCCTCGCGGGAGGCGTGCAGGTCCACGCGGGCGGCGTCGTGCTCCCTGAACCAGTCGAGCAGGCTGCACATGATGGCCCGGCTGTGGCCGCGCCGCCGGTACGCCGGGTCGGTGACCATGCCGATCACGTGCCCGATCCGCCCGTTGTGCGAATGCGGGCCGGGGAACCACTGCTCGATGGTGCCGATGCCACAGGCGGCGAGGCCGGAGTCGCCGTCCACCACGAGGATCCGGGTGTCCTCCGCCGCCAGTTTCCCGGCCAGAACGGTGGCGAGGGCGTCCCGCCAGGTCCCGTTCGCGGAGGAGGGGTTGAAGAAGTCGCCGCCGAGATCCTCGAACAACAACGCGCGCAACCGGACGAGTTCCGCGATGTCATCCGACGTCGCCCGCCGCACCCGGACCTCCCACTGCACTTGGGTCTCCCGCTGCGCCCGGGGCTCCTGCCGCGCTTCGGCCTCCTGCTGAGTGCTGGGAGCCCGCTGCGCCCGAGGCTCCTGCTGCGCCGTGGGCTCCCGCTGCGTCCGGGGCTCCTGCTGCGTTCCAGGACTCTGCCGCGCACCAGGGTCCTGTTCTGCTCTGGGGCTCTGTTCTGCTCCAGGGTGAGGTGTCATGCGGATCAGGATGCTGTAATGGTCTTATGCACCTCAACCCTTACGGCGAGGATGCCGTCAAGCTGGCCGCCGATCTGGCCAACCACCGCCCGGCCACCCCCGGTGAGCTGACGGACCGCTGCCGCGCCGCCGGTCTCGTCCTGGAACGCCCGGTCACGCCGCAGGACCTGGACCGGGTCATGACCCTGCTGGACGAATGGGAGAAGGTGGTGGACGCCCCGGACGAGCACGAGCGCGCCGAGCTGGTCAACCGCATGCTGGCGGAGTCGGCCGCCTACCCGCGGATGACCGACCACGCCGGCGGCTGGCATCTGCACTACCGTGACGACGGGCAGCCGCTCGGTGCGGTGCTGTTCGCGCTGGTCTCCGTGGGTACAGCGCTGCACCTGGTGGGCCGGGGGATGCACCGGCTGCGGCGGTGCGCCGTCACCGAGTGCGCCACGATCTTCGCCGACACCTCCCGCACCGGCCGGCAGCGCTACTGCTCCCAGCGCTGCGCCAACCGGGACGCGGTGCGCCGCCACCGCGCCGGCCGCCTCCGATGACTGCCCCCCCGGATGGCTCCCCCTTGGGCGGCTCCCTCTGGGAACTGCCCCCAGTGGCGGCGTCCCAGTGGCGGTCTCCGGTGGTGGCTCCTTGAGTGGCCGCCCTCAGGTGGTCGCGCTCGGTGGCCCGTACCCGTGACCCCGTTCGGAGGGGTCAGGACAGGTGGCGTTCCAGGGACTCGATCTTGGTGGTCATTCCGTTCGTCACCCCGTCACGCAGGTCGGCCTTGAGTACCAGGCTCACCCGGGGTGCGACCTCGGCCACCGCGTCCACGGCCCGCTTGATCACGTCCATGACCTCGTCCCACTCGCCCTCGACGGTGGTGAACATGGCGTCCGTGCGGTTGGGCAGCCCGCTGTCGCGGACCACCTTGACGGCGCGGGCCACGGGTTCGGCGACGCCCTCGCCGACGCCCAGCGGGGTGATGGAGAATGCGACGATCATGGTGTGCCCCCTGCGACTCGTGAGCGGATCCCGTGGTGAGCGGATCCCGGCAACGGTCCCGATCCTAGTCAGGCCGGCAAAAGCCGCGGACCACGCGAAAAGCCACGACGTCGCCGAACGTCGTGGCCGCCGCTCATCCTCCGCGGAGCGCGGTCACGCTCACATCCACGCTCACACGTGGTCGTGGTCGTGCTCTTCGTCCTCCTCCTCGCTGGGCCCCTCCGACGGCTCCACGCCGAGCACGGCCTCGCGCGGCTCGATCTCGGTGATGTGGTCGACCAGCGCCAGCACGTGGTCGGGCTCGATCAGCCACTGCAGCGCCGAGGCACCGGTGTCGTCGGCGTTGACCAGCTCGGCCTGCTCGGTGCGCTCCTCGTCGGTGAGGTCGGCGTCCGGGTGGCGGATCTCGGCCAGCGCCGCGGCCTGAAGGGCGTTCATGTCGAGCACCTCCACGGTCAGCTCGACCGTCAGGCGGAGGTACTTCGGTTCTTCATCAGTCATGGCGACGACTCTAGGGCAGCTTCCACTCCACAGGGGTCGCGCCTTGCCTGACCAGCAGCTCGTTCGCGCGGCTGAAGGGCCGGGAGCCGAAGAAGCCGCTGCGTGCCGACAGCGGGGAGGGGTGGGCGGACTCGATGCGCGGCACGTCGCCGAGCATCGGGGCCAGGTTGCGGGCGTCGCGGCCCCACAGGATGGCGACCAGCGGCTTGTCGCGGGCCACCAGGGCGCGGATGGCCTGCTCGGTGACCTGCTCCCAGCCCTTGCCGCGGTGCGAGGCGGGCTTGCCCGGCATGACCGTGAGGACCCTGTTGAGCAGCAGCACGCCCTGCTCGGCCCAGGGGGTGAGATCGCCGTTGGACGGCCGCGGCAGGCCGAGGTCGGTCTCCATCTCCTTGTAGATGTTGACCAGGCTGCCCGGCAGTGGCCGCACGTCGGGGGCCACCGAGAACGACAGCCCGACCGGGTGGCCGGGCGTCGGGTACGGGTCCTGGCCGACGATGAGCACCTTGACGGCGTCGAAGGGCTGGTTGAACGCGCGCAGCACGTTGGGCCCGGCGGGGAGGTATTGCCTGCCTTCGGCGATCTCCTTGCGCAGGAACTCGCCCATCAGGGTGATCTGCTCGGCGACGGGCTCGAGCGCAGCAGCCCATCCGGCTTCGACGACTTCGTGTAGTGGACGACCGGCCATGGCCGTTGAGCTTATCCAGGTCTGGTGCGGCTCGCGGCCGGAACGCCCATCGCCACCGTACCAAGATGATCACGAGCGGGTGCCCGCCCCCGTGGCGGGCGCCCGCTCGGTGGTCACTTGACGGAGCCGGACATCATGCCCTGGACGAAGTACCGCTGGAACGCGAAGAACAGGATCAGCGGGATGATCAGCGACAGGAACGCACCGGACGAGAGAATGTCCATGTTCGAACCGAACTGCCGCATCTGCGACTGCAGGTACTTGGTCATCGGCTGGTTGTCGGTGTTGGCGAAGACCAGCGCGATGAGCATGTCGTTCCACACCCACAGGAACTGGAAGATGCCCAGCGAGGCGATGGCGGGCTTGCCCAGCGGGAACACCACGGACGCGAAGATCTTCCACTCCGGGGCGCCGTCCATGCGCGCCGCCTCCAGCAGCGAGGAGGGGATGCCGACGAAGAAGTTGCGCAGCAGGAAGATCGCGAACGGCAGGCCGAACGCCACGTGGAACAGCACCACGCCCGGGATCGAGCCGAAGATCCCGGCGTTGCCGTAGAGCACGGCGATGGGGATCAGCGCGATCTGGATGGGCACGATGAGCAGCCCGACCACGACGAGGAAGGCCGTGTCCCGCCCGGGGAACTCCATCCAGGCGAAGGCGTAGGCCGCCATGGCGGCGATGCCGATCACCAGGATCGTGGTCGGCACCGTGATGAGCACGGTGTTCCAGAAGGAGGCCGAGAAGCCGCCGCTCAGCAGGTTCTTGTAGCTGGTGATGGTCAGCTCGGCGGGCTTGGTGAAGACCGTCCACCAGCCCTCGGCGCTGTTGACCTGGTTGGTCCGCAGCGAGACCACCAGCAGGCCCAGCGTCGGCACCAGCCAGAACAGGCCCAGGATCACCATGATGACCTGGACGGCCCCGCTGCCCAGGCGATCGACGATCTTGCTCGCGAGGCCCCTGCGCGGCGCGCCGGCCTCCAGTCCGGACGGGGCGGTCGCGGTGGCGGTCGTCATGCGTTCTCCCTCCTGAACCGGCGAATGTTCATGATCATGAAGGGAAGGACCAGAATCAGCAGGAAGATGGCCAGCGCGCTGCCGAGCCCCTGGTTGTTGCCGCCGCCGAACGACACGCGCCACATCTCCAGCGCGACCACGTTCGCCTGCGGCTGGACCGAGGACGGCGCGATGATGAACACCAGGTCGAACACCTTCAGCGTATTGATGATCATCGTCACGAAGACGACGAGCAGCACCGGCGACAGCAGCGGCACGGTGATCCTGCGGAACACCTGCCACTCCGTGGCGCCGTCGATGCGGGCGGCCTCCAGCGCGTCGCGCGGGATGGCCGCGAGGCCCGCGGCGATCAGGACCATGGCGAACCCGGCCCACACCCACACGAAGGCGCCGATGATGGCCGGGGTGATCAGCGTCTCCCCGAGCCAGTTCAGGCCGTTGTAGGCGGCCTGGAAGTTCGACTGCGGCAGCCGCACCGTGTAGGAGCCGGCGGGCAGGCCGTCGAAGCGGAACGAGCCGTCCTCGGCGGTCGTGGCCGTCCCGACGACCTCGTTGCCGCGCACGGCCTCGACGGCCATGCCGGGCAGGCCCTTCTCGGTGCCGTCCACCTGGCCGCTGGTGCCGCCGCCACCGGCCGTGAAGTCGAACCACACGACGCCGGAGACGTCGTTGCCGGCGGCCGGCGCCTTGGCGGTCGTGGCCTCGGCCGGCAGGGCCGCGGGCTTGACGCCGACGATCGGGATCAGCACCGGCTGGCCCACCTGCACGGGCTGCTTGGTGACGACCGCGCCGTTCTGCGTGGCGACCTGCGACTGGTCGCCCTCGCGCGGCCGGGCGCCCGGGTAACCCTGGGAGGAGGAGAACGTGTCGTGCACCGTGGTGATCACGGCGTTGGCCAGGCCCTTGTCGGGGCTCTGCTCGTACACCAGGCGGAAGATCACGCCGGCGGCCATCAGCGAGACCGCCATCGGCATGAACACGATCAGCTTGAACGCCGTCGCCCACTTGATGCGCTCGGTCAGCACCGCGAAGATCAGGCCCAGCGTGGTGACGACGATCGGAGCGACGACGACCCAGATGAGGTTGTTGCGGATCGTCGTCAGCATGCTCGCATCGGTGAAGATCGAGACGTAGTTGCCCAGGCCGACGAATCCGCTGCCGTTCGCGTCGAACAGGCTACGGATGATCGAGTAGACGATCGGGTAGATCACCCAGATCCCCAGCAGCAGCGCCGCCGGGAGGAGGAAGGCGATCGCGACCGCCGGCGAGGGGCCGAGGCGTCGTCGCGTGCGGGGGGTTTCAGCCGGTCCGATGGCGGCTCCGCCCGCGACCTGCGCGGGCGGAACCTTCGGGCCGTCCAACCGTTCGGTCACGGCCTTACCTCTTTACTTCCAGGCCTTCTTGGCCTCGGCCTCGAGCGCCTGCTGGGCGCCCTTGATGTCGGTGGGCTTGCGCACGAAGTCCTGCAGGACCTTCCACTCGCCCTTGCCGTCCGTGCCGCCGAAGGCGCTCGGCGCCAGGTCGGACATGTCGTAGCGGACGGACTCACCGGCCGAGACGATCGTCTGGCCGAGCTGGCGGGTCAGCTCGTCGGGGTAGTTGTCGGGGGAGACGTTCTTGTTGGGCGACAGGTAGCCGGGGAGCTTGGCCCAGACCTCGCCACCCTCCTTGGAGGCCAGGAACTGCAGCAGCGCCTGGGCGCCGGGGGAGTCCTTCATGGCCACCGCGACGTCGCCGCCGAGGATGACCGGAGCGGTGTCACCGGCCTTGGGGAAGGGGAAGTACTTGGCGTCCTCGCCGACCTTGGCGCCGGAGTTGACCGCCTCGACGGCCACGAAGTCCGCCTCGATGACCATGGCCCCCTTCTTGTTGCTGAAGACCTTGCTCACGCAGGTGGGGAAGTCGGTCTGCATGGTGCCGGAGGTGCCGTCGACCAGGAAGTCCTGCTTGCCGACGATCTGCGCGATCTTCTCCAGCGCGGTCGCCACGCTCGGGTCGGTCCACGGGATCTCGTGCTTGGAGAGTTTGTCGTAGTTCTCCGGGCCCGCGGTGGACAGGTAGACGTTCTCGAACAGGTCGGTCAGGGTCCAGCCGGAGGCGCCGCAGAGCGAGAACGGGGCCGTGCCGGAGTCGGCGATCGTCTGGGAGTTCTTGACCAGCTCGTCCCAGGTGGTGGCGGGCTGCACGCCGGCGTCCTCGAATGCCTGCGAGCGGTACCACACCAGCGACTTGTGGGCCGCCTTGATGAGCACGCCGTAGACCTTGCCGTCGGCGGAGCCCAGCTCCTTCCAGTACGGCGTGTAGTTGGCGTCGATCTCCTTGATGACGTCGTCGCTCAGCGGCTTGAGCGCGTCCTGCTCGGCGTACTGCTGCACCAGACCCGGCTGCGGCAGGATGGCCACGTCCGGCGGGTTCTTGCCCTGGATGCGCGGGCCGAGGTAGGCGCCGGTGTCCTCGCCGGTGGAGGCGTAGGTGACCTGGGCGCCGGTCTTGTCGGTGAACGCCTTGAGCACCTGCTCGAAGTTCTTCTGCTCCGCGCCGGTCCACTTGGCGGCCACTTCGAGCTTGACGCCCTCAAGGGGCTTGGCGCCGCCGCCGGCGCTCGCCGGGGCGGACCCCGAGGCGGAGGGCTCCGTCGTGGTCGGCGCGTTGCCGCCACAGGCGGCTACGGCTATCGCGAGCCCGGCCAGGACGGCTGCTGCTCTGGCTGTGCGCATGGTTGCCTCACTGGGTTCTGATGATCTCGTCGAGTTCGGACTTCATGGAGACCGCGGCGTCGGCCGCGGACTCGGGGGTGGGGGTGCCGAGGGCCTTGGCGACCGAGCTCGCGATCACCAGGCTCAGCTGGTTGTAGTTGGCGCTGACCGGACGTGCCTTGGCGGCGAGGATGCTCTCCTTGAGCACCGGCAGGTACGGGAAGCGCTCGATCAGGTCGGGGTCGTCGTAGAGCTCGGTCCACACCGGCGGGAAGGACCCCTCGGTGAGGACGCGGCGCTCGTTCTCCAGGCTCGTGAAGTACCGGATGAACTCCTGGGCGGTCTGCTGGTGCCGGGAGAAGGCGCTGACGGCGAGGTTGGCCCCGCCGAGCGTGCTGGAGCCGGGCCCGTTCAGCCCCGGCAGCCTGGTCACCGCCACCTTGTCGCCCAGCTTGGCCCTGGCCGGGCCGTAGGCGTGCGGCCAGTTGCGGGCGAAGGCCAGCCGGCCCTCCTGGAAGGCCAGGCGCGACTCCTCCTCCTTGTAGCTCAGGGACTCCGTGGGGATCCAGCCCTCCCGCAGGCCCTGGAGCAGGAAGCCGAGCGCGGTCTCCGCCTTGGCCGGGTCGAGGGTGACCTCCGTCCCGTCCCGGTTGAGGATCTGCCCGCCGGCCGACTGCAGGGCCTCGGAGAAGTTGACGGTCAGCCCCTCGTAGGCGAGGAACTGGCCCGCGTAGCCATCGATGTCATGCTTTTTCGTGATCTCTCGTGCCTGGTCGCGCAGCTCGGCCCACGTCCGGGGCGGCTTCTTGACCAGGTCGGCGCGGTAGTAGAGCAGCCCCGCGTTGCTGGTGTACGGGACCGCCCACAACTTGTTCTTGTAGACGGCCGTCTCCACGACGGGCGGCAGGAACCTGTCGAGCGGGAAGAGCCCGCGCTCCAGGGGGATGATCCAGCCGTTCTCCGCGAACTCGGCCGTCCACACCACGTCGAGCCCGAGCACGTCGTAGCGGTTGCTCTGGGCCTGGAGGTTGGCCACCATCTGAGCGCGTTGCTCGTCGGCGGCCTCGGGCAGCTCCAGCAGCGTCACCTTCTCGGCCGGGTGGGCCTGGTTCCAGCGGTCCAGCAGGGGTTGCAGGTACGCCGTGGTGTCGCGTCCGGTGGCGAAGGTGATCGGGCCTGTTCCGCCCGTCCCCGTCTCGCCGCCGCCCTCGTCGCCCGCCGCGCCGCAACCGGCCACCGCCAGGAGGGCGGCCAGCAGAAGCGGGAGCGGGCGCAGCACTTGTTTCCTCCGTGTTCAACGGGGTTACATACGTGTTAGGTAGATGCATTCATGTTATGCACACCTGTAATCTGAAGGTCAATGGATAGCTACGTAACGCGTTCGTAACGCGCGTGCGGCCGACGGCGGGGAGGTGAGGCGTGCGGCTTCACCTGCTGGCGCTTCTGGCGAAGGAGCCGGCTCACGGCTACGAGCTGAAACAGGCGCTGGAGCAGACCTTCGGCAGCGCCTACCCCTCCCCGAACATCGGGCAGATATACGTCACCCTGGGCAGGCTGGAGAAGGACGGTCTGGTCCGGGCCGTGGACGTCGAGCAGTCCAACCGGCCCAACAAGAAGGTCTACTACCTGACCGCCAAGGGCCGCGAGCTGCTCACCGTCTGGGTGGACGAGCCCACCGAGGGCCCCCGCGTGCGCGACGAGTTCTTCATGAAGCTCGTGCTGGCTCCGCTCACCGGCATCGCCGACCGCATGGCGCTGATCAGCCGGCAGCGCCGTCACTATCTGGGGCTCATGAGCGACCTCAACGACCTGCTGTCCCGTACTCCGCCGACCGACCGGGTGGCCATCCTCCTCATCGAAGGGGCCATGCTCCACCTCCAGGCGGATCTTGACTGGCTGGAGCGTTGCCAGGAGGATCTGGCATGACCTCCGTGGTGAAAACGGTCAATCTGGTCAAAATCTACCAGGATGGAGCCGTGCCCGTACCCGCCGTGCGCGGCGTGGACCTGCAGGTCGAGCCGGGTGAGTTCGTGGCCGTCATGGGCCCGTCGGGGTCCGGCAAGTCCACGCTCGTCCACATGCTCGGCGGGCTCGACACCCGCACCAGCGGCGAGATCTGGCTCGACGGCAAGCGCGTGGACACGCTCTCCGAGAGCGCCTGGGCGCTGCTGCGGCGCAAGCGCATCGGCTTCGTCTTCCAGTTCTTCAACCTGGTCGCCAACATGACCGTCGGCGACAACGTCGAGCTGCCCGCGCTGCTGGCCGGGGCCTCGCCCAAGGTCGCCCGCGAGCGGCGCGAGAGCCTGCTGGCCGCGCTCAACCTCACCGACCGCGCCGAGGCCGCGCCCGCCCAGCTGTCCGGCGGCGAGCAGCAGCGCGTCGCCCTGGCCAGGGCGCTGGCCAACCAGCCCAGCCTGCTGCTGGCCGACGAGCCCACCGGCAACCTCGACAGCCGCAACACCCGCGACGTGTTGCGCCTGCTCGGCAAGGTGCACAAGGAGGGCCAGACCATCGTCATGGTCACGCACGACGCCCGCGTGGCGAGCCTCGCCGACCGGGTGGTCTCGCTGTTCGACGGCGAGATCGTGGACGACGGCCGCATCGCCCGCCGCCGCACCGGCACCGCGGGAGAGGTCATCGACCTCAGATGAGCACCACGCGCGCCGGGAGCCGGTGGATCAGGGCCGACCTGCGGGCCAGGAAGGCCCAGGCGGTGCTCACCGTGCTGGCCGTGGCGGGGATCGTGGCCGCGCTGATCACCGCGGCCACCCTCCTGGAGGAGGGCACCAACCCCTGGCGGAGCCTGTCCGCCCAGACCGACGGCGCCCACGTCTGGCTCTACACCGACGACAGCCCCGACGTGTCG
Source organism: Nonomuraea sp. NPDC050783 (assembly GCF_040802095.1). NCBI lineage: Bacteria > Bacillati > Actinomycetota > Actinomycetes > Streptosporangiales > Streptosporangiaceae > Nonomuraea > Nonomuraea sp. NPDC050783. Next base: position 867,477 of record NZ_JBFAHK010000001.1, read on the forward strand.
CTGTCCGGCATCGACGGCGTGTCCCAGGTCGCCGGCCCCTATCGCTCGGTGCCCGTCACCGTGGCGCAGGACGGCAAGAAGGAGCCCGCGGCGCTGCGCGCCATGCCCGCCACCCCGCCGAAGGTGGCGCATCCGGTCGTGGCCGAGGGCCGCTGGCTGGACCCGGCCCAGCCCGACGGGGTCGTGGTCGAGCGCTCCTTCGCCCGGACGCTGCGGCTGCGGGTCGGCGCGCCGTTCACGATCATCGCGCTGAGCGGCGGGCGGCACACCTTGTACGTGCGCGGCATCGCCGACACCGCCGAGCAGGGCTTCTACCCGCAGTGGACGCCCGGCCTGGCCTACGTGCTGCCCGTCATGCTCGACCGGATCGAGCCCATGCTGGGCCGCAGCGAGTGGGTGACCGGGCTGCGCCTGGCCGACCCCGACGCCACCCAGGTCGTCTCGCAGCGCGTGGTCGTCATGCTGGAGGACAAGCTCCAGCGGGTCTACACCTGGCGCGAGGTCAGGGCCGCGATGGAGCTGGACAACCGGCTGCTGGGCACGCTGCTGGGGCTGTTCGGCGTGGTCGGGCTGGTGGCCGCCGCGCTCGCGCTGGCCAACGCGGCCGGCGGCCGGGTGCTCACCCAGCTCCGCGACCTGGCCACGCTCAAGTCCCTGGGCTTCACCCGGGGCCAGGTGGCGCTGCTGCTCCTGGTCGAGCACGGCGCGCTCGGCCTGCTCGGCGTCGCGGCCGGCGCGGTCGCCGGCTGGGGCGTGATGGCCCTGATGCTGGGTGGGACGTCCGTCGCCCCCGGGCCGGTGCTGGCCATCGTCGGGGGCACGGCGCTCGTGGTGCTCGCCGCCGTGGGGCTGCCCGCCTGGCGCGGCGGCCGCACGCCGCCCATCCCGGACGCGCCCACGGCGCCCCCGCGCGGGCGGCTGTCCAGGCTGGCGCGGCTGGCCCTGCTGGTACGCCTGCCGCCCGCGCTGGTGCTCGGCACCCGCGACGCCTTCACCCGGCGGATGCCGGCGTTCCTGACCGCGTTCGGGCTGGCCGTGCCGATGATGATGATCACCATCGGGCTGGGCGTGTGGGCCACCCTGGACGACTTCGCCGACCACCCCGAGCAGGTGGGCCAGCACGCCTCCCTGTACGTCCGCCCGGGCAAGCTGGAGCCCGCCGAGGCCCGGCGCATCGCCGAGCGCGACCCCGACGTGGCCGCGGTCTACCCGGGCACCGAGGTCAACGCCCTGGCGCCGGGCGAGGCCCGCTCGGTGCGGGTGCGGGCCATCGGCGCCTCGGCGCGGCCGTACCCGTTCCCGGTGGTCGAGGGGCGCACATACGGCAGGCCCGGCGAGGCCGTGGCCGGTCAGGGCCTGCTCGACCTGCTGGGCGTGCGGATCGGCGACCGGGTGCGGCTCACCGTGGGCGGCACGCCGCTGATCGTGCGCGTCGTCGGCCGCACCATCGAGCCCGACCTGGACGGCGAGGTGCTGTCGGTCGGGCTGGACAGCCTGGCGGCCAAGGACTCGGTGCCGCCGGAGTTCTACGCGCTGGCCCTCAAGCCGGGCGCGGACACCGGCGAGGTGCGCGGCAGGCTGCTGGCCGAGTCGGCCGAGAGCCTGGACGTGCAGGCCGCGGTCAACCCGGCCGACCGGCTGTCGATCATCCGGGTGATCATCGTGGCGCTGATCGCCGTGCTGGCCCTGCTCGGCCTGGCCAACCTGCTCACCGCCAGCGCCCTGGGCCTGCGCGACCACGCCTTCGACCTGGCCGTGCTCAAGGCCATGGGGCTGACGCCGCGCCAGGTGACGGCCACGCTCGTCACCGGCACGGGCCTGCTGGTCGTGCTCGGGGTCGGCGTGGGCGCGGCGGCGGGCATGTCGGTGGTGACCAGCCTCATCGACCTCCAGGGCCACACCAGCGGGGTGGGGGCGGGCATCGGCCGCGCCCCCACGGCCCTGACGCTGACGGTCGCCGTGACGGGCGTCGTGGGCACGGCCCTCGCGGTCGCGCTCATCCCTGCGCGCCGCGCGGCCCGTGCCCAGGTGCCGGTCACCTCTCGCTGACGACCTCGGCCGACTCCCGGCGGGCGGCCGCGCCGCGCTTCAGCGAGAACCAGTAGAAGCCGTGGCCGGGCAGCGTCAGCAGGTAGGGCAGCTCGCCGACCGGCGGGAACTGCACCCCGCCGCGCGCCTCGACCGGGGTCATCCCCTCGAACCTGCGCAGGTCCAGCTCCACCGGCTGCGGGTACTTCGACAGGTTGTTGACGCACAACATCACGTCGTCGCCGTCCTCGCGGACGAACGTGAGCACCGCCGGGTTGGACGACCACATCTCCGTGTACGCGCCCACGCCGAACACCGGGTGCTTGCGGCGGATCTGCAGCATCTTGCGGGTGAAGTGCAGCAGGGAGCTCTCGTGGCGCTGCTGGGCCTCCACGTTGACCGCCTGGTAGCCGTAGATCGGGTCCATGACGGCGGGCAGGTAGAGGCGGCCGGGGTCGGCCGTGGAGAAGCCGGCGTTGCGGTCGGGGCTCCACTGCATCGGCGTGCGCACCGCGTCGCGGTCCTCCAGCCAGATGTTGTCGCCCATGCCGATCTCGTCGCCGTAGTAGATGACCGGCGAGCCCGGCAGCGACAGCAGCAGGGCCGTGAACAGCTCGATGCGGTCGCGGTCGTTGTCCAGCAGCGGCGCCAGGCGGCGGCGGATGCCCAGGTAGGCGCGCATGCGCGGGTCCTTGGCGTACTCCTTGTGCATGTAGTCGCGCTCTTCCTCGGTCACCGTCTCAAGCGTGAGCTCGTCGTGGTTGCGCAGGAAGATGCCCCACTGGGCGTGCTCGGGCAGCTTGGGGGTGCGCGACATGATCTCGGAGATCGGCTCGCGGGTCTCCTTCTTCACCGCCATGTAGATGCGCGGCATCAGCGGGAAGTGGAAGGCCATGTGGCACTCGTCGCCGCCGGTGGTGGGGTCGCCGAAGTACTCCACGACGTCCTCGGGCCAGCCGTTGGCCTCGGCCAGCAGCACCCGGTCGGGATAGAGGCGGTCGACCTCGGCGCGGATGCGCTTGAGGTACTGGTGGGTCTCCGGCAGCCCGGCGCAGGCGGTGCCCTCCCGCTCGAACAGGTAGGGGACCGCGTCCAGGCGGAAGCCGTCGATGCCGAGGTCCAGCCAGAACCGCAGCACCTCCAGCATGGCCTCCTGCACCGCCGGGTTGTCGTAGTTGAGGTCCGGCTGGTGGTGGAAGAAGCGGTGCCAGTAGTACTGCTTGCGCACCGGGTCGTAGGTCCAGTTGGACTCCTCGGCGCCGATGAAGATGATCGGCGCGTCGGAGTAGCCGGTGGGCTCGTCGGACCACACGTAGAAGTCGCCGTAGGGGCCCTCGGGGTCGTGCCGGGAGGCCTGGAACCACGGGTGCTTGTCGCTGGTGTGGTTCATCACCAGGTCGGTGATGATCCGCAGGCCGCGCTCGTGGGCGGCCTCGATGAGCTGCACGAAGTCCCCGAGATCCCCGAAATCTGGGAGGATCTTCATGTAGTCGGAGATGTCGTAGCCGCCGTCACGCAGCGGCGACTCGTACAACGGCAGGAGCCACAGGCAGTCCACGCCGAGCCATTCGAGATAGCCGAGCTTCTCGATGAGCCCGCGGAGGTCGCCGGTGCCGTCGCCGTTGGAGTCCTTGAACCCCCGGACGAGAACCTCGTAGAACACCGCCCGCTTGTACCAGGCTGGATCCTCCGAGACGAACGCCTCGGAGATCGGCTCCGGCATTGGGGATGCGTTGATCATATGTCGCTCACAGGAAGAGATGTGGGCAGGACGAAGTCACCGGTTGCCCCGGCGTTCTTGATTGGTGACCGCGCCGCCTGGAGTCGTCATCCCTGCGAACTCCATGCCCTCGAACGAGATCGGATTTGTGATCCGCTGCCCGTTTGTTGCGGCGCTTACGGGCCGAACACTACCAGCCCGGTGGCTTTCCGGAACCCGCTTCTGCTGTGCAGCCTTTAATACCCGCGAGATCCGAATGTAATCACCCTGTTACCCAGGGTTTATCAGAAGGGTGTGGCCAGGTCGCTCAGGTCGTTCTCGAAGTCGCCCAACCAGAGTCCGAAGAGTACCAATCCACGCACCCAGAAACGGTCGTTCCAGCCGTTGAACCTGGTCAGCGCGTCCGGACCACCCGCCACCACCTCGTGCAGCTCCTCCGAGAGCAGGCCCGGCACCCGGTTCACCACCCGCTCCAGCATGCTGTGCGCATAATTTCGGGCAGGCGCCGCGGTGGACCGCAGCGGCACCCGCTGGAGCGGTTGCTTGACGACGTTCGTCGAGGGCAGCGCCGCCACCCGCGGGTTGGCCGCGTGCAGCACCTCGCGGTAGAAGCGCCCCTTGTCCTTGCGGGCCACCCCGACCGACAGCGCCGCGTCGAAGAAGTCCGGATGGATGAACGGCGCGGCGAACGACGCCTCCGGGCCCACCAGGTTGACCGCCGAGCGCGCGATGCCCCGCACCGTCCTGGTGTGCAGCACCGACAGCGGCAGCTCGGCCCGGTGGCCGTGGAGCATGGAGGTGGCCGCCGCGAACTGCTCGCGCACGGTCTGCTCCATCCACTCCGCCGCCGCCGCGGACAGGAACGGCCGCGAGGGCGCGCCCAGCGACAACGACCCCAGCACCGCCGCCGACCGCTCGGCCTGCGTCCGCGCCTCCAGCGCGGCCCCGCTGACCATGAAGTTCTTCAGCAGCGGCCCGCCGGCCAGGCCGTCCACCAGGATCCGGCCCGCGCCGTGCACCTCCCTGGCGAAGGGCGCGTACCAGGCGTGGTGCGGCGTCAGGTACTCCAGCCTGCGGGCCACCTCGGCGGCGTCCGCCGGGTAGTCGGCGGCGTCCTGGGTGATCACCCGGTGCGGGATGCCCAGCTCCCTGGTGATCGCCCTGGCGAAGGCGATGTCGGTGTCGGTGCCGTCGTCGGGGCTGGTGGTCCAGGACTCGACGTCCGCGCCGCGCGCCTTGGCCACGCCGGCCAGCAGGCGCGAGTCGTAGCCGCCGCTGACCGGCACGAGCAGCTTGCGGCCGTCGTACTCGGCGTAGACCTGGTGCAGCAGCTCGACGATGTCGGCGGGGCTGACCCACGCCTCGTACGGCTCGGTGCGCAGCCAGCGCGGCAGCCGCCGCTCGACGCCCGCCCGGCCGTGCCGCCACACCAGCGCGCTCGACCCCGGCAGCCGCTTGACCTCGGTGTACGGCGTCGCCTCGCCCAGCGGGAAGGTCACCTGGAGTATCGAGGCCCAGGCCGCCCAGTCGATGGCGATCGGCACCAGGCTCAGCAGCGGCTGGATCAGCGAGGAGAAGTAGACCGCCTCGCCCTGGCGCACGTAGTAGAGGTCCACCAGTCCGAGCGCGCCCGTGTGCAGCGTCACCCGCTCGCCGTCGCCGATCAGGCCCGGCGTCTCGTACGTCTCGGCGACCGCCATCCAGTCGTCGGCGGCCCGCGGGCGGCGCTCGCCCCAGGCGAACGCGTAGGACTCGGCCTCGCGGTGGTAGGGCGGCAGCGGCGAGGAGCTGAACAGCGCCGCCTCGGACGTCTGCAGGGCCGGGCGCACCCGGGGGCCCGCCGCGGTCAGCTTGCCCAGGATCGCGGTGTCGATCCGGCCGAGAGCGCCACAGACGTAGGGCCGCACGTTGAACTGCACCGGATGTCATCCCTTCGAGCCGCTTTCCGGAAAAGAGTATCCTTTGCCGGGCTGAGGGAGCGGAGGTCCATTTGTCTACGGAGCTTGAGAGCACGCGTCGAGCCCTGCGCGATGCCGTGGCGCAGGCCGAGCGCGCGGCCGAGCTGGCCAGACTGCTGGACGCCGCGCAGGCGAAGCTGGCCGAGGCCGAGCGCAGCGTCGAGGAGGCCAGGAGCCTGGCCGAGCGGCTGAGCGAGGCCGAGGCCGCGCTGGAGGCCGAGCGGGCCGCCGCCGACAAGCTGCGCAAGGAGCTGGCCGAGCAGCGTTTCCAGGCCGAGGTGGCCAACTGGAAGCTGTCGTCCATCAAGGTCGCCCGCTGGAGCCGCCTCGGCGACGCGATCAGGACCGGCAAGAGCAACCCGGTCCGGCTGGCCAAGGGCCTGCGGGGCGCCGCCAAGCCGGTCAAGCGGCCCGTCGCGCCCAAGCGCAAGCCGATCGCCGTCTCCGTCAAGGCCAAGGAGGAGCGCCCGGGGGCCGCCTTCCAGGCCACCACCTCCACGCGCACCCTCGAAGGCACCTCGTTCAGGCTCAAGCCCTTCCGGGTGCCGACCGGGCCCAACACCCGCCCGCACCTCACCGCCGCGGTGATCGCCGACCCGCACGCCGAGGCGCTGCTGCGCTACGAGTGGCGCCAGACCACCGGCTTCACCCCCCGCGACTTCGCCCGGGTGCTGCCGCTGGAGGTGCCCCACCTGCTCGTGGTCGAGTCGGTCACGCAGGGCCCCTGGGCCGAGGAGGTCACCGGCGAGCCGGGCGAGGGCATCAGGGCGCTGCTGGCCTGGTGCGCCGAGCGCGGCATCCGCACGGTGTTCTGGCACACCAAGGGCGACGTCAACGCCTACGCCGCCACCGCCCAGCTCTTCGACCACCGCTTCACCAACGACCTGTCGGTGCCCTGGCCGCGGCTGCAGTTCGGCGTCCAGCCGCGCGTCCACAACCCGCTGCCGCTGGCCGGAGGCCGCATCGACCGGGTGCTCACGCTCGACCAGCTCCTGCCCGGCCACCTGGCCTACCCCGACGTGCTGACCTCCTACCGGTGGCCGGCCGCCGCCGACTGCCCGCCGGGCACGCCCCAGTGGCGGCTGGCCGAGATCGCCGCCTGCGGCACGCCCATCGGCACCGAGCCCGACTCGCGGCGGGCGCACGTGGCGCTGCGCAGGGCGTACCAGATGGGGACGATGACCGAGCGCGTGGACGAGATGTTGGAGACGATCGGGCTGCCCAGCGCCCGCGCCACGCTGGAGACCTCCGTGCTGCTGCCGATCACCGACCCCTCCCTGACGGAGCACGGGCTCGCCCAGGTCGCCAGGCAGAGCGGCGTGGCCCAGGTGATCATCATCGGCCCGCCCGAGGCCGAGCTGCGCGCCCGCGACGTGCTGCCGGACGTGGAGGTGATCCACCGCCGCCCGCAGCCCTCGATGACCGCGGGCGCGATGCTCAACGCCGGTCTCGACCTGTGCGAGGCCGACCTGGTCGCGGTCATGGACGCGCGCGACGTCTACGGCCCCCACTACCTGTCCGACCTGCGGCGGGCGTTCCTGTTCTGCACCGCCGACATCGTCGGCAAGGCCGCCTACTACGTCCACCTGCGCAAGCCCCAGGCCACGCTGCTCAAGCAGCCCGGGGCCGAGTACGCCTACCTGCCGGAGATCTCCGGCGCCACGCTGCTGGGCCGCAGGAACGCCCTGCGCGAGATCGGCTTCGCCGACCTCAGCGACGACTGGGACGAGGTCATGATGCGGCAGTGCCGCACGGACGGGATCAAGGTGTTCTCCGCCGACCGCTTCGGCTACGTCCGGGTCCGCGACGAGGACCGCTGGCTCCTGGGCGCCGCCCAGCTCGTCGAGTACGGCTCCGCCGAGCCGCACGCGCTCATCTGAGCGGCCGCCGGGAGCGCGTAGGGTCGGCGGCGTGACGCTGCGGGAGCTGGCCGGGGTGCTGGGGGAGCCGCCCGCGCCGGAGGGGACGTGGGAGCGGGAGGCCCTGCTCGTGTCGGCGGCGGCGCTCAGGCGGCGGCTGCGGCCGGAGGCGCTGGCCGCGCGGGTGCGGGAGGTGCCGGGCGTCACGCGGGTCGCGGTGCGCGCGACCGGCCTGCTGGAGGTGGCGGTGCGCGTGCCGGGGGAGCTGCTGGAGTCGTTCGAGGTGCCGGAGATCCCCGTCCCCGGCTGGCCGGACTTCCCCCGCACCTGGGACAACCCGGGGTTCGTGGTGCGCTACGGGCACGTGCGCGCGCGGGCCGTGGCCCGGTGGGCGCGGCAGCTCGGCGTGCCGGAGGAGGGGTTCGAGGCGGCGGCCCTGGACGGCCCCTGGGACCGGAGGGTGCTGCGGGTGCTGGCCGAGCTGCCCGGGCGGGCGGCCGGCCGGGCGCCCGGGTGGGAGGCTTACCTGGTGAGGCTCGCCCTGGCCTATCACGACGCGCACGAGCACGCGCCCGCCGTGCCCCGGGGGGACGAGCCGGCGCGGGCGGTGCACACGGCGCGGGTGCGGCTCGCGGCGGCGGTGGGGGAGGTGCTGGCGGGCCCGGAGCGGTTGTGAGCGGTGGGAAAATATCCCGCTAAACAGTGAAAAATCGTAAAAATATCCCTCGGGAGCCTTGATCCCGTCTCGATACGTGGTCAGTGGGTCATGAGGAAGTGGCGCTTCCGATAGCCTCGATCGGGTGAGTCGATTCGCCCATCCCGCCGGGGACCGGCACGCCGAGATGCTGCCCCAGGAGCGCCCGCCGCAGGCGCCCGCCGACCTCAACCAGATCAACCCTTCGATCTGGCCGCGAACGTCGAGCCGGGCCGGCGGCGCGCTCACGGTCGGCGGCGTGGACGTCCGCGACCTCGCCCGCGACTTCGGCACCCCGCTCTACGTCATCGACGAGGACGACGTGCGCTCGCGCATGCGCGACTACGCCGCCGCCTTCGCCGGCTCCGAGGTGCACTACGCCGGCAAGGCGTTCCTGTGCAAGGAGGTCGTGCGCTGGCTCCAGGACGAGGGCCTCGGCCTCGACGTGGCCAGCGGCGGCGAGCTGGCCGTCGCGCTCAGCGTCGGCTTCCCGCCCGAGCGGATCACCGTGCACGGCAACAACAAGTCCACCGCCGAGCTGGCCAGGGCGCTGGAGGCCGGCGTCGGGCACATCGTCATCGACTCCTTCGAGGAGATCGCCCGGCTGGGCTACCTTGCCGAGCAGGCGGGCAAGCGGCCCAAGGTGATGATCCGGGTGACCACCGGCGTCGAGGCGCACACCCACGAGTTCATCGCCACCGCGCACGACGACCAGAAGTTCGGCCTGTCGCTGGGTCACGGCGCGGCGGCCGAGGCCGTGCGCCGGGTGCTCGCCCTCCCGCAGCTCGAACTCGTCGGCCTGCACTCCCACATCGGGTCCCAGATCGTCGACACCGCCGGGTTCGAGGTGGCCGCGCGGCGGCTGGCCTCGCTGCTCGTGCAGATCAAGGACGAGCACGGCGTGGTCCTGCCCGAGCTCGACCTCGGCGGCGGCTACGGCATCGCCTACGTCGAGGGCGACGAGGCGCCCGACATCAAGGAACTGGCCGACGGCCTGCGCGAGATCGTCACCAAGGTCTGCACGGCCGCGGGCCTGCCCGTGCCCCGCCTGACCGTCGAGCCGGGCCGGGCCATCATCGGCCAGGGCGGCATCACCCTGTACGAGGTCGGCACCGTCAAGGACGTCGAGGGCCTGCGCACGTACGTGAGCGTGGACGGCGGCATGAGCGACAACGTCCGCACCGCCCTGTACGGCGCCGAGTACACCACCGTGCTCGCCAGCCGCGAGAGCGAGGCCGAGCCCATGCTCAGCCGCCTGGTCGGCAAGCACTGCGAGAGCGGCGACATCGTCGTGCGCGACTGCTACTACCCGGCCGACCTGGCGCCGGGCGACCTGGTCGCCGTCTCCTCCACCGGCGCCTACTGCCGCTCGCTGGCCAGCAACTACAACTACCTGCCCAAGCCCGCCGTGGTGGCCGTCTCGGGCGGCACGGCCCGGGTCATCGTCCGCGGCGAGACCGAGGACGACCTGTTGAGGGGACAGCTGTGAAACCGCTGAAAGTGGCTCTGCTGGGCTGCGGCGTCGTCGGCTCGCAGGTCATCCGGCTCCTGCACGAGCAGGCCGGCGACCTGGCCGCCCGCGTGGGGGCGCCGCTGGAGCTGGCCGGGGTCGCCGTGCGCCGCCTCGGCCGCAAGCGCGACGTCGAGATCGACCCGGCGCTGCTCACCACCGACGCCGAGGCGCTGGTCGCCCGCGACGACATCGACCTCGTCATCGAGGTCATCGGCGGCATCGAGCCCGCCCGCTCCCTCATCGTCTCGGCGCTGTCGCGCGGCAAGTCCGTGGTCACCGCCAACAAGGCGCTGCTGGCCGAGGACGGCGCCACCCTGCACGAGGCGGCCAGGGCCGGCAACGGCGACCTCTACTTCGAGGCCAGCGTGGCCGGCGCCATCCCGCTGCTGCGGCCCCTGCGCGAGTCGCTGGCCGGCGACCACGTCAAGCGGGTGCTCGGCATCGTCAACGGCACCACCAACTACATCCTCGACAAGATGGACTCCACCGGCGCGTCCTTCACCGACGCCCTGGAGGAGGCCCAGACCCTCGGCTACGCCGAGGCCGACCCGACGGCCGACGTCGAGGGCTTCGACGCCGCCGCCAAGGCCGCCATCCTGGCCGGGCTCGCCTTCCACAGCCGGGTGACGGCCGCCGAGGTGCACCGCGAGGGCATCACCGACATCACCGCCACCGACGTGGCCTCGGCCAAGGCGATGGGCTACGTCATCAAGCTGCTGGCCATCTGCGCCCGCTCCGACGACGGCCGCTCGTTCGGCGTGCGGGTGCACCCGGCGATGATCCCGCGCACGCATCCGCTGGCGGGGGTGCGGGAGGCGTACAACGCGGTCTTCGTGGAGGCCGAGTCGGCCGGGCAGCTCATGTTCTACGGCAAGGGGGCCGGCGGCGCGCCCACGGCCTCGGCCGTGCTCGGCGACCTGGTGGCCGTCGCCCGCAACCGCCTGGCCGGCACCCGGGGCCCCGAGGAGTCCACCTACGCCGACCTGGCCGTCCACCCGATGGGCGAGACCGTCACGCGCTGCCACGTGGCGCTGGACGTGGCCGACAAGCCGGGCGTGCTGGCGCGGGTGGCCGACCTGTTCGCCAAGCACGACGTGTCGATCCAGACCGTGCGCCAGGAGGGGCGCGGCGACGACGCCCAGCTCGTCATCGTCACCCACCGCGCCACCGACGCCGCCCTGTCGGCGACGATGGAGGAGCTGCGCGAGCTGGACATCGTGCGGGCCGTGGCGAGCGTGATGCGCGTCGAGGGCGACGAGTAGCCGGGCTCCGGCGGCGGGTCTAAGGTAGGCGCCGACCTGATCCCCCGCGGCCGAGGAGCGCCATCTCATGTCCGTCACCCCCGGTGACACCCCCTGCGGCTTCACGCGCACGCCGGAGAAGGGGCCGGCCCGCCTGCACTGGGCGGGCGGCGGCTGGGCGGTCGAGGGCAGGCCGCCGGACGTGCCCGAGCTGCGCCCGCTGCGCGGCCTGGAGATCGACTGGCCCGGCGAGCCGGTGCCCCTGGACGGGCTGACCGCGCTCGCCGCGGCCGGCGTCCCGCTGACCGCCGAGCACGCCCCGGCCTGGGTGCCCGCGGAGCTGGGGGCCCTGCTCACCGACCGCGGCTGGCTGGAGCACGCCCCCGACGGCACCGCGCGCTGCCTGGCCGACCTGCGGCGCGAGGAGCACAGCGTACGGCTGCGCCGCCTGGCCCACCCCGTGGGCGAGCCCCGCGTGAGCATCGTCATGTCCACCAAGCGGCCCGGGCTGGTCGGCGCGGCGCTGGCGCAGATGGAGCGGCAGCGCGGCGTGACGGCCGAGGTGGTGCTGGGGCTGCACGGTGTGGCGTACGAGGAGGTGCGCGAGGCCGTCGAGGGCTGCGCGCTGCCCGTGCGGTGGGTGGAGGCGGCGGGGTCGGTGCCGTTCGGCGAGGTGCTCAACCGGGCGGCGGCGCTGGCCGAGGGCGACTACCTCGCCAAGTGGGACGACGACGACTGGTACGGCCCGATGCACCTGTCCGACCTGTTCATGGCCATGACCTACGCCCAGGCCGACGTGGTGGGCACCACGGCCGAGTTCTTCTACCTGGAGCCGCTGAAGACCACGATCCGGCGCACGACGTTCGCCAGCGGGGCCAAGTACCCGAGCGAGGTCTACTCCGAGCACGTGGCCGGCGGCACGATCATGGCGTCGGCGGCGACGTTCCGCGAGGCCGGCGGCTTCCCCGCGGTGCCGCGCGCCGTCGATCTGGAGTTCCTGAAGGCGGCGCACCGGGCCGGCGCCCGCATCTACCGCACCCACGGGCTCGGCTACGTCCTGCGGCGCGGGCTCAGCGGCGCCCACACCTGGCAGCTCCCGCTGGCCCACTTCCTCAAGGTGGCCGCCGGGCAGTGGCACGGCTTCCGCCCGAGCCTGCTGATGGAGGCCGGATGAGCGCGCCCGCCGCCGCGGGCCGCGCCGCCCGCGTGCGGGGCAACGACTACCGCGTGTTGCGGCCCCCTCGGGAGTTCACGCCGGAGCTGACGGTCAGCGTGGTCGTGCCTGCCTATGGCGGGCAGCACAAGCTCGACCTGGTGCTGGCCGGGCTGGCCCGGCAGACGTACCCGGCGGAGCTGACCGAGGTGATCGTCGTCGACAACGGCAGCGACCCGCCGCTGCGCCTGCCCGGCGTGCGGCCCTCCCGCACCCGGCTGATCACCTGCCCCGAGCCCGGCCGGGCCCGCGCCCGCAACGCCGGGCTGGCCCGCGCCACCGGCGACGTGATCCACTGGCTCGACTCCGACGTGGTGCTCACGCCCGGCGCGATCGAGGCCCACATGCGCTGGCACCACGCGGCGCCCTACCTCGTGGTCACCGGCTACCTCAGGTTCACCGCCGCCGAGCCGCCCGCCGAGCTGCCCGAGGACCTGGAGGCGTGCTTCGAGCCCGCCGAGCCCCACACCTGGATCGTGGACCTCGTCGAGCGCACCGGCGGCCTCACCGACAACCCGCAGCGCCCCTTCAGCCTGCACGTCGGCGGCGCCACCTCGGTGAACGCCCGGCTCGTCGCGGCGGCCGGGCCGATGGACGAGGAGCTGGTCCTCGGCCAGGACACCGAGCTGGGCTACCGGCTCGGCCAGGCCGGCGCGGTCTTCGTGCCCGAGCCCGCCGCCCGGGCCTACCATCTCGGGCCGACCATGCGGATGCGCGACAAGCAGCCGATCGACCGGGTGAGCCACGCGTTCGTGGCCGACCGCGTCCCGGCCTACCGGTGGTTGCGCGGGCATCCCGGGCGGCAGTGGAAGGTCCCGTACGTCACCGCCGTGGTGGACGGCACGGCGGGCTACGACGCCGTGCGGGCCTCGGTGGACGCGCTGCTCGCCGCCACCGTCCCCGACCTGTCCGTGCACGTCCTCGGCCCCTGGCACACCCTGCGGCCCGACCCCCGCGCCCCGCTCCGCGACCCCGCCCTCGACCTGGTGCTGGTCGAGGGGCACTACCGGCACGAGGGCCGGGTACGCCTGTCGGCCACCGAGGACGTGGACCCCGCCGTGCCGTTCGTGCTGTGGCTGCCGGCCGGGTGGGCGCCCGTCGAGGACGGCCTGGCCCGGCTCCTCGACCTGGCCCGCGACGAGGGCCTGGGGCTGGTGAACGTGCTGCTGGAGGAGTCGCCCGAGGGCGTCGTCGCGGCCCGGCTGGAGCGGGTGTCCGCCTTCGCCAGGGCCCGCGTCGTGGCCGAGCCCGGCGAGGACCTGGACGACGTCGTGGACGCCGTCTCCGGCGTGTCGTGGGTCGAGGGCGACGGCTACGGGTTCACCACCGGGGCGGCGGCCCCGCGGGGGCGGCGCGGCGCGTACCGGGCCATGGCGCGGGCGCGGGCCGAGGCCGACCGGCTGGCGGCGGAGAACGCGCGGCTGCGCGAGCAGGTGGCCAGGTGGAAGGAGGAGGCGGGACGCTGGCGCAGCTCGGCGGTGGAGCTGCGCCGCGAGGTCGGCGGCCTGCGCCGCGAGGCCGCCGGCCTGCGCCGCGAGGCCGCCGCCGCCGAGCGCGCCCAGCGGAGCCTGCGCACGATGATGTCCACGACGATGCGCCGGGCCCTCCCGAGACGCCCGCGCGACTGAGCACTCCGCGGCCCGTCGGACGGGACCCGCGGACCCTCGCCCGACGGGTGGGGGTCAGTTGGGGCGGAGGGCGGACTTCAGGCGGCGCAGCAGGGTGCGTTCGGCGGGTTCCGCCGGGACTCCGGCCGTGGCCGGTGCGGCCGCCGGGGCCGGGATGGTGACCGGCTCGGGCTGCTTCGGCGCGGGCCAGTAGCGCTCGGGCGGCTCGTGCCGCACGCCGTGCGTGGCGTCGATGACGGCGTCGAGATCCGCGCCGGGCTCGGCGAGCAGCACGGCCCGCCCCAGGGCGGAGGTACGTTCGAGCCGCGCCTCGCGCCCGTCCGGCAGGTCCACCACCAGCACGCCCGCCAGGTCCTTCTGGACGGACTCCACCATACGCTCCAGCGTCGCCCGGTGCAGCGGCACGTCCACCGGCCCCCGGTAGCGGAACGGGCACGGCGCGGGCGTCGGCGCCGCCTCGTCGATGAGCCGGACGCGTTCGTCGTGCGCGAACAGGTCGCGCATCAGCCGCAGCTCGAAGCACGGGTCCCCGAGCACCGACCGCCGCCCCTCGTGCAGCCGCGACCACGGCCCCACCAGCGTCACCACGACGTCCTGCAGCTTGCCGCCCAGCGCCGCCGCGACGGCCTGCCGCACCACCGACTCGGAGGTGTCGGTGACGTCGAAGACGATCTCCACGTACGGCACCAGCCACCTCCGCCCCGGATCCTTGCGCAGGTCGCGGCGGAGCGGGACGCGGTGCGCCAGGTAGGGCTCCACGGCCCGCACCGCCCGCTCCCGGTCGCGGTGCTGCGCCGGCAGCCCCAGGTGCACGGCCTGCGCCTCCAGGTCGGGGACGAACACCACGCCGTGCATGGCCAGCCGGTAGGCGAACTCGGTGTCCTCGCCGCGCGCCACGGTCGGGTCGAGACCGCCCACGGCGTGGAAGACCTCGCGGGGCAGGGCGAACGTCGGCCCGGTGCACACGTGGTAGGGGTTGCGGCTCTTGCGCAGCCCGTCCGTCCTGGTGATCGTCGCCTCGGTGGAGCTGGCCACGGCCTTCTCCAGCGCGAACAGCTCGCCCAGGTGCCCCGCGCGGACGATCTGCCGCGGCGTGAGGTCCGGCGGCTCGACGAACTTCTTCATCCCGATCGTGACCAGGTAGTCGGTCACGTGATGCCAGCGGGCCAGCGCCTCGATGTGCTCGCGGCAGGCCACCATGTCGGAGTCGAGCCGCTGGATGATCTCCCCGTCCGCGGCCTTGGCGCCGGTGTTGACGGCGTGGGAGATGCCCCAGCCGTCCCGCACCCGCACCACCCGCGTGTTGACCGGCCGGATCTCGGGCAGCCGGATCGGCGGCTCGCTGCCGTCGTCCACGACAAGGACCTCCATCAGGTGGCCCGGGTACGTCTGGACGGCCAGCGCCGCCAGCGTCAGGTCGAGCTTGTCCTGCCCGCCGTGCGCGGGTATCACCACGCTCACGGAGAGGGCGGGTGACCAGGCGCCCAGTGGTGGCGCCTCGATCGGTGAGTAGTCGTTCTGCCTCAGAGCAGGACGCGCGTTCATGGTGTGACCCCCTGCCGAGACCTTATCGGGAGATGCTGAGAATTTCCTCAATAGCAGGGCTGTCCAACCGATAAGTCCGTCCCTTGGACACGAATCCGCGCCGGTCGCCCGCACCCCGTACACTCGGTGCCCAACACCGCAGGTAGGGAGTCATCATGAGCAGGTCGTGGCGTGGCCTCATCGAGGAATACCGCGAACGTCTTCCCGTGACGACGAAGACGCCGGTCGTCACGCTGCTCGAAGGCGGCACGCCGCTGGTGCCCGCGCACCGCGTCTCCGCCCTCACGGGGTGCGAGGTCTACCTGAAGGTCGAGGGGGCCAACCCCACCGGCAGCTTCAAGGACCGCGGCATGACCATGGCCATCAGCAAGGCGGTCGAGGAGGGGGCCAAGGCGGTCATCTGCGCCTCCACCGGCAACACCTCGGCCTCGGCCGCGGCCTACGCCGTGCGCGCGGGGCTCACCTGCGCCGTCCTGGTGCCGCGAGGGAAGATCGCGATGGGCAAGCTCGCCCAGGCGCTCGTGCACGGCGCCACGCTGCTGCAGGTCGAGGGGTCGTTCGACGACTGCCTGGAGATGACCCGCAAGCTGTCGTCCAGCTACCCGATCGCGCTGGTCAACTCGGTCAACCCGTTCCGGCTCCAGGGGCAGAAGACGGCCGCGTTCGAGATCGTCGACACGCTCGGCGACGCGCCCGACATCCACTGCATCCCGGTCGGCAACGCGGGCAACATCTCGGCGTACTGGATGGGTTACCAGGAGTACTTCACCGACGGCGTGGCGACGAGGAAGCCGCGCATGTTCGGCTTCCAGGCCAGCGGCGCGGCCCCGATCGTCGAGGGCGCGCCGGTGACCCGCCCGCACACCATCGCCACCGCCATCCGCATCGGCAACCCGGCCTCCTGGTCGCTGGCCACGGCGGCGCGTGACGAGTCGGGCGGCGTCATCCAGTCGGTGACCGACCGGCAGATCGCGGCGGCCTACAAGCTGCTGGCGCAGGAGGAGGGCGTGTTCGTGGAGCTGGCCTCGGCGGCCAGCGTCGCGGGCCTGCTCCAGGCGCACGCCCAGGGCCTGGTCGAGCCCGGGCGGCGCATCGTCTGCACGGTCACCGGCAACGGGCTCAAGGACCCCGACTGGGCCATCTCGGGGGCGCCGGCGCCGACGGTCATCCCGATCGACGTCCACGCCGCCGCGGCGGCGCTCAACCTCGCCTGACGGGCGGGGGCACAGAGGATCGCAGGGGATCACGGGGGATCACGGGGAGTGAGGACTGATGGGCGAATGAGGAGCGTTGGCATCCGCGTGCCCGCCACGTCGGCGAACCTGGGCCCGGGTTTCGACGCGCTCGGCCTGGCACTGAGCCTGTACGACGAGGTCGAGGCCACGCTCACCGGCGGGAGCGGTGTCGAGGTGAGCGTGGAGGGCGAGGGCGCGGGGGAGGTCGATCTCGGCGAGGGCCACCTGGTCGTCAGGGCCATGCGCGAGGCGTTCGGCCGCATGGGGGTCCCCCAGCCCGCGGGCATCCGCCTGCGCTGCCGCAACCGCATCCCGCACGCCCGCGGCCTGGGCTCGTCCTCGGCCGCCGTGTGCGCCGGCCTGCTCGCCGCCCGCGCGCTGGCGGGGGCGGAGTGGCCCGACGACGAGGTGTTCGCGCTGGCCACCGAGATGGAGGGCCACCCCGACAACGTGGCGCCGTGCCTGGCCGGCGGGCTGACCGTGGCCTGGTCCGACCACACCGGCGTGCCACGTATGGTGAAGCTGGCCCCCGACCAGCGGGTCCGTCCCGTCGTTCTGATCCCTTCCGCACGGCTGGCGACGGAGACCGCGCGGGGGCTGCTGCCGAAGGACGTGCCCCACAAGGACGCCTCCTTCAACGCCGGCCGGGCCGCGTTGCTGATCGCCGCGCTGACCCAGCGGCCCGAGTCGTGGATTCTGCTCGCGGCCACGGAAGATCGGCTCCATCAGCATTACCGCGCGCCTGCGATGCGGGAGAGCGCGGATCTGGTAGAACGACTGCGTGGAGTGGGCGTGCCCGCGGTCGTTTCGGGAGCGGGTCCCACGGTTCTTGCGTTTTCGACCTCGGATACGCAGGATTTGATCGCGCCAGAAGTGGGTAATGACTGGCACATCCAGCTAATGGACGTCGACCCGGTCGGTGCGGACGTTCAGTTCCCCGAGACACGCTGATGCCTCTTTAGACCTTCAGGGAATAGCCGTGTGCGCTGGTGATGTTAGGCTGATAGCCGCACCAGATGCCCCCTTGGTGGGTGCGTGCTTGTCAGCCACACATCGCTGCATCATGCTTCACGTCGCGAGGCGTGGGCAGCGCGGCTGTCTCCCCGGAAATCAGTCGCCTCCGGTTGGCCCACACCCGGTTGGCCCTAACCGAGGCGTCGACGACGGGGATCTGCGCGTTCGATTCAATTCGACATCTGGTTGGCGACAGCAATCTGGGGGGTGTCAGCCACGTGCCACGGCCCAGCGGCGGCGTGGACGAACCCCTCCCCAAGAGTGGCGGCCGTCTCCAGCGACAGCCGAAGATCGCAAAGTGCACCCCGACCCGGTCTGTCCCGCCGGATCGCAAGCACCTCCGGGACGTCGGCAGAACAAAACCGGCGCCCGACCCCTGGGAAGGACCTTTTAGTTGAGCGACACCACCGAACTCCTCTCCGACGCACCAGGCGCCGAGCCCGCGTCCGGCGACACCCCCACTCGCGCAGCGGCCAAGCCGCGTGCGCGTCGCTCCGGCACCGGCCTGTCCGCCAAGGTGCTGCCCGAGCTGCAGAAGATCGCAGCGGAGCTGGGCATCAGCGGGACGGGGCGCATGCGGAAGAGCCAGCTCATCGCGGCCATCCAGGAGAAGCAGGGTGGCGGTTCCGGAGACGGCGCGACGGCCCCCGCGGCCGCCGCCGAGGCGCCCGCGCCCGTGGCCGAGCCGGCCCCGGCGGCCGAGCGGCCGGCCCGTACGCGCAGGGAACGCTCCCGCGCCAAGACGGCCGTCGAGGAGCCCGCGCCGCAGCCGGCCGCAGCCGCGCCCGAGCCCGTGATCCAGGCGCCCGAGCCCGTGGCCGCGCCGGCCGAGCCGGTCATCGAGCAGCCGCAGACCATCGACTCCGGCCCGGGCGAGACCCGCGCCGAGCGTGGCGAGAGCCGCCGCGAGCGCCGCAGCCGCGGCGAGCGCCGTGAGCGGGGCGAGCGCGGCGAGCGCTCCGCCGACCGCGGTGACGGCGGCCGGCCCGAGAGCCGGTCCGAGAGCCGGTCCGACGGGCGTTCCGACGGCAGGGCCGACGGTCGCGCCGATGGCCGTTCCGACAGCCGTTCCGACAGCCGTTCCGACGGCCGGTCCGACAGCCGTTCCGACGGCCGGTCCGACAGCCGGTCCGACGGTCGCGCCGACCAGCGCGGTGACCAGCGGAACGACCAGCGCGGCGGAGGCGTCGACGACGACGAGCGCGGCGGCCGCGGCCGCCGGGGCCGCTTCAGGGAGCGCAACCGTGGCCGTGGCCGCGACCGCTTCGAGGGCGGCGACCCCGTCATCGGCGACGACGACGTGCTCATCCCGATCGCCGGCATCCTCGACATCCTCGACAACTACGCCTTCGTGCGGACCAGCGGCTACCTGCCGGGCAGCAACGACGTCTACGTCTCGCTCGCCCAGATCCGCCGCAACGGCCTGCGCAAGGGCGACGTCATCACCGGCGCGGTCCGCCAGCCGCGCGAGGGTGAGCGGCGCGAGAAGTTCAACGCCCTGGTCCGCCTCGACACCGTCAACGGCATGGACCCGGACCAGGCCCGCAACCGGCCGGACTTCAACAAGCTGACGCCGCTCTACCCGCAGGAGCGCCTGCGCCTGGAGACCGAGCCCAACATCCTCACCACGCGGATCATCGACCTCGTCTCCCCGATCGGCAAGGGCCAGCGCGGCCTCATCGTCTCCCCGCCCAAGGCCGGCAAGACGATGGTGCTGCAGGCCATCGCCAACGCGATCACCCGCAACAACCCCGAGTGCCACCTGATGGTCGTGCTCGTGGACGAACGGCCTGAAGAGGTCACCGACATGCAGCGGTCGGTGAAGGGCGAGGTCATCCACTCGACCTTCGACCGCCCCGCCGAGGACCACACCACGGTCGCGGAGCTGGCCATCGAGCGCGCCAAGCGCCTGGTGGAGCTGGGCCACGACGTGGTCGTCCTGCTCGACTCGATCACCCGCCTCGGCCGCGCCTACAACCTGGCGGCCCCGGCGTCCGGGCGCATCCTGTCGGGTGGTGTCGACTCCACGGCGCTCTACCCGCCCAAGCGCTTCTTCGGCGCCGCCCGCAACATCGAGAACGGCGGCTCGCTGACGATCCTCGCCACGGCCCTGGTCGAGACCGGGTCCAAGATGGACGAGGTCATCTTCGAGGAGTTCAAGGGCACCGGCAACATGGAGCTCAAGCTCAACCGGTCCCTGGCCGACAAGCGCATCTTCCCGGCGGTGGACGTCGACGCGTCCGGCACCCGTAAGGAAGAGATCCTCATGGCCAGGGAAGAGCTCCAGATCGTCTGGAAGCTGCGCAGGGTGCTGCACGCGCTCGACATGCAGCAGGCGCTGGAGCTGCTCCTGGAGAAGATGAAGGAGACCAAGTCCAACGCGGAGTTCCTCCTTCAGGTCCAGAAGACCACGGTGAGCAACGACCGCGACTAGCGGCCCGCGTTCGCGCCGGAAGGGCGGCAGGTTCCCACCTGCCGCCCTTCTCGCGTGCCGGGGGAAAGAAGGGGGGTTATCCCCACCCCGGGACGGAAGTCACCTCCATTCACGCGGCGGGCCGGGCCGGGCAGGCTGGTCGGCATGCGATCGGTGGAGTTGAAGGACCGGGTGCGGTGGGGGCCCAACGGGCCGCTGGGGGTCCTGGTCGATCCCATGACGTGGCGGGCGGTGCCGTACCTGCTGGTCAGCGGGGCGATCGGGTTCGGCTGGTTCGTGGTGCTGGCGTTCGCGGTGCCGGTCTCGCTCACGCTGGCGGTGGTCTGGGTGGGCGTGCCGCTCGCGATGGCGACCGTGCTCATGTGGCGTGGCGGGGCGATGCTGGAGCGCAGGGTGCTGCGGGCGGCGTTCGGGGTGCGGATCGCCGACCCGTACCGGAGGCGGCCCGAGGGCGGGGTGGGCGCGCACATCCAGTGGCTGGTCACCGACCCGGCGACCTGGAAGGACCTGGGCTACCTGCTCATGCTGCTGCCGCTCGGCGCGGTGGAGGTGGCCGTGTCGTTCGGGGCGTGGTTCGCGACGGCGGGACTGCTGCTCGCGCCGCTGCTCCACGAGGTGAACGCGGCGGACGGCGGCCGTTACCTGGTGGAGGACCACGCGGCCACCTGGGTGTGCGCGGCCTTCGGGCTCGTCATGCTCGTGCTGACCGGCTACCTCATGCGCGGCATGGCCTGGCTGCACGGCACGCTGGCCACCGTGCTGCTCGGCGGCGGCGAGGAGGCGCGGCTGCGGGCCAGCCGGGCCCGGGGCGTGGACGCGGCCGAGGCCGAGCGCCGCCGGATCGAGCGCGACCTGCACGACGGCGCGCAGCAGCGGCTGCTGTCGGTCGCGGTGGACCTCGGGCGGGCGCAGGCCAAGTTCGACAGCGACCCCGAGGAGGTCAGGACGCTCATCGTCCAGGCCCACGCCGGCACCAAGGCCGCCATCGCCGAGCTGCGCAACCTGGCCAGGGGCATCCACCCGGCCATCCTCAGCGACCGCGGGCTGGACGCCGCGCTGTCCGGGCTGGCCGCGCGGGCGCCCGTCCACGTGGACGTCTCGGTCGAGCTGGCCGAGCGGCCGCCGGCGGCGGTGGAGAGCATCGCGTACTTCACCGTGGCCGAGGCGCTGGCCAACATGGCCAAGCACGCCGCCGCCACGGAGGCGTCGGTGTCGGTGTTCAAGGACCGCGGCGGCGTGGTCGTGGACGTGTGGGACAACGGCGTCGGCGGCGCCCTCGTGGTCCCCGGCGGCGGGCTGGCCGGGCTGGCGGACCGGGCGGCCACCATCGACGGCGTGCTCGTCGTGCACAGCCCTCTGGGCGGGCCCACCATCGTACGCGCGGAGCTGCCCTGCGAGTGGTAGGCATGGGCCCATGCGCGTGGTCATCGCCGAGGATTCCGTCCTGCTGCGTGAAGGGCTCGCCCGGCTGCTGGCCGACGGCGGCATCGAGACCGTCGCCGCCGTCGCCGACGGGCCGGCCCTGGAGGCGGCGGTCCGCGAGCACCGGCCCGACCTGGCGATCGTCGACGTCCGCATGCCGCCCACGCACACCGACGAGGGCCTGCGGGCGGCGCTGCGGGTGCGCGCGCGGTGCCCCGACTTCCCCATCCTGGTCCTGTCCCAGTACGTCGAGGAGCGCTACGCGGGCGACCTCATCGGCCGGGCCGTCGGCTATCTGCTGAAGGAGCGGGTGGCCGACGTGGCCGAGTTCCTGGAGGCGGTGCGGCAGGTGGCGGCGGGCGGCACCGTCATCGACCCCGAGGTCGTCGTGCAGCTGCTCAGCCGCCAGCGCCGCGGCGCGCCGCTCGACTCGTTGTCCCGCCGTGAGCGCGAGGTCCTGGCCCTCATGGCCGAGGGCCGCTCCAACACCGCCATCGCCGCCCGCCTCGTCGTCACCGAGGGCGCGGTCGAGAAGCACATCTCCGGCATCTTCGCCAAGCTGGCCCTCGGGCCGGCGCCCGAGGACCACCGGCGGGTGCTCGCCGTGCTGACCTACCTCGGCAGGTGAGCCGGCGGGCGGGCCGGCGGACGGGTCAGCGGGCGGGGCAGGTCAGCGGACGGGGGGGCGGGTCAGCGGACGTCCACGAACTCCTGCGGCGACAGGGAGGCCCTGGTCGTCCTCGTGCCGGGCACCTTGACCCGGTAGTAGCCGTCCTTGCGGGCCTTGTAGGTCTTGGCGTACTTGCCGGTCGAGGTCGTCCTGGCGAAGCCGAGCAGCTTGTACGTCCTGGTGCCCTTGGCCTTGAAGTACACCTCGATGGTCTTGCCCTTGTACGGCTTCGTGCCGCGGTAGACCTTGCCGTACACCTTGACCGGCTTGCCGGCCCTGACCTTGTCCGGGGCGGAGATCGTCACCCGGGACCGCGCCTTCCTGGTGGTGCCGTTCGCCGGCGCGGCGACCGTGAAACCGGCCACGCCCTTGAGGGTCTGGCCGCCCCGGTGGGCGTACACCTCCAGCGTCCAGTCGCCCGGGGTGGTGTCGTCGGCCAGGTACGTGCTGCCGCGGTACGTGCCGCCGGCCTCCCCGGCCAGGTCGCCCAGGTCGTACAGCTCTCCGCCGTCGCCACTGACGAGCTTGGCCGACACCGACGCGGCGTCCCTCACCGTCGCCTCGACCGAGACCTTCACGTCCTTGCCGGTGACCAGCTTGACCGGGTCGGGGGTGACCTTGGCGGCGGAGATGCCCTGCTTGCCGGCGACCCGCACCACGAACGGCGTGGTGCCCGTGCCGCCGGCGCGGGCGACCACGACGCTCAGCTTCCACTCGCCCGCCGGGTCGTCGGCGCCGATCCGCCACCGGCCGACGATCCGCTGCGTCGCCGCCGCGTCACCCGTCCGGAAGTCGAACGTGACCGCCCGGGCGGCCTGGCCGGGCGGCTCGATGCCGCCCGTCACGCTCGTGACCTCGCCCGGGCTCCTGAGGTTGAGCGTGACGGTGCCCTCCACCTCGTTCTGCAGCGGGACCGACGCGCTGGCCGACGCGTCACCCGTGAAGTCGCCGGCTAACGCGGAGGTCGTCCTCGCGTCGGCGTCGCTCGTGCCGGTGCCTCCCAGGAGAACGGCGGCCCCCATGGCGATCGCGAGGAGCGACCGCAGCCTTCTCTTCATGCCTGGAATTCCTAACCAGAGTGAGGGATGGTGCAAAGGAGCCTATTGCGACGGGGGGCGGGCCTGCGAGGGGACCGCCGGGGAATGCCCGATGGCCTGGGATGGTTGGACGATCTGGCACACTGGTAGCCGACCGATTTTGCGGTTCCGGTTCACGCCGCGCCTGAAGGCGACCCGGCGGCCGCACCCCGAAAGGACAGCGATGAAGCGCGAGATCCACCCCGATTACCACGTGACGCAGGTGACCTGCTCCTGCGGTAACACGTTCACCACCCGCAGCACCGCCAAGAACGGCGTCATCCACGCCGACGTGTGCTCTGCCTGCCACCCGTTCTACACCGGCAAGCAGAAGATCCTCGACACCGGCGGCCGGGTGGCGCGCTTCGAGAAGCGCTTCGGCAAGAAGGCCACGGGCAAGTAGCTCCCCACACGCCGGCCCGGCCGCACATCCGCGTGCGCCGGGTCGGCGTTGTTGGTGCAGCCGCACCGCCCCCGCCCGATTCCACCCATCGAAGGACCCACGGTGAACCTCGACGAGTTGCTCAAGGAGTATTCCGAGCTGGAGCTGCAGCTCGCCGACCCCGCCGTGCACGCCGACCAGGCCAGGGCCCGCACCCTGGGCCGCCGCTACTCCCAGCTCACGCCGATCGTCACCACCTATCGCGAGCTCGGCTCCGTCCGGGCCGACCTGGGCACCGCCAAGGAGCTGGCCGGCGAGGACGAGTCGTTCGCGGCCGAGGCCGCCGAGCTGGAGGCCCGCGTCCCCCAGCTGGAGGAGCGACTCAAGCACCTGCTCATCCCGCGCGATCCCAACGATGACAAGGACATCATCATGGAGATCAAGGCGGGCGAGGGCGGCGAGGAGTCCGCGCTGTTCGCCGGCGACCTGCTGCGGATGTACCTCCGCTACGCCGAGCGGCTCGGCTGGAAGACCGAGGTCATCGACTCCCAGCCCTCCGACCTCGGCGGATACAAGGACGTCACGGTCGCCATCAAGGCCAAGGGCGACGAGGGCGTGTGGTCCAGGCTCAAGTTCGAGGGCGGCGTCCACCGCGTGCAGCGGGTGCCCGTCACCGAGTCGCAGGGCCGCATCCACACCAGCGCCGCGGGCGTGCTCGTCTACCCGGAGGCGGAGGAGGTCGACGTCCAGATCGACCCTAACGACCTGCGCATCGACGTCTACCGCTCCAGCGGCCCCGGCGGCCAGAGCGTCAACACCACCGACTCCGCGGTCCGCATCACCCACCTGCCCACCGGCGTGGTCGTCTCCTGCCAGAACGAGAAGAGCCAGCTCCAGAACAAGGAGTCGGCGATGCGCATCCTGCGCGCCCGGCTGCTGGCCATCGCCCAGGAGGAGGCCGAGGCCGCGGCGCAGGCCGAACGCAAGTCCCAGGTGCGCACGGTCGACCGCTCCGAGCGCATCCGCACCTACAATTTCCCGGAAAACCGCATCTCCGACCACCGCGTCGGCTTCAAGGCGTATAACCTCGACCAGGTTCTCGACGGTGAGCTCAACGCCGTCACCCAGGCCCTCATCGACGCCGAGATGGCGGAGAAGCTCGCACAACACTCATGAGTCTGCTGCTGGACGAGATCGCCCTCGCCACCGCCCGGCTGGCCGAGGCCGGCGTGCCCTCACCGCGCACCGACGCGGAGGAGATCGCGGCTTTCGTCCACGGCGTGCGCAGGAGCGAGCTCCACACGGTCAAGGACGCCGACTTCGACGCGCTGTTCTGGGAGGGCGTCGCCCGCCGCGAGGCCCGCGAGCCGCTGCAACACATCACCGGGCACGCCTACTTCCGCTACCTCGACCTCGCGGTCGGGCCCGGCGTGTTCGTGCCGCGGCCCGAGACCGAGGTCATGACCGGCTGGGCCATCGAGACGCTGCGCGAGATGGACGTCAACGCCCCGCTCGTGGTGGACCTCGGCACCGGCTCCGGGGCCATCGCACTGTCGATCGCGCAGGAGGTGGCGCTGGCCGAGGTGCACGCCGTGGAGGTCGATCCGGCGGCGTACACGTGGGCCAAGCGCAACATCTCCGAGCTGGGCCAGGGGCGTACCCACCTGCACCCGGAAGACCTCGCCGAGGCGCTGCCCGAGCTCAACGGCAAGGTCGACCTCGTCATCTCCAACCCGCCCTACATCCCGCCGGGCGCGATCCCGCGCGACCCCGAGGTGCGCGACTACGATCCCTCCCGCGCCCTCTACGGCTCCGGCGAGGACGGTCTCGACGAGGTCCGCGCGGTCGAGCGCACCGCCCGCAGGCTGCTGCGCCCCGGCGGCTGGGTCGCCGTCGAGCACGCCGACCAGCAGGGCAGGGACGTCTACCTGACCTTCCCCGAGGACAACGGCTGGCGCGACGTACGCCTGCGGCAGGACCTCACCAGAAGAGATCGTTTCGTCACGGCCAGGCTCGGCCAGGACTAGGATGGCCGCCGTGGGACGACGCTTCGACTGCTCAGACCTCGAACAGCGCGCCGAGGGGCTGAAGGAGGCCGCCGCGGCAGTGCGCCGGGGCGAGCTGGTGGTGCTGCCGACCGACACCGTCTACGGCATCGGCGCCGACGCCTTCACCCCGGCCGCGGTCACCTCGCTGCTGGACGCCAAGGGGCGCGGGCGCGACATGCCGCCGCCGGTGCTCGTGGGCACCGTCAGAGCCGCCACAGCGCTCGTGGACGACATGGGGCCCTACGGGCAGGATCTCATCGACGCCTTCTGGCCGGGGCCGCTCACGCTCGTCTGCAAGGCCAACAGGGCCCTTTCCTGGGACCTCGGTGAGACCAAGGGCACGGTGGCCGTCCGCATGCCGCTGCACCCGGTCGCGCTCGACCTGCTCAAGGAGACCGGGCCCATGGCCGTCTCCAGCGCCAACCGCTCCGGTGCCCCGGCCGCCACCACGGCGGAGGAGGCCGAGGAGCAGCTCGGCGAGTCGGTCGCGGTCTACCTCGACGCCGGCCGCACCAACGACAACACGCCCTCCACCATCCTCGACCTCACCACCGCCGTGCCCAGGATGTTGCGGCGCGGGGCGATCCCGGTCGAGAAGCTGCGCGGCATCATCGGCTACGTCGCCACCGACGACTGACCCACGCGGCGGGCCGGCCCGCCGCGTGACGTGTACCGCGTGACGTATACCGTCTGCTTATCCCGGCTGCGCCGGCGCTCCGGCCGTGATTACGGTGAGGCCCGGAGCGGCGAGACGTCGGGGAGTGGCCCATGGGCAAGTACGACGGCATGGATCCCAAGCTCGTGCGCGAGCTGCTGGCCGAGGTCAGGCGCGCGGCCGCGCGCATGCGGGAGGCCGAGGACCGCGTCAGGTCCGCGATGAGCCGCGCCGGGCTGCCCATGCACGCCACGCACCGCCCCGTCCAGATCGCGGAGTCCGCCGACGCCCTGGTGAAGGACGTCAGCGGGCGGCTCGCCGTCCTGGAGAAACGGGAGGATCACCCCCGG
Source organism: Nonomuraea sp. NPDC050783 (assembly GCF_040802095.1). Taxonomy (NCBI): domain Bacteria; kingdom Bacillati; phylum Actinomycetota; class Actinomycetes; order Streptosporangiales; family Streptosporangiaceae; genus Nonomuraea; species Nonomuraea sp. NPDC050783. The sequence goes on from NZ_JBFAHK010000001.1 coordinate 894,162, forward strand.
AAGTCCGGCACCGGCGACGGCACCGGCGACACCGCCGGGCCCGGCCGCCGGCCGGAGAGCCGCGAGCCCGACCAGGACACCCCGAAGCGCGACGACGGCGACAGGACCCGCTCGGACGGCAAGACGGGCTCAGAGGGCAAGACCGGCTCGGACGGCAAGACCGGCTCGGAAGGGAAATCCGCTGCCGACGGGAAGACCTGCGACGACGCCGGCGGCAAGGACACGGGGACGAGAGGTGACGGCAGGGTGGACACACCCGCCAAGGACCACCCCGACGACACAGCCGCCACAAAACCGCAGATCGTGGACGTTGACGGGGTCAAAGTTCTGCAGATTCCCCTTGACCCGCCGACGGCCGAGCAGGTCGAGAGCATGCTCAGGAACGCCGACCAGGTCCGCCCCGCCGACATGCCCCAGATACCCGACGGCGCCGGCCCGCCCGGCTCCGAAGCCCGCCCCGACGGCGCCCCCGGCTCCGTGGCCCCGGGCGACCCGGCCGCCGGTACCCGTCACACCCCCCTCCCGCCCGCCCCCGCGCCCACGGACGGCGGCACCGGCCACGCCCCCGCCACACCCCAGCCCTCGGGCGACCCGGCCCCAGGAGACGGTTGTGCTGGTGATGGGGTGACCGCGCCCGGTGGTGCGGGCACGACGCCGGAGGGCGGCGGCTCGGCGTCGCAAGGGAATCAGGGAAGTCAGGGGAGTCAGGCGAGCCAGGGGAGTCAGGGGGGCCAGGGGTTCGTGGTTCCGCCGACGGCTCCGGCGGCCGACGGCGGTGCCGTGCCGGGAGGCGGTGCCGTGCCGGGAGGCGGCGGCGCGGAGGGCGCGGGGACGGGAAACGCCACCGGCACGATGCCGGGAGCGGGCCAAGCCCCCTCGCCTGGAGCCGGTCATGGGACCGGAGCCGAGTCCGGTCATGGGACCGGGGGCGAGGCCGGGGCCGGGGAGGGAGGGGTGGCTTCGGCGGGGTCGTCCATCCGGCTCATGGACGGGCAGGAGACCTTGGCGGTCGTGCGGGACGCCGGCGGCGACGTCGTGTCCGTCGAGGTGACGCCACCCGACCTGGACGCCCTGCGCACCGTGATCGACCACCACCGCGACATCCAGCCCCAGGACCTCCCCTCTGTACGGATCCCGCCCGGCGAGTACGGCACCGGCGAGTGGGCCCCGAGGGACGTCCGCCCCGACGGCCCGCCCGGCGGGGTCGAGCCCGGCGGCCCCGCCGATGCGGAGCAGGCGCAGGCGCAGGCGCCGGAAAGGAACGCGTGATGTACGTCGACCCCCCGGCCCCCAGGCCCAAGGCCATCGACGAGCGCCCCCCGGCCGGCTCCACGGGCCCGCTCGACAGCCAGCCCCGCGCCTGGGAGTTCAACCCCGAGTACCAGCGCCTGGTCGTCGCGTGGCAGGCCGTCCTGCCCCAGTTGGAGATCCTGAAGACGGTCCTGGACAAGGCGTACGACCTGGCCAGGAGCCCGCAGACGTGGGACGCCCCGGTGGGCGAGCGCTACGTCCAGGACATCCGGGCGTGGCGGACGCGGCTGGCCGTCTACCGCCACACCGTCCTGACCGCGATCAGCGACGAGGCCCACGACACGCCACGCTGGATCCCGGTGGAGGCCAACGCCCCGCACGCCTTCCCCTGAGCCGGTCGGCCGGCCGGCCCCGGATGCGACCCCGTGTCTGGGAGAATCGGACATCGGGTCGTACAGTGGGGAAATGGGTACAGAGCCCTACTACGGACCGGACTTCGGGCTGTTGAGCAGGCAGGATCCCGAGCTGGCCCAGGTGCTGCTCGACGAGCTGGACCGCGAGCGCGGCGGCATCCAGCTCATCGCGAGCGAGAACTTCACCTCGCCCGCCGTCCTGGCCGCCCTGGGCTCGACCCTCACCAACAAGTACGCCGAGGGCTACCCGGGCCGCCGCTACTACGGCGGCTGCGAGGTGGTGGACCGCGCCGAGCGGCTGGCGATCGAGCGCGCCAGGCGGCTGTTCGGCGCCGAGCACGCCAACGTCCAGCCCCACTCGGGCGCCTCGGCGAACCTGGCCGCCTACGCCGCCCTGCTGCAGCCCGGCGACACGATGCTGGCCATGGCCCTGCCGCACGGCGGCCACCTCACCCACGGCTCGAAGGTGAACTTCTCGGGGCGGTGGTTCGACGTCGTGCCGTACGGGGTGCGGCGCGACACCGAGCTCATCGACTACGACGAGGTGCGCGACCTGGCGCTGCGGCACCGGCCCAAGCTCATCGTGTGCGGCGCCACGGCGTACCCGAGGCTGATGGACTACGCGGCCTTCCGCGGCATCGCCGACGAGGTGGGGGCGTGGCTGCTGGCCGACGCGGCGCATCCGATCGGGCTGATGGCGGGCGGCGCGATCCCGTCGGCGGTCCCGTACGCGGACGTGGTGACGTTCACCACCCACAAGGCGCTGCGCGGGCCGCGCGGCGGCGCCATCCTGTGCACCGGCGAGCTGGCGAAGCGGATCGACCGGGCGGTCTTCCCGTTCCTGCAGGGCGGGCCGCTGATGCACGTGGTGGCGGCCAAGGCGGTGGCCTTCGGCGAGGCGCTGCGGCCGGAGTTCGCCGACTACGCCCGGCGGGTGGTCGCCAACGCCCGCGCGCTCGCCGACACGCTGAGCGCGGAGGGGATGCGCGCGGTCTCGGGCGGCACGGACACGCACCTGGCGCTGATCGACCTGCGGGACACGGGGGTGTCGGGCGCCGAGGCCGAGCGGAGGTGCGCGGCCGCGGGCATCACGCTCAACCGCAACGCCATCCCGTACGATCCGGAGCCGGCGGCGGTCACGTCCGGCATCAGGGTGGGCACTCCCTGCGTGACCACCCAGGGGATGGGGCCCGAGGAGCTCAAGGAGATCGGGACGTTGCTCGCCGCGGCCGTGCGCCGTCCGGCGAGCGCCGGGGAGGTCAGGGAAAGGGTTGCGGCGCTTCTCGCCATCCGTCGCCCATATCTCAGCGAACATTAAGCTGGTCTGTGTCGTTTTCCGGTCACAGAGGGCCGGGACATCCGGGAAACTAGGTCCGTGCGCGAATACCTGTTCATGGCGCTCATCGCGGCGGCGGTGACCTATCTGCTGGTTCCGCTCGTGCGCCGTTTCGCCATCCGCATCGGCGCCATGCCCGAGGTTCGCGATCGCGACGTGCACACCACGCCGACGCCTCGCCTGGGCGGGCTGGCCATGTACGGCGGCCTCGTGGTGGGGTTGCTGGTGGCGAGCCAGCTCACGCACACGGGCAAGGCGCTGACGGAGACCGACGTCAACGCGGTGCCGGCGCTCATCGTGGCCGGCGGGCTGATCACGATGACCGGCTTCCTGGACGACTGGTGGGGCATGGACGCCTTCATCAAGCTCGGCGGCCAGGTGGCGGCGGCGGGCGTGCTGGTCTTCTTCGACCTGCGGCTGCTCTACATCCCGCTGCCCCAGAACTGGGGCGGCTCCATCAGCCTCGACCCCACGCTCAGCACGGTGATCACCATCATGGTGGTGGTCGTGACCATCAACGCGGTCAACTTCGTCGACGGCCTCGACGGCCTGGCGGCCGGGATCGTCTGCATCGCGGGCATGGCCACCTGGGCCTACTCCATCTTCCTGGCCGTCAACATCAGCGGCGGGCGCATCACCACCACGGCCGCCATCGCGGCCATCCTCATCGGCACCTGCCTGGGCTTCCTGCCGCACAACTTCCATCCCGCGAAGATCTTCATGGGCGACACCGGGGCGATGCTCATCGGGCTGGTGCTGGCCTCGTCCATCGTCACGGTGACGCCGGTGGACCCGGGGATCATCGAGGGCATGAACAAGGTGCCGGTGCTGCTGCCGCTGCTGCTGCCGGCCGCGGTGCTGGTGCTGCCGCTGGTCGACCTCATCACGGCGGTCGTGCGGCGCACCTCGCGCGGCCTGTCGCCGTTCGCGCCCGACCGCGGCCACCTGCACCACCGGCTGATGGACATCGGCCACTCCCACCGCAGGTCGGTGCTCATCATGTACGCCTGGGCGTTCCTGTTCGCCTTCGGCGTCGTGAGCATGGCCACGATCGGCGTGCCGGTGCTGCTGTTCCCGGTGTTCATCGTGTTCGCGCTGGCCGTGCTCGTGCTGATGGCGCTGCCGCGCTGGCGGGGCAGGGGCGGCGCGCACGCGGCCTCGCGCGGCGACCAGCCCGACGACGACGGCCCGCCCACCGGCCCGATGCCGCCGATCCCGCCGGATCCCGAGGTCAGGCGGCGGATGCCGCCCGCCGAGGGCCCGTCGGCGAGCGGACGGGCGGCGGCCGACGGTAATCCCGTCATTCCGGCATTTCCGAGCCGTTCTTGATCGCGAACTAGAAACGGCAGGTAAAAGCGGTCTTCCGTGAGCTTGTGATATCTTTCACGAGCAGGGGCTCCCGGACGCACATGTCCGAGGGGTAGCAAACGCTCGCTTGATAACATGTTGATGGAGCACCGATGCAGGCCAACGACGTGCGCGTACTCAAGAGCGCCGCGATACCGACCCTCGCGGTCGGGGTGGTCGCCGTGCTGGTCTCCCTCTTCCTCGCCGGTGGCAAGGGAGCGCTGGGCGCGGCCCTGGGCACCTTGCTGGTCGGGGTTTTCTTCAGCGTCAGCGTGGTAGCGGTGTCGTATGCCGCCCGGGTCTCCCCCCAGATGATGGCGATCGCGGCGATGCTCAGCTACCTCGTCAAAGTCATCGTCATCATGATCGTGCTGAACGCGTTCCGCGACACCACGGTCTGGAACACGCTGGCATTCGCCTGGGCCGTGGTCATCTGCACGCTCGTCTGGACCGGTTTCGAGGTCCGGGCGTTCGCGAAGACCAAGATGCTCTACGTCGACCCCGAGGCCCGGGTCCCCGGAAAGGGTGACTCGTGAGGCCGCCGATCGGGCGGGGCCCGATATGACTAGTCCTCTGTCCGCCTGCTATCGTCGGGGCCGCGATGAGCGCACAGGAACGCCGACCGGAGACAGACGGTCGCGACTTCGCCGACGCCATGTGGTCAGTCCCCAGCTATCTACTCGCCGGGATGGCCTTCTACGGCGGTCTCGGGTGGTTGCTGGACCGGTGGCTGGACATGTCCGCGTTCTTCCCCATAGGCGTGATCCTGGGGGTTGTGCTCGCCGGCTACCTGGCCTACCGGAAGTTCGGTCGCTAGCCCGGCGCAGCGATCACTCCGCCGAGGTAACTCTTGTGATCCACTACGACGTTGAAGGGAACGCCGCGTGAGTGCGCTGACGGTCCTCGCTCCTCATGGCGATCAGTTCGGGGCGCCTACGCCTGGCGAGCTGTTCGACCTGCCGCCCATCATCCCGGGGGTCGACTGGTTCACCAAGCCGGTCCTGCTCGCCATCCTCACCTCGATCGTGGTGATCGCCCTGTGCTGGGGCGCCTTCGCCAACCCCAAGATCGTGCCGAGGGGCCTGCAGAACGTCGTCGAGTACGGCTACATGTTCGTCCGCGACCAGGTCGCCCGGCCCTTCCTGGGCAAGGACGCCGACCAGTGGATGGGCCTGCTGGTCTCGATCTTCTTCGTGGTGCTGCTGTGGAACTTCATGGGCGTCATCCCCGTGCTCCAGTTCCCCGTGGCCTCGCACATCGCCTTCCCCATCGTGCTCGCGGGCCTGATCTACATCCTCAAGATCTACCTCGGCATGAAGCACCAGGGCCCCCTCGGCTACTTCAAGAACATGATGTTCCCGCCCGGGCTGCCGAAGTTCATCTACGTGCTGCTCGCGCCGATCGAGTTCTTGTCCAACCTGATCATCGCCCCCTTCACGCACGCGGTCCGACTCTTCGCGAACATGTTCGCGGGCCACATGCTGCTGGCCTTCTTCAGCATGGTCGGCTTCTGGTTCCTGTTCGAGAAGCTGACCCCGCTCGGCGCCCCCGTCGGCGTGGTCGGCGTGGTGATGACGATTGTCCTGACCGGCTTCGAGATGTTCATCCAGTTCCTGCAGGCGTTCCTGTTCGCGATGCTGGCGGCGATGTACATCGGCAACTCGCTCCACGCTGAGCACTGAGCACCACCGCACACCACAACGGAATGTCCATGACCGGTGTTACCCACTTCACCGGCCGTTAAGTAAAGGAATACAACACCATGAGCATCCTCGCTGAGGTCTCCGGCAACGTCACCGCCATCGGCTACGGTCTCGCCGCCATCGGCCCCGGCATCGGCGTCGGCATCATCTTCGGTCAGGGCGTGCAGGCCATCGCGCGCCAGCCCGAGGCTTACGGCCTGATCCGCCAGAACATGCTCCTCGGCTTCGTCCTCACCGAGGCCCTCGCCCTGATCGGTCTGGTGGCGCCGTTCATCTTCTCGGCCCTCTAAGTCGCCCCAACTGACGAAAGGCTGCACCATGATTGTCAAGGCAGCTACGCTCCTCGCGGCGGAGGAGGGTGGCAACCCTCTGATCCCGCACACGTACGAGCTCGTCGTCGGTATCTTCGCGTTCCTCGTCGTCTTCCTCGTCGTCGGGCGCATGCTCGTGCCGCGCATCCAGAAGACGCTGGCCGAGCGCACGGACGCGATCGAGGGCGGCATCAAGCGGGCCGAGGAGGCCCAGGCCCAGGCCCAGGAGCTGCAGCGTCAGTACGCGGCCAACCTTGAGGAGGCCCGGCGCGAGGCCGCCAGGCTCCGCGAGGAGGCCCGCGAGCAGGCCGCGCAGATCAAGGCCGAGCTCCGCGAGGAGGCGCAGGCCGAGGCGCGCCGCCTCGTCGAGGCCGCGCACGCGCAGATCGAGGCCGACCGTCAGGCGGCCTTCGCGCAGCTCCGCGCCGAGATCGGTCGCCTGTCGACCGAGCTGGCCGGCCGCATCGTCGGCGAGTCCCTGGAGGACGAGGTCCGCCAGAGCCGCATCGTCGACCGGTTCCTCGACGAGCTGGAGAGCTCCAACGCGCAGGCGGTGCGCTGATGCGCGGTCTGAGCAGGACGTCGCTGGCCGAGGTCGAGGAGCGGTTCAACGCGGTGGCCGGCAGTGCCGACCTCGGAACGCTCTCCGACGAGCTGTTCGCGGTCGCGGATCTGCTCGACCGCGAGCACGGCCTGCGCCGCGCCCTGTCCGACCAGGCCAGGGCGGCCGAGCAGAAGGCGGCCACCGCCCGCGCGCTGTTCACGGGCAAGATCAGCCCCGCCGCGCTCGCCACCGTCGAGGCGGCGGTCGCGGCCCGCTGGTCGCGCACCGGTGACCTGGCCGACGCCCTCGAACGGCTCGGCGTGGTGGCCGCGGCCGCCGAGGCCGAGAGCCTGTCGCAGCTCGACGAGGTGGAGGACGAGCTCTTCCGCTTCGGCCGGGTCGTGGCCGCCAACCCCGACCTGCGCCGGGCCCTCGCCGACGCCGCCGCGCCCGCCGAGGGCAAGCGGCAGCTGCTGCGCGACCTGCTCAGCGGCAAGGTGGCGCCCACCAGTCTGCGCCTCATCGCGCAGGTGGTAGCACACCCGCGAGGACGTAGCCTGGAAGTAGGGCTGGAAGAGTTCGGCCAGCTCGTGGCGCAGCAGCGCCAGCGCCTCGTGGCGGTGGTCCGCAGCGCGGTCGAGTTGACCGAGCAGCAGAAGCGGCGCCTGGTGTCGTACCTGCGCACCTCCTACGGCCGTGACGTACACCTGAACGTCGAGGTGGACAAGCGAGTGCTCGGTGGGTTCTCGGTCCGCATCGGCGACGAGATCATCGACACCACCATCCTGGGACGAATCGAAGAAGTCCGCCGCCGGTTGGCCGGCTAGGCGAAATAGGGAGACAGAGTAGAGATGGCGGAGCTTACGATCCGGCCGGACGAGATCCGGGACGCGCTTGAGCGCTTCGTCCAGGCGTACGAACCGGAAGGCGCCGCGCGCGAGGAGATCGGGACCGTCGTCGACGCCGGCGACGGCATCGCCCATGTCTCCGGCCTGCCCTCGGCGATGGCGAACGAGCTGCTCGAGTTCGAGAACGGCACGCGCGGCCTGGCACTGAACCTCGACACCCGCGAGATCGGTGTCGTCATCCTGGGCGAGTTCAGCGGCATCGAGGAGGGCCAGACGGTCCGCCGGACGGGCGAGGTCCTGTCCGTGCCCGTCGGCGACGACTTCCTCGGCCGCGTGGTCGACCCCCTGGGCAACCCGCTCGACGGCAAGGGCGCCATCGCCGCTGAGGCGACCCGCGCGCTGGAGCTGCAGGCCCCCTCGGTCGTCCAGCGGCAGCCCGTGAAGCAGCCGCTGCAGACCGGCATCAAGGCGATCGACGCCATGACGCCGATCGGCCGTGGCCAGCGCCAGCTGATCATCGGTGACCGCGGCACCGGCAAGACCGCGATCGCCGTGGACACCATCCTCAACCAGCGCGAGGCCTGGGCCTCCGGCGACCCGGCGCAGCAGGTGCGCTGCGTCTACGTCGCCGTCGGCCAGAAGGGCTCGACGATCGCGCAGGTCAAGGCCCGGCTGGAGGAGGCCGGCGCGATGGAGTACACCACCATCGTGGCCGCTCCCGCCTCCGACCCGGCCGGTTACAAGTACCTCGCCCCGTACACCGGCTCGGCCATCGGCCAGCACTGGATGTACCAGGGCAAGCACGTCCTGATCGTCTTCGACGACCTGACCAAGCAGGCCGACGCCTACCGTGCCGTGTCCCTGCTGCTGCGTCGCCCGCCGGGCCGCGAGGCCTTCCCCGGCGACGTCTTCTACCTGCACTCCCGGCTGCTGGAGCGCTGCGCCAAGCTGTCGGACGACATGGGCGGCGGCTCGATGACGGGCCTGCCGGTCATCGAGACCAAGGGCAACGACGTGTCGGCGTTCATCCCGACCAACGTCATCTCCATCACCGACGGCCAGTGCTTCCTGGAGACCGACCTGTTCAACGCCGGTGTCCGCCCGGCCATCAACGTCGGTATCTCCGTCTCCCGAGTCGGTGGCTCCGCGCAGGTCAAGGCCATGCGCAAGGTCGCCGGCACGCTGAAGCTGTCGCTGTCCCAGTACCGCGACCTGGAGGCGTTCGCCGCGTTCGCCTCCGACCTCGACGCCGCCTCCCGGGCTCAGCTCGACCGTGGTCAGCGGCTGGTCGAGCTGCTCAAGCAGCCCCAGTACTCCCCGTTCCCCGTCGAGCGCCAGGTCGTGTCGGTGTGGGCCGGCACCACCGGTGAGCTCGACGAGGTGCCGGTCGAGGACATCCGCCGTTTCGAGCAGGAGTTCCTCGACTTCCTGCAGTCCTCGCACAAGGGTGTCTTCGACAGCATCCGCGAGACCAAGGACCTGGGCGACGACACGGTGACCACCCTCAAGGACGCCATCACGGAGTTCAAGAAGGGCTTCACCACCTCCTCGGGCGAGCTGCTGGTCAAGGACGAGCCGGTCGCTCCGCTGGAGGCCGACGAGGTCGGCCAGGAGAAGATCAAGAAGGTCGTCCGCCCGGCGACGGAGAAGTAGCTCATGGGTGCCCAGCTAAGGCTGCTGCGGCGGCGGATCAACTCGGTCAAGTCGACCGCGAAGATCACGCGCGCCCAGGAGCTCATCGCCTCCTCACGGATCGTGCGGGCGCAGCAGCGGATGCAGGCGGCGCTGCCGTACGAGCGGGAGATCACCCGCGCGGTCACGGGCGTCGTCAGCAACGCGGCCAGCGTCGACCATCCGCTGACCGTGGCGAAGGAGAACCCCGCCAAGGCGGGCGTCCTCATCGTCACCAGCGACAGCGGTTTCTGCGGCGGCTTCAACGCCAACGTGCTGCGCGAGGCCGAGGCCCTGCGCGGGCTGCTGGAGAGCCGCGGCCTGGAGGTCACGCCGTTCGTCACCGGCCGCAAGGGTGTCACCTGGCACTCCTTCCGGCACCGGTCGATGGGCGGCGAGTGGATCGGCTTCTCCAGGAAGCCGGCCTACGCCGACGCCAAGGAGATCGCGGGCGTGCTCCTCGAGTCGTTCAAGGACGAGAACGGGATCGACGAGATCCACGTCGTCTCGACCGAGTTCGTCTCGATGCTGACCCAGAACGTCGTGGTCAAGCGGATCCTGCCGCTGGAGATCGAGGAGACCGAGGCGACGGAGTCCAACGCGATCCCGCCGTACTTCGAGTTCGAGCCGACCGCCGGTGACGTGCTGGAGTCGCTGCTCCCGCGTTACGTGGAGTCCCGGATCTTCACCGCGCTGCTGCAGTCGGCGGCCTCGGAGGAGGCCGCGCGGCGGCGCGCCATGAAGTCGGCGACCGACAACGCCAACGAGCTGATGCGGGTGCTCACCCAGCAGATGAACCAGGCTCGCCAGGCCGAGATCACCCAGGAAATCAGCGAGATCGTCGGTGGGGCCAACGCGCTCGCTGACGCCGCAGCGGGGAAAGAGTGAAATGACTGCAGAGGCTGTTGAAACTGTAGAAGCCCCCGCGGCCGGCACAGGCCGCGTGGCACGCGTCACCGGCGCCGTCGTCGACGTGGAGTTCCCCGTCGACGCGATGCCCGACATCTATAACGCGCTCAAGGTCGAGGTGACCCTCGGCGGCGAGACCAAGACGCTGACCCTGGAGGTCGCCCAGCACCTGGGCGACAACCTGGTCCGCGCCATCTCCATGCAGCCCACCGACGGCCTGGTCCGCGGCCAGGCGGTCCAGGACACCGGCGCGCCGATCTCGGTGCCGGTCGGTGACGTCGTCAAGGGCCACGTGTGGAACGCGCTGGGCGAGACGCTGGACGTCCCGACCGCGTCGCTGAAGATCGAGGAGCGGTGGGGCATCCACCGTCCGGCTCCGGCCTTCGACCAGCTGGAGTCCCGCACCGAGCTGCTGGTCACCGGCATCAAGGTCATCGACCTGCTCACCCCGTACGTGCAGGGTGGCAAGATCGGCCTGTTCGGTGGCGCCGGCGTGGGCAAGACGGTGCTCATCCAGGAGATGATCCGCCGTGTCGCCCGCAACTTCGGCGGTACGTCGTGCTTCGCCGGTGTCGGCGAGCGCACCCGTGAGGGCAACGACCTCTGGCTGGAGATGGAGGAGGCGGACGTCCTCAAGGACACCGCGCTCGTCTTCGGCCAGATGGACGAGCCGCCGGGCACCCGGCTGCGGGTCGCCCTGTCCGCCCTGACGATGGCGGAGTACTTCCGCGACGTGCAGAAGCAGGACGTGCTGCTCTTCATCGACAACATCTTCCGCTTCACGCAGGCCGGCTCCGAGGTCTCCACCCTGCTCGGCCGCATGCCGTCCGCGGTGGGCTACCAGCCGACGCTGGCCGACGAGATGGGCGTGCTTCAGGAGCGCATCACCTCGACGCGCGGTCACTCGATCACCTCCATGCAGGCGATCTACGTGCCCGCCGACGACATCACCGACCCGGCCCCGCACAACGCGTTCGCGCACCTCGACGCGCAGACCGTTCTGTCGCGGCCGATCTCGGAGAAGGGCATCTACCCCGCGGTGGACCCGCTCGACTCCTCCTCCCGCATCCTCGACCCGCAGATCGTGGGCGAGGAGCACTACCGGGTGGCCCAGGAGACCAAGCGGATCCTGCAGAAGTACCGCGAGCTCCAGGACATCATCGCGATCCTCGGTATCGACGAGCTGTCCGAGGAGGACAAGGTCACCGTCCAGCGGGCCCGCCGCATCGAGCGCTTCCTGTCGCACCCGATGTACGCGGCCGAGGCCTTCACCGGCCAGCCGGGCGAGACCGTGCCCCTGGACGAGACCATCGCCTCCTTCAAGGGCCTGTGCGCGGGTGAGTACGACCACCTGCCCGAGCAGGCGTTCTTCATGGTCGGTGGCATCGACCAGGCGGTGGCCAAGGCCGAGGAACTCAAGCGTCGCTAATCGCCTAACGGTGGCGGCGCGGGCGTCGTCCCGCGCCGCCATCTGATCGGAAAGGAACCTGCATCGTGGCGAAGCTACGCGTAGGGGTTGTCTCACCCGAGCGTGAGATCTGGTCGGGCGAGGCCGACATGGTGATTGCCAAGACCGTGGACGGCGAGATCGGTATTATGCCGCAACACGCACCTGTGCTCGGCGTCCTCGTCGAGGGCGGCGTGCTGCGCGTCAAGCGGGAGGGCGAGGGCGATCTCGTGGCGGCCGTTCACGGCGGGTTCATCTCCGTGGCCGACAATGAGGTGTCCGTGCTCGCCGAGGTCGCCGAGCTCGGGTCGGAGGTCGACGTCGCGGCTGCCCGTGACGCTCTCGACCGGGCTCAGGCCTCGATCGAGGCCAACCAGGAGGACGCCGACGCGGCGATCGAGGCCAAGCGTGCCAGGGCTCGGCTCCGCGCGGCTGGCGAAGAGGTATAACACAGGTTTCAGGGGGCGGCATGGTGGCGACGGTCGGGATTCTCGTAGTGCTGCTTGCCGCCCTCGGGGTGTTGCGCGCGGTGATGCTCACGCGCTCGCGCGGCAGCGTACCCTGCCGGCTGCGGGCCGGTGACCAAGGCTGGCGCGGCGGGGTGGCCCGCTACGCCGACGGGGAGCTCCACTGGATCCCGCTCCTGGGCGTCCGACTGAGGCCGCGCCACGCGATCGCGAGGCGCGGCCTCGTCGTATCCGCCCGGCGCGAGCTCGGCGACGGGCTCTACGCGGTGGACTGCAGCGGCAGCACGCCCGGCCTGTCGCTGGCGATGAGCGCGGACGCGCTGACGGGCTTCCTGGCGTGGCTGGAGTCCGCGCCGCCCAGCGCCTACCTCGACGTGGCCTGACAGGCGCTCAGCGGGTGCCTCCGGGCCTCCAGAGGATCTCCTGGCCGGCGTGGGCCACCCGGCAGGCGATGAACAGCAGGTCCGACAGCCGGTTGAGGTAGGTGGCCGTCAGCCGGTTCATGTCGTCGTGCGCTTCCAGGGCGGCCCAGGTCGAGCGCTCGGCCCGGCGCACGGTGACGCGGGCCACGTGCAGCGCGGCGGTGGCGGGGTCGCCGCCGGGCAGGATGAAGCTGCGCAGCGGCCGCAGGTCCGCGTTGAGGCGGTCGCACTGCTCCTCCAGCCGGTCGATGTAGGACTGCTCGACCCGCAGCGGAGGGAACTCGGGGTTGTCGGTCACCGGCGTGGCCAGGTCGGCCCCGACGTCGAACAGCTCGTTCTGGACGCGGGCCAGCAGCTCGGCCAGCTCGCCGGGCAGCGTGCCGAACGACAGCGCCAGCCCGAGGTGGGCGTTGGCCTCCTCCACGTCGGCGTAGGCGGCCAGCCGCGGATCGGTCTTGGCGGTCCGGCTCATGTCGCTCAGGTTGGTGGTGCCGTCGTCACCGGCACGCGTGTAGATGCGGGAGAGGACGACCGGTTTGTCCTTGTCGGCGCGCGTCATGGCCTCAGCGTAATGACAAAAGTCATCCGGATCGGACGCGGGATGCACCCCCGGCCCGTGATTTCTCCGACTACCTGGATGAACTGGGCGAAGGCCACTATTGACCCATGACGAAGGAGAGGACCTGATGCTGGAGATCAGCGAGCTGCGCAAGCGCTTCGCGGGCGGCCCCGACGCCCCCGGCGACAAGGTCGCGCTGGACGGTGTCGGCTTCACGGTGCGACCGGGTGAGATGTTCGGGTTCGTGGGCGCGAACGGCGCCGGGAAGACGACCACCATGCGCATCGTCATGGGGGTGCTCCAGGCGGACTCAGGCTCGGTGAGCTGGCAGGGCCGGCCGCTCGACTACGAGGCCCGCCGCCGCTTCGGCTACATGCCGGAGGAGCGCGGGCTGTACCAGAAGATGCGGGTCGCCGAGCAGATCGAGTACTTCGGCCGGCTGCACGGGCTGAGCGCCCCCGCCGCGAGGAAGGCCACCGAGGAGCTGATGGAGCGGCTGGGCGTGGCCGAGCGCAGGAACGACGCGGTGCAGGCGCTGTCGCTGGGCAACCAGCAGCGCGTGCAGCTCGCGGTGGCGCTGGTGCACGACCCCGAGGTGCTGGTGCTGGACGAGCCGTTCTCCGGGCTGGACCCGATCGCCGTGGACGCGCTGGCCACGACGTTGCAGGAGCGGTGCAGGGGCGGCGTGCCGGTGATCTTCTCCAGCCACCAGCTCGACCTCGTCGAGCGGCTGTGCGACTCGGTCGGCATCGTCTCGGCCGGGCGCATGGTGGCCTCCGGCACGGTGGCCGAGCTGCGCTCGGCCGAGGGCGACACGCTGCGCGTGGTGGTGCGCGACCCCGCCCCCGGCTGGTCGGACGGCCTGCCGGGCACGGTCACCGTCCAGGGCGACCGGCACGTCCTGCGCGTCAACGGCGGCGACGACCAGGAGATCCTGCGCCGCGCGATCAAGGCCGGGCACGTCGAGCACTTCGGCGTCGAGCACCCGACCCTCACCGAGATCTTCAAGGAGGCCGTGGCGTGAACGGTGCGATGCTGGTCGCCCGCAGGGAGATCGTGACGCAGGTCCGGACGAAGGGGTTCGTCATCGGCCTGCTGGTGACCGCCCTCCTGGTGGCGGCGGTCTCCTTCGCGCCCAAGCTCATGGGCGGGTCGGACTCCTACACCCTCGGCACCGTCAACAGCCAGCGGCTCCCGCTGGAGGCGGCGGCGCCGGAGGCGGAGTTCGAGTGGCGCTCGTTCCCCGACGAGGCCGCGGCCCGGCAGGCCGTGCTCGACGGGGACGTGGACGCGGTGCTGGTCGACGGGGCCAGGGTGCTCACGCGGGGGCAGCTCGACGAGCAGCTCGGCGTGCTGTTGCAGAGCGTCAACCGGGAGGTGAGGCTCGGCGCGGCGGGCGTGTCGATCCCGCCGTTGCAGGTGCAGCCCGTGGACCCCGGCGCGCAGTACGAGTCGGCCCGCACCGGGATCGCCGTGGTGCTCGTGCTGGTGCTGTTCATGCTGCTCATGAGCCAGGTCATGATGGTGGCGATGGGCGTGGTCGAGGAGAAGGGCAGCCGGATCGTGGAGATCCTGCTGGCCACGCTGCGCCCGTGGCAGCTGCTCGCCGGCAAGATCATCGGGCTCGGGGTGATCGGCCTGATCAACCTGGTCACGATCCTGGGCGTCGGCCTCGCCGCCGCGTCGGTCTCCGGCCTGGCCGCCGACTTCCCGCCCGGCCTCGCGGGGCTCGTGGTGGCGGTCCTGGTGTGGTTCGTGCTGGGGTACGCCTTCTTCGCGACGCTGTCGGCCGCGTTCGCCTCGCTGGTCTCCCGCCAGGAGGAGGTCGGCACCGTCATGTCGCCGCTGACCATGGTCATCATGGTGACCTACTTCGTGGCCTTCTACGCCACCAGCGACCCCACGGGCACGCTGGCCACGGTGGTGTCGTACGTGCCGCCGTTCTCGTCGATGGTCATGCCGGTGCGGATGGCGGCGACCGAGGTGCCGCTGTGGCAGGTAGGCGCGTCGATGGCGGCCATGGTGCTGGCCGTGCTCGCGGTGCTGTCCTTCGGGGCCCGCGTGTACCGGCGGGCGGTGCTGCGCACGGGCGCCCGGCTCAAGCTGGGCGACGTGCTGCGCGCCAAGTAGGTGAACGAGCTCCAACGCGCACGGCGCGTCACCTGGATCATCCTCCTGTCCGGTCTGGTCCTGATGTGGATTCTGCTCGCGCTCGACAGCGTGACCCTCATCAGAGCGGGCGGGTTCCCCTGGTGGCGCGCCGTGCCCGCGTCCGCGGCCGCGCTGGGCTTCACCTGGGTGGCCTGGCGGGCGATCGACGCCCTGATCGCCGGCCGCTACCCGCTCCGCGAGGTCGTGGCCACCGCGGCCCTCGCGATGGCCGGGGCGGTCGCCGGCGGGGGCAACCCCTTCGGCTGGGGCTTCATGCTCATGACCTGGCTGACCGTCGCCACGCTGCGGGTGAGCAAGCGCACGGCGGTCCTGCAGGCGGCCGGGACCTTCGTGGCCGCCGTGGGGATCGGCGTGCTGGGGGTGGTGACCGGGACGGGCGACGCCGGCCTGAGCGTGGGGGAGGCGGTCTTCGTCTACGGCGCGGTCTCCTGCCTCTGGTGCGCGATCCTGCCGCCGTCCGGCCGGTTGTGGTTGTGGATCTGGGGGCTGGCCGTGCAGGCGCACGAGGGCCGGGAGGCGCACACGCGGCTGGCGCTGGCCGAGGAGCGGCTGCGCTTCGCCCGCGACCTGCACGACCTCGTGGGGCACCGGCTCTCGGCCATCGCCGTCAAGACCGCGCTGGCCGCCCGCCTGGCGGACGCCGACCCGGCGGCGGCCAGGTCCGAGATGACCGAGATCAACACGCTCACCCGGCAGGCGCTGCGCGAGCTGCGCGAGGCCGTGCGCGGCTACCGCGAGCTCGACCTGGCCGCCGAGCTGGACAGCGTGAAGGCGGTGCTCGAAGCGGCCGGGGTCCGCTGCGAGACGCGCCTGCCCTACCGCGACCTGCCCGGCGGGCTGGCCCCCGTCTTCGCCTACGCCGTGCGCGAGGCGGTCACCAACGTGCTCAAGCACAGCACGGCGACGTTCTGCGACATCACCATCCGCTTCACGGCCGAGCAGGCGCGGCTGACCGTCCGCAACGACGGGGTGGCCCGGCGGCAGGCCGATGACCTGGGCAGCGGCCTGGCGGGCATGGGGGAGCGGCTGGCCGCCGTGGGCGGCGAGCTGGAGGCCCGCCCGACGGGAGAAGGAGAGTTCCTGCTCGAAGCTGTCGTGTCCCTGCCCGTAGATGGGTAGAGGTGACATGCAGGAGGCTCGTCCCGCGCGCGAGTGCGCACGAGCCGAGCCGGCTGTGCGCGTGCGTGAGGAGCGCGTGATTGAGGAGGTGGCATGCGCGTCCGGGGCAATCCGAGGGCTCAGGTGGTGCGGATCGGGGCCAGGCTCGACGCCGGCACGTCAGCGGGGGTGCGCGAGCTGCTGCACGACGCGCTCGACGCCGGTGAGGGCGACCTGATCCTCGATCTCTCCAAGCTGGAGATGATCGACGCGACCGGCCTCGGCGTGCTCGTGGGCGCGCATCGGCGCGCGCTGGGCGCGCAACGCCGCCTCGTCCTACGGGGGGTGCCACCGCGGATCATGCGGATCCTGGCGGTGACCCGGCTGAATCGGGTCCTGCACGTGGAGGCTCAGCCGGCCGCGGTGGCCTGAGGGGACATATCGGAGCGGGCGACGATCAGCCGCCGCCCGCTCTTTCGCGACTTAGACAAAATCCAGATTACGGCTGGCACGCATCCATGACATATGACGCTGAATACAGCGGCTAATGCTGATTTATCCGGTGTGTGCCGGGCGCGTACTGCTCGCCGTCGCGGGGCCGCCGAGGCTCCTCATGAAGATGTGCACGGCGGCCGCCACCAGTTCGTCGATCGCCGGCTGCGTCTCGGACAGCAGCCATTCGATGAGCAACTCCTGTAACGCCCCTATGACTCCGAGTGCCAGCAGGCGCCGATTCAGGTGCGGCTCCTGGGGGAATTCGGCGGAAGCCTCCTGGATGATCCGGGCGAAGGCATCCACGGCCCGCTGGCGCGACATTGTCAGGACATCTCCTGATCTGCGCACCTCAACGTGCATGATGCGAGCGCGCCGCCAGTCGGCCGTGGCGAACTCGATATAGGCGCGAATGCCGGCCTTGATCCGGCCGTCAAGCGTGTTGGGCGCTTCCTGTAACGCTTTGGCCACGACCGCCAGGCTTTCCTCCACGCACCGCTCGTGCAGCGCCTGAAGCAGCTCCTCGCGCCCACCGAAACATTCGTAGAAGGCGCGGTTGGAGATCCGCGCCTCCGAGCACAACCTTTCGATGGTCGTCGCCGCGAAACCCGGCTTCGCGTATAGCGTGTAGGCGGCTGTCATCAGCCGCTCGCGTCTGTCTGCCAGCCTTTGCTCAGCCGACATTCCCCGGTAAGACCGGTTCACAATCCACCCGTCCAACATGATCGTGGCCCCCAGAGCACACAATTATGGACGGATGATCCGTTTAGGGAAAGGGTGCGAAGATTATCTTTTACGTCGTCCGTGCAAGAACGTGACAAGTCTGATCAGTCGCTCAAGTTCGGCGGGGCCGCGGGAGAACGAGGTCAGGTTCATCCCGGGCATCGCGAAACGCTGCCGCGAGATGGCCTTCGGCCTGGTGAACTCGCGCAGGCCGTCGGCCCCGTGGATGCGTCCGAAGCCCGAGTCTCCCACACCGCCGAACGGCAGCGCCGGCACCCCGGCGAACGAGATGACCGAGTTGATCGCCGTCATGCCGGTACGCATGAGGCGGGCCAGCTCCGTCGCCCGGCGCGCGTTCCTGGAGAACACCGTCCCGCCCAGGCCGTACGCCGAGGCGTTGGCCAGCTCCAGCGCCTCCCGCGCGTCGCGGGTACGGCGGACGGTGATGGTCGGGCCGAAGGTCTCCTCGCGCACGGCGGGGGAGTCCTCGGGCACGTCCTCGACGATGACCGGGTCCACGTACGGCGGCCGCACCGCCTCCGGGCCGCCCGCGACCACCCGGCCCGCCTTGGCGGCGTCGTCGATGTGCCGCTTGATCACCTCGACCTGGGCGGGCATGGTGATCGGCCCGTACTCCTCGCCGGCCCGCACCCGGCTCACCCGCTCCGACAGCTCCCGCATGAAACCTTCATAGACCGCGTCCACGACGTAGACCCGCTCGACGCCCACGCACGTCTGCCCCGCGTTGGACATCGCGCCCCACAGGCAGGCGTCGGCGGCGGCGCTCAGGTCGGCGTCGGCGTCCACGATGAAGGCGTCCTTGCCGCCGCACTCGGCCACGATCGGCGTGAGGTTGTCGGCGCAGGCGGCCATGACACGCTTGGCCGTGGCGGTCGATCCGGTGAAGGCGATCTTCCGTACCCGGGGGTCGCCCGCCAGCGCGGCGCCCGTCTCGCCCAGCCCGGTGACGGCCTGGAACACCGGCCGCTCGGGCACCGACTCGGCGAACAGCTCGGCCAGCCGCACCCCGACCCCGGGAGTGAACTCACTCGGCTTGAACACCACGGCGTTCCCGGCCGCCAGCGCGTACGCGATCGACCCCATAGGGGTGAAGACCGGGTAGTTCCAGGGCCCGATGACCCCCACGACGCCCAGCGGCAGGTACTCCAGCGTGGCGGCCAGGTTGAGCCCGATCATCCCGGTGGCGACCCGCCGCCGGCCCAGCACCTTCTGCGCGTTGCGCGCGGCCCAGTCGAGGTGGGTGATCGCCAGCACGATCTCCAGCGTGGCGTCGCCCACCGGCTTGCCGGTCTCCTCGTGCACCAGCCGGGCCAGCTCGCGCAGGTGGCGGGTGACGACGGCCTTGTAGTCGAGCAGCCGGCGCCGCCGCTCGGCGTGCCCCAGCCCCGCCCACCAGGCGGCGGCCTCCTCGGCCCGCCCGACGGCGGCCCGTACGTCCTCAGGCCCCTGCTTGGGATGACTCCCGACGACCTCACCGGTGGCCGGGTTCAGCGATTCGAACGTCGTGGTCATGCCGCCACGATAATCCGGTAAGCCAGCGCTTACTAGGGCGGCCGGGGCGGCGGGGCCGGGTCAGAACAGGGTCGGGTTCTCGGGCTCGATGCCGCGCAGGGCGTCGTAGTCGAGGGTGACGCAGTGGATGCCGCGGTCGGTGGCGAGCACCCTGGCCTGGGGCTTGATCTCCTGGGCGGCGAAGACGCCGCGGACCGGGGCCAGCAGCGGGTCGCGGTTGAGCAGCTCCAGGTAGCGGGTGAGCTGCTCGACGCCGTCGATCTCGCCGCGCCGCTTGATCTCGACCGCCACCGTGGCCCCCAGCGCGTCGCGGCAGAGGATGTCGACGGGGCCGATGGCCGTCATGTACTCGCGCCGGATCAGGGTGTAGCCCTCGCCCAGCGTGGTGATGTGCTCGGCGAGCAGCTCCTGGAGGTGGGCCTCCACGCCGTCCTTGATCAGGCCGGGGTCGACGCCCAGCTCGTGGCTGGAGTCGTGGAGGATCTCGGCCATGGTCAGGACCAGCTTCTCGCCGGTCTTGCCGTGGGTGACCGTCCAGGTCTCGCCGTCCTCCTTGAGCCTGCACGGCGGGTTCATCCAGTTGAGCGGCTTGAACGCGCGGTCGTCGGCGTGGATGCTCACGCTGCCGTCGGCCTTGATGAGCACGAGCCTCGGCGCCATCGGCAGATGTGCCGTGAGCCTTCCGATGTAATCCACGCTGCACCGCGCGATGACCAGCCGCATGACGATCCACCTTAGCGGCTCTGGAAAACTGGACGCATGGCGTTCGCAGGGTCTGGAGGCAGCACGGGATGAGCCCGAGAAGGGCCCGCCGGAAGGAGTCCTCCCGTCCCCTCGGTTCTCCGGCCGGCCTGGACAAGGTGGAGGAGTGGCCGGACGGCCAGTGGAAGGTCCGCATGCTCACGGGCGCGTCCTCGACGAAGGACTACCGCTGCCCGGGGTGTGACCAGGAGATCCGCCGCGGCCAGTCGCATCTGGTGGCCTGGCCCGACTGGGCGGGCGGCGACGAGGAGCGCCGCCACTGGCACCAGCCCTGCTGGCGCAAGAGGCTCGATCGCGGCCCCGGCCGCAGCCGTTACTGAGGAAAAGCCCCCGAGAGGAACGATGGTGGAGATTCGCGCGGCGACCGTGCTGCCGGCCCGGCGGGAGCCGATCGAGCTGCACACGGCCGACGGCCTGACCCTGGTCGGCGAGCTGGCCCTGCCGCTCGACCGCCCGCCGGTCGCGACGCTGGTGACCCTGCACCCGCTGCCGACCCACGGCGGTTTCATGGACAGCCACGTCTACAAGAAGGCCGCCAACCGCCTGCCGGCCCTGGCCGACCTGGCGGTGCTGCGCTTCAACACGCGCGGCACCTCCTCGGAACGCGGCACCTCCGAGGGGGCGTTCGACGGCGGCGAGGGCGAGCGGTACGACGTCGCCGCCGCGCTGGAGTACGCCGAGTTCCACGACCTGCCGCACGTGTGGGTGGTCGGCTGGTCGTTCGGCACCGAGCTGGCGCTCAAGTGGGCCCACGACCCGCTGGTGGAGGGCGCGATCCTGCTCTCGCCGCCGCTGCACAGGGCCACCGAGGCCGACCTGGACGCCTGGGCGCGCTTCGGCCGGCCGCTGGTCGCGCTGGTGCCCGAGTTCGACGACTACCTGCGGCCGGAGGAGGCGCGCGAGCGTTTCGCCCGGGTGCCGCAGGCCGAGGTCGTCGGGGTGGACGGGGCCAAGCACCTGTGGGTGGGGGAGCCGTACGTGCGCATCGCGCTCGACGAGATCGTCAAGCGGGTCAACCCTTCGGCATACCCGCTTCCCACCGAGATATGACGACAATTTGCAGATAGCTGCGGCCTATGAAGCTTTTCTTGAACAATATGAGCAGAACTCTGGACCCGCCGACTGACGCAGGGTGAGAATCCGAGCGTCAACCGAAGATCGTGGAGACGCCGGACGGCCTCCGTTCCGCGCGTAACCCCTGCTCAGCATGGGCGAGGACAGATGCGGGTCGTGCGTTCGATCAGTGCGGCGGCGATGGCGTTCCCGATGGTGGTGGCGGCTCTGGCGCAGGTGCCGCCCGCCGCGGCCGAGACCCCTCCGGCGGCGCATGCCGCGGCGCCGCCGGAGCAGGCCGCAAGAGACGACGGGCAGGACGTAGGAAACGACGGGCAGGCCGCGAAGGGCGACGGGCCGGGCGCGGAGAGGCAGGCGTCGATCCTGGCCCGGCGCGAGAACCGGCGCGTCGAGGTGGAGTCCCTGCTCAGCGAGACCCGCCAGGTCTTCGCCAACCCGGACGGCACCTTCACCCTGGAGCAGCACGCCCGCCCGGTGCGGGTGCGCAAGGACGACCGCTGGGTCCCCGTGGACACCACGCTGCGGCTGCGGCCCGACGGCGCGGTCGAGCCCGTCGCCACCGCGGCCGGGCTGACGTTCTCCGGCGGCGGCCAGGCGCCGCTGGCCCGCCTGTCGCGCGGGGCCAAGGCCCTGGAGCTGGGCTGGCCGGGCACGCTGCCCAAGCCGACGCTGAGCGGCGACACCGCCACCTACCCCGAGGTCCTGCCGGGCGTGGACCTCCAGGTCACCGCCGACGTGGACGGCTTCTCCCACCTGCTCGTGGTCAAGTCCAGGGACGCGGCGCGCAGCGTGAGCGAGCTGACGTTCCCGCTGACCGCTCACGGCCTGTCCGTCGCCACCGACAAGGCGGGCAACCTGGAGGCCCGCGACGAGCGGAAGGGCACGATCTTCATCGCGCCCACGCCGAAGATGTGGGACTCCGAGGGCATCGCCGGCCCGAAGGCGCTCAGGGAGGGCCGCTCGCCCGAGGCGCGGGAGGCCAGGATGGGCGTGGAGCTGACCGGCCGGCAGCTCAGGCTGCGGCCGGACCGCGCGATGTTGTCCGATCCGCGGACCAAGTACCCGGTCTACCTGGACCCGTACTTCTCGGCGGCGCGCGGCGCGTGGACGGCCGTCTGGAGCAACTGGCCCAGCTCCAACTACCTCAACTCCAGCGACGTCGCCCGGGTGGGCCACGTCGACTCGCAGACCAACCGCTCGTTCTTCCAGATGAACACCGGCTCGACGATCCACGGCAAGCAGATCATCAAGGGGACGCTGCGCACGTACGAGACGTGGTCGTACTCGTGCAGCGCCCGCAAGGTCGAGGCGTGGGCGACGAACGCGATCAGCAAGAGCACCACCTGGAACAACCAGCCCAAGTGGGTCACCAAGCTGTCCACGGTCAACGTGGCCAAGGGCTGGGGCTCGTCCTGCATGCCGGGCGGCGTCGAGTTCGACGTCACCGCGCAGGTGGCCAACGCCGCCGCGGGCAAGTGGGCCAACATCACCATCGGCCTGCGGGCGACCAGCGAGAGCGACGTCTACGCCTGGAAGAAGTTCAAGAACAACCCGAGCCTGGTCATCGAGTACAACTCGCTCCCGTCCGCGCCCGCCGCCGCCGACGCCTGGTCCGACCCGGGCGGCCCGTGCGCCTCCGGCGACGACCGGCCGGTGATCAGCACCACCACGCCGAAGCTGTGGGCCAAGCTCAAGGACGCCGACAACTCGGTCAAGGGCCGCTTCGAGTGGTACGACGCCGCCGGCACCAAGATCGGCGAGTACGTCACCCCGCTCGGCTCCTCCGGCACCGCCTTCTCCGCGACGATCCCGGCCGCCCTGTACGCCGACGGCGCCCTGCTGCGCTGGCGGGTCCGCGCCGAGGACGGCAAGGCCACCAGCGCCTGGAGCCCGTGGTGCGAGGCCACGGTGGACGCCACCGCGCCAGGACGCGAGCCCGAGGTCTCCTCACCGGAGTACGCGGAGAACGCCTGGAGCGACGGCCTGGGCCTGGCGGGCTCGTTCGCCTTCGGCCCCAACGGCGTCCCCGACGTGGCCTCCTACGTCTACGGGCTCGACGCGAACCCGAGCGTGCCGGTCACGCCCGGCGAGGACGGCAGGGCCACGATCCGGCTCACCCCGCGCCACGACGGCCCCAACGTGCTGTCGGTCCGCAGCAAGGACCGCGCCGGGCAGCTCGGCCCGATCCGCACGTACGTCTTCAACGTCAACCCCGGCCGCCCGCCGGCCGCCCACTGGCCGCTGGACGAGGGCCAGGGCGGCACGGCCGGCGACGCCACGGGCGCCCACCCGGCGACCCTGTACGGCACGGCGTGGACGGCCGGCCGCACCGGCTCGGGGCTGAGGCCGGCCGGCGGCTACGCCCAGACCGCCGGCCCGGTCACCGACACCAGCCGCAACTTCACCGTCGCCGCCTGGGCCCGCCTGACCTCCAACGCCGCCACGGCCACCCTGCTCACCCAGGAAGGCGGCAGGACCGGCGCGTTCGCCCTCCAGTACTCCAAGGCCGACGACCGCTGGGCGCTGGCCGGCACGGCCGCCGACGCCGACGGCGCGGCGACCACCCGGGCCCTGTCGGCCGCCGCGCCCCGCCTGAACGAGTGGACCCACCTGACCGGCGTCTACGACGCGGCGGCCGGGAAGCTCTCGCTCTACGTCAACGGCCGCCTGGAGTCCGCGGTCGCCTTCGCGCAGCCGTGGAACGCCACCGGCCCGCTGACCGTCGGCCGCGGCAAGGCGGCCGGGGCCCCGGCCGAGCCCTGGCCGGGCGACGTGGACGACGTGCGGGTCTACGGCCGGGCGGTGTTCGCCGACGAGGTCGCCGACCTGATCCACAGCGCCTCCACGCTGGTCGGCCACTGGAAGCTGGACGAGGAGAGCGGCACCGCCGCCGCCGACTCCTCCGGCCGGGCCACGCCCGCGACGCTCACCGGCGCCGCCTCCTGGACCTCCGGCTGGCTGGACGGCGCGCTCGCGCTCGACGGCACCACCGGCGCGGCCCAGACGGCCAGGCCCGCCGTCGTCACCTCCGGCGGCTTCACGGTCGCCCTGTGGGCCCAGCTCGACTACCTCCCGGCGGCCGACGCCGCGGCGGTGGCGCAGACCGGCAACCGGGCCGCCGGGTTCCAGCTCGGCTACGACAAGGCCCAGCAGCGCTGGACGTTCGGGATGGCCGGCGCCGACACCGACACCGCCACCCTGGTACGGACCCGCTCCGACTCCCTCGCCAACCCGATGGAGTGGACCCACGTGGCCGGCGTGTACGACCCGCTGGCCGGGGAGCTGCGCGTCTACGTCAACGGCCGCCTGTCCGCCACCACGGTCACCGCCCACACCAGCACCTGGAACGCCACCGGCCCGCTGCACCTGGGCCGCACCAAGAGCGCCGGCGTCCTGACCGGCCACTGGCCGGGTGCCGTGGACGACGTCCGCACCTATGACGGCGTGCTCGACGCCGACCAGATCGCCCAACTCGCCGCCCAATAACCCTCCTTTCGCCCAGTACACCCCCTCCAAGAGCAGCACCACCCGACTGGGAGAGTCCATGGATCTGCCGAGTGAGTTAGAGCTGCCCGAATCCCGCTGGAACCGTCCTCCGGAAACTCCGGAACTCGCCGACGCCCCCGACTCCTACTGGAACCGCTTCCTCCACCCGAAGCCCGAGTCCCCCTGGCCGCGCCGCCTGGCCACGGTCCTGTCCGTCATCCTCATCGCCCCCATGGCGTACGCCATGCCCGCCGAGGCCGCCCCTCGCCCCGCTCCCCGGGTGCAGCGGGAGACCCCGGTCAAGGGCGGCAAGGTCCCGGTCCTGCCCCCGCTGGACAATCCGGTCACCAAGCAGGCATGGACGGCCCCGCCCGGCGTGAGCTGGCCGAAGCCGCAGACCGCCGAGCTGGGCGGCACGGACGCGGCGGCCAGGACCCTCGCCGCGGGCGACTTCCCGATCAGGCTGGCCCCGCCGCGGAAGGCCGCGAAGAACGCCAGGTCCGCGGAGTCGGCCGAGTCGGCCGAGGCGGCCGAGGCGACCCCCGTCAAGGTCGAGCTGCTCGACCCCGCCAAGTCCGACCGGCTCGGCCTCACGATGCGCGTCTCACCGGCCGGGAGCGCGGCGGCCGCCCGCTCGGCCGGCAAGGCGACGACCCGGCTGGAGATCGACTACTCCTCGTTCCGCTACGCCTACGGCGGCGACTACGGCGCCCGCCTGCGCGTGGTGAAGCTGGAGGAGTGCGCGCTCACCGGCGCGGCGGACTGCCCGCAGCCCACGCCGGTCAAGAGCGAGAACAACGCCACGGACGGCACGGTGACCGCCGAGGTCGAGACGGCCGGCCTGTACGCGGTGACCGCCGCGCCGTCAGGACCGTCGGGCGACCACGCCGCCACCTCCCTGTCGGCGGCGTCCGACTGGAGCGTCGGCACCCAGTCCGGCGACTTCAGCTGGAACTACGAGCTGCGCGTGCCGCCGTCGCTGGGCGGCGAGGAGCCGGAGGTCTCGCTCGGCTACTCCTCGCAGAGCGTGGACGGGCGCACGGTGTCCACCAACAACCAGACGTCCTGGGCCGGAGAGGGCTTCGAGCTGAACCCCGGCGGCTTCATCGAGCGCCGGTACAAGTCGTGCATGCTCGACGGCAAGAAGACCGGCGACCTGTGCTGGGACCAGGACAACGCCATCATGTCGCTCGGCGACTCGTCGGTCGAGCTGGTCAAGGACGCCACCACCAAGCAGTGGCGGCCCAAGCGTGACGACGGCACCAGGATCGAGTACCTGACCGGCGCCACCAACGGCGACAACAACGGCGAGTACTGGCGGGTCACCACGCCGGACGGCACCCAGTACACCTTCGGGCTGAATCGGCTGCCCGGCTGGGCCAGCGGCAAGGCCGAGACCAAGTCCGTGCAGACCGTGCCGGTGTTCGGCAACAACAGCGGCGAGCCCTGCTACAGCAGCACCCCGGCCAACGCCTGGTGCCAGCAGGCCTACCGGTGGAACCTCGACTACGAGGTGGACACGCACGGCAACGCCACCACGTACTGGTACGAGCGCGAGACCAACTACTACGGCCGTACCATGAAGCCGGAGCTGGGCACCCCGTACGTGCGCGGCGCGTACCTCACCCGCATCGACTACGGCTACCTCGGCAACGAGCTGTTCACCAAGCAGCCGGCCGCCCGCGTGGTGTTCGACGTGGCCGAGCGCTGCCTGCCCAGCGGCTCGGTCACCTGCGCGCCCGAGCAGCTCAAGAAGGAGACCGCGGGCCACTGGCCGGACGTGCCGTTCGACCAGATCTGCGACAGCGGGGTGAAGTGCACCGACCGCCTCGCGCCGACGTTCTTCACCCGCAAGCGGCTGGCCAAGGTCACCACGCAGGTGCGCAACGCCGCCGGCCAGTTCACCCCGGTGGACTCGTGGGCGCTGACGCACCAGTTCCCCGCCTCCGGCGACGGCATGAGCCCGGCGCTGTGGCTGGCCTCGATCCGGCAGACCGGCCACGTGGGCGGCACGATCACGTTGCCGCCGGTGACGTTCACCGGCGTGCAGCTGCCCAACAGGGTGGACGCGAACGAGGGCCGGGCGCCGCTGGTCAAGTGGCGGGTGCAGGCCATCGACAACGAGTACGGCGGCGAGCTGCGGGTCAACTACTCGGCGGCCGACTGCAAGCCGGGCGACGTGCCCGCGGCCGACAAGAACACCAGGCGCTGCTTCCCGCAGCGCTGGGCCCCGCCGAACGAGACCGAGGTCACCGACTGGTTCCACAAGTACCTGGTCACCCAGACCCTGGAGGTGGACCGGGTGGCCGGCTCGCCGAACGTGGTCACCGACTACGAGTACCTCGACGGCGCGGCCTGGCACTACGCCGACAACATGCTGGTCAAGCCCGAGCACCGCACGTGGGCCGACTACCGCGGCTACGGCCGGGTCCGCGTCCGCGAGGGCGACGGGCAGGACGGCAAGCGCACGCTGACGGAGTTCCGCTACTTCCGCGGCATGCACGGCGACAAACTGGCCGACGGCTCCAAGCGCAGCGTCCAGGTGGAGGACTCCGAGGGCGTCAAGCGGGACGACCTCGACCAGCTCGCCGGGTTCGAGCGGGAGGAGATCCTCTTCGACGGTGACGGCGGCGCGGTGCTGACCGCGACCGTGCAGGACGCCTGGTCGGCCAAGACCGCCGAGTCCACGCAGGGCGGCGTCACCAAGACCGCGTACGTGGTGCAGCCCGCGTCCATGGTCACCCGCACGGCGGTGTCGGGCGGCAAGTGGCAGCGGACCGGCGAGGATCGCGCGTACGACACCAAGGGCCTGCTGCTGCAGGTCGAGGAGAAGGGCGACCTGGCCACCGCCGACGACGACCAGTGCATCCGCTACACCTACGCCCGCAACGACACGAGCTGGATGCTCGACTTCCCCAGCCGGGTGCAGAAGGTCGCGGCCGGCTGCGCCACCGGGACGGCCAAGCTGGCCGCCGACGAGATCCTGTCCGACGAGAAGATCCAGTACGACGGCCAGTCGCACGGCCAGGCCCCGACCAAGGGCGACGTGACCACGGTGCAGGAGCTCGTCTCGCCCGACGGGCAGACGATCACCGGCAGCGCCCGCACGTACGACGCCTACGGCCGCGAGACCAGCGAGACCGACCCGGTCGGCACCAAGTCCGTCACCACCTACGTCCCGGCCTCCGGCGCCCTGCCGACGGAGACCACCGAGACCAACCAGCTCGGCCACACCGAGCGCACCCTGCTCGAACCGGCCTGGGGCGAGCCGACCGCCGAGATCGACGCCGCGGGCCGGCGCGTGGACATGGAGTACGACGCGCTCGGCCGGCTCATCAAGGTCTGGCAGCCGGACCGCAGCAAGGCCGCCGACCAGTCGCCCAGCACCGAGTTCTCCTACCAGGTGCGCAACGACGGCCCCAGCGTCGTCACGACCAAGACGCTGAACGCCGACGGCAGCTACACCACCAGTCACGAGCTGTTCGACGGCCTGATGCGCGAGCGTCAAACCCAGGAACCGGCCCCCGTCGACGACCAGGCGCAGGATCCGGCGCTGCGCGAGGGGCGCACGATCACCGACACCTTCTACAACTCCCAGGGAGAGGATCACAAGGCCAACACCGGCTACTTCGCCACCGGCAAGCCGTCCACCGACCTGCTCGCGGTGGCCGACGCCGCCGTCCCCACCCAGGTCGTGTCGCTGTACGACGGCACGGGCGAGGTCAACGCCGAGGTCTTCAAGGTCAAGGGCGTGGAGAAGTACCGCGTCTCGGTCAAGGACCAGGGCGACCGGCTGGACATCACGCCGCTGCCGGGCGACACCGCCACCACCCGGATCGGTGACGCGCACGACCGGCTCGTCGAACTGCGCCAGTACAAGGGCTCGACCCCGACCGGCGAGTACGAGTCCACCAAGTACACCTACGACCGCGCCGGCCGGCTGGCGACGGTGACCGACGCGGCGGGCAACGTCTGGCGGCACCACTACGACCTGCGCGGCCGGGAGATCAGGACGGAGGACCCCGACAAGGGCGTCACGACCACCACGTACAACGACGCCGACGAGATCGTCACCACCACCGACGCGCGCGGCAGGACCCTGTGGTACGGCTACGACGCCCTCGGCCGCAAGACGCAGCTGCGCGAGGGCTCGGCGACCGGCACGCTGCTGGCCGAGTGGAAGTACGACGGGCTGGCCAAGGGCCACATGCACGCCGCCATCCGGTACGTGGACGGGCAGGCGTACACCGCCGAGATCAACAACATCGACGCCGACTACCGCACGCTCCGCCAGACCGTGACCATCCCGGCACGGGAGGGCAAGCTCGCGGGTTCCTACCAGCTCAACACCCGCTACACGCTCGACGACCAGGTCCAGTCGATCAGCTTCCCGGCCGGCGGCGGCCTGGCCGAGGAGTCGGTCGTCTACGGCTACGACGGGCTGAGCCAGCCGGTCAAGGTCACCGGCCTGTCGGCGTACGTGAGCGCGGCCCGTTACAGCAAGCTCGGCGAGACCCTCCAGTACGAGCTGGGCGAGGGCAGCAAGAAGACCTGGCTGACCTACACCCACGACGAGGGCACCCGCAGGCTCACCAGCATGCGGCTGGACCGGGCCGGCGCGCCCGCCAGCGACCTGGACCTGTCCTACAGCTACGACGCGGCCGGCAACGTCACCAAGATCGCCGACCGGGCCGTCCAGGACACCCAGTGCTTCACCCACGACCATCTGCGCCGGCTGACCGCCGCGTGGACGGCCACCGACGACTGCGCGAGCGGCGCCCCGCAGTCCGGCAAGATCGGCGGCGTGGCCCCGTACGCGGTCAGTTACGCCTACGACGTCACCGGCAACCGTACGAAGGAGACCAAGCACGCCTGGGGCGGCGCCGCCGAGCAGGTGCGCACCTACACCTACCCGGCGGCCGGCGGCAAGCAGCCGCACGCGCTGCAGAGCGTCGGCGCCGACCTGTTCGGCTACGACGCCGCCGGCAACACCACCAGGCGCAAGGTCGGCAACGCCGACCAGACCCTGGTGTGGGACGCCGAGGGCAACCTGGAGTCGGTGACCGAGGGCGGCAGGACGACCTCGTTCGTCTACGACGCCGACGGCGACCGGCTGCTGCGCAAGACGCCCACCGACGCCACCCTCTACATCGACGACATGGAGCTGCGGCTCGACTACGCCAAGGACACCGTCGAGCAGACCCGCTACTACACCATCGGCGGCGAGGCCATCGCGGTGCGCACGCCGGACAACCAGGTCTACTTCATGGCCAACGACCACCAGGGCACGGCACAGGCCATGGTGAACGCCGGCACCGGTGACGTGGCGATCCGCAGGCAGACCCCGTTCGGCGAGGACCGGGGGGCACCACCGCCGTGGTGGCCGGGACAGCGCGGCTTCGTCGGCGGCACCAAGGACGCCACCACCGGGCTCGTGCACCTCGGCGCCCGCGAGTACGACCCCGCCAACGGCCGCTTCCTCTCGGTGGACCCGATCATCGACGAGGGAGAGCCGCAGCAGCTCAACGCCTACTCCTACGCCAACAACAGCCCCGTCACGATGAGCGACCCCGACGGCCAGCTCTTCTGGATCGTGGTCGGCATCGCGGCGCGGATCGCGGCGCGCGAGTTGGCCAAGAGGCTGGCCGCCGCGGCGGCGCGGCGGGCGGCCGCGGCGGCCGCCAGGCGGGCGGCGCTGGCCGCGGCCCGGCGCAGGGCCGCCGCGCTGGCCAGGAAGCGGGCCCTCGAGGCGGCCAAGCGGCGGGCCGCGGAGGCCGCCAAGAAGCGGGCCGCCGCCGAGGCCAGGAAGAGAGCCGCGGAGGCCGCCAAGAAGCGGGCGGCCGCCCTGGCCAGGAAGAAGGCGGCGCTGGCCAGGCAGCGGGCCGCCGCGGCGGCGGCCCGGCGACGGGCGGCGGCCGCGAAACGACGGGCCGAGGCGGCCCAGCGGCGCGCGGCGGCCGCGCGCAGGGCGGTGACCAGGCGGGCCGCCAGGCCGTCCAAGGCCACGGTCCGGCACCGTCCCGCCGTCCGCCCGACCAGCCGTAAGGCGGTCCAGCGGCAGACGCCGCCCAAGGCCCAGCGCACGCCGCCGAACTCCGCGCAGCCGCGCGGGCTGAGCGAGGCGCAGAAACGCTCGATCGACCAGCAGCTCGGCCGGGTGCAGCCCACGGGTTCGTACACGAGGGGGGCTCCCAGGGAAGCTGACGGCATCGCCCACCAGGGCACCGCGTGGGGTCCGGCGTCGAAGCCGTACGCGTCGGAGACGCCGCGCTCGAAGATGCCGACGGTGCTCTATCGCCTGTGGGAGGTCTTCCGGCCGCCGGCCATTCCCCCGAACTGATCAGCAGCCGGATCGGAGAAAGGACGCATCGGGCCCCCGCCCCGGACGGACACCCGTCCGGGACGGGGGCTCCCGCGTTCCCGGCGGACACCCATAGAATCTTGTTCGGTTCGGCTGGCACGCAACGGAGGAGGCGGCGTGGGCGCGTTCGATCTCAACGGTAAGCAGGCCCTGGTCACGGGGGCGTCGAAGGGCATCGGGCGGGCCATCGCGCTCGCCTACGCCGCCGCCGGCGCCGACGTGGCCCTGGTGTCGCGGTCGGCCGACGCGCTCGCCGAGGTCGCCAAGGAGGTCGAGGCCCTGGGCCGCAGGGCCGTGGTGCTGCCCGCCGACCTCACCGACCGCGAGGCCGCCGCCGGCGCCGTGGCCGCCGCGATCGACGGGCTCGGCCACCTCGACATCGTCGTCAACAACGCGGGCGGCTCGAACTTCATGGTCGAGTTCAAGGACCTGCGGCTGTCGGGCTGGGACAAGCTCATGCGGCTCAACCTCGACTCGGCGATGGTCGTCTGCCACGCGGTCGCGCCCCACCTGCTGGAGCGGGGGAGCGGCGCGGTCATCAACGTGGCCTCGGTGGCGGCGCTCGGCGCGCCCTTCCTGGCCCCGTACGCCGCCGCCAAGGCCGGGCTGGTCGCGCTCACCAAGACGCTGGCCGTGGAGTGGGCGGGGGCCGGCGTGCGGGTCAACGCCCTGTGCCCCGGCTGGACGGCCACCGAGCTCAACCGCAACCTGTGGGAGGACGAGACCGGCGGGGCGGCCACGGTCGCCTCCGTGCCCATGCGGCGCTGGGGGACCGTGGAGGAGATGGCCCAGCCGGCGATCTTCCTGGCGAGCGAGGCGTCGGCGTACGTGACCGGGCAGGTGCTCTTCGTGGACGGCGGCGCCACCGCCATCTGAGCGGGCCGGACTCTTAACCGGTCATGTGCTTTGCGGCATATCGGCATACGACATCGTGTGCTCATGCGCGTGAACCGCGTTACCGTGGGGGCCGTGCAGCTCTACACGAGATCGGCCGGGACCGGGCTCCCGGTTGTGCTGCTTCACGCCTTCCCCCTGTCCTCGGCCATGTGGCTGGCGCAGCGGGAAGGGCTGGCCGCGATCTGCCGGGTCATCACGCCCGACCTGCGCGGCTTCGGTGGCTCCCGGCTGGGCGAGGACGACCCGTCGCTCGACCTCATGGCCGACGACGTCGCCAGGCTGCTCGACGGCGAGGGCATCGACCGGGCCGTGCTCGGCGGGCTGTCCATGGGCGGCTACGTCGCCCTGGCGTTCTGCCGCAGGCACCCCGACCGGCTGCTCGGTCTCATCCTCGCCGACACCAAGGCCGTCCCCGACCCGGCCCCGGCCCGCGACAACCGGGAGCGCATCGCGCGGGCCGTGCTGGAGCAGGGCAGCGAGGTGCTGGTCAGCGAGGTGCTGCCGGCGCTCATCGGGCCCACCACCAGGGAGCGGCGCGCCATGGTGTTCGGGCGGGTCAAGGGGCTGGTGCAGTCCGCCCCGCCGGGCGCGGTCGCCTGGGCGCAGCGTGCCATGGCGGCGCGGCCCGACTCCTCCGAGACCCTCGCCGCGCTGAAGGTCCCCCTGCTGGTCGTCGTCGGCGAGGAGGACGAGCTGACGCCGCCCGCCGAGGCCAAGGCGATGGCCGAGGCGGCGCCCGCCGGGCGGCTGGAGGTCATCCCCAAGGCCGGCCATCTCAGCGCGGTCGAGCAGCCCGAGGCGTTCAACACGGCCGTGGCCGACTTCCTGCGCACGGAGCTGGGCGCCGCGCGCAGGTGACGGCGCGGGTGACGGCGCGGGCGACGGCGCGGGTGACGGCGCCGGTCAGGCCCGGGCCTGCCGGGGGATGACCACCTCGCGGATGATCAGCGCGATGGCGGCGGCCACCGGGATCGCCAGCAGCGCGCCGACGATGCCCAGCAACGCCCCGCCGAACAGCGCGGCGATCACCGTCACGGCCGGCGTCACGTCCACCGAGCGTTTCATCACCCGGGGATAGATGAGGTAGTTCTCGATCTGCTGGTAGACGAGGAAGAAGACGGCGCAGGCGAGGCCGACCGGCACCGACTGCAGCAGCGCCACGCCCGTCACCACCACCGCGCCGATCGTGGCGCCCACCAGCGGGATCAGGTCCGTCAGCGCGACGACCAGGGCGAGGGCGAGCGCGTACCTGACGCCGGCGACGGACAGGAAGATCCAGGTCAGCACGCCCGCGATGATCGAGATGAGCACGTTGCCCGCGACGTAGCCGCCGATCCCGCTCAGGATCTCCTCGCTGATCGCGCCGGTCCGCGCGCGGCGCGAGGCCGGCACCAGCTTGAGCAGGTACGCCTTGATCGTGTGCAGCGAGCCGAGGAAGTACAGCATGAGCACCAGCAGCGTCACCGTGGTGAACACGCCGTCCAGCACCACGAGGCTCGCGCCCATGATGCCGGTGGCCAGCGCCGGGCCCATGGTGGTCGTCACGAACTGCGCGAGCCGCGGGATGATCTGGTAGTCGGCGTCGAGCTGCCTCAGCGTCGGATGGCCGCTCAGCTCGTCGAGGTAGCCGGGCACCGCCGCGACGAAGTCCGCCAGCTCCTTGCCCACCGGCGGCACGATCGCCAGCCCGAACAACACGAACGCCACGACCACCCCGGCGAACACGATCGAGATCGCGCCCCGCCTGGCCAGGCCGCGCCGCTGTAACGCCTCCACGGCCGGGTTGAGCCCGACGGCCAGGAACATCGCCACCACGACCAGGATGATGGTGCTCAGCGAGTTGACCACCATCTGCGCGATCGCGATCGCCGTCAGCACTCCCAGGCCGCCGACCAGCCCGAACAGGAACGGGCCGCGGGCGAGCGGCTTGCCCGGCAGCCCGTACGGCTGCCGCGCCCCTTCGCTCTCGGCGCCCTCGCTCCCGCTCTCTGCGGCTCTGCCTTCTGCGTCGGCGGCTTCGGTCTCGACATCTGCGGACAACGGCGAGCAACTCCCCCCAGGTGAGGCCGGAAAAGGGCCGGAAATACGAGGAGAGCCTAGCGATCAGGCGATCGCCAGGCTCTCCTCAGCCGTCATTCAACCCCCGTGCCGCCGACCCTCGTCTACTCCTGCCACCACTCCGCGTCGTCCTCGGTCCTGGCCTCGACCTTCGGCGCGGGCGCCGTGACCGGGGCCTCGACGACCGGCGAGGGCGCCGGGATCGCGGGCTTCGGCGGAGCCGCGGTGACCGCGGGCTCGGGGTCCATGCCCGGCAGGGCGGCGCC
This sequence comes from Nonomuraea sp. NPDC050783, assembly GCF_040802095.1. Lineage (NCBI taxonomy): Bacteria > Bacillati > Actinomycetota > Actinomycetes > Streptosporangiales > Streptosporangiaceae > Nonomuraea > Nonomuraea sp. NPDC050783. Next base: position 928,312 of record NZ_JBFAHK010000001.1, read on the forward strand.
GCCGAGGAGCTGGCGGAGCTGGGCCAGGTGGCTGGTGATGCTGTCACGCTGGCGGGTCAGCTCGTCGACCTGGCGCTGCATCGCGGTGCGGGTGCGCTCGGCCTCGGTCTTGGCCTCGGTGACGATGGTCTCGGCGCTCGACTTCGCCTCGGCCACGATGGACTCGGCGCTCTTGCGGGCGTTGGCGACGAGCTGCTTGGCGTGCAGGTCGGCCTCGCGGCGGGTCTGCTCGGCCTGCTGGGTCGCCTTGGTGGCCCGCGACTCGGCGGTGGCGGCGCGCTGCTCGGCCTCGGCGACCAGCTTCTGGGTGGCGGCCTGGGCGGTGGCGTGGCGCTCGGCCTCCTGGCGCTCGGCCTCCTCGCGGCGGGAGGCGAGCTGGATCTCGAACTCCGCCTCGTCCTGGGCCCGCTTGGCCTCCGACTCCTCCAGCACCCGCTGCGCCTGCGCGCGCATCTCGTCGGCCTGCCGCTTGGCGGCGGTCAGCACCTCGTCACGCTCGCGCTTGGTCGAGGCCCTGAGCTGGGCGACCTCGCGCTCGGTGGTGGTGCGCAGCTTGGCGATCTCCCGCTCGGCGTCGGCGCGCTTCTCGGCCACCTCGTGGTCGGCGGTGGCCCGCAGCTTGGCGACCTCGCGCTCGGTGGTGTTGGTCAGCTCGTCGGCCTCGCGGCGGGCGGTGCCGCGGATCTCCTCGGCGTCCCGCTCGGCGGCCGAGCGCATCTCGTCGCTCTCACGCGTGGCCTGGGCGCGCTTCTCGGCGGCCTCGGCCTCGGCGGAGGCACGCAGGTCGGCCGCCTCGACCTTGGCGGCGGCCCGGATCTCGTTGGCCTCGGACCTGGCGGCCTGGACGAGCTCCGTGGCCTGCTCCTCGGCCAGCCGGAGCAGCTGCTCGATGCGGGCGCCGAGACCGGAGTACGTGGGGCGCTCCTGCTCCTGCAACTGGCGCTGGGAGTCGGACAGATCGCGCTGCAGGCCGGCGATCTGCTCGCGCGCCTGGCGTAGCTCCTGGTCGAGCTGCTTGAGGTGATCGTGGACCTGATGCCGGTCGTAACCACGAAGCACCACATCGAACTCGCGTGCGGGTGCGTCCTCGAAGAAGTTGTTGAGCTGGGCGTCGATGTCGGACTGCATGGAGGCTCGATCCTGGGTTGTCGAGACGGCTACACGTGCCGGACGGGGGGTTCGGGGCATCCGAGCCGAGAGCCCGGGCCTGGCGGCAGGCTCCCTGTCCGGTTGGGAGGTCCAGCGTACTCCGCCGGTGCCACCGACGAAGCCCCGTCCATGTTTCTGCGTGACTAGTTACATATGAACGTTTTTTACGATTTGCCGGGATCGGCGGCCTGGACCAATTCCGTCAACATCCCTCCCACATCCTTCGGGTGCAGGAAGGCGATCCGCGAGTTCATGGAGCCATGTCGGGGATGCTCGTCCAGCACCCTCACACCCTTCGCGCCGATCTTAGTCATGGTTTCGGTGACGTCACGTACACCGAACGCGACATGGTGGACGCCCTCACCTCGCCTGGCCAGGAATTTCCCCACGGGGGAGTCCGCGGAGAGCGGTTCGAGGAGCTGGATGTAGGAGCCGCCGCCCTCGCCGTCGGCGATGTGCAGCATGGCCTCCTTCACCCCCTGCTCCTCGTTCACCTCGCGGGCCACCACCGTGAGCTCGAACGTCTCGGAGAAGAGCCGGATCTTCTCCTCCAGGTCCTCGCAGGCGATCCCGATGTGGTCGATCCGCAGGAACATATGTGGTCTACCTCCATGGCGAGCGACGTCCTACCCGTGGGTATGGTGTCAAAGACCGGACGCGCGAGCACAGGAGGCCGTTGTCATGTCGAGTTCCGTCTCTGCTGGATCCGTCATCGTCGCCGGAGCCCGCACCCCGATCGGAAAGCTCCTCGGCGCCCTGTCCGGACTGTCGGCCGTCGAGCTGGGCGGCCTCGCGATCAAGGCCGCGCTGGAGCGCGCCCGCGTCGCGCCCGAGTCCGTCGAGTACGTGATCATGGGCCAGGTGCTCCAGGCCGGCGCCGGCCAGATCCCCTCCCGCCAGGCCGCGGTCAAGGCCGGCATCCCGATGACCGTCCCCTCCGTCACCATCAACAAGGTCTGCCTGTCCGGCCTCGACGCGATCGCGCTGGCCGACCAGCTCATCCGGGCCGGCGAGTTCGACATCGTGGTGGCCGGCGGCATGGAGTCCATGACCAACGCCCCCCACCTGCTGCCCGGCCTGCGCAAGGGCGTCAAGTACGGCGGCGCCGAGGTGGTCGACTCGATGGCCCACGACGGCCTGTTCTGCGCCTTCGACCAGTGCGCGATGGGCGAGTCCACCGAGCGCCACAACACCCGGCTCGGCATCGGCCGCGAGGAGCAGGACGCGCTGTCGGCCCGCTCCCACCAGCTCGCCGCCGCCGCCGTCAAGAACGGCGTCTTCGACGACGAGATCGTCCCGGTGGAGATCCCGCAGCGGCGCGGCGAGCCGGTGGTGGTCAAGGAGGACGAGGGCGTGCGCGGCGACACCACGGTCGAGACGCTGGCCCGGCTCCGCCCGGCCTTCGCCGCCGACGGCACGATCACGGCCGGCTCGGCCTCCCAGATCTCCGACGGCGCCTGCGCGGTGGTCGTCATGTCCAGGGCCAAGGCCGAGGAGCTGGGCCTGGAGTGGCTGGCCGAGATCGGCCGGCACGGCAACGTGGCCGGGCCCGACGCCTCGCTGCAGTCCCAGCCGGCCAACGCGATCAAGCAGGCCATGGCCAAGCAGGGCGTCAGCGCCGCCGACCTCGACCTGGTCGAGATCAACGAGGCGTTCGCCAGCGTCGTGCTCCAGTCGGCCAAGGAGCTGGGCGTGCCGCTGGACAAGGTCAACGTCAACGGCGGCGGCATCGCGCTCGGGCACCCGATCGGGGCGTCCGGGGCGCGGATCGTGCTGACCCTCGCCCACGAGCTCAAGCGCCGGGGCGGCGGGCTCGGGGCGGCCGGGCTGTGCGGCGGCGGCGGCCAGGGCGACGCCCTGCTCATCAGCGTGCCGAAGTCCTGACGCCTTCACCTGATCTTCTACTCGACGCCGCCGGCGAGCCTCGCCGGCGGCGTTCTCGTGTCCGCCCGATGACGCCACGACCTGGGCGATGTAAAAAATTCTAGACACGATGTCTATGTCGTTTTACATTCGGGGCATGGCATCCGAAGAGAAACGCGCCTGGATCATGGTGGTGGTCTCGATCGCCGCGTACGGGATCTACCTCGCCACGATCCTCGGCCGGGCGCGCGCCCGGCCGCTCGCCGAGGTGCCGTACGTGGCGCCGCTGCTGTGGAGCGTCGGCGGGGCGTGCGCCGCCTCGATCGTGCTGTTCATCGCGGCCGGGCTCGTCTCGCCCGCCGACCTCGGCAAGAAGGACCGGCGCGACCGCGAGATCCACCGGTACGGCGAGTACGCCGGGCAGTGGTTCCTCGTCGCCGGCGCGCTGGCGGCGCTGGTCATGGCGATGGCCGAGCTCCCGCACTTCTGGATCGCCAACGTGCTCTACCTGGGGTTCGTGCTGTCGGCCGTCCTCGGGTCCACTCTCAAGATCGTCGCCTACCGGCGGGGGCTGCCGGGATGGTGAAGCCCACGAGGGTCACCAACGTCATCCGGGCGCTGCGGTTCGCCCACGGCGAGATGACCCAGGCGGAGCTGGCCGAGCGGATCGGCGTCACCCGGCAGACGATCATCGCCATCGAGCAGGGCCGGTACTCGCCGTCCCTGGAGATGGCCTTCCAGATCGCGCGGGTCTTCGGAGCCCCGCTCGACGACGTGTTCCAGTACCCGGACGGAGACCCCCGATGAAAGCGATCATCCGGCAGGCGTACGGCCCGGCCGACGTCCTCGGCCTCGCCGACGTGGACGAGCCCGTGCCCGGCGACGACGAGGTGCTGTTACGGGTCCGCGCGGCGGGCGTGGACCCCGGCGTCTGGCACGTGCTGACCGGCCTGCCCTACCTCATGCGGCTCGGCACCGGCCTGCGCGGCCCCAGGACGCCCTGGCTCGGCACCGACGTGGCGGGGGAGGTCAGGGCCGTCGGGGCGGGCGTCACCGCGTACAAGCCGGGGGACCGGGTCTTCGGCACCTGCGGGGCGGCCTACGCCGAGTACGCCCGCGCCCGCGCGGACCGGCTCGCGCCGATCCCGGCGAACCTGTCGTACGAGCAGGCCGCCGCCGTGCCCACCTCGGGCATGACCGCCCTGCGGGCGCTGCGTGACGCCGGGCGGGTGCGGCGGGGGCAGCGGGTGCTGGTCATCGGCGCGGGCGGCGGCGTGGGGACGTTCGCGGTGCAGCTCGCCAAGGCGTTCGGCGCGCACGTGACCGGCGTGTGCGGCGGAGCGAAGGCGGAGCTCGTCCGCTCGATCGGCGCCGACGACGTCGTGGACTACACCCGCGAGGACTTCGCGGACGGCGACCGTCCCCGCTACGACCTCATCCTGGACGCGGCCGGCCTGCGCCCGCTGTCCCACCTGCGCAGGGCGCTCACGCCGCGCGGGACCTTCGTCATCGTGGGCGGGGAGGGCGGCGGCCGGTGGCTGGCGGGGCTGGACCGGCAGCTACGGGCGGCCCTGCTGGGGCCGTTCACCCGGCAGCGGCCCCGGGTGGTCTTCGCCTTCCCCCGCGAGGCGGACCTGCGGACGCTGGCCGAGCTGGCCGGGGACGGGCGGATCGCGCCCGTCGTGAGCGGGACGTACCCGCTGGAGCGGGTGCCCGAGGCGATCCGCGAGCTGGAGAAGGGCCACGCGCGCGGCAAGCTCGTCATCACCCTCTGAACGGCGCGATGCCCCGGTCCAACCAGGAAAGGACCGGGGCTTCGCGGTTGTCTGCCCGGTGCCGATACCCAGGAACACGGCTCCGGGCGCCCCCTACGGGGGCTGTTCAGCCCGGCCGCGAGGGAGGCGGCGGCCGGGCTGCTTGTGGGCGGTCATGAGGCGATGAGGCGGGCGAGGACCGAGCGGTGACGGCGCTCGGACCGGTTGCCCTTCCGCGCCTCCCGGACGCGCCGCTGGTCGGCGGCCGCGCGGCGGAGCTCGGCGGCGTGGTGCTGCATGATGCTGTATTCGAGTTCGGCGTTCATGTCGAGTGCTCTCCGTAGGCGTTGCGGTGTTGCCTGGTGTCTGCACTCTCTAGGTTGCTTCTAAGGCCCTTCCTGGCACATCGGGCTTATGCCTTATCTCTGGGCGTACGAGGCGTAGGCAGGTACTTAGGTCGTACGACGCAGGGGTCCTAGGACGGGTGCGCGGGAGCCCGGGCACCCGTCCTGATCAGGGCTCGTCGGTGAACTTGACGGTCACCTTCGTGAAGCCGAGCGACTTGAGCAGGCCCGTCATCATCGCCTTGGTGTTGGCGTCCGCGCGGGCCCGCAGGTCGCTCGCCACGGCCGCCTCGCTGATCTTCTTCTCCGCGAGCAGGTACAGCTCGCGCTGGTCGCCGGGGGAGCCCGACAGGAAGTCCGAGACGCGGTCGAACAGGCCGCGCTGCTGGGCGAAGACGTACGAGCGGCTGTTGTCCAGGTTCGGCTTCTCCAGCTGGGCGTGCGGGAGGCGGACGGTCGCCTGCGTGCGGTCCTGCGAGACCGTCACCGCGTCCTTGGCGATCGCGGAGAAGTCGACGTAGGCGTCCACGCCGCCCGCGCCGACGAACAGCGTCCTGGTGCCCTTGATCGCGTCGGGCAGGAAGTTGGCGTCCTTCTCCAGGTCCACGACCACCTGGAAAGTGCCGGTCGCGGCCTCGAAGCGGCTCATGTCCTTGATGGACTGCAGCAGGACCGGCTGGCTGCGGTCGATGGTCCGCTCGCCCGTGGGGTCGAGCCAGGTCCAGGCCAGGCGGCCGGCCACCGCCAGCAGGGCGACCAGGACCAGTAAACCCACCACATATCGCCACCTGCGGCGCCGGCCCGGGACGACCTCGGGCGGCGACGTACGGGAAGTCGTCATGGTGGCATGACTACCCGGTGAGCGATCATCAGTGCCAGCCCCAGGGTGACATCTCCGATCCCGCCCGCCCGCCCTCATCCCATGCACCACCCGCCGTCCCGCTCCGTTTCGCCCACTCGACCTGCTCTGCCCGGTTCGCCCGCTCGGCTCCACGCCCGGGGACGGCCGGACGGCTCCTCCGCGACCGGCCCGAGGAACGTGACACCACCCGGCGGACGCTCGCGGACCGGCCGGCCGGACGGCGGTGCCGTGCGGCATGCGGTGCAGCGCAGTGCAGTGTCGTGTCGTGGACGGGCGGGGGAGTCGCCGGTCCGGGGCCGGTGCGGACTCGCGGGGCTCAGTGCCTGTTCGCGACCGTGGTGCCGGTGCCCGGCTGCGTGCCGGTGGTGTTCGGGAGGCCCCTGTCTCGGCCGGTGGTGTTCCGGTGGCCTGTGTCCTGGCCAGGGTTGTGGGAGCGGTCCCTGCTCGGAACGCCGGTGGTGTGGGGGTTGCCGTGGGAGGCCCAGGTCGCGGCTCCAGGGGTGCCGTGTTGCGGGATCCGGCGCGGTGTGGTGGTGCCGTAGGCCGGGGGGTGGGGTGGTGCGGAGGTGTCGCCGACCGTGGTCCAGGGGCGCGGGTCGGCGACGACCCAGCCCGGGGCGGCGTGCGGGGTGTAGCCCACGGCGGGGCCGGGGCCGGGGCTGGTGCCGGGCGGGCCCGGGACGCCCGGGACGTCCGGAGCGCCTGGCATGCCCGGCACCGCCGGCGGGCCGTCCGGCGCGGCGGGTGGCGCGGCCGGGGTGCCCGCCGGATCCGGGTACACCGGGTAGACGTGACTGGACTCCGGCGTCGGCTGCACCGTCTGCGGCACGAGCTGCGGCCGGACCGGGCCGCCGCCGAAGTGGATGCCCGACAGCCGGCAGTTCTGGAAGTCGTTGTAGAACATGCGCAGCCACTCCCGCCGCTGGTACTCGCCGAGCGAGGCGAACCACGACGCCGCGTACTGGTGCTCGGCCAGCGGCCCGCCGGGCAGCGGCTCGCCGCGCAGCCAGGCCATGACGATCGAGCGGTAGCCGTCGGCCGCCGTGCCGGGGCAGCGGCTGGCCAGCGACTCGATGTACTCGTGCGCCGCCTTCTCCGCGAACCCGGCCGACAGGTCGGGGACGTGGATCGGCGCGAGCCCGTTGGACGGCCGCAGCTCGTCGCCGAGCGGCCGCTGCTCCACCCGGGTGAACGCCGCGGGCGTCCCGGCCAGCCGCAGGGCGACCTGCGTGAACGCCGCCCCCAGCTCGGTCAGCCCCGCCCGCATCCCCGGGTGCACGCACACCGTGATCGGCCAGTCCTGGCAGGCGTAGGTGATGTCCTGGGCGGCCACCGGCCGGGTCTGGGCCAGCACCCGCGAGATCCCCATCCCCGCCGCCAGCACCGCCAGCAGCGCGCACGCCAGCACCAGCGCCTGCCGGGTGACCAGCGCCGCCCAGCCCAGCAGCAGCGTCGCGGTGAGCCCGAGCAGCCAGATCGTCTGGTCGAAGAACGCGGTCGCGCTCAGCCCCTGGAACAGGTCGTACGGCTCGCCGGTGCCGGGCGCCAGCTTGTCGGCCCAGCCGCGGTCGTCGGCCAGCCACGAGAACGCCACGTAGCAGGCCAGCCCGGCCAGCGGCGGCGTGACCGCCTTCGGCAGCACCCAGCCGGCCACCCACCCGATGACGGAGTAGAGGGCCAGCCCCGCCATGCCCATGCCCAGCCCGGGCAGGCTCAGCCGGCCCGCCTGGTCGGTGAGCACGGTCTTGACCGCCAGCACCAGCACCGTCGCGCCGAACGAGCCCAGCACCACCATCACGATCGCCAGCGGCGCCTTGAGCGCCCGCCACGTGCTGAGCGAGCGGCCGCGCAGCGCCCGGCGCTTGCGCAGCGCCACCCAGGCGGCGAAGGCCGCCGCCACGGGCCCGGTCAGCCGGAGCGAGCCGATGACCGCGGCCACGATGTTCTCCCAGGCGTCCACGCCGGGTATCAGGACGTTCCACGCCGCGACCAGGCCGACAGCGAGCAGCACGGCCACCGTGACGGCCGCGCTCTGCTTCAGCTCCTCCCGTGAAACGCCCGCGTGCTCACGCACCCGTTACCCCGTTGACGTCGTCCATCAAGCACCCCCCGTGCCCTTCGGCAAGACGGAAGCCGGGTGTCCGGCCGGTCCCCACAGGCTGATGGACTTGGCTTCCGCGTCACCATACGTACGAGAACCATAACTGAGCGTGATGATTGACGTCCGGATTCTTGGTCAAGGAGGCGCGCCTGTCGCTCCAGATCGCCCGGCGAACCGGGACGAGCGGCGCGCTAACGTAGCTGCGTGTCGCAGCCGAAGCCGCTCAACCTGCCGTTCGATCCGATCGACCGCGCCGCGGAGAGCTGGCGCGCCCGATTCGGCCCCTCCGCCGCGATGGCGGCCGTGACCTCGATCATGAGAGCGCACCAGATCCTGCTGTCACAGCTCGACGCGCTGCTCAAGCCGTACGGGCTGACCTTCGCCCGCTACGAGGGGCTGGTCCTGCTGACCTTCAGCCGGACCGGCGCGCTGCCGCTGTCGAAGATCGGCGAGCGGCTCATGGTCCACCCCACCAGCGTCACCAACACCGTGGACCGGCTGGAGAAGTCGGGCTACGTCCGGCGGCTGCCCAACCCGCGCGACGGCCGGGGCGTGCTGGCCGAGATCACCGAGGCCGGTCGCGATGTCGTCCGCCACGCCACCCGCGACCTCATGGCCGCCGAGTTCGGCCTGGGGATGTACGCCGAGGACGAACTCCACGCCATGTTCGACCAGTTGCGCACGTTGAGGGTCGCGGCGGGTGACTTCGACGGCTCGTCGATGCGGCAAGATGAAGGGCATGGCGGACTTCTCTAGGCCCGGGTCGCTCTACGGGGCGATCGATCTGGGCGCTCGCAAGCAGGCACTGGAGGCGCAGGCCCGGCGGGAGGCCGCAGGTCCCCAGGCCGCGTCGGCCTCGGCCACGGTCGTGGAGGTGACCGAGGAGACGTTCACGACCGACGTCGTCGACCGCTCCATGCAGGTGCCGGTCGTCCTCGACCTCTGGTCCCCCCGGGCGCCGGCCGGCGCGCAGCTCGGGCCGGTGCTGGAGAAGGTGGTCGGCGACCTCGGCGGCCGGGCCGTCCTGGCCAGGGTCAACGTCGACACCAGCCCGCAGATCGCGGCGGCGCTGCGCGTGCAGGCGGTCCCGACCGTGCTGGCGATCTTCCAGGGGCAGGCCGTCACCGGCTTCCAGCAGGTGCTGCCCGAGCAGGAGGTGCGCCGCTGGCTCGACGAGCTGATGGCCGCCGTCGAGCAGTTCTACCAGGCCAACCCCGACGCCCGGCCGCAGGTGGAGGGCGAGCAGGAGGGCCCGGCGGGCCCGCCCGGCGACCCCGACCTGGTCGCGGCCGAGCAGGCCGTCGAGCGCGGCGACCTCGACGCGGCGGCGGAGTCCTACCAGCGGCTGCTGGCCCGCGCCCCCGGCAACGAGGACGCCAAGATGGGCCTGGCCGGCGTCACCCTGATCAAGCGCACGGAAGGCGTCGACCCTGCCGACGTCCAGCGCCGCCTGCAGGACCCCGCCGACCTCGACGCCCAGCTCCTCGCCGCCGACCTGGAGATGTTGTCCGGTGCCGTCGACGAGGCGTTCAACCGCGTCATCGCGGTGGTCAAGCGCACCTCCGGCGACGAGCGCGACAAGGCCAGGCGTCACCTGCTCGGCCTGTTCGACACCTTGCCGGGTGATGACCCTTCTCTGGCCAAGGCGCGCAGGGCTCTGGCGAGCGCCCTGTTCTAACCTGGCCCTATGCGGGTCGTCACGATCTCGGCGACGTACGGCACGGCCGGTGGCCGGATAGGCCCGGCCGTGGCCGAGCGTCTGGGCGTGCCGTTCGTCGACCGCGCCATCCCGAGCGCGGTCGCCCAGGAGCTCGGCTGCACGCTGGAGGAGGCGCTGGCCCACGACGACCGCGCCGAGCGCGGGCTCGGCCGGCTGCTGTCGGGGGCGGTGCGGCTGCCCACCGTGACGTTCGGCGGCGTCGACATGTACGTCCCCGGCCCGGTGCCGCTCGCCCCCGAGGAGTTCGTGCGCCGCACCGAGCGCGTGATGCGCGAGACCGCCCGCGGGCAGGGCGGCGTCTTCCTGGGCCGGGCCGGGGCCGTGGTGCTCGCCGGCCACCGCGGCGCCCTGCACGTCCGGCTCGACGCCCCGGTCGAGCGCCGGGTCCGCCAGACGGTCACGCTCGCCGGCATGGGCGAGCGCGAGGCCCGGGAGGTCATCGACGACAACGACCGCGCCCGCGTGGCCTACTGGCGCCACTTCTACCGGGCCGACCCGGCCGATCCCGGCCACTACCACCTCGCCGCCGACAGCACGACGATCCCCGTCCAGGCCGTCGTGGAGCTGATCGTCCTGGCCGCCGCCGCGCTCGATTGACCCAAGGCTGACCCAAAGCCCCCTAACATGGGAGGACTTCTTGGTCAGTCCCGAAGGAGCGATTGACGTGGCCACCGTCCCGAGTGTGTCGTACTCCATCACCGTGCGTCTTGAGGTGCCGGCCGGCGGCAAGGCCGTCAGCCAGCTCACCCACGCCGTAGAGTCGGCCGGAGGCGTGGTGACCGCTCTCGACGTCACCAACGCCGGCCACGAGAAGCTCCGCATCGACGTCACCTGCGCCGCCCGCGACACCGACCACGCCCAGGCCATCGTCGACCAGCTGGAGGCGGTCGAGGGCGTCGTCATCCACAAGGTGTCCGACCGCACGTTCCTCATGCACCTCGGCGGCAAGATCGAGATGAAGTCGAAGGTGCCGCTGCGCAACCGCGACGAGCTGTCGATGGCCTACACGCCGGGCGTGGCGCGCGTGTCGATGGCGATCGCGCGCAACAAGGAGGACGCGCGCCGGCTGACCATCAAGCGCAACTCCGTGGCGGTCGTCACCGACGGCTCGGCCGTGCTGGGGCTGGGCAACATCGGCCCCGAGGCGGCGCTGCCGGTGATGGAGGGCAAGGCGGCGCTGTTCAAGCGCTTCGCCGGCATCGACGCCTGGCCGATCTGCCTGGACACCCAGGACGTCGACGAGATCGTGCGCACCGTGCAGGTCATCGCGCCGGGCTTCGGCGGCATCAACCTTGAGGACATCGGCGCGCCGCGCTGCTTCGAGGTGGAGCGGCGGCTGCGCGAGCTGCTCGACATCCCGGTCTTCCACGACGACCAGCACGGCACCGCGATCTGCGTGCTGGCGGCGCTCCAGAACGCGCTGCGGGTCGTCGACAAGAGCCTGGCGAACGTCAAGATCACGATGGCGGGCGCTGGCGCGGCCGGCAACGCCGTGCTGCGGCTGCTGCTCGCGGCCGGGGCGCGCAACGTCATCGTCTGCGACTACCTCGGGGCCGTGCACAAGGGGCGCGACGACCTCGACGACTCGCTGCGCTGGATCGCCGAGCACACCAACGCCGAGGGCTACTCCGGCGACCTGCGCGGCGCGCTCAAGGGGGCCGACGTCTTCGTGGGGGTGTCCGCGCCGGGCATCCTGACCGGCGACGACATCGCGACCATGGCCAAGGACGCCGTGGTGTTCGCGCTGGCCAACCCGGAGCCGGAGGTGTCGCCGGACGACGCCCGCGAGCACGCCACCGTGGTCGCCACCGGCCGCTCCGACTACCCCAACCAGATCAACAACGTGCTGGCCTTCCCCGGCGTGTTCCGCGGGCTGCTCGACGCGCAGGCCGCCGGGGTGACGCAGGAGATGCTGCTGGCGGCGGCCGGGGCGCTGGCCGCCGTGGTGACGCCGGAGGAGCTGGGGCCCAACTACATCATCCCCAGCGTCTTCCACCCGGACGTGGCGGGCGCGGTGGCGGCGGCCGTCCGCGAGTCCGCCGGCGGCCGCGCCCGCGGCTTCACCGAGGCGTAACCCCGCCGCCGGGCCGGGCCGTGGCCCCCGCGCCCCGCGCCCCCGCTCGCCGGGTTACGTGGCGACGGGGTGGGTGAGGGCGGGCATGAGGCGGTAGGACTCCTGGAAGACCAGGTTGTGGGCGTCGCCGGCGGCGATGACCCGGAGCGTGTCGAGCTGCGCCTCGGCGTCGGCGCTGTCGAAGACGTTCATCGGCCAGTCGCCCACCGTGTTCCCGCGCAGGTGCGGGTGGTGGAAGCCGGCGCCGTAGTGGGCGACGACGGCGACGGGCTGCACCTGGGCGGCCCGCTGCTCCGGCCAGGTCAGCGACCACATGGCGTTCAGCCCGCCCTCCTTGGAGCGGGTGAGGCCGCTGGCCACCACCTCACCCGTCCCGAGCAGCAGGTCGGCGTTGAACTCCGCCAGCGCCCGCCGCGCCACCGGGTCGAGCAGCTCGACCGCGGTGGCGAAGAGGCGCTCCTTGTCCTCCCGCGAGGTGGCCCGGCCGTGGACGCCGTCGCGCAGGTCGCGGAAGTGGCGGATCAGGGCTTCGTTCATGGGCGTGCGCATGGGCACCCCCTGCCCCGGCGGAGGGCCGTGGCACCTCCGCCCGCGGGGATCAGGCGGCCACGGGCGTGGGGCGGCGGTCGCCGGCGAGCCGCTCGTAGATCTTCTCGTAGCCGCGGGCCATGCTGATGGCGTCGAAGTGGCGGTTGACGTGCGCGCGGCAGTCGGCCGGGGTGAGCGAGCCGGCCGCCTCGATGGCCGCGGGCAGCTCGTCGGGACGGTCGCAGACGACACCGGTGACACCCGGCCGCACGACCTCGGGCACCGAGCCGCGCCGCAGCGCGACGACCGGGGTGCCGCAGGCCATGGCCTCGATCATGACCATGCCGAACGGCTCCTCCCACTGGATGGGGAACAGCAGGCAGCGGGCGTCGGCCAGCAGCCGGCGCTTGGCGGCGCCGTCGGCCTCGCCCACGTAGACGGCGTCCTCGCCGAGGCGCGGCCTGATGTGGCTGTCGAAGTACTCGTGCTCGGCGGGCTCGATGAGCTTGCCGGCCAGCAGGATGCGGCGGCCCGCGGCGCGGGCGGCGTCGATGGCCAGGTGGGCGCCCTTGTCGGGGCTGAAGCGGCCGAGGAAGAGCGTGTAGCCCTCCTTGCGCTCCTTGAAGGGGAAGGTGGTCACGTCGATGGCGTTGTGGACGGTGCCCGCCCAGGTGAGGTCGGGGGCGAGCAGGCGCTGCGCGGTGGAGATGGAGACCAGGCCGACCGAGTCGCCGAGCAGCCGGTAGTACTCGCCCATCTCGCCGTGGGCCGGGCCGTGCACGGTCACCACGGTCGGCACGGACCGGCCGGCGGCGGTGAGCGGCCCGGCGAGCGAGTGGTCGTGGACGACGTCCACGTCCAGGTCCGCCAGCAGCCGGTTGGCGGAGGCGGCGTGGACCACCTCGGGCATGGCCTCGCCGAGCCGGTCGGAGGGCGGCTTGGGGTAGGTGGCCAGGAAGCGTGCGGGTGTGCCGGACCGGCCCGCGCCGATCAGGGTGACCTGGTGGCCGAGCTTGGTCAGGGCCCGGACCAGGTCGTTGAGCACAGCCTCGATACCGCCGTACGCGCGGGGTGGCACCTCGAACCAGGGCGGCGCCACCATCGCGATGTGCAGCCGGGACCGTACGGACATAAAGGGATCACCTCCGTGTGGGATGTCGGGGCAGGCGGGCGCCGCACGGCGTCAGGAGCCGTCAGGCCGGTGCTCCCGCTGCTCCAGGCGGGCGTGGGCGGCGGCCAGCTCCCCGCGCAGCCGTTCCAGCTCGCGTTCGAGCTCCAGGATGCGGCGGATCGCGATGAGCGTCATGCCCTCGTCGGCCATGCGCGTGACGTGCCGCACGGTCATGATGTCGCGGCGGGAGTAGCGCCGCTGGCCGCCCTCCGAGCGGCTGGGCGTGACCACCTCGTGCTGGTCGAGCCGGCGCAGGTAGGCCTGCTGCACGTTGAGCATCTCCGCGACCTGGCCCATGGAGTAGAGCGGGGCGTGCTCGTCGTCGAACGGCAAGTCGGACATCATGGCCCTCTTGGGGTACGGGGGCGGGCACACCGGCCCGGCCCCCGGAAAACCTCTAACCGGGATGGCACCTTAGCTACGACCATGCCTCGATGCAACTCCGCTTTAGCCAAAGCTCCGTGCTGGGCTTGCGGAAATCTGTAAGCGCAGTTATAAGTTTTCTTGATCCCGGCGTAGAGATCGAGTCCTGGAGTGGGGGGACATGTCTGTGCTGGATTTCCTCGGCCGTGACATGGCTGTCGACCTCGGCACGGCCAACACGCTCGTGTACGTCCGCAACAAGGGCGTGGTCCTGGACGAGCCCTCCGTCGTGGCGGTGAACACCAGGACCGACAAGATCGTCGCGGTCGGCGCCGAGGCCAAGCAGATGATCGGCCGCACCCCCGGCCACATCGTGGCCATCCGCCCGCTGGCCGACGGCGTCATCACCCAGCTCGAAGCGGCCGAGCAGATGTTGCGCTACTTCATCCAGAAGGTGCACCGCCGCCGCTACTTCACCCAGCCGCGCCTGGTCGTGGCCATCCCCAGCGGCTGCACCGGCGTGGAGCAGCGCGCGGTCAAGGAGGCCGGCTACCAGGCGGGGGCGCGCAAGGTCTCCATCATCGAGGAGCCGATGGCGGCCGCCATCGGGGCGGGGCTGCCGGTCCACGAGGCGGTCGGCAGCATGGTCGTCGACATCGGCGGCGGCACCACCGAGGTGGCGGTGATCTCGCTCGGCGGCATCGTCACCGCCCGCTCGCTGCGGGTGGGCGGCGACGAGCTGGACGAGGCGATCATCTCGTACGTCAAGAAGGAGCACTCGCTGCTGCTCGGCGAGCGCACGGCCGAGGAGATCAAGATCGAGCTGGGCTTCGCCTGGCCGCAGGAGGACGAGCCCAAGGCCGAGATCCGCGGCCGCGACCTCATCAGCGGCCTGCCGCGCACGGTCATGATCTCGGCCGAGGAGGTGCGCGAGGCCATCGAGGAGCCCGTGAACGCCATCATCGACGCCGTGCAGACCGCGCTCGACCAGTGCCCGCCCGAGCTGGCCGGCGACCTGGTGCGCACCGGCATCACACTGACCGGCGGCGGCGCGCTGCTGCGCGGGCTGGACCGGCGGCTGGCCCAGGCGACCGGCATGCCCATCAGGACGGTCGAGAGCCCCCTCCACTCCGTGGTGCTCGGATCGGGGCGCTGCGTGGAGGAGTTCGACCGCCTGCGGGGCGTGCTGATGCCCGAGCCGCGGCGGTGAGACATGCGTGTGCTCCCCCGTCACTGGCGCGTGCTCGCGCTCCTGGTCGCCGCCGCCCTCGTGCTCGTCACCCTGGACCTGCGCGGCGGCGGCGCGTCCGCCCTGCGCTCGGCCGCCGCGGCGGCGGCCGGCCCGGCGGAGCGGGCGCTCGCGGCGGTGTCGGCGCCCGTCGGCACGGTCGCGGACGCCGGCGCGTGGCGCCGCCGCGCCGAGGAGGCCGAGCGGCGCGCCGCCCGGCTGGCCGCCGAGCTGTGGGCCGAGCGGGCCGCGCACGACCGGGACGCCGGCCGGCGGCGGCTCCAGGCGGCCCACCCGAGCCTGACCCTGGTGCCCGCGCAGGTCGTCGCCACCGGCGGGGACAGCGTGACGATCGACGCGGGCACCGGGGACGGGGTTCGCCCCGGCCTGGCCGTGGTCACCGCCGACGGCCTGGTGGGCCGGGTAGCCGAGGCCGGGCCGGACGTCGCGACCGTCCTGCTGGCCACCGCCCCGCCGGCCGCCGCCGGGGTCAGGCTGGCGGGCTCGCGGGCGATCGGCACCGTCGAGGGCCGCCGCGACGGGCGGCTCGGGCTGCGGCTGTTCGACGCCGACGCCCGGCTGAGCCCCGGCCAGCGGGTGGAGACCCTGGGGTCGAGCGGCTCGCGGCCGTACCCGCCGGGGTTGCCCGTCGGGACCGTCGAGCGCGTCGAGCCCGCCCGCGACCAGCTCACCCGCACCGCGCTGGTGCGTCCCGCCGTCACCTTCGGCACCCTCGACGTCGTGGGCGTGATCACCGATGCGGGCTGACCGGTCGCCGGGCCCGCCGTGGCGGCGGATCGCGGTGGCGGTGGTGCTGGCCCCGCTGCTCCAGGTGGCCGTGCTGGGCCGGCCGGACGCCCGGCCCGACGCGGCCCTGCTGGTGGCCGTGGTGGCGGGGACGGCGGCGGGGCCGGTCGCGGGAGCGGCGGCCGGGTTCGCGACCGGGCTCGTCGCGGACCTGGTCCCGCCCGCGCTGCCGCCCGCCGGCCGGACGGCGCTGCTGCTCTGCCTGCTCGGCCACGCCTGCGGGCTGCTGCCGCGCCGGCTGCACCCGCTCGCCCGCGTGCTCCTCGGCACTGCGACCGGCACCGTGGCCGTCGCGGGTGCCTCCGGGCTGACCGGCGCGGCCCCCGGCCCGGAGCCCGCCGTGCTGTTGTGCAACCTGATCGCCGCCCCGCTGCTGTGGCGCCTGCTCACCTGGCGCCGGCGGGCCACGTCCGGACACCACTTCGATGCGACGCTCGTTCCCCTCCCGAC
This sequence comes from Nonomuraea sp. NPDC050783, assembly GCF_040802095.1. NCBI lineage: Bacteria > Bacillati > Actinomycetota > Actinomycetes > Streptosporangiales > Streptosporangiaceae > Nonomuraea > Nonomuraea sp. NPDC050783. The sequence continues at coordinate 944,726 of NZ_JBFAHK010000001.1, forward strand.
TGCTGCTGGTGCACCTGCTGGTGGCCGCGTTGTTCCTCACCCTGCTCGGCCGGTTGTGGCAGGTGCAGATCCTGGACGGCGAGCGCTACACCCAGGCCGCCGTCGCCGACCACGTACGCCGGGTCGCCGTCCCGGCCGTGCGCGGGCGCATCCTCGATGACCGGGGCCGCCCGCTGGCCCGCAACCGCGCCGCCATGACCGTCACGGTGGACCGGATCGCGCTGCGCCGCCAGCCCGACCAGGGCCGCGCCACGCTGCGCAGGCTCGCCGCCCTGCTCGGCCGGCCCGCCGCCGAGCTGTCGGCGAGGCTGCGGCCGTGCGGGCCGGGGGTGGGGCGGCCGTGCTGGGCGGGCTCGCCGTACGAGCCGGTCCCGGTCGCCGAGGACGTGCCCGCCAGGAAGGCGACCCAGATCGTGGAGCGCCCCGAGGACTTCCCCGGCGTCACCGCCGAGCCCCGCCCCGTCCGCGACCACCCGCGCGGCGAGCTGGCCGCCCACCTGCTCGGCTACCTGGCGCCCGGCGCGGACGGCACCGTGGCGGGCAGGGACGGCCTGGAGGCCGCCTACGAGGCCGACCTGCGCGGCCGCGCGGGCAGCAGGCAGGTCGTCGTGGACAGCGCCGGCCAGGTGCTGCGCACGCTGCGCGAGCAGCCGCCGGTCCCCGGCTCGACCCTGGTCACCAGCATCGACGCCGACGTCCAGGCGGTCACCGAGCGGGCGCTGGAGCGCGCCGTGCGCCGCGCGGGGAAGGGCGGCGCGAGCGCCGACTCGGGAGCGGCCGTCGTGCTGGAGGCCCGCACCGGCCGCGTGGTCGCGATGGCCTCCTACCCCGGCTACGACCCCGACGTGTGGAGCGGCGGCATCGAGCCGGCCGACTACCGGCGCCTGACCGGCGCGGGCAGCCCGCTGCTGGCCAGGGCCGTACAGGGCCAGTGGCCGCCCGCCTCCACCTGGAAGGTCGTCTCCACGGCCGCCGCCGTCGGCGCCGGCAGCCCGCTCACCGGGCGCTACGACTGCCCGGGCTCCTACCGGATCGGCGATCACTCCTTCCGCAACTTCGGGGGCGCCGACCTCGGCGTCATGGACCTGCGCCGGGCCCTGGTCGTGTCCTGCGACACGATCTTCTACCGGTTCGCCCACCAGATGTGGCTCAAGGGCGACGACGACCCGATGCAGCGCATGGCCGAGGCGTTCGGCTTCGGCGCCAGGACCGGCGTGGACCTGCCCGGCGAGGCCGCGGGCCGGGTGCCCGACCGGGCGTGGAAGAAGGCGTACTGGGAGCGGACCAGGGACGAGACCTGCCGGGCCGCGCGGACCGGCTACCCGCGGGAGAAGGACCGCGCCCGTGCCGCCTACCTCAAGGCCGTGGCCGCCGAGAACTGCGCCCGCGGCTACGTCTGGACCGCCGGCGACGCCGCCAACTTCTCCATCGGCCAGGGCGACGTGCTGGTCACGCCGCTGCAACTGGCCCGCGCGTACGCCGCCCTGGCCAACGGCGGCACCCTGTTCAGCCCGCGCGTCGCCAAGGAGGTGCGCGACGCCGGAGGCCGGCCGCTGCGCACCATCACGCCACCGGTCGCCGGCCGCCTGCCCGTCCCGGCCAGGACCCTGGACTACCTGCGCCGCGCCCTGGCCGGGGTGCCGAGGTCGGGCACCGCCGCCGCGGCCTTCGCCGGGTTCCCGCTGGACAAGCTGCCGGTGGCCGGCAAGACCGGCACCGCCGAGGCGTACGGCGCCGAGGACACCTCCTGGTTCGCCTCCTTCGCCCCGGCCGGTCACCCCCGTTACGTGGTGGTCGCCGTGGTCTCCAGGGGCGGGTCGGGCGGCGAGGCGGCCGCGCCGGCCGTACGGGAGATCTGGTCCGGCATGTACGGCCTGGAGGGCCACGAGCCCGCCCTGCCGGAGGGGAAACGATGAGGAACGCCCTAGCCCGCCCGGACTGGCGGCTGCTCGCCCCCGCCGCCGCGCTCAGCCTGGCCGGGGTGCTGCTGGTCTGGTCGGCCACCCGGCCACGCATGGCCGCGGCCGGCGAGGACCCGCAGACGTACCTGAAGAAGCAGGCCGTCAACGTGCTCACCGGCCTGGTGGCGATGGCCGTGCCGGCCCGCGCCGACCACGGCACGCTGCGGGCCTGGACGCCGCCGGCCTTCCTGGCCTCGATGCTGAGCCTGGCCGCCGTGCTGACCCCGCTGGGCAGGACCGTCAACGGCGCGCAGTCGTGGCTGGCCGTCGGCGGGCTGGAGCTGCAGCCGTCGGAGCCCGCCAAGCTCGCCCTGGTGCTCATGCTGGCGGTGCTGCTCGGCGAGCGCCCCGACGGCGGGCGCCGCCCGCGCGGGCCGCAGGTCCTGCTCGCGCTCGCCGCGGCGGCGCTCCCGCTCGGGCTGATCATGCTCCAGCCCGACCTCGGCACCGCGACGGTGATGGCGGCGACGGCGGGCGGCATGCTGGTGGTGGCCGGGGTCCGGGGCCGGTGGCTGGCCCTGCTGGCGGGCGCGGGCGCGGCCGGGGCGGCGGCCGCCTGGTTCCTGGGGCTGCTCAAGCCGCACCAGGTGCAGCGGCTGCTCACGTTCGCCGACCCGATGGCCGATCCCCAGGGAGCGGGCTACAACGCCGCGCAGGCGCTGGTCACGGTGGGCTCGGGCGGGTTGTTCGGGCGCGGGCTGTTCCGGGGCGACCAGACCGGCGGCCGGTTCGTGCCCGAGCAGCACACCGACTTCGTCTTCACGGTCGCGGGGGAGGAGCTGGGCTTCGCCGGGGCGGCGCTGCTGGTGGCGCTGCTGTGGGCGGTGCTGTGGCGGGCCCTGCGGATCGCCCGCGAGGCCGTCACCCCGTACGCGACGCTGGTGGCGGCCGGGATCGCCTGCTGGCTGGCGGCGCAGACGTTCGTCAACGTCGGCATGGTCATCGGGCTGGCCCCGATCGTGGGGGTGCCGCTGCCGTTCGTGTCGTACGGCGGGTCGGCCGTCGTGGCCTGCCTGGCGGCCGTCGGCGTGCTGGTCGCCGTCCGCCGCCAGGCGTCCTGAGGCCCGGCCTCCGTCCCTTCGGCCCGGCCCCCGCGCGGATCAGCCCAGCAGCGCCGCGATCCTGGCCCGGACCTCCGGCGTGTCGAGGCCGCGCACGGTGAGCGTGGTGCGGCGGCGTACGACGTCGTCCACCGTGGCGGCCCACTCGTGGTCGCGGGCGTAGACGGCCTGCGCCCAGATGTCGGGCCCGTCCGGGTGGATGCGCTCGCCCAGCGCCGGGTCCTCCCGGATGAGCTTGACCAGGTCGAACGCGATCGTCCCGTAGTGCGTGGCCAGGTGCCTGGCCACCAGCGGGTCCATGCGGGCGCCGCGCTCGCGGTCGGTCCACAGGCGCAGGGCCACCGCGTCCGGGCTGGCCAGGCCGGGCAGCGGCACGGCGGGCAGGATGTCGGCCAGGTCGTCGCCGAGCGGCCGGCCCGGCAGGTGGGCGAGGGTGTCGAAGACGGTCCTGCCGATGTGCCGGTAGGTCGTCCACTTGCCGCCCGCCACCGACAACATGCCGCCCCTGCCCCGGGTCAGCACGGTCTCCCGTTTGGCCGCCGCCACCTCGCCGGGGCCGCCGGGCAGCACGCGCAGGCCGGCGAAGGCGTAGGTGATGTCCTCGCGGCGCAGCTGCTCGCCGCGCACGGCGTGCCCGGCCTCGTCGAGGATCTGCGCGATGTCGGCCTCGGTGGGGCGCACGTCGGCCGGGTCGCCCTCGTACGCCTCGTCGGTCGTGCCGAGCAGCAGATGGTCCTCCCACGGGATGGCGAACGACACCCGGTACTTGTCGATCGGCGTGGTCAGCGCCGCCTTCCACGGCTCGTGCCGGCGCAGCACCAGGTGGGCGCCCTTGGACAGGCGGATGCTGGGGGCCGCGTCCGGGTCCTCCATGCGCCGCAGGTGGTCCACCCACGGGCCGGTGGCGTTGAGCACGAGCCGGGCGTTCACCCCGAACTCGGCCCCGCTCAGCCGGTCGCGCAGCTCGGCGCCGGTCACGGTGCCCGTCGCGGTGCCGGTCGCGGTGCCGGTCGCGGTGCCGCCGCTCCTGCGCAGGCCCACGACCTCGGCGTGGTTGAGCACGACGGCGCCCGCGTCCACCGCCGCCCGCACGGTCATGACCGCGACGCGGCTGTCGTTCATCTGGTGGTCGCCGTAGACGGCGGCGGCCCGCAGGCCCTCGGTCCGCAGCGCGGGCACCTTGGCCGCGGCCTGGTGCGGCGTGATGACCCGGCCCATGCCGTCGCCGAACACCGACAGCGCCGAGTACAGGAACACCCCCGCCCCCAGCTTGGCCGCCCCGTGCGGCCCGCCCCTGTAGATCGGCACCAGGAACGTCAGCGGCTTGACCAGGTGGGGAGCGATGTCGGCGGCCAGGGCCCGCCGCTCCCGGTGGTTCTCGGCGACCAGCCGGACGTTGCCGGTCTGCAGGTAGCGCAGGCCCCCGTGGACCAGCTTGGAGGAGGCGCTGGAGGTGGCGCCGGCGAAGTCGCCCGCGTCCACCATCGCCACCCGCAGCCCGGCCTGGGCCGCCATCCAGGTCACGGAGGTGCCCAGGATGCCGCCGCCGATCACCAGCAGGTCGTACGTGCTGGTGGACAGCTCCTCCCTGATCTCCGCGCGATCGGTCCCCGTTGCGATCATCATCGCTGAAACTCCTACTGCTCGACCCAGTCGAGGGTGCGGGCCACGGCCTTCTTCCAATTGCGGTACTCCCGCTCGCGGGCGGCCTCGCCGATCTCCGGCCGCCATTCCGCCGCCTTGTGCCAGTTGGCGCGCAGGCTGTCGACGTCCGGCCAGTAGCCGGTGGCCAGGCCCGCCGCGTACGCCGCGCCCAGCGCCGTGGTCTCGGCCACCATCGGCCGGATCACCGGCACCGCCAGCACGTCGGCGAGGGTCTGCATGAGCAGGTTGTCGGCGGTCATGCCGCCGTCGGCGCGCAGCGTGGTCAGGTCGAGGCCCGAGTCGGCGTTCATCGCGTCCACGACCTCGCGGGTCTGCCACGCGGTGGCCTCCAGCACGGCCCGCGCGAGGTGCCCCTTGTTGACGAACCCGGTCAGCCCCGCGATCACCCCGCGCGCGTCCGAGCGCCAGTGCGGCGCGAACAGCCCCGAGAACGCCGGCACGAAGTAGCAGCCGCCGTTGTCGGGGACGGTCTTGGCCAGCGTCTCGATCTCGGCGGCGCTGGAGATCAGCCCCAGGTTGTCGCGCAGCCACTGCACCAGCGAGCCGGTGACCGCGATCGCGCCCTCCAGCGCGTACGTGGCCGGGGTGTCGCCGATCTGGTAGCCGACCGTGGTGAGCAGCCCGTGCTTGGAGACGACGGGCCGGCCGCCGGTGTTCATGAGCAGGAAGCTGCCCGAGCCGTAGGTGCTCTTGGTCTCGCCGGGGTCGAAGCAGGTCTGGCCGAACAGGGCGGCCTGCTGGTCGCCGAGGGCGGAGGCCACCGGCAGGCCGTCGGCGGTGCGGCCGTAGACCTCGGCGGACGGGCGGATCTCCGGCAGCATCGCGCGCGGCACGCCGAGCGCGGCCAGCAGCTCGTCGTCCCAGGCCAGCGTGTGGATGTTCATGAGCATCGTGCGGCTGGCGTTGGTGACGTCGGTGACGTGCCGGCCGGTCAGGTTCCACAGCAGCCAGCTGTCCATGGTGCCGAATAGCACCTCGCCGCGCTCGGCCCGCTCGCGCAGCTCCGGGTGCTCGTCCAGCAGCCAGCGGATCTTCGGCCCGGAGAAGTACGTGGCCAGCGGCAGCCCGGCCCGCTCCTTGAACAGCGCCTCGTGCCCGGCCAGGGCGCGGGTGAGCGGGTCGGTGCGGGTGTCCTGCCAGACGATCGCGGGGCGGACGGGCCGGCCGGTGTCGCGCTCCCACAACACGGTGGTCTCGCGCTGGTTGGTGATGCCGAGCGCGACGATCTCGCCGTCGGCGCCGGCCACGGCCTCGGCCAGCACGGTGCGGACGGACTGCCAGATCTCCGCCGCGTCGTGCTCCACCCAGCCGGGCCGGGGGAAGATCTGGCGGTGCTCGCGCTGGGCGACGGAGATGATGTTGCCGGTCCGGTCGAAGACGATGCACCTGCTGGACGTGGTGCCCTGGTCGATGGCTGCGACGTAGTGCGGTCGAGGCACTGGGCTTCCTCGCAAAGTTCGGGTTCGACAATGTCGAACAACATAAGGAATGGTATGCGGTCGCCGGGGGGCGCTTCAACTGGGTTCCGCCGTCACCGGCCGAGGTCACGGGTGATGGCGCGGGCCGCGTCCCGCACGTACGAGACGAACTCCATCCGCGGCCCGCCCTCCGGCGCCAGGCGCTCCAGCGCGCCCCGGATGCCGATGGCGCCGACGACGATGCCGCGCGAGTCCTTGATGGGCGCGGCGATGGCCACCTCGCCCTCGGTCAGCTCCTCCATCTCGGCGGCCCAGCCGCGCGTCCTGATCTGCTCCAGCTCCGCCTCCAGCCGCTCGGGGTCGGTGATCGTCCGCGCGGTGCAGGGGCGCAGCGGCGCCCGCGGCTCGCCGTACGGGTCGTGGGCCAGCAGCACCTTGCCCAGCGCGCTGGCGTGGACCGGCAGGTAGGTCCCGACCTGCAACGTCTGCATGCTGTCGTCGGGGCGGAAGACGTGGTGGATCACCAGGACGTGCCCCTCGTGCAGGGTGCCGATCCAGGCGCTCTCCCTGCTGCGGCCGGCCAGCGCGTCGGCCCAGTTGATGGCCCGGGTGCGCAGCTCGTTGACGTCGAGGTAGCTGCTGCCCAGGTGGAGCAGCGTGGCGCCGAGGCGGTACTTGCCCGTCGCCTGGTCCTGCTCGACGAAGCCGACCCGGACCAGCGTGCGCAGGATGCCGTGCAGCGTGCCCTTCGGCAGGCCCAGCGCCCGGGCCAGCTCGGCCACCCCGAGCTGGCGGGGGCCGGAGGCCAGCAGCCGCAGGATCGCGGCCGCCCGCTCGACCGACTGAATCGTCTCTCCCACATCCGGCACCCTAGCGCAGCTTCGTTCGGTATCGCCGAACAGCGGGCGCCCGCTGCGAAAGCCCGGCCCGCCGGCCCTACAATTGCGCCGGCGGTAAGGAATCTTCCAGCGAACACTCAGCAGACATGCAGACGTGCGGCGCACCGTCCACCTCTCGCGGTCCGGCGTGACAGCCGTCCCGGCGAGCGGCATGCCCTCAGGCGTCGAGGAGAACAGATGGACCAACCTTCCCGCGTCGCGGGAACCGTGCGGCCCGGGGGGCGCACGGCGCGGGTGCGCGCGGCCGTCCTGCGGGCCACCCAGGACGAGCTGGTCGAGCACGGCTTCCACGGCCTGACGATGGACCAGGTCGCGGCCCGGGCCGGGGTCGGCAAGACCACGGTCTACCGTCGCTGGGGGAGCCGCGCCGGCCTGGTCACCGACCTGATGACCGAGCTGGCCGACCAGTCCTCGCCGCACGCCGACACCGGCTCCATCGAGGGCGACCTGCGTGCCAACGCGCTGGCCGTGGTCGAGGCGGTCAACGACGGGCGGCTCGGCACCACCTTCCAGGCGATGATTGCCGCGGCCACCTCCGACGAGCAGGCCGCCGCCGCGCTGCGCGCCTTCTACCTGCGGCGCATCGGGGAGTGGGCGGGCGTGGTGGAGCTGGCCGTCGAGCGGGGCGAGCTGCCCAGGGGCACCGACGCCATGGAGGTGATCCGGGCGGTCTCGGCCCCGCTCTACTACCGGCTCGTCGTCACCAGGGAGCCGGTGACCGCGGACGCCGCCGAGCGCTCCGTGCGCCGCACCCTGGCCGCGGCCCGGGCGGGCGCCTTCGTCGCGTAGCGGGCGGGGGCCTCCGGCCCGTGGCGGGGGCCTTCGTCACGCGGGGGCCTTCGTCACGCGGGGGCCTTCGTCACGCGGGGCCTTCGTCACGCGGGGCCTTCGTCACGCGGGGCCGCCGGTCTGGCGGGGCCAGAGGGAGCCGTACCACCAGAGGACGCCGCCCATCACGACCAGCCCTCCCGCCGTGGCCAGCTTGGCCATGAGGTCGGCGGGCGGGCCGGTGTAGGGCAGGTGCCCGTGGCGGTGGCCCGCCGGGCAGCCGTTCTTGACGCGGGTGGAGTCGATGAGGGTGTCCGGACGCTGGTCGCCGACCTCGTACGCCTTGATCTCGGTGGCGCCGCCCCTGCCCACCGCCACCTGCCGGACCACGCTCTCGCGGGCGGGGATGGACCCGCTGGCCACGCTCACCTCGTCGGCCTGGAGGTCGAAGCGGACCGCCTGCCGGGTCTGGTTGCGCAGCGTCACGGCCGCCCGTCCCGACCGGCAGCCCACGTCGCTCACGCTCATCGTGAAAGGGTCGCCGGGGTCCGGCACCCGGGGCCAGGCCCAGGCGGCCGTGGCCGGAAGGGACAACGCCACGCCCAGCGGCAGGGCGGCGAGGGCCAGATGGGTGCCGATGCGCATGATGCTCCCCGAGCGTCGTAAGTGGTGACGATTACCACTTATCGTGTCCGTATGAACACGAAAAGTAACATGAGCCCACTGGGGCAGCGCGAACCCCCTCGCACCCTTCATGATGGAGGTATGGCGGAAGCGATCTACGTCGGCGGTTTGTTGGTGGCGACGCCGCTTCTCGACGATCCCAACTTCCGGCGTAGCGTCGTGCTGATCCTCGAACACGATCGTGACGGGGGCACTCTCGGGGTCGTGCTCAACCGGCCGAGCGACATCTCGGTCACCCAGGTGTTGCCGGTATGGGACCCCCTGGTCACGGGGCCGTCGGTGCTCTTCGAGGGCGGGCCCGTACAGACCGACAGCGCGCTGGCGCTGGCGGCGGTGCCGAGCGGGGAGGAGCCGCTCGGCTGGCGCAGGCTGCACGCCGGCACGCCCGCGGTGTCCCGGCTGGGCACCGTCGACCTGGACGCGCCGCCCGAGATCCTCCAGGGCGAGATCGCCCAGATGCGGATCTTCGCCGGCTACGCCGGCTGGTCCTCCGGCCAGCTGGAGAGCGAGATCGCCGAGGGCGCCTGGTACGTCGTCGACTCCGAGGTGGGCGACACCTTCCACGCCGATCCCGGGTCGTTGTGGCGGCACGTGCTGCGCCGGCAGCCCGGCGAGCTGGCCTTCGTGGCCACCTGCCCGGACGACCCGACCATGAACTGACCCTTCGGCGCCCGTCCCGGCCTCCCCGCCCTCCCTGGCCTCCCCGGCCTCACGCCAGGTCCCAGCCGGGCCGCAGGGAACGCTCGGCCAGCTCGATGCTCTCCGCCATGCGGGCGGTGATCTCGCTCATGTCGCCGTCGCGGCGCGGACACTCGAAGCCCACCCGCAGCGTGGACATGGCGAAGGCCACGATCAGGTGCGAGAGCTGGTCGTCGTCGGCGCTCGCGCCCCGGCGCGCGGCGACCACCTCGGCCAGGCGGCGCTCGGTCGCGGTGCCCCTGGCCACCGACTGGCCGATCAGGCGCGGGTTCTCGTCCAGGATCCGGCGCAGCTTCAGGAAACGCGCGTGCTCCTGCGGCGTCCCCTCCCGGACGTCGGCCAGCACGGCGCGCAGGGCGTGCATGAGGGCGGTGAACGGCGGCTCGTCCGGCGGGCGGGAGGCCAGCGTCTCCAGCATGGTCTCCTCGCCGTGGTCGTGGAACCACAGCACGAGGTGGTCCTTGCTGGTGAAGTAGCGGAAGAACGTGCGGGGGGAGATGTCGACGGCCCCCGCGATCTGCTCGACGGTGGTCGACTCGTAGCCTTGTTCGAGGAACAGGTCGAGAGCCGCGTCGAGGATCGCCAGACGCGTCTTCTCCTTCTTGCGCTCGCGCAGACCCACTGCCGTCACTCCCTCGAAACCTTCCTGTCACAGTGTGACAGATGTCATGGGGTGCCGATTAAAAGCCGTTTGTCAGAAGTCATCGGCTGCCATAGATTACCTGAGGCTTAAGAGACTTCTGCCCTGACGCGGGGCGCATGCGGAACTTAGGGGGATTCATGGCTAATGCGAAGGCGGTCGACGCGCCGTCCTCGCCCGGCTCGGCCGAGACGGGGGCCGGGGGCAATCCTTGGCTCGTGCTGCTGGCGGTGAGCCTGGGCGTCATCATGGTGATGCTGGACGGCACCGTCGTCGGCATCGCCAACCCGGTCATCCAGGTCGATTTGAAGGCGTCGCTGTCCGACCTGCAGTGGGTGACCAGCGGTTACCTGCTGGCCCTGGCGGTGTTCCTGATCACCGCGGGCAAGCTCGGTGACCTTTTCGGGCACAAGCGTGTCTTCCTGATCGGTGTGGCGGGCTTCGCCCTCTCCTCGGTGGGCATCGGGCTCAGCACCGAGCTGGCCGACATCATTCCCGGCGTCACGCCGGTCGGCGCGCTCATCGGCCTGCGCGTGCTCCAGGGCCTGTTCGGCGCGCTGCTGCAGCCCGCCGCGCTGGCGCTGCTGCGCAGCGCGTTCCCGGGGGAGAAGCTGAACCAGGCGATGGGCGCGTGGGGCGCGATCATCGGCCTGTCCAGCGCCGCCGGGCCCATCGTGGGCGGCGTGCTGGTGGAGAAGGTGAGCTGGGAGTCGGTCTTCTTCATCAACGCGCCCGTCGGGGTCGTCGCGTTGATCATGGGCATCATCCTGATCAAGGAGAGCCGGGCCCAGACGTTCGCCCGCATCGACTGGCTGGGCGTGCTGCTGCTGTCCGGGGCGATGTTCGCGCTGGTGTGGACCATCATCAAGGCGCCCGAGTGGGGCTGGGGCGACAGCACGACGCTGGGCTTCCTGGCCGGGTTCGCGGTGCTGATCGTGGCGTTCGTCGCCTGGCAGCACCGGCTCGGCAGGCGCGGCGGGCAGCCGCTGGTGCCGCTGTCGCTGTTCGCCAACCCGTCCATCTCCATCGGCACCTTCCTGATGATGATGGTGGCCTTCGCGATGTTCGGCGCGATGTTCTTCCTGGGCTTCTTCTTCCAGGGCGTGCACGGGCTGACGCCGCTGGAGGCCGGCCTGCGCATGCTGCCGATGAGCGCCGGCATGATCGTCGCCTCGCCGCTGGCCGGCATGGCGATCGGCAAGCTGGGGCCGAAGATCACGATGGCGGGCGGCCTGCTGATCACCGCCCTCGCCATGTTCCTCATGTCGCGGCTCGGCCTCGACGCCTCGTTCGTCGAGAGCGCCATCCCGTTCGTGCTGCTGGCCTTCGGCCTGTCGCCGGTGTTCGTGGGCGCCACGGAGATCATCGTGGGCAACGCCCCGGTCCAGCTCAGCGGGGTCGCGGGTGGCCTGCAGCAGTCGGCCATGCAGGTCGGCGGCGCGCTCGGCACCGCCATCCTCGGCGCCGTGATGGCCGGCGAGATCTCCGACACGCTGCCCGGCTACCTCGGCCCGGCCGCGCAGGCGCTCACGCCGGCCCAGATGTCCGGGCTGGAGGAGGCCGCCTCGTTCGGCGTCGCGCCGCCCGGGCTGCCCGCGCAGATCGTGAACGCCGTGCACAACTCCTTCATGGACGGCATGCACCTCGCCTTCCTGGTGAGCACCGGCATCGCGGTGCTGACCGCGGCCCTCACGTTCTTCGTGAAGGCCGGCCGCAAGACCGAGGGCGCGCCCGTCCACATGGGCTGAGCCGGTCGTCGCCCTGACGGCCCCCGCCACGCGGCGGGGGCCGTCCTGCTGTCCGGCGGAGAGCGGGGGTCGCGGGCGGGCATAGACTCGTTGGGGTGAGCACGAAGATCCTTCCAGAGCAGGAAACCACGCCGCAGACCTCGCACGGCGACGGTGATCACGAGCGGTTCGCGCACTACGCCGACAAGCACAAGATCACCGAGAGCATGGTCACCGGCACGCCCATCCGCGCCCTGTGCGGCAAGGTCTGGGTGCCCAGCCGCGACCCGAAGAAATACCCGGTCTGCCCGGAGTGCAAGGAGATCTACGAGGGCCTGCCCGTCGGCGGCGGCGACCAGGGCGGCGACAAGCAGTGAGTGTTGCTGAGCGGTAATCCCGTGCCATAGGGCTACGGTCGATACCCTGACCAGCTCCTTCACGGTTACGGGGGACCGGATGGCCCGGCGCGCGACCGCCGTCTCGTCGGCATGCCTGCTCACAGTGGTGCTCGCGCCGCCGGCCCGGCCCGCTCTGGCCCTCGCCACCGCATCCGCCACCGCCCCTGCCCTCGCCGCGCGGGGCTGTGCGGCCGCCGCGCCGGCCAGGGCCGCGGCTCCCGTCGCGCCTCCCGGCAGGGAGGCCCCGGCGACGGCGGCGGGAGGGCCGGGCCCGCGCTCGCCGCAGCCCGGAGATGTCGCCCTCGTCCAGGACGAGCTGCGGCGGCGGCTCGACGGGGTCACGCCACCCGCCACGATCACCGTGCCCACCCGCGTCCACGTCCTCACCAGTGGCCGGCGCCAGGTCTCCGACCAGGAGGTCAGGAGCCAGATCGCGGTGCTCAACTCCGCCTACGGCGGCGCGTTCGGCGGCCCCGACACCGGCGTGCGCTTCCGCCTGCGGGGCATCGCCGTCAAGGACCAGCCCGCCTGGTTCGCCGACCCGGTCGGCGGCGAGCAGGCCATGAAGACCGCGCTGCACAAGGGCGGCCCGGCCACGCTCAACCTCTACATCGCCCAGCTCAGCGAGCTGATGCTGGGCTTCGCCAGCTACCCCTACTGGTACGAGGGCGCCCCGCGCCTGGACGGCGTGGTCATCGACTGGCGCAGCCTGCCCGGCGGCCCGATGGCCGACTACAACCGCGGCTTCACCGCCGTCCACGAGATCGGCCACTGGCTCGGCCTGTTCCACACCTTCGAGAACGGCTGCGCCGAGCCCGGCGACGGCATCGGCGACACCCCGGCCGAGGCCACGGCCACCCAGGCGTGCCCCGACGAGAAGGACACCTGCGCCCAGCCCGGCCACGACCCCGTGCGCAACTTCATGGACTACGCCCACGACCGGTGCATGGCGGAGTTCACCGCCGGCCAGGCGCGGCGCATGCACGAGATGTGGGCGGCGTACCGGCACATCCCGAAGAAGTAAACAGTGCGACAAATTACGATGTGCAGGTGACAGCACCAAAGGCACTCGACGCCCCCCACGAACCACCCCGCCTCTTCGGTGCCGCCTACCGCGTCGCCACCCTCGGCATCCTGCTCGTCGTCACCCTCGTCGCCTTCGAGGGCATGTCGGTCGGGGTCGTCATGCCCGGCGTCGCCCGCGACCTGGACGCCCTCGACCTCTACGGGCTGAGCTTCTCGGCCTTCCTGGTCTCCAGCCTGTTCGCGAACGTGGTGGCCGGGCTCTTCTCGGACCGGCGCGGGTTCGCGGCGCCGTTCGTGGCGGGGCTGGCGCTCTTCGTGACCGGCATGGGGCTGGCCGGGGCGGCGCAGTCGGCGGTGATGTTCCTGGCGGCGCGGGCCGTGCAGGGGCTGGGCGCCGGGGCCTCGTTCGTGGCGCTGCTGGTGATGATCGCGCGGGTCTACCCGGTGGACATGCGTCCCAAGGCGTTCGCGGCCGTCTCGGCCGCCTGGGTGGTGCCCTCCATGGTCGGCCCGGCCATCGCCGGCTCCGTCGCCGGGCAGTGGGGCTGGCGGTACGTCTTCTACGGCATCATCCCGCTGGTCGTGCCCGCGCTGCTGATGCTGCTCCCGTCGCTGAAGCGCTCCTCGGCCGCCGAGGACGTCGCCTCCGGCCCGCGCTCGCGGCCCCTCGCCATGACGCTGGCGGCCGCCGCCACGGCGGGCGGGGCGGGCGTGCTGCTGCACGGCGTGGACCGGCTCCACCTGGCCCCCGTCGCCGGGGTCGCCGAGACCGTGGCCGGGCTGGCCCTCCTCCTCTACGGCCTGTACCGGCTGCTGCCCGCGGGCGCGCTGCGCCTGGCCCGCGGGCTGCCCACGACCGTGCTCATGCGCGGCTTCCTGTCGGCCTCCTTCTTCGGCGTGAACTCCTTCATCCCGCTGGCGTTGCAGGAGGTGAAGGGGTTCGGCGTCAGGGAGGCCGGCATCGCGCTGACGACCGGCGCGCTGGGCTGGTCGGCGGGGTCGTTCCTGCAGAGCCGCCGGGCGGGGGAGCCGCACCTGCGCCTCAGGCTCGCCTCGGCCTGCGTCACCGTGGCGGTGCTGCTGGCGCTGCTCGCCGTCCTGCCCGGGGTGACGGGGTGGATCGCGGTGCCGGCCTGGATCGTGGCCGGGCTCGGGATGGGGATCGGGATGGCCACCGTCAGCGTCACCGCGCTGAAGCAGTCGCCGGTCAACGAGCAGGGCGCGAACTCGGCGGCCCTGACCGTCACGGACATGCTGGGCTCCGCGCTCTCCATCGGCGTCGGCGGCGCGCTGGTCAACCTGATCGGGCACGCCCCGGCGCAGATCGCCACCGGGTTCATGGTCATCTGCCTCCTCATGGCGGTCGTCGGGGCGAGCGGGACGGTGCTGGCCGGTCGCACCCGCTGAATCCCGTCCCTCCTGCCCCACTGATCACGGATCGCCTGATGGCGGTCGCGAGGAGTGATAGGACAGCGGGCGAGGAGGTGCCATGGAGGGTGATCACCGGGTCTGGCCGCCGCTCACGCCGGGCGCCAGACACCGCCGCAGCCCGTCGCCGTCGCCGTCGCCGGCCCCGTCATCATCGCCGCCGTCGCCGGACGTTCGGGACGAGGAACCCGCGCGTCCCCGCCGGCTCCATCCCCTGGACTTGGACCTGGACCTGGAGGTGGAGGAGACCGAGGACCTCGACGAGCCCTGGAACCCCCGCATCCGCCGCACCACCCGCCCCCGCTCCGGCCGCCCCCCGTACCCCGACGCCACCTCTCGGCCCCCGATCCCCCCGCCCCCGGACCCGCCCCTGGCCCTGGACCCGCCCCTGACCCAGGACCCCCACCCGGCCTCGCCACCGCACTCCGTCCCGGGCCCGAACCCCGACCCGTACCCGGGCCCCGACCCGTACCCGGGCCCCGACGGGCGCCCGGACACCGACCCGTATCCGGACACCGACGGGCGCCCGGATTCCGACCCGTACCCGGATCCCGACGAGCGCCGGGGCGCCGACCCGTACCCGGGCGCCGGCCCGCGTCCGGGCGCGGAGCCGGTCGCGGGTTCCCGCTCGTTCGACGAGCCGGACGCCGAGTTCTGGGGCGAGCCGCCGTCGTTCCAGTCCCGGACGCCCTCATCGCCGTCGTCACCGCCGTCGTCACCGCCGTCGTCACCGTTCCCGCCGATCCCGCTCCCCGCCGCCGCCCGGACCGCCTGGGACGCCGACGGGGGCGGGTGGGGCAAGGGCGGGGCCGCCCGGGACGCGCTCCCGCCCTCCGCCCGTCTCTACGGCACCCCGGCCGCTCCCGGCGGGCGTCCCGCCGAGGGCGGCGGGCGGCGCTGGATGGTCGTCCTGGCGGCTCTCCTGGCCGCGACCGGCCTCGTGACCGGGGCCGCCGCCGTGGCGCTGCGGCTCGCCGCGCCCGCCCTCCCGCCGGGCACGCTGAGCGACGCCCTGGCCGGGGTGTCCGCGACGCTGCCCGAAGGCTGGTACGTGGCACCGGTCCCGCCGGTCACCGGCTTCACCTCGGTGGCCAGGAACGACGCCGGGAGCCTGGTGATGGCCCGCCCCGTGCCCGCCCCCGCCGGGGACGCCGGCAGGGCCACGGCCGAGGCCGCGGGGCTGTACTCCCGCCTGCTGCTCAAGGGCGATCGGGTCTCCGTCGTCGAGGACCGGCGCATCCCCGGCGGGCACACGCGGGCGCTGCGGGCCGAGTACCGGGACGTGGTCAACCGGCCCGCGTTCCTGAGAGTGATGCTGCTCACTCGCGGCGACCGCGCCGTGCTCCTGCTCGGCCTCCTCCAGCCCGAGGGGAACGCGCGCAGGCAGGCCCTCGACGCGGTGATGACGAGTTTCCGATAAGCCGCATAGCACGTGAGGACGACCTTGACCAGAATCCACGGCTCACGGCACGTCTTGTCGGTGGTCCGGATTACTCTTGGGTCACTGTGAGAGAGCGAAGCACACGAACCCCAGAGGTGATGCGGTGAGCACCTTCGCCGCGTCCCACCTGTCGCCTTCCTACCCGGACCGGGCCGCGTGGGGCACCGCTCCCAAGCTGCGCGCCTGGCAGCAGGAGGCGTTCGACCTCTACTTCAGGCGCGAGCCGCGTGACTTCCTCACCGTGGCGACGCCCGGCGCGGGCAAGACCACCTACGCCCTGCGCATCGCCAGCGAGCTGCTGTCCCGCGGGGTGATCAAGGCGGTCACCGTCGTCACCCCGACCGAGCACCTCAAGCGCCAGTGGGCCGACGCCGCCGGGCGGGTCGGCATCGGCATCGACCCCGAGTTCAAGAACAGCCAGGGCACGACCTCGCGCGACTACACCGGCGTCGCGGTGACGTACGCGCAGGTCGCCATGCACCCGGCGCTGCACAGGGCGCGCACCGAGGCGCGCAGGACGCTGGTCATCTTCGACGAGATCCACCACGCGGGCGACGCCAAGTCGTGGGGCGACGGTGTGCGCGAGGCGTTCGAGCCGGCCACCCGGCGGCTCCAGCTCACCGGCACGCCGTTCCGCTCCGACGACAACCCGATCCCGTTCGTCGCGTACGAGGAGGACGCCGAGGGCTTCAAGCGCAGCGTCGCCGACTACTCCTACGGCTACGGCCCCGCCCTCGACGACGGCGTGGTGCGCCCGGTCATCTTCCTCGCCTACTCCGGCGAGATGAAGTGGCGCACGCGCGCCGGTGACGAGCTGGCCGCCACGCTCGGCACCCCGCTCACCAAGGACCAGCTCTCCCAGGCGTGGCGGGCCGCGCTCGACCCCAAGGGCGACTGGATCCGCCAGGTCATGCAGGCCGCCGACCGGCGCCTCACGGAGGTGCGCCGGGGCGTTCCCGACGCGGGCGGCCTGGTCATCGCCACCGACCACGAGACCGCCCGCGCCTACGCCCGCCACCTGCGCAACATCACCGGCGAGGGCGCCACGGTGGTCCTGTCCGACGACCCGGGCGCCTCGAAGAAGATCAAGCAGTTCGCGGCGTCGCAGGATCGCTGGCTGGTCGCCGTCCGCATGGTCTCGGAGGGCGTCGACATCCCGCGCCTGTGCGTGGGCGTCTACGCCACCTCCACCTCCACGCCGCTGTTCTTCGCCCAGGCGGTGGGCCGTTTCGTCCGGGCCCGCAAGCGGGGCGAGATGGCCTCGGTCTTCCTCCCCTCGGTGCCCACGCTCATGGGGCTGGCCAACGAGATGGAGGTCGAGCGCGACCACGTGCTCAACAAGCGGCCTCCTGAGGACGGCCTCGACGACACCCTGCTGGAGCAGGCCAACCGCAAGCAGGACAACCCCGATGTCCTGGGCGACGAGCTGCCGTTCGAGACGATGGAGACCACGGCCACCTTCGACCGGGTGCTCTTCGACGGCGGCGAGTTCGGCACCGGTGCCGAGGTCGGCTCCGCCGAGGAGGAGGACTTCCTCGGCCTGCCCGGCCTCCTGGAGCCCGACCAGGTGGCCACCCTGCTGCGCAAGCGCCAGTCCGACCAGCAGGCCGCCCGGCGCAAGCAGCAGACCACCGAGCAGCCCGCCCGCCAGACGCTGGCCCCGCACGAGCAGATCGCCGAGCTGCGGCGCGAGCTCAACGGCCTGGTCGGCGCCTGGAACCACCGCACCGGCCAGCCGCACGGCGTCATCCACGCCGAGCTGCGCCGCGTCTGCGGCGGCCCGCCGATCGCGCAGGCGACGGCCGAGCAGATCCAGGAGCGCATCGACATGATCCGGCGCTGGGCCACCCAGCGCCGCTGACCCGGCGGCCCGGCCTCCCTCAGCGGTAGCGGTTGTGGCCGAGGCGGCGGACCATGACGCGGCAGACCTCGGGCCGCCGCTCGCTCGTGCCGTCGGGGTGGTACACGACCTCCGTCGTGGCCACCGTCCCGTACGGCCACTCCACGTACCCCCGGCGCCGGTACAACCGCTGCGCGCCCAGGTTGTCCAGGCCGACCCCGAGGGCGACCCGCTCGTGCCCCCTGGCGAGGAGCCGGTCCTCGGCGGCCCACAGCAGCTCGGTGCCGATGCCCTGGCCGCGGCGCGTCGCGGTCACCTCCAGGTGGGTGAGCAGCGCCACGCCGGGCAGGCGCTCGCGCAGCTCGGGCTCCTCGGCGGGCGCCAGCCACACGTACACGTCGCCGACCGCCTCCTCCCGTTCCCAGGCCACGAGCAGGAGCCCGTGCCCGGCGTCCTGCTTGGCCAGCCGGTCGCGGAAGTAGTGCTCCTGCCCGAGCGACCGGATGAGGGGACGGAGATCCGCGCGGGCGGCTTGGCGGATGTCGGGGGCGGCCACGGAAGCACACGTTCCCGGGCGGCGCCGGTACGAATCGCCCGAACGGGATCAACCGCGCATGGAGCCGTACCAGCGCAGCCCCCGCTCGCCGTCCTTCACCAGCCACTTGACCGCGTCCGCGGTGGCGAACTCCAGCTGCGGGAGCCCGTCGAGGTGCGCGGCCCACCGCCGGCGGTCCACGGCCCACGCCTTCAGGTAGCGCACGCACAGCTCCGGCTCGATGCGTCGCAGCCGCCCGAGCGCGGCCAGCAGCGAGGTCTCCATCGCGTGCCGGCTCGGCTCCGGCCCGGCGGGCAGGCGGCGGACGCGGGCCAGCACGTCCTCGACGAAGCGCCGGCGCCTGGCCAGGAACTCCCGCCAGTGGGCGGCGTCGGCCGCCGCCCGCCAGCCGGCCGCCGCGTCGCCGTCCAGCAGCCAGTAGACGCCTTCGGCCAGCACGTCGCCGAACTCCTGGTCGCGGGCCCGCACCGGGCGGTCGAACGGGTCGTACGGCCGCTGCTTGACCTGCCCGGCCACCGCGAGCCGGCGCAGCGAGGTCTCGCCCAGCAGGTAGAACCAGTCCTCGTTGTAGACGTTGGGGAAGAAGGAGGGGGTGCGGCCGGGTTCGACGGCCACGGCCAGCGCGCCGCCGCCGACGAAGGAGTCCTGGTGCCCGCCGGTCAGGCGATGCGCGTGGCACACCACGGAGTTGTCCGGATATCCGCCGATGTGCATGCCGACGACGTCGTAGGTGTCGAGCAGGGCCGCGGCGCGTTCGACGTCCTCCAGGCGGCCCACCTCGATGTCGTCGTCCAGGAAGACGATCCGCCGCCAGCCCAGCAGTCGGGCCAGCAGCAGGCCGGTGTTCCGCTTGGCGCTGAGATCGGTGGTGCGGGCGAACGGCGTGTCCCGCAGCAGGGCCGTGGTCTCGAAGTCCGGCAGCCGGAGCCGGTCCACGTGGTCCACGTCGGCGGCGACGTAGCGCAGGCCGGGCGGCATGGCCGCGGCCGCCTCCCTGGCGCGGCTCCACGCGCGGCTGTGCAGCGACACCAGGTGGCAGCCGAGCGCCGTGGCCAGCCGGGTCGCGTACGTCAGCCAGCGCGGGTGCCGGATCGTGGGAACGATGATCGCGTCGATCGCGCCCCGCCCGGGCGGGACCGGCCCTTCGCCGAACACGTCGATGAGATGCCTGTGGGAGCCGTGGTGGTGCTCCGTGGTGCGCGGTCCTATGTCATGCTCCATGCGTCGGCTCCGACCACTCGTGCAGCCGGAACGCTTCCAGGGTCCAGTCGGGAGTGATGACCACCCGGCCCTCGATCCTGACCCGCATGAGGAGGCTGTAGGACCGCGCCTGGCCGAAACGCTCGCGCAGGTAGGCGGCGTTGCGGTCGCGGAAGCGGGCGTCGGTCAGCGCGCGTACCGCGCCGTAGACGCCCCTGGCGTACATGCCGTTGCAGATGGTCAGGGTACGTTCGCGGTTGTCCGGGTTGACGCCGCGGTAGAAGAAGGCGACGTCCTCCAGCAGCCGCACGTCGTCGCCGGAGCGGGTGGTCACCGGATGGTGGCGGCGGGTGCCCGAGCCCTCGGCGACCTCGAAGTACGGCCCCCGCTCGCCCTCCCAGTCGGGCACCTGCCGCACCGGTAACTCGGGCATGCGGGCCAGCGTGGAGGCGGTGACCTCGTTGTAGTCGACGCCGCCGAGCAGTGCGACGTGCGTGGTCAGGTCGTCGGAGCGCAGGTCCTCGGTGGCGCGCAGGGTCACCTGGCTGTGCGGGTTGGCGGCCCGCACGTGACCCCACAGCTCGAACAGGGAGTCCAGGTCGGAGTACTTGTACAGCTCGATGTAGTCGCCCTGGGACGGCACCGCGAACGGGATCCTGGCCCGCTGCTCCTCCGGGATCTGCGAGCAGATGATGGTGATCGGCTCGCCTTCCGGGAAGTGCCAGGGGCCCTCCAGGAACGCCGCCGCGGAGGGCACGCCCCCGGCGTCCTCGGCGGCGAGCTGGGCGCGCAGCGCGGCCTGGCGCAGCCGGGTCAGCTCGGCCAGCAGCCTCTTGTGCTCGTCGAGCTCGTCGGGGGTCAGCTCGGCCAGCGGCAGCACGCGGGCGGTGTCGCCGGCGAGCGAGCGCCGGGTCGCGAAGAAGGCGGCGTACTTCTCCAGGCGGTGCATGGGCGGGATCTTGACCAGGTGGACGGACTCCCACGAGGAGATGAGCGGGACGCTGACCCCGAACGCGTCGCGGAGCTGCGCCTGGGTGACCCGCAGGTCCGGCCAGTGGCCGTCGCGGAGCTCGCGCAGCCGCCGCGCCAGCGCGGACCGCGCGGAATCGTCACCGCTCATGCCAGCCTCACCCGTGAAACTTCAGCAATGTCTAGTGAATATCAGTCCGGCGGCGAAACCCCCGAAGAATTCGCAGCTAGGCCCCAACATACGCGGTACGTGCACGAACGCCGCGCGCGAGAGGCAACAGTTTAGCCACACCTCCGTGGCTTGGCCGCAGGAATGTCCACGTTCAGTGCGGGGAACCATTTAAGTGGAGAAGTTTCAGTAAATAAAGTGAAGTTTTCTGAACTGAAAAGCGAGGTGGTTCATGCCGCGAACCCGATGACCCGCATTCCGGCGGCCCCACCGGAGCGGTGTCCGCGCGATCTGTGTCACGCCACGTCTCCGCACAGGGAACCCCCATGATGATTGCACCTCTGCACCTCGCTTCCCCTCCCATCCCCCAGGCGGGCGACACCAGGAGCGTGTCCCTCCTGATCCTGGCCGCCCTGATCACTCTCGTGCTGGCCGCCCTCCGCTGGACGGCCCGGCGGACGCGGGTCCTGGTGGTGGTCACCGGCACCGGCGTCCTGCTCGTGTTCCTCGCCGTGCTGGTCCTGGCCTACCTGATCACCAGCGGACTGTTCTGAGAGCGCGCGTCCGGTCCCCGCTCCGCCCCGGCGGGCACCGGACGCCGACCGTGCGCATTTGGCCACAGAGCAGTGGCCTCCCGTTAGAGGAGCGGGGCGGGCGGCGACAACTCACTTGGCTCGTCCGGGATGTGCAGAAGGACTCACGCCTATGTCACCTGAGGCCAACGCGAAGTCGACGCTCAGCGTCACTTCCGGCCTCTCCCGCAACGCCGTCGTCCTCCGGCTCGAAGGCGAGCTCAACGCCGACGCGGTGCCCGTGCTGCGGGGACACCTGCGGCACATCTGGGAGCTGCCGCCGCACCCCTTTCTCATCCTCGACCTCGGCGAGGTGCGCTTCTGCGACTCGATGGGCATGAACGAGCTCGTCAGCGTCATGCAGCGCTGCGAGGCCCGGGGCACCCGGCTGCTGCTCGGCGGGGTGCACGGGGTCATGGCCCGGGTGTTGTCGATCACCGGGCTGCGGCACGCGTTCGAGGTGTTCGCCAGGTTCGACGACGCGCTGCGGCTGGCGGTCGCCGGGCCATGAGGAGACGTCCGAGGGCGGTGCGCCCGGAGCGGTGCGTCTAGAGGCGTGCCTTCGCGGAGGTGAGCGGGATGCGGCGGCCGCTGCGGCCGTCGACCGGGACGCGTTCCCGCCGGCCGGGCAGCGGCACGGTGACCGCGGCCGTGCGGCCCTTGACGCGCACCGGCAGCGTGAGCTCCACCTGCCGTGTGTCGGTCATCATGGTGCGCGGCGGGCCGCCGGGGACGCGCTCGGTGTAGAGCCAGACCAGCAGCCGCCGGCCCTGGGAGCGCAGGGCGACCTCGGCCGTGTCGCACTCGTGGCGGGCCGCCGCCCAGGTCAGCACCATGCTCCTGCCCAGCCGCGCCGACCGCGGGATGGGCGCGCGCTCGGCGCAGGCCGCGGACGGGGCCGGGACGTCGTGCGCCACCACCGCCGTGCGGTCGGGCGCCGTGCGCGGAACGAGCCGGCCCATGGCGATCGTCACGCCCTCCAGCAGCAGCAGGGTGACGACCGCGCCCACGCGCTCGGTGGCGCGCCCCTTGACCAGGAGCCAGAGGCTGAGCGGAGCGAGGAGCAGCCAGGCCGCTCCGAGTGAGAGGGCCAGCATGGGGAACCTTCTAGCTAGGGGATCATGTCGCTCTCCGTGATACTCCGGCTCCGGAGAGGGCTCGCCCTCTTGGATATCACATAACCACTGCGTTGCCTATCGTGTACTCTCAGCGATCTCGTGTGGTTATGGGGTCAGCCCATGACGGGGGCGCCGGTCAGCGTCGCGCCCGCCTGCTCCAGCTCCTCCAGCGCCGCGCCGGTCGTCGCCGGCGACACCCCGGCCGTCAGGCTCAGCAGCACGCGCACCGCCAGCCCGTGCTTGACCGCGTCGAGGGCGGTGGCGCGCACGCAGTGGTCGGTGGCGATGCCCACGACGTCCACCTCGCTCACGCCGCGCTCGCGCAGCCAGTCGGCCAGCGGCGTCCCGTCGCCGGACACGCCCTCGAACCCGCTGTACGCCGCCGCGTACGCCCCCTTGCTAAAGACCTCCTCGACCCCCGACACGTCGAACGACGGGTGGAAGTCGGCTCCCGGCGTGCCCGCCACGCAGTGGGCGGGCCAGGTGGAGACGTAGTCGGGGGAGTCGGAGAAGTGCTCGCCGGGGGAGACGTGATAGTCACGGGTGGCCACCACGTGGTCGTAGCCGTGGTCGGCCACGTGGCGGGTGATCGCCGCCGCCACCGCGGAACCGCCGGTCACGGGAAGGCTGCCACCCTCGCAGAAGTCGTTCTGCACATCGACGATGATCAACGCGGTGCCCATAAGAGCACGATACGTCACGCGAACTCGGTGGGGATCGCCGCGTACCCCCTGCCCAGGTGCAGGGCCTCCTGGGGGAGGGCGGCGACCGCGCGCCGGTGGCGCTCGCGGGCCTCGGCCAGGGGCTCCGCGCCGACCACCGCGCCGTCGCGCACCAGGTCGTGCAGGAGGGGGACGCCGCCCTCGGGGGGCCGGCCGCCGGTGGTGATCAGCTCCGTCTCGGCGTGGCCGGCGTCGTCGAACAGCCGGTACGCCTCCTTGCGCCCGCCCCGCGACGGCTTGCCCACCGAGCGCTTGGCCACCGGCTCCAGCTTCCCGCTCGCCGTCTCCCTGGCCACCAGCTTGTAGACCAGCGCCGCCGTCGGCACCCCCGATCCGGTGACCAGCGAGGTGCCCACGCCGTAGCCGTCCACGGGGGCGGCGGCCAGCGCGGCGATGGCGTACTCGTCCAGGTCGGAGGTGACCAGGATGCGGGTGGTGAACGCGCCGAGGGCGTCGAGCTGCTCGCGTACCTCCTGGGCGGCGGCGGCCAGGTCGCCGGAGTCGATGCGCACCGCGCCCAGCTTGGGCCCGGCCAGCTCCACCGCCGTGCGCACCGCCTCGGCCACGTCGTAGGTGTCGACCAGCAGCGTCGTCTCGGGGCCGAGCGAGGCGATCTGGGCCTCGAACGCCGCCCGCTCCGAGTCGTGCAGCAGCGTGAACGCGTGCGCCGCGGTCCCGGCCGTGGGGACGCCGTAACGGTGGCCGGCCATGAGGTTGGAGGTCGAGGCGAACCCGGCGAGGTAGGCCGCCCGCGCCGCCGCGACCGCCGCCCCCTCGTGCGTGCGCCGCGAGCCCATCTCGATGAGGGGGCGCTTGCCGGCCGCGTTCGCCATGCGGGAGGCGGCCGAGGCGATCGCGCAGTCATGGTTCATGATCGACAGGATCAGCGTCTCCAGCAGCACGGCCTCGGCGAACGTGCCCTCCACGACCAGGATGGGGGAGGCGGGGAAGTAGAGGTCGCCCTCCTGGTAGCCGCAGATGCTCCCGGAGAAGCGGTAGTCGGCCAGGAACGCCAGGGTGGCCTCGTCCACGACCCGCTGCTCGCGCAGGAAGGTGAGTTCCTCCTCACCGAAACGGAAGCGTTCGAGCTCCTCCAGGACACGCCCGGTGCCCGCCACGACCCCGTACCTGCGCCCGCCCGGCAGGTGCCTGGCGAACACCTCGAAGACCGCGCGCCGGTGTGCCGCCCCACTGCGCAGGGCCGCCTGCAACATCGTCAGCTCATAGTGATCTGTGAGCAACGCAGTGCTCATGGTCATTGTCACGACTCGAAGACTACGGCCCAGATAGGGCAGACTCGGGGATGTGGGTACCACAGCTCCAATCGCCGTCGAGCGCCCGTCGTCGGACGTCCGGCCCGATCTGCCATGGGTAACCATCGTCTGGAACGACCCGGTCAACCTCATGTCCTACGTGACCTACGTCTTCCAAACGGTCTTCGGCTACACCCGGGAGAAGGCCGAGAAACTCATGATGGACGTCCACCACAAGGGCAAGGCCGTCGTCTCCAGCGGCACGCGCGAAGAGATGGAGCGCGATGTGCAGATTCTCCACTCCTACGGCTTGTGGGCGACGCTCCAGCCGGATTCGGTCAAGTAGGGCGCATGGTGGTCCGGACGTTCTCGGAGAGGTGCTGGTGAACTCGGGGTTCTCGCCGGGCAAGGGCGGGCGCGTAAGGGCGCGGTTCGAGGCCGCGGAGGTCTCGCTGCTGCGCTCGCTGGTGTCGATGACGCTCGGCCTCGTCGCGCCGGGCGAGACCGGCGACGACCCGCTGGAGCGGGCGCTCGGCATCGGCGGCGGCGAGGCGCCGTCCGACCCGGTGCTGGCCCGCCTGTTCCCCGCGGCCTACGCCGACGACAAGGACGCCACCGAGTTCCGCCGCTACACCGAGGCGTCGCTGCGCGAGGGCAAGCGGGCCGACGCCCAGACCGTCCACGACACCGCCGCCTCCGGCCGCTTCGAGCTGACGCCGGAGCAGGCCCAGGCGTGGCTGCGCGCGCTCAACGACGTGCGCCTCATGCTCGGCACCAAGCTGGAGGTGACCGAGGAGGTCCACGACGAGATCGCGATGATGTCCGAGGACGACCCCCGCTACCCGGCCTACGTCACCTACGACTGGCTGACCTACCTCCAGGACAGCCTGGTCCGGGCCCTCTGGTAACTTCCGGGCCATGCTGTCGATCTCGCAGGAACTGGCTGACAAGATCGTCGCCCACGCCCGGGCCGACCACCCCGACGAGGCGTGCGGGGTGATCGCGGGCCGCGGCGGCGTGCCCGAGCGGTTCATCCCGATGGAGAACGCCGAGCGCTCGCCCACCTTCTACCGCTTCGACTCCAAGGAGCAGCTGCGCGTCTGGCGCGAGATGGACGACCGCGACGAGACGCCGGTGGTGATCTACCACTCCCACACGGCGACCGAGGCGTACCCGTCGCGCACCGACATCTCCTACGCCTCCGAGCCCGACGCGCACTACGTCCTGGTCTCCACCCGGGAGGAGGGCGAGACGGAGTTCCGCTCCTACCGCATCCTCGACGGAGTGGTGACGGAGGAAGAGGTAGAGTTCCTCCCATGATGGTCCGGCCTGTGCAGAGCTTCCTCTTCGCGCACACTCCGGCCGTCGTCGTCTACGACTGTCGCTGATCCGGAATCCGCCGGCAGACCCGGGCGTTGACGCCCGATGGACGACGACCTGACCACCTCATGAGGAGACTGACCGCGATGGCCATCGAGGTTCGCATCCCGACGATCCTCCGCAACTACACCGACGGCGCGAAGGCCGTCAACGCGGAGGGCGCGACCCTGGACGAGCTGATCACCAACCTGGAGTCCAACCACCCGGGCATCAAGAACCGCCTGGTGGACGAGAACGGCGGCCTGCGCCGCTTCGTCAACGTCTACCTCAACGACGAGGACGTGCGTTTCCTCGGCGGCCTCGGCACCGAGGTGAGCGACGGCGACACGGTGACCGTCCTGCCCGCCGTCGCCGGCGGATGACATGCGCTTCGAATCGCTGATCGACTCGGTGGGCCGCACGCCGCTCGTCGGCCTGCCGAGGCTGTCGCCGTCCGCCGACGTCCGGGTGTGGGCCAAGCTGGAGGACCGCAACCCGACCGGCTCCATCAAGGACCGGCCCGCCCTCTGGATGATCCAGCAGGCCGAGAAGGACGGCCTGCTCACGCCCGGCTGCACGATCCTGGAGCCCACCAGCGGCAACACCGGCATCTCGCTGGCCATGTCGGCCAAGCTCAAGGGCTACAAGCTGATCTGCGTGATGCCCGAGAACACCTCCGAGGAGCGCCGCCAGCTCCTGCGCATGTGGGGCGCGGAGATCATCTCCTCGCCGGCCGCGGGCGGCTCCAACGAGGCCGTCCGCGTCGCCAAGGAGCTGGCCGCCCAGAACCCCTCGTGGGTGATGCTCTACCAGTACGGCAACCCGGCCAACTGGCGCTCCCACTACGAGACCACGGGCCCGGAGATCCTCGACGACCTGCCCACCGTCACGCACTTCGTGGCCGGGCTCGGCACCACCGGCACGCTCATGGGCGTGGGCCGCTTCCTGCGCGAGCGGGTGCCCGGCGTGCAGATCGTCGCCGCCGAGCCGCGCTACGGCGAGCTGGTCTACGGCCTGCGCAACGTGGACGAGGGCTTCATCCCCGAGCTCTACGACGAGTCCGTGCTGACCACCCGCTTCTCGGTCGGCTCGGCCGACGCGCTGCGGCGCACCCGCGAGCTGCTGGCCGCCGAGGGCATCTTCGCCGGCGTCTCGACCGGCGCCGCGCTGCACGCCGCGCTGGGCGTGGCCAAGAAGGCGGTCAAGGCCGGCGAGCGCGCCGACGTCGTCTTCGTGGTGGCCGACGGCGGCTGGAAATACCTGTCCACGGGCGCCTACGAGGGCACCCTGGAGGAGGCCGAGGAGCGCCTGGAAGGCCAGCTCTGGGCCTGAGAACGCGGAGAAGGGCGACCGGCTCGCGGTCGCCCTTCCCTCACGGGCTCAGTTGAACAGCACCCGCAGCGAGAACGTCGCCTCGGTGTCGGTCTGCCTGCCGCTCATCCCGACCGCCCGCAGCACCTGCAGGTTGGCCTTGTCGTCGCCGTCCACGGACTTCAGGTAGAGGTTCTCCACCTTGTCCAGGTCCACGTAGAGCGCGTAGGTGGACTCGTCGGCGTCCGGGATGGCCGTCCGGAACGTCTCGGACTCGCCCAGCGTGCCCTCGGCGGTCAGCTTCTTGGCGTACCCGTCGCTGGTCGCCACCGTGTAGACGCCGTCGCCGGCCACCCTGGCGATCTTCGGGGCGGGCTGGCCGCTCGCGGTCAGCGCCTGCTGCACCTTGTCCAGGATCGCCTGCGCCTTGGCCGGGTCGGTGGCCACGCGCACGCCGGCGTTGATCTGGTCGCCGCCCAGGCCCTCGGAGTCCACCGCGACGGTGAGGTTCCTGCCGAGCACCGTGGCCAGGTCGCCGGGCAGGCTCAGGCCGTAGCGGGTCTTCGCCTGCTCGATGAGCTGCGTGATCTCGGCCGACCCGCTCGCCGCGGCCTGCTTCTCGATCTCGGCCCACTGCTTGGTGACCACCTGGTCCAGGCCGGAGATCGACAGGGCGCCGGCGGTGGAGGCGGGCAGCGTGCCGAGGCTCGCCTTCGGCAGCTCGCCCTGCGGCGCCATGCCCTTGGCCCCGCGTACCGTGCCGGCGAGCTCGACGTAGGAGCTGTCGAAGCGCAGCGCGCCGGCGAAGCGGGCGTCCTTGATCTGGTCGATCGCCGCCTGCTGGCTGCCCTGGAGCTCCTTGCCGGCCAGCTTGGCCAGGCCGCCCATGTCGGCCCAGAACGACAGCACGCCCTGCTCGCCGACGGCGCCCATGTCGTCGGAGAACTCGGCGTTGTCGGCCAGGCTGCCGTCGGCCTTGGCGTAGGTGTCGGCCAGCGCCTGCGTCGGGGTGAGCAGGGCGTAGTCGTCGCGGAAGGCGATGCCGTACTTGTCGCCGTCCATGAGCTTGGCGATGCCGGCCTTGGCCTGCTCCTGGTCCTTGACCTGGACGGCCACCGCGAAGTCGGGCTCCTGCTTGCCGGAGGGCACGGCGGCGAAGCCGATCCGGCTGCCCAGCCACGGGTCGACGTCCCTGGCGAAGTCGAGCTTGCGGTCGGAGCCCTCGGTGAGCGTGTCGAACAGCGCCTTGCGCGGGTCCTCGCCGGAGAAGGCGTCCTTGGTGACGGTGAACTTCCTGGCGAGCTGGAACAGCGCGAGCTTCTGGTTGGCGGCCGGGTCCAGGTCGAGGCGGGCGTAGGCGATGGCGTTGGCGGGCAGGACCTCGTCCGGCTGCGTGCCGCCGCCGCTCAGCGTGCCCACGGCCCACACCGCGCCGCCGCCGAGCACGACCACGGCGAGCGCCGCGGCGCCCGCGACGAGCCAGCCCTTGCGGCTCTTCTTCGGCGGCTGCGCGGGCGGCTGCTGCTGCTGTTGCCAGCCGTACTGCTGCCCGCCGTAGGGGTCCTGCTGCCCGTACGGGGCCTGCTGCTGTCCGTACGGGTCCTGCTGTCCGTAAGGGGCCTGCTGCCCGTAGGGGTCCTGCTGCCAGCCCTGCTGGAGCTGCTCCTGCTGCCAGCCGCCCTGAGGAAGCTGCTGCTGATAGCCCGGCTGGCCCTGCTGCGGCGGGTAGGACGGCTGGCCCTGTGGCGGATAGGCCGGCTGTCCCTGGGGCGGGTACGGCGGTTGCCCCTGGTTCCAGTTGTACGCCTGAGTCCGGTCAGGATCCTGTCCCGAACCGTAGGGGGGAGTATTCGCAGACATCACTTCACTCACAATGTGGACTTTTGACCACACCGGAACTTAGTGCCTGAGGCTTATCAAGCGCTTGCAGAATGCTGAAGCCGGTGAAGCCGGGCATCACGCCCGTTGGAGCTGATCCTTCAACACGCCGAGATGTACCTCCCCGCCGCCGTGGTCGGCCACGTGCGGCCACGGCACGAACGCGCAGCCCGCGTACAGCACGCGCGAGAGCGTCTTGGCCAGCCAGGGCGCCCGCCCCTCGCGCTCGCGGGTGAGCCCCAGCAGGAGCGGGGCACGGCGCTGGGACACCACGAGGCCGTAGACGGTGTGGCTGCGCTTCAGCTCGCCCCGGTTCCTGACCACGCGGATGTCGACGACGTGACCGACCCACACCCCGTTGGCGTCCCAGACGGACTGGCCAATGAGTTCGGTAACAGTTGCCATGATCAAACAGTCTCAGTCCGATCACGTTTCCGCAGGTAGGCGCGCTGATGAGGGGATGCCGTAGAGTATGAGGCGACTAGAACATAGTTCCAGACTTGATGGGGTAAGGCGGATGACGAAGTTCGACGAGGCCACGCAGGCGATCAAGATCGACGACACCACGTACGACGTGTGCCTCGACCCCGGCTACGCGATCGGCGGCCCGCTCAACGGCGGTTACCTCATGGCCGTGATCCTGCGCGCGGCGGTGGACGCCTCGCCGTTCGCGCATCCGGTGAGCACCACCGTCCAGTTCCTCAAGGCCCCGGTCGCCGGGCCCGCGCAGGTCAGGGTGGAGCCGCTGAAGGCGGGCCGGACGGCCGCGTTCGCCCGTGCCACGCTCGTGCAGGACGGCGTCGCCAAGATCGAGGGCTTGATCACCACGGCCACGCTCGGCGACGTGACCCCCGACTACCAGGCCGACGAGGTGCACCCCATGCCGCCCGTCGAGGACTGCCTCAGGCTCCCCGACCCCAAGCCCGAGTCGGGCATGACGCTGAACGCCCAGATGGAGCTGCGTTTCGACCCGCCCACGATCGGCTGGCTCAGGGGCGAGCCCACCGGCCGGCCCGAGTCGCGGGCGTACTTCCGCATGGCCGAGCCGCAGGACCCGGACCCGTACGTGCTGGCGCTGGCCGTGGACGCCCTGCCGCCCGTGGTGTTCTCGGCCGGCGGCCGCGGCTGGGCGCCCACCGTGGACCTCACCTGGCACCTGCGCGCCCTGCCCGCGCCCGGCTGGCTCACGCTGCTCGGCAGCGGGCGCATGGTCTCCGACGGCTGGTTCGACGAGGAGGTCGAGGTGCGCGACTCCACCGGCCGCCTGGTCGCGCAGTCGCGTCAGCTCGCCCGGGTCGGAAGGGGCTGACCCGGCCTGAGGGACCGATGTGACCACTCGGTGTGACCAAGACGACATCGCGGCATCACCAGGAGTGGCACATGTGAGCATTCTTACGCAGTGTTGATCGCCCGGGTCGCCTACCCTCTGAAGCGTGCCGGACACGAGTATTGGGATCTTCGACAGCGGGGTCGGCGGCTTGACGGTCGCCCGGGCGATCATCGACCAGCTTCCTCACGAGTCCATCACCTACGTGGCCGACACGGCCAATCAGCCGTACGGACCGAAATCCATCCCCGAGCTGCGCGCCTGCGCCCTGGAGGTGATGGACCACCTGGTCGACCTGGGCGTCAAGATGCTCGTGATAGCGTGCAACAGCGCCAGCTCCGCCGTGCTGCGCGACGCCCGCGAGCGTTACGACGTGCCCGTCGTGGAGGTGATCCACCCCGCCACCCGGCGCGCCGTGCGCGCGACCCGCAACGGCAGGGTGGGCGTGATCGCCACCCAGGCCACCATCGGCTCGCTGGCCTATCACGACGCCTTCACCGCGGCCCCCGACGTGCAGCTCACCGCCGTGGCCGCCCCACGGCTGGTGGAGTACGTCGAACGAGGCGAGACGATGAGCGACGAGCTCATCGACGTCGTGCGCGACTACCTGGCGCCCGTCAGGGCCGCCGGGTGCGACACTCTCATCCTCGGCTGCACGCACTATCCGCTGCTCACCGGTGCGATCGCCTACGTCGCCGGTGAGGAGGTCACGCTGGTCTCCAGCGCCGACGAGACGGCCAAGGACGTCTACCGGATCCTGCACGACCGCGACCTGGCGTCCGGAGGCGGGGCCACCCCCCGGCACCGCTTCCTCGCCACCGGCGACTCCCAGCTCTTCGCCCGGCTCGGCCGGCGGTTCCTGGGGCCGGAGATCGACGCGGTCGAAGTCGCACCTGTGGGGGGTACCACCTTTAACGGCGACGCGGGGCGTCGCAACGAGAAGGAGCCCACATGAAGGTGACCATCGTCGGGTGCTCGGGCAGCTACCCGGGGCCCGACAGCCCGGCGTCCTGCTACCTGCTCGAAGCCGAGGGCTTCAGGCTGCTGCTCGATCTCGGCAGCGGGGCACTGGGCGCGCTCCAGCGCCATGTCGGGCTGTACGACGTGGACGCGATCTGCCTGTCCCACCTGCACGCCGACCACTGCCTGGACATCTGCGGCTACCACGTCGCCCGCACCTACGGCCCGCAGGCCCCCTATCCCGCCGTGCCCGTCTACGCGCCGGCCGGCGCGCCCGCCCGGCTGGCGGCCGCGTACGGCATGCCCCAGGAGCCCGGCCTGGAGACGGCCTTCGACTTCGTGCCGCTGGAGCCCGGCTGCTTCGAGGTCGGACCGTTCCTGCTCACCGCCGGGCTGGTCAACCACCCGGTCGAGACGTACGGCTTCCGCGTGGCGGCGGGCGGCCGGGCGGTGACGTACTCGGGCGACACCGGCGAGTGCGAGGAGCTGGTCAAGCTGGCCGCGGGCGCCGACCTGCTGCTGTGCGAGGCCTCCTTCGTCGAGCGCCCCGGCCTGCCCGCCGGCCTGCACCTGACCGGCCGCCAGGCCGCCGACCACGCCGCCAGGGCGGACGTCGGCCGGCTCGTCCTGACCCACCTCGTCCCGTGGAACGACCAGGCCACCGTGCTGGGCGACGCCGCGCGCGGCGGCTACGGCGGCCCGGTCGAGCTGGCCCGCAGCGGCGCGGTCTACGACCTGGCCTGAACCTCGCCGGCCTCGTCGAACGCGCGCATGCGCGGCAGCGGCGAGAACAGCAGCGGCACGAAGGCCAGCGCCCGGCCGGTCAGCAGGATCCACAACGCCTGACGGACGCCGACCTGCGCGGCGAGCAGGCCGCCGAGCAGCGCCCCCAGCGGCATCGTGCCCCACACGAGGAAGCGCACCGAGCCGTTGACCCGCCCGAGCATGTGCTCGGGGGTCACCGTCTGCCGGTAGGTCATCTGGCCGACGTTCCCCAGCGTCGCGGACCACGAGATCATGAACGAGGTGATCGCGAAGAACACCGCCCGCCAGTCGGCCTGCGTCATCGGCAGCAGCAGGCAGAACGGCGGGACGGTCACCGCGGCCAGCCAGGTCATCCTGGCGGTGCCGACCCGCCGCGACAGCCAGCCCGCGCTCAGCCCGCCCACTAGGCCGCCGATGCCGCCCGTGGTGAGCAGCGCGCCGAGCAGGCCGGGCTCCAGCTCGACCACGTCGGCCAGGAACAACACCGACAGGCCGAGCACGCCGCTCACGGACAGGTTGGACACCGCCGACGACGCCGCGAACATGCGCAGCAGCCGGTCGCGCCACAGGTAGCCCAGCCCCTCGCGGATGCCCTGCAGGAGGGGCTGGCGCTCGCTGCTCCGGCGCGGCTCGTCCGGCGTCTTGATGGTGGACAGGAAGAGCGCCGAGGCGAGCGCGCCGATCGCGGTGGCCGCGATCGTGCGCGTGGCGCCGACCAGCTCGACCAGCGCGCCGCCGACGGCGGGCCCGGACAGGAACGACGCCGAGCGGACGACCTCCAGCTTGGCGTTGCCGTCGGTGAGCTGCGGGCTGGCGACCAGCCTGGGCAGGTACGTCTGGTCGGCGACGTCGTTGAACACCTGCGCGGTGCCGGCGAGCAGCGCGACCACGCATAACATCTGGATCGACAGCAGACCCAGCTCGGCGGCCACCGGCACGCTGCCGATGAGCGCGAACCTGACCAGGTCCGACACCATCATCACGCGCCGTCTGCGCATCCGGTCGACCCACACCCCCGCGGGCAGGCCGATCACCAGGTACGCGGCCGTCTGCAGCGAGGCGAGCAGGCCGACCTCGGCGGGTCCGGCACGCAGCACCATCACGGCCACCAGCGGGAGCGCCAGACGGGAGATGTTCGCCCCGAGCTCGCTGGCGAGGTGCGAGGAGAGGAACCGGAGGAAGTCAGGGTTGCGCAACACCCCCGTTGTCATTGCGTAAGGATCCATGTGGCCGACACATTTGGTCAAGTGCGTCGTGCCGCGGAGATAGGGTGATCTGCATGTCCCGACAGGATGGCCGCAACCCTGACCAGCTCCGGCCCGTCACGATCACCCGCCACTGGCTGGCCCACGCCGAGGGCTCGGTGCTGGTCGAGTTCGGGGGCACCAAGGTGCTCTGCGCGGCCTCCGTCCAGGACAGCGTGCCGCGCTGGCGCAGGGGCAGCGGCCAGGGCTGGGTCACGGCCGAGTACGCCATGCTGCCCAGGGCCACCAACACCCGCAACGACCGCGAGTCGGTCCGCGGCAAGATCGGCGGCCGGACGCACGAGATCTCCCGCCTGATCGGCCGCTCGCTGCGCGCCTGCGTCGACTACAAGGCGCTCGGCGAGAACTCCGTGCTGCTCGACTGCGACGTGTTGCAGGCCGACGGCGGCACCCGCACCGCCGCGATCACCGGCGCGTACGTCGCGCTGGCCGACGCCGTCGCCTGGATGCGCGAGCGCCGCATGTGCCCCGGCGACCCGCTGATCGGCTCCGTCGCGGCCGTCTCCGTCGGCGTGGTCGGCTCGGTCCCGATGCTCGACCTCTGCTACTCCGAGGACGTCGCCGCCGAGACCGACATGAACGTCGTCATGACCGGCGAGGGCAGCTTCGTCGAGGTGCAGGGCACCGCCGAGGGCGCCCCGTTCGACCGCGCCGCGCTCGACCGGCTCCTCGACCTCGCCGTGACCGGCTGCGAGGAGCTGACGCTCATCCAGCGGGAGGCTCTGGAGTCATGAGGATCGTGCTCGCCACGCGCAACGCCGGCAAGATCGCCGAGCTGCGGCGCATCCTGTCCGGGTTCGACATCGTCGGGCTGGAGGAGTTCCCCGCGATCGGGGAGATCCCCGAGACCGGGGTCACGTTCGAGGAGAACGCCCTGATCAAGGCGCACGCCGTCGCCCAGGGCTCGGGCCTGCCCGCCGTCGCCGACGACTCCGGGCTCTGCGTCGACGTGCTGGGCGGCATGCCGGGCGTCTTCTCCGCCCGCTGGTCCGGCCGGCACGGCGACGACCAGGCCAACCTCGACCTGCTGCTGGCGCAGGTCTCCGACGTGCCCGCCGACAAGCTGACCGCCCACTTCGCCTGCGCCGCCGCGCTCGCGCTGCCCTCCGGCGAGCAGCGCGTGGTCGAGGGCACGCTGCCGGGGCACCTGGTCACCACGCCGCGCGGCACCAACGGCTTCGGCTACGACCCGATCTTCGTGCCCGAGGGCGAGCGGCGCACCACCGCGGAGCTGCCGCCGGAGGAGAAGGACGCCATCAGCCACCGGGGCCGCGCCTTCCGCGCCCTCGCGCCGCTGGTCCGCGAGATGCTGGCCGCCCAGGGGGCCTCGTAACCACCGCGTAAGAACCGCGGGCCGCGGCAGGGCGTAGCGTCGGGGATGTGCAGAGGAACGTGAGGGTGCCCGCCGGGATCCCGGCCTGGGCCGGTGCGCTGGCCGGGCTGGCGGCCGGGGGAGTGGCGCTCGGGATCGCCCAGCTCGTGGCCGGTTTCGCGGGGCCCGAGACCTCGCCCGTGGTCGCCGTCGGCGACGGCGCGGTGGACCTGGCGCCGGCGCCGGTCAAGGAGTTCGCGATCCGGGCGTTCGGCGAGAACGACAAGGCGGTCCTCGTCGGGGGCGTGCTGGTCGTGCTCGCCGCCGTGGCGGCGCTCGTCGGCGTGGCCGCGCGGCGGCGGCCCGCCTACGGTGTGCTGGGGCTGGTGGCCTTCGCCCTGGTCGGCGTGGTCGCGGTCGTCACCCGCCCGTCCGCCTCGGCCCTGGACGCCCTGCCCACGGTGCTGGGCGCCGCCGCCGGCGCCTGGGCCCTGCCCTGGCTCCTCCGCCGTGCCGCTCCCGCCGCCGCCCCCGCTGTCCCGGGGGTTCCGGAGGTCCCGGACGAGGTGGGCGACCGGGTGGAGCGGCCCGCGGTGATGCGGGCGGGGGGCGGGCCCCCGGCGTTCGACCGGCGGCGGTTGCTGGGCGGGGTCGCCGGGGGCGTGGTGGTGGCCGGGGCGGCGACGGTGCTCGGGCAGCGGCTCGGCGGCCGGCAGGCCGTGGACGCCGCCCGGGTCGGCGTGCGGTTGCCCGCGCCCGCGACGCCCGCCAGGCCCGTTCCCGCCGGGGCGGACCTCCGGATCAACGGCTTGACCCCCTTCATCACGAAAAATCAGGACTTCTACCGGGTGGACACCGCCCTCGTCGTCCCCCAGGTGGACCCCGGCACGTGGCGGCTGCGCATCCACGGCCTGGTGGACCGCCCGATCGAGCTCACCTACGCCGACCTGCTCAGGATGCCGCTCACCGAGGCCGACATCACGCTCACCTGCGTCTCCAACGAGGTGGGCGGCGAGTACGCCGGCAACGCCCGCTGGCTCGGCGTCCGCATGTCGGAGATCCTGCGCGGCAGCGGCCTGCGGGCCGGCGCCGACATGCTGCTGTCCACCTCCGCCGACGGCTTCACCTGCGGCACCCCCATGGACGTCGTCATGGACGGCCGCGAGGCGCTCTTCGCGATCGCGATGAACGGCGAGCCGCTGCCGGTCGAGCACGGCTTCCCGGTCCGCCAGGTGGTGCCCGGCCTGTACGGCTACGTCTCGGCCACGAAGTGGGTGGTGGACGTCAAGGTGACCAGGTTCGACCAGGACAAGGCGTACTGGACGCCGCGCGGCTGGGCGGCCAGGGGGCCGATCAAGACCCAGTCCCGCATCGACGTGCCGAAGGCGGGCGGCTCGCTCAGGGCGGGCCGCACGACGGTCGCCGGGGTGGCCTGGGCGCAGCACAAGGGCGTCGAGGCGGTGGAGGTCAGGGTGGACGGCGGCGCCTGGCGGCAGGCCCGCCTGGCCGACGTCCCGGGCCCCGACACCTGGCGCCAGTGGTCCCTGGACTGGGACGCCACGCCCGGCACCCACACCCTCCAGGTCCGCGCCACCGACGCCACCGGCTACACGCAGACCGAGCGGGAGGCCCCGCCGGCCCCCGACGGCGCGACCGGCCGGCACACGATCACGGTGAGCGTCGGCTCCTAGCGGGGCCGCCCGCGCGTGCCCCTGGCGGGCGGTTGCCTGCGGACGTGGACGCGGGCCACCGCCGGGGTGTCGTCGTCGCGCAGCTCGCGCCGGATCTTGCCGATGACGTCCTGGTCCAGCTTGCCCACCACGGCTCCCACGTCCGCCGACGCCGGGCAGGTGACCGCGACGCGCAGGCCCTCGGCGCCCACGCGCACGGCGGACCTGCCCAGCCCCTCGACGCCCTTGAGGCCGACGTACAACATGGCGGTGCCGGTGCCGCTGCGGACGCCGCGGCGACCCCAGCCGAGGCAGAGCAGCAGCCAGCGGAGCGAGACCAGGCAGAGCAGGAGCAGGCCGAGGGCGAGGGCCCACAGGGGCCAGGCCGCCTCGGTCAGGGCGCGGGACGCCTGCGCGGGCAGGACCCTGGCCTCCGGCGGCAGGTCGAGGAAACGGTGGCGGCCGCGGAGCCAGGCGTACCCGCCGGACCCGGCCAGCGTGCCGCCCACGATGGCCAGCCCCACCCGGTTGCCGGTGTACTGACGCAATTCACGACCTCCTCAGCCGCCCTTCCTGCGCAGGCGGACGACGACCTCGCCGGTGCCGAGCGTCCCCACGCCGGCCAGGCGGTCGCCCACGGCGGTGCCGACCTGGCGCAACATCGAGCCGGAGCTCTCGTCCGCCGTCACGACCGTGACCTCGATCGTGCGCGGGCGCAGCCGGACGCGGGCCCTGTCCACGCCGGGCACCTGCTGCGCGGCGGCCCGCAGGGTGCGGCGCAGGCCCGGGCGGGTGATGCCGATGACGATGTGCGGGTCGGTGGTCCGCACCGGAACGAGCCGGCACCGGCCCGGCACGACGGCCAGCGCCAGCATGGCCACGCCCGCCCCGGCCAGCGCGAGGCCGGCCGGGGCCGCCTCCCGCCACGAGGTCCGGCCCGCCAGCTCGGTCAGCTCGTCCACCGGCACCCAGCCGAGCCGGTGCCCGAGCAGCGCCGAGACCACCTCGGCCGCGACCGCGCCGAGCCCGCCGGCCAGCACGAGCGACACGACGGCCCCCGCCAGGGTGCGCGCCGGCCTGAGCGCCCGCCGCGCCCGGCGCAGCGAAGCCTGCCGCGTGACGGCGGGCGCGTCGGAACGTCGCCGCTGGAGCGTGGTCATCACACTGACAGGGGTACACGGGGGCCGGGCAGGCGGCGTCCCGCCCTCGCCGCCGGTTTGCCCGATCATTACGGGAAGCCGGACGAATGTGAATAGCACTCATATTCATTTGTCCCGTATGCCGTTACGCTGCCCATATGGACGACCGCCAGCGCTACGACCAGGCCACCGCGGAGCTGGAACCCCCGTTCGCGATCCTCGACCTGGCGGCCTTGCGCGCCAACGCGGCCGACCTCGTCCGCCGCGCCGGGGGCAAGCCGATCCGGGTGGCCAGCAAGTCCGTCCGCAGCCGCCCGGTGCTCGAACGCGTCCTGGAGATGGACGGCTTCCGCGGCGTCATGGCGTTCACGCTGCCCGAGGCGCTGTGGCTGGCGGGGCACGGCTTCACCGACATCCTGGTGGCCTACCCGACGGCCGACCGGCACGCCCTGGCCGCCCTCGCGGCGGACGCCGAGGCCGCCCGGCACGTCACGGTGACCGTGGACTCCACGGCCCACCTGGACTTCGTCGAGGCCGCCGTGGCGGGCGCGCGCCCCCGCGCCGAGATCCGGGTCTGCCTCGACGTGGACGCCGGGTACGTCGCCCTCGGCGGCAGGTTCCGGGCGGGGGCGCTGCGCTCGCCCGTCCGCGAGCCGGAGGAGGCCGCCGACCTGGCCGCCGAGATCGCCAAGCGGCCGGGGCTGCGGCTGGTGGGGCTGCTGGCGTACGAGGCGCAGATCGCGGGGGTGGGCGACGCGCCGCCGGGCAAGGCCGCCTACGCCCGCGCGGTGCGCCTCATGCAGGCCCGCTCGGCCCGCGAGCTGATAGTCCGGCGCGGCCGGGTCGTGAACGCCGTCCGGCATCTGGCCGACCTGGAGTTCGTCAACGGCGGCGGCACCGGCAGCGTCGAGCTGACCGTGACCGAGAAGGCGATCACCGAGGTGGGGGCCGGGTCCGGGCTGTTCCATCCCCGGCTGTTCGACTTCTACCGCCGCTTCACCGGGCATCCTGCCGCGCTCTTCGCGCTGCCGGTGGTGCGCCGGCCTGGCCCGGACACGGTGACGGTGCTCGGCGGCGGCTACCCGGCCTCGGGAGCCGCGGGGCCGAGCCGGCTGCCGCAGCCGTACCTGCCCGCGGGCCTGCGTTACGTCCCCGACGAGGGCGCGGGGGAGGTGCAGACGCCGCTGCGCGGGCCGGCGGCGCGGGAGCTGCGGATCGGCGACCGGGTGTGGTTCAGGCACGCCAAGGCAGGCGAGCTGTGCGAGCGGTTCGACGCGCTGCACCTGGTGGAGGGGGACACGCTCGTGGAGACGGTGCCGACGTACCGGGGCGAGGGCCGCACCTTCCTGTGAAGGCCGGCCCCTCGTCAGCCCGCGCCGCCCGCGCCGCCCGAGTCAGCGGCGCCGGCGGCGGCGCCACAGCATGACGGCCGCGGTCACCACCAGCACCGCGCCCACCCCGATGAGCACCGGCGCCAGCTCGGGCCGCTCGTCCTTCCACACCTGGTCGGGGTCGTCGGCGTGGTCGACCGGCCGCGGCGTGACCCCGAGCGCGTCGCCCACGGACGCCACGAAGTGCCCGGCCCTGGTCTTGACGTCGGCCACCGTGCGCTCGGCGACCCGCTTGGGGCTCACCCGGTCGGCGATGGCGTCGACCGTCCGCGCCAACTCGGCGCGCGTGCGCGCGATCCGCCGCTCCAGCTCGTCGGGATCGGTGTCTGCCATGGCTCTCCTCTCGACCGTGTGCACCCGGTCGTGATCAGTCTGTCAGGTCCTGGCGCGGTACGGCACGCCGGCCGGGCGGTAGGTTTGCGGGAAGAACTCGAGGAGGGCCCACATGACCGAAACCAAGCTCGCGCCCGGCGACGCCGCGCCCGAGTTCACGCTACCCACCGCCGGCGGCGGCACCGTCTCGCTGGAGGACTACCGCGGCAAGCGGGTGATCCTCTATTTCTACCCTGCCGCGATGACCCCGGGCTGCACCAAGCAGGCCTGTGATTTCCGCGACAATCTCGGCCGGCTGACCGCCGAGGGTTTCGTCGTGCTGGGGGTGTCGAAGGACAAGCCGGAAAAGCTGGCCAAGTTCGCCGAGCGCGACGGGCTCACCTTTCCGCTCCTGTCGGACCCGGAGCTGACGGTCCACAAGGCGTACGCCGCGTACGGGCTGAAGAAGCTGTACGGCAAGGAGATGCAGGGCGTCATCCGCTCGACGTTCGTCATCGACGGCGACGGCAAGGTGGAGCAGGCGCTCTACAACGTGAAGGCCACCGGGCACGTGGCGTCGCTGACGAAGAAGCTGGGCCTGGCCTGAGCCGGGGCGGGCCCCGGCGGCGGCCGGAGGCCGGAGGCCGGGGCGCCGGAATGCCCGCCTTTACGGCTGGAAGTGGTTATGCGCGGGAAATGCCGGTGTCGCTTTTCCGGGCGAGGCGGCGTGTAAGATTGGCGGACGTGGCAGGGGAGGTCGTCGACACTTCCGCCTCCTGTGCCTGAATTGCCATTCCTCCGCCGACGAAAACGTCGCAGGTGAGGGCGGGCAATCAAAGGGGTCGTAGCCCAATGGCAGAGGCGCAGTCTTTAGGTGGCTGTTAGTGTGGGTTCGAATCCCACCGGCCCTACGGTCAGCCGATCCCGGCGGGTTCAGCCGGTCCGGGTCGGCCCGGTGTCCGGCAGGCCCATCTCCGGCGGCGCGGGCACCACGCAGACAGTGCCGCCGTTTCCTGGGCCGTTCTCAGGGCCGTCCTCGGGGGCGACGTCGTCGGGCAGGCAGAAGCGCACGCCCCCGCGCGGGCCCATGAAGCCGCGTTGCGGGCCGTCGCCGTCGCGGTACTCCCCATACGTCACCCGGTGATCGTGCCGGCCGGACAGGTCGCCGATCACCGCCACCGCCGTGCCGCCGAGCAGCGCGCCGAGGACGAGGCCGATCAGGCCGGCTCCGGCGACCCGGGCGCTCCCGCCACGCGGGCGGTCACGGAAGGGGCCGGAGGTCCGCTCCCAGCCCGCTCCGGCCGTTCCGGACGAGGGGTACACGGCCGTGGGGTAGTCGAGAGGCTTCGGGGGCAGCTCGCCGTACTTCAGGCGGGGTGCGCCGTAGGCGTCCGTGGGGGCTGGGTCGCGCGGTGCTTCCTCTTCACCGCGCGACCCGGCGTCGCGATCATGATCCGCCATCACGATCTCCCTTTACTCGCCCGCTGAAGGGGCGCTCCCGGTATCCAGAGTGCAGCAAAGGCCGTAAGCCCCGCGTAAGACTCATCGGTCTGCGACCTGGGTCGTAGGCGGACTTCCACCTCCAGACGGACCAACGTTGTTTCGCGCGTACATATCGTGAGGATGTGTTCGGCAGGGTGCGGACGTGGTCACGACGTCACGAGAAGCTGGCGAGCGTCCTGCGGGTCGCTCCCCTGGCGGCGCTGTGCGGCCTGCTGGCCGTGCCGTACGCGGTCAACCTCCCGCCCGGCGGCGGCGTGTACCTCGGCGTGGCCGGCTACCTGGGCCTGTCGGCGGTGCTGCTGGCCCCGCTGCTGTGGCTGGAGCGCCCGATCCCGTCCTTCGCGCTGATCGCGCTGGTCTGCTTCGGCCAGTGGCTGGCGGGCGTGAACCCGCTGCCGGCCAACCTCTCGGTGCTGGTGGCGCTGTGGGCGGTCGCCTACCGGTGCTCGTTCCGCTGGGCGCTGGCCGCCGGGCTGGTGGCCGAGCTGGGGATCTTCATGGCGCTGGTCACCTGGCAGCCGCCGACGTTCGGCACGTTCTTCAGCGGCTCGATCTTCGTGGTCACCATCTGGCTGTTCGGCCTGTACGCCAGCACCCGCCGCCGCTACCTGGAGGGCCTGGAGGAGCGCGCCGAGCGGGCCGAGCGCGAGCGCGACCAGCAGGCCAGGATGGCCGCCACGGCCGAGCGCGCGCGCATCGCCCGGGAGCTGCACGACGTCGTGGCCCACAACGTCAGCGTCATGGTGGTCCAGGCCGACGGCGCCGGCTACGCCCTCGACAGCGACCCCGAGCAGGCCCGCCAGGCCGTACGGACCATCTCCAAGACCGGCCGGGCCGCGCTGGCCGAGATGCGCCGCCTGGTCGGCGTGCTGCGCGACGGCGAGCACCCCGACACCGACTACACCCCCCAGCCGGGCCTGGACCAGCTTGAGGAGCTGGTGCGCGGCGCGGGCGTGCCCGCCCGGCTGGCGGTCGCCGGCGCGCCCGGCGAGCTGCCCGAGGGGCAGCAGCTCGCCGTTTACCGCATCGTCCAGGAGGCGCTGACGAACGCGCTCAAGCACGGCGGCCCGGACGTCCGCGCGCTGGTCGAGATCGACTACCGCGGCCCCGAGCTGGTCGTGCGCGTCACCGACGACGGCAGGGGCGCGGGCGCGCCGCGCGGCCACGACGGCCACGGGCTCATCGGCATGCGCGAGCGGGTCGGCATGTACGGCGGGGCGGTCTCGGCCGGCCCGCGCCCCGGCGGCGGCTTCGAGGTGCTCGCCCGGCTCCCCATGGCCAGGGCGGCGTGAACGGAGGCGGCACGGTGATCAGGGTGATGCTGGTCGACGACCAGGAGCTGCTGCGGGCCGGCTTCCGCATGGTGCTGGGCGCCCAGCCGGACATCGAGGTGGTGGCCGAGGCCGGCGACGGGGCCACGGCCCTGGAGCTGCTGGCCACGACCGAGGTGGACGTCGTGCTCATGGACGTGCGCATGCCCCACATGGACGGCGTCGAGGCCACCGGCCGCATCGACGGGCCGAAGGTGCTCATCCTGACCACGTTCGACCTGGACGAGTACGCCTTCGCCGCGGTCAAGGCGGGCGCGGCCGGCTTCCTGCTGAAGGACGTGCCGCCGGACGACCTGGTCAGCGCCATCCGGCACGTGCACGCCGGCGACGCCGTGGTGGCGCCGCCCACGCTGCGGCGCATGCTGGACCGCTTCGCCGCCCAGCTCCCGGCGTCGGAGCCGGTCGCCGCGGCCGGGCTGACGCCGCGCGAGCGCGAGGTGCTGCTGTCGGTGGCGCGCGGCCTGTCCAACGCCGAGATCGCCGCCCGGCTGGAGGTCGCGGAGGCGACGGTCAAGACGCACCTGGGGCGGGTGCTGGCCAAGCTCGGGCTGCGCGACCGGGCGCAGGTGGTGGTGTACGCGTACGAGGCCGGGCTGATCGTGCCCGCGCCTCGGCCGAAAGTCTGACCGGGGTCATCCGGAGTCTCAGGTGAAGTCCCTCCTCAGGGCCCAGGGACGGCGGTTTTTCCGCTTCTAGCGTTGGTCGCGTCCACGAACCCGCGACAAGGAGCGAGAAGTGACCCTCACCCAGGCCCCGCCCGCCGTGGTGGCCACAAACCTGACCAAGGTCTACGGCCGGGGCGACGCCGCCGTGCACGCCCTCCGCGACGTCACCGTGTCCTTCGGCACGGGGGCCTTCACCGCCATCATGGGGCCGTCCGGGTCCGGCAAGTCCACGCTCATGCACTGCCTGGCCGGGCTCGACACCGCCACCTCAGGAACGGTCCACATCGGCGAGGCCGAGGTGACCGGGCTGAACGACCGGCAGCTCACCCTGCTGCGCCGCGAGCGGATCGGCTTCGTCTTCCAGGCGTTCAACCTGCTGCCCACGCTGACCGCCGAGCAGAACATCCGGCTGCCGCTCGACATCTCCGCCCGCCAGGCCGACCAGGTGCTGTTCGACCGGGTGATCGACACCGTCGGGCTGCGCGAGCGGCTCGGGCACCGCCCCGCCGAGCTGTCCGGCGGCCAGCAGCAGCGCGTGGCCGTCGCCCGGGCGCTGATCAGCAAGCCGCAGGTCATCTTCGCCGACGAGCCCACCGGCAACCTCGACTCGCGCAGCGGCGCCGAGGTGCTGTCCTTCCTGCGTACGTCGGTGCGCGAGCTGGGCCAGACCATCGTCATGGTCACGCACGACCCGGTCGCGGCCTCCTACGCCGACCGCGTGGTGTTCCTGCGCGACGGCGAGCTGGTCACCGAGGTCACCGCGCCCACGCCGCAGTCCGTGCTGGACACGCTCGTGAAGCTGGAGGCGTGAGATGGTGCGGACGGCACTGGCCGGGCTGCGCGCGCACCGGCTGCGGCTGCTGCTCACCTCCCTGGCGATCGTGCTGGGCGTGGGGTTCATCGCGGGCACGTTCGTCCTGAACGACACCATCCAGGCGGGCTTCTCCCAGCGGGTCACCGCCGACGCCGACAAGGTGGACGTGGCCGTGCTGCCGAAGGACCGCGACGACGGCGTGCTGCCCGAGCGGGTGCTGGAACGGGTGCGCGCGCTCGACGGCGTCACCGACGCGCAGGGCCTGATCCGCGCGCCCGCGCCGCTGCTCGGCAAGGACGGCAGGGTCGCCGGCGGCACCCCCAC
The DNA here is from genome assembly GCF_040802095.1 of Nonomuraea sp. NPDC050783. NCBI lineage: Bacteria > Bacillati > Actinomycetota > Actinomycetes > Streptosporangiales > Streptosporangiaceae > Nonomuraea > Nonomuraea sp. NPDC050783. The sequence goes on from NZ_JBFAHK010000001.1 coordinate 988,266, forward strand.
CACCGCGATCAACGTGGTACGCGGCCCGCTGGCCCGCACCGCCATCGTCGCCGGCACCGGCCCCGGCACCGACGACCGGGCCGCCGTCCTCGACGAGAACACCGCCCGCCTGCACGGCTTCCGGCTCGGCGACGAGATCACCGTGCTCGGCCCCGAGCAGGAGCGGCACGCGTTCAAGCTCGTCGGGCTCCTCGACCCCGGCGTGGACCAGGAGCTGGCCTACACCGGCGCGGTCGGCCTCACCACGGCCGCCGCGCAGCGGGTGACCGGCGCGAAGGGCTACCGCGAGATCGACGTCGCGGGCGGCGCCGGGCTGGAGGGGGCCGGGCTGAAGCGGGCCGTCGCGGCCGCCGCCGGGGGCGCCGGCGTGGTGCGTACCGGCGAGGAACTGGCCGCCGACCTCGCCCGCGCGGCCGGGCTGGAGATGCGCACGCTGACCGTGGGGCTGCTGCTGTTCGGGGTGGTGGCGATGATGGTGGCCGCGCTGGTCATCTACAACACCTTCACCATCCTGGTCGCCCAGCGCGTGCGCGAGATGGCGCTGCTGCGCTGCATCGGGGCCACGCGCGGGCAGGTGTTCGGCTCGATCCTGGTGGAGTCGGCCGTGGTCGGCCTGCTCGCCTCAGGGCTCGGCCTGGTGACCGGGTACGGGCTGGCGGCGCTCGCGCTGGCCGTGCTGGCCGCCCTCGACGCGCCGCTGCCCACCGACGCCGCCGTCACGCTCGCCCCCGCCACGATCGGCGTCGGGCTGGCCGTGGGCCTGGCCGTCACCGTGGGCGCGGCGCTGCTGCCCGCCCGGGCGGCCACGCGGGTGCCGCCGGTCGCGGCGCTGCGCAGCCAGGTCGAGGAGCAGGCGTTCCGCACCGGCGCGGCGCGCTGGGGCTTCGCGGCGCTGTTCCTGCTGGCCGGGGCGGGCACGACCGCGTTCGGCGTGTGGGGGATGCCGGCCGGGCAGCCGCCCACGTTGTTCGTGGTCATGGCCGGCGGCGCGCTGACCTTCCTGGCCGTGCTGATCCTCGGGCCGGTGCTGGTCAAGCCGCTCAGCGCGGTCGTGGGCTGGCTCCCCGGCCGGCTCGCCGGGGTGCCGGGCCGGCTGGCGCTGGACAACTCGGCGCGCAACCCGAAGCGGGCGGCCACCACGACCGTCGCGCTCACCATCGGGGTGACGCTGATGACGCTGATCTCGGTGCTCAGCGCGTCCACCCGGGTCACCGTGTGGGCCAAGCTCGACCAGCAGTTCCCGGTGGACTACCTGCTCAGCGCGCAGGGCGGCGAGGCCGGGGTGCCCCGGTCGGTGGCCGAGGGGCTGCGCGCGGCGCCCGAGCTGGACTCGGTGCTGCAGATCCGCGAGACGCCGGCGAAGGTCGCCGGGCCCGCCGGGGGAGCGCGGTCGTACGACGTCGGGACCTTCCACGGGCCCGTCACCCCCGGGGTCGTCTCCGGCTCGATGGCGGGGCTGTCCTCGGGCGGGCAGGTGGCGCTGCTCGACTACGCGGCCCAGGAGCTGGGCGTCGGGGTCGGCGACACCGTGCGGCTGCGGACCGGCCTGGCCGGGACGGTGCCGCTGCGCGTGACCGCCGTCCTCAACGGCGAGAACGCGACCCTGCCGCCGCTCACCGTCGCCGAACGCGCCTTCGACACCTACTTCGAGCGGGTGCCCGACTCCCGGGTGATGATCAACATCCGGGACGGCGTGCCCGCCGACCGGGCCAGGAACGTGGTGCGGAGCGCCGTTGCCGCCTACCCGACGGTGCTGTTCAGCAGCTCCACCGAGGTACGCGGGCAGTTCGACGAGACCCTGGACATGCTCCTCATGATCGTCACCGGGCTGCTGGGGCTGGCGATCCTGATCTCCCTGCTGGGCATCGCCAACACGCTGTCGCTGTCGGTCCACGAGCGCACCCGGGAGTCGGCGCTGCTGCGGGCGCTGGGGCTGACCCGGCCGCAGCTCCGGCGGATGCTCTCGGTCGAGGCGCTGGTGCTCGGGCTGATCGGGGCGCTGGTCGGGGTGGTGCTGGGCGGCGTGTACGGCTGGGCCGCGGTGATGGCGATGCTGGACGGGGCGGTGCTGTCGGTGCCGGTGTGGCAGGTCGTGCTGTTCGTGGCGCTGTCGGGGGTGGCGGGCGTGGTGGCGTCGCTGGTGCCGGCGCGGCGGGCGGCCCGGGCGTCGATCGCCGGCTCCCTCGCGGCGGGCGGCTGAGCCCGGTCCCAGGTGAGGGGCGGGCCGGGCGAGGGGCGGGTCGGGCGAGGGAGGGCCGGGTGAGGGAGGGCCGGGTGAGGGCGGGCCGGCGGGGACGGGCTCGGGTGAGGGGCGGGCTCAGCGGGGGATGGGGCCGGGCCACAGCTCGGCGACCGTCTCCGGGTCCAGCAGCGGGCGGGCCACCACCTCGCCGGTGTTGCGGTCGATGACGACGCAGCCGCCGCCGATCGCCTCCGGCAGTCGGGCGGGGTCGTCGGGGTCGAGCTCCCGCACCCAGGCGACATATCCGTCGTGGAACCCGTACACGCCCACCGAGACGGCCTCCCCGGCCGCCCGCGCCCCGTTGAAGTACTCCTCGGCCAGCGCCCGCGCCTGGTCCAGGTTCACTGCGGCCTCCCCTGCCGGTCGAGGACCACGCAGAACACCCCGGTCACCGTCGTGTAGGGCGGCTCCACCGACATGTGCCCCCGCTGCGCGTCGATCCAGATGACCTCGCCGTCGGCGTTGACCGCGTTCCAGGCGTGCGTGCCGCCGCCGGGCCAGCGCACCACGATCACCGCGGCCGCCCCGTGCCCGGCCTCCAGCAGCCGCCGCGCGATCATCGGGTACGCGTGCCGCCCCTGCCCCGCGTACTCCAGTCGCTGTCCGACCCACCGCTCGATCCTGGCCGTGCTGCCGCGCTCGCCGGTGAGCACCGGCCGGCCGACGCGGTCGTGCTCGGGCAGCCGGGCCGCGGCCGAGGCCGGCTCGCCGTGCCAGGTGGACAGCACCGCCAGCGCGCAGTCGGCCGCGTTGGCGGCGCGGAACGGGTCGTCCGCGGGGCCGCCGCCGTTGATGAGCCTGATCCAGGTGCCCCGGGGGTCGGGGAAGCGCGACCCCGGGGGCAGCGCCTCCATCAGCTCCCGCTCCACCTGCGCGTCCGGTTGCGCCAGCCCGCCGGGCACGCCGTACGGCCGGCACTCGGCGAGCCTGGGCGGCCGGTGCGGCCGGTCGAACCAGTCGTCCCCGGCCCCGCCCCCGGCCCTGTCCTCGACCCCGATCCCGGCCTCGACCCCGATCCCGGCCTCGACCCCGATCCCGGCCTCGACCCCGATCCCGGTTGTGGTCCCGGCGGTGACCCCGGCCGTGATCCCAGCCGTGATCACGGCCGCGGGCCCGGCTCCCGTGACGTGCTCGTCCGGGGCCGGCGCCCGCCCGTCCGCCTCGGCGGCCCGCTCGTAGTCGAGCCACCGCATCCCGTCACCGACGACGGGGTTGTACCGCTCCTCGGGAAGGACCCGCCGGACGCTCGGCTTGCGCTCGCGGAACACGGCCTGCCTCCTGTCATCCATCGTCACCGATGGTAGATGGGCCGTCACGAGGAGGAGCGGGAATGGGGAACTTCCGCATCCAGGAGCAGGCGATACGCGTCAGAGATTCGGGCGGACCACCTGGATGGTGATCACTTCTGCGCCCTCGTGCAGAGTGACCGTGTACCAGATGGTCACGTCGTCGCTGACGAGATTCAGCTCGTAGGCGTCCGGAACGCCCTCCATAGGATCGGCGAGCGTGGGTCGCGGTTCGTCCAGAAGGGTGAAGATGGCGAGCTGAACGGACCTGCGCAGGCTCTCGGGCAGGGTCTCGATCTGTTCCCATGCGCGCTCGGGGAAGGCGATGCGCCGGTCAGCCAACGATGCCCCATTCGGCCGCGAGCTCCTCGCGAGTGAACGTCCGGACGTGACCTGGGTCGGCCGCGTTGTCCATGATGGCCCGCATGGCCTGCTGTCGCCCCACTTCCCGGCGTAGGCGCCGGACCTCGGCCTTGAGCGCCTCGTACTCGTCACGAGGAATGGTGACGACCTCGTCATGGTGATGCATCGTCATGTGTTCACGCTACCTGTTCCCCCCGATCTCCACGGCGGTGCGGTCGTCAGCATTCGATGACGTTGACGGCCAGGCCGCCGCGGGAGGTCTCCTTGTACTTGTCGAGCATGTCGCGGCCGGTGTCGCGCATCGTCTTGATGGCCTTGTCCAGGGCCACGAAGTGGCGGCCGTCGCCGCGCAGGGCGATCCTGGCCGCGGTGATGGCCTTGTTGGAGGCGACGGCGTTGCGCTCGATGCACGGGATCTGGACCAGGCCGCCGATCGGGTCGCAGGTCAGGCCCAGGTTGTGCTCGATGCCGATCTCGGCGGCGTTCTCCACCTGCTCCGGCGTCCCGCCCATGACCTCCGTCAGGCCGGCGGAGGCCATCGAGCAGGCCGAGCCGACCTCGCCCTGGCAGCCGACCTCGGCCCCGGAGATGGAGGCGTTCTCCTTGAACAGCACGCCGATCGCGGCGGCCGTCAGGAGGAAGCGGATGACGCCCTCGTCGTCGGCGTGCGGGACGAACCGGGTGTAGTAGGTGAGGACGGCCGGGATGATGCCGGCCGCGCCGTTGGTGGGGGCGGTGACGATGCGGCCGCCGGCGGCGTTCTCCTCGTTGACCGCCAGCGCGAACAGCGTCACCCAGTCCATCGCCTGCAGCGGGTCCTTCTCGGGCGGCTCGGACTGCAGGCGGCGGTGGAGCTGGTTGGCGCGGCGCTTGACCTTCAGCCCGCCCGGCAGCACGCCCTCGCGCGTGATGCCGCGCCGCACGCACTCCTGCATGACCCGCCACAGGTTGAGGATGCCCGCGCGGATCTCCTCCTCGGTGCGGCCGAAGGCCTTCTCGTTCTCCATCATCAGGGCGGAGATCGACAGGCCCGTGTTGGAGCAGTGCTTCAGCAGCTCCTCGCCCGTGGTGAACGGGTAGGGCAGGACGGTGTCGTCGGGCTTGATGCGGCCGGCGCCGGTGGCCGTCTCGTCCACCACGAAGCCGCCGCCGACCGAGAAGTAGACCTTCTCCCGCAGCTTCTCGCCGCCGTCCGCGTACGCGGTGAAGCGCATGCCGTTGGGGTGCTCGGGGAGCGAGATCTTGCGTTCGAAGACGAGGTCGTCGCCCACCACGAAGGGGATCTCGTGGCGGCCGTACAGCGTGACGGTGCCCGAGGCGCGCATGGCGGCCAGGCGCTCGTCGATGGTGTCCACGTCCACCAGCTCCGGCTTCTCGCCCGACAGGCCCAGCAGGACGGCCTTGTCGCTGCCGTGGCCCTTGCCGGTCAGGCCGAGGGAGCCGTACAGGATGGCCTCGACGCGCGCCACCCGCTCCAGCAGGCCGTCCTCGTGCAGGCCGCGGGCGAACTTGTGCGCGGCCGCCATCGGGCCGCCCGTGTGGGAGCTCGACGGGCCGATGCCGATCTTGAAGAGGTCGAAGACGCTGATCGCCATTGATGTGCGCCCTTCTGGAGAGGCCGGGGCCCGCGGTCCGGGGCCCCGGCTGTGTGGATCAGGATTCGCTTCCCGAGATGAGGGCCGCGTACTCGTCGGAGGAGAGCAGCTCCTCGGGGTCGCCCTCGACGCGCACCTTGAACATCCAGCCCTCGCCGTACGGGTCGTTGCCGACCAGGGCCGGGCTGTCCACGACGGCCTGGTTCACCTCCACGATCTCACCGCCGACGGGGGTGAAGATCTCGCTCACCGACTTGGTGGACTCGACCTCGCCGACCGAGGCGCCCTCCTCGTAGGTGGTGCCGACGTCGGGGAGCTGCACGTAGACGACTTCACCAAGCTGCTCGACGGCGTAGGCCGTGATGCCGATGGTCACGACGAGACCGTCGTCGAGACCGGCCACCCACTCGTGCTCCTTGGTGTAGCTCAGGTCGTCCGGGATGTTGCTCACTTCTTCCTCCTGTAAAAGGGCAGCTCTACCAGGTCCACAGGTTCATGGCTGCCCCGGATGTCTACCGCCAGGCCTGTCGAGACGCCGGCGTCCACGTAGGCCATCGCGATGGGCTTGCCCAGGGTCTGGGAGGGCGCACCGCTGGTGACCTCGCCGACGACGGCGCCGTCCTGCGTGACCGGGTAGCCGTGGCGCGGCACCCGGCGGCCCCGCGCGACCAGGCCGACGAGGCGGCGCCGGGGCTGGTCGTCCTTGACCGCCTCCAGTGCCGACCTGCCGACGAAGTCACCGGGCTTGTCGAATTTCACCACTCTGCCCAGCCCCGCGTCGAACGGGGTCAGCTCGGCGCTCAGCTCGTTGCCGTAGAGCGGCATGCCGGCCTCCAGCCGGAGCGTGTCGCGGGCGGACAGGCCCGCGGGCCGGAGGCCGTGCGGCTCGCCGGCGGCGGTGAGGGCGTGCCAGAGCGGCACGGCGTCCTGGTTGGCGACGAACAGCTCGAAGCCGTCCTCGCCGGTGTAACCGGTGCGGGCGATGAGCGCCTCGCGGCCGTCCACCAGCGCGGGCAGGCCGGCGTAGTACTTGAGCCCGTCGAGGTCGGCGTCGGTGAGGGTGGCCAGGATCCGCTGCGCGTGCGGGCCCTGGACGGCGATGAGGGCGTAGCGGTCGGAGCGGTCCTCGACGGCCGCGTCGTACGCCTTGCCGCGCTCCTGCAGCTCCCGGGCCACGTCGCGGTAGTTGGCGGCGTTGGCCACCACCATGAACTCCTCGTCCCCGAGCCGGTAGACGATGAGGTCGTCGAGCACCCCGCCCCGCTCGTTCACGATCATGGTGTACCTGGCCCGGCCGACGGCCAGCGCCGACAGGTGGCCGACCAGCGCGTGGTCCAGGGCCTGGCCGGCCTGCGGGCCGGTCACGAAGATCTCGCCCATGTGCGAGAGGTCGAACAGCCCGGCCGCCTCGCGCACGGCCCGGTGCTCGGCGGACTCGCTGCCGTACCGGACGGGCAGGAGCCAGCCGGCGAAGTCGGTGAGGGTGGCGCCGAGGCTCTGGTGAACGTCGCGTAGCGGTGTCGGTCGGGACATTAGTCGCACCTCAGGACAGGAGTGGATGCCAGCATCCTCCCCCTCTGTCATCGATGCCTGAGAGCTTCGCCCGGACTTTGCCGGACTTTCACCTTCGGCGAGGCCCACGGGCCTGCTTTCCAGAGGACACCTGCTCCGTGCGGTCCTTTGCCTTGAGAGGTTCGCGGGGAGGGCTTGCTCCTTCAGGGACCCTGACCGGCTGTCAGGGCACTCTCCCGCACGGTTTCGTCGGTGATGTCCGTCAGCCTAGTGCCGCGACGGGGGTGTTGTCGCGCACGGGACGCGGCGAACCCCCGCGCCCGGCTCAGCAGGCCGCGACCAGCGCCTCGAACAGGGCGCAGTCCTCGGCCGCCTCCGGGTGCCACTGCACGGCCATCGCGAACGGCGCCGCGTCCAGCTCCACCGCCTCGACCGTGCCGTCCCCGGCGCTCGCGGCGACGGTCAGGCCGGGGGCGAGCCGGTCCACCGCCTGGTGGTGGTAGTGCGGGACGGCCAGCGGGTCCGCGCCGACCGCCTTGGCCAGGCGGCTGCCGGGCACGGGCGTGACCGGCAGGTGGCCGAACACGCCGGGCCCCGGCGCGTGCCCGGAGTGCCCCACCACGTCGGGCAGGTGCTGGTGGAGGCTGCCGCCGAGGGCCACGTTGAGCACCTGGAGGCCCCGGCACACCCCCAGGTAGGGCAGCCCGGCCTCCAGCGCCCGCGCCAGCAGCGCGAACTCGGCCTCGTCGCGGAAGCCGCGCACGTAACCGGTGCGCTCGTGCGGCTCGGCGCCGTACCTGGCCGGGTCGATGTCGCCCCCGCCGGCCAGGACGAGCCCGTCCAGGCCGCGCAGGGCCTCGGCGGGGTCGCCGGCCGGCGGCAGCACGACGGGCTGCCCGCCGGCCCGCACCACCTGCTCGACGTACATGTACGGCAGCAGCGCCACGCGCACGTCCCGCCACACGGTGAACGTGGCGGGCTCCACGTAGCACGTGACGCCGATGAGGGGCCGTCCCATGACCGCGAACCTCCTAGAGCGGCGTCACGTAGGCGCCGCTGATGCCGCCGTCCACCAGGAACTGGCTGGCCGTGATGAACGAGGCGTCGTCGCTGGCCAGGAAGGCCACCGCCGCCGCGATCTCCGACGCCTCGGCGAAGCGCCCGAGGGGCACGTGCACCAGCCGCCGCTGCGCCCGCTCCGGGTCCTTGGCGAACAGCTCCTGGAGCAGCGGCGTGTTCACCGGCCCCGGGCACAGCGCGTTGACCCGGATGCCCTCGCGGGCGAACTGCACGCCCAGCTCGCGCGACATCGCCAGCACCCCGCCCTTGGAAGCGGTGTAGGAGATCTGCGAGGTCGCCGAGCCCATGACGGCCACGAAGGACGCGGTGTTGATGATCGAACCCTTGCCCTGCCGCCGCATGTACGGGATCGCGTGCTTGCAGCACAGGTAGACGCTGGTGAGGTTGACCTCCTGGACGCGGCGCCAGGCGTCCAGGCCGGTCTCCAGGATGGAGTCGTCGTCGGGCGGCGAGATGCCGGCGTTGTTGAAGGCGATGTCCACGCTGCCGTAGGTGTCGTGCGCCGTGGCGAACACGCGGGCGACGTCGTCCTCGCGGGCCACGTCCGCCCGTACGAACAGGCCGCCGACCTCGCCGGCCGCCTTGGTGCCCGCGTCCTCGTCGATGTCCACGCAGACGACCCTGGCGCCCTCCTCGGCGAACCTGCGGGCCGTGGCGAGTCCGATGCCGCTGCCCGCCCCGGTGATGACGGCCACCCGATCCTGCAACCGCTGCACTTGCTTCCTCACTCCCAGGAGATGAAGACGTTCTTGGTCTCGGTGAAGGCCGCCAGGGCGTCCGGGCCCAGCTCCCGGCCGAGGCCGGACTGCTTGAAGCCGCCGAACGGGGTCCAGTAGCGGACCGACGCGTTGGAGTTGACCGACAGCGCGCCCGACTCGACCGCCCTGGCCACGCGCAGCGCCCGCCCGACGTCGCGGGTCCAGATGGAGCCGCTCAGCCCGTACGGGGTGTCGTTGGCCAGGCGCACGGCGTCGGCCTCGTCGGTGAAGCGCGCCACGGACACCACGGGGCCGAAGATCTCCTCGGTGAAGGCCGGGTCGGTGACCTCGGGGGTGAGCACCGTCGCGGGGAACCAGTAGCCCTTGCCCTGCGGGCACTCGCCCTGCAACCAGGGGTCGGCGACGAACCCGCGGACCCGCTCCAGGTGCTCGGCGCTGATCAGCGGGCCCATCTCGGTGGCCTCGTCGAGCGGGTCGCCGACCTTGACGCCGCGCACGGCGGGGGCCAGCAGCGCCATGAACGCGTCGTACACCTCGGCCTGCACCAGCAGGCGGGAGCGGGCGCAGCAGTCCTGGCCGGCGTTGTCGAAGACCGCGTACGGCGCCGCCGCGGCCGCCTTCTCCAGGTCGGCGTCGGCGAAGACGATGTTGGCCGACTTGCCGCCCAGCTCCAGCGTCACCCGCTTGACCTGCGCCGCCGCCTTGGCCGCGATCTCCTTGCCGACCTCGGTGGAGCCGGTGAACACGATCTTGGCCACCTGCGGGTGCTCGACCAGCCGGGCCCCCGCGACCTCCCCCGCCCCGGGCAGGACCTGGAGCACCCCTTCGGGGAGGCCCGCCGCCAGGGCCAGCTCGGCCAGCCTCAGCGCGGTCAGCGGGGTCCATTCCGCCGGCTTGACGACCACCGTGTTGCCGGCCGCGAGCGCGGGGGCCACCCCCCACGACAGGATGAGCATCGGGAAGTTCCACGGCACGATCACGCCCACCACGCCCAGCGGCTCCTGGAAGGTGACGTCCACGCCGCCGGGCACCGGGATCTGCTTGCCGTGGTTGCGCTCGGGGGCGGCGGCGTAGAAGTGCAGCACGTCGCGGACCGCGCCGGCCTCCCAGCGGGCGTTGCCGATGGTGTGCCCGGCGTTGTCCACCTCCAGCCTGGCCAGCTCCTCGGCGTGCTCGCCCACCAGGTCGGCGAAGCGGCGCAGCAGCCGCGCCCGGTCGCCCGGGGCCACCTCGCGCCAGGCCGGGTACGCCTTCCTGGCGCGCTCCACGGCCCGGTCCACCTCGGCCGCGTCGGCGAGCTCCACGTCGGCGAGGATCTCCTCGGTCGCGGGGTTGACGATCTTCATGCTCACATCCGTCCGGACTTCATGCTCACATCCGCTCGAAGCCGCGGAACAGCTCCCAGTCGGTCACCGCCGCGTCGAAGGCGGCCAGCTCCACGCGCGCGTTGTTGGCGTAGTGCTCGACCACGTCCTCGCCGAACGCCTCGCGGGCCAGCTTCGACCCCTCGAACAGGGCCAGCGCGTCGCGCAGCGTGTGCGGCACGGTGGCGGCCCCGGAGGTGTAGGCGTTGCCCTCGTACGGCTCCTCCAGCGGCAGCTCCGCGTCGATGCCGTGCAGCCCGGCCGCGACCAGCGCGGCCACCGCCAGGTAGGGGTTGACGTCGCCGCCGGGCACCCGGTTCTCCACGCGCAGCGAGGGCCCGTGGCCGACCAGGCGCAGCGCGCACGTGCGGTTGTCCACCCCCCACTTGACGGCGGTCGGGGCGAAGCTGCCCGGCACGTAACGTTTGTAGGAGTTGACGTTGGGCGCCAGCAGGAGGGTCAGCTCGCGCAGGCAGGCGAGCTGGCCGGCGATGAAGCGCGACCCCAGCTCCGACAGCCCGTACGGCCCCGCCCCGGCCATCACCGGCTCGCCGCCGGTCGAGCGCAGGGAGATGTGGATGTGGCAGGAGTTGCCCTCGCGCTGGTTCGGCTTGGCCATGAAGGTGATCGAGCGGCCCTCCTGGGCGGCGATCTCCTTGGCGCCGTTCTTGTAGATCGTGTGGTTGTCGCAGGTGCGCAGCGCCTCGTCGTAGCGGAAGGCGATCTCGTGCTGGCCCAGGTTGCACTCGCCCTTGGCGGACTCGACGTACATGCCGGCGCCCTCCATGTCGCGCCGGATGCGGCGCAGCAGCGGCTCCACGCGGGAGGTGCCGAGGATGGAGTAGTCGACGTTGTAGAGGTTGGCCGGGGTCAGGTCGCGGTAGCCGCGCCTCCAGGCGTCCTCGTAGGAGTCCTCGTGGACGACGAACTCCAGCTCGGTGCCGACGTAGGCGGCCAGGTCGCGCTCGGCCAGGCGGGCGAGCTGGCGGCGCAGGATCTGGCGGGGCGAGGCGGGCACGTCGCCGCCGTCCTCCCAGGTCAGGTCGGCCATCAGCATCGCGGTGCCCTCCAGCCACGGCACCCGGCGCAGCGTGGAGAGGTCGGGCTTCATCACGAAGTCGCCGTACCCGCGGTCCCAGGACGACATCGTGTAGCCGGGGACGGTGTTCATGTCCACGTCCACGGCGAGCAGGTAGCTACAGCCCTCGGAGCCGTGGTGCAGCACCTCGTCCAGGAAGTAACGCGCCGAGAGCCGCTTGCCCTGGAGCCTGCCCTGCATGTCGGCGACGGCCAGGAGGACCGTGTCGATCCGGCCGGCCGTCACCCCGTCACGCAGCTCTTCGACGCTGAGGAAGCCTTCGCTCACGTCCGGGTCGCTCCGATCTGGCCTGAGGCGCTTTCCCGTTGATTGGGCTAGTCTCAGACCATTGATGTGCATGGTGGGATCGTCTGTCAAGACCCGAGGACATGTTGGACGAGTCGGCGCGACTGATGACCGTGCTGCGCCCCGTGCGAGCCGGTAACGCCTTCGAGGAGACCGTGGAACGGCTGCTCCAGGCCATCAAGCTCGGCGTGGTGCCGCCGGGCGGCAAGCTGCCCCCCGAGCGCGAGCTGGCCGTCCGGCTCGGCATCAGCCGGGTCACGCTGCGCGAGGCGATCCGCGCGCTGTCCGACGCCGGCTACCTCGAAGTGCGCCGGGGCCGCTACGGCGGGGCGTTCGTCACCTACGAGCCGCCCGCCCCGGACGCCGGCGACCTGCGCCAGGCCGTCGCCGAGATGGGCCACGACGACCTGGCCGACGCCCTGACCTTCCGCCTGGTCGTCGAGTGCGGCGCCGCCCAGGTGCTGGCCGGCGTGGCGCTCGACGCGGACCGGCGCGCCCTGCTGCTGCGCCGCCTCGCCGAGCTGGACGAGGCGTCCCCCGGCGACTACCGCCGCCTCGACACGGCCTTCCACCTGTCGATCGCCGAGCTGACCGGCTCCGCCCTGCTGGCCAAGGCGTGCGCCGACGCCCGCTCCCGGGTCAGCGACCTGCTCAACGCCATCCCGATGCTCCAGGTCAACCTGGACCACGCCGCCGTCCAGCACCGCGCCATCGTGGACGCCATCCTGTCCGGCGACCCGGACGCCGCCCGGCGGGCGATGACCGAGCACCTGGAAGGCACCGCCGCGCTGCTGCGGGCGTTCCTGTCCTGACGAAACGGCCGCGCTGAAGGGGCATTCGCCTCGTAGCATCGTTTTCAAGTCATGGGGGATTGGTTCCAGCACACCATCGTCGCCACGGGACGGCTGCCGCTGTTCTGCTACTTCGTCACGCTCATCGTGGCGTTCATCGCCACCCGCATCAACGTCCGGCTGATCAGGGCGAAGATCGGCTGGTTCCGCAACGTCAGCGTCGGGGAGATGCACATCCACCACGTCGTCTTCGGCGTGGTGCTCATGCTCGTCGGAGGCGTCACCGGGCTCATCGTGCCGCCCGCCTCGCAGGCGGGGCACGTGATGGCGGCGTGCGTGTTCGGGGTCGGCTCGGCCCTGGTCCTGGACGAGTTCGCGCTGATCCTGCACCTGCACGACGTGTACTGGGAGGAGGAGGGCCGGACCTCGGTGGACGCGGTGTTCATCGCGGTCGCCGTGACCGGCCTGCTGCTCATCGGGCTGCGGCCGCTCACCTGGGACTACGGCCCGCCGATCGTCAACCCGGCCGCGCTCATCGTGGCCAACCTGGTGCTGGCCGTGATCACCCTGCTCAAGGGGAAGATCTGGACCGGCATGGCCGGGTTGTTCCTGCCGCCCATGCTGCTGGTGGGGGCGATCCGGCTGGCCCGGCCGGGGTCGCCGTGGGCGCACTGGTTCTTCGCCCGGCGCTCGCCGCGCAAGATGGCGCGGGCGGTCCGCCGGGAGGAGCGGTGGCGGCGGCCGGTGATCCGGGCCAAGATCGCCTTCCAGGAGTTCCTGTCCGGGCGGCACGATCTGCCTTCCACCCGGCGCGGCCGTCGGCATACTTGACTCATGGCACTGCCTCCGCTGTACGAGGGCCTGGCGGACAAGGTCCCCGACTCCCTGGCCGACCTGCGCGGTCCGGCCGAGGGCGTCGTCGCCCTGCCGCCCCATCTCGCCTGGTCGGGGCTGACCGAGTTCGACCTGTCGCAGCTCAAGATCCGGATGGAGCTCTACCGCACCGTCATCACCACCGGGCGCCGCGTCGACTACGAGACCTACCTCAACGCCGGCCTCCTCGTGGCCGACTGGCCGCTGCTGCGCAGGGGGCTCGGGCCCGCCTACCGGCACGCCTGGGAGCGCAAGCTGCCGCTGCGCCGCGAGCGGGCCGCCTGATGCGCCTGCCCCCCTTCCAGGAGCGGCTGGTCCAGGCCCTGCTGCCGGTGTGCGGGCGCTACGGCCTGGTGCTCGCGGGCGGCTACGCGATCAAGGCGCACGGCTTCACCGACCGTCCCAGCAGAGACCTCGACTTCGCCACCGCCATGGAGATCCCGCTGCCCGAGGTCGCCGACGGCGTCGCGGCGGCCTTCCGCGGCGCCGGGCTGAAGGCGGAGATCGTCGAGGTCACGCCGCGCATGGGCCGCCTGCTCATCACCGACCCGGCGACCGGCGAGACCTGCGAGTTCGACCTGCTGCGCGAGGCGTTGCAGCAGCAGCCGGTCACCCGCGGCACGATCGACGTGCTCGGGCTCGACGACGCCGTGGGGCTCAAGATGCGGGCCGTGCACGAGCGCAGCCTGGCCCGCGACATCATCGACATCGCGGCCGTGGCGCACCTCTACTCCTACCGCGCGCTCGAACAGCTCGCCGTGCTGCACAACGACTACTTCTCGGTCCACGAGCTGCTCATGCGGCTGGAGTACGTCGATCTCATGGACGACGAGGCGTTCGAGGCCCACGGCGTCACCAGGGAGCGCGTCAGGGAGATCCGGCGGTTCGTCCAGGGCTGGGTGGAGGACATCAAGCTGCGCCGGGCCGACGACGGCGACGTCGACTACGACGCCGGCGACGTGCCCGAGCTCGACTGACCCACAGGCGCGAGCACCGGCCGCTTGGCGGTGCGGCCGTCGCCGGAGGAGCGGCCGCGCAGCCGGCGGGCCAGCCAGGGCCCCGCGAACGTGCCCAGCCAGCGCGCCTCCGCCGCCACGGCCCGCCACGCCCGGGACGCCGCCAGGGGCGGGAACGGGTCCCTCCAGGAGGTGTCGCCGCCGTCCGGCAGCTCCAGGGCGTGGGCGACCGCGGCGGCGATGCGGGCGTGGCCCTCCGGGCTGGCGTGCAGGCGGTCGGAGCTCCACATGCGGGCGTCGGTGGCGAACGCCAGCGGGAAGGAGTCCAGCAGCGTCACCCCGTGACGGGCGGCGGCCTGCCTGATGCGGGCGTTCAGGTCGAGCACGCGCGGCAGGAGCGGGCGGGCCAGCGGCATGATCGCGCCGATGTCGGGGAAGGTCACGGCGACCACGCGCGCGCCGGTGGCGGTCAGGGCCGCGTACATGTCCTCCAGCGCCCCCGCCACGCGGGCGGCGTCGAAGCCGGGGCGGATCAGGTCGTTCATGCCCGCCATGACCGTGGCCAGGTCGGGGCGCAGCTCCAGGGCGGCGGGCAGCTGCTCGTCGCGGATCTGGGCGGCCAGGCGGCCGCGGACGGCGAGGTTGGCGTAGAGCAGGCCGGGGCTGACCGTGCGGTCCAGGTGCTCGGCGAGGCGGTCGGCCCAGCCGCGGTGGCCGCGCACGTCGTCCCCGTCGCCCAGGCCCTCGGTCTGGCTGTCGCCGAGCGCCACGTAGCGGGTGTACATCAGGGCAGCTCCTTGCCGGCGGCGCGCGCGGCGAGCGCGCGGGCGGTGCTCAGGGACCAGTCGCGGACCTCGCGCTCCAGCCGGCAGCCGGCCAGGCACGACAGGTAGGGGCCCACGCGCTCGCCCTCGCGCAGGAACGTCTCCTCGTCGCGGCCGTCGCGCAGGTGCAGCAGCGTCCGCTCGAACAGCTCCAGCTTGGCGGCGGCCGCGGCGGCCCGCTCGTGCAGCTGGGCGATGACGGGGGCCGGGTCGAGGGCGTCCACCGCGTGGACCCGGACCACCAGGTCGTCGCGCAGGAGCAGCGGCTTGGGCGGGGCGGCGGCGAAGGCGGCCAGCTCGTCGAGGCCGGCGCCGGTGACGGTGAAGACCCGCTTGTTTGGGCGGCCCCGCTGGACCACCTCGCGGCCGGCCACCAGGCCGTCGGCCTCCAGCCTGGCCAGCTCGGCGTAGAGCTGCTGGGGGGAGGCGTACCAGAAGTTGGCGACGCCGACGTCGAAGACCTTGGTGAGCTGGTAGCCGCTGTGCTCGCCGTCGAGGAGGGCGGCGAGGACGGCGTGACGGAGGGCCATCGTCACTCACGACCATGAATAGTCATGGACATGACTATAGGGGCGAGGGCGGAGCGGCGCTAGAGGGCGGCGGCCGAGCGCAGGGCCAGGCCCGCGCCCAGGAGCACCACCATCGCGGCCGTGCCCAGCGGGGCCAGGCCGGACAGGCGGGCGGCCAGGCGGCGGCCCGCGGCGGCGCGGCGCTCCAGGCGGTCCACGA
The DNA here is from genome assembly GCF_040802095.1 of Nonomuraea sp. NPDC050783. NCBI lineage: Bacteria > Bacillati > Actinomycetota > Actinomycetes > Streptosporangiales > Streptosporangiaceae > Nonomuraea > Nonomuraea sp. NPDC050783. Next base: position 1,003,984 of record NZ_JBFAHK010000001.1, read on the forward strand.
CCTTGACCAGGAGGAGGCCGGTGACGGTGAGGGTCGCGGCCATGCCGGCCCCGTACGCCGTCACCAGCGCCACGCCGAACCAGGTGCGGCCGAGGGCGATCGCGCCGAGCAGGACGACCAGCGCCGACGGGCTGGGCACCAGGCCGCCCGCCACCCCGAGCCCCACCAGCCCCGCGCGCCCCGGCGGAGACGCCTGCCCGCAGCCGTGGCCGTGGCCGTGGCCGTGGCCGTGGCCATGTCCATGTCCATGCCCGTGCCCGTGCCCATGCCCATGCCCATGCCCGTGCGCGTGCCCGGAGCGGTCGCGGGCGTTCAGGAGGAGGCGGAGGCCGATGACGGCGATCAGGACGCCGCTGGCCACCCCCAGCCAGCCCAGCACCGCCTCCCCGGCCAGCGCCGAGAACGCCGTCAGCACCAGCCCCACCACGAGCACCCCGGCCGTGTGCGTGGCCGTCACCGTGGCCCCCACCACGACCGCGTCGCGCGGCCGGCCGCGCCGCCCCGCCAGGTACGCGGCCATGATCGTCTTGCCGTGCCCGGGGATCAGCGCGTGCCCCGCCCCCAGCACCACGGCCAGCCCGACGGCCAGCAGCCCGAGCGGCACCGTCAGCGAGCCCGACCCGACCAGGCCGGTGAACGTCCGGTCCAGCGCGGCCAGCGCGTCCCCCACGGGCCCGCCGACGCCGATCCCGCCGGGCCCGGCCCCGCCCGCCGGGCGCCCGGCCGCGGGTGGCCCCTCAGCAGGGCCGGAGGCCGTGAACCGGGCGGTGCGCTGGTCGAGCGGGTCGGACAGCAGGTCCTCCGGGTAGGCGCGCAGCTCGTCGCTGACGCTCGCGGCCGGCACCGAGGAGCCGGTCAGCCGCACCCCGTCGCCCGCCGCGCTGATCTCCCGCCAGCCGATCCTGTCCTGCTCGAAGGCGTCGGCGAACTCCACCACCCCCGCCGCGCGGACCTCGGCCGCCAGCCGGCAGGTCAACCGGCTGGTACGCAGCCCGCCCTCGCCGGGCGCGTACGCGAACCCGGCGCCCGCCACCCGCCACGGCACCGCCACCCCCGCCACGACCAGCCGCTGGGCCGCCGCCAGCACGGCGCAGCGGCGGCCCGCGTAGTCCCCGCCCACGTCGGGTGCCGCTTGCAGGGTCGGCAGCTCGGCCAGGTCCACCACCGCGAGGTTGCGGATCCCGGCGGGCGTGACCAGCAGCCCGTTGTAGTGGTTGACGGTGAACCTGCCGAGCGGATGCGCCGAGGCCGGCCCCGCCAGCAGCGCGGACAGCGGCCCCGCGAGCACCAGCCCGGCCACCACGGCCGGCAGGCCGAGCCGGATCGCCTTGAGCACCTTCATGAGAACCTCGCCAGGGCCGGCAGGGACGGGTCGAAGCCGGGGTCGATCCGCGCGGACAGCCCGAGGGCCTGCTCGATGCGGGCCCGGTGGTAGCGCAGCAGCGGGTTGCGCCAGCCGGTGGAGGTGGCCTTCCTCGCGTACGGCAGCGCCTCGGCCGGCTCACCGGCCCTGAACAGCGCCCACGCCAGGGCGTCGGCGGCGACCAGGTTGGGGTGGCGGGCGTACTCGGCGCGCGCGTACCGGACGGCCCGGCGCGGGTCGCCGTGGTCGGCCTCGAACTCGGCGCCGGTCAGCTCGTCGTACACGCCGGCCGCCTGGAACAGCCGCCGCTGCGCGGCGAGCAGCGTCCAGTCGGGCCGCAGCCCGGCCTTGAGCCGGACCTCGCCCTGCTCGACGAGGTACTGGGGGAGCGGCAGGCGGGTGACCACGCGCTGGTAGAGGTCCAGCGCCTCGTCCAGGCGGCCGCCGAGCGCCGCCGCCCTGGCCTGCCCGGCGAGGGCGGGCGTGTACGCGGGATCGGCCTGGAGGGCCTTGGCGTACCAGCCGGCCGCCGTCCTCAGGTCGCCCGCGTGCAGGGCCAGCTCGCCCAGGTAGTAGCGGACGTAGGCGACGTCGGCCGGCGCCCAGGCGTCGGCGTGCGCGTACTCCAGGTACTCGCGGGCCCGGTCCGGGTCGCCGCGCAGCTCGGCGGCGTAGGAGGCGCGGGCGAAGGCCGCGACGCCCGGGCGCAGGCCCATCATCCTGTCCACGGCCCGCTGCGCGGCGGCTAGGTCCCCGAGCTGGGTCCTGGCGTCGGCCAGCACGCCGTAGGCCGCGGCCCCGTACGGGTTGGCGGCGATGGCGCGCTCGGCCAGCCGGGCCGCGTCGGCGAACTCGTGGCGGCCGGCGGCCAGCGCCGCCCGGGCGGTCAGGACCGCGTCGTCGCCGGCGTCCAGCGCGGCGGCCCTGGCCAGCGCGCCCTCCGCCTTGGTGTAGAACGCCGGGTCGCCGGTGGTCCTGGCGCGGTCCACGTACTGGCCGGCGAGCTGGGCCCAGCCGCGGTGGTCGCCGGGCAGGCGCCTGAGCCGCTCCTGCAGCGTCTCGCGGTGCGGCTGCCCGGCAGCGGTCACGGGCCCCGCGGGGCTGCTCGCGGGTGCGGAGAAGGAGACGATCGTGAAGGCCACCGCGCCGAGGAGGGCGAGGCCGGCGAAGACGGCGAACGCGCGCATGTCGAGGACTCCGGAGCTGGGTGTGGGGCCGGCCGGCCGTGACGGGGAGCACGGCCGGCCGGCCCTTTTCTGGGGCGGCGGGCGGTGGGAGACGGGGTGCCCGCCGCCGGGGAGGACCGGCCGGCCTGGAGAGGGGGCCGGCCGGTCGGGCGCTATCGCTGGTTGACCGCCACGTTGCCGGGCAGCGGGATGTACGGGAACACCTGGTCGAACGGCTTGTCGTTCGCGTCCACCTTGTCCGTCAGGCCGGGGACGAGCTTGCCGCTCCGCGCGGCGCCGGCCACGGCCTGCAGCTCGATGTCCACCACGTCGTCGGCGAGCCGGCGGCCGTTCGGGAAGCCCTGGAGGTCGCCGCCGAGCACGCCGAGCCTGTTCGGGTCCTTGGTGGGCGGGATGGACATGTTCAGCCGCAGTTGCTCGGAGGGGCGCAGTTTGCCGGCGTCCTGGTTGAGCACCTGCGAGTTGAGGTCGGCCTTGATGGGGCCGTTCTGCTTGGCGATGCCGGTCAGGAAGATCTCGACCAGGTCGTCACGCGGGGTCGCGGGCGCCTTGATGCCGTAGAGGGTTTCCAGCAGCCTGGCCAGCTCGGGGTCGGTGACCCGGTTGACCAGCGCCTTCACGTCCGCGTCCCGCGACGGGTCGAGGGCGTTGTAGGCGTCCTTCATGCCGGCGGCCGCCACCAACTCGTTCACCAGCGGGTTGCACAGGCGGGAGACCTGCACGAACGAGCTGCCGTTGAACTTGTCGGTGGTGGAGCAGATGCCGATCACCGGGTTGCGCTTGGCGTCGCCCTTGAGCGCCAGGTCGGACTGGGGGACCTGGAGGGCGATGGTGTTGACGTTGTAGCCCCTGAGGGTGTCCTGGCCGACCTCCGACAGGTCGCCGCCGTAGAGCAGGTCGAAGGCGCGCAGGTCGAGGAAGAACGCCTCGTCCGCCTGCCCGGAGTAGGTCCTGCCGCCGCCCGGCAGGCTCTTGATGGCCTGGTTGCGCAGGGTGGCGTAGTTGGGCATGGAGGCGGCGCCGACGTTGCTGGGCGCGACGATGCCGTCGCTGACCAGCGTCTTCGAGCCGCCGGGCGTGATCCGCCTGAGCGTGTAGCGCTGGCGGAAGAGCAGGTTCGGGTCGTCCAGCGAGGTGACGGGGCCGTTGTTGTACAGGAACGTGGTGTTGCCGCGCTTGTCCTCGTTGCGGAACGTCCACTCGTAGGTGATGTCGGTCTTGCCGTCACCGTCGTTGTCGATCTTTATGTTGTGCCGCGACCTGGTGGCGAACGGGTAGAAGTTGGGGCCGCCGTTGGGCTCCTCGAACGGGATCCAGTTCGAGATCAGGGTCACGGTGTCGGGCTTGTCGGGGCTGACGAACGCGTACACGTCGGTGTTGTCGTGCTGCGGGTCGTTCGAGATGGCCGGGGCCTCCCGGTGTGAGGAAGCGGCGCCGGAGTCGGTGCGGAGCGCGGTCAGTGACGACGCGGCGACCGCTGCGGCCAGGCCGAGTCCGACCAGAGCGCGCCGGTGGGTCCGGAGCTCCATGTTCGGGTCCTTTCGCAGGTGCTGATCGGGTTGCTGCAAGGTTCCGGCCGGGTTCCTCGACGGCCTATTCGTCCGGGCGGCCGCCACGGATGTCGCAGACCCGGTCTCCTCCTCAAGGAGGAGGGTCAACCAAGGTTGACATACTCAGGTCGTCAATTTAGGTTGACCCTGCCCGGGTGGTGCGGATCGCGGGGCCCTGTTCGTTGCCCGGGGTGGACCTGTCATAAGGAGGATGTCGTGGTCAAGGAACTGCTGGCTTACGTCCGCCCGTACCGGAGGATCCTGGTCCTGGGCGGGCTCCTGGGGTTGATCGGCTCGGTGGCGGGGCTCGCCATGCCGTTGCTGGCCAAGTACGTCGTGGACGCCTTCGGCCACGGCGGCTCCATGACCGGGCCGCTGCTGGGGTTAACCGTGGCCGTGCTGGTCGGCGCGGTCGTCTCCGCGGGCGGCAGCTACCTGATGGAGCGCACCGGCGAGGGCGTCGTGCTCGGCGCCCGCCGCCGGCTCGTGGACCGGATGCTCCGGCTCAAGGTCGCCGACGTGGACCGGCTCAAGCCCGGCGACCTGCTGTCCCGGGTGACCGGCGACACCACGTTGCTGCGCGCGGTGCTGACCAACGGCATCGTCGAGTCGGTCGGCTCGGTGTTCATGCTGGCCGGGGCCATCGTCATGATGGCGACGATGGACGGCGTGCTGCTGCTCGTCACGCTCGGCGTGATCGTGGTCGTCGGCGGGCTCGTGGCGCTGATCATGCCGCGCATCCAGCGGGCGCAGGCCCAAGCCCAGGAGGCCGTCGGCGAGATGGGGTCCGTGCTGGACCGGGCGTTGCAGGCGTACCGGACGGTCAAGGCGAGCGGCGCGGAGGAGCGGGAGATCGCCGTGGTCGGCGAGGCGGCGGTACGCGCCCGCGACCGGGGCTTGCAGGTCGCCGGCTGGACCTCGCTCGCCGGGGTGGCCACGTGGATGGCCGTGCAGATCGCCTTCCTCGCCGTGCTGGGCGTCGGCGGCGCCCGGGTCTCCTCGGGGGCGCTGGAGGTCTCGTCGCTGATCGCGTTCCTGCTGTACCTGTTCTACCTGGTCTCGCCGATCGGGCAGCTCGTCCAGGGCGGCGTCCAGCTCCAGCAGGGCCTGGCCGCGCTCCAGCGGATCAAGGAGATCGAGGCGCTGCCCGCCGAGCCCGCCACGGACACCGCCGCCGTGGGCGGCGAGCCGGTCGGCGTCACCTTCAGGGACGTGGTGTTCCGCTACGCCGAGGACCGGCCGCCCGTCCACGACGGCGTCACCTTCGAGGTGCCGCCCGGCGGGCTGACCGCGCTGGTCGGGCCGTCCGGAGCGGGCAAGTCCACCGTGTTCGGCCTCATCGAGCGCTTCTACGACCACCAGAGCGGCGTGATCACCGTGGGCGGGCGGGACATCCGCGACTGGCCGCTCGGCGAGCTGCGCGCCACCCTCGGCTACGTCGAGCAGGACGCCCCCGTCCTGGCCGGCACGCTGCGCGAGAACCTGCTCTTCGCCGCCCGCGACGTCACCGACGAGGAGCTGGGCCGCGCCATCGCCCGCACCCGCCTCGACGACCTGGTGTCCCGGCTGCCCGACGGGCTGGAGACGCCGGTCGGGCACCGCGGCGTGCTGCTGTCCGGCGGCGAGCGCCAGCGCGTCGCCATCGCCCGCGCGCTGCTGCGCAAGCCCCGGCTGCTGCTGCTCGACGAGGCCACCTCGCAGCTCGACGCGGTCAACGAGCTGCGGTTGCGCGAGGTCATCGCCGAGGTCGCGAGCGAGACGACCGTGCTGGTCATCGCCCACCGGCTCTCCACGGTCACCGGGGCCGACCGGATCGTGGTGATGGAGGCGGGCGGCGTACGGGCCGTGGGCACGCACGCCGAGCTGGTGGGGGAGGACGAGCTGTACCGGGAGCTGGCGGCCACCCAGTTCCTCGTCGGCTGAGCCTCACAGGGGAGTACGGCGAGGTCATCGGGGACGATGGGACGGCAGGGAGGGATGAGAACGGGGGGCGGCGGGCGTTGGAAGGTGGCGTGGCGGACGGATATCACGGTGGGCTGGGCACGCTGCTTGATGGCCGGAGGCTGTCGCCCGTGCAGCGCAGGATCGCCCACTACCTCAGCGAGCACTTGGACGAGGCCATCTTCCTGTCCAGCGTCGAGCTGGCCGAGCGGGCCGGCGTCAGCCAGCCCTCGGTCACCAGGTTCGCCGCGGTCCTCGGCTTCGCCGGCTATCCCGACCTGCGCCAGGCGCTGCGCCCGCTGGTGCTGGGCGGCGGCGGGCCGGGGGAGCCGCGGGAGAGCCTGCTGCGGAGCGCGATCGACGGCGAGATCCGCAACCTCGCCGCCGTCCGTGACCGGCTGAGCTCCTTGCCGCTCAAGGAGCTGGGCGAGCAGCTTGCCGCCACCGAGCCCCTGCCGGTCGTGGGGCTGCACGTATCGTGCGGCCTGGCCACCACGTTCGCCTGCTACGCCCGCCGCGTCCACCCCGACGTGCGCCTGTTCACCCACGGCGGGGCCGAGCTGGCGGAGGGCCTGCACGCGGTCCGCAGGGCGGGCGCGGAGTGGCTGCTGGCCGTGGTGCTGCCGCGCTACCCGCGCGAGAGCGTGCAGGCCCTGGAGTACGCCGGCAGGCTCGGCTACCGGGTGGCCGTGATCACCGACAGGCCCGGCTTCCCCGCGGAGGTGGTGCTGGACGCGCCGGTCGGCGACCGGCTGGTGTTCGACTCGCACGCGGCGCCGCTCGTCCTGGTCATGGCCCTGGTGGAGGCGATGGCCGACGCGGCGCCGCTGCGCACCCGGGCCCGGCTGGAGGAGTACGAGCGGATGACCGGCGAGACCGGCGTGTTCCTCCCCAATGGTCAGACCGGTGATCAGGCCAGTGATCAGGCCAGTGATCAGGCCAGTGATCAGGCCAGTGATCAGGCCAGTGATCAGGCCGGTGATCAGGCCGGTGGCCGCGCCGACCTAAGCTGGCGCCATGACTGAACGACCGACGGCGCTGGTCACCGGCGCTTCGCGGGGCGTCGGCGCGGCCGTCGCCCGGGCGCTGGGGCCCACCCACCACGTCATCCTGGGCGGCCGGGACGAGAACGCCCTGGCCGCCGTGGCGGCCGAGCTGCCCGACGCCCGGCCCTGGCCGGTGGAGCTGACCCGGGTCACCGAGGCCGACGTCGCCGGCGTCGAGCGGCTCGACCTGCTGGTGCACAGCGCCGGGATCGTCCGCATGGGGCTGATCGCCGACCAGCCCGCCGCCGCCTGGCGGGAGACCCTGGAGGTCAACGTCGTCGCGGTCGCCGAGCTGACCCGGCTGCTGCTGCCCGCGCTGCGCCGCGCCCAGGGGCACGTGGTGTGCGTCAACTCGGGCTCGGGCCAGCGCGCCAACCCCCACTGGGCCGCCTACGCCGCCAGCAAGTTCGCGCTCAGGGCGTTCGCCGACGCGCTGCGCCTGGAGGAGCCCGGGCTGCGGGTCACCACCGTCTACCCGGGCCGCGTCGCCACCGACATGCAGCACGGGGTCCGCCGCTACGAGGGCGGCCCGTTCGAGCCCGGCAAATACCTCACCGCCGAGAGCGTGGCGCGGGCCGTGCTGGCCGCCGTCAACGCCGGGCCCGACGCCCACCTCACCGAGGTGACCGTGCGCCCCGCCGCGGGTCCCGCCAGCTGACCGGGGCCCCTTCACCTAGAGTGGGCCCCATGCCGGGCCTCGCGCGCAGGGGCGGGCCCCGGCGGGTCCTTCCCCTCGGAAGAGGCCGCTGAGCGGGCAGGCCGCGCGGCGGGATCGGCGCCGGCGGACGTGCTGGAGGATCTGTGTCGCTGACGTACTGGTGCGAGCAGGCATGGCTGCCCGACGGCGTCGCCGCGAGCGTGCTGGTGGTGGTCGAGGGTGAGCGCATCGCCGGGATCGGCCAGGGCCCGCCGCCGCCCGGGGCCGAGCGGCTGGCCGGACTCACCGTCCCCGGCCTGGCCGACGCCCACTCCCACGCCTTCCACCGAGCGCTGCGCGGCGCCGCGCAGCGGGGCGGGGGCGACTTCTGGACCTGGCGCGAGCGTATGTACGAGGTGGCGGCCCGGCTCGACCCCGACTCCTACCTGCGCCTGGCCACCGCCGTGTACGCCGAGATGGCGCTGGCCGGCGTCACCTGCGTGGGCGAGTTCCACTACCTGCACCACGGGCCGGGCGGCACGCCGTACGACGATCCCAACGTCATGGGCCACGCCCTGGTCGAGGCCGCCCGCGCGGCCGGGCTGCGCATCGCGCTGCTCGACACCTGCTACCTGACCGGCGGCATGGGCGCCCCCCTGTCGGGCGCGCAGCTCCGCTTCGGCGACGGGGACGCCGGGCGCTGGGCCGCCCGCGCCGAGGCCCTGGCCGCCGCCTACGCCGGGCGGGCGGAGGTGGAGATCGGGGCGGCCGTGCACTCGGTCCGCGCGGTGCCGGCCGAGCAGATGCCGCTCGTCGCCGAGTTCTCCCACCGCCACGCCGTCCCCCTGCACGCGCACGTCTCCGAGCAGCGGGCGGAGAACTCCGCCTGCGCCGAGATGTACGCCGCCACCCCGGTCCGCGTCCTGCACGAGCACGGCGTGCTGGGGCCGCGCTCGACCGCCGTGCACGCCACCCACCTCACGGACGAGGACGTCGAGCTGCTCGCCGCCTCGGGCGCGTCCGTGTGCGTGTGCCCCACCACCGAGCGCGACCTCGCCGACGGCATCGGCCCCGCGCGGGCGCTCGCCGACCGGGGCGCGGCGATCACGCTCGGCTCCGACAGCCACGCCGTCGTCGACCTGTTCGAGGAGGCCCGCGCGGTCGAGCTGGACCAGCGCCTGGCCACCGGCCGGCGCGGCCACTGGGCCGCCGCCGACCTGCTGGCCGCCGCCACCTGCGCGGGCCACACCTCGCTGGGCTTCCCCGACGCGGGCCTGCTGGTGCCCGGCGCCTGGGCCGACCTGGTGTCGGTACGACTCGACAGCGTGCGCACGGCGGGCGCGGCCGGGGCGGAGGCCGTGGTGTTCGCGGCCACGGCCGCCGACGTGCACTCCGTGGTCTCCGGCGGCCGGCGCGTGGTCACGGCGGGCCGGCACGCGCTCGGCGACGTCGGCACCCTGCTCGCCGAGGCGATCGGCGCCCTGCGCTGACGCGCGCGCCGCTGATCCCGCGGCACCGGCACCGGCGCCCGCGGCACCGGCGCTCGCGGAGCCGCGCGCGCCGGGTCGCGCGGACGTAGGCTGGCCGTGACACCTCAACCGCCGTGCCGTCCCCTCACCCCCTGCCCACCAGGGGTTTCAGCGTGGTCTCCTCCTTCAGGAGGACGCCCAGAACCATCCCTCGGTCGTAGTGCTTTAGGGAATCTTTGCCTGGGCCCGGACGTTGGCCGGGTATAGGACGCAGCTGCGGAACGAGGTGCCAGGGGATGGCAAGGCCGACGGGGAGTCGCACGCAGGAGCAGCACGTCGCGGACCGCGATCTGCTGGGGACCTACCTGGCCGAGATCGGCAGGGTCCCGCTGCTCACGGCGGAGGAAGAGGTTGAGCTCGCCAAGCGGATCGAGGCGGGCCTGTTCGCCGAGCAGCTGCTCGACAGCGGGGGCTCGGAGCCGCGCATCGGGGACGCGGCCGACGAGGAGCTGGAGCGCCTGGCCATCTCGGGCCAGCGGGCCAAGGACGAGTTCATCCAGGCCAACCTGCGGCTGGTGGTGGCGGTGGCCAGGAAGTACTCCGGCCGGGGGATGCCGCTCATCGACCTGGTCCAGGAGGGCAACCTGGGCCTGGTGCGGGCCGTGGAGAAGTTCGACTACCGGCGGGGCTACAAGTTCTCCACGTACGCGACGTGGTGGATCCGGCAGTCGGTGGGGCGGGCCATCCACGAGCAGGCGCGGCCGGTGCGGCTGCCCACGCACGCGGGGGAGCAGATGACCCGGCTCATGCGGGTGCGGCGCGACATGCTGGCCGAGTTCGACGCCGAGCCGACCGACGACGACCTCGCCGACATCCTGGAGCTGCCGATCGAGCGGGTGCGCGAGCTGCGCCGCTGGGCCTCCGACCCGGTGTCGCTGCAGCTCGGCGTGGGCGACGAGGACGAGACCGAGCTGGGCGACATGATCGCCGACGAGACCTGGGCCGACCCCGAGCAGCAGGCCATCGACATCCTGGAGCGCGAGCGGCTCGACCAGTGGCTCATGGGCCTGGAGGGCCCGACCAGCGAGATGCTGCGCTGGCGCTACGGGCTGGTGGACGGGCGCGAGCACACGCTGACGGAGGTGGGCGAGCGCTACGGCATCGGCCGCGACCGCGCCCGCCGCATCGAGCGCGACGCCCTGGCCCGCCTGCGCAAGATGGCCACCGCGGCCGCCTGACACGCCGCCGGCCGCGCCCGGTTCTCCCGCACGGGGGAGCCGGGCGCGGCCGTAGGCTTTGCCCCGTGCATGTCGAGACGCTGCGGCGCTATCCGGTCAAGTCCCTGCTGGGCGAGGAGGTCGCCGAGAGCGAGGTGAGCGAGCGCGGGCTCGCCGGCGACCGGGCGCGCGCGGTGCTCGACGTCGCCACGGGCAAGATCGCCAGCGCCAAGAACCCCCGGCTCTGGCGGCGGCTGCTCACCCTCGAAGGTGCGGCGGTCCCGGCCGACGAGGAGCTGTCGCGGCTGCTCGGCCGCGAGGTACGCGTGATCGACACGCCGCCCGAGGGCGCCGAGCTGGACCGGTCGGTGCCGGAGCGGGTGCTGGCCGAGGGCATCGAGGCCGAGGTTCCCTACACGGTCAGCACGCTGGGCGCCGGCGCGCCGGCCGGGACGTTCTTCGACTTCGCGCCGGTCCACCTCATCACGACCGCCGCCCTGGAACGCATCGGGGCGCTCGGCCCGCGAGGCCGGGTCGAGGCCGTCCGCTACCGGCCCAACCTGGTCGTCGCCACCGACCAGGAGGGCTTCCCCGAGAACGACTGGGTGGGCCGGCGGCTGCGCGTGGGCGCGGAGGTGGTGCTGGAGATCATCGTCGCGAGCCCGCGCTGCGCCGTCCCCACCCTGGCCCACGGCGCGCTGGACCGCGATCCCGACGCGTTGCGCACGGTGTCCCGGCACAACCGGGTGCCGGTGTTCGGCATGGACCCGCAGCCCTGCGCCGGGGTGTACGCCCGGGTGGCGCGGCCCGGCCGGATCAGGAAAGGCGACCCCGTGCGCCTCGGCTGACCACCCCTTCCCCTGTTATCGCACATCCCTTATGGGAGGGGTGAGGCGTCCGAAACGCGGTCGAAACACCCGTAGGGCGAGATTCACGCATGCGAAACACACCTGGTCGCGCCACGAAACCCCAGGAGAACACGCTGTGGCCACACGTCACACGTAAGGGAGGGTCGCTTCGTGAAGATCGACAGCGGCACCACAGCCTGGATGCTCGCGGCCACCGCGCTGGTGTTGCTCATGACGCCGGGTCTCGCGTTCTTCTACGGCGGCATGACCAGGGCCAAGAGCGTCCTGAACATGATGATGATGTCGTTCGCCGCCATCATCACCGTGACCGTCGCGTGGGTGCTCTTCGGGCACTCGCTGGCGTTCACCGACAATCCCAGCTCGGCGCTGAACAACGTGATCGGCGGCTTCGACGCCCTCGGCTTGCAGAGCCTGGTGGACACCGCCACCAAGGACGACGGCACCGGCATGCCGAGCCTGGTCTTCTCCGCCTTCCAGCTGACGTTCGCCATCATCACGGTCGCCCTGATCAGCGGCGCGATCGCGGACCGCGCGAAGTTCGGCTCGTGGGTGCTCTTCAGCGTCGTGTGGGTCACCCTGGTCTACTTCCCGGTGGCGCACTGGGTCTGGGGCACCGGCTGGTTGAACACCATGGGCATCGAGGACTTCGCGGGCGGCACGGTCGTCCACATCAACGCCGGCGCCGCCGGTCTGGCCCTCGCCCTGGTCATCGGCAAGCGCAAGGGGTGGCGCAAGGAGCCGATGCGCCCGCACAACCTGACCCTCGTCCTGCTCGGCGCCGGCCTGCTGTGGTTCGGCTGGTTCGGCTTCAACGCCGGCTCCGAGCTGGCCGTGGACGGCACCGCCGGCCTGGCGTTCATGAACACCCAGATCGCCACCGCGGTCGCCGCGGGCGCCTGGCTCATCGTGGAGAAGCTGCGTGACGGGCACGCCACCAGCCTCGGCGTGGCCTCCGGAGCGGTGGCCGGCCTGGTCGCCGTCACCCCGGCGTGCGGCTTCGTGGACCCGTGGGCCGCGATGGTCATCGGCCTGATGGCCGGCTCGATCTGCGCCTACGCGGTCGGCCTGAAGTACAGGCTCGGCTACGACGACTCCCTCGACGTGGTCGGCGTCCACCTGGTGGGCGGCGTCATCGGCGCCGTGTCGCTGGGCTTCCTGGCCGCCTACCCGTTCCTGGAGCAGCAGAGCAAGGGCCTGTTCTACGGCGGCGGGTTCGGCCAGCTCGGCCTTCAGGTCCTCGGCCCGATCGCGGTCGGCGGCTACTCCTTCGTCGCCACCTGGGTCATCGGCAAGGTCATCGACAAGACGATGGGCTTCCGGATCACCGCCGAGGACGAGGTCACCGGCATCGACATCACCACCCACGCCGAGACCGGCTACGACCTCGGCACCGTTTACGCCTCGGGCGTGAGCACCCCCGCCGCCCCCACCACCGCCCCCACCGCTCCTGCCGCCAAGAAGGTGGACGCATGAGGCTCATCACCGCGATCATCAAGCCTTTCAAGCTCGACGACGTCAAGGCCGCCCTCGAACAGTTCGGCATCAAGGGCATGACGGTCAGCGAGGCCAGCGGCTACGGCCGCCAGCGCGGCCACACCGAGGTCTACCGGGGCGCCGAATACCAGGTGGACCTGGTGCCCAAGGTCCGCCTGGAGGTCCTGGCCGACGAGGACGACGCCGAGGACGTGATCGACGTCATCGTCAAGGCCGCCCACACCGGGAAGATCGGCGACGGCAAGGTCTGGTCCGTGCCCGTGGACACCGTGATCCGCGTACGCACGGGAGAAAGGGGGCCGGAGGCCCTGTGACGCGCTCGCCGCGAAGCCCCGGCGACGGAGCCGGGGCTGAGCGGAGCCGGCGAGGAGCCGGCACCGGAGGGGCCGACGCGGCGAGGGGTCGGCCCGACGAGAGACCGCACAGTGAGGGGGCACGGTGAGGGGAGAGGCTCGTTCGTACGCCGCGGCCCGCAAGGAGCGGACCGCGGACACCGACCGCTGGCTCAAGGATCTCTTCCGCACGGCGAGCGACGGCGAGCACGTCTCGCTGATCGCGGTCGGCAGCCTGGGAAGGGGCGAGCCGGCCCCGGGCAGCGACCTCGACCTGGTCCTCCTCCACGACGGCCGCCCGGACGTGGCGCGGATCGCCGACCGGATCTGGTATCCGATCTGGGACTCCGCGGTCGGCCTCGACCATTCGGTACGCACCGTCGAGGAGGCCGTGGCGGTCGCCCGCCAGGACCTCAAGGCCGTGCTCGGCCTCATCCAGGCCCGCCACGTGGCGGGCGACCCCGAGCTGACCAGGAAGGCCAGGGAGGCGGTGCTCGCCGAGTGGCGGGCCGACTCCCGGCGCAGGCTCGGCGAGCTGCGGGAGGCCGCCGACAAGCGGGCCCAGGTCAGCGGCGAGCTGGCCTTCCTCCTCGAACCCGACCTCAAGGACGGCCGCGGCGGGCTGCGCGACGTCCAGGCCATGCAGGCCGTGGCGGCGGCCTGGGTCGCCTCCGCGCCCGGCCCCCGGGTGCGCGAGGCCCACGAGTTCATCCTCGACGTGCGGCACGCGCTGCACGTCGTCACCGCCCGCGGCACCGACCGGCTGGTCCTCCAGGAGCAGGACGCCGTGGCCGGGCTGCTCGGCCTCCTCGACGCCGAGGCGTTGATGCGCCGCCTCGCCGAGGCCGGCCGCACCGTCTCCCACGCCTTCGACGGGACCTGGCGCACCGTTGACAAGCTGGTGTCAGGGCCGGCTCCGCGCGGCCGCCGCCCGCTGGCCGACGGCGTGGTCGAGCACGGCGGCGAGGTCGTCCTCGCCAGAGGGGTCTCCCCCCGCACCGACCCTGTCCTGGTGCTGCGCGCCGCCGCCGCGGCGGCCGACTCCGGGCTGCCGCTGGCGCCCGCCACGGTCTCCGTTCTCGCAGCTCAGTCGCCTCCCATGCCGGTCCCGTGGCCGGAGGAGGCCCGCGACGCGCTGGTGTCGATCCTCGGCGCGGGCCGCGCGGCCGTGCCCGTGTGGGAGGAGCTGGACCAGGCCGGCATCCTTGTCAAGCTGCTCCCTGACTGGGAGCGGGTGCGCCACCGCCCGCAGCGCAACCCGATCCACCGCTTCACCGTCGACCGGCACCTCATCGAGGCCGCCGCCAACGCCGCCAGCCACACCCGCGAGGTCTCCCGTCCCGACCTGCTGCTGATCGCGGCGCTCCTGCACGACATCGGCAAGGGCTGGCCCGGCGACCACTCGGCGACCGGCGAGGTCGTGGTGCGCGACATCGCCACCCGCATCGGCCTGCCGCCGCAGGACGTCGAGACCCTGGCCGTCGTCGTCCGCCACCACCTGCTGCTGCCCGAGACGGCCACCCGCCGCGACCTCGACGACCCGGTCACGATCGAGAAGGTCGCCGCCACCGTCGGCACCCGCGAGGTGCTCGACCTGCTGGCCGCGCTGGCCGTGGCCGACGGCCACGCGACCGGCCCGGCCGCCTGGAACGGCTGGAAGGCCGGGCTGGTCGCCGACCTCGTGCGCCGGGTCAGGTCCGTGCTGGCCGGCTCGCCGCCGCCCAAGCCGCCCACGTTGTCGGTGGAGCAGACCTCGCTGGCCAGGCACGGCGGCGGCGCGGTCCGCGTCCACGGCGGCAGCGTCACCGTCGTCGCCCCCGACCGGGTGGGGCTGCTCTGGAGCGCGGCCGGCGTGCTGTCGGCGCACCGGCTCATCGTGCGCTCCGCCTCCTCCGCCTCCGCCGGCTCCACGGCGGTGATCGAGTTCTCCGTGATCCCCGAGTACGGCTCCCCTCCCGACCCGGCGACCCTGGAGTCCGACCTCCGCCTCGTCCTTGCCGGACGTCTTGACATCGAGCAGCGATTGGCCCGCCGGGCCAGGTCCGTGCGGCCGCCCCGCGTACCCGTGGCTCCACCTCGGGTGACACTGGTCGACGACGCCTCCGCGACGGCCACCGTGGTGGAAGTCAGGGCCCATGACAGGCCGGGCCTGCTGTGGCGCATCGGGCGGGCGTTCGGGGAGTGCGGTCTTGACGTGCGGGCCGCTCGCGTGGAGACTCTCGGCGCGGAGGCGGTGGACGTGTTCTACGTGGTCGACCGCGCCGGTCGCCCCCTCAGCGACGACGCACAGCGGGCACAGGTCCGGGATCACGTGCTTGCCGCACTGCGATGACCGACGGCAACGGCCGCCGGTCACGTTTGTAACAATTGTGTCCGGATTGTCGGTTGTGACACTCGCTCGGATACCTTGTGGACGGCTTCGAGCTTGGGCGGTCTTGAAGCCCGTCTCGACGGGATGATTGAGGGGTAGCGGAAGCAGTGACTACGGGGAATTCCGACAGCGGCCCAGCCGCGCAGCGGGATCGCGGGAAGCGGCCGCTGTCGCGCTTCGGGCTGCGCAACTGGCGGGTGCGCTGGCGTCTGACCGCGCTCATCCTGGTCCCGACGATCGCCGCCGTCGTGCTGGGCGGCTCCCGGGTGATCGAGTCGGTGCAGAGCATCGCCGACTACGACCGTACGGCCGCCGCCGCCGGGCAGGCCGGCCACATCCGCGACCTGCTGCAGGCGATCGGGCTGGAGCGTGACACCGCGGGCTGGATCGGCGCCAGCCGCGCCATGCGCAAGCCGCTGGCCACGCCGCTCGCCCAGCGCAAGGCCGCCGTCGACAAGCTGGTCACCCAGGTGCGCGCCGACCTGGACACCATCGACGACTCCTACGGCCCCCGCGTGGTCAAGGCCGCCGACCGCGCCAGGTCCGACCTCGCCCGCCTGGCGCGCATCCGCGCCGAGGGCCAGACCAACACCATCCAGTACGACTTCCTGACCGACACCCTGCTCACCCTGCACGACGAGCTCGGCCTGCTGTCGGACGACTCGCAGATCGTCGGCCAGTTCCGCGCGCTCGGCGCCCTCGCCGCGGCCAAGGAGGAGGTCTCCCGCCAGCGGGTCCTGCTCCTGCAGGCCAGCTACGACACCGAGAAGGTGGACGCCAAGACGGTCGAGCAGTTCATCGCCTCCAACGCGCGCGAGCTGAGCGACATCGCCACCGTCGGCACCGAGGCCGGCACCGACATCGGCCTCGACCTGTCCAAGACGCTGGCCGCCAAGCCCGAGTACGTCAGCGTCCAGCTCACCAAGTCCCGCGCGGTCACCCTGGCCAGCGGCCGCAAGCCGGGCGTGCGCATCGCCGACAACCTGATCTCCGCCCGGGCCAGCCGCCAGCAGTGGTTCGACGAGAACGGCGTCGTCATCGACGTCCTGCACGACATCGAGGAGAGCCTGGCCGGCCAGGTGGGCCTGCGCAGCCAGGAGCTGCGCGGCTCCGAGTCCCGCAACGCGATCATCGCCGGCGTCATGATCGTCGCGCTGCTGCTGCTCGTGCTGCTGCTCACCGTGGCCATCGCCCGCTCCATGGTCACCCCGCTGCGCCGGCTGCGTACCGAGGCCCTGGAGATCGCCGGCTTCCGCCTGCCCGACGTGGTGCGCCAGCTCCGCGTCAACGGCGACGCCCAGATCGGCGAGGTACGCCCGATCGCCATCGAGGGCAACGACGAGATCGGCGAGGTCGCGCGGGCCTTCGACCAGGTGCACCGGCAGGCCGTGCGCCTGGCGGGCGAGGAGGCCGAGCTGCGCGGCAACATCAGCTCGATGTTCGTCAACCTCTCGCGCCGCACCCAGACGCTGGTCGAGCGGCAGATCTCGCTCATCGACGGCCTGGAGAAGGGCGAGGAGGACGGCGCCCGCCTGGCCGACCTGTTCAAGCTCGACCACCTGGCCACCCGCATGCGCCGCAACTCCGAGAACCTGCTGGTCCTGGCCGGCCACGAGGCCACCAGGCGGCGCAGCCAGCCGGCCAAGCTCGTGGACGTCGTGCGCGCGGCCCTGTCGGAGGTCGAGGGTTACGAACGCGTCCAGGTGCGGGTGCACCGCGGCACCTCGGTGCTCGGAAGCTGCGCCAACGACCTCGTGCACCTGGTCGCCGAGCTGGTCGAGAACGCCATCCAGTTCTCCCCGAGCAACTCCAACGTCGTCGTCACAAGCAGCCCCATCGAGGGCGGCGGGGCGCTGCTGTCGGTGAGCGACACCGGCATCAGCATGACCGAGGACGAGCTGGCCGAGGCCAACCGCCGCCTCGCCGAGCCGCCCGTCGTGGACGTGTCGGTCTCGCGGCGCATGGGCCTGTTCGTGGTCGGCCGGCTGGCCCTGCGCCACGGCATCCGGGTGCAGCTCAGGAAGGGCGAGGGCGCCGGGCTCATCGCCATGGTGCTGCTGCCGCCCGCGCTCATCGCCGACGGGCAGCAGCAGCCGCTGCCCCAGCGGCCCGCCTTCGGCGGCGGCACCGCGCCCACCCCGGCCTTCGGCGTCGGCACCGGGCCGGTGCTCGGCGGGCGGCCCGGGGGAGCACCCGGGCCGGTCGCCAACGGGACGTTCCGGTCCTTCGGCAGCTTCGAGTCCTTCGACGCGCCGCGCGGCCCCGCCCGGCCGCAGGGGCCCGGCACGTACGACAGCGCGCCCGGCCCGGCCCGGCCGCGCGGCTACGACCTCCCCCCGCAGGGCCCCGGCGCCCCGCAAGGGCCCGGCGTCCCGCAGGGTCCTGGCGCGCAGGGTCCCGGCGCGCAGGGTCCCGGCGCGCAGGGTCCCGGTGCGCAGGGTCCCGGTGCGCAGGGTCCCGGTGCGCAGGGTCCCGGTGCGCAGGGTCCCGTCCCCGCCCAGGGGCCCGGCGGTCACAACGGCACGCCGGGCACGCCCCGGCACGCGTACGGCACGTTCGGCTCCGACCCCGCCCAGGCGGGGGTGAGCGGGTTCACCGCCGACACCGACGGCGGCTCCTACCGCGGCCGGCCGCCCGCGTCGTTCGACTCCGGCGCGTACCCGTCGTACCCGAGCATCGGGTCCTACCCGGGCAACGGCAGCGGCAATGGCAACGGCCACGGCGCATCGGGAAATGGCGCGTTCCACACGCCGCCGCCGATGCCCGCGTACCCGACCAACGAGGTGCGCACGCCGGACCCGACGCCGTCGGTCGAGGTCTCCCCGATGGAGCCCGACCAGGAGGAATACCTGCCGATCTTCGCGTCGGTGGAGTCGGCCTGGTTCCGCCGGCCGCCGGGCGAGCAGCCCCCGGGACGGGCGCAGGCGCAGGGCGGGGGTGAGGCCATGCCCGCGCAAGCCGTACCCTCTGGGGAGGAATCGTGGCGGACGGCCGCCGACGCCGGTTGGCAGGCGGCGGCCAAGGCCAGCGAGCCCAGCCTCGGCGGCATCACCGCCGCCGGGCTGCCCAAGCGGACCCCCAAGGCCAACCTGGTGCCGGGCACGGCCGCCCAGCCGGCGGCGGCCCAGCAGCCGCAGCGGCAGGCCCCCGCGCCGCTCCCGGTCTCCGCGGACCGGGTGCGCAGCCGGATGGCCGCCTTCCAGCAGGGTGTGCGGCGGGGCCGCCAGGAAGTACGTCAACAGGAGGAACAGAGTGAGTAAGCGTCCCGCCGGGGAGGATGCGTGACAACGCTGAGCCATGAGGCGCACCGGTTCGACTGGCTGATCACCGACTTCGTGCGGAACACGCCCGGGGTCGCGCACGCCGTGGTCGTCTCCGCCGACGGCCTCTGCCTGGCCGCCTCCGAGGGCTTCCCGCCGGACCGGGCCGACCAGCTCGCCGCCGTCTCGGCCGGCCTGCTGAGCCTGACCGTGGGCGCGTCCAGGGTGTTCGAGGGCGGCGCGGTGACGCAGACCGTCGTCGAGATGCAGCGGGGTCTGCTGCTCGTCATGGCGATCAGCGACGGCTCGGTGCTGACGGTGCTGGCGGGTCCGGATTGTGACATGGGTTTGGTGGCGTATCAGATGACGCTGCTGGTAGACAGGGCGGGACAGGCGCTCACGCCCGCCCTGCGCGCGGAACTCCAGGCCGCAAGGGCGCGGTGATGTGATGGAACTGATGGGAGAGGGCCGTGTACGGCAGTGACGGGATCGGGGACGAAGAGCCCCTGTTCCGTCCTTACGCGGTGACCGGTGGCCGTTCCGAGCCGCGCTATCACCTCGCGATGGAGACCCTGATCTCCTCGATGTCGATCCCGGACGAGGAGATGGCCCTGCTCACCCCCGAGCAGGAGGCCATCATGCAGCTCTGCAGGACGTTCCGGTCGGTCGCCGAGATCTCGGCCCTGCTCCGCGTCCCGCTGGGCGTGGCCAGGGTGCTCGTGGCGGACATGTCCGACGAAGGGCTCGTCCGCCTGCACCAGCCACGCCTCCAGCAGGGACAGCCAGACCTCAACATGCTCGAAAGGGTGCTCAGTGGACTACGCAGGCTCTAGCCCCGGCCTCACCTCGACGAAGATCGTCGTGGCCGGGGGGTTCGGCGTCGGTAAGACGACGTTCGTGGGGGCGGTGTCGGAGATCCTTCCGCTCACCACGGAGGCGGTCATGACCGACGCGTCCGCGGGCATCGACGACCTGGGGATGACCCCCAACAAGCAGACCACGACCGTGGCGATGGACTTCGGCCGGCTCTCGCTGGACCGGGACCTGATCCTCTACCTGTTCGGCACGCCGGGCCAGCACCGGTTCTGGTTCATGTGGGACGACCTGGTACGCGGCGCCATCGGCGCGGTCGTGCTCGTGGACACCCGCCGGCTGGCCGACAGCTTCCCCGCGATCGACTACTTCGAAGAGGCCAAGCTGCCGTTCGTCATCGGCATCAACGGCTGGGACGGGCAGTTCCTGCACTCCGACCAGGAGGTCAGGGAGGCGCTGGCGCTCTCGCCGCACACGCCGATCGTGCGCACCGACGCCCGCGACCGCGAGTCGGTCAAGGCCACGCTGATCGCGCTCGTCGAGCACGTCGTACGGCTGCGCGCGGCGCCCGTCCACTAGCGGTCCAGCCGCCGGTAGCGGCGGACCGACAGGGTGAAGAACACGGCGGTGATCGCCAGCGGCCACAGCACGGCCATGAGCACCGCGTGCTGCGCCGCCCAGGACCCGCCGCCCCAGCCGGGGTTGCCGAAGAGCTGCCGGGCCGCCGCGACGGTGGACGACAGCGGGTTCCACTCGGCGATCGTGCCCAGCCAGCCCGGCATCGTGCCGGGGGCGACGAAGGCGTTGGACAGGAAGCCGACCGGGAACTCCAGTGCCTGGACGGCCACCGTCGCGCCCGGCTCCCGGGTCAGCAGCCCCAGGTACACCCCGGCCCACAGCAGCGAGAAGCGCAGGAGCAGCAGCAGGCCGACCGCGCCGAGCGCCCCGCCCGCCGTGGCGGGACGCCAGCCGACCGCGAGACCGCAGGCCAGCAGCCCGGCCAGGACCAGCGCCGAGTGGAGCAGGTCGGCGACGGCGCGGCCGGTCAGCACGGCCGAGGAGGCCATCGGCAGGGAGCGGAAGCGGTCGGTGACGCCTCTGGCGGCGTCGGTCGCCACGGCGGTCATGGTGGCGCTCAGACCGAAGAGCATCGTCATGCCGTACATGCCGGGCATGAGGAAGGCGAAGTAGTCCGCTCCGTCCGGCACCCTGACCGCGCCGCCGAACAGGTAGCCGAAGACCAGGGTGATCATGATCGGGAAGGCGATCCCGAAGACCGCCGTCATCGGCTGGTTGCGCCAGTGGATCAGGTCGCGCCGGGTGACGCTCCACCCGTCGGCCAGGGCCCATCGCAGGGACGTCATGCCCGCTCTCCTTCCGAGGGACGTCATGCCCGCTCTCCTTCCGTCAGGGTGAGGAAGACCTCGTCCAGCGTCGGCCGGCGCACCGCGATGTCCTCGGCCTCGACGCCGGCCGCCGACAGCTCCGCCAGCACCTCGGCGAGGGCCCGCACCCGGTCGGCCACCGGCGCGGAGACGCGGCGGGTGTCCGGGTCGACCTCGGCCGGCCCCGAGGCCACCCGGCCGGCGATGGCGGCGGCCTGCGCCAGCCGCTCCGGGTCGCGGATCACCAGGTCGAGCCGGTCGCCGCCGAGCGTGGACTTCAGCTCGTCCGGCGTGCCCTCGGCCACCACCCGGCCCGCGTCCACGACCGCGATCCGGTCGGCGAGCTGGTCGGCCTCCTCCAGGTACTGCGTGGTCAGCAGCACGGTGGTGCCGCCGGCGACCAGCTCGCGCACCGCGCGCCAGATCCCGGCGCGGCTGCGCGGGTCCAGGCCCGTGGTCGGCTCGTCGAGGAACAACACGGGCGGCGCCAGGATGAGGCTCGCCGCCAGGTCGAGCCGGCGCCGCATGCCTCCCGAGTACTCCCGGGCCGGGCCCTCGTGCTCCAGCCCGAACCGGTGCAGCAGCTCCTCGGCCCGCGCCCGGGCCGCCGCCGCGCCCAGGTGGTGCAGGCGGCCGAACAGCTCCAGGTTCTGCCGGCCGGTCAGCAGCTCGTCCACGGCCATGTGCTGGCCGACCAGGCCGATGGTGCGGCGTACCTCGCGGGGGCGGCGCACCACGTCGTGCCCGGCCACCTCGGCCCGGCCGCCGGACGGCCGCAGCAGCGTGGTGAGGACGCGCACGGCCGTGGTCTTGCCGGCGCCGTTGGGCCCCAGCAGGCCGCACACCGTGCCCTCGGCCACCTCCAGGTCGAGGCCGTCGAGCGCGGCCTTGCCTCCGTAGGTCCTGCGCAGCCCCTGCGCGAGCACTGCCGTCATGACGGCCTCCCTTCGAATCGTACGCTGTACCGTACATAATACGGTAAGGGTTGGCAACCGTACGGTGTACCGTACGAAGGTGACCGTCGAATACTCGGGAAAGGGCGACCCCGCCCGCAGCTTGGCCCTCCTGTGGCGCACCAGCGAGCGCACCAGCCGCAAGGGCCGGCCGGAGCTGAGCGTCGAGCGCATCGTGCGCGCCGCGATCGAGGTGGCCGATGCCGAGGGCCTGCAGGCGCTGTCCATGCGCCGGGTGGCCGAGCGGCTGGGCGTCGGCACGATGTCGCTCTACACGTACGTGCCGGGCAAGCCGGAGCTGTTCGACGTCATGCTCGACACGGTCTACGGCGAGACCGCCCGCCCGCAGGACGTCCCGGGCGGCTGGCGGGGCCGCCTGGAGCAGATCGCCCGCGAGAACTGGGCGCTCTACCTGCGCCACCCGTGGCTGCTCCAGGTGGCGGCCAACCGGCCCGTGCTCGGCCCGAACGTGACCGCCAAGTACGACTACGAGCTGCGCGCCGTGGACGGCATCGGCCTGACCGACCTGGAGATGGACGCGGTGATCACACTGATCACCGGCTTCGTCCACGGCACGGCCCGGGGCGCGGTGGAGGCGGCCCAGGCCGAGAGCAGCACCGGCATGACCGACGAGCAGTGGTGGGCCGCGCACGCGCCCTTCCTCGCCCGCATCGCCGACACCGACCGCTGGCCGGTGGCCGGCCGGGTCGGCCGGGCCGCGGGCGAGGCCATGAACGCCGCCTACAGCCCCGAGCACGCCTTCGAGTTCGGCCTGCAACGCGTGCTCGACGGCATCGAGGTCCTGGTCAGCCGCCGCTCGCCGGCTCCTTAGCCCGGTAGAACGCCACCCGCTCCGGCGGCAGCGGGGTGTTGCCGAGGATGAGGTCGGCGGACTTCTCGGCGAGCATCAT
This sequence comes from Nonomuraea sp. NPDC050783, assembly GCF_040802095.1. Taxonomy (NCBI): domain Bacteria; kingdom Bacillati; phylum Actinomycetota; class Actinomycetes; order Streptosporangiales; family Streptosporangiaceae; genus Nonomuraea; species Nonomuraea sp. NPDC050783. The sequence continues at coordinate 1,026,782 of NZ_JBFAHK010000001.1, forward strand.
GACCGGCGCGTAGATGTTGCCGTTGGTGACGTAGGGCATGGCGGAGGCGTCCACGACGCGCAGGCCGTCGAGCCCGTGCACCCGCATCGTGCCGGGGTCCACCACGGACAGCTCGCCGGTGCCCATCGCGCAGGTGCACGACGGGTGCAGCGCGGTCTCGCCGTCGCGGGCCACCCACGCCAGGATCTGCTCGTCGGTCTCCACCTCCGGACCCGGGGAGATCTCGCCGCCGTCCAGGTCCGCCCAGGCGGGCTGGGACAGGATGTGCCGGGCGTGCCTGACGGCCTCCACCCACTCGCGGCGGTCCTGCTCGGTGGACAGGTAGTTGAAGCGCAGGGCGGGCTTGACCCGCGGGTCGGGCGAGGTGACGCGTACCGAGCCGCGCGCGTCGGAGTACATCGGGCCGATGTGCACCTGGTAGCCGTGCCCGCCGGCCGGGGCCGAGCCGTCGTAGCGGACCGCCAGCGGCAGGAAGTGGAACATGAGGTTGGGGTAGGCCACGTCGTCGTTGGAGCGGATGAACCCGCCCGCCTCGAAGTGGTTGGTGGCGCCGGGGCCGCGGCGCAGGAACAACCAGTTCGCGCCGATGAGGGGCCGCCGCCACAGTGCCAGCGACGGCTGCTGCGAGACCGGCCGCCGGCAGGCGTGCTGGACGTAGACCTCCAGGTGGTCCTGGAGGTTCTCGCCGACGCCCGGCAGGTCGTGCACCACCTCGATGCCCAGCGGCTCCAGCAGGGCGCGCGGGCCGACGCCCGAGACCTGGAGGAGCTGCGGGGAGTTGATCGCGCCGGCGCACAGGATCACCTCGCCGGCCTCGATCCGCTCGCCGCCCACCTGCACGCCGACCGCCCGGGTGCCCGCGAACAGCACCCGCTCGACGAGCGCCCGGGTCCGGACCGTGAGGTTGCGGCGGTGGCGCACCGGGTGCAGGTACGCGCGGGCGGCGCTGAGCCGGCGGCCCCGGTGGACGTTGCGGTCGAAGGCGGCGAAGCCCTCCTGGCGGTAGCCGTTCACGTCGTCGGTCAGCCGGTGCCCGGCCTGCTGGACGGCGGCGAAGAACGCCTCGAACAGCGGCCCCTCGGCCGGCCCGCGCTCCAGCTTCAGCGGCCCGTCGCCGCCGCGGAAGTCCGTGCCGCGGAAGTCCGTGCCGGGATCGGCCAGGCAGCTCTCCATGCGCTTGAAGTACGGCAGGCAGTGGGCGTAGTCCCAGCGCTCCATGCCGGGATCGGCCGCCCACCGCTCGTAGTCCAGCGGGTTGCCGCGCTGGAAGATCATGCCGTTGATGCTGCTGGAGCCGCCGAGGACCTTGCCCCGCGCGTGGTAGATACGCCGGCCGTCCATGTGCGGCTCGGGCTCGGACTCGTACTTCCAGTCGTAGCGGGCGTTGCCGATGGGGAACATCAGCGCGGCCGGCATGTGGATGAAGACGTCCCACAGGCTGTCGGGCCGCCCGGCCTCCAGCACCAGCACCGACGTCGAGGGGTCGGCGCTGAGCCGGTTGGCCAGGGCGCAGCCGGCCGAGCCGCCGCCCACGATGACGAAGTCGAACCTCACCGGGGGATCCAGTCCTTCCACACGATCTTGTTCTCCGCCACCCACTCGGCGGCGGCCTGCTCGGCGCTCCGCCGGTCGTTGATCATGGCGCCGGCGACCGCGTTCTGGTCGTCGTTGGTCCAGGAGAAGTTGCGGACCAGCTCGTAGGCCCGGCCGCCGCGCTCCGCGAAGTCCCGGCTGACGATCTTGTCCAGCAGGTACGGCGGGTAGTCGCAGGCCACCTTGGCGGCGTTGGCGTCGCAACCGACGGCGTACGGCGGCAGCGCGACCTTGACCAGTTTCACCTTGCTGAACAACCATTGCGGCTCGTAGAAATACATGAGCAGCGGCGTGCGATTCTTCGTGGCGTCCTGGGCCGCCTTGATCAACGCGTCCTCGCTGCCCGAGTAGACGACCTTGTAATTCAGGCCGAGGTTGCGCACCAGAGCCTCGTCATTCGTGACGAACGACGGGTCGCCGTCCAGGAGTTGCCCGGCGTTTCCCGTTTTTTCGGTCCGGAAGAGGTTCGCGTACTTGTTGAGGTTTCGGTAGTCCGTAATACCGGGATATTTCTTGGCCATCCACTCGGGGACGTACCAGCCGATCACTCCCTTGTTCCCGGTGAGGCCGGCCGACAGCGCCACCTTCTTCTGCTCGACGTACTCCTTCTTCAGCTCCGGATGGCCCCAGTTCTCGATGATCACATCGACCTTGCCGGTCTCCAGATCCCGCCAGGACTGGTCCTCTTTCATCTTCCGCGTGTTCACCGTGTAGCCCAGCTCGTGCTCCAGCAGGTAGGCCAGCACGGCGGCCTGGGCCTCGTAGCCGATCCAGCCGTGGATGTCGAGGTTGACGGTCTTCCTGGCGCCGGTGGCGGCGCCCGGCTCCTCGCCGGAGCAGGCCGTCAGGAGCAGGGCGGCCGCGACCAGCGGCCCGACGAGCGTCTTCATGCGCATGAGAGGTCTCCGGGGCTCGCGGCCCGCCGCCCGCGGGCCGCGGCCGAGAGGGGTCACTTGGGGATCCAGGCCTGCCACGTGGCGGTGTTGGCCTCGACCCACTTCTTGGCGGCCTGCTCGCCGGTCATGCCGTTGTTGGTCATGTCGTCGGCGACGGCGTTCTGGTCCTCGTTCGTCCAGTTGAAGTTCTTGACCAGCTCGTAGGCCCGGCCGCCGGTGTCGGCGAACTTCTTGCTGACGATCTTGTCGAGGTCCATCTCCGGGTAGTCGCAGGCGACCTTCTTCGGATCGGCGTCGCAGCCCTCGGTGTAGGCGGGCAGCTTCACGCGCACCAGCTCGGTCTTGCTGAACAGCCAGTGCGGGTCCCAGAAGTAGAACAGCAGCGGCTTCTTCTGCTCCTGCGCCTGCTGGGCGCCCTTGATCAGGGCCGCCTCGCTGCCGCCCACCACGACCTTGTAGTTCAGCTTGAGGTTCTTGATCAGGGCTTCCTCGTTGCTGACGTACGACGGGTCGCCGAACAGCAGCTGGCCCTTGCCGCCCGACTCGGAGGTCTTGAACAGGTCGGCGTACTTGTTGAGGCTCTTGTAGTCGGTGATGTCGGGGTACTTGTCGGCCATCCACTTGGGGATGTACCAGCCGATGACGCCCTTGTTGCCCGTGGAGCCGGCCTCGACCGCCACCTTCTTCTCGTCGATGAACTTCTTCTTCAGGTCCGGGTGGCCCCAGTTCTCGATGATGACGTCCACGTCGCCGGTCTCGAAGCCCTCCCAGGCGAGCTGCTCCTTGATCTCGGGCAGCTCGACGGTGTAGCCGAGCTCGTTCTTCAGCAGGTACGCCACCACGTTCGCGCTGGCCTCGTACCCGACCCACGGGTTGATCGCGATCTTGACAGTGCCCGCCGGGCTGCCGGAGCCGCTCGGCGGGGCGGCGGCCGAGGCGCTGGGCGAGGCCGTCTCGACCTTGGCACCGCCGCAGCCGGCGGCGGCCAGGCCGAGGGCGAGTAAGCCGGCGAGCAGGCGCATCTTCATGTGCTTGTCCTTCTTCGGGGGGTTCTTCCACGAGGGGAAGGGGTGCGGAGGGAGGAGGTGCGGGAGGAGGGGCGCCGGTCCGCGCCCTGCGTGATGCGGTCGAGCATGACCCCGAGCAGCACGGTCGCGACGCCGGCCACGAAGCCCAGCCCGAAGTCGGTGCGCTGGGAGAAGCCGACGACCACGTCGTAGCCGAGCGCCCCGGCCCCGACCAGGCCGCCGACCACCACCATGGCCAGCGTCATCACGATGCCCTGGTTGGCGGCCAGCAGGATGGCCCGCCGGGCCATCGGGAGCTGCACCTTCCCCAGGAGCTGGCCCGGGGTGGAGCCGGCCGACACGGCGGCCTCGGTGACCTCGGCGGGCACGGCCCTGATGCCGTCCTCGACCAGGCGCACCACCGGCGGCACGGCGTAGATGACCGAGGCGAAGATCGCGGTGAAGCGGGTGGTCTCGAACAGCGCCAGCGCGGGCAGCAGGTAGACGAAGGCCGGCATGGTCTGGGCGGCGTCCAGCAGCGGCCGCTGGACGGCCGAGTAACGCGGCGAGCGGGCCGCGGCCACCCCCAGCAGCAGGCCGATCACCAGGGTGACCAGCACCGCGACGGCCACCGTGGTCATCGTCTGCATGGCGTGCTCCCACGTGCCGAGCAGCGCGATCGCCAGCAGGCAGCCGAGCGCGGTCAGCGCCGCGCGGGCGCCGCTGACCCGCCAGGCGACGGCCAGCACCGTGAGCGCGACCAGCCACCAGGGGGTCGAGGTGAGCAGCGACTCCAGGGGGTTGAGCAGCGCGTTGGAGGTCAGGTCCTTGACGAACGTGGTGACCGGGTACCAGCTCGTCTCGGCCCACCGTACGACGGCGTTGACCTCGGCGACGACGTTGACCGTCCACCCTTCCGGCCAGGTGCGGGGCAACACCGGGACCAGCGCCAGCCCGGCGGCGGCCAGCACGCCCGCGGCGGCCAGATCGGCCCGGCCCGGCCGGGTACGCGGCCCGCGCCGCGACAGGGCGGTCATCATCCGGTCGAGCACGATCGCCATGACCACGATGGCCACGCCGGCCGGCAGCATGAGGCCGACCTGCGCCCGCGACAGGCCCCGGATGATGTCGCCGCCGAGCCCGGGGGCGGAGATCAGGTTCGCGATGACGACCATGGACAGCGCCATCATGATCGTCTGGTTGACCGCCAGCGCCATCGTGGGCCGGGCCAGCGGCAGGACGACCTTGAACAGCGTCTGGCGGCGGGTGGCGCCGAGCGAGGCCGACGCCTCGACCGCCGTGGGGGAGACCTCCGAGACGGCCAGCGCGGTGATGCGGATGGCCGGCGGGATCGAGTAGATCATGGTGGCGATGGCCCCGGCCGGGGCGCCGATGTGGAAGAACAGCGCGAGCGGCGCCAGGTAGGCGAACGTCGGCATGATCTGCATGACGTCCAGCACCGGCGTGATCGCCCGCCGCGCCCGTCCCGACAGGCCCGCCCAGACGCCGATCGGCACGCCGATCGCCAGCGACAGCAGCACCGCCACCGCGACCAGGGCGAGGGTGTCCACGCTGGACTGCCACAGGCCGAGCACGCCGAACGCGCTCACCCCCGCCGCCGCGAGCAGCGCGACCCGCCACCCGCCGGCCAGCCAGGCCAGCGCGCCCAGCACGCCGGTCAGCCCCGGCCAGCCGAGGGCGGACAGCCCGCCGTCGAACAGGTCGTACAGGGAGCCCACGAAGAGCCGGATGTAGTTGAGGAAGTACAGGAAGAGCGGGTTGTCGTTGCGGTGCTCGTCGATCCACTCGCGCAGCTCGGTGACGGCCAGGAACTGCGGGGCCTCCTTGTCGTGCGGCAGCGTGCCCGTGCCGCGGAAGACCAGGTACGCCGCCACGACCAGCACCGCCGCCCCGGCCGGGGCCGCCCACCGCGGGATCCTGATCCCGGAGGGCGTGCCGACCGCCGTGGTGCTGCTCATGCCCCCGCCCTGACCGCCGTGTCCTGCCCGGACAGGAACGTCAGCAGGTCCACCCGGTCCACGACGCCGGCCAGCTCGCCGCCGTCCACCACCCGGATCGGGCGGGCGGAGGCGGAGGCCGCGCCGATCGCGTCCTTGACGAGGGTGCCCGCCGGCAGCTCCGGGCCGTCCAGGGCCTCGCCGGGCTCGGGGTCGCGCATGATCCAGCGCAGCGTCAGCACGTGGCTGCGCGGCACGTCGCGGACGAAGTCGGCCACGTAGTCGTCGGCGGGCGCGCCCACCAGCTCCTCGGCCGTGCCGAGCTGCACGATGGACCCGGCCCGCATGATCGCGATCCGCTCGCCCAGCTTGAGCGCCTCGGACAGGTCGTGGGTGATGAACACCATCGTCTTGCCGACCTCGCGGTGCAGGCGGACCACCTCGGCCTGCATGTCCCGCCTGATGAGCGGGTCGAGCGCGCTGAACGGCTCGTCGAACAGCATGACCCGCGGGTCCACGGCCAGCGCCCGGGCCAGGCCGACGCGCTGCTGCATGCCGCCGGAGAGCTGGTCGGGGTAGGCGTCGGCGTAGCCGTCGAGGCCGACGAGGGACAGGATCTCGCCCGCCCGCGCGTGCCGCTCCGCCCTGGGCGTGCCCTGGATCTCCAGGCCGTAGGCGACGTTGTCGATCACCTTGCGGTGCGGCAGCAGGCCGAAGTGCTGGAAGACCATGCTGACCTGGTGGCGGCGGATCTCGCGGAGCCGGGCGGGGGAGGCCCGGCCGATGTCCTCGCCGCCGATCGTGACGGTGCCCGCGGTCGGCTCGATCAGGCGCGTCAGGCACCGCACGAGCGTGGACTTGCCGCTGCCCGACAGGCCCATCACCACGAAGACCTCGCCCGGGCGCACCTCGAAGCTCACGTCCCGCACCGCGGCGGTGCAGCCGGTCTTCTCTCGCAGCGCGGCCGGTTCGAGGTGCCTGTCCTCGCTGTCCAGCACCCTGCGTGCCCGGGACCCGAAGATCTTCCACAGGCCCGCGACGGTGATTGCCGCGCTGTCGGGAGAATCCCCCACGCTCGCCTCCTCCGTTTGCCGTCGCTCAACATATGTGGTGAATAACGACGATCTCAACGGTGTGACCGGTCGGAGACCAGGGCGCTTCCTGCGTGTTATTGCTTCGAAACGTTCAAATCACCCATTAGGCGACATCGAGTGAGTCAGTGCCTCATTTCTGGCCCATCGGTCGGGGAACGTGGAGCCCCAGATTTGGCCTCACGTACCACATGGATCGATTTTTGTCGCGATATGTTTGGGTAGCCGCCACGCCAAGTGATGTGTTCCAATTACCGGCACTTGCTGATTTCCTCAGGGGACACAGCCCCCCCTCAAATACGCCGATTCGGGCGAGGTGCGTTCCGGTGACTACACAGCTGGGCCGAAGGAGGCAGACCGGCGAAGGCAACTGGCGCCTGCGCAACTGGCGGGTGCGGGCGCGGCTCGTCGCGCTGATCCTCATCCCCACGGCCGCCGCCGTCCTGCTGGGTGGCATCCAGGTGCTCGCCTCGACCTCCGCGGCCGGCGACTACGCCCGGACGAACCAGTTCGCCCGGCTCTCCCAGGAGCTCGGCGCGCTCACCCACGCCGTCTCCGGGGAACGCGCCAGGATGTCCTGGTACATCGCCCGCAACCGGCCCGCCAACGCCCTCGGCGAGGTCCAGAACCAGATGGACGAGACCGACCTCGCCGCCAAGGACGTGCGGGCCATCGCCAGGCAGCTCCTCGGCGAGGTCACCGGCCGCACCGCCGACCAGCTCGAACAGCTCCTCGGCCGGCTCGACGACCTGAGCGCCCTGCGCAAGCAGGCCCTGGAGGCCGACCTCCTGCCCGGCCCCGCCGTCGAGCTCTACACCACGGTCGTCGGCGACCTGCTCTCGGTCCACAACGAGCTGATCAAGGGCAGCACCGACGACGAGCTGTTCCGCCAGACCCGCATGCTCGACGCCCTGGCCCGTGCCAAGGAGAGCGTCTCCTACCAGCAGGCCCTGGTCACGGTCGTGCTCACCGAGGGCGCCTTCGACCCCGCCCGGCTCGAACGTTTCCTCGGCGAGCAGTCCGAGGAGGCCGCCGAGCGCAAGGCGTTCGCCGCCGAGGCCACCGCCGCGGAGCGCCGCCTGTTCGACGAGACCGTCAACGGCAACACCGCCGAGCGCATGTTGTTCCTGCGCGAGCTGGTGCTCATCCGGGCGACCAACGGCCTGCCGCTGCGCGGCCTCGACCTGAGCAGGAAGGACGACGCCAGGGAGTGGTTCACGGCGTCCGAGACCGTCGTGAACGCCATGCGCACGGTCGAGCAGCGCCAGGCCGCCGGCATCCTCGCCCGCAGCGAGGCGCTCAGCGCCGACGAGCGGCAGCGCGCCTTCGTCACCGCGGCCGCCGTCCTCGCGCTGCTGGTGGCCGTGCTGCTGGTCACCACCGGCGTGGCCCGCTCCCTGGTACGGCCGCTGCGCCGGCTGCGCGGCGAGGCCCTGGACATCGCCGGCAAGCGGCTGCCCGCCTTCGTCCAGCACCTGCGCGAGTCGCGCGACGGCGCGGCGGACGTCGAGGTCCCGCCCATCGGCATCTTCACCAGGGACGAGGTGGGCGAGCTGGCCCGCGCCTTCGACGAGGTGCACCGCGAGGCCGTGCGGCTGGCCGGCGACGAGGCGCGGCTGCGCTCCAACGTCAACGCCATGTTCGTCAACCTCTCGCGGCGCAGCCAGACCCTGGTCGAGCGGCAGCTCACGCTCATCGAGAAGCTGGAGCGCGGCGAGCGCGACGACACCCGGCTGGCCGACCTGTTCAAGCTCGACCACCTGGCCACCCGCATGCGCCGCAACAGCGAGAACCTGCTCGTCCTGGCAGGCCAGGAGGCCGCGCGCAAGTGGAGCGAGCCGGTCGAGCTGATGGACATCGTGCGCGCGGCCCTCGGCGAGGTCGAGAGCTACGACCGGGTCAGCATCCAGGTCCAGTCGGACGTGGCCGTCGCGGGGCAGGCCGTCACCGACGTCGTGCACCTGCTCGCCGAGCTGATCGAGAACGCGGTGTCGTTCTCCCCGCGCGAGACCAAGGTCGTCATCTCCAGCAGCCGCATCGACGGCGGCTCGCTGCTGCTGTCGGTCACCGACAACGGCATCGGCATGAGCCAGGAGGAGCTGGCCGAGGCGAACTTCCGGCTGGCCAACCCGCCGGTGGTGGACGTGTCGGTCTCGCGGCGCATGGGACTGTTCGTGGTCGGGCGGCTGGCGCTGCGGCACAACATCCGGGTGCAGCTCCGCCGCCAGGACATCGGCGGGCTGACCGCCATGGTGCTGGTGCCGCCGATGTTGCTCACGGCGGTGCCGGGCGCCGTGCCGGGCGCGCTGCCGGGCGCCGTGCCGGTCCAGCAGCCCCAGCCCCAGCAGCCCCACCCCCAGCAGCTCCACCCCCAGCAGGCGCAGCGGCCGGTGCCGACCGTACCCCCGCCGCCGATGCCGCCGGTCCCCGCGGGCCCGTCCGCGCCGGGGGCTCTGCCGCAGCGCCGGGGCGCGGGGGCGGCGCCGCCCTTCGCCGGGCATCCGTCGTTCGACGCGGCGATGCCCGCGTCCGAGTCGTCGTCCTGGTTCAGCTCCCCGTCCACGCACACCGGCTCCGCCTCGCTGGACGGGGTGCCCGGCACGGGGTCGTACCCGTCGTTCGCGACGCCGCTGCCCGCGTACCCGGCCGAGCCGTCCAAGGACGAGTTCCTGCCGATCTACGCGTCCGTGGAGGAGGAGAGCAGCTGGTTCAGCAAGTCCGCGCCGACCGCCGACCACCGCGAGCCCGAGCCCGCGCCCGAGCCCGGCTGGTCCTCGCCCGCCGACGAGGGCTGGAAGGCCGCCGGCGCCGCCGCCGAGCCGACGCGGAGCGGGACCACGAACTCCGGCTTGCCGAAGCGCACGCCGCGCGCGAACCTGGTACCGGGCACCGCCAACCCGAAACCGCCGCCCGCTCCCGCTCCTCCGCTCTCCCCCGACCGGTTGCGCAGCAGACTGGCCAGCTACCAGCAGGGCGTGCGCAGGGGCCGGTCGGAGCTTGAGGAGGACTCATGAAGGAGCTGAGTCAAGCCGCCAGGGACATGAACTGGCTGGTGAGCAGCTTCGTCGACGAGGTCCCCGGCGTCGCGCACGCCGTGGTCGTCTCCGCGGACGGCCTGCCGATGGCCTTCTCCCGCGACTTCCCCAAGGACCGCGCCGACCAGCTCGCCGCCATCGCCGCCGGCCTGGTCAGCCTCACCTCGGGCTCGGCCCGGGTGTTCGAGGGCGGCGGGGTGACCCAGACCCTGGTCGAGATGGAGCGCGGCCTGCTGCTGGTGATGTCGATCAGCGACGGCTCGTCCCTGGCGGTGCTGGCCGCGCCCGACTGCGACATGGGCCTGGTGGCGTATCAGATGACGATCCTGGTCGAGCGCGCGGGACAGGTGCTCACGCCCGCGGTGCGGGCGGAGCTGTCCGGACGCCCGTGGTAGGGGGGAGCGAACGTGGCATCGTGGCATGAGCGGGGGGAGGCCGAGCCCGAGCGCAGCTCGCTGGTACGGATGTACGCCGTCACGGGCGGCCGCACCGCCCCGCGCACCGGCCTGGCGATGGAGGCGCTGGTGTCCTCGGCCACCTCGGCGCAGCTCGGCCCCACCTATGCCCGCGAGTACCGCGCGATCAGCGAGCTGTGCCGCCAGGTGCGGTCGGTGGCGGAGATCTCGGCGCTGCTGCGCGTTCCGCTGGGCGTGGCGCGGGTGCTGATCGCCGACATGGAGGCGGACGGGCTGGTCCGCGTCTACCAGCCGCAACTGGAGGCGGGCCTGCCCGACCGGGGCCTGCTCGAAAGGGTGCTCAGCGGGCTCCGCAGGCTCTGACCCCGCCCGCTCCGCCCGCCCCGCCCGCTCCGGCCGTTACCCCTGGGCCGCCCACCAGTAGGCGGCCACCAGCTCGGCCACCAGCGTCTCGGTGAGCAGCGCCACCTCAGGGTCGTCGTCGTGGGCGTACCGGACGGCGGCCGCGGCGCCGGCGACCTCGGCGCCGACGGTGACCACCGTGGACCCGCGCTGCCGCACCCAGTCCATGGCCTGCTCGTCGTAGCGGGAGCCGGGGAAGAGCAGGGCGCGGTAGTCGAGGGTCTTGGTGAGGTAGACGTCCACGTGCGCCCAGTCTCCGCTCTCGCAGGCGTCGGCCGCCCGGCGCGGGCCCTCGCGCAGCATCAGCGCCGACTGCTCGGCCGAGGACAGCCGCTCGGCGGGGGCGATCGTGTAGACGCCGTGCGGGCCGTCCAGCAGCTCCATCACCAGCGGCAGCCACTCGTCCCTGCGGTCGAGCAGGTCGGCGGTGGCCTCGGCGGCCCTGCCGAGCAGCGCGGGCAGGTCGCGGGGCACGCCGGTGAGCCGGCTCTCCAGGGCCAGCAGCAGCGCCAGGGTGTGCTGGAAGGTGCGGCAGGCCACGCCGCCGCGCTCCTCGCCCGCGCGCATGGGGATCGCCAGCTCGGCCCGGCCGGCGAGCTTGGAGTCCGGGTCGTTGGTGAGGGCCGCCACGAACGCGGGGCCGCCGGCGTACCGGTCCACGGCGTCCAGGGTCTCCCTGCTGCCGCCGGTGGCGGAGATCGGGATCACCAGGGTGTCCGGCGTCGCCGGGTACGTGGCCCGCGCCGAGGCGTACTCGGCCCAGGCGTCCACGCCCGCGGCGCGCAGGCGCAGCGCGGCGACGCCGGCCGCGTACCGGGAGCTGCCCATGCCGAGGAACAGCACGCGGCGCGGGCTCGCCGGCAGCCCGGCGAAGGGGTCCCCGGCGGCGAGCGCGGCGGCCAGGGACTCCAGGGCGGCCGGCTTGGACTCCAGGTCGGACAGGTAGAGCTCGGAATTCACGCGATGTTCTCCTCGGGGTACCAGGTGCGCAGCACGCCCATGGGGGCGTAGCGCCAGCGGGGCAGGTGACGGGCGGCGTAGATCAGCTCGCGGCACTCCTGCTCGACCTCGAACGGGCGGATCAGCCGCTCGTCCAGCAGGTCGGGCCGGCCGCGCGCGGCCAGGCGGGCCCGGTAGCCGGTCAGCAGCGCCTCCCGGGCGGCCGCGGCCCAGGACGCCGCCGCGGCCGGCGGGGTGCCGCGCCGCCTGACGGCCACCTGGGCCACGTGTTCCAGGCTCGTCGTGAGCTGGGCCACGTCCCGGGCGGCGGGCTGGCGGGGGTCGGTGTCGGTCACGGTGGGGTTGCCGTCGAAGTCGATGACCGCGTAGCCGTCGCGCCACCGGAGGATCTGTCCCACGTGCAGGTCGCCGTGGATGCGGATGAGGGGCGAGCCGGCGGGGACGTCGAGGGGGTCGAACTCGCGCCGGAGCCGGTCGGCGCGGGCGGCCAGCCAGCGCCCGTCCTCCCCGTCGGTGAGCTCCAGCGCCTCGGCCAGCGCGCCGGCCGCCCGTACCGCGGCCGCGCCGGGCAGCCCGGCCTCCGGCGTGCCCGCGACCGGCGTGCCCGCGACCGGCAGGGTGGACAGGGCCAGGTGCAGGTCGGCGGCCAGGCGGCCGAGGTCGGTGGCGAACGCCGCGTCGCCGCGTTCGGCCTCGTCCACGCACCACTCCCAGCCGTCCCTGGCCTCCGGCAGGTAGCCGGTGGCCAGGGCGAGCAGGCACTCGCGGCCCTCGACGGGGCCGGTCAGTGCGGCGTAAGGAGGCGCAGTGTGGTTGAATCCGGCCTCAACGAGATGGGAGAGGATCTCGGGAGTGGGATGGGGGAGCGGTACGGGTGGTGTCAGCCACTTCACGACGACCTTCTCGGCGACCACGACCGAGTAGTTCGTCTGGTCCACGTGCGGTCCGAAGTCCCGTTCCCGTGGCACCCCGATGTGGCGACGTCCAGGGTCGTGCGAGAGGGTGGGCAGCGGGAGGAAGCGGCGCACGCCGAACGGCGGCGGCACCTCCCCCTCCAGCACCGTGAGAAGCGCGGCGGTGAACCCGCGGTCTCGTGCGGTAAGGGGTTTCTCACCGAGAGAGACCAATCGCTGCGCTATTGAATCCCAATTCAACTGGTAGACCAAACTTCCAGGTAGCAATGTGGGGAAAAGTCTTGCTCATGTTGATTTCTGCTGCAACACTCCTGGTCTGGTCTGCTGTGTCCGGTAAGGTCGCGCGACCCCTCGTACATCGCACATTCAGAAGGAGTAGCGGCCGTGTCCCGTATCCGGTTCACCCGTCGTCTACCGGCCGCCGTGACGGCGGCCGGGCTCGCGCTTGCCGTCGCGGCGTGCGGCGGTGAGTCGTCGACCAGCTCAGAAGGCACGACCGTGGCGGCTGCCGACCAGCTGAAGCCCAACGCGGACCTGTCGCAGCAGTCGCTCCAGGTCACGGTCTGGGACGGCTACACCCCGAAGGAACTGCCCGAGAAGGCCAAGGAGAAGCTCAAGGTCAAAGAGGTCAAGATCGGCCTGCACGCCACCAACGAGGAGGCGATGGCCAAGCTCACGGCCTCCGGCGACAGCGGCATCGACGTGGCCTTCGTCTCCGGCCAGTACGCCCAGGCGCTCAACGAGCAGGGCCTGCTGGAGCCCATCCACGCCGAGCTGATCCCCAACCTGGCCAACCTCTACCCCGAGGCCACCCAGCTCTCCTACGACAAGGGCAACAAGTTCTCGGTGCCCTACACCTGGGGCACCACCGGCATCTGCTACCGCACCGACCTGGTCAAGTCCACGCCCAAGAGTTGGAACGATCTCCTGAAGCCCCCGGCGTGGGCCGACAAGAAGGTCACCATGATGACCACCGAGCGCTGGCTGGCCCTGCCCGCGCTCAAGGCCCTCGGCTACTCGGTCAACACGGCCAAGGACGAGGAGATCGCCAAGGCCAAGGAGCTGCTGCTGGCCGCCAAGCCGCACCTGCTCGCCTACGACGACACGACGTTCGGCGACAAGCTCAAGTCCGGCGAGGCCGTGATGGTCGAGGCGTGGGACGGCTGGTGCCCGACGACGGAGAAGAACATCAAGTTCGCGGTGCCGAAGGAGGGCAGCGACCTCTGGGTGGACACCATGGTGATCATGAAGTCCTCCAAGAACAAGGAGGCCGCGCACGCCCTGATCAACTACATCCTCGACCCCGAGATCCACAGCTGGGCGGCCGAGAACATCAACTACGCGGTCCCGAACAAGGCCGCCATGGAGCGGGTGAAGATCCCCGAGGGCTCGCTGCTGGGCATCAAGCCGGCCGAGCTGCTCAACGGTGAGTCCATCATCGACCTGGGGCAGGACTCGACCAAGTACACCCGCCTGTCCAGTGAAGTCACGGCGCAGTAGTCATCAGTGCGGTGAAGTCTGAGGCAAAGGCCCGGCCGGCGCCCCGCGTACGGGGTCGCCGGCTGGGCGCGTTGGTTTTCCTGTCACCCGGGCTGACGTACCTGGTGGTGCTGCTGCTGGTGCCCCTGGCCCTGGTGCTGAGCTACACGGTCTTCCAGCGCGGGCGTTTCGGCGGCGTGGTCCGCGAGTTCACCTCGGAGAACTTCGCCCGCCTGATCGACCCGCTCTACCTGGGCGTGCTCGGCGGCTCGCTGCGCATCGCGGCCCTGACGACGCTGATCGCGCTGCTGGTCGGCTATCCGACGGCCTACCTGATCGCGCGGCTGCCCGGCCGGTGGAGGACGCTCGCGCTGGTCGCGATCGTGCTGCCGTTCTGGACGAACTTCATCATCCGGGTCTACGCCTGGATCATGCTGCTCAGCGGGCCGGGGCTGGTCAACAGCGCGCTCGGCAAGCTGGGGCTCGGGCCGTTCGAGCTGCTGTACCACGAGGGGACGATCGTCACCGGGCTGTTGTACTCGTACCTGCCGCTGATGGTGCTGCCGCTGTACTCCGCGATCGAGCGGCTGGACCCGCAGCTCGGCGAGGCGTCGGCCAACCTCGGGGCGTCGGCGTTCACCACGTTCCGCAAGGTCACGCTGCCGCTGACCATGCCGGGCGTGCTCACCGGGTGCCTGTTCGTCTTCGTGCCCAGCTTCGGCAACTTCGTCATCCCGGAGATGCTGGGCGGCAGCAAGTCGACGATGGTGGGCAACCTCATCCGCGACCAGTTCCTCAAGGCGCGTGACTGGCCGTTCGGCTCGGCGCTGGCGCTGGCGCTCATCGCGGTGCTGGTCGTGCTGCTGGTCGTGCAGGCATGGGCGGCCCGCCGTGCGTAGGTCCAAGCTCCTGTACGTCCCGTTCTGGGCGACCTACGTCTTCCTGTACCTGCCGATCGTGGTGCTCGTCGTGATGTCGTTCAACTCCGGCGACTCGGCGTACACCTACGAGGGCTTCAGCCTCAAGTGGTACGGCGAGCTGGCCGGCGACGAGCGGATCAGGACCGGCCTGGTCAACACGCTGATCGTGGCCGCCGGCTCCACCGCGATCGCCACCGTGCTCGGCACGCTGCTGGCCGTCGGCCTGTCCCGCTACACGCGCTCGAAGACCCTCGACGCGATCGCGCTGATGCCGGCCGTGCTGCCGGACCTGGTGCTGGCGATCGGGCTGCTGGTGTTCTACAACGCCATCCAGCTCACGCTCGGCCTGTACTCGGTGACGCTCGCGCACGCGCTGTTCTCGATGGCGTTCGTGGCGGCGGTGGTGCGTACCCGGCTGTCCGGCTCCGACACCTCGCTGGAGGAGGCCTCGCGCGACCTGGGGGCCGGGCCGGTGACCACCTTCCTGCGGATCACGCTGCCGCAGCTCGTGCCCGGGATCGTCGCGGGCGCGCTGCTGGCGTTCACGCTGTCGCTGGACGAGTTCGTGATCGCCTTCTTCACGATCGGGAACGCCGAGCCGACGCTGCCGATCGTCATCTACTCAATGGTTCGTTTCGGGGTGACCCCGAAGATCAACGCGCTGGCCGCGATCCTGCTCCTGGTGAGCTTCACCGCGGTGATCGCCGGTCAGCGGATGACCAGGATCGGGGAGTCACGTGCTCAAGATTGACGGCGTCACCCGCAGGTTCGGGAGCGTCACCGCGCTGGACGACGTCTCGCTCCAGATCGAGCAGGGCGAGTTCTTCGCGCTGCTCGGCCCCTCGGGCTGCGGCAAGACGACGCTGCTGCGCATCATCGCCGGGTTCGAGACGCCCGACGAGGGCCGGGTCTCGCTCGACGGCGAGGACCTGCTGTCCAAGGCGCCCAACCGGCGGCCGATCAGCCTCATGTTCCAGTCGTACGCGCTGTTCCCGCACATGACCGTGGCCAAGAACGTGGCCTACGGGCTGGAGCGCGAGCGCCTGCCCCGGCAGGAGATCAAGCAGCGGGTCGGCGAGGTGCTGGAGACCGTCGGGCTGTCGGCGCACGCCGGCCGCAGGCCCGCCCAGCTCTCCGGCGGGCAGCGGCAGCGGGTGGCGCTGGCGCGCTCCATCGTCAAGCGGCCCCGCCTGCTGCTGCTCGACGAGCCGCTGTCGGCCCTGGACAAGAAGGTCCGCGCCGACATGCAGCTGGAGCTCAAGCGGCTGCAGCACGAGGTCGGCATCACCTTCGTGGTCGTCACGCACGACCAGGAGGAGGCCATGTCGCTGGCCGACCGCATCGCGGTCTTCGACAGCGGCCGGGTGCGCCAGGTGGACCGGCCCGTCGCGCTCTACGAGCGGCCGAGGACGCCGTTCGTGGCCGGCTTCGTCGGCGCCAACAACCTCTTCCGCGGCACCGCCAGCGGCCTCGACGCGCTCAAGAGCGAGGAGTTCGGCATGCTGCCGGGCACCCCGCTGGCCGAGCTGGCGGCCGACGCGCCCGCGCTGCTGGCAGTCCGGCCCGAGAAGGTCGAGCTGGCCGACGAGAGCGCCGTGCGGGGCATGGCGGGCACCGTCGTGGACGTGAGCTTCTACGGCGGCGTCTCGCACGTCTCCGTGGAGGTGCCCGGCCACCCCGGGCCGATCCTGGTGGCCGTGCAGGGCGCCGGCTCGGTGCGGACCGGCGCCAAGGTCAAGGTCCGCTGGAACGCCGAGGACGCGGTCATCATGGCGGACGATCAATGATCGAGGTCGTGGCCCGTCGCCGCGCGCGCGTACGACAGGATCAGCTCGGCCGCCTCCTCGGGGCCGATCACCGGGTGGCGGGCCGTGATGCGGTAGCCGTAGGCGTCCTCCAGGGCCACCAGGTTGCGCGCGATCGACAGCGAGTCGGCGCCCAGCCGGAAGACGCCCAGCGCCGCCCCGGTGTCCAGGATCGCCTGGTACATCGAGACCTGGCGGTCGTAGAGCGAGGTCAGCAGGACGCCGTAGACCCGGTTGCGGCCGGCCGCCCCGCCCAGCTCGTTGAGCAGGCGCACGTCGGGGTCGAGCGGCCCGGTCGGCAGCCCGGAGCGGATCGTGACGACCAGTTTCTCGGCCGGGTCGGTGAAGTCGGCCAGCCGGCGCAGGCGCTGCTCGTAGAAGCGCTCCATCCCGGCGTGCTGCGCCTCGACCAGCAGCTCGGCCAGGTCGGGGTAGTGGTAGAGCACGGCGCCGCTGGTCAGCCCGGCCTCCTCGGCGACGTGCGAGAGCTGCACGCCGTCGATGCCGTGACGGATGATGGCCCTGCGCGCGGCCTCGATCAGATCGATGCGCCGGTCGCTCCGGCTCTTACGCTGAGCCACCCTCACCACCTTCACTCGTTTGGCTACCGTTCAGTTAGCCGTGACCATAGTGCCCGTAACTTGACCATCACGCCAGACAAGTTTTGAATTACCCTTCAACTCTTTGAAGTTCCCCGGAGATCCGATGTCACTCACGTTCCTGTTCATGCCGGAAAGCGCGTACGGCCCGACCAACAACTGCATCGGCATCGGCGACATCCTGCGCCGTCGCGGCCACCGCGTCGTCTTCGCCGCCGAGTCCTCCTGGAAGGGCAAGCTGGCGGCCCTCGGCTTCGAGGAGGACCTGGTCGACCTGGCCCCGCCGCCCGAGAACCCCGAGGAGCAGGACGCCGGCCAGTTCTGGAAGGACTTCATCCGCGAGACCGCCCCCGAGTACCGCAAGAGCACGAAGGAGCAGCTCGAAACCGTCACCAAGCCGATCTGGGCAGAGCTGATCGAGGGCGCCAAGTACTGCGAGCCGCAGCTCAAGGCCATCATCGAGCGGGTGGACCCGGATGTGATCATCGAGGACAACGTTCTCACGTTCCCGGCACTGCTCACGACAGGCAAGAAGTTCGTGCGCATCGTCTCCTGCCAGCCGCTGGAGGTCCGCGGCGCGGACGTGCCGCCGGTCTTCTCCGGTCTGCCCTCCGACGACCGCTCCCAGTGGGAGGAGTTCCGCGCCGAGTACGACCGCACCCACCGCGAGCTGTGGACGGCCTACAACGCGTGGTGCGTCGAGCAGGGCACGGCCCCACTGCCCGACCTCGACTTCATCCACGAGGGCGACCTGAACCTCTACGTGTACCCGGAGATCCTGGACTACACCGACCGCCGCCCGCTCGGCCCCACCTGGCACCGCCTCGACTCCTCGGTCCGCGAGACCGACGAGGACTTCGAGCTGCCCTTCGAGCGCCGGCAGGGCGCCGGGCTGATCTACTTCTCGCTCGGCTCGCTCGGCTCGGCCGACGTCGGCCTGATGCAGCGGGTGATCGACGTGCTGGCCACCACCCCGCACCAGTACATCGTCTCCAAGGGCCCGCTGCACGAGGAGATCAAGCTCGCCGACAACATGTGGGGCGCGGAGTTCCTGCCGCAGACTAAGATCGTCCCTCAGTGCGATCTGGTCATTACGCACGGCGGCAACAACACGACCACGGAGGCCCTGCACTTCGGCAAGCCGATGATCGTGCTGCCGCTGTTCTGGGACCAGTACGACAACGCCCAGCGGGTCGCCGAGCTGGGCTACGGCGTCCGGCTCTCGACCTACACCTTCGCCGACGAGGAGCTGACGGGGGCCGTCGAGCGCCTGCTCGGCGACACCGCGTTGCGCGAGCGGCTCGCCGCCGCGGGCGCGGAGATCCGGCGCCGCGACGGCCTGCGCAAGGCCGCCGACCTGATCGAACAGCTCGGCCAGTAAGGACATGACCTTCCATGCGTGAACTGATCAACCCCGCCACCGGCCTTCCGTGTGCCGAAATTCCGGACACGCCGGTGGAGGGCGTGGCGTCCGCCGTGTCGGCCGCGCGGGCCGCGTACGCGGAGTGGTCGCAGACCACCCCCGCCGAGCGCGCCCGGCTGCTGCTGCGGGTGGCCGACCTCGTGGAGGCCGACGCCGAGGAGCTGACGAGGCTCGAAGTGGAGGAGACGGGCAAGCCCGCCGCGGTGTTCAGGGACGGCGAGCTGCCCTTCGCCGCGGACAACCTGCGCTTCTTCGCCGGCGCCGCCCGCTCGCTGGACGGCTCGGGCGCCGGGGTGTTCAGCCCCGGCTACACCTCGGTCATGCTGCGCCGCCCCGTCGGGGTGGTGGGGTCGATCGCGCCGTGGAACTTCCCGTTCGTCATGGCCGTGTGGAAGGTCGGCCCGGCGGTGGCCGCGGGCAACGCCGTGGTGATCAAGCCGGCGCCGCAGACGCCGCGCACGACGCTGCGGCTGGCCGAGCTGTTCGCCGAGGCGGGCGCCCCCGAAGGGCTCGTGCGGGCGGTCACCGGCGACGCCGAGGTCGGCCAGGCGCTGGTGACCGACCCCGGCGTGGACATGGTCAGCGTCACCGGCTCCACGGAGACCGGCCGGGCCGTGATGTCCGGCGCGGCGGCCACGCTCAAGCGGGTCCACCTGGAGCTGGGCGGCAAGGCCCCCGCGCTGGTCTTCGAGGACGCCGACCTGGCCGAGATGGCGCGCGGCGTGGCGATGGGGGCGACGTACAACACCGGGCAGGACTGCACCGCCGCCACCCGGGTCTACCTCGCCCGCGAGATCTACGCCGACGCCGTCGAGGCGCTTCGGGCAACTCTTGCCGAAATCGCCGTCGGCGACCCCTGGGACCCGGCCACCGACATCGGCCCGCTGATCTCCGCGGCGCACCGGGAGCGGGTGCACGGGTTCGTGGAGCGTTCCGGGGGCCGGGTGCGGCACGGCGGCGCGCCCGCCGAGGGGCCGGGGTTCTACTACCCGCCCACGCTTGTGACGGATGTCGCACAGGACAGCGAGATCGTGCAGGGTGAGCTGTTCGGGCCGGTCCTGGTGGCGCTGCCGTTCGACGGCGAGGAGGAGGCGGTCCGGCTGGCCAACGACACCCGCTACGGCCTGGCCTCGTCGGTGTGGTCGCGTGACGTCTCGCGGGCGATGCGCGTCGCGCACCGCCTCGACGTGGGAGTGACCTGGGTCAACGATCACCTGCCGATCGCCAGCGAGGCACCGCACGGAGGGGTCAAGGGCAGCGGCTTCGGCAAGGACATGAGCCAGGAAGCGGTCCTGGAGTACTCGGTGACCCGGCACCTGATGGTGAAGCACGCGGCACCGGCCGAGCGGGATTCGTTCCGGCCCGCCTGAAAACGTGTACGGCGAAATACACCCTAAAGTCATGCTTTGGGCGTGTCTGATGGGATATGTTCGGTTGGCCGATCTGGTACGGACTGTGTTCCAATTACCCAGCCGGACGGAATCCCATGCGCCACACGCGTGTCTGATTTCTTTCGAGCACGTACCGGCGAGAGGTTGCGAGAGTCAGTGAGGACGGAAAACCCCAGGCACACGAAGTCCGGGGAGTACACAGGCGGAAGGTTCCGGCTGGCTAACTGGCGTGTGCGCTCCAGGCTGGTCGCGCTGATCCTCATCCCCACGGTCGTGGGCGTGCTCCTCGCCGGCATCCAGCTGGCCAACGCCATCGGCACCAGTGCCGAGTACCAGCGCCTGACCCAGGTGGCCGAGCTGGTGCAGAAGGTCGGCGCGCTCAACCACGAGCTGGCCAAGGAGCGCACGCTCACCGCGTGGTCCGTCGCCACCGGCAACCGGGCCGGCCGCCTGGTCCAGCTCAAGACCCAGCGGCAGGCCACGGACAAGGCCAAGGCGGAGGCGCTCACCGCCGCGCAGGCCATCGACGAGTCCCACAACACCCGCGTCCGCGAGGGCGTGGCCGAGATGCGCCGCTGGCTCGACGGCCTCAACAGCCTCCGGACCTCCATGGTCGGGAACGTTCCGCCCCAGGCCTCCATCACCACCTACTCGACCATGATCGGCATCTTCTCGTCGATCCAGGCGGGTCTGGCCGACGGCGTCAACGACGACCGCCTCCAGCGCGACATCGCGGCGCTCGGCTCGCTGCAGCAGATGAAGGAGGAGGTCTCCCGGCAGCAGATCATCCTCATCGTGGCGCTGTCGGAGCGCAAGCTGGACGGCCAGGCGCTCACCGACTTCCTGGGCTCCTGGAACGCCCAGCAGGCCGCGCAGGCCTCCTTCGAGGCCGAGGCGTCCGCCGCCGACCTCAAGACGTTCCGGCAGAACGTCCGGGGCACGCAGATCGACCGCGCCGACGCCATGCGGCAGCGCGCCCTGGCCCAGATGCGCGAGTACAACAAGCTCGGCGACCTGGACGTCACCACCAACCGCGACCTGAACAACTGGTACACCAGCACCACGCTGGCCGCCGACGCCATGCGCAGGGTCGAGACCGGCCTGGCCACCAAGATCGTGGGCACCACCCGCGAGCTGAGCGACGCCGAGCAGCGCAACGCCATCATCTCCGGCGCGATGATCCTCGTCCTGCTGCTGCTCGTCCTGGTCATCACCACCCGCGTGGCCGGCTCGCTGGTCCGCCCGCTGCGCCGGCTGCGGGCCGAGGCGCTGCAGGTGGCCACCACCCGGCTGCCCGAGACCGTCCGCGTGCTGCGCGAGTCCGGCGACGGCGCGCAGGTCCCCGAAGTGCCCTCCATCGGCATCAACACCCGCGACGAGATCGGGGAAGTGGCGCGGGCCTTCGACGAGGTCCACCGCGAGGCGATCCGGCTGGCCGGCGACGAGGCCAAGCTGCGGGCCAACGTCAACGCCATGTTCGTCAACCTCTCCCGCCGCAGCCAGACGCTGGTCGAGCGGCAGCTCCAGCTCATCGAGGGCCTGGAGCAGGGCGAGGAGGACGAGCAGCGGCTCGCCAACCTCTTCCGCCTCGACCACCTGGCCACCCGCATGCGGCGCAACAGCGAGAACCTCCTGGTCCTCGCCGGCCAGGAGGCCGCCCGCAAGTGGAGCGAGCCGGTGCCGCTGGTCGACATCGCCCGCGCCTCGCTGTCGGAGGTCGAGGGCTACGAGCGGGTCCAGATCCAGATCCCGTCCGGCACGCTGATCGTCGGCCCGGCCGTCACCGACGCCGTCCACCTGCTCGCCGAGCTGATCGAGAACGCCATCTCCTTCTCCCCGCGCGAGAGCAAGGTCACCGTCACCAGCACGCCCGCCGAGGGCGGCGTGATGGTCACGATCAACGACCTGGGCATCGGCATGAGCCAGGAGGAGCTGCGCGAGGCCAACTGGCGCCTGGCCAACCCGCCCGTCGTGGACGTGTCGGTCTCGCGGCGCATGGGCCTGTTCGTGGTCGGCCGCCTGGCCCTGCGCCACGGCATCCGGGTCCAGCTCAGCCAGCGCGAGACCGGCGGCCTGAGCGCCCTGGTCATGCTGCCCGACATGCTCATCTCCACCGGCAACGGCCCCCAGCAGGGCGGCCAGTACGAGGCGTTCACCTCGTTCGACCCGAGCATGTTCAACCAGCCGGCCGCCAACGGCTCCGGGCCGTCCTCCAACCCGGGCGGCCAGGTGCTCGACACCGAGTGGCCGCAGTCGGTGCCCGCGCCCGGCAGCACCGGCACCAACTGGCCGTCGTTCGGCGAGCAGCCCTCCTACGACCAGCCCTCCTTCGACCAGCCGTCCTACGACCAGCCCGCCTTCGGGGAGCAGCCGGCCGCCTTCGGCGGTGACCGGCCCGGCTTCGACCAGCCGTCCTTCGACCAGCCCGCTTTCGACCAGCCCGCCTTCGGGCAGCAGGGCTTCGGGCAGCCGCCCTTCGAGCAGCAGGGCTTCGGGCAGCAGGGCTTCGACCAGCCCGGTTTCGACCGGCCGGGCTTCGACCAGCCGCCGGCGGCCACGCCGGGCGGTCCCGGGGTGGACGAGCAGCGCTGGCCGTCCTTCGCCGAGGAGCCGCCGGCCGTGCCGCGGCAGGACGAGCACCGTTGGTTCGCCGAGGAGACCGGCCGCTGGCCGTCGTTCACCGAGGAGCCGCAGGCGCCCGCGCAGCAGCAGCCGCAACAGCCGCAGCAGCAGCCGCCGTCGCAACAGCCGCCGTCGCAGCAGCAGCCGGCGCCCTCGCCCTTCGCCGAGAACCGGTGGCCGTCCTTCGCCGAGCAGCCGCCCCCGCCGCAGGACGACGAGCCGCGCTGGCCGTCCTTCGCCACCGAGCCGCCGAAGGAGCAGCCGGACGATCGGTCGGGCTGGTCGTCCTTCGCCGACCCGCTGCCGCGCAGGGGCCTGTTCGAGTCGCTGGACCGGCCGCGGCCGCAGCTCGGCCCCGACTACCGCTCGCCGTTCGACGAGGACCCCAAGCCCGCCGACCGGTTCGAGCAGAACGGCACCTCCGGCCACCACGCCTTCAGCGCCGGGAACTACACCTCCCAGGACATGACCGGCCCGCTGCCGGCCGTGCGCAACTCGCCGCTGGAGGAGCAGAGCGAGGAGTTCCTGCCGATCTTCTCCTCCGTCGGCTCCGACTGGTTCCGCCGGCCGGACCCCGAGCCGGCCAAGCCGGCCGCCGAGGAGGAGCCGGAGATCACCGCCGTGCACCCGGCCATCCCGGCCGACGCCACCGCGCCGCCGCCGGCCGCGTCGCCGCTCAGGTCGCCGTCGCCGTCCCCGTCGGTGCCGTCCGCGTCGGGGTCGTCCCCCACGTCGTCCTCGGGGCTGCCGCAGCGCAGGCCGGGCGCGTCGGGAGTGGGCGCGGCCTGGTCGTCGCCCGCGGACTCCGGTTTCCAGGCCGCGCAGGCCGCCGCGCAGCCGCAGCAGGGCGGGGTCACGTCCTCCGGCCTGCCGCGCCGCGTCCCCAAGGCCAACCTGGTGCCCGGCACGGCCAGCCTCGCCGAGCCGCAGCCGACGTCACCGGCGCCGCAGATCTCGCCCGAGCGGCTGCGCAGCCGGCTCTCCAGCTTCCAGCAGGGCATCCGGCAGGGCCGAGCGTTCACCCGCGGAGAAGAGAATGAGGAGGACAAATGAGAGAGATGAGCCAGGGAGCGCGCGGCATAAGCTGGCTGATCACGGACTTCGTGAACAACGTGCCAGGAGTGGCGCACACGGTCGTGGTCTCGTCCGACGGTCTGCCGCTCGCCTACTCCGAGGGCTTCCCGAAGGACCGGGCCGACCAGCTCGCGGCCGTCGCCTCCGGTGTGATCAGTTTGACCCAGGGCGCCGCGCGGGTCTTCGAAGGCGGTATGGTGACCCAGACCGTCATCGAGATGCAGCGCGGGCTCTTGATGATCATGTCCATCAGTGATGGGTCCTGCCTGGCGGTCCTGGCCGCTCCCGACTGCGACATGGGTCTGGTGGCCTACCAGATGACCCTGCTGGTCGAGCGGGCGGGCCAGGTGTTGACGCCGGCCGTACGCGCTGAGCTGCAGGCGGCACGTCCCCGCTAGCCCGGGGACGTCGACAGGAGATCATGGTGACAGGTCAGGGTTGGGCTGGTGATAGCACTCCGCCGCATCCGGCGGCGCCGCATCCGCGCAAGAGCTCTCTGGTACGGCCGTATGCCGTGACCGGGGGGCGCACTGCGCCACGGATGAAGTTCGCCATGGAGGCACTGGTGTCCTCCGTGACGTCGGAATACCAAGATATTTCCCTACTAAGTCCGGAGTATCAGGCGATCATCCAACTGACCAGGAACGTCCGGTCGGTTGCTGAGATCTCCGCCCTTTTACGCCAGCCCCTAGGTGTGGTCCGGGTGCTGATCGCCGACATGGCGTCGGAGGGCCTGATCCGCGTGCACCAGCCTGCGCTGGACGCGGGAAAGCCGGACCTCAACTTGCTCGAAAGGGTGCTCAGTGGACTTCGCAGGCTCTAGCCCCGGCCTGACCTCGACGAAGATCGTCGTGGCCGGGGGCTTCGGCGTTGGCAAGACGACGTTCGTGGGGGCGGTCTCGGAGATCCTCCCGCTCACCACGGAAGCCGTCATGACGGACGCGTCCGCGCACGTGGACGACGTCTCGCTGACGCCGAACAAGACGACCACGACCGTGGCCATGGACTTCGGCCGGGTCTCCCTCGACCGGGACCTGATCCTCTACCTGTTCGGCACGCCGGGCCAGCACCGGTTCTGGTTCATGTGGGACGACCTGGTACGCGGCGCCATCGGCGCGGTCGTGCTCGTGGACACCCGCCGGCTGGCCGACAGCTTCCCCGCCATCGACTACTTCGAAGAGGCCAAGCTGCCGTTCGTCATCGGCATCAACGGCTGGGACGGGCACTTCGCCCACCAGGAGGAGGAGATCCGCGAGGCGCTGTCGATCGGCGGTCACATCCCGATCGTGCGGCTGGACGCCCGGCAGCGCGAGTCGGTCAAGGCCACCCTGATCACCCTCGTGGAGCACGCGCTCACCCGCCACATGCACACCCCCGTATAGAGCGGGCGCCGCCGTACAAGGACTCGGGTGGTGACGGGCGCGGAACCCGCCGGAAGCCACCCGACACCCGCACGCGCCGGACGCCGGCGCCGCCGTACGGCACAATCGCAGGCGTGCCGATCCCCAGAGCCGCCGCCGTGGTCCTCGACGGCCCCCGCGTGCTGGTCATCAAGCGCTTCTACCGGAACGTCCGGCCCACCGGCTGCGGCCCGTGCGCCGAGTCCGGCACCCCGCCGGCGCGCTGCCCCGGCCACCACTACGCCGTCCTGCCCGGCGGTCACGTCGAGGAGGGCGAGAGCGCGCGGGCGGCCGCGCTGCGCGAGCTGGCCGAGGAGACCACGCTCACGGCGAGGATCGGCCGCCTGCTGTGGACCGGACGGCACCACGGCCGCCCGGCCTCCTACTTCCTCATGACCGACGTGACGGGCACGCCGACGCTGTCGGGGGAGGAGGCCGAGGAACACGGCCCGGACAACAGCTTCGAGCTGGTGTGGGCGGGCGCCGGCGACCTCGACCGGCTCAACCTGGTGCCCTCGGAGCTGCGCCGGCCGCTCGCGGAGCTGCTGGGCGGCCGGTGACGGGACGGCCGGTGACCGGACGGATCAGACGACGGCGTGGCCGCGGACGGGTCAGACGACCGCGGCGTGGCCGCGGACCAGGCGGCCGACCTCGGCGCGCAGGTGGACGAAGTCGGGGTGCTCGCGGGTGGTGATCTGGTCGCGGGGCGCGGGCAGGTCCACCTTGAGGTCGCCGACGACGTGCGCGGGCGCCTTCGACAGCACCACCACGCGGTCGCCCACGTACACGCTCTCGTCGATGTCGTGCGTGATGAGCACGATCGTCATCTGGTGGTGGCCGCGGACCTTGAGCACCAGGTCCTCCAGGTCCTCCCGGGTCTGCGCGTCCACCGAGCCGAACGGCTCGTCCATGAGCATCAGCGTCGGCCGGTAGGCCAGCGCCCGCGCGATCGCCACCCGCTGCTGCATGCCGCCCGAGAGCTGGAAGGGGTACTTGCGCTCCGCCCCGGACAGGCCGACCGACTCCAGCGCCTCCATGGCGGCCTCGCGGCGGGCCTTCTTGTCCATGCTCTTGCGGCGCAGCGGCAGCGCCACGTTGTCGGCCACCGACATCCAGGGGAACAGCGAGCGGCTGTAGTCCTGGAACACCACGGCCAGGTTGTCCGGAGTCTGGCGCACCAGGCTGCCCTCGACCTTGACCTGGCCGCCGGTCGGGGTGAGGAGACCGGCGATCGAGCGCAGCAGCGTGGACTTCCCGCATCCCGACGGCCCGACGATGCACAGCAGCTCGCCCGCGGCGACGCTCAGGTTGAGACCTTCGATGGCGCGGTGCTCGTTGGGGGTGCCTGCGCCGTACACGTGGGAGAGGTTGTCTATCTCGAGCAATGCGCTTCCTAGGGGGGCGAGACCGCGGAGGGTGGCCGCGACTCCGGAAGGGTCAGAACACGACTCTAGCGGAGCGGATAAAGGTGGACATGTCAGTCAGGTAAACCTCTTCAGGGCGCGATCTTACTCCGCGATCCTGGGAGATGTCATGGCACGCGCACGCTCCACGACTCCCGCTCGTTGAGCGCCCGGTGCGCGAGCACCAGCTCGGAGGTGGGCGGGCGCCGCTCCTCCTCGTACGCCCGCCGCGCCGCGCCCTCCGCGGCCGCGCGGCAGGCTCAACGCGGCGGCGAGTCCTCCGATGCCGCCCCCCGCGACCATCGTCCTCACGGCCCGGACCCTAGCCGACGGGCTCCTGGGCCGCGTGGTGCCAGGCGAGCACCCGCCGCTCGGCGACCAGGAACAGCTCGTTCAGCAGGTGGCCGAGCACCCCGAGCAGCACGATCCCGGCCCACATGGCGGGCAGGTCGAACATCGAGTACGCCTCGGTGAGCTGGAAGCCGATCCCGTTGACGGTGCCGGGCAGCAGCTCGGAGAAGACCATGACGATCAGCGACAATGACAGCGCCAGCCGCAGCCCGGCGAACATCTTGGGCAGCGCCGACGGCAGGACCACCCACCACAGCCGCCCGGCCCGCGACAGCCGGAACACCTGGCAGGTCTGCAGGTGCAGCGGCTCCACCGCGCGGGCCCCGTCGGCGGTGTTGAGCAGCACCGGCCACACGACGCTGAACATGATGAACGCCAGCTGCATGCGCAGCCCGAACCCGAACACCACCAGGAACACCGTGACCAGCGCGGGCGGCGGCACGGCACGCAGGAACTGCAGCACGCCGTCGAGGTAGTCGTGGACGCGGGCCGACAGCCCCACCGCCAGCCCGAGCACCACCCCGGCCAGCGCGCCCCCGGCGAACCCGGCGGCCATCCGGCCGAGGCTGGGCAGGATGTTCCGCACGGCGACCTCGGTGAGGAACAGCCGCTGCGGCGGCCCGGAGAACCACATCTCCCGCATCCGGGTCACGATCACGCTGGGCGCGGGGAAGAACGCGCTGCCCGCCGCCCTGGTGGCCGCCTCCCACAGCAGCACCAGCACGGCCAGCACCAGCCAGCGGAACGCCGCCGTCCGCACGCCCCCGCCGCGGCGGGCGCGGGTCCGCGCGGCGGGCTTGGCGGGCACCGCGACCCGCCCGGCGAGCTGCGCCCGGGCCTTCACGCCTGCTCTCCCAGCCGGGCGTGGTGCCAGCGGAACGCGCGCCGCTCGAAGGCGACCAGCAGCGTGTTCACCGCCACGCCGAACAGCCCGACCCAGCACACCCCGGCCAGGATGTCGGTCATGCGGGCGGGCACGGCGAGGCCGGCGAAGTAGATGAACACGCCCACGCCCTCGCCCCGGCCGGCCACGATCTCGGTGCTGACGGTCAGGATCAGCGCCACCCCGGCGGCCAGCCGGAGGCCGGTGGTGATGAAGGGCGCAGAGGAGGGCAGCGAGACGCGCAGCAGCACCGACAGGGAGCCGAAGCCGTACGACCGCAGCGACTCCTTGGCCAGCGGGTCCACGCCGCGCAGGCCGTACATCGTGTTGTAGAGGACGGGCCACAACGCGGCGTAGACCACCAGCGAGATCCGCAGCTGCAGGCCGGTGCCGATGACCAGGGCCATGAGCGGGATCAGCGCGACCGACGGGATCGGCCGCAGGAACTCCACGACCGAGCGGGTGGCGGCGTCCACGACCGGGACGCTGCCGAGCAGCAGCCCGAGCGGCACCGCGGCGAGCGCCGCCAGCCCGAGCCCGGCGGCCCAGGCGAGCAGGCTGGTCAGGGCGTGCGCGCGGAAGGCGGGGTCGAGCGCGAGCGCGCCCATCCGCGCGGCGATCTCCGTCGCGGGCGGCAGGAACTCGCGGTCGGCCAGGCCCGTCCTGCTGGCCAGCTCGATCAGGGCGGCGAAGGCGAGGGCGCCGGCCGCCCGCCGGGACCACCGGGTGGTGGCTCCCGCCGGGCGGGCGGGCAGTGTCGCAGCGCTCATCCGGACGTGGTCGGCGACATGAGCGTCTTGACGTCGATCGCCTTGTTCAGCCAGTGGGCCTCCAGCATCCAGTCGGCCACCCGTTGCAGCCGCACCGGGTTGTCGTTGCTGGAGAAGTACGGGAACGTGACGGTGGCCGCGGTGGCCGCGTCGATCTGCGTGAAGGTCGGCAGCACCTTGGAGACGACCTCGCGGTTGTTCTCCATCAGCTTGGCCGCGTTGTGGACGGCCCGCTGGAAGGCCGCCGCGACGTGCGGGTTCTTGTCGTACCAGCCCTGCGTGCTGACGTAGCCGGAGATGGGGAACTCGGCGGCGGGGCCGGAGGCCGGGTCGAGGATCTTGCGGGCGCCCATGGTGGAGATGGCCGCGGTGACCATCGGCTCGCCCAGGTAGGCGGCGTCGATCTGGCCGCCCTTCCAGGCGGGCATGATGTTCTGGAAGGTCACCTGGACGTACTTGATGGAGGCCGGGTCCACGTTGTTGGCCTTCAGCACCTGCGCCAGCGCCAGCTCCTGGAAGTTGCGCAGGACGTTCACGTTGATCGTCTTGCCGGCGAGGTCCTTGGGCGTCTTGATGGGGGAGCTGGGCAGCACCATGACGCTCAGCGAGTCGGGGGCGGCGCGCGAGCCCTCGGCCAGGATGCGCAGCTTGAGCGTGCCCTTGTCCTGGGCCTGGAACATCGACACGTAGTTGCCGAACATGGCGTCGATCTCGCCGTTCAGCAGCATGGGGATGGCCTCGGGGGCGGACTGGACGACCTGCGGGGTGACCTCCAGCCCCTCCTTGTCGAAGAGTCCCTGGTCGATGGCGACGTAGAGGGCGGCGCTGTCGATCGCCGGCAGGGTGGCGATCTTGATCTTGGTCTTCTCCAGGCCGCCGGCGGAGGCGGGCGGTGCGCTGGCGGTCGTCGTGCCGCCCGAGCTGCAGGCGGCGGCGAGGGTCAAAGCGAATCCGATGATGGCGGCCCTGGCGGGACGGCCAAGCCTCATGTCAGGGACTCCCTTCAGATGGAGTCGTGGGGGGACCGGGCGGCACCGATCTGCCGGCGGCGATGCGCCTGACGCGCAACAGGGCTCGACCGTAGCACCAAATTGGCGGTCATTATCGTGAAGATAACACTTGCGGTTGCAATGTCCGCTCGTCCCTATATCGTGAAAATTTGACGACCAGTAAGTAACTGGTTGTTTGTCCGGTTTGGGAATGGAGGGATGAGCGGGACTTAGGTTACCGGCGGGGCGGTTCTTGCGCATACTTCTGCGGGTGAGGAAGTGGCTCGTGGAGCGATCTCTCGTACCCTATTTCCGCAGATAGACGGCTGTTTACTGATTCTGGCGTATTTTTCGGACGATTCGGCACGAACATCTCGATGAGGCACGATCAGTGGTTGGCCGCCACGGGTCCTTGTGCTCGAATGGCGCTCATCTCGACGTACGAATTGCCCCACGCGCATTCACCTGCAGGGTCACCGAGAATTCCCCTCCCGGGGCGAGAGGTTGCGAAGGCAAGTGAGAACGCAGAACGCTGAAGCTTCCGCCGACCGCGAGCCGCACGCGCGTCAGAAACAGCACCAGAGACAAGGACCGGCCAAACCCTCCTCGCGCAGGTTCGGGCTGGGCAACTGGCACGTGCGCTCACGCCTCATCGCGCTGATCGTCGTCCCCACGGCCGTGGCCGTGGGCCTCGGCGGGCTGAGCGTCGTCACCTCGCTCAACGACGCCAACACCTACCAGACCCTCCGCCAGGTCGCCGAGTTCAGCGAGCAGCTCGGCGCCGTCACCCACGAGCTGGCCTTCGAACGCGACCAGACCGCGCTGTTCATCGCCCAGGGCCGCCCCCGCGAGCGCGAGGCCCAGTTGCAGACCACCTACAGCGGCGTGGACGCCCTCATCGAGGGCGCCGAGCAGCGGGGCCAGGCGATCAACGACACCCACGGCGACGCCGTGCGGCCGGTGCTGCGCCGGCTGGAGGAGATCCCGACGCTGCGCGCCACGGCGGTCAAGGGCAAGATCCAGCCGCTGCCGATGATCGACAAGTACTCCCAGATCATCGCCGCCCTCCTGCAGTTCCACGACCAGGTCGGCCAGGTGGCGGTGGACGACGAGGTCAACCACAGCGCCAGCGCCATGGCCGCCATCGCCAGGGCCAAGGAGCAGGCGTCCAAGCAGCGCGGCATCCTGGCCAGCGCGCTGGACAAGAAGAGCTTCGACAGCGGCGAGCTGGAGGCGCTCACCGACGCCAAGGCCCGCGAGGAGAGCGAGGAGACCCTCTTCGCCACCCTCGCCAACCTCGACCAGCTTGAGCTGTACCGCAACACGGTGGTCGGCCGGGACGTCGACCAGACCGACCTGTTCCGGCTGCGCGCCATGGCGCAGGCGTCGGAGAGCAAGGCGCTGAGCATCGGCGCCCCCGCCAGCGAGGACGTCGCCACCTGGTTCGAGGTCAGCACCGGCAAGATCGACGCCCTGCGCAGCGTGGAGAAGGACCTGGCGTCCTCGGTGATCCTGCGCGCCCGCGGCCTGGAGGAGGGCGCCAACCGCACGGCGCTGATCTCCGGCGGCCTCATCCTGCTCCTGCTGCTCGTCGTGGTGGCGATCATCTCGCTCATCGCCCGCTCGCTCATCCGGCCGCTGCGCCGGCTGCGCCGCGAGGCCCTCGACATCGCCGGGCAGCTCCTGCCGGAGACCGTGCGGGCGCTGCGCGAGAGCACCGACGGCGGCCCCACGTCCGTCGCCCCGATCAGCGTGGACACCCACGACGAGATCGGCGAGGTCGCCCGCGCCTTCGACGAGGTGCACCGCGAGGCGGTCCGGCTGGCGGGCGAGGAGGCCCGGCTGCGCAGCAACGTCAACGCGATGTTCGTGAACCTGTCGCGCCGCAGCCAGACCCTGGTGGAGCGGCAGATCACCCTCATCGACGGCCTGGAGCAGGGCGAGCAGGACGAGCAGCGCCTCGGCAACCTGTTCAAGCTGGACCACCTGGCCACCCGCATGCGCCGCAACAGCGAGAACCTGCTGGTGCTGGCCGGCCAGGACCCGCCGCGCCGCTGGAGCCAGCCGGTCAAGCTGGTGGACGTGGCCCGCGCCTCGCTGTCGGAGGTCGAGAACTACGAGCGCGTGGTGCTCCAGGTGCCCGACGGCGTCTCGGTGGCCGGGCAGGCCGTCAACGACGTCATCCACCTGCTGGCCGAGCTGGTGGAGAACGCGCTGTCGTTCTCGCCGCGCGAGACCCGCGTGACGGTCTCCGGCAGCCGGATCGACGGAGGCGGCGTGATGTTGTCGATCAGCGACTCCGGCATCGGCATGACCCAGGACGAGCTGGCCCAGTGCAACGAGCGGCTGACCGACGCGCCGTCCGTGGACGTGTCGGTCTCGCGGCGCATGGGCCTGTTCGTGGTCGCCCGCCTGGCCCACCGCCACGGCATCCGGGTGCAGCTCCGGCCGCACTCCTCCGGCGGGCTGACCGCCATGGTGCTCATCCCCGAGAACATGCTGGGCTCCCAGCCCGCGGCGCACGCCGCCGGCATGCCGTCGTTCTCGGGCAACCAGCCGCCGTCGTACAACCCGCCGCCCGCCTTCGACCAGCCCCCTTACGAGCCGCCGTCCTATGGGCAGCCGTCCTACGAGCCGCCGTCCTATGGGCAGCCGTCGTACGGGCAGCCGCCCGTCACCCCGCCGCCCCTCGACCAGCCTTACAGCCCGCCACCCGCCTTCGCCGGCGCGGGCGGCGGCGGAGGCGGCGGGAGCGGGGACGAGCCCTACACCGGCCCGCACCCGGCGCCGCCCGCCCTCGACTGGCCGCAGCCGCCGGCCCAGCTCGGCCCCGGCCACCCGTCCTTCCCCTCCAACCCGGAGGCGGCCGGCTGGCCGCAGTCGCCCGGCTGGCAGCCCGACGCCGGCTCCTGGCCGGCGCAGCCGCGCGGCTTCGACGCCGACGACGTCTGGTCGCCGCCGCGTACCTCACCCTGGAACGGCGGCGGCCTGCCCAGGCGCCCGGCGCCGCCCGAGCCGCCGCCCGGCGGCTGGAGCGGCGACACCGTGCCGCCGCAGCGCCCGGGGTTCGAGTTCACCGACGGCGACTCCGGGGACACCGGCCCGATCCCGGCGGTCCCGCCCGCGTCCGGCGGGGACGACTACCTGCCGATCTTCGCCGCCGTGGAGTCCGCCTGGTTCGGCCGCGACAAGACCTGGGGCTCCAGCAAGGCGGACGAGGGCTGGAGCGCCGCGGAGGCCGTGATGGAGCCGGTCCGTGACGGGGCGACGGCCTCCGGGCTGCCCAAGCGGGTGCCCAAGGCCAACCTGGTGCCCGGCTCGGCGGGCACGACGGCCGCGCCCAAGGGGGTGACGCCGATGCCGTCGGTGTCGCCGGACCGGGTGCGCAGCCGCCTGTCGAGCTTCCAGCAGGGCTTCCGCGCGGCGCGCGACGACATCAGCGAGGGCAGGGCGTTCTCCTCAGGCTCATCTGGCCCGCGGAACGACGAGAGGGAGGAGGGCGCGTGAACGAGCTGAGCCACGCGGCACGCGGCGTCGACTGGTTGATCACCGACTTCGTCAGTACGGTTCCGGGGGTCGCGCACGCGGTGGTGGTCTCATCGGATGG